>NZ_LS483470.1:1112500-2312500 GCF_900478135.1 Leminorella richardii
ACCGTGTACGTACAAGCAGTGGGAGCCTCTCTTTATGGGGGGTGACTGCGTACCTTTTGTATAATGGGTCAGCGACTTATATTCTGTAGCAAGGTTAACCGTATAGGGGAGCCGCAGGGAAACCGAGTCTTAACTGGGCGAATGAGTTGCAGGGTATAGACCCGAAACCCGGTGATCTAGCCATGGGCAGGTTGAAGGTTGGGTAACACTAACTGGAGGACCGAACCGACTAATGTTGAAAAATTAGCGGATGACTTGTGGCTGGGGGTGAAAGGCCAATCAAACCGGGAGATAGCTGGTTCTCCCCGAAAGCTATTTAGGTAGCGCCTCGTGAACTCATCTTCGGGGGTAGAGCACTGTTTCGACTAGGGGGTCATCCCGACTTACCAACTCGATGCAAACTGCGAATACCGAAGAATGTTATCACGGGAGACACACGGCGGGTGCTAACGTCCGTCGTGAAGAGGGAAACAACCCAGACCGCCAGCTAAGGTCCCAAAGTCATGGTTAAGTGGGAAACGATGTGGGAAGGCACAGACAGCCAGGATGTTGGCTTAGAAGCAGCCATCATTTAAAGAAAGCGTAATAGCTCACTGGTCGAGTCGGCCTGCGCGGAAGATGTAACGGGGCTAAACCATGCACCGAAGCTGCGGCAGCGACACTTAGGTGTTGTTGGGTAGGGGAGCGTTCTGTAAGCCTGCGAAGGTAGACTGTGAGGTCTGCTGGAGGTATCAGAAGTGCGAATGCTGACATAAGTAACGATAAAGCGGGTGAAAAGCCCGCTCGCCGGAAGACCAAGGGTTCCTGTCCAACGTTAATCGGGGCAGGGTGAGTCGACCCCTAAGGCGAGGCCGAAAGGCGTAGTCGATGGGAAACGGGTTAATATTCCCGTACTTGGTGTTACTGCGAAGGGGGGACGAAGAAGGCTAGGCCGGCCGGGTGACGGTTATCCCGGTTTAAGCGTGTAGGTGGGCAGTCCTGGTAAATCCGGTCTGCTGTTAACACTGAGGCGTGATGACGAGTCTCTACGGAGATGAAGTGGTTGATGCCCTGCTTCCAGGAAAAGCCTCTAAGCATCAGGTAACACGAAATCGTACCCCAAACCGACACAGGTGGTCAGGTAGAGAATACTCAGGCGCTTGGGAGAACTCGGGTGAAGGAACTAGGCAAAATGGTGCCGTAACTTCGGGAGAAGGCACGCTGGCAATAGGTGAAGTGGCTTGCCCATGGAGCCGAAGCCAGTCGAAGATACCAGCTGGCTGCAACTGTTTATTAAAAACACAGCACTGTGCAAACACGAAAGTGGACGTATACGGTGTGACGCCTGCCCGGTGCTGGAAGGTTAATTGATGGGGTTAGCGTAAGCGAAGCTCTTGATCGAAGCCCCAGTAAACGGCGGCCGTAACTATAACGGTCCTAAGGTAGCGAAATTCCTTGTCGGGTAAGTTCCGACCTGCACGAATGGCGTAATGATGGCCAGGCTGTCTCCACCCGAGACCCAGTGAAATTGAACTCGCAGTGAAGATGCTGTGTACCCGCGGCAAGACGGAAAGACCCCGTGAACCTTTACTATAGCTTGACACGGAACATTGAACCTTGATGTGTAGGATAGGTGGGAGGCTTTGAAGCATGTACGCCAGTACGTGTGGAGCCAACCTTGAAATACCACCCTTTAATGTTTGATGTTCTAACTTAGCCCCGTTATCCGGGGTGAGGACAGTGTCTGGTGGGTAGTTTGACTGGGGCGGTCTCCTCCCAAAGAGTAACGGAGGAGCACGAAGGTTGGCTAATCCTGGTCGGACATCAGGAGGTTAGTGCAAAGGCATAAGCCAGCTTGACTGCGAGAGTGACGGCTCGAGCAGGTACGAAAGTAGGTCTTAGTGATCCGGTGGTTCTGAATGGAAGGGCCATCGCTCAACGGATAAAAGGTACTCCGGGGATAACAGGCTGATACCGCCCAAGAGTTCATATCGACGGCGGTGTTTGGCACCTCGATGTCGGCTCATCACATCCTGGGGCTGAAGTAGGTCCCAAGGGTACGGCTGTTCGCCGTTTAAAGTGGTACGCGAGCTGGGTTTAGAACGTCGTGAGACAGTTCGGTCCCTATCTGCCGTGGGCGCTGGAAGATTGAGGGGGGTTGCTCCTAGTACGAGAGGACCGGAGTGAACGCACCGCTGGTGTACGGGTTGTGATGCCAATTGCATTGCCCGGTAGCTACGTGCGGAAGAGATAACCGCTGAAAGCATCTAAGCGGGAAACTTGCCCCGAGATGAGTCTTCCCTGGGACATTTAGTCCCCTAAAGGAACGTTAAAGACCATGACGTAGATAGGCTGGGTGTGTAAGTGCAGCGATGTATTGAGCTAACCAGTACTAATGAACCGTGAGGCTTAACCTTACAACGCCGAAGGCGTTTTTAGAGACGAGAGACAGTAGAATTATTGAGCTTGTTGAAGGATTGAAGTTCGTGGTTGGGTTGTTGGTAGAACAACAGCGTCAACGGTGAACAATACAGACTTTGCCTGGCGGCGATAGCGCGGTGGTCCCACCTGACCCCATGCCGAACTCAGAAGTGAAACGCCGTAGCGCCGATGGTAGTGTGGGGCTTCCCCATGCGAGAGTAGGGAACTGCCAGGCTCTTAAATTGAAGAAGTACGCAGGTGTTCGGGCAGTTCGCTACTCGATGAGACAAACCTGCAGGGAGCAGGTTTGAACGTCCAAAGGACGGCCTCGAAGAGGCGAGTCTCAGGATGAGACGAGTAATAGACAAAAGGCAAAGCCTTTTGAACGTTGCAACGCAACGGCCCGAAGGGTGAACTCGAAGAGGTTCATCAACTGCCAGGCTCTTAATTTAAAAGTAGTAAGCCAGAACGCTTCTGGTGAGAAAAGAATTCGGTGGAGCGGTAGTTCAGTTGGTTAGAATACCTGCCTGTCACGCAGGGGGTCGCGGGTTCGAGTCCCGTCCGTTCCGCCACTTATTTAAGATAGCCCGCCTAGTGCGGGCTTTTTTATGTCTTCTGGTTTATCATTTTCCTCGTGTATTATTCTCCATTATTTGCCCCCTCTGATAGCAAACAATGAACAAGGCCGTTTAGATAGGGTCTAACTTTAAAGACTGCCCGCTTTTATTTTTCCATTAAGGGTTGTGTTTTCCCTCCAGCCCCCCATAAAGTAGAAATAGCGTTAGGCTAGGATGCTGAAACGGCCTGTAGTTCGTAAGGAGATGTGGATTAATCATAGGTAGTAGACGTGAGAAAAAGAAACTATGCTCTACGCTATTCCGCTGGGTCTCCGGCTGAGCGCGTTTTTCCTGACGTCTTGGAGGATCTTAATCCAACCATCATTACGCCGCAGCAGGCCTTTCCCACCCATGACATCCTCAACGTTATGGTATGGAATATCTTTAAACAGCAGAGGGCGGATTGGCTTAACGTCCTGACAAATCATGGCGTTGAAAATCAATTAGTTTTGCTTCAGGAAGCGCAGACCACACCCGAGCTTATTCAATTTGCCACCTCACACTACCTGACGACCGATCAAGTACCGGCGATTATGCTGCCTCAGTACTCTCTGGGCGTTATGACACTGGCCTCGGCTAATCCCGTATACTGCTGCCCGCTTCGTGAAAAGGAGCCGCTGTTGAGGCTGTCAAAATCTGCTCTGGTAACGGTATATCCGCTTGATGACGGTCGTCAGCTTATGGTGGCTAATATCCATGCCGTTAACTTCAGCTTTGGCGTAGATATCTATCAGCAGCAGCTTAGGCCCATTGGTGAGCAAATCATGCAGCATAGAGGGCCAGTGATTCTTGCTGGCGACTTTAATGCGTGGAGCAAGCAGCGGATCCGATCTCTCTACCGTTTTTCCACGTTAACCGGCCTTCAGGAAGTGCATTTTACCCATGACCAGCGCAAGCGAGCCTTTGGGCGACCACTAGACTTTGTTTTTTATAGGGGATTGGAAGTGGCAGAAGCATCGGTTGTGGTGACGAAAGCGTCGGACCATAACCCGCTGTTAGTGAAGTTTTACGCCGGCTCCAGATGAAGCCGGCTATCTGGCTGCTAGCGCTTATAAAGCGTGAGGGTATCACCCGGCTGTAGACGATGGACGTTTTCAAGCTTTGAGTTCCACTTGAGCACATCATTAATATCAACGTTGTGGCGTTTGGCAATACTGACTAATGAATCTCCCTTGCGCACCTTATAGGTAATGCTGCGGCGCGAGTTCGATTTGCTGCTAGTCGTGCTGGCAATTTGTAGTGTTTGCCCCACCTTAAGCTTGCCGTTCTTTGCCATCTTGTTCCAACGCTGGATATCACTGGTTTTCACCTTATGCCGTTTAGCAATCGATGACAGAGTATCCCCCGAGCGGACTTTGTATTTAGTCGACGTTGTTGAGGTACTATTTTTTGCAACCTGTTGAACGCTCTGCGCCTGCTGAACTGCAAGCTGGCTCATATATGCCGCAGATACAGGAAGAGTAATGACTTGGCCAGCGGCAACCTGTGCCGTTAGCGCGTTAGCTTCTCTGATGTCATTTGCATTGATGCCATAGCGCTGAGCCAGAATTTCGATGGTTTCCCCTTCCACAACGCGATGTTGCCCCCAGTTAACCAGATTGACGTCGCCTTTTTGCAGCGAGGCTGTCAATTTCTGAGCATTTTGCACTGGCAGTGTGATGGAGTGTGGCCCGTTTGGTGCAGTAAAGTCGTGTTTATAGCCTGCGTTATAAGTCTTTAGTTTTTGAAGCGGGATATCAGCCATTTTAGCCGCCTGCTCCAGTTCGATCTGTTTTCCGATCTCAATGCGCGTGAGTGCTCGACTGACGTTACTATGCGGCATAGTCAGGTCGTAACCATCGCTGTTCTTGATAATACTGCTGAGCGCCAGTAGTTTAGGAATATAGTTAATAGTTTCCCGCGGCAGGTTCAATGACCAGTAGTCCGTAGGGCGATTTTTGTTCTGGTTTTCTTTAACCGCTCTCATGACGCACCCTTCACCGCAGTTATATGCAGCGAGCGTTAGCAGCCAGTCACCGTTAAACATGTCATTGAGGCGTTCAAGAAGGTTCAGCGCTGCATCGGTAGATTCAGCGAGGTCGCGTCGTCCGTCATACCAGCGGTTTTGCTGTAAGCCGTAGGAGAGCCCGGTAGTAGGAATAATTTGCCAAAGGCCTGCGGCGCTGGCGGTTGACGTCGCGCTGGGATTAAAAGAGCTCTCCACGATGGGCAGTAGTGCCAGTTCCATCGGCATGTCGCGATACTTTAATTCGCTAACAATCCAATACATATAGGGCTCGGCCCTAACTGCGACATTCTGGAGAGAGCTTTTACGCTTAAGGTAGTACTCTTTCTGCTCGCGGATCCGATCGTTCTCTGGAACGTCCATCTTCAGCTCAGAGCTGACGACTTGCCACAGATTTTTTTCAGACTGACCGTCCTCGGCGATAAGCCAATCCAGATTGCCGCTCTGAGAATGTTTAGCAAAAAATTTACTGGCGGAAGAAAGGTTCTGATTGCCTGCGTTAGTCTGCGGTGGTTGCTTATCGGTCGCCTGACAGCCAACGAGTAATACAGAGGCGAGTATGATCGCTCTTGTTTTCATGGTATTCAGGTTTTTATTTGATTAAAAGTCGACCGATAATACTTTGGCTAGTCAAATAACTCAACAAAAAGCGTCAATAACTGTCTTTCAGCGCCCTTAATCGCTCAAAAATCTGCCAAACTGCCGTAGTTGAAGTATTAAACCCTAACTTCCTTTGTAAATCAGTCTGATGACATCTTAAGAATAGGTTGATTTTTTTCTCTTTTTGCAACGTTGTAGGTACAGAAGACTTGTTTTCAGCGCGTAGTTGAGTGATTTGTTGTAGATATGTTTCAATTTCGCTATCTTCAGGTAAAATATGGTGAGCGAACCGCAGGTTTGATAGGGTATATTCGTGGGCGCAGCATACGATAGTGTTATCACCGAGTGCCGCGATTTTTTCTATCGATTCATACATCTGTTTTGCGGTGCCTTCAAAAATTCGGCCACAGCCTGCAGAAAATAGCGTATCACCGCAAAACAGATAGGGTGCAGAGAAGTAGGCAATGTGTCCCAGAGTGTGTCCGGGAACGCCAATCACATCGAACGATAGCGCACCCAGTGCGATTTTATCGCCTTCTTTGACGATGACTGTTGCACCTTTATTTTCAGTTTCCTGAGGGCCATAGACCGGAGTGCCCGGATAGCGTTCACACAGCGACGTAACGCCTCCTGTATGATCGTTATGGTGGTGAGTCAGTAGGATCGCTGAAGGTGTCAGGTCTCTCTTGCTGAGGGCTTCAATAACTGGTTCCGCGTCTCCAGGGTCGACCACAATATTTATATGCTGGTCATCCGTCAGTAGCCAAATGTAATTGTCCTGAAACGCGGGAATGCTGATAAGATGCATAGGGATACCCTTGAGGTTAACGTTAGACTTGAAGAGATGATAATCCATGAGAGCCGCTCGTATCGAGAAGATTGTAGCACCGCCCGCATCATGGGATGAGTTATCCTTCGGCGGTTCTTTACTCTCCGCGCTGGAACAGCAGCTGACTCCCTGGTGGCCAAAGCTGTTTGGTCTTCATCTGTTAAAGCTTGGGCGGTTGAGCGTAGGGGTTAACACTACTCGTTGTCAGATTTCTCACCACATTCACGCTGCGTCAACGGGCGATAACGTTAACGTTTATGCCGATAGTTTCCAGCTTCCGTTTTTAAATAAATCTATTGATGCCTGCCTGCTAGCCAATACGCTGGCGTATTCAGAAGATCCCCACAGGGTACTGCGTGAGGTCGATCGCGTATTGATTGATGACGGATGGTTAATTATCAGCGGATTCAATCCTGTTAGCGTTGTTGGAGCAGGGAAACTAGTTCCCGTTCTTCGACATCGTCATCCCTATTCTTCCAGATTGTTCACCAATATGCGATTGATGGACTGGCTAAGCCTATTGAATTATGAGGTTTTGTTGCATCGCCATTTTCAGCCTTTACCCTGCTCGACGTCTTTTGGCAGGGCAGGGCTAGCGTTTCCTATTGTTGGCTGCCAGAGCCTAATTGTTGCAAGAAAGCGCACAGTACCTTTAACCATCAATCCGATTTCTCTGTTCAGAAAGCGTTTTAAGGTGCGGCCTGGCGCTCTGGGCGCTACAAAGAACATCCATCGGGGAGAATAGCCATAGTCTTCCGACTTTTTAACCTTCTGGAAGGTATCCTTCATCGGTAAGCGTTGGTGAAGAGGCTGCCGCTCTTGCAAGTTCGTCGCACCGCTCGTTCTCTTCGTGTCCGGCGTGGCCTTTAACCCAAAGCCATTCAACGCGGTGATTACCGATAGCTGCATCTAGTCGCATCCAGAGATCGACGTTTTTGACCGGCTTTTTATCTGCTGTTTTCCAGCCGCGTTTTTTCCAACCGTGGATCCAGCTTGTAATACCCTGACGAACGTACTGACTGTCAGTGCTTAGACTGATCTGGCAGGGAGACTTAAGGGACTCCAGCGCCATAATCGCCGCCAAAAGCTCCATGCGGTTATTAGTCGTCAGGAAATATCCCTCGCTGAGGGTTTTTTCGTGCTGTTTATAGCGTAAAATAGCACCATAGCCTCCGGGACCTGGATTTCCCAGGCAGGAGCCATCGGTGAATATTTCTACCTGCTTTAACATCTCTGGTAGACTCATCTTTCAGTTTAAAAGCGTAAGTCTGACATAAAATGGAACCAATAAGCACTGAAATTACGCGACAGATCGTACTCGATACCGAAACCACCGGTATGAATATGGTCGGCGTACATTATGAAGGGCACCGAATCATCGAAATTGGTGCGGTAGAAGTGATTAACCGCCGCCTGACGGGGCGAAATTTTCATGTCTATATTAAGCCTGACCGACTAGTCGATCCTGAAGCTTATGGGGTTCACGGCATCAGCGATGAGTTTTTGGCAGATAAGCCGTCGTTTGCTGACATTGCCGACGAGTTCTTTGCGTTTATTGAAGGCGCTGAGCTGGTTATCCATAACGCGTCGTTTGACGTCGGCTTTATGGACTATGAATTCCGCAAGCTGCGTGCAGACCATCCTAAAGTGGAAACGTTTTGTACGATAACGGATTCACTGCTGCTTGCCCGGCGTATGTTTCCCGGAAAAAGAAACAGTTTGGACGCCCTCTGTAGCCGCTTAAGTATTGATAACAGTCGGCGTACCCTGCACGGGGCTCTTCTTGACTCCGAAATACTGGCAGACGTTTACCTGACGATGACTGGTGGCCAAACGTCGCTGTCGTTTTCAACGGAAGGGGAGACACAGTCTGAGAGTAAAGGGTTTGAAGTTCAGCGCATTGAGCGCACTGAAACCGCCATGAAGATTATTTATGCCAGTGATGAAGAGCTGACTGAACACGAATCTCGTTTAGACTTGGTGGCGAAGAAAGGGGGATGCTGTCTGTGGCGCACGCCGCAGGAGGGAGACACCGTTAATTAGCGTTGTTTGTGGGCATTTCGTTGAATTTATGTGCAATTGACGCCGTTTTGATAAATTTAAGTTGACGGCAAAAGGGCTGGGCCTTAGTATCTGCCACATTCGAGTGGAGCGGTAGTTCAGTTGGTTAGAATACCTGCCTGTCACGCAGGGGGTCGCGGGTTCGAGTCCCGTCCGTTCCGCCACTTAATATCAAAAAAGCCTGCATTTAGCAGGCTTTTTTGTTTTCTAGCTCTTCTCAGCGAACCTGTGGCGCTAATCTTCCTCAAACAGAACAATTTCACCCTGCTCATCAAGGCGGCTTGGCGCACTGCCGTCAAGATGAACGGTACCGGGTAGTTCAGGCTGAGTCGCGCCGTCGAACTGCAGCGTAATATGCCCAAGCTGTTCTAAATTCTGACTGGCAACTTCGCCTACTGCCGTGATGGGATAGACCTTACCGTAGAGCTCAAGATGCTGCCCTACGGCGATAGGCTTAGTCAAAGAGCTGCCGCCGTGAACCAGACAGTAGTCTATAAGATCCTGCGGTGCTTGGTCGCTGAACAGAATAATGCGACCCTCGCTGAGAAATCCCGCCGCCTCTTTACCGACGGCGCTGATTTGAGCTCTCCATATAGCTTGTTTCACTCGATATCCCTCTATTCCGGCTTTTCGGCCGCAGTAGCTGAAAGAGCGGCATCAGCGGGAACCTGCCTAAGTCCTTTTGCTTGCAGACGCTTATCGAACCAGGCGACCAGCACCGGGGCGGTCAACATGGTGATAATGCTGGCGGTCGCTAACTGCGCGGTAGCGGAGTCAACGAATACCTGTAGAGTTGGGTCAGCCTGAGCAACCATCGCAGGGGTTAACGCTGAGCTTGCGGCAGTCGTACCAAGCGCCGCACCGAGTGCGGTCTTTTTCTTTAAGAACAGGTTATACAGGAAGTAGAACAGAATGCCGGTAGCAGCGGAAATGACGCCCAGCAGAATGCCGGACAGACCTGCTGTAAATACGGTATTCATACTGGAGTTAGCGCCGATAGCAAATGACATAATAATGATAACTAGCGGCTGAGCTGCAGCACACAGCTGTTTAAATTTCTGATCCAGATTGCCCCACATCATGCCGATTAGCAGCGGAATAATCATGGAGAGCAGGGCGGCGAAAGGAATGTTTGCCAGACCGCTGACGCCTAAAACAACCATGGTGACGAACGGGCCGTCCTTAACACAGAATACGGAGATGGCACCTGCATCGCTGGCATCGCCATAGTTGCTGCACAGTGCAATATACAACGAACTGTTAGAGCTGGTGATACAGGCGACAAACGCCAGCGTAGAGATACCGAAGAATCCCATTGGCCCGAACATTGAGCCCATCATCCAAACAACGAGCGCGCCAGCAACGAACTTTAGCAGCAGCAGAATGGTTCCCTTATACAGCGGAAGGCCTGCCTGGCGAATATTAATAGAGGAGCCGCATATTAATAGAAATATTCCCATCATGGCACTGGAGCCGCTTTTAAATAACGCGGTTGTCGGACCGCCGATCTGTAGTAAAGAGGGGAAAAAGGTATTAATTAATATTGCTGCGATGAGAGGGATAATAATTAGCCCTCCGGGAACTTTATTCATCTTGTCGAGAATGTTGATATTTTTCATGAAACTTCCCTTTTGTAGGGTGAAAGAGACCCAGACCTTAAAAAAACAGGCCTAGACTCGTTCACAATATTGAGGTTTCTCTTGCTGAGCGAAGAGATGTGCCCACGCTAATTCAGCCTATGATTCAGTGAGTCTTTTTCTCATAGCTTGAAGGGATGAGGGCACGTTTATTCGTTTTTAATAGTTATTGTCCGGTTTCCCGATAAATATGGTTAACGATGGTATGGATAATATCTTCAGGGCCGGTTAGCCCCCCTTTACCAACGCAAACGAGACCCGCATATTCACCTCCGATGATTCTGACAAGATCGGTTTGTGGGATCACATAGTCAACCATCTCAATACCGGTTGCGCCCAGTAGCTTCAGCACGTTAACCATGGTGTCGCCGCCGGTCATATAAAGACCTTTAATATCCTGATCTGGGCGGCTTAGGACGGTTTTAACAATGTTGCCCAGACCCTGATTGATATTGTCCGCTGCTTCCCCGTGTGTCAGACCAAAGCGCTGTTCTTCTTCAGTCAGATTCAGCAGGCGGCCAGTCAACGCAGATTCGAAGACGAAAACGGCATTCTTGTGGTTGCTGAGGCAGTCCTGTGCTTGGCGAACGACGCGCTCGACTTCGATATCAGCCGCGTGTTCTTTATCAATCAAGAGCTCTGCATCGACGGGAATGTGACAAACCTGTTCATTGTGCTCAATCAGGTGTGTTAGCTGCTTTTTGGTGACCGGCGTGGCGCTACCCGCAACGATTACAATTGAGCCCTGTGGCTGACCCTGAGTGAACGGTTTTTCCGCACGGCTTTCGCCCTGAATAATGCCTCTGGCCTGAGCCAGTCGCTCGGTAAAGGGGCCCGGGTCGACGGCCAAAACGTTCCAATTTAACGAAACGACGGCCTGTGCAACGTTTTCCACGTCTTCAAGAGAAATCGCGTCCACTACAATAACTCGGCATCCTTCTAACTGCTGCTGAGCCAGTGCTTCTCCGACGGCCGCTTTACCCTTTAACACACAGGACAGCGAGACGTATCCCACGCGGTGCTTGGTTTGTGCTCCTAAAAGGTCGGGGACAAACGTTTCAGTAACCGGTGTGCGGACATCTTTTGCCACGTCGGTGCATGAGAGCGCCACTGAGTCGATAACTGAGTACCCACCAACCAGAATGCGTCGAGACTGAGGCATAGCGGGAACGACGACGGCAACGGTTTCTTCCGGCAACACATCCAGCATGGCGTCAATTTCATAACCAATGCCGCCACGCAGCGTGGTATCAACACGTTTGGTGAAGTAGCTGGCGCCTCTGTCTTTTAGCGCCTGAGTTGCATTTCTGACGCGTTGCTGCGCTTCTGCTTTCGGGAGAGGGCGGCTGTCGCTGCTGATAACCATTGCTTGCCACTCTGAATCACTGGCCAGAAATGAATCAGTATTAAAGAAGGCTGCGGTTTTTACGCCGCTGCGGGCTAACAGAACTCCTACAGTCGTTGCACCGGTGAGGTCGTCTGCCACAATGCCGAGTTTGTTGCTCTGACCACCTTCTGAGCGCAGCTGTATACCGGCAGGTGAAACGCCGGACACGTAAATATCTTCATGAATAAATTCAGCCAGAGGGCCGGACTTACCGGTAGGATGCAGGTTGACAGTGGGGATCCCTTTCTTGGGATAGAGTCCGCAGCGTAGAGTTCCGCCGCAGTCAATAACCATCACGCCGATGTCCTGATCGTTAGGTTCGCCGTTTTTAAAGACGTCCACGGTTTCCCAACCGGTTAATTCAGCCAGCCTGTCAACGACGGCGGGACGGATCCCGCCAGTGATGTAAGCGATTTTTTTACCCGGAACCACGTTAACGATGAGTGGCCCACCCCAGCCTTTACTGCCTCTGGTTATTTCCAGATAGAGGTTCATGTCGTTACTCCCTTTCCGATAAAACAAGGTCAGTGATGATTATTGATTTTGCATCTTCCAGTAGCGTGCCGAGACGAGCGTGGACTCCAGCATGCTGACGACGCCAGCTTTACCGGTACCTGCGATATCGAACGCAGTACCGTGATCGACGGAGCTGCGCATAAACGGCAGGCCGAAGGTGATGGTAACGGAGCGTTCAAAGTCGAGGGTTTTACAGGCGATATGACCCTGATCGTGATACAGCGAAAGAATGGCGTCATATTTGCCAAGCTTGCCGAGGTGGAAAACGGAGTCAGCCGGAACGGGACCTATAGCGTTGATGCCCATCTCGCGAGCTGCTTCAACGGCGGGAATAAGGTTGTCTTTTTCTTCGTGGCCAAACAGACCGTTGTCAGAACCGTGTGGATTAAGAGCAGCAACAGCAATACGTGGGTTTTCGATATTAAGGGCAGTAAATTCTTTGTGAATTTGCTGTACACAGCTCAGGACACGCTCTTTGTTGGCATAGTCACAGGCGTCTTTCAGCGCCATGTGGCGACTGACAAAGAAAACGCGCAGGTTTTGAACGTGGAACATGGTCAAGCCGTAGTCAGATCCGGTTTCGACCTGAAAAATTTCTGTATGGCCAGGTAGCTTACAGCCTGCAAGCTTAATGGCTTCTTTATGAATCGGCGCTGTGGAGACGACGTCGACGGCTTTTGACATACCGAGCTCAATAGATCTTTTGACATAGTCCAAAGACATTTGACCAGCCAGTTTCTGTACTTTTCCCCACTCGACACTGTCGCAGTCGTAGTCACCGGTCTCCAGCACATCGATTGTGCCCCAGGTGAACTTGGCTTCTGAAGGGTGGCTGATTGGGTTGATGGCGAAGCTACAGTTCTTAATGGCCATTGCGCGCTGAATAATAGGAATAGAACCAATTAAGAAGGGGTTACATTCATTGTAAACCTCTTGGTTCATCATCGTTGCGACTGAAATTTCAGGACCGATTCCCGCAGGATCGCCGATGGTAAGCGCAACGACAGGTTTTTTCTCAACTGACATACATTCCCCTTTTTAGACGATTGTCTCGATGTTTATATGTTCAATACATGAACTTTTGTTATGCTGATTCTACGTATTGTGAGGGAAATAACTTTGAAAACGATCACAAATATCCCATTTGTGCACTTTCCTATTAAAATGCGTGGCTGTTCATTTGTTTTGTTGGTGAGAATTAGTTTTTTTCGTGATTTTATTTCTTTTTAGCGTGGAAATTTTTTATAGATCGGTTGATTGTCTCTTTTTGAGGGGAAATATAGTGTAAGTAACTTATAATCATCTGATTTCTATTTGGCTGTTTTTTGTTCTGCCGTGCTGAGTTTTCAGCAAATGAAGGTGAGGAAACAGGGTGGTAATAACCTGTATTTTTTGCCTTTGACCCCGTGATTCCGCTACATTACCCCATTGCCCATTCATCGGACGGTCTACATGTGGTTTCTTAAATTTCTTTTTAAAAAGACGTTTGACGCTGGCTTTGTTGAAGCATTTTTTGAAGCGCTTTCTGCTCGCATTTCCGGATTGGAGCTGGTCTGGAAAAAAGGGGGAAGCGTGGTCGCAAAAAGCGATGCTACGTCGGCGGCTATCAAGCGCGGTAAGCGTACGCTCTTTTGTCAGAACGCTCGCAACGGCTGGATAGATCTTTTTGGCGCAGGGGATGACCGTCAGGTTCTGCAAGAAACGGCGATGCATTTTCAGCTTGGTAAAGAGAAGCCGGGATATGCCATCGGAGTGGTTTGTTTGATTATCTATCTGGTGTTGGTTTTCGGAACGATAACCGCGCGCGCCGGGGACGAAACCCTTGCGAGCGTCTATATTTCCCTTGTGAGCGCAGTGCTTATCATGACGGCAATGATGGTGACAAGCTACAGCGCTAACTGGTCGCATACCGCCCGCAGTCTGTGCGCAACTCTTTGGGTTTTGACGATCGTAGCAACGGCGATATCTTCTTTATTACTGTTACCGCTGGTTTGGGCTTTTAATCGCCAGCAGCTGAGTAACCTTTATAATTCGAAATCGGGGCAAGCAAACTCTTAATTGCTGAAAGAGCGGAGTCGTCGAATAGCCCTTTTCGCTACTGCGGGCATCCGTTAAACTGCCCGGCATTGATTGATTTATCAGATTATCCAAGAGGTGTGACATGTATCAGGACCTTATCCGCAGTGAGCTTAACGAAGCGGCTCAGGTGTTGGAGAAATTTCTAGCCGACAGCGCAAACATTGAAGCCATCGAACGCGCGGCGCTGCTACTGGCTCAGTCGTTTAAATCAGGCGGCAAGGTGCTCTCCTGCGGTAACGGCGGCTCTCACTGCGATGCGATGCACTTTGCTGAGGAGTTAACCGGCCGCTATCGCGAGAATCGTCCCGGCTACCCGGCTATTGCCATTTCCGATCCTAGCCACCTTTCCTGTGTCAGCAACGATTTTGGCTACGACTACGTTTTCTCTCGCTATCTTGAGGCGGTAGGGCGTGAAGGGGACGTGCTGTTTGGTCTGTCCACTTCTGGCAATTCTGCGAATATCCTCAAGGCCATTGACGCTGCGCGCGCGAAAGGAATGAAAGTTATCCTGATGACCGGAAAAGACGGCGGAAAGATGGACGGCATGGCTGATGTGGAAATTCGCGTTCCGCACTTTGGCTACGCTGACCGCATTCAGGAAATTCATATTAAGGTGATCCACATTCTGATGCTGCTGGTTGAAAAAGAGATGGAAAAATAGCCTTCGCGCTGAGTCTAAACGTGTTGAATGCTTAAGGAGGCGGGTATGTGTGAATTACTCGGGATGAGCGCAAATGTGCCAACTGACATCTGTTTCAGCTTTACCGGCCTAATGCAGCGCGGTGGGCGAACTGGGCCGCATAAAGACGGCTGGGGGATCGCTTTTTACGAAGGGAAGGGGTGCCGCACTTTTCGCGATCCCAATCCTGGCTATAACTCACCGATTGCCCGGCTGGTGCAGGAATACCCGATTAAATCCTGTGCAGTGATCTCGCATATTCGTCAGGCGAATCGCGGTTCTGTCGCGCTGGAAAATACACACCCGTTTACCCGCGAACTGTGGGGAAAGTATTGGACGTTCGCCCACAACGGGCAGCTGAAAGGCTATCGAGGGCTGAAAAGCCCTTCGTTTGAGCCCGTTGGTGAAACGGACAGTGAATATGCTTTTTGCTGGCTGCTTGAGCAGCTTAAGTCGCGTTACCCGCGGCGCCCCGCTAACTGGCCGTCAGTGTTCCGCTTTATTGCTTCATGTGCAGAGGAGCTTAGGAAAAAGGGCGTTTTCAATATGCTACTGTCTGACGGTAACTATGTGATGGCCTACTGTTCAACCAATCTGTACTGGCTGACGCGCAGAGCGCCGTTTGGCAAAGCAACGCTGCTGGATGAGGACGTAGAAATAGATTTTCAGCGGGAAACGACGCCCAATGACGTCGTGACCTTAATTGCTACACAGCCGCTGACGGGCAACGAGCAGTGGCAGAAGATTGCGCCGGGGGAGTTCGCGCTGTTCCATTTAGGTGAACGGATCCTGTAGCCCCGGTCTGATTATTGCGCGAAGGGATTGCGATTGTCTGTTGACTGTCGGTTTGCCAGCAATTCTTGCGTTGCCAGATTATAACGACCGTTTGCCACTAGCATATTTGGCGGCTGGTGGGTGCGTTCAAAAAAGTCATATCCTGGTTTTAGCTGCTGCCAAAAATCATAGTGCACTGAGTGGCTGTGGCGCTGCAGGTTTTCTTCCGTCATACGGAAGGGGAAGATGTTGACTTCTACTTGGCTTTGACCGCCAACCAGCGCGTACTCGATAAACTGGTAAATTTCGGCAATCTGCCTATTGGTCATGGCGTAACAGCCTTCAGAAACGCACTCTCCGTGCACCATCAGGTGTTTACCGGTAAAGCCGTGTTCCTGATCGAACTGGTTTGGATAGCCGAGGTTAAAGGAGCGATAGAACCGACTGTTAGGGTTTAGGCTTCCCATGGTGACCTGATAAAAGCCTTCAGGGCTTTTAAAGTCTCCCTGCGAGCGCTTAGGGCCAAGTCCGCCAGAGTAGTTACAAATCGGATAGGTTTGCACCAGACGAAAGTTTCCCTGATCTTTGATGAACAGCTCCAGTGTCTTCTCTTCTTTTATGATGCGGATATAAACCGGCTTTCCGAGAAAACGCTGCTTTTCTGGCGAGACAGGATAGGCTTCGGCCTCTTCCGTAAGAGTCGTCTGAGCGTGGCTAGAAAACACCGACAAAGGTAATAATAAACTCAGCAGCAGCAGTGTTTTGCCCATCTTTTTTCCTGTTGTTAACACGTTTTCCGTAACGAAAAAGGGAGATGTAAATAAGCGGCGGCCGAGAGGCTCCGCGTGCTATCGGGCGATAGTGTATGCCAGATGGGAAAAAAAGAGTAATGATTTTTAGTTGAAAAGCCCGATTTTAGGGGCTTTCAACGAATTATCACCGTTTTAAAACGGGTCTATTCTTCATAGTGACTTATCGACACTGTGCGCTATGCTTGCCGTGTGAAAATAGCATTTTGATTTATAGACGGTTTCGCTTTACTAACTGAGGTTTTACGTTGAACAGGTTTTCTCTCCGCCTAGCGTCTGCACTGGCGGCCGCTTCGCTGCTTTTTATTGCCGGCTGTCAGCCGGAACAGGTTTCCTTGAACGGTAAGACGATGGGGACTTCTTATTCCATCAAGTATCTTCCGGTGCCGAACGCTCACGACTCTGGACCTATTGCACAGAAGATAGACCTGCTGCTTGAAGAGGTGAATGACAGGATGTCGACCTATCGCCCCGATTCTGAGCTGAGCCGATTTAATCAAAGCCGAGCGGTAAATCAGCCTTTTCCCGTTTCTCAAGCGACAGCAAGCGTCGTAAATGAAGCGTTTCGCATCCATCATCTTAGTCAGGGCGGGCTGGATGTGACAGTTGGGCCGCTGGTGAACCTGTGGGGATTTGGCCCAGAAGTTCGCCCGGATACGCCACCGGGCGAGGCTGAAATCGCTCGCCGCCGCACTTGGGTGGGAATGGATAAGCTTCAGGTTCAGGAGAAATCCTTAATCAAGCAGGTTCCTGAACTCTATGTTGATCTGTCCGCTATTGCTAAAGGCTACGGCGTTGACGTTATCGCAGGCTATCTAGAGTCTCAGGGCATTAAAGACTATATGGTGGATATCGGCGGGGAGGTTCGGACTCGCGGCGTGAATGAAAAGCAGAAGCCTTGGCGTATTGCTATTGAAAAACCGGTTTCCGGTTCGAAGCAGCAGGTGCAGGAAATCGTTGAACCCGGAGATATGTCGGTTGCCACCTCCGGCAGCTATCGCAATTTTTTTGAGTCTGGTGGTGTGCGCTACTCCCATACGCTCGATCCCCGTACGGGCCGACCGGTAATGAACGGTGTCGTTTCCGTAACGGTGATGAGCCCATCATGCATGACGGCAGACGGTTGGGCGACGGCGCTGACAGTCTTGGGCGTAGAAAAAGGCATGGCGCTGGCTGAATCTCTAAATCTGCCGGTAATGATGATTTCTGCTTCCTCAGAAGGGCTTACAGAACATTATTCATCGACTTTCAGGGATAAGCTGGTTAAGCCTTAGCGCGCCGTTTCACTTGAGGATTGCTGCTCTTGGCTGTATATTTATACAGTTTGAGATTTAGGGGGTCACCGTGCGTAAAATTATTCATGTCGATATGGACTGCTTTTATGCCGCCGTTGAAATGCGCGACGATCCCTCGCTGGTCGATATCCCTATGGCGGTTGGCGGGCGGCGAGAGCAGCGGGGCGTTATCAGCACCGCTAACTATGTGGCGCGTCGCTATGGCGTGCACAGCGCGATGCCGGTTGCTCAGGCACTCAAGCTGTGCCCACACCTCAAGGTATTGCCCGGAAGAATGCCTCTCTATAAAGAGATTTCTCAGCAAATCCACGCTATTTTTCGCCGCTATACCTCAATGATTGAACCTCTGTCGCTGGACGAAGCCTACCTTGACGTCACTGAATGTCCTGCTTTCAACGGTTCCGCTACTTTGATAGCCAGAGACATTCGCGCTTCTATTCATCGCGAGCTAGGGCTGACTGCTTCGGCGGGGGTGGCGTCAGTCAAGTTTTTAGCGAAAATTGCCTCCGATATGAACAAGCCCAACGGGCAGTTTGTTATTGCCCCCGAGCAGGTCGAGGCGTTTTTATCCACGCTGCCGCTGACTAAGATCTCTGGCGTGGGCAGTGTGACCGGTAAACGTTTGGCAGATCTGGGACTTCACACTTGCCAAGACGTTCAGCAGTACGATCTGGCCGCTCTTCTTCGCCACTTTGGCAAGTTTGGACGAGTGCTTTATGAGCGCTGCAACGGCATTGACGAGCGAGAGGTGTGCAGCGATCGTCAGCGTAAGTCGATCGGGGTTGAAACGACCCTGTCAGAAGATATCCATAGCTGGCAGGCGTGTCTGGAGGTTATCGAGCGGCTGTATCCCGAGCTGGAAAGCCGTTTAAGCCGGGTGAGGCCAGATCTTCGCGTTGCCCGTCAGGGGGTTAAGCTAAAGTTTAACGACTTTCAGCTAACCACTCAGGAACACGTCTGGCAGCAATTGGATAAAGACGATCTGTTGGAAACGGCTGAACAGGTTTGGCGAGAGCGGCGACAAGAACGCGGTGTCCGTCTAGTGGGGCTACACGTGACACTATTAGATCCTCAAATGGAAAAGCAGCTGGCGCTGTTTAGCTAGCTGTGTAGACAACAAAAGTAGACAACAAAAAACGGCGGTTTCCCGCCGTTTGAGATTGATGACAAAGGCCTTAAATAAAGTCTACAGAGTCAAACGGAGGGAGAGTGTTACTCGCTTAGCTCGCCCTGCGGGTCAACACTCCGTGTTGCTCAACGCCTAAAGGCGTTGTCCGTTGGGGTCGACTTGGCGTAAGCCAACGACAAACCGGCTTTGCCGGTTTGAACAGCGCTTGCGCTGGCCCTGAAAGGGTGAAGCCCGAAGGGCTTCATAACGGCCCGTAGGAAGGCTATGCCCGACGCACTCCTAAAGCTAATACAAGCGCTCTTCCGGCCGAGCACAATAGCGATATGAGTAGGTTGTATTTTCGGCCGGAATATCCTCTGAAGCTAATTGAAGATGGTTTGTCAGCAGTCTGAAACGGCGGTTTCCCGCCGTTTTTTATCATTCTAATGATGAACCCAATCAGTTCTTTTCAGGAATGGACTTCAGCACCTGAGTGAGAAGCTGCCAGTAGCGGCCAACGCTGGCGATGTGAACTTGCTCATCCGGCGAGTGGGCGCCGGTGATGGTTGGCCCAATAGAAACCATATCCATTTCAGGGTAAGGGCGCTTAAACAGCCCGCACTCTAAGCCTGCGTGGATCACCATAACGTGCGGTGTGGTGCCAAACAGCGTTTTATAGCTTTCACGCACTAGATTCATTACCGGAGACGCAGGATTGGGTTCCCATCCCGGATAGCCGCCCTTGGTTTTGACTTCAGCGCCGGCCAGTTTACCCAGAGACATCAGCACTTCGACGACGTACTGTTTGCCGCTGTCAATCAGTGAGCGAATGAGGTAGAGCACCTGTGCACTATCCTGTTCGGTGGTGACTACGCCTACGTTAAGCGAAGTTTCTACAACGCCTTTTACCGAGTCGCTCATGCGCACTACGCCGTTAGGGCTGGCGTTAACTAAACCGATCAGGCTGTCTTGGCTAGCCTGAGTGAGGGCTTTAAAACCGCATTCGAAAGGTTCAACGGCCAGCGAGATACTGGCTTCTACGGCGGAAAGCTCGTGGTTGAGCAGAGTCAGGTAGTCAGCTACAGCCTGTTTGAGCGAAGAGGCTTGCGCGCTCGGTACGGCAACGACTGCAGACGCTTCACGCGGAATGGCATTGCGCAGCGTGCCGCCGTTGAGAGAAAGCAGGCGTAGGCCGAGAGCTTCGGTGTGGGCCGCCAGAAAACGCGCCATCAGCTTGTTAGCGTTGCCAAGGCCCAGATGGATATCACCGCCGGAGTGACCGCCTTTCAGGCCTTTGAGGGCGATTTTAAAGGTATCGTATCCGCCGGGCAGGGCCTCACGGGTCAGAGGCAGTGTTGTAATGCAGTCAACGCCACCGGCGCATCCCATATACACTTCACCTTCAGTTTCCGAGTCGGTATTAATCAGAATTTCGCTTTTTAACCAGCCGGGCTGAAGGCCAAATGCGCCGTCCATACCGGTTTCTTCCGTCATGGTTAACAGAACTTCAATTGGGCCATGAACTAGGCTGTCGTCAGAAAGTACTGCCAGAGCAGAGGCCATACCGATACCGTTATCGGAGCCGAGCGTAGTGCCGCGCGCCTTTAGCCATTCGCCGTCGACATAGGTTTGAATAGGGTCTTTGGTAAAGTCGTGTACGGTGTCGTCGTTTTTCTGCGGCACCATGTCCAAGTGCGCCTGAAGCACGACGGACTTGCGGTTTTCCATGCCCGGCGTAGCGGGCTTACGAAGCAGAATGTTACCGACGGCGTCGCGTTCGGCGAACAGGTTTTTCCCTTTCGCCCAGCTGACAATATGCTGAGCCAGCGCTTCTTCATGTTTGGAGGGGTGAGGGATAGAGCAGATAGTTGCGAAGTGTTGCCACAGGTGCTGTGGGGTAAGTTGTGATATATCAGACACAATAGATCTCCTGTAACGATTTTTTTCTTTTTAACGGGCAGAGGCCCCGTTGCCGTAGGAAATAGTTTTTCGCTTTGTATACGTAGCATATTAACCGCAGATGCAGCGCGAGAGGTAGCCATTTTTGGCGGTAATGAGCGTAATAAAAAGAGATTTGAGATAAATTGAGACTGGGGTAAAACGACTTCATCACATCAGGAACTTTTCTCTAGTAGAAGCTCTGGTTTTTATCGGCGACGATCTTTATAATTCCCCCCAACTTTTTTCCCCTGATCCATTAGCTAAAGCCGCGCTTTGTCGGCTGGGACTCTCTTTATATGAGCGAAAAATACATCGTCACTTGGGATATGTTACAGATAGAAGCCCGTAAACTGGCTACTCGTCTGCTGCCTAGAGAACAGTGGAAAGGCATTATTGCCGTTAGTCGCGGCGGCCTGGTGCCAGCGGCGCTTTTAGCCCGCGAGCTCAGCATTCGCTACGTGGATACCGTTTGTATCTCCAGCTATGACCACGACAACCAGCGTGAAATGAATGTGCTCAAGCGGGCAGAAGGGGACGGTGAAGGTTTCATCGTCGTTGACGACCTGGTTGATACTGGCGGAACGGCTAAGGCCATTCGCGATATGTACCCGAAAGCGCGCTTTGTGACTATTTTCGCCAAGCCGGCCGGTAAGCCGCTGGTGGACGACTATGTGGTTGATATCCCGCAGGACACTTGGATTGAGCAGCCGTGGGATATGGGCATCACTTTTGTTAAGCCTATCGGCGATCGCTGATACAGCTTCAGACATAAAGGCGGGCGTCGTTCACTGAGCGGCGCCCGTTTTTTTTCGCCTGTCAGCCACTGACATTTTGATGTCTGAATTTTTTGAGAGCTAAAAGTATAAACGCCCGCAATGCGGGCGTTTTAGCCTGAAGTGACGCGATTAGAGCGACTTCAAAATTCGGCTCAGTAGCTTGATACGCGGGATAATGCTGTCCAGTTCAACGTATTCCGTTGAGCTGTGGAAGTCAGCGCCGATAGGACCGAAACCGTCCAGAGAAGGAACGCCCAGCGCGGCGGTGTGGTTGGCGTCAGAGCCTCCGCCAACGGCAAGCCAGTTAATGGCAATATCTTCTTCTTTACCGCATTTCTCCACCAGCGCCATCAGTTTTTCAGTGTCTTCACTCGGTGACATAGCAGGCGTATGCGCCAGCTCGGTGACGGTCGCTGTGACGTCCTCCACATAGGCACGGGTAGCCATATCGTTGATGGCTTTACTGATGCGATGATACTCGTCGTTGTTCCAGAAGCGAACGTCAACAACGGCCTGAGCTTTGTCTGGAACGATGTTAGCCGCATCGCCGCCTTTAATGACGCCAACGTTTAGCGTAGTGCCCAGTTCTTTATTGCCCAGTTGGTTAATCGCCAGTACCCAGTTGGCCAGCTCGGTAATCGCAGAACGGCCTTTTTCCGGCGAGTTGCCCGCGTGAGCAGCGCGACCGTGGAAGTCGATGCAATAGCGGATCATGCCTTTACGAGCCTTGACCAGTGAACCGTCGGCGCGCGCTGCTTCTGCTACCAGCACACAGCGGCTTTGCTTGGCATACTTGCCAATCCACTCGTGAGAGTAAACGGAGCCGGTTTCTTCGTCTGGGTTCATGGTTACGGCAATGGACAGACGCTCTATGTCTTTGTCGTCCAGCGCGCGCAGCGCCCAAAGAATGTTCATCAGGCCAGACTTCATGTCTGCTGCGCCGGGGCCATACAGACGTGTTGCGTCGGTTGACATCGGTCTTTCTGCAGCGGTTCCCGGTGGGAATACGGTATCCATATGGCCTACCAGCAGGACGTCGTACTGGGTGGCGTTTGGTTTGTTGGTTGCGAAAACGCCAGGGCCGACTTCTTTACCTAAGTCGACAATTTCTGCATGCCAGCCCAGGTCTTGGTATTTTTTAGCCATAATATCGGCAATAACGGCAACGCCTTCAGTGGTTTGCGTACCGCAGTCCACGTTGACTAAAGGGCGAAGTTCATCAAGATATTTTTCTAACTGCATGAGATATCCTTATTTTTTGATTCCACCGCGCTGGTGCGCGGTGGCGAGATTGGTGGTTTTTAAACCGGCAGAAAAGGGCTTTTAGCCAATGAAGATTTTCATCAGGAACATGGCAATAAAGGCGTTAATCACTGACACAACGATCATGACAGGGATCTTGCTGGCCTTAGTTCCGATAACGCCAAGAATACGACCTGCGTATTGAATTTGAGAACCCATCAGGTAGATAGCCGGAGCCAGAATGGCCAAGTGCTCACCGCTCAGCGTGCCGTTGGCATACAGGCTTACGGCAACACCGATACCGCCGCCCATGGACATCCAGCCGCCGATAAGTACCGCAGCGGCTTCGCCCGGTAGGCCGAACAGGTTCATCAGCGGAGCAAAGATAAAGCCCAGGCCTTTCAGGGCACCGGTAATTTCTAACGCCTTGATGATGACGAAAGCCATCAGTACGTTTGGCAGGGTGCTTGACGTTGCGATCCCCCATCCTTTGCGAGCGCCAGCGACGAAAACGTCGGTAATCATAGGCTTGCTTTCATTTGACATTGTCTTGATATCCTTAAATTCCGTATGGGTTACGCGTTAGTCGCTTCTTTTTTAGTGGTCAGGCTCAGATAGAGGCGGAATATGTTCGTGCCGACGATCTTCATGACGAACATAACGCAAATGCATAAACCAATAGAGGCCGGTACGGCAGGGGTATTGTCTACGGTCATCAGCGTAAACAGCACCGCGCCGGAAGAGAAAAAGTTGGTGATCATGGCGCCAGCGGAGAACTGGAACATAGTGATCAGGTCTTTTTCTTTTTCCGTCAGTTGGCCTTCGTCAACCAGTGAGCGAGTCAGCGATGCGCCGACGTCGGTGCTCTGTAGGCTACCGATAATAGCCAGGCCGGTTGAACCAGGGATACCTAACAGAGGGCGAAGCAGGGGAGTGAGCAGCTTGCGAGCCGCGTTCAGAGCCCCATAGTGTTCCAGAACGTTAATCATGCCCAGAGCAAACATCACTGAAGGGATCAGGCCAAAGGCGAACAGGAAACCGTCCATTGCGCCGTTGCCGCCTGCACCGCGAAACGTGGTTTTGGCGACGTTAATTGCGCCGTCAGCCTGAGTGACGTTTGCGGTTACTTTACCGAACGCACCGTTAAGGGTCGTAAAGTCAAAAACAGACCACCATTCTTTTCCCCCTAACAGGCCAGAAAAGAACACCATGGCGAAAATGAGAGAGATATAGGCGCCGATTCCAACTTTGGATTCCTCCGGTTGGGTAGGCTTAGTACTTTCTTGAGACATATGAGATTCCCTGATAAAAAACTATCGTGTAGTTATTTGGCGATCGTTTATCGTTATTCCAGATTGGCATTCTTTTTATTTTGATCGCAATTGTAAATACTACAGATCACGCTTCCGTAATATTTTCTACCTGACCGTGCACTTTTTGTGCGGTTGATAATAATATGCTGCTGATGTGTCTATTTTGTTAATTTATCAAGGCGGTATAGATAAATGAGCAGCTTGAATACGTAGGATTGGTACTTATCCGATAATTCAGAGATTTATGTATTTTTATGCGCTATTCGTGCATACTTTCAGACATTAGCCATAAAACAGTTAACGAATTAACGATAAGGATAAAGCTATGTTTAAACGTCTTTCCATTTTCGGTGCCTGTCTGGCAGCCGCTCTGTGTACGCTACCGGCGGCGAATGCTGCGGATCCTACTTATGTGGTAGGTTCAGGCGGAACCTATCGCCCGTTTGAGTTTGAAAATAGCAAGAAAGAGCTTGAAGGGTTTGATATCGATGTGATTTCCGCCATTGCTAAAGCGGAAAACTTTAACATCAAGCTGGTGAATACCCCTTGGGAAGGCATTTTTGCAACGCTGGGCAGCGGCGATCGCGACATTATTATTTCCGGTATCACCATTACCGACAAGCGTAAGCAGATGGTTGACTTCTCTTCTCCCTATTTCCCTGCAGAGCAGGCCATTGTCGTGCCAAAAGGCAAGACTATCGGCGGCATTGCCGATCTGAAACCGCTGAAAGTCGGCGTAGTAAACTCCAGTACCGGCGATATCGTTGTTTCTGACGTGCTGGGTAAAAACAGTACCGCTATCAAGCGTTTCGACAATACTCCACTGATGCTGCAAGAGCTGTATGAAGACGGCATTGATGCGGCAGTAGGTGACGTGGGGGTGGCCAAGTTCTACATTAAAAACCACCCCGATAAAGAGTTTAATCTGGTCTCTGACGCCAAGTTTGAGCGCCAGTACTTCGGTATCGCTGTTGCCAAAGGCAACGACGACCTGCGTAACAAGATCAACTCCGGTCTGAAAAAGATTATCGCTGACGGCACCTATGCGAAAATCTACCAAAAGTGGTTTGATAACGACGTTCCGGCACTGCCTGCCGAATAACTGATTTTTTAGTCACTGCGTTCAGGGCGATTGATTCGCCCTGAACGCTTTTTAACTACAGGTTCTTTTTTTATGTCAGGATTTCGCTGGGAGATAATCCAGGAATATGCTCCTTTGTTTGCCGAAGGGGCATTGATGACCGTCAAGTGCACCATCATCTGCGTGATTTTAGGGGTAAGCTGGGGGTTGGTTCTGGGGCTAGGAGGTCTGGCCCGCGCGCCGCGCAGCCGAGGAATGGATCTGTTCCTGCGCACTTTTGTCCAGTGGCCGGTTAAGATTTACGTTAGTGCCTTTCGCGGTACACCGCTGTTTGTTCAAATCATGGTAGTGCACTTCGCGCTGATCCCGCTGCTGATTAATCCTCGTGACGGGTTGCTGGTGTCCAGCGGCATTATGTCAATAGACTTCGCCCGCATGCTGCGTTCGGAATATGGCGCGTTCCTCTCCTGCGTTGTCGCCATTACGCTAAACGCGGGTGCCTACGTTTCCGAGATTTTCCGCGCTGGGATTGAGTCTATCGATAAAGGGCAGATGGAAGCGTCCCGCTCTCTCGGTATGACCTATGGCAAAACCATGCGCAAGATTATTCTGCCGCAGGCGTTTCGTCGCATGCTGCCGCCGCTGGGGAATAACGCGATTGCTATCGTAAAAGATTCGTCGCTGGCGTCCGCCATTGGCCTTGCCGATCTGGCTTATGCCGCCAGAACCGTATCCGGCGCCTATGCCAGCTACTGGGAACCCTACCTGACAATATCAATTGTGTACTGGGTGATTACGTTCTTACTCTCTTTGATGGTAAGGCATATGGAAAAGAGGTTAGGCAGAAGTGATTAAGATCCGTAATTTACAAAAACAGTTCGGTAAAATTCACGTTTTACGCGGTATTTCCTGCGATATCGCCGCCAATGAGGTGGTGTGTATTATTGGCCCTTCAGGCTCGGGGAAAAGTACCTTTCTGCGCTGCATGAACGCGCTGGAAGAGATGAGCGACGGCGAGATTTTTATTAACGGGTTTGCGGTTCACGATAGGAAAACCAATCTCAATCATCTGCGCGAGAGCGTTGGCATGGTTTTTCAGCGCTTTAACCTGTTTCCCCACATGACGGTGTTAGAGAACCTCATTCTGGCGCCAATGGACATTAAAAAGCTGTCGCGCGCTCAGGCGGTAGAAAGAGCCGAAAAGCTGTTGCAGAAAGTCGGGCTGTTGGACAAGATTGACGCCTATCCTAGCCAGCTTTCCGGCGGGCAGCAGCAGCGCGTTGCCATTGCGCGAGCGCTGGCGATGGAGCCCAAGGTCATGCTGTTTGATGAACCCACCTCTGCGCTGGATCCCGAGCTGGTGGGGGAGGTGTTAACGGTGATGAAATCTCTGGCTCACGAGGGGATGACGATGGTTGTTGTAACCCATGAGATGGGCTTCGCCAAAGATGTGGCAGACCGAGTAATCTTTATCGACCAGGGCATCATTCAGGAAGAGGATGTGCCTGAGAAGCTGTTTACATCACCGTCAAGCGAAAGAACCCGTGCGTTCTTGAGTAAAGTGCTGTAAGCCGAATCGGCAGGGTGAAGAATAAACAACGGTTACCGCTGCGGTAGCCGTTTTTTTTACCTCTAAACGCGCGCGAAAGCGACACAGCGCGTACACTGTGAGCGTATAACGATAAGAGCGAGCACAATATGAAAATCTGGGCGTTAGGCGATGCTGTCGTTGACCTGTTGCCACAGGGGCATCAGCAGTACGAAGCCTGTGCTGGCGGTGCTCCGGCAAACGTCGCTGTTGGCGTTTCTCGGCTAGGCGTGTCTTCCGGCTTTATAGGTCGGGTCGGTGACGATCCCTTTGGCCTTTTTATGCGCGAGTCTTTGGAAGAGAACGGCGTAGACTGCCAGCACGTTGAGCAAGATGAACATCATCGAACCAGTACCACCTTGGTTTCATTAGAAAAGAGCGGCGAGCGCAGCTTTACGTTTCTTGTGAATCCTCCGGCAGACCGCTTTCTTGCCCGTCGCAGTTTGCCTTCTAAAGAGGCCGACTTGCTGCACTCCTGCTCACTGGCTTTAGTGGGGGGCTCCTGCCGTGAAGCGCTATGGGCGCTGACGGAGCAGGTAAAGCAGCAAAAGGGAATTGTGAGCTTTGACGTCAACCTCCGCAGCCAGATGTGGGATGACGCAGTTGTTATGAAGCAAGAGATTGTGCGTTACAGCCAGCAGGCAGACATTCTCAAACTGTCGGAAAGCGAGCTGTTTTGGCTGACATCGACCCGCGATGGGGATTGGAAAAGCGCCCTTGATGCGCTTCGCGCTTATCCTGCGGAGCTAAAAGCGATCACCTGCGGTAGCGACGGCGGCATCGTACTTTACCGTGGAGAAACTTTCCGATTCAACGCCTATTCGACCACCAGTATCGATACTACAGGTGCCGGAGATGCCTTTGTGGCCGGGCTTTTGACGGGTATTACGCTGCGCGGTTTTCCTCAAACAGATGAGACTTTGTCTGGGCTGATCAGCCGAGCCAGCGCCTGTGGTGCGCTATCCGTTTCGCAAAAGGGCGCCTGGCGAGGACTGCCGACCGCAGAACAGCTGCAACAGTTTCTCTCTCTTTACCCGACTTTCCGTATGGAGTCTGTCGGCCAGTTATGGGATGATTAGCCGGTTTTTTGGGGGATGGGATGAAGAAACTTACACTGTTACTGGTGATCCTGCTGGGCTGGCTTCAGTATTCGCTGTGGCTGGGCAAGAATGGATTGCATGACTATGTCCGCGTTGACGAAGATATTGCCCGACAGTTGGACAACAACGCTAAGCTAAAATCGCGCAACGAAAGGCTGTTTGCTGAAATCAACGATTTAAAAGGCGGGCAGGAAGCGATTGACGAGCGAGCGCGCAGCGAGCTGGGCATGATTAAGCCCGGAGAGAGTTTTTATCGCATCATTCCTGAACAGGGCGGTAAGAAGTAGATGGTTCAAGCGGCTTCCCTCCATCCACGCACCGTCGCGATTTTACCGGCCGCCGGTATCGGCAGCCGAATGCAGTGTGACTTCCCCAAACAGTATTTGACCATTGGTACAAAAACCATTCTTGAGTACGCCGTCAGCGCTCTGTTAGAACACCGCGCGGTGGAGCAGGTCATCATCGCGCTTCATCCAGAAGACAGCTATTTTTCTTCATTACCGATTGCAGCCGATCCGCGGGTGTCTACCGCTATCGGCGGTGCCGAACGGGCGGATTCAGTGATGGCGGGCCTGGCTCAGGCACGGTCTGTCGGCGCTGACTGGGTGCTTGTACACGATGCCGCTCGCCCATGCCTGCACTATGACGATTTAGAAACGTTAATCACCACGGTTTATCGCGGGCGTCAGGGCGGAATTCTAGCTATGCCGGTGAAAGACACCATGAAGCGAGCGATTGACGGCGAGTCAGCTATTGCCCACACGGTGGATCGACGCGGTCTGTGGCACGCGATGACGCCACAAATGTTTCCTCTTGAACTGCTTTACGACTGCATGTCGCAGGCCATTAACGACGGCGTGAGCCTGACAGATGAGGCTTCCGCGCTGGAGTACTGCGGCTATCATCCGCTGCTGGTGCCGGGGCGTTCTGACAATATCAAAGTGACGCGCCCGGAAGACTTGGCGCTAGCAACGTTTTATCTTACCCATCAAGACTAAGAAGGAGTGTGCCTGTGCGCATTGGTCACGGCTTTGACGTTCACAAGTTTGGCGGCGAAGGGCCGTTAATCATCGGCGGCGTTGCTATCCCCTATGAGTTTGGGCTGCTGGCGCATTCTGACGGTGATGTCGTGCTTCACGCGCTGACTGACGCCCTGCTGGGTGCCGCAGCGCTGGGAGATATTGGAAAACTGTTTCCCGATACGGATCCTGCCTATAAAGGGGCAGACAGCCGAGTACTATTAAGAGAAGCCTTCCGTCGTATCAAGGAAAAAGGCTATCTCATCGGCAACGTTGACGTCACGATTATCGCTCAGGCACCGAAAATGGCGCCCCATATTCCTCAAATGCGGGTCAATATTGCTGAAGATCTCGGCTGTCACATTGACGATGTCAACGTGAAGGCGACCACCACTGAACAGCTGGGCTTTACCGGTCGTAAAGAGGGAATCGCCTGTGAAGCCGTTGCTCTGCTGGTAAAGGCGTGAGCGAGATGCTGATAACGCCCGTTTGGCTTTACGGTCAGCCTGCTTCGAGCGGGGCGATTAAGGCCTGCCCGGAAGACTTCTGTGTTCGGGAAGACCTAGGCTTTTCTTTTGACGGCGACGGCGAACACGTCATGGTATACCTGCGCAAGACGGGATATAACACCCAGTTTGTTGCTGACAGCCTAGCAAAGTTTGCACGCATTTCTGCCCGTGCTGTGAGCTATGCCGGTCTTAAAGATCGCCAGGCCGTTACTGAACAGTGGTTTTGCCTACAGATGCCCGGTAAAGATACTCCGGACTTCTCCGGCTTTTCTCTAGAAGGCTGTGAGGTACTCAACGTCGTGCGCCACCGGCGCAAGCTTCGCATCGGCGCGCTCAAGGGCAACCGGTTTGCTCTGGTGTTACGGCAAATAAATAACCGTGACGACGTAGAAGCGAGACTGCTACAGGTTCAAGCTCACGGGGTTCCCAACTATTTTGGCGAACAGCGGTTTGGCCGTAACGGCAACAATCTGGTTATGGCTCGCAAGTGGGCGAACGGTGAGATTGAGGTGCGGGAGCGTAGCAAGCGCAGTTTTTACCTGTCCGCCGCGCGAAGCGCCGTGTTTAATCAGGCAGTGAGTCAGCGCATCGAAGGCGGTTTTCATCGTCAGGTTTTATTAGGTGACGCGGTGGGTCTTACCGGAAGCGGCAGCTGGTTTACGGTGACTCAGGATGAGCTTGAAAGCGCTCAACAGCGCCTGAATGATGGGGATGTGTATATTACTGCACCGCTTCCCGGTGACGGTGAGCCAGGTAGCCGGGACGAAGCGCTGGCCTTTGAGCAAAAAGTCCTGACGGCCAACGGTGAGGCGATGGCTTTGCTGGCTAGAGAGCGTGTAGCTCCTGCTCGTCGGGCACTGCTGGTTGTTCCTCAGAATATGACGTGGCGCTGGTCGGACAGCGAAACGCTCCATCTAAACTTTGATCTACCTGCGGGCAGTTTTGCTACCAGCGTGGTCCGTGAGCTTGTCCGCTCGCCGACAGATGGTCTGCCGGACGCGTAGCTCCCCTGTATTTCCCGTGCGTTGTTCATTTTCCTGAGTGTGCAGATGGGGTTATAATCGAGAAAGTCTTGGCCGCAGTTGTGCTGCGGCTCTCCTTCAAAAGATACGAGCCTAATTGACAGCATGAGAATACTTCTGAGCAACGATGACGGGATAAGCGCGCCGGGATCCAGACGCTGGCTGAGTCTTTGCGCCAGTTTGCTCAGGTGCAGCTTGTGGCTCCGGATCGCAACTGCAGCGGCTCATCCAATGCGTTAACGCTGGAAATGCCGCTAAAAATTCACACGCTAAGCAACGGTGATATTGCCGTGCGCGGAACGCCAACCGACTGTGTTTATCTGGGGGTTAACGCTCTAATGACGCCTCGCCCGGACATTGTGGTTTCCGGCATTAACGCTGGGGCGAACCTCGGTGACGACGTTATCTATTCAGGAACCGTTGCTGCCGCGATGGAAGGGCGCCACTTGGGGCTACCCGCGTTAGCGGTTTCTCTTGACGGTCACCGCTACTTTGATACGGCCGCAGCGGTAACTCGCCGCCTGCTGACGGCGCTGGCGCAAGAGCCGCTTCGCACAGGGCGGATATTAAACGTTAACGTTCCCGATCTGCCTCTGGACGAGATTAAAGGGTTCAAAGTGACCCGCTGTGGTCGCCGCCATCCGGCGGAACGGGTGATCCACCAGCAGGATCCGCGAGGCAACGATCTTTACTGGATTGGCCCACCGGGAGAGAAAGATGATTCTGGCGAAGATACGGATTTCGCAGCCATAGAGCAGGGATATGTCTCAATTACGCCGCTTCAGGTTGATTTAACGGCCTATGCCGCTCAAGATGTTATTCATCAGTGGTTAACGCAAGCGAAGGTTATTTGAGTATGCCGAGTAAACGCGTACAGACAATGCTAAAGCAGCTTGTTGGTTTGGGGATCCGCGATGAGCGAGTCCTACAGGCCTTGGCTTCGGTTCCCCGAGAGCGCTTTATCGATGAGGCGCTTTCTCACCAGGCTTACGATAACACTGCACTGCCCATTGGCGCAGGCCAAACTATTTCGCAGCCCTATATGGTGGCGAAAATGACGGAGCTCTTAAAGCTGACGCCGGATTCGACAGTGCTGGAGATTGGCACGGGTTCAGGCTATCAAACGGCGGTGTTAGCGCATTTAGTACAACACGTTTACTCTGTTGAACGCATAAAAAGCCTGCAGTGGCAGGCTAAAAGGCGCCTTAAGCAGCTTGATCTGCATAACGTGTCAACCCGGCACGGCGACGGCTGGGAGGGGTGGGCGGTGCGTGGCCCATTCAACGCCATTATTGTCACTGCGGCACCTGATGAGATCCCTTCTTCGTTGTTAGGGCAACTGGCGGACGGCGGACGTATGGTCTTGCCGGTAGGAGCGGCGCAGCAGTCGCAGCTTTTACAGCTGGTACAGCGTCAGGGGGAGCAGTATGTGGTTGATACGATTGAAACCGTGCGCTTTGTTCCCATGCTAAAAGGGGACGTTGCCTAGCTTTATCGTCAGTGGAGCGCCAACCGTATTGTAGAAATAGGTAAATTACACGTGTTGCATTTGACGAAAAATGACGATGGATATAGGGTTCATCGTGGAAGAAACTCTTACACTGACTCTAAGGTCGGGTAAAAGCCGGATAGCCGTCGTAAAGCATTTCGCGATTACGACGAGAAATAGCTGCAGCTGTGTTCTGGCCGTTTAAGGCCACAGAGCCAGTTTGACGGCAGAAATACTTGACGATCCGGCGGCGATGTCGACCGATCGTTTTTGCTGTATATTATGTTCAGCGCCCGATGCTATATCGGGCTATCGGATATTGAGATGATTAATTCTGCTATGTTGGGGGAAGAATGAATAAAGGAAGCCCGATGATGACGTATCGGCGTATCACGTTAGGCGCAGTAATCAGCATGGTGTTGGTCGGCTGTAACAGTGAGCCGAATAAACCCGCGCCCATTACTTCTATTAACGGAAGTAGCGGAACCTACTCTTCTTCTACGGCCTCTTCGGGCGGTTCTGCGGGGACTTCTACCCAGAATACGACGGCGATGGATACCAGCCGTCCGAATATTTCTGGCGACAGTTCCGCTGCGTCGACCTCGGCAGCGCCAGTGGGTGAAAACCCGTTCCAGGGGCGACCGGTTGCGAACGCTGCCTCTGGTAACGGCACGACGACTTCCGGCGACCGTATTGCCTATAACCGTCGCTATTCAGATATTCCAAAGGGTTCTTATAACGGTGGTCCAACCTATACCGTTTCCCGCGGCGATACGCTGTTTTACATCGCGTGGATCACCGGTAATGACTACCGTGAGCTGGCGCAGCGCAACAATGTCGCCGAGCCCTATGCTTTGAATGTCGGTCAGACTCTGAACGTTGGCAATGGTGCAAATAACAGTACGGTTATTGCCGGATCGCAATCGACTTCATCGTCATCAAATGCAACACAAAATCAGGCCTCAAGTGTTGATTCTGGAAATTCAGGGGCGTACACTGATCCAACCAGTAAACAAAATGTTGATAAAACGTTACCAAGTTCGCAACAGTCGACGGGTTCAACGGCATCAACGACCACAGGAACGGCAACAGCTGGAGCTGCAACAAGCAGTGTATCTGGCGTTCGCTGGCGCTGGCCTACCGAGGGGAAGGTGGTTGACAACTTCTCAACGGCTGAAGGAGGCAACAAAGGCATTGATATTTCTGGCTCTCGAGGCCAATCGATACTCGCCGCCGCTGACGGTCGTATCGTATATGCGGGTAACGCATTGCGGGGTTACGGTAACCTAATCATTATCAAGCATAATGATGATTATCTGAGTGCTTATGCACACAATGACTCAATGCTCGTGGCCGAGCAGCAAGAAGTCAAAGCTGGTCAAAAAATAGCAACAATGGGGAGTACGGGTACCACCTCTGTAAGATTGCATTTTGAAATCCGCTACAAAGGTAAATCCGTTAACCCGCTGCAGCATTTGCCGCAGCGTTAAGTGGGCAGGAACTCTATTTTCTCCTGCCCAGACTGTCGCAACTACGGGTAGGACAAAATATGAGTTCCAATACGCTGAAAGTCAACGAATGGGCTGAAAGTGCCGATTTCGATGATAGTGAACCCGCAGAGTTTGATGAAAAAACGTCGATTGATGTCGTTGAAGACGACAACTCTGCGGACGATATACTGCTTTCACAAGATGTGACTCAACATGTGCTGGATGCGACACAGCTGTATCTCGGAGAAATTGGTTTTTCACCCCTTTTAACCGCGCAGGAAGAAGTTTACTTCGCCCGCCGTGCGCTACGCGGTGACGCCGCCGCGCGCAGTCGGATGATTGAAAGCAACCTGCGTTTGGTCGTCAAAATTGCTCGCCGCTACAACAATCGCGGTTTAGCGCTTCTGGATTTAATCGAAGAAGGTAACCTTGGGCTGATTCGCGCCGTAGAGAAATTCGACCCTGAACGGGGTTTTCGTTTCTCCACCTATGCGACCTGGTGGATACGCCAAACCATTGAGCGGGCCATCATGAACCAGACCAGAACGATTCGCCTGCCGATCCATATTGTTAAAGAGCTTAATGTCTATTTACGCACTGCCCGTGAGCTTTCTCAAAAGCTGGATCACGAGCCGCGAGCGGAAGACATTGCTAACAAGCTGGAAAAATCCGTGGGTGACGTTAGCCGCATGCTGCGCCTTAACGAGCGCGTGACCTCGGTAGACTCACCGCTGAATGGTGAGTCAGACAGCGCGCTGTTGGATATTCTGCCTGATGAATACAATAACGATCCTGAATACACCACGCAGGATAACGATATTAAGCAGAGCATTGTGAAATGGCTGTTTGAGCTTAATCCAAAACAGCGTGAAGTGCTGGCTCGTCGCTTTGGCCTGCTGGGCTATGAGGCGGCTACCCTTGAAGACGTCGGTGCGGAGATTGGCTTAACCCGTGAACGCGTTCGTCAGATTCAGGTTGAGGGCTTAAGCCAGCTGCGTGAGATTCTGGTTAAACAAGGGCTGAGCATTGAGGCGCTGTTCCAGGAATAATCGCCTTAACGTTTTTGTTCTGTAGACGTTTATTTAATGTAGAAATGTAAAAATAAAGAAGCCGGCTTAGAGCCGGCTTCTTTATGCGTATCGAATTACCAGTGGTAATTGATTTTTGCTGTTACGGTACGACCTTCACCGTAATAACACCAGTAGTTACAGCCGCTGACGTAGTTGGTATCCGTCAGGTTGCTGGCATTAACCTGCACCTGCCACTCTTTGCTGATGTCGTAGCGAACCATCGCATCCCAAAGCGTGTAGGCGGGAACTTTCAGGTCTTTACTATTGGTTTTGTCACCGTAGGTGCTGCCAATGTAGCGAACGCCGGAGCCGACAGTTAATCCTTCAAGCGGACCGCTGAAGGAGTAGTTTGCCCAGAGTGACGCCATGTGCAACGGGGTTAAAGGTATACGGTTGCCGATTTCATCGCTGTCACCTGAACGAATGGTTTCTACACGGTTTAACGTATAGTTAGCGTGAAGCTGCAGCGCATCCGTTACGTGACCGACACCCTCAAGCTCTAGGCCTCGCGAGCGAGCCATACCGGTTTGCACCTGCGCATAGTTGATTCTCGGATCGTTGGACGTCGTCAGCATGTTCTTTTGGTACATTTCGAACATGGCTGCGTTGAAGTAGCCGTTGAAGCCTTGAGGGACATATTTAATGCCGATTTCTGTCTGTTGCCCGGTCTGCGGCTTATAAGGACTGCCGTAGCCATCGCGGCCGGACAGCGGCTGGAAGGATTCAGAATAGCTGATATACGGGTTAAGGCCGTTTTCGGCCAGATACATCAAGCCAGCGCTTTTGCTGAACTTGTGGTCGTCCATATCGATACGACCGTTAGCCGCGCCACTGCTGGCTCCTGCATTAGAGATAATGTCGCTAGAGCGAGCCTTGTCGTACCGGCCGCCGAGCAGCAGAATCCACTTGTCGTCGAACTTCAGCTGGTTTTGAACGTATACACCGGTTTGGAAACGCTTGGTATGGTGGCTAAATAGCTGATCGTCCCTGACGGGCGTGTAGTTGCCATAGACCGGGCTGAAAATATTCAGTGGGGAACCGAAGTTATAGACGTTGCCGTCTTTACCGCGTGAGTTAACGGTTGAGTAGTCAGTACCCAACAGCAGCGTGTTTTCAAAACGATCGATAACCCAGTTGCCGACCAGGCGGTTGTCGATAGCGTAGTTCTGGGCGCTGCCGTCACGATAGGTCAGACCGCGCTGAACGTTTTTGTCATCAAGCATTTTTGAGCCGTATACGTTGCGCAGCAGCAGGTTAAGATAGCTGTAGGAGGCGTTTTGCTTAAACGTCCAGGTGTCGTTAAACATGTGGCTCAGCTCATAGCTGATGTTGAACTGCTCTGAATCACCCTTGCTATAGCCCGGCTCGCCGAAGCTGGTGTCTTTATCCACCTTACCGAATGGCGTACTTTTCAGCGTGCCGTAGGGCAGTTTAAAGCCACTGGTTGGGTTGGTGTTGTCTTTCATGTAGCTGGTGAGCAGGGTCAAACTGGTTTTGTCGTTGAAATCGACAGTCATACTGGGGGCAAAGTAGTAGCGCTCGCTGGATGCGCCGTCTACCGGGCCGTTGTCCTTTTTGGCGAAGCCTACAAAGCGGTACAGTACGTTGCCTTCATCATTGAGCGGGCCGGAAGTGTCCAGACCAAAATGACGATAGTCATTAGAGCCGTAAGAGACGTCAATTTCACCCTGCTTTAAGCGAGTAGGGTGCTTGGTAATAACGTTAACCAGGCCGCCGGGAGGATTTTGCCCGTACAGCATGGAGGCGGGGCCCTTAAGGGCGTCAAGGCGTTCGATACCGTAGGTTTCCTGATGCCAGGAATAAAAGCCCGCTTCATTAGTAATCGTTTGTAGGCCGTTTTGGTAAGGAGACCATTCGAAGCCGCGAATGATGAGCCAGTCAGTTCTGTTGTCTGCTCCGTAATGGCCAGTCTGAATACCGGCGCTGTAGCGCATCGCTTCGTCAATCTTTCTGACGCCGCGATCTTTAAGATCTTCCAGCGTGACTTCTGAGACCGAGCGGGGCGTTTCCGCCGCTGGGGTGTCAATTTTCATCGCAGTATTGCTCGCGGTAACAACAAGGGTTTCACCTGCTTCAGTATTTTGTTGAGCGTCTTGTGCTATAGCCGGTGAGACCGCTGCCAAACTCAGTAGGACTGCATAAGCCAGTGGCTTATAGGTCAAACCGTTCGGCATGACAACGTGATTGTTCATAAACTTGTTTTTCCAATGAGTGTTAAAAATGATAATAGTTATCATAGCTATTTTCTTTTGATTTGCAGGTAACTGTCAATGGAAACCAGAAAGTGAGTTGTTCCGGTAAAATTGAAGAGAACAGTTATCATTACAGGTGAAGTGTGCCATCAGGCGGTGGTATTATCTGCGCTTTCCGGCTTAACCAGAGCGCGGCTGGGTTCCATAGTTAATAAAAAGGTTAATCATTTCATGTATAAAGGCGTGCGTTATCTACTGATGGCTCTGATTTTCTGTGTATCAGCAGTGAAGGCTGAAGGATGGTCTAAAGAGCTGATAGATGTGACAGGGCAAAAAGTTGTGCTGGAGAAAAAACCTCAGCGCATCATATTGGCATCGGGCTATAGCCTGCTGGCGTTCTCTTTTGTGCATGAAGATCCAGCGGCAGTGCTGGTAGGCTGGGGCAGTGAGCTTAAAAAATTTGATGAAGCGACCTATCGACTGTTTGAGAAGTCCTTTCCTGCGCTGGCAAAGATAAGAACCATTGGTAGCGGCAGTGGAGATGAACTTTCTCTAGAAACGCTGCTTTCTCTTACTCCTGACTTGGTTATTTTTGAAGCCTGGCAAGTACCGCGGTCGCAGTCGCTAATTGCCCTGCTGAAAAAAAGTAAAATTCCCGTTGCGGTGATCGACTATTACCAAGAACCGATGAAAAATACCGTAGCGTCTACTCGCCTTTTGGGGCAGCTGTTGGATAGAGAGGAAAAGGCCGAGGCGGTTATCGACTTTTACCAGCAGCACATGGCGGCGCTGACGGAAAGGTTAAAGGGGAAAGATATCTCTCACCCTAGAGTCTTATTGAACGCCTATCCCGGCATGTGGGATTGCTGTTGGAGCAGCGGTACCGGCGGGCCTGGTGAATTTATCTCTCTTTTTCAGGGCGAAAATATCGGTGCTGATAAGTTTCCGACTGCTAACGGCGGGCTGCTCAGCCTTGAGTACGTGATTACAAAAGATCCGCAGATCTACATCGCTACAGGCCACTCTGCGGTAGATCCCATTAAAGCGCTGCCGATGGGAACGAGCGTCGATCCCGCGGTGAGTCAACGACAGCTTAAGATGCTGACAGAGCAAAAGGGCATTAACACTTTCGATGCAGTAAAAAGCGGTCAGGTTCACGGATTTTGGAACTACTTTACCGGCTCGCCTTTTAACATCGTGGGGGCAGAAGTGATGGCCAAGTGGATACAGCCTGAGCTTTATCAGGATATTGATCCACAGAAAACGATGGATGAAATGAATCAACGATTCCTTCCGGTGCCCTTAAAGGGAACCTATTGGACCACTTTACAGAGATAGCTTATGTATATTCGACCTGAACACATTGTGGGATCTAAAGAACAGCTGCGTCAGTACTACTCGATGCCGAGTGAAATGGTGGTTAAAAAGCAGCTAGACTTTCTTGCTCCCTATGGGCAGAAGATGATTGCTCTGTCTCCTTTTCTGGTGCTGGCCACAGTAGGGGAGAGCGGCGTCGACGTTTCTCCCAAGGGCGGGGAGCCGGGATTCGTGAAAACAGTCGGTGAAAAAACGCTGCTGATTCCCGACTATGCAGGAAATAACCGCCTAGACGGTATGCAAAATATCATCAGCAATCCTCAGGTGGGGCTGACGTTTTTTATTCCCGGTGTTAACGAAGTCTTTCGGGTAAACGGCAAGGCGAGACTGTCGCTCGACCCAGCGCTGACGGACTTTTTCAGCGAAACCGGGAAGAAAGTGAAGTGCACCATTGTTGTCGATATCGAAGAGGCGTTTATTCACTGCGGTCAGGCAATTGCGCTGGCGAAGCTGTGGGAGAGCGAAAGCCAAAGCCGTAAGGACAAGGCGCCGTCAATGACGTCAATTATTGAGTTTCATCAGGCTAGAACGGCCTAATGCCTTAAAGCAGAAAAGCAAAGGTCAGCGTGTCGATATAGCCTGTAGCTCAGGAATACCTACACGCTGACCTGTTAAAATCTGCTGCTTACAGCATGCTCTTCAGACGATAGAGCCACTCCAGCGCCTGCTTAGGCGACAGCGCATCAGGATCGATAGACTCCAGCGCTTCAACAACCGGCGGCGTCTCTTCATCGGCCGCCAGCAGCGCCATTTGTGCACCTTCTGTAGAGCCGTTGGCCGCATTAACCGAGAGGGACTCGAGCTCTTTTAGCTTCTGGCGCGCCCGTTTGATAACGTCTCGCGGTACGCCCGCCAGCGCAGCAACCGCCAAGCCATAGCTTTTGCTGGCCGCACCCGGCTGTACGCTGTGCATGAAGGCAATAGTTTCTCCATGCTCTACAGCATCCAAATGGACGTTTTCGACCCCTTCCATGCGGTCGGGCAGGGTTGTCAGTTCGAAGTAGTGGGTTGCAAACAGTGTCATCGCCTTAATCTTATTCGCCAGATTTTCCGCACAGCTCCACGCCAGCGACAGGCCGTCATAGGTTGACGTACCGCGCCCAATTTCATCCATCAGGATCAGGCTTTGCTCGGTGGCGTTATGCAGAATGTTGGCGGTTTCTGTCATTTCCACCATGAAGGTGGAGCGCCCTGAGGCCAGATCGTCAGCGGCGCCAATGCGGGTGAAAATGCGGTCCACTGGCCCGATAGTGGCGCTATCCGCCGGAACAAAGCTGCCGATATGTGCCATCAGAACGATCAGTGCCGCCTGTCGCATATAGGTGCTTTTACCCCCCATGTTGGGGCCTGTAACAATCAGCATTCTACGCTGTGGCGACAGCTGTAGCGGGTTGGCGATAAAGGGTTCGTTGATAACCTGCTCAACCACCGGATGGCGACCAGCAACAATTTGAATACCCGGTCTGTCGGAAAGCGTTGGGCAAACGTAGCCGAGCGTATCGGCGCGTTCAGCCAGACTGCAAAGAACGTCGAGCTCAGCCAGCGCTGTTGCGCTTAGCTGTAAAGCCTCTAGATGAGGCAGCAGAAGGTCAAACAGTTCGTCATACAGCCCTTTTTCTATCGCCAGAGACTTTCCTTTTGAGGTCAGAACTTTGTCTTCGTACTCTTTTAGTTCCGGAATAATGTAGCGCTCGGCGTTTTTCAGCGTCTGTCGGCGAACGTAGTTGATCGGAACAAGGTGGCTTTGACCGCGGCTGACCTGAATGTAGTAGCCGTGAACAGCGTTAAAGCCCACTTTGAGCGTATCGAGGCCCAGCCTGTCTCGCTCGCGAATCTCCAGCCTGTCGAGATAGTCGGTGGCGCCGTCCGCCAGAGCGCGCCATTCGTCAAGCTCGGCATTGTAGCCTGGGGCGATAACGCCGCCGTCTCGAATAAGCACCGGCGGTGACTCGATAATCGCGCGTTCCAACAGGTCTTTAAGCTCGTCAAACTCACTAATTTGGCGCGCCAGAGATTCAACCGCTTCGCTAGATAGCGGAGCAAGCAGAGCGTGAATGTCGGGAAGCTGCTGAAAGGCGTGACGCATGCGAGCGAGATCGCGAGGGCGTGCGGTACGAAGCGCCAAGCGCGCCAAAATGCGCTCTAGATCGCCAATGCTGCGAAGAAACGGCTGAATGTCGCAATAGGCACTCCGCAGCTCCTCTATGGCGGTCTGGCGGCTGCGCAGCGTGTCGAGATTTCTGGTTGGCGCGTGTATCCAGCGTTTGAGCATGCGGCTGCCCATTGGCGTAACGGTGCGATCGAGAATAGATGCCAGAGTATTTTCGCTGCCGCCAGACAGGTTAAGGGTCAGCTCAAGGTTTCTCCGCGTGGCGGCATCAAGAATAATGCCGTCCTGCTGGCGCTCAAACGTCAGGCTGCGAATATGGGGCAGCGCCGTCCGCTGTGTGTCTTTGACGTACTGTAGCAGGCACCCGGCGGCGCGCAGGGCGTATACGGACTTTTCCACGCCAAAGCCGTTGAGGTCTTTAGTGCCGAACTGCAGATTAAGCTGCTGGCGGGCAGTATCTATCTCATATTCCCACAGAGGCCTTCTGCGTAGCCCTCGGCGACCTTCAATCAGCGCCATAGCCTCGAAGTTTTCCGGGTAGAGCAGTTCCGCAGGATTGGTGCGCTGTAGTTCTGCGGCCATTGTTTCCCTGTCGGCCGGCTCCGCAACCTGAAAGCGACCGGAGCTGATGTCTAGCGTCGCGTAGCCAAAGCGCGCACCGTCGTGCCAGATGGCTGCCAGCAGGTTGTCTTGCCGCTCTTGCAGCAGCGCTTCGTCACTGACCGTTCCCGGTGTGACGATGCGCACCACTTTGCGCTCTACCGGACCTTTGCTGGTGGCCGGATCGCCGATTTGCTCACAGATAGCGACGGATTCGCCAAGCTGAACCAGTTTCGCCAAATAGTTTTCCACCGCGTGATGGGGGACACCCGCCATGGGGATGGGCTCGCCGGCAGAGGCGCCGCGCTTGGTGAGAGAGATATCGAGCAGCTGAGACGCCCGCTTGGCATCGTCATAAAACAGTTCGTAAAAGTCGCCCATGCGATAGAACAGTAAAATTTGAGGATGCTGAGCCTTAAGCTTCATGTACTGCTGCATCATGGGGGTATGGGCGTCTAGGTTTGCTTTATCACTCATAGAGTTTGTCTTGTTAGTCCCTTGAATTCAGCGGCTGGCGCGGCATTGTTTTCAGCGTCTGACGATGGCGAGAAGCGTTATAAAAGATACGTGCGATACCCTAGGCTATTCTGAAGGTCAGGGCAAGAATAAGGCATATCTTTACAACGCATCAGGCGGCGGACGATGTTAAAGAACGCCATGATAAAGCAAGGAAACGCCTCAATAAATTAAAAAATACGTCAAAGGTAAATCGAGAGCAAAAGATGGGAGATGTCGCTAGAAGTTGGCTGTTTTATTCGAACGTTTTACCCTGAAAGGTTTTACGCCATTCGCTAGGGCTTACGCGATAGCGCTCTTTGAAGCGCTGTCGAAATGACACCGGCGACGCGAAGCCTACGTCCTGTGCAATGGTTTCCACTGTACGGCTAGTTGACTCCAGCAGAGTATGGCTTCGCTGCAGGCGCTCTACGGTTAACCACTCTCCGATAGACATACCGGTCGCCAGATGAAACTGCCGGGTTAAGGTTCTTCGGCTCATCATCGCGCGGGCGGCGAGGGTATCCAGTTGATGGTTCTGTGCCAGATTGTCTTTTAGGAAATCCAGTAGCGCGTTGATTCGGATATCCTTGGTGGATGATAAAAGAGGACGCTCGATAAACTGTGCCTGACCGCCTTCCCGATGTGGGGGAATAACCATACGTCTGGCGATGCGGTTAGCAACAACGCTGCCGTAGCGTTGGCGAACAATATGGAGGCAGCAGTCAAGGCCTGCGGCCGTTCCCGCCGAGGTGATGATATCGCCGTCGTCAACGTATAGGGCGTTGGTATCGAGCTGGATATCGGGAAAGCGCTGGCTAAAGTCTTGTTCATATTCCCAGTGCGTTGCAGCGCGCCGATGGGCAAGCAGGCCCGCGTAGGCCAAAACATAGGTGCCTAAGCAGAGCCCGACAGTGCATGCACCTCGACGGTGTGCTTCAGTGAGCGCTGCCAGCAGAGCAGGGTCGGGTTTCTCCTCAGGGTGAGGCCAAAAGGGAATAACGATAATATCGGCCTGTGCTAGCGCCTCTATTCCCTGTTCTGCATTCAGAGTCAGGCCAAGCGTTGAGCGCACGATGCCCGGTGTCTGGGCACATACCTTTAGGTCGAACAGCTTTTCGTGAGGCAAAGTACTGCCAAAAATCGTGCAGGGAACGGAGAAGTGAAAGGGGCTGAAGCCATCGGTAGCAATGACGACAACTGACGGGACTGTCATGGAGACTCCTGTCCTGACGGATAAAAATGAGGCCTACCGAAATAGGCGCTGAGCTTACAGTGTACAGGATTCTCCATCTTCCGGAACTCGCAGACACGAATTGAAACCATGTTCACGGGAAAATTGACGAAGGGCGTTTCTTGTTAAGGCGCAGTGATTGATAGCTTCCATATGTGTTGCTATCAGAACGGCATCTGGCACTTTTTTATGCACCTGAAAGACGTCTTCTGTTCCCATAATAATGGCGCCGAAACGATCAATTTGCGCATATCCCGCATTCAAAACGACGACGTCAGGACGGTAGGTTGATAGCGCACTGTCAACGTGATGGTTCCAGACGGTGTCTCCAGCCAGATATAAGGTCTTTTCTTGAGGATGCGTAAAAACGACGCCACAGGCTTCTCCGAGCCGTTGAGCGATCGCGTCGTCAGCATAGGCTTCATCGCTACCGTGCTGCCCTGAGGTTTTGCTCAGAATAATACCTGCGAACTCGGTTTTATCTGAGAGGATATGAACATGCTGAAAGCCTTCTGCCCGAATGATTTCAGCGTCCTGCTTGTTTTGAGTGAAGACGATCTTCTCTTTTGGCAAGAGGCGCGCTGCGGCAGTGTCCCAATGGTCGAGATGCGTGTGGGTAACAATGACAGCGTCTACATCAACAATTTGCGCCATATCCAACGGTAGCGAAACGAGTGGGTTGGACAAGTGGGCGTTTAGCGTACCGGCAAAGCCGGGATAAGCGCTTTTTTCAGCCAGCATGGGGTCAATAAGAAACCGCTTGCCTGCGTATTCAATTTTCATGGTAGCGTTGCGTATTTGCGTGAGTTTCATGGGCATTTTTCTCTGTTGTTAAGCGCAAAAGTGCGTGAGAAAAGTGTAAGTCAGAGAGGCAGGGGTTAATGAGTGGCTCAATGGTCATTTATCGATGATAACGGGCCAAATTCACTGTTTAGCCAATCAAGAACGTGAAGGGATTCATTGTGATAACTCAGAGAGATGGAATGCGCCTTCCAGCTTTTCCTAAAGTTGTTTGATTTTAGAGTTCTTCTTTCTTATGTTTACGAACAGCATTTTGACAATGCCATAAGGCAAAAGTGAGGAACCGCGTGGACAAAGAAATCTGTCAACTGAGTCAAACGGTAGGTGAGCGTTTGAAGGCTAGAGGATGGACTATCACCTGTGCGGAGTCTTGTACTGGGGGGCTGGTCGCCGCCTATCTGACAGAAATTGCAGGCAGTTCTTCCTATTTTGAGCGCGGCTTTGTGACCTATAGCAATCAGGCCAAGCGAGATATGCTGGGTGTCAGCCCTTCTACACTAGAGTCTCAGGGAGCTGTCAGCGGTGCAACCGTCATTGAAATGGCAAAAGGGGCGCTAAAGGCGGCGAATGCCGATCTCTCTCTATCGATCAGCGGCATTGCCGGGCCAGATGGCGGAACGGCACAAAAGCCCGTGGGTACAGTCTGGTTTGGCTGGGCAAACAGTGACGGGCTAGTGTTAAGCGAAGTGTGTCGATTTGACGGCGATCGCCATAGCGTTCGCCAGCAGGCGGTTCACTATGCGCTGAGCGTCGTGCTGGAAAAATTTCTTTAAATTCGCTTGATACTGTATGACCATACAGTATAATCACTTTCATCAAGGGCGCATCAGCGCCTTAAATATATCTATGAGTCAGTTTGAAAATTGTGGAGCCGCATAATGGATGACAATAAGCAAAGAGCACTAGCCGCTGCCCTGGGGCAAATCGAGAAGCAGTTTGGTAAAGGTTCAATTATGCGTTTGGGTGACACTCAGGCGCTTGACGTTGAGTCCATTTCAACCGGTTCACTGAGTTTGGACATCGCGCTGGGTATCGGCGGCCTGCCAATGGGGCGAGTTGTTGAAATCTTCGGGCCAGAATCTTCAGGTAAAACGACGCTGACTCTGTCTGTTATTGCTCAGGCGCAGAAAGAAGGGAAAACCTGTGCATTTATCGATGCCGAACACGCCCTCGATCCAGTCTATGCCGCTAAGCTGGGCGTTCAGGTCGACGATCTGCTGATTTCTCAGCCCGACACCGGCGAGCAGGCTCTGGAAATTTGTGACGCACTGGTGCGTTCTGGCGCCGTTGACGTGATTATTATCGACTCCGTAGCCGCACTGACGCCGAAGGCTGAAATTGAAGGTGAAATGGGTGATTCTCACGTAGGCCTACAGGCTCGACTGATGTCGCAGGCTCTGCGTAAGCTGACGGGTAACATTAAAACCGCTAAGTGCTTGGTTATCTTTATTAACCAGATTCGTATGAAAATCGGCGTTATGTTTGGTAACCCAGAAACCACCACCGGTGGTAACGCTCTGAAATTCTATTCTTCTGTTCGTCTGGATATTCGCCGCGTTGGTGCGATAAAGGATGGGGAAGAGGTCGTCGGTAACGAAACTCGCGTTAAAGTTGTGAAGAACAAGATTTCTGCACCGTTCCGCCAGGCGGATTTCCAAATCCTCTATGGCACAGGGATCTCAAAAGAGAGCGAGCTTATCGATCTGGGCGTGAAGCACAAGCTGGTTGATAAGTCTGGCGCTTGGTATGCCTATAACGGCGACAAGATTGGTCAGGGTAAGGCTAATTCAATGAAGTTCCTTCAGGAAAATCCGGCTATTTCTTCCGAGCTGGAAAAGCGCCTGCGTGAACTGCTGTTAACAAGCAATCCGGTTATCTCTACGTCAGAAGACAGTGAATCAGAGATGCCGGAAGACGAAGAGTTTTAATTTAGGCCTGTCGATTTTCATCGAGAATAGCCGTTTATGAACTCACTGTTGGCTCGCGCAATGCGGCTACTGTCCCAGCGGGACTTCAGTGAGGCAGAGATGCGCCGTAAGCTTCTTACGGCGCATTCTTCTTTTCGGACTCAGGGAGAGCGAGAGCCTGTTTCAGAAGAGGATGTTAACGGCGTTATTGAGTACTGCCGGCAGCATGGTTGGCTCAACGATTCTGACTACGGCGTAAGATTTGTTGAAAGCCGCAGTAGAAAAGGCTACGGGCCTCGGCGCATTCTGCTTGAGATGCAGCAAAAGGGGATTAATCAAGAAGAAGCCAAGGCGGCGCTGGCCTCTTGTGATCTAGACTGGTTTGCATTAGCTAAAGAAGCTGCCTATCGAAAGTCAAACGGTACTCTACCGGTGGATTGGAAAGAGAAGGCTAAGCTACAGCGCTATCTTATCCAACGGGGATTTCGTCAGGATGAGATCCACGCTGTTTTTAGCGATTCTGAATATTAACGCCTCTGCGGATTTACTTCCCTCTCAAGACATTTTATCTTATGCCTACTTTTTTAAAGCGTAAGCCGGTCGTTTTTCCAACTCCATAACCAGTTACGTACCGCCTTCATGTCATCTATAGCCAGATATTGGAATTTATATGAGCAAGAGCACCGCTGAGATCCGTCAAGCGTTTCTCGATTTCTTTAATAGTAAAGGACACCAGGTTGTTGCCAGCAGTTCTTTAGTTCCCCATAACGACCCGACGCTGCTGTTTACCAACGCGGGTATGAACCAGTTTAAAGACGTTTTTTTGGGGCTAGACAAGCGCGCCTATACACGCGCGACGACTTCTCAGCGCTGCGTGCGCGCAGGCGGTAAGCACAACGATCTGGAAAACGTAGGCTACACTGCTCGCCACCATACCTTCTTTGAAATGCTGGGCAACTTTAGCTTTGGTGACTACTTTAAGCACGATGCTATTCGCTTTGCCTGGGAGCTTTTGACTGGCGCAGAATGGTTTAACCTGCCTAAGGACAAGCTTTGGGTCACAGTATACGAGACTGACGACGAAGCCTATGACATTTGGGCCAGCGAAGTTGGCGTTCCCAAAGAGCGCATTATCCGCATTGGTGACAACAAAGGCGCGCCTTTTGCTTCCGACAACTTCTGGCAGATGGGCGATACCGGCCCGTGTGGACCCTGTACGGAGATTTTCTACGATCACGGTGACCACATCTGGGGCGGACCTCCGGGATCGCCTGAAGAAGACGGTGACCGCTATATCGAGATTTGGAACATCGTCTTTATGCAGTTCAATCGCCAGCCAGACGGTACGATGCTGCCGCTGCCGAAGCCTTCTGTCGATACCGGCATGGGGCTTGAGCGAATCTCTGCGGTGCTGCAACATGTCAATTCCAACTACGATATCGACCTGTTTAAGGTGCTGATTGCCGAAGCGGCCAAGGCTACTAAAGCCTCCGATCTGAGCAGTAAGTCTCTGCGCGTTATCGCCGATCACATTCGCTCTTGCGCGTTTCTCGTGTCTGATGGCGTGATGCCGTCAAACGAAGGCCGTGGCTATGTATTGCGTCGCATTATTCGCCGCGCGGTGCGCCACGGGCACATGCTAGGCGCAACAGAGACCTTCTTCTACAAGCTGGTTGCTCCGCTGGTGAGCGTTATGGGCAGCGCTGCCGATGAGTTAAGGCAGCAGCAGTCTATGGTAGAGCAGGTCCTGAAAACAGAAGAAGAGCAGTTTGCCCGCACGCTGGAGCGCGGTCTGGCGCTGCTGGATGATGCGCTGTCTCAGGTTGAAGGTGATACCCTTTCCGGCGAAACAGCCTTCCGTCTTTATGACACCTACGGTTTTCCTCTGGACTTAACTGCTGACGTCTGCCGCGAGCGTAACATTAAGGTTGATGAAGAGGGCTTCGAGCAGGCCATGGAAGCGCAGCGCCGCAGAGCGCGTGAATCAAGCGGCTTTAGCATCGACTACAGTAAGCTGATTCGCGTAGAGCAGGAAACCTGCTTTAGCGGCTACGACCGTCTGGAACAGTCTTCTCGCGTTACTGCACTGTTTGTTAACGGTAAAGAAGTCGAGCGGCTTCAGTCCGGAGAGAACGGCGTGGTGATTCTAGACAATACCCCATTCTACGGTGAGTCCGGCGGTCAGGTTGGCGATATGGGGCAGCTACGCGCGCCAACGGCATGCTTTGACGTTCAGGACACACAAAAATATGGTCAGGCAGTGGGTCACGTTGGTCAGCTAACTCAGGGCGAACTGAAGGTTGGCGATAGCGTTGATGCGATTGTTGACGGCCTTCGTCGCGACCGCATTCGACTGAACCACTCAGCCACTCACCTGCTGCACGCAGCGCTGCGTCAGGTACTTGGTACTCACGTTGCCCAAAAGGGTTCACTGGTTAACGACAGCTACCTGCGTTTTGACTTCTCGCATAATGAAGCGATGAAGCAGGAACAAATTCGCGCTGTTGAAGACATTGTGAACCAGCAGATTCGCCGAAATCTTCGGGTTGAAACTCAGATCATGGATTTGGATGCCGCTAAGGCGAAAGGTGCGATGGCTCTGTTTGGTGAAAAGTACGACGACAGCGTTCGCGTTCTGTCTATGGGCGACTTTTCCACCGAGCTTTGTGGCGGTACTCACGCTGCGGCAACTGGGGACATCGGTCTTTTCCGCATCACTTCTGAGTCCGGTATTGCAGCTGGTGTACGCCGCATTGAGGCCGTTACGGGTGAAAATGCAATTCGCACCATGCATCAGCAAAGCGATGCGCTGAGCGAGGTTTCTTCACTGGTGAAGGGCGATGCGAGCAACCTGATCGAAAAAGTGAAGGGGCTTATTGAACACGCCAAGTCTGTGGAGAAAGAGCTTCAGCAGCTGAAAGCACAGCAGGCCGCTCAGGAAAGTTCGTCTTTAGTCAGCAAGGCTATTGATATAAAAGGTGTTAAGCTGTTGGTCAGTCAGCTTAATGGCGTAGAGCCAAAAATGCTGAGAACGATGGTTGACGATATTAAAAATCAGATGGGTTCGGGCGTTATTGTTTTGGCAACAGTGTATGACGATAAGGTCAGTCTGATTGCCGGCGTCACGAAGGATCTGGTTGATCGCCTGAAGGCTGGTGAGCTGATTGCGCCGGTTGCTCAGAGCGTTGGCGGTAAGGGTGGCGGTCGTCCGGATATGGCTCAGGCCGGCGGCACCGACTGTGAAGCATTACCCGCAGCCCTAGCTTCAGTTGAGGCATGGGTCGCAGCCAAACTGTAGTTCAAAACTCACTTTATTCCCGGCGCTGTTTTGACGGCGCCTCGGATAAAGTGTACTTTCCTACAGTATTTTTAGCACGTCGTGTAGTATAAACTTAATATAATTAGCTAAACTTAGGCATATACGTGTTCTTATCTGAAGTTGTATAGAGTGAGCATAGGTTTCAGCGGTATTGGTTAAACGCCGCTGCTTACGTTCTTAGGCTATATCATGGATAATGGGCTGGATGCACAAGAGAAGCAATGGTTTGTTTAATCTGTCAAGGAGTAAAGAATGCTTATTCTAACTCGCCGAGTTGGTGAAACGCTTATGATTGGTGATGAAGTCACCGTTACAGTTTTAGGCGTGAAAGGTAATCAGGTTCGTATTGGTGTTAACGCACCAAAAGAAGTGTCTGTTCACCGCGAAGAAATCTACCAGAGAATTCAGGCTGAAAAGTCTCAACAGTCGACTTTTTAAGCGGTTGACGCACCCGATTCTGGTTTATCGGGTGCGTTGATATTTTTATATTCCTATTTTCCCGTTTTATTTTTTACGTTTGAAAGCTTTGACTTCAGCGCTTTTGCCGTATTCTGTTTGTTTTTTTGCTGGCAAAGTGTTCGGGTTGTTTGCTTAGTGCTCAAACGGACTGGATGTACGAAAAAGTATTTGACTTATAAGACCGGGAAAGTAATATGTGCGCCACGCAGAATCGATAAGCAGCTTAGGCTGTCTGAAGTTTTGCTGAAGTAGATATGGTGAAGTGGCCGAGAGGCTGAAGGCGCTCCCCTGCTAAGGGAGTATGTGGTCAAAAGCTGCATCGAGGGTTCGAATCCCTCCTTCACCGCCATTTACTGAACTGCACCCGTAGCTCAGCTGGATAGAGTACTCGGCTACGAACCGAGCGGTCAGAGGTTCGAATCCTCTCGGGTGCGCCATCTTAAGAACGCATTGTTGCATAACAGCGCGTTGGTAAACGCAGAGACAGCGTTTGCTTCAGTAACCCAATCTGCACCCGTAGCTCAGCTGGATAGAGTACTCGGCTACGAACCGAGCGGTCAGAGGTTCGAATCCTCTCGGGTGCGCCATTTTTCTAAACACAGTGTATATTGTCTATCAATATCTCTAATGTTTGGAGCCGCCGTCTTCACGAATAAGAGGATAAGGCGACAGACGTTTTAGGATGCACCCGTAGCTCAGCTGGATAGAGTACTCGGCTACGAACCGAGCGGTCAGAGGTTCGAATCCTCTCGGGTGCGCCATTCCTTTCTTCTACTTTATTAATCCGACATAACTTCCCTGCAAATAGCTAAAAGCCTATTCTTCAGTTTTATTCCTTTTGGGCGTGATTTAACGCTATATAGAATGACCTGTAAGCCTTCATATATATGTACTATGTCATTCACATTTCTTCTCTTATTTTCCTAAACGGCACAGATAAAAACGACGGGTTTAGTCGAGAATGACTTATGTCGTTTTTATTTATTCCGCTGCTATCAAATAGACATAGAATTATGGGGCGGTTAAATTTTCATCGATGCCTGAAAAATAGCGCTATTGGCGTTTCATTCACCATGGCATGGAGAGAGCAGGAGAAATGTTTACGTAGGGAAGTTGTACAAGCCTTGATATGGCGTCCCCGACAGGAATCGAACCTGTAACTAGCCCTTAGGAGGGGCTCGTTATATCCATTTAACTACGGGGACTTCAAGCAGGGCGGCATTATATCGGTTTTTTACTGTAGTTTCAGCTATTCAGTGTGCGTTTGTCTAACTTATCGCCGGAGGACGGCTAAAAAGTGATTTTTTGATAGGCTTCACATTCTACAGACTTTCTCCCGCAGGCTTTGATCTAACCCCCTATTTTACTCATAAATAGGTACTTTTGGTGCAGGCAGCAGGCTAACGTGCCTGAATAAGGCTATGGTATGATAACGTCAATTTTTCATCGACAATGTGTAATGCCATGCTGGAAGTGCAAGGACTAAACTGTATCCGAGATGAGCGAGCTCTATTTACTGAGCTTAGCTTCGTCATACACTCGGGTGAGCTAGTTCAGGTTGAAGGCCCCAACGGCGCCGGGAAAACCAGCCTTCTGCGTATCTTAGCCGGGCTTGCCAGCAGCGATGGTGGAAACATTCTCTGGCGCGGTGAAGCAACCCGCCGTTCTCGCGATCTCTACTACAGTGAACTGCTCTATATTGGCCACCATCCTGGCGTAAAGGCGGTTCTGACTCCCTATGAGAATCTTGCCTTTTTTCAGAAAGCCTCTGGTAAGGTCGACAGCGAAGCCATTTGGGGCGCGCTGGAAAAAGTGGGCCTCATCGGATATGAAGACGTGCCCGTAGCGCAGCTTTCCGCGGGGCAGCATCGTCGTGTCGCTTTGGCAAGGCTGTGGTTAAGCAGTGCGCCGCTGTGGATTTTGGATGAACCCCTAACGGCAATCGACAAGCAGGGCGTTGAGCGACTAACCAGCCTGTTTGAAGAGCATGCGGAGCAGGGGGGAATTGTCATCCTGACGACACATCAGGACATGATCAGCGCCCGCTGCCCAATACGTAAAATCAAGCTTGACGGTGGGGTGTGGCGCTGATGTTTATTTCTATTTTGCACCGTGAGCTGAAAATTGCCTTTCGTAAAGGGGCGGAAATCGTTAACCCCTTATGGTTCTTTCTTATCGTTGTGACGCTGTTTCCTCTCAGCATTGGGCCTGAACCCCAACTGCTGTCGCGCATTGCGCCGGGCGTTGTCTGGGTTGCTGCGCTGCTGTCTTCTCTTCTATCTCTCGAGCGTCTGCTTCGAGACGATTTTCTTGATGGTTCTCTTGAACAGCTAATGCTGTTGCCCATTCCGCTACCCATCACTATTCTAGCCAAGGTCTGTGCCCATTGGCTGCTGACTGGCCTGCCGCTGTTGATCCTTTCGCCGCTGGTCGCTTTGCTACTTTCTTTCGATTTTTCAACCTGGTGTGCCGTTGCGCTGACGTTGCTGTTAGGTACTCCGACGCTGAGTTTTATCGGCGCTATAGGGGTTTCATTGACGGTAGGGCTGCGTAAAGGCGGGGTTTTGTTGAGTTTGCTGGTGTTGCCCCTGTATATTCCAGTGTTGATTTTCGCCACCTCCGCCATTGATGCTGCATCAATGCTGTTGCCTATCGGTGGCTATTTGGCAATCTTAGGCGCGATCCTCGCCGGGACTGCGACGCTGGCTCCGTTCGCTGCTGCTGCTGCATTGAGAGTCAGCGTACAGTAACGACGGTGCTGTGAAAGTTTTTTATTATTAAATGTGAGCATAACGACTATGTGGAAGTGGCTGCATTCCCTCGCTAAACCCGAGACGATGTATCGTCTATGTGGGAAGTTTATTCCGTGGACCGCGATTGCCGGTATTGCGCTGTTAGTCAGCGGCTGGACGTGGGGATTTGGCTTTGCCCCTTCGGACTATCAGCAGGGGGACAGCTTCCGCATTATCTATATCCATGTGCCAGCCGCTATTTGGTCGATGGGAATTTACGGCTCAATGGCCATTGCCGCTTTTATTGGTTTGGTTTGGCAGATGAAGTCCGCCGATATGATTGCCTCAGCGATGGCGCCTGTCGGTGCGGTATTTACCTTTATCGCGCTGGCGACCGGCTCGGCTTGGGGGAAACCCATGTGGGGAGCCTGGTGGGTGTGGGATGCGCGTTTGACTTCCGAACTGGTGCTGCTGTTTCTCTATCTCGGTGTTATCGCGTTGTATAACGCATTCGAAGATCGCCGATTAGCCGGGCGAGCTGCGGGAATACTGGTGCTAGTTGGTGTCGTTAATCTGCCGATTATTCACTTCTCTGTCGAATGGTGGAATACCCTGCATCAGGGCTCGACCAATATGCAGCAATCAGTTGACCCGAGCATGAGAACGCCACTTCGATTGGCGATATTCGGCTATCTCTTTTTCTTTATCACGCTGACGCTGATGCGTTTGCGCAACCTGATCCTCAGTCACGACCGCCAGAAGCCTTGGGTGGAGTCTCTGATCAGCAAAGGGGCTCGCTAATGACGCCAGCATTTTCTTCATGGCAGGAATTTTTCGCAATGGGCGGGTACGGCCTGTACGTTTGGCTAGCGGTATCGGCGACGGTTATTCCTCTGCTTATTTTAGTTTGGCACACGCGCTGGCAGCGCAAAAAGCTGCTGGGTGAGATCCAACGACGGAAATCGCGCGAGGCGCGCATTGAAAACGCAAAACGAGAACAGGGGGCCGCGTTATGAATCCACGTCGCAAAAATAGAATGTTTTTAGCGATTGCCATTCTTATCGGCATGGCTGTCACCATTTCTCTGGTGCTGTACGCACTGCGTTCTAATATTGACCTCTTCTATACCCCGGGTGAGATTGTCTACGGTAAAGGCGAAAGCAAAACCAAGCCAGAGGCGGGCCAGCGGCTGCGTATCGGCGGTATGGTTATGCCGGGCTCTGTGGTTCGCGATCCGGATTCGCTGAAGGTGAGCTTTAAGGTTTATGACGCGCGTGCCGCTATCGACGTTCGCTATGAAGGTATCCTGCCAGATCTGTTCCGCGAGGATCAGAGCGTTGTGGCGCAGGGCGTATACGGCGAAGACAACGTAGTTAACGCGAAAGAAGTGCTGGCTAAGCACGATGAAAACTATATGCCGCCAGAAGTTGAAGAGGCCATGAAGGGGAATCACCAGCGTCCGCCAGAAAGCTACCAGAAAGAGGCTGAGGCGATGGGGAATCGGAAATGATCCCTGAACTTGGTAATTTCGCCCTCGCTCTGGCGACAGGGTTAGCGCTGCTGTTAAGCATTTATCCTTTGCTTGGTGCCTACCGGCAGGATCTGAAAATGATGGCGGCAGCTCGCCCGCTGGCCTACGGCCTGCTCGCGATGGCGCTCTTGGCCTTTGGATGCCTGGTCTACGCATTCATCTTCAACGACTTTAGCGTGATTTACGTTGCCGCAAACTCCAATAGCCAGCTTCCAGTCTATTTCCGTATGGCGGCTGTGTGGGGGGCGCATGAAGGCTCTCTGCTGCTGTGGATTGTGCTTCTGTCTCTTTGGACTGGCGCAGTGGCGGCGTTTAGCCGACAAATGCCGCTGGAGGCAGTTGCCCGTGTGCTGTCTGTACTTGGCATGATTAACGTCGGCTTCCTGCTGTTTGTTATTCTGACGTCTAACCCTTTCCTGCGCGCACTGCCGATGATCCCTATCGACGGTCGCGACTTGAATCCGTTACTGCAGGACGTTGGGCTGATTTTCCATCCGCCTTTACTGTATATGGGCTACGTTGGCTTTTCCGTCGCCTTTGCGTTTGCTATTTCTTCTCTGATGGCGGGCAAGCTAGACACGGCCTGGGCCAGATGGTCTCGCCCGTGGACGACCGCTGCCTGGGTCTTTCTGACTCTTGGCATCGCTCTGGGTTCCTACTGGGCCTACTATGAGCTGGGCTGGGGCGGTTGGTGGTTCTGGGATCCGGTAGAAAACGCTTCGCTTATGCCGTGGATTACCGGCACTGCGCTGCTGCACTCGTTGGCAGTTACCGAGAAGCGCGGCTCGTTTAAAGCGTGGACGGTGCTGATGGCCATCGTCTCGTTCTCGCTGTGCCTGTTGGGTACCTTCCTGGTGCGTTCCGGCATTCTGGTTTCCGTGCACTCGTTTGCTTCTGACCCCGCTCGCGGCATGTTTATTTTGGCATTTCTGGTGGTGGTTATCGGCGGCTCTCTGCTGCTGTATGCCATCAACGGCAGTCAGGTGCGAAAAACCCGCGCCCACCATGAGTTTTTCTCCCGCGAATCTTTCTTGCTGGGTAACAACATACTGCTGATGGCCGCCATGATGGTGGTGCTTTTAGGTACTCTGCTGCCTTTAGTGCACAAGCAGCTCGGGCTGGGGTCTATCTCTGTCGGTGCGCCGTTCTTCGATACCATGTTTATCTGGCTGATGGTGCCTTTTTCTCTGCTGCTGGGTATTGCACCGCTGGTGCGCTGGCGTCGTGATGAGCCATCTAATCTATTAAAGAGACTGGTTATCGCACTAGTGATTACACTGGCTGCATCGTTTATCCTGCCTTGGTGGCTGCAGGATAAGATTATCGCTATGACGGTGCTAGGACTGATGATGGCGGTTTGGGTTATCGCTCTGACACTGATGGAACTGCACGAGCGGGCGACGCATCGCCACGGTTTCTTAAAGGGGCTGACGCAGCTTTCACGCAGCCACTGGGGGATGTCATTGGCGCACCTTGGCGTGGCCGTGACCGTGTTTGGCATAGCCTTTAGTCAAAACTACAGCGTCGAGCGAGACGTTCGCCTAAAAGACGGCGACAGCGTGATGATCCGCGACTATACCTTTACGTTCCGCGACGTGAGGGACATTCAGGGCCCTAACTACACTGGTGGGGCGGGAGAGCTGGAAATTACGCGCAACGGCAAGCCTGAAGCGACTCTGCACGCCGAGAAGCGCTACTATAAAGTTGCAGGCAGCATGATGACCGAAGCGGCAATTGACGGCGGCATCACTCGCGATCTTTACGCTGCACTGGGCGAGCAGCTTGGTGACGGCGCCTGGGCAGTACGTATTTACTATAAACCGTTTGTACGCTGGATTTGGTTTGGCGGTCTGTTTATGGCCTTTGGCGGCCTGCTGTGCATTCTCGATCCGCGCTACCGTACGAAAAAACATCCAACACGCGAGGAAACGGTGTGAACAAGAAACTTCTGTTTATTCCCCTAGTGGTTTTCCTGGGCATGGTCATTGCCTTTATGGTGCAGCTGCAGCGCAATGCAGAAGGGGACGATCCGACGTCCCTCGAGTCGGCGCTGATTGGTAAACCGGTACCGAAGTTCAAGCTGGAGTCGCTAGACATCCCCGGCAAAATCTATGAACAGGAAGCGTTAAACGACGGTAAGCCGCTGCTGTTGAACGTATGGGCGACCTGGTGCCCGACCTGCTACGCCGAACACAAGTTCCTTAACCGCCTGTCTGCAGAGGGTATCCGCGTTGTCGGCCTGAACTATAAAGACGAACGGGAAAAAGCCATCAAGTGGTTGAAGGATTTAGGTAACCCCTATGCGCTCAGTCTGTATGACAACAACGGCATGCTGGGGCTGGATTTGGGGGTTTACGGTGCACCAGAGACGTTCCTCATTGACGGTAACGGCATTGTTCGCTATCGCCATGCGGGCGACCTAAACGATAAAGTGTGGAATGAAGAAATTAAGCCGCTGTGGCTTAAGTATCAGGGGGAGGCTTCCCAATGATGAAATCACTTTCTGTCGCGCTGTTTGCGATGCTTATGGCGTTTAGCGTTCACGCCGCAATTGATACCTACAACTTTAAGTCTGTAGAGGAAGAGCAGCAGTTTCGCGAGCTTACTGGGCAGCTTCGCTGCCCGAAATGCCAAAATAACAGTATCGCCGATTCTAATGCGCCCATTGCGACCGATATGCGCAACAAAGTATTTGAGTTGATGGAGCAGGGGCAGTCTCAGCAGCAGATTGTCAACTACATGGTGGATCGCTACGGCAACTTTGTGACCTATGAACCACCGGTTACGGCAGCGACGATCATTCTTTGGGTTGTTCCTGCGCTGTGCGTGGTGTTTGGTGCAATAGCGATCGTTATGATGTCCCGCCGGCGTAAAGCCTCTTCAGCCAATTCTGGCGGTGCTGCTCTGTCGGCAGAGGAACAGCGTCGGCTCCAGCGATTGTTGAACGAAGATAAAGGTGCAAAGGGCGGTAAGGCACTATGACCCTATTCTGGCTGATCGTCGCTCTGCTGCTGGTTGCAGCAACAGCACTCTTTATTCTGCCGATGCTAAAAGGCCCGAATAAAAAGGCGGATGCCGATCGCGATGCGTTGAACAAGGCCTTTTATCAGCAGCGTCTAAACGAGCTTGAAGTGGATGAAGCGCTCGGGGTTATCAGCGAGCGCGATGTCATGGTGGCGGAGCTGCAGCATAACCTGCTGGAAGACATTCCAGCCAAAAAGGACACTCGTCAGAGCGGCCGAGTGAGTCGTGCTGCGCTACTGCCGGGAGTTGTACTTCTTTGTGTGGTATCTATCGGGTTGTACATGCACACCGGCGCCATGACTCAGGTGTCACAGTGGCAGCAGGTAATGACAAGCATGCCTGAGATGCGTAAGAAAGCCGATGCAGGACTGCTTAACGAACCGGAAGATATTGCGCGTTTTGCATTAGGGCTGCGCACCGAGCTGCTCACGGATCCGACAAACGTCAGCGATTGGGCTATGCTTGGCCTAGCGGGGCTGCGGCTTGGGAACGGTGAAATTGCGCTTCGTTCGTATGAAAAGGCGTATGAACTCTCACCCAACGACGGCTATATTCAGATTATCTACGCCAAGCTTTTAACGCGTTCCAATAATCCGGATGACATCGTGGAAGCCACACGGATTCTGAAGGCGTTGCTTAAGACCGATCCGGAAAACACGGAAGCGCTTTCAGCACTGGCGATGAGCGCTTTTGGGCAAGGTAATTTTCATGAAGCGATTGCCGCATGGGAAAAACTGTTAACGCTGATGCCGGCCGATGCCAAAGGTATTGACGTAATCAGGCAGAGCCTGGCCTACGCTAAATCGCAGGTCGCTTCCAGCGGTGTGCGCTTAGGCGTTACGCTGTCGATTTCACCGGAAGTGGCTTCTCAAATGCCGAAGAACGGCAGTGTGCTGATTACGGTAACCGACGGGGAGTCGACGGTTCCGGTGGTTGTAAAGCAGGTGTCGGCAGGGGAGTTCCCTATGCGCGTTGAGCTGGATGACGGTAGCGCGATGATGCCATCGCGTTTGCTTTCCAGCCTAAAACAGGTAAAGATAACGGCCACTATCACCAGCAGTGATAAAATGGACAAGCTGCGGATGACAGGAGAAAGCCGCGTGTATCCGTTCACCGGGCAAGAGACTGTGGACGTGACAATTGAAAAAATTGAACAGTAAGCATCGCGGTGATAACGCCGAGATTTAAGGGAGAAGAACATGAAGCGCCGATTAGTCAGTTGTATATTCGCTGCGGCAATGCTGACCGGCTGTGCTAACAGCGGCAGCGTGAACGAAGACGGAACGAGGCCAGATCCTTTAGAAGGCTTCAACCGTACGATGTTTAACTTCAACTATAACTACATGGATCCGTACGTTGTGCGGCCAGTGGCGGTGGTTTGGCGCGACTATATGCCGCAGCCAGCGCGTACTGGGTTAAGCAACTTTACCAGCAACCTGGGTGAGCCGGCCTCAATGGTCAACAACTTCCTTCAGGGCAATATTTATGACGGCTTCCGCCACTTTAACCGCTTCTTTGTCAACACGCTGTTGGGAATGGGCGGTTTTATGGATGTCGCAGGCATGTCTAACGACAAGCTGAAAAAAGACTACAACAAAGAGTTTGGTCAGGTGCTTGGCCACTACGATGTGCCCTACGGCCCGTATGCCGTGCTTCCAGCCTACGGCTCAGCGACGCTGCGTGATGAAGGTGGCGGCTACGTTGACTATGTTTATCCGGTGTTAAGCTGGATAACCTTCTGGGGTTCTGTCGGCAAGTGGACCGTTGAAGGCATTGAAGGGCGAGCGCAGCTACTCGATCAGGATCAGATGTTGGCGAACTCGCCGGATCCCTATATTTTTGTGCGTGAAGCCTACTTCCAGCGCCATGACTTTTTGGCTAATGGCGGTAAACTGGATACAGAACAAAATCCAAACGCCGAAGCGCTTAAGGATCAGCTGGACGATATCGACTGATATCTACATAGACATATGTGTAAGAAATATAGCCGGTCTAGCGACTGGCTATTTTTTTGCTTTTTTAAACCGTTATTAAATGTGTCATCAGTGCAGGCCATAATAAAAAAACCGCCTGAGTATCTCAGACGGTTTTATCGGTTTCTACAGTCGAACGACTTAGAACGTATAGTTAAAGTTCACGCCGTACAGCCATGCTTTACCTTTTGATTCAAACTGGTACACCGGGCTATTGGGTGAGTTGTTTTGCTTTTCGTTAATTTTAACTTTCTGGCCGTGCATATAGGACAGGCCAACGTCAACTGAAGCGTCTGGCGTAAAGTTATAGGTTGTACCTGCACTCAACCAAAGGCGATCCTGATCTGGGATTGAGATAGAGCGGTTGCTGGCAGGAACTGCGCTATCGTCAAAGGCGATGCCTGCGCGCCATGTCCAGTTTTCATTGTGGTAGTAGGTTGTACCCAGAGCCATGCGATAGGCATCACGGAAGCCTTCATGCTTGTGGAACATGGTGTCGCCGTTGCTGTCTTTCGCCGTAAGCTCTTCAAACTCGCTCCAGCTGGTGTAGCTCAGGGTGTAGTGCATGGCCCACTTTGGCGCGACTTTATGGTAACCAGACAGCTCCCAAATTTCAGGTAGCGTGAGCGTCAGCTTGCCTGAACGAGTATTGCCATCGGTTCCCCAAGGGAGACCCGTCATAGACTGGTAGCCGTTCAGGCCGCTGCTCAGGTCGCTTTTATATTTTCCTTTAAAATCGATATCGACTTTTGAGCGGTAGCTCAGGCCGATGCGGTTGTCCCTGTCGATTTCATACAGCATCCCGGCGTTCCAGCCGTAGCCCCATTCATCGCCGTGAAGATAGGCTACGGTCGAGTTTGACTGAAGAGAGCCAGTGGCGCTTTCGCCCGCATAGCGTCTGATTTTTGCCTTGGCATAAACGGCGTTAGTGCCAAGACCCAGACTGAAGTGTTCATTAAAGCGGTACGCAGCACTCAGGTTAAAGTTCATGGTCTCCAGCTTGGTGGTTCCCGCCAGAGGGCCAGCTGCGTATTCATCGTTAAAATGTGTCGATAAACCGTAGTTAGTGGTGGCAAATGCCCCAGCGACCAGTTTTCGTTAACCGGAAGAATAAAGTGCAGATTGGGCACCCACTCGTTAGGGGTGACGTCATTAGCGTGAAGGTCGTTGCCCTTCGGAGACGTGCCAGTGATTTCTACTTCTGGCTGAACGTAAATCGCCCCACCTGAAACGGTGGCGCGGTTAAACATCGTCATTGATGCTGGGTTGCGGTTGCCGGAGGAGGCGTTATCAGCAATCGCACCTTCCCCTGAGAACGCCCGGCCAAGGCCGGATGCGGAAGACTCTTGCAGTTGGAATCCAGATGCGTACACATTGCTCGAAAGGGCGGCCACAGTGAAGGCCAATAGGGACTTTTTAAAATTCTTTTTTAAAAACATACAAATCTCAATGAGGCACAGGAATTATTACGAACTGTAATAATTGAAGGCCGCATTTTAAAAAGGAAAAGGTGCCCGACAGATTAGACCAGTTGTCTAAAAAGCGTGTTCTTAACGGCACGATCGGGATTATTCCCATAAAAATATGGAGTATTCACTCACTATGCAGTTAACGCTATTGCGAGGTGTTTAACAGTTAAATATATAAATCATATTTAAATCAGTGTGATAGATTTTATTTTTATCAAGAGAAACCGCCAACCTGTAGCCTCGGTTTAAGGATCGGTGGTAAAATTTATGCATGGCGCGAGAGGAAAGCGTAGTATAAAGAAAATCGCGAATTTTTGAGCTAGATCTCATAACAGCTTGGCCGTAAAGCGGAGATTATTCCGCCTTACCTTAGAGGAGAAAAAGAATGTCAGATTCATTAAAGTGCAATGCTCAGGAAACTGCTGCCTGCTGCTGTGTTGACGTTGGAACCGTGATGGATAATACCGACCTGACTGCGTCCTATAAGCGCGTATTTGATTCCCGCGCTGAAGCAGAAAGTATGCTGAATGCACTGACGGAAAAAGCGCGCGCGACAGAGTCAGATCCCTGTGACATTAAAAGCACTCTGGTTGATGTCGCTGGCGGCGTTGAGCTGACCATTGATTTTACTTTCTGCTGTCAGGCAGAAACGCTGATTTTTCAACTTGGGCTGCGCTAATCTTCCCTAGTGTTTGATGAGTGAGTTAACGCCGGTTTTTCCGGCGTTACTTTTTATTGCCAGCGCATTTATCCGGAGGCGTTAATGCGGGTGTTTATTATGCGGCATGGAGAGGCCAGTTTTCACGCTGAGAGCGACCCCGCTCGTCCGCTGACTGAACGCGGAGTAGAGGAGACATCGCAAATGGCACTGCGCCTGCACCAGATGGTGGGAGACATCTCGTGCGTTCTTGTGAGTCCTTATCTGCGCGCCCAGCAAACGCTGGAGACTATCCGCCGTGCGTTTCCGCTATCGGCTGACGTTTCTATTGAGACCGTTTCACAACTAATTCCCGGTGGCGATCCGGGATGGTGTGCCGACTATCTGACCGTACTGGCACAGCAGGGTGTCTCTGAGGTTCTGGTCGTCTCTCATTTACCCTTGGTGAGCTATTTGGTTTCTGAACTAAGCCAGGGCAGCGCATCGCCGATGTTTTCAACGTCCTCTGTTGCCTGCGTAACGCTGGATGATAAAACCCTAAGAGGGCGATTTGAGTGGCAAATATCGCCGGGCAGCTAGAGCTCTGGTCATCAAACTGACAATAAAAAAGCGATGCTTAACTAAGGCATCGCTTTTTTATAACTGATTTTCACTTAACGCTACAATCCAAGCCGGTGAGCCACGGTTTCTTCAAGCAGGGTAACCAGTTCAGGATCCATATACTGGTAGTCATCGGGAATATCCAGTACGTGGATGGGCTTATGCTCTACCAGCCGACGATACTCCGCAACGATGCGGCTTTTATGCTTTTGTTCCATCACACAGACGACGTCAGCCCACTGCAGCATTTCAGGCGTTAAGGGCTTTCTGGCGTTGCGGCTAGTGCCCGCAGAGCGAACGGAAAGCCCCTCATGTCGACGCCACACCTGCTCGGCCGTCGGGCTGCGCCACTGGTTGCGGCTACATATAAAGAGAACGTTCAGGCTTATATTCCTCCATGGCGCGACGGGCAAGCAGCCCGTTTCGCACTCTGGGATAGTCCATGCCCAGCTGCGCCGCTCGGGCGAGCTTCTCTGAGCGAATATACATCAGCTTCCAGCGCTTTTCTTTCGGAAAATCGCTGCGCGGTGGATGACTGTCTCGTGCGCGATTGCGTTTTTTCTGTGCGAGCCGCCAGGCTCGCGTGCGGTTGTTGTCCATTATGTCTTCTCTGATTGAATTTACCGGGGTTCAGCAGCCGCGGTAATACAGAGAGACCTAAGCCGCGCGTATCATAGCGCGGTTTGGCGAAAAGTACAGCGCGAATGTAGGTCTTACGGCCTGTCGGCGAAATAGAATCCCTTGGGGGTGATTAGCGCCATAATTGCCCCCGACAGTGTTCCTGGCGCGACGTAAAGGTTAAAGCGATGGAGAAGAGAGCCAGGCCGATCGGTACCGATGAGCACGTCCTGAACGCCGAATACGACGGTGAAAAAAAGGAGTGTTAGCACCGAGCCTAATATTGTGCAAAACGCCGTTCGGTACAGCGTAGACCGGTAATGCCTGACAGGAAGGCAGGCCGCGCCTATGCCTGTTAACAGTGCCGGAAGAACGCCAAGCGCATAGCTGATGAAAAACAGAATGGGGAAAAATGAGGCGGTAGTGGCCTTGTCTGTACTTCCGGGCAGCATCACGACAAAGGCGATGTATAAAAAGCCGACGATAGGTCCTATCAGCGAAAACCAGAAGGCGTGGCACAGGGTTCGATAGCCGAGCGTCATTGTGCTTCCCCTGGATCGGATACGCTGAGGTCGTTTCTGGATTGTGTTTGAAAAGGTAAATACATTAACGTCAATAACGCGCCAGCAGAGGCAAAAGCGCCAGAGAACGCGTAGAGGAAAAAGGTTAGAGACCTATCTCCAGCTAACATAGTCATACCCAAAAAGAGCGGCATAGGCAGTGAAATGAGCGCGCCAAATGCGATGATGGCGTAAGGGCGATAGGGGCCGCGGCTGATGAAGCTGGCGAAAATGCCGGTTAACAGGGCGGCAGGGCCGCCGGATATATAGGTGAGCAGGAGCGCAATAATCGGCTCTTCAATAAGAATCCCAATCGCGTTAAATGGCGTTTTACCCACCGTCTCTAATATGACGATACAGGCGACAAGCCCAAATAGAGGGCCAATGGCAGTGAACCAGAATACGTTAAGCAGTACGTGACGCGGCGTTGGCATAGTTTTTCTATTTATCCTGTGAATACCGTTGCGTTTATTTTTATAGGCTAATGCGGGTCTGTGAGCAGAAGATGAAGCGGGCGATAAATTATGCCTGCTGCTGAAGCCGGTCCTTTTTTCCGTAGGGGAAATAAGGCGCAATCAGGGCAGCCAATAAGGTCGAAAGCATGCCGATTCCGCCAAGCGTCGCGCTGATTGTGAGGTCTTCGATGAATTGACGGTAGATTAATCTGCGGACTATTCTTCCCTCTCAACCAGCAGCAGAATCGCCGCGTCGCCGCCGAACTCTTTTGGCGCCTGATGAAACGCTCGCACGTCAGGGTGCTGAGCTAGCCAGAGCGGGGTTTGCTTTTTCAAGACGTGCTTACCGTGACCGTGCATGACGCAGGCGCAGTGAACGTGTTCCCGACGGCAGGCGGCAATTAGTGCCCCCAGCTCTTGCTTAGCCTGCGCCTGCGTCAGTCCGTGAAGGTCGAGAAACAGCTCGGGCGTGTAGTCGCCGCGCCGCAGCTTTTTTAACTCATAATGGTCAACGTCAGAGCGCACATAGCGCATGGCGCCTTCTTCGTTTAATAGCGGCTGAAACTCGTCGGAAAAGTAAAACGATGCGTCTACTTGCTCCTGAATCAGACGCTCTTCGGAGACTTTCTTCACTTTACGGGCAGGTCGATGCACCTTTGTTGTTTGCGACAAAGGCTTTGTGCCCTGAACGGCGTCTTTAAACTGAGCGCTCTCTTCATGGGAGAGCATAAATTTCTTTTTAATCACAAAGTCGCACTACTGTAAATGAAACGAAAAACGACGCCAAACGCCGATCGGACAGGGGAAATTTTTCTCTAAGAATAAAGGATGGAGGCTGATTTGTCGCGTGTTTCATGGCAAACTGTTGGGCTATTTCCCGTCAGAGTCAGCGTTTCCCGGTGGAGGAATCATTGGATAAAATTGTTGTAGATGAAGCAGTGAATGAACTGCGCACCATTCAGGATATGCTGCGCTGGTCAGTCAGCCGTTTTAGCGAGGCGGAAGTGTATTACGGCCATGGCGCTAATAATCCCTGGGACGAGGCCGTTCAGCTGGTATTGCCAACGCTTTTTCTGTCACCGGATTCTCCTCCGGAAGTTTATCTCTCTCGACTCACCACCAGCGAGCGCCTGCGAATAGTTGAAAGAGTGGCGCGCCGCGTTGACGAGCGCCAGCCGGTAGCCTATTTAACAAACCGGGCATGGTTTGCCGGGCACGAATTTTACGTTGACGAGCGGGTGCTCATTCCTCGTTCTCCTATTGGCGAGCTTATTAATCAGCGCTTTTCGTCACTGCTGCCTCACGAGCCCCGCGCTATTTTAGACCTGTGCACCGGCAGCGGCTGCATTGCTATCGCCTGTGCTTACGCGTTTCCCGAAGCGGAAGTGGACGCAGTGGATATTTCTACCGATGCGCTGGAAGTGGCTGAATTCAACATTCAGTCACACCGCATGGAACATCAGGTGACGCCAATGCGCTCAGACTTGTTCCGCGATATGCCGTCAATGATTTACGATCTTATCGTGACCAATCCGCCCTATGTGGATGCGGAAGACATGGGCGATATGCCGTCGGAATACCACCACGAGCCAGAGCTAGGATTAGCCGCTGGGGAGGATGGTCTGGATCTGGTGCGCCGTATTTTGGCCTGTGCGCCGGACTTCCTGAGTGACGATGGCGTGCTGATCTGCGAGGTGGGTAACAGCATGGTGCATCTGGAAGACGCCTATCCGGACATCCCCTTTACCTGGCTAGAGTTTGAGTTTGGCGGCGACGGTGTCTTTATGCTGAATAGGGAACAGCTGCTGGCGTGCCGAGAACACTTTAGCGACTATCGCGATTAACGAACGCTATTTATTATTGATATCTGAATAAGCTAACGCCTGAGGAACTACCATGGCCGGAAACAGTATTGGACAACTATTTCGCGTAACGACGTTTGGCGAGTCTCATGGTGTAGCCCTCGGCTGTATCGTTGACGGTGTGCCTCCGGGGCTACCGCTCACTGAAGAGGATCTTCAGCAGGACTTAGATCGCCGCCGTCCGGGAACTTCCCGCTATACGACTCAGCGTCGGGAGCCCGATAGCGTGCGCATTCTTTCTGGCGTGTTTGAGGGCGTGACGACAGGCACCAGCATTGGCCTGCTGATTGAAAACACCGATCAGCGTTCTCAGGACTACGGCGCGATTAAAGATCTGTTTCGCCCTGGGCATGCGGACTACACTTATCAGCAAAAATACGGCATCCGCGACTACCGCGGCGGTGGCCGTTCTTCTGCCCGTGAAACGGCGATGCGCGTGGCGGCAGGAGCCATTGCCAAGAAGTATCTACAGGAAAAACTCGGCGTTCGCGTTCGCGGCTATATGTCGCAGATGGGGAACATTCAGTGTGAACTGAAAGACTGGGCGCAGGTAGAGCAGAACCCGTTCTTCTGCCCTGACGTTGACCGTTTGGAAGCGCTGGACGAGCTGATGCGCGAGCTGAAAAAAGCGGGCGATTCTATTGGCGCTAGCGTAACGGTGGTCGCCGAAGGTATTCCCGTTGGGCTTGGCGAACCCGTATTTGACCGTCTGGACGCCGATCTGGCCCACGCGCTGATGAGCATCAACGCGGTGAAAGGCGTTGAAATTGGCGATGGCTTTGGCGTTGTCGGCCAGCGCGGCAGTGAGCACCGTGACGAAATTTCACCGCAGGGTTTTTTAAGCAACCATGCGGGCGGAATTTTGGGCGGTATCAGCAGCGGCCAGCAGATTACGGCTCGTATAGCCCTTAAGCCGACCTCTAGCATTACCGTGCCGGGGCGCACTATTAACAAGCAGGGCGAAGCGGTAGAGATGATCACCCGCGGCCGTCACGATCCCTGTGTAGGCATTCGCGCTGTACCGATTGCTGAAGCCATGATGGCCATCGTGCTTATGGATCACTTTTTGCGCCATCGCGCACAGTGTGCTGATGTAACAACGGACGTTCCTCGCTGGTAATTAGCGGCAGTAAAACACAGCGAAGATAAGAGACAGACAAAGGACAGTGAAAAGGACAGTGAAATGAAATACGGTTTTTTAGCCGCCGTCATGCTGGCGGCGAGCGCTTTTTCAGTATCGGCTGCGACGCCGTGGCAACAGGTCAAAGAACCCGTTCCCGGCGCCGCACAGGCTATCGGTGGCTTTTCTAACGGCTGTATTATCGGCGCTCAGCCTCTGCCTCTGAAAGGGGACGGTTATCAGGTAATGCGCACCGAAAAGCGCCGCTATTTTGGCCACCCAGACTTGCTGAACTTTATTGATCGCCTGACGCAGAAAACTCAGGCGCAGAGCCTGGGTGTTGTGCTGATTGGTGACATGGGAATGCCTGCAGGTGGGCGATTCGCCACCGGCCACGCTAGCCACCAGAGCGGGCTGGATGTGGACATTTGGCTTCAGCTGCCAGCGTCGCGCTGGAGCAGCGCACAGCTAAAAAGTCCCAGAGCGATCGATCTGGTTTCTGGAGATGGTAAGAGCGTTGTAGAGAGCCTGTGGTCAGCAGAGGTGGCTGAGCTGGTTAAGCTTGCCGCCAGCGATCGGGACGTTACCCGTCTCTTTGTACATCCGGCCATCAAGCAGAAGCTGTGCCAAACCGCCGGAACCGATCGCACTTGGCTGAGAAAGGTTCGCCCGTGGTTCGGTCATCGCGCGCATATGCACGTTCGCCTGCGCTGCCCGGCAGACAGTCTGGAGTGTGAAGAGCAGGCGGCTATCCCTGCCGGAGACGGCTGCGGTGCGGAGCTGACAAGCTGGCTGGAAGCCCCAGCCAAGCTGCCTAATGCCAAACCGAAGCCGCCGGTGATCCCTGAGCCGCCCGCTTCCTGTAAGGCGCTCATTGTGAATAACTTTAAGGCAAAATAGTTGATGGAGTGGTTCCCGCTCGGTACAGAGGTTTACGTTATCCTGTTTTTCGTTGCGATGATTGCGGGATTTATTGACTCTATTGCCGGAGGCGGGGGCCTTATCGGGCTGCCTGCGCTGCTGTCTGTGGGGCTCCCTCCGGCGCAGGCGTTAGCCACCAATAAACTACAGTCTATTGGCGGTTCGTTTTCCGCCAGCCTCTACTTTATTCGCCAGAAAGCGGTGGACTTAAAGGGGCAACGCTGGACCATTCTGTTAACTTTTATCGGCGCCATGATTGGCGCCATTTTGATCCAGCACATTCAGGCGGACATTCTGCGAGCTGTGCTGCCGGTGTTGGTTATCGCCATTGGGCTGTATTTCCTGTTTAGCCCGAAAGTGGGTGAACTCGAACGCCAGCAGCGATTGACGGTGTGGCCGTTCGCGTTTTGTATTGGTTTTTGCATCGGCTTTTATGACGGCTTTTTCGGCCCCGGTGCGGGTTCATTTTTCGCGCTGGGCTATGTCACGCTACAGGGCTTCACCCTGACACGCGCCACGGCGCACGCTAAGGTGCTCAACTTTACCTCCAACCTGGCGTCGCTGCTGTTTTTCATTCTCGGCGGCAAGGTGATTTGGAGTATTGGGCTGGTGATGCTGTGTGGACAGGTCATCGGCGCACGCACTGGTGCAAGGATGGTATTAAGCAAAGGGCAAAAGCTGATTCGCCCAATGCTGATCGCCGTTTCGTTTATCATGAGCATTAAGCTTATTTACGATAGCCACGGCGCAGAAATACAGAGCTGGCTGAGCCAATTCTTCCGCTAGCTCTGACTGATAATAAACAAGAATAAGATGGATATTCATGACTGTAACGCAAAAACATAATCCACAGGATCTCGTCGACCTGTTCGCTCAGACGTTTAAAGCACAGTATCAAACCGAATTGGTTAACGACGGCGATGAGCCGGTTTACCTTCCGGCAGGGGAAGATTCCCCTTACCACCGCATCATTTTCGCCCACGGCTTTTACGCCAGCGCGTTCCATGAAATTTCCCACTGGTGCATTGCCGGTGAAGAGCGTCGCAAGCTGGTGGATTACGGCTACTGGTACTGCCCGGACGGGCGCAGCGCTGAAAAACAGGCAGAGTTTGAAGTGGTTGAAATTAAGCCTCAGGCGCTGGACTGGCTGTTCTGTGCCGCATCGGACTATCCGTTCAACGTGAGCTGCGACAATCTGGACGGTAACTTTGATCCCGACCGCGTGGCTTTCCAGCGTAAGGTTCACGCTCAGGTGGTGGACTATCTGACTCACCGTAGCATACCTGAACGCGCTTTTCGCTTTGTTGAGGCGCTAAGAGCCTTTTATCATACCAAGCCGCTGACGCCGAGCGACTTTCCCTATCCTGAATATCCTGCGGGCTGGCAGTCGCCGATGTCGCAGTAGCTGAGGTATCCCATGATTGCACGACTTGAACAGAACATTCTGGCGCTGATTGATGAAAACGTAGAGCACGCCAGTGATGACGAGCTGTTTGCCGGTGGCTATCTGCGCGGGCACGTGACTTTGGCTGCGGCTCTGGCGGAAGATCAGGGCAGCACGTCTCTGGACGCGTACTCTGTGCTTATCGAAAAGAGCCTCGACGACGCTATTAAAGCCGGTGAGCTTTCGCCGCCGGATCGAGTGCTGGTGTTTGAACTGTGGCAGTCGCTAAAGAGTAAAGTGGCCTAATTTTTCTCTCTCAAGGCGACCTTTTAGGTCGCCGATGTTTATTCTCTATAATCACTCTTGGCTACCGTTCGCTTTTGGTGGCAACGTTGCTCCCTTAAGCAGCCTGCGTACCCATAGCCTGTTGGGGTTTAGCGCTGCCGACAGTTTGGCGGGCAGCGGCAGCGGCTCACCAAAAATCTGCCCGGCCAGCGTTTCCGCCATCAGTGGAGCCGAGCACAGTCCGCGAGAGCCAAGCCCACCCAGTACATAAAGGCCCTTCACTACAGGCGCCGATTCAATTTCTTCTCTCTGACGGATTTTTATTGCCAGCACCCGATAGCGCTCCAGCAAAAGGCTGACGTCAGGAGCTGAACCAACCATAGGCAGATGATCCCGCACTGCGCTGCGAACGCCGCAGCGAGCCAGACCTGCACTAACGTCAACGCGCATTGGCCATTCAGCATCAGGCAGGCAGCGGATCAGGCGCTGGCGGTTTTCCTGCTGTTCGCTATCTCTGTATTCAGCATTGTGTTCCCCGCGCCCATAGCTAGCGCCGATGCAGTGAAGGCGGCCGTCTGCGTCGACTGGCGTCATGTAGCCGTCATAGCAAATCACCTGTTGAAGCTGGCGTAATTCATCCGACGTTGGAATCTGGCTAACCTGACCGCGAACCGGCGTTAGCGGAAGCTCGCGAGTCTGAATAAAGTCGGTCAGGCGGTGACCGTTGGCTAGCACGACGGTGGCGTGGTGAGTCTGAGTGCCGTGGCTAAAATGCAGCGTCCAGCCGTTTTCATCAGGGCAGAGCTCGCTGAGCTGATGACAATAGTGAAGCTGCATTCCACAACGCACCGCCTTGCTTAAGGCCTCTTGAGTCAACTGGCGGGGCGACAGCCAGCCACCGAGAGGATAGTGAATACCGCCACAGCCGGTTGGTAGTCCACACAGCGCCTCGGTCTGCTGCTGTGTGACGGCATAGGCGATTTCAGAAGGAGGTAAAGAGGCCAGCATATTGTCGATTTTTTGGCGGCTTTTATCATCATAGCCAAGCTGAGTGACGCCGCACCATTGATTATCAAATGCCAGACCGCGCTGTAGCAGCTTGTCATAGCGCCACCGTGCAAAAAGAAACGCGTGGAGAAACGTCTCACTCAGCGCGTCGTCTCGATTGGAAAGCAGTGGATACAGCGCCCCCTGAGCGTTGCCAGAGGCTCCCTGAGCTGGTCTATCGTCTGCACAGTAGAGTGTTACGTTAGCGCCTCGGCGAAGCAGCGCGAGGGCGAGAAGGGCTGACGCTACGCCGCCGCCGATAATAGCTACGTCGTTGGGAACTTCTGCTGCCGGGCAGTGATACCAGGGATATTGATCTTTTGGCGCTTCGGGCAACTCGGCGCGTCGAGTACCGACCAGCATTTCCCGCTTGTTGCCAAAGCCCTTGATGCGTGAAACGTCAAAACCGGCCTGCTGTAGACCCCTGCGAACAAATCCGGCGGCGGTAAAGGTAGCAAAAGTGCCTGACGATGAGGCCATTCTCGCCATGCTGTTAAACAGCTGTGGCGTCCACATTTCCGGATTTTTCGACGGCGCGAAGCCGTCAAGAAACCAGGCATTAACCTGACCGAGGGTGTCGTCACCAAGAGTCGGTAGGATCTGGTTTACATCGCCGAACCATAGATCGAGGGTGACAGTGTCGTTGTCCAGCAGCAACCGATGGCAGCCGGGCAGAGCAGGCGGCCAGGACTGCTGAAGCTCTTGGCAAAGCGGTGCAAACTGCGGCCACGCGCAATGCACTTCTTGCAGGTCGCGCTGGCTCAGTGGGTATTTTTCAAAGCTGATAAAGTGCAGAGCCCTTAGCGGTGCATCGGGATAGGTCGCTCGAAACTGGCGGAAGGCTAGCCACAGAGTAAGGAAGTTGAGCCCGGTGCCGAAACCGGTTTCTGCCACCGTGAAGCGGCGTGCAGAGTGTGTGGAAAATCGATCCGGCAAGCCGTTGCCGTGTAAAAAAACGTAATGGGTTTCTTGCGGTCCATCCTGATTGGAAAAATAGACATCATCAAACGCTCGGGATACAGGTGTACCCTGTTCATTCCATTCAAGGAAAGCGTGTTCAATGGAGGATATATTCACGTTAAGAGACCGTTTTTCAAGTGCTGACGAGCGTTTAATGATGACCGACTTACATAGAAATTAACATATTTAATTAGATCTATTTTGCTGATCGGACTTGTTCAGCTTACATCTGTAAGCTAATCTGTTAGCCAAACTCCGTTATATGATAACAAGTAGAAAGAGGTCATTGATGAAACGTGCAGTTATCACCGGTTTAGGTGTTATATCGAGTATTGGTAATAATAAAGAGGAAGTTCTGGCATCTCTGGAGCTGGGGCGTTCCGGTATTACTCATGCTCAGGAACTGCAAGACGCAGGTATGCGCAGTCACGTCTGGGGAAATGTAAAACTGGATACGGCAGGACTGATCGACCGGAAAATCGCCCGCTTTATGAGCGATGCTTCCGTGTATGCCTACCTTTCTATGCAGGAAGCGATTAAAGACTCAGGCCTGGCGGATGAAGATGTATCTAACGAGCGCACGGGGCTGGTTGTTGGTTCTGGCGGCGGCTCTCCGCGCAGTCAGGTTGCTGGTGCAGACGGCATGCGCGCGCGCGGTATCCGCGGCGTGGGTCCGTACATGGTAACCAAGGCGATGGCTTCAGGGGTTTCTGCCTGCCTCGCCACGCCGTTTAAAATTCGCGGCGTTAACTATTCCATCAGTTCTGCGTGTGCAACGTCGGCTCACTGTATTGGCCACGCCGTTGAGCTGATTCAGCTTGGTAAGCAGGACGTTGTGTTCGCTGGCGGCGGTGAAGAGATGTGCTGGGAACTGGCATGTGAGTTTGACGCCATGGGCGCGTTGTCCACCAAGTACAATGAAATGCCTGAAAAGGCTTCTCGTACCTATGATTCAGAGCGCGACGGTTTTGTTATCTCCGGCGGCGGCGGCATGGTTGTCGTTGAAGAGCTGGAACACGCGCTGGCGCGCGGTGCCCATATCTATGGCGAAATCGTTGGCTACGGCGCAACGTCTGACGGTGCCGACATGGTCGCTCCATCCGGTGAAGGTGCAGTGCGCTGCATGAAGATGGCGATGCACGGTGTTGATACACCGATTGACTATCTGAACGTTCACGGCACCTCTACGCCGGTTGGCGACGTGAAAGAGCTTGGTGCGATTCGTGAAGTGTTTGGTAACAATACGCCTGCCATTTCATCGACTAAAGCAATGACCGGCCACGCGCTGGGTGCTGCGGGCGTTCATGAAGCCATTTACTCGCTGCTGATGCTGGAACACGGCTTTATTGCTCCTAGCATTAATATTGAGCAGCTGGATCCGGAAGCAGAAGGCATGAACATCGTAACCAAGACGACGCGTCAGGCTCTGACGACAGTCATGTCTAACAGCTTTGGCTTCGGCGGTACTAACGCAACGCTAGTGATGCGTAAATATCGTTAACCGGCCTCTACGTTAACCAGTTTCACTGAATACCGGCGATTTCTCGTCGGTATTTTTTTATCTGCGGGGTAAAACCCAGTCCTTTAATCGGGTATCATAGACTCAACGCTTATTATTCCTCTCGTTGAGCGCGTTTTTTGCCCACAAATAGAAAACGCGGCTGAGTGTATTTATGCCTTTAAATATGAAAAAGTCACCGGTACTTGTACCGGTGCTATTGCTGCTCGTTGCTATGCTTTCTATTCAAAGCGGAGCTTCTCTTGCTAAAACGCTGTTTCCAGTTATCGGTGCGCAGGGAATGACGGCACTGCGCCTGTGCCTGGGAACCATTATCCTAATGGCATTTCTGCGGCCTTGGCGTAAAAATGCGTCGCGTACGCCTGGCCCCGGGGCTCGCGGCTGGCTGGTAGCCTATGGGCTTTCTCTGGGCGGCATGAACCTGATGTTTTATATGGCGCTACAGACGGTGCCGCTAGGCATCGCGGTCGCCTTGGAGTTCATTGGTCCTCTGACCGTCGCCATGTTTTCTTCTCGTCGCGTCGTCGACTTCCTTTGGATTGCGCTAGTTATTGCCGGGCTGGCACTGCTGCTGCCGTTAAATCAGTCTGTTGACGGCGTGGATCCGGTCGGTGCGGGCTACGCGCTAGGGGCAGGGGTGTTCTGGGCGCTGTACATTATTTTCGGACAGCGGGCTGGGGAAAATTACGGCACTCGCTCTGTGGCCTTTGGCGCGATGATAGCAACGGTGATTGCTTTACCGGTTGGCGTTATGCATGCCGGAACCGATCTGTTTTCTTTAGCTATTTTGCCTACCGCTATCGGCGTGGCGATCCTGTCGACGGCGCTGCCCTATTCGCTGGAGATGGTTGCGCTTACGCGACTTCCGGCTCAGACCTTCGGCACGTTGACCAGCCTTGAGCCCGCGATGGGGGCGCTGTCTGGGCTGATCTTCCTCAATGAAACCCTGTCGCTAATACAGTGGCTGGGGCTGCTGGCTATTATCGTCGCCTCCATGGGGGCCTCATTGACGATCAGGCCAAAGGCGAAGGTCAGATCGGTGAAAAAGGCGCAAGCGACCGCTGAGTCTTAACATATAAAACGCCGCAGCTTGAACTGCGGCGTTTTTCCTATCAAGCCTATCAAGAACGTTAACGTGACTAGAGTTCGCTCAGCTGTTGCTGAAATTCACTGAGGTCGCCAATGTTTTTCTGCACCCATTCCGGGCAGTAATAGGTGTCCAGATAGCGCTCGCCGCTGTCGCACAGTAGGGTCACGATAGCGCCCTGTTCGCCGCGTTCTTTCATCCTTTTGGCTAGCTGAAGCGCGCCCCAGACGTTGGTGCCGGTAGAGGCGCCGGTCTTGCGGCCAAGGATTTTTTCTAACCAGAGGACGGTGGCGATACTGGCGGCATCCGGCACGTGGATCATTTCGTCAATGACCTGTGGGATAAACGACGGCTCCACACGCGGCCGCCCAATGCCCTCAATGCGGCTACAGGCAGTAGCCGGTGAACGATCTCCGGTTTGGTAGTAGCGATAGAACACTGAGCTTTCCGGATCGACCACGACGAGCTTTGTGTCATGTCCCTGATAGCGGATATAGCGACCCAGAGTGGCCGAAGTACCGCCGGTTCCGGCGCTCATGACGATATAGTCCGGCGTGGAATAGGGCTCTTTTGCCATCTGGCGGAAAATGCTGTCGGCAATGTTGTTATTGCCGCGCCAGTCGGTAGCCCGTTCAGCGTAGGTAAACTGATCCATGTAGTGGCCGTCAAGGGAGCTAGCTAGCGCTTTTGAGGCGGCGTAGATTTCAGACGGGTGTTTAACAAAGTGGCAGCGACCGCCGTAGAACTCAATCAGCTCGATTTTCTTTCTGGCGGTACAGTCAGGCATTACAGCGATAAAGGGCAAACCAAGCAGGCGTGCGAAGTAGGCTTCCGATACGGCGGTGCTGCCCGATGAAGCTTCAATAATCGTCGTATCCTGTTTTATCCACCCATTCGAGAGGCCGTATAAAAATAGGGAGCGCGCTAGGCGGTGCTTAAGGCTACCGGTGGGGTGCGTACTTTCATCTTTCAGATAAAGGTAAATACCGGGAAACTGGGGCAGGCACAGGCGAATAAGGTGCGTATCTGCTGAGCGCTGAAAGTCTGCTTCGATTTCACTGATGGCCTGTTTGGCCCATGGGCGCGTCATGGCTTTTCCCCTTATACTGTATTGTGTTTTGTCGATAGAGTGTCTATGCCATAGCGTAATCAGAACTGAGGAAAATGTTATTGCTATTTTCTCTGCCTTATCGCTAAATGAGAGAAAATTTTTCTCTTCGGTGGCGATATGCTAGATAAAATAGACCGCAAGCTTTTGGCTATGCTGCAAAAGGACTGTACACTTTCTCTACAGGCGCTGGCGGATGAGGTCAATCTGACGTCGACCCCCTGCTGGAAAAGGCTAAAGCGCCTTGAGGACGAAGGCTTTATTCGCCACCGAGTGGCGCTGCTGGATGCTGAAAAGCTGGGCTTGGCCTGACGGCGTTTGTTTTGATAAAAACTCAGTGCCACAGCAGCGAGTGGTATCAGCAGTTTGTGACCAGCGTGAGCGATATACCAGAAGTGATGGCGTTTTACCGTATGGCGGGTGAATACGACTACCTGATGCGGGTGCAGATAGCCGATATGAAGAGCTACGATCGCTTCTACAAGCGTCTGGTTAACAGCGTCAGCGGTCTTAGCGACGTGACCTCAAGCTTCGCCATGGAAGAGATAAAGTTTACTACCTGCCTGCCGCTCTCTGAGTGTAAATGAGAAATTGTTTCATTTAGAGCCGGTAAAAATGGTATTCTTACGGGTTCTATTAGTATCAATTTAGTGTCAATGCGTCATCAATGTGGCGAGCAGGCATCGCCGAGTAAATCAATACTGTGAAACTTTTTTCCCAACTGCGCTGGTTCTTTGTTCAAGAGTGGCGGCGCTACGTCGGCGCGGTTGCGCTATTGACCATTATTGCTGTGCTTCAACTGTTGCCTCCGAAGCTGGTAGGCATTGTCGTTGACGGCGTAACGCAACGAGAGATGGGTGTTAGCACACTGCTGATGTGGATCGGCGCCATCATTGGTACGGCGCTGGTTATTTATCTGCTGCGCTACGTGTGGCGCGTTTTGCTGTTTGGTGCGTCTTATCTACTAGCCGTTAAGCTTCGGCGGCAGCTTTATACACAGCTGAGCCGACAGTATCCTGACTTTTATTTGCGTCACCGAACCGGTGATTTGATTGCTCGCGCCACCAATGACGTCGATCGCGTGGTGTTCGCGGCGGGGGAGGGGGTGCTGACGCTGGTTGACTCTCTAGTGATGGGCTGTGCGGTGCTGGTGGTAATGAGTAGCCAAATCAGCTGGCAGTTGACGCTGTTTTCCCTGTTGCCGATGCCGATTATGGCCATCTTTATCAAGCGTTACGGCGCACAGTTACACCATCGCTTTCGCGCCGCTCAGGCAGCGTTCTCTTCACTCAACGATAAAACTCAGGAAAGCCTGACCAGCATTCGCATGATTAAGGCCTTTGGTCTGGAAGAGCATCAGGCCTGCGCCTTTGCCGACGTGGCGGCCGATGCGGGTAAGAAAAATATGCTGGTGGCGCGCGTTGACGCCCGTTTCGACCCGACAATTTATCTTGCCGTTGCCTGCGCCAATATGCTGGCGGTCGGCGGCGGCAGCTGGATGGTGATCCATAACCATATGACGCTGGGGCAGTTGACTAGCTTTGTCATGTATCTGGGATTAATGATCTGGCCAATGCTGGCGCTGGCGTGGATGTTCAACATTGTTGAGCGCGGTAGTGCAGCCTATGCCCGCGTTTCGGCGCTGATGGAGGAAACTCCCAGTGTGATTGACGGTGAAGGTTCTTTGCCCGAAGGGCGAGGCGCTCTGGATATTAATGTGCGTCGTTTCTGCTATGCGGGATCGGAGCGCACTGCATTAGAAAACGTCAGTGTGCGGCTAGAGCTCGGTGAAACGCTGGGTCTGTGCGGACCTATAGGCTCGGGGAAAAGCACACTGCTGGCTCTTATTCAGCGGCAGTTTGACCCTACAGAGGGCGAAATTTGTTTCCAGGGCGTGCCGCTGACTCAAGTGTCCCTGTCTGAGTGGCAGTCCAGACTGTCTGTTGTGAGCCAAACGCCGTTTCTATTTTCTGCCAGCGTGGCGGAAAACATTGCCCTAGGCCGACCAGAGGCTACACGAGAAGAAGTGGAGCGTGCCGCTGCTCTGGCCTGCGTGCATGAAGATATTCTCAATTTTCCTCAGGGATATGAGACTGAGGTTGGCGAACGGGGCGTGATGCTCTCCGGCGGGCAAAAGCAGCGTATTTCTATTGCCCGCGCGCTGCTGGTGGAAAGCGAAATCCTGATTCTCGACGATGCGCTGTCCGCGGTGGACGGCCGGACGGAATATCAAATTTTGCAAAACCTTCGCCAGTGGGGAAAACAGAGAACGCTTATCGTGAGCGCTCACCGTCTGTCCGGACTGGTGAATGCCGGAGAAATTCTGGTTTTGCAGGAGGGGGCAGTTTCGCAGCGCGGAACTCACGCTCAGCTGACCGAGGAAAAGGGCTGGTATCGCAATATGTATCGCTATCAACAGCTGGAGGCCGCGCTGGATGAGTAATACCGCTTCAACGCCGCGCCAGCTGTGGCCAACGCTAAAGCGCCTGTTTTCCTATGGGCTTCCCTACCGTCGCCCGCTGTCTCTGGCGGCGCTGCTGCTGTGGTTAGCGGCCGGGGCAGAGGTATGCGGCCCGGCGCTGATCAGCTACTTTATCGACAATATGGTGGCGAAAAACCAGATGCCGCTGGATAAAGTTCTGCCTTTGGCGGCAGTTTTTCTGCTGCTGCAAATTCTAGCCGCCTCGTTGCGCTACAAGCAGGCTCTCTTGTTTAACGGTGCGGCGGTTGGCGTCGTGCAAAACGTGCGCAGCGACGTGATGGCTGCGGCGCTGAAGCAGCCGCTGTCGGTGTTTGACACTCAGCCGGTCGGGCAGCTTATCTCAAAAGTTACCAATGATACCGAGGTGATTAAAGACCTCTACGTCACGGTTGTTGCCACATTGCTTCGCAGCGCTGCCCTGATCAGCGCCATGCTGATTGCTATGTTTAGCCTGAGCTGGCGAATGGCGCTGATAGCGCTGGCGATCTTCCCTGTCGTTCTGGTGCTGATGATCCTCTATCAGCGCTTCAGTACGCCGGTTATCCGTCAGGTAAGAAGCCTGCTGGCCGATATTAACAACAGCTTTAATGAGGCCATCGGCGGCATGGCGGTATTGCAGCAGTTTGGTCAGCAGAAGCGATTTGGTGAAAAGCTGGAAGAGGTGAATCTGGCCCACTATCGGATGCGCCTGAAGTCACTGCGGCTGGAAAGCCTATTGCTAAGGCCTCTGCTAAGCCTAATCTCGGCGACCATATTAAGCGGGCTGCTGCTGACGTTCGGCCTTAGCCCTGAAGGCAGTATCGGCGTCGGCGTGCTGTATGCCTTTATCAACTATCTCTCGAGGCTGAATGAACCGCTGATTGAGCTGGCTTCTCAACAGGCGATGCTGCAGCAAGCTGTAGTGGCCGGTGAACGTATTTTTGACCTTATGGACGGCGAGCTACAGCGCTACGGTGACGATGAGCGACCGCTGTCTTCTGGAAAAATTGACATTCAGGGTCTGAGCTTTGCCTATAGTGAAGAAAAGCCAGTGCTTAAGAACATTAACCTGTCTGTTCCTTCTCGGCATTTTGTCGCACTGGTTGGCCATACCGGCAGCGGGAAGAGCACATTGGCACACCTGCTGATGGGCTACTATCCCATCACGCAGGGTTCAATAACGCTAGACGGCAGGCCGCTGCCCAGTTTGAGCCATCGCACGCTGCGCGACGGTGTGGCGATGGTGCAGCAGGATCCCGTCGTTCTGGCGGATACCGTCTACGCCAACGTGACCCTAGGACGAGACGTCAGCGAGTCGCGAGTGTGGGAGGTTTTAGAACAGGCCCAGCTTGATGCGCTAGTAAGGAAAATGCCTCAAGGGCTGAAAACGGTTTTAGGCGAACAGGGTAACAACCTCTCGGTAGGGCAGAAGCAGCTGCTGGCGCTGGCTAGAGTGCTGGTGAAAACTCCTCAGGTGCTGATTTTGGACGAAGCGACAGCCAACATTGATTCGGGTACAGAAAGAGCCATCCATCATGCCCTTAATGCTATTAGGCACCAGACAACGCTGGTGGTGATTGCTCACCGACTGTCGACTATTGTGGATGCGGACAGCATTGTCGTGCTCAATCGCGGTGAAATCGTGGAATCCGGTACCCATGCGCAGCTGCTGAAAAGCCAGGGGCGTTACTATCAGATGCATCAGCTACAGCTGGCAGCGACTGCGTTAGGTGAGTCAGTGACTACTGTCTGATGCTGGAGCGATTTTGTGATAGTCGTTTTGGCTTTTTGCACTCGCGGTAAGAATTAAATTATCGACAAAGTATGACTGCAGTTACAGGCCGTACGTTTTTTAATCTTCTGATTTTTCTTTCTACTTTCAAATAATAAGAGAAATGAGCGATGGACAATAAGCGACTTTAGCCGCTTTACTCTGTCGCTTCCTCTCTTACTTTCCACATTCTGCTTTCGTTATTCAATGAATTTATTGGCTATTTTCTCCCGATGTGAAAGATCGCGAAGTTACAAATTATTTACATGGGAATTACTTTATTTTGACTCACTCTGACGGTCTGAGGTCTATGCTTTAAACCAGATTTAACGAGAACCTATGTGGCGCTAAATCAGACGTTAGGGGCGGAAGCGTTCCGTACCGTAAATAACTTGTCGTCAATAAAGTGTATTCCCTTGAGGATGTTACCTATGAAAAAGCTGTTACCGTTAGCTGTTGCTTCACTGTTTGTTCTGTCTGGCTCTGTTTTTGCTGCGGAAACTGCCGCCGCGCCAGCCGCTGCCGCTGAAACCCAGCAGGCTGCAGCACCGGCTCACCATAAGGCCGTTGATAAGAGCAAGCAGCATAAAAAACACGCTAAGAAAAAAGCAGAAGCGCAAAAGCCCGCTCAGCCTGAAGCTCAACAGCCTGTCGCCAAGTAATTGATCAATTGGCGTCACAGCCTTATGTACATATAGCGTTTGAAAACTCTCAAAACCCGGCCAACGTCGCCGGGTTTTTTTATGCACTATTTTAGTGCTGACTGAGGCTGACCGCGCACTTCTGAGGCGATACCTCCCATGAATGTGGCGGTGGTTATTGGCGTTAGCGCTAGATCATTGCATGCGAATAAATAAATTCCTCTAGGTTATCAATTGGCTGCTTGTTCGGCAGCCTCTTTCTCACTCTCTTTTTAACTCCGTATCTAAACGCTGGCATACAAATTGCTGATGTCTTAATGGCAGGCGAGTTGCCGCCAGGGGGTGGTTTTTAAATGAGGGGGAAAGCGCAATGAAACTGGTTACTGTCATTATCAAGCCGTTCAAGCTAGAAGACGTCAGAGAGGCGCTGTCAACGATAGGCATTCAGGGGCTGACGGTTACAGAGGTGAAGGGATTTGGTCGCCAGAAAGGCCATGCAGAGCTGTATCGCGGCGCAGAGTACAGCGTTAACTTTTTACCAAAGGTAAAGATTGATATTGCGATGACCGATGAGCAGGTTGAAAGTGCCATCGCAGCCATTACTGAAGCAGCCTATACCGGCAAGATTGGCGATGGGAAAATCTTTGTGACGGAGCTGCAGCGGGTGGTGCGGATCCGCACCGGCGAGACGGATGAAGGGGCGCTGTGATATTCGCCGTTGGCATGACTTTTTAGGGGAGAGGGCAATGAAAACATATGTATCCTGTTCTGTGGCAGTGCTGTTGGCGACGCTTCCCGGTGTCGCAATGGCAGAGGCCGTGGCTGACAAGGCGGACAGCGCCTTTATGATGATAAGCACCGCACTGGTACTGTTTATGAGTATTCCCGGTATTGCGCTGTTCTATGGTGGCCTGCTGAGAGCGAAGAACGTGCTTTCTCTGCTGACTCAGGTGATAGCCAGCTTTTCTTTAGTAAGCGTGCTGTGGGTAGTTTATGGCTATAGCCTCGCCTTCGGTGAGGGGAACGATATTATCGGTAACCTGAACGGTCTGATGCTGAAAGACATTCATCTGACTGACGTCACAGGGACGTTTTATAAGCTGATTCATGTAGCGTTTCAGGGCTCGTTTGCCTGCATTACCGTTGGGTTGATTGTTGGTGGTTTTGCTGAGCGGATCCGGTTTTCTGCGGTAATGCTGTTTGTTCTGATCTGGTTTACGCTGGCCTATTTGCCGATGGCGCATATGGTGTGGGGCGGCGGTTACCTGTTTAAGCTGGGAGCTATCGACTTTGCCGGTGGTACCGTGGTGCATATTAACGCGGCCATTGCGGCACTGGTGGGCGCCTATATGCTGGGGAAACGCCGTGGAATAGGGCGAGAAGCCTTTAAGCCTCACAGCCTACCAATGGTGTTTATCGGAACGGCCATACTTTACATCGGCTGGTTTGGCTTTAACGCTGGTTCAGCCAGCAGCGCGAATGAAATCGCGGCCCTAGCCTTTATTAACACCATGACCGCAACGGCGGGAGCCGTACTGGGGTGGCTGGGAGCCGAGTGGACGCTGCGGGGGAAGCCCTCGCTTCTGGGAGCTTGCTCAGGCTGTATTGCCGGGCTGGTGGCTATTACGCCGGCAGCGGGGTCGGTAGGGATTGGCGGCGCTCTGGTGCTTGGCGTTGTCGCTGGCATAGCCGGGCTTTGGGGCGTTGTGGTACTTAAGTCGTGGCTGAAGGCTGATGATACCTGTGATGTATTTGGCGTACACGGTGTCTGCGGGATTGTTGGATGTATCGGAACCGGTATTTTAACGTCAGCCGCTCTGGGTGGAACGGGCTATGCCGAGGGTGTGACAATGCTCAAGCAGGTCGGCATACAGGCTGCTAGCGTAGTGGTGTGTCTGCTGTGGTCGGGCATAGTGGCCTTTGTGGCTTACAAAATTGCGGATATCTGTCTGGGACTGCGCGTATCGGAAGAAACGGAGCGGGAAGGGCTGGACGTCAACAGCCATGGCGAAAGCGCTTACAACCCGTAGTGAGCATGATAAGTGATGAACTGGTTACCCCGTGCTTGGCGCGGGTAACTCTTTTCAGCGGAAAAGCTTTAGCGCTAAAGCGCCTCGTTCTGGTGAAGGCGAATGACGCCTTCCTGAGCGGTTGAGGCGATAAGCAGTCCTTGACGGGTAAAAAATTGGCCGCGAACAAAGCCACGAGCACCGCTGGCAGAAGGGCTATCAACGGCGTAGAGGATCCAGTCGTCAAGGCGAAACGGCCGATGGAACCAGATAGAGTGGTCGATGGTGGCAACCTGCATACCCGGTTGAAACAGCGCCACACCGTGAGGCTGAAGCGCGGTTAGCAGAAAATGAAAATCAGACGCATAGCCTAACAGGTATTTATGTATGCCCAGATCGTTGGGCATATCGCCGTTAGCTTTGAACCAGGCGTAGCGCACCGGCTTGTCAACTTCTGCCTTATGCATGGGATAAAGCTTCACCGGTCGGATCTCCAGCGGCATTTCCTGACAGAAAGGGTTGTTAAGCCCGCCGGGCAGGAACTGAGCCATCTTTCTGGCAATTTCTGTTTCTGAAATAAGGGATTCCGGCTGTGGCACGTCCGGCATTGAAGGCATTTGGTGATCAAAGCCGGGTTCATCGCTTTGGTAGGAGGCCGTCATATAGAACAGCTTTTGCCGGTTCTGATAGGCGCTGACGCGCCGCGTGCTGAAGCTGTTGCCATCGCGAATAGTTTCTACTTCATAGTCAACAGGTTGAGTACCGTCTCCGGGGCGCAGAAAATAGCTGTGGCATAAGTGCACGCGTCTTTCAGGAAGAACCGTTTGCTTGGCGGCGGAAAGCGCCTGCCCAATAACCTGACCGCCAAACAGCTGCTTTAATCCAAGGCTTTGGCTTTGGCCACGAAACCGCGTTTCATCTATTTTTTCCAGCTGTAGTAGTGTTAAGAGGCTTTGTAAAACGTTACTCATTAAAACTCAATCCCGTGTAGTGCCAGCGGTGCGCTGGATTTTATGAGAACAATCGAGACGTTAAGTGTAGCGCCATTTCCCGCCTGAGGGGAATATAGGGGCTTTTTTACGATCCCACCAATTAGCGTTTAATGACGTTTTTTTTACATAATTTAAAAAAATCATTCAATTTTTGACGTTAATTTAGACGGCTTAACTGAGTTTTTGCATTTTTTGGGCTATAGTTGAGGCTGTAACCTGATGTAACAAGGAGATTGAGATGCATTTTTTAAAAGTATTAAGTGGTGCAGCACTGGCTGCGGCTCTGGTTGGATGTAGCGCAGCAGATCAAGCGCCTACAGGCCCGCAGGTTACCGGATCGGTGGCCTATCGTGAGCGCATTGCGCTGCCAAAGAATGCTAACGTGACCGTTACGCTGGCTGATATTTCACGCGCAGACGCTCCGGCGAGAGTGCTTTCTTCAGTGACCTTCCCTGCGAAAGGCAAGCAGGTACCGTTCAGTTTCTCACTGCCCTATAAGCCAGAACAGCTGGTAGGCGCACAGACAGTTTCTCTGTTTGCCACTATCTCTGTTGACGGCAAGCTTCTTTACACCTCTACGTCGGTTAACGAAGTGCTGACTAACGGCAGCCCGGCGGAGCGTAACGTACTGCTGGAGCGCGTTCAGCCTTAAGCTTAAGCGCTACGTGGCAGAGCCCGGATATTCTAGGGCTCTGTCAGCCAACCGTATTTTTTAAAGCTAATGCGTCCGCTTTGGCTAAACAGTATCCCCTCAGCAAGCAGCGCGTCTCTTTGCCGAATAAAGTCCGGCCCGGTCAATGATATTTTTCCCTGTGAGTTGATAACCCGAAACCACGGTAGCGTGCTGCCCTGAGGAAGCCGACTTAGTAGTGTTCCGACGTGGCGGGCATAGCCAGGAAATCCCGCCAGCCGAGCAATGCTGCCGTAAGTGGTCACTTTCCCTTCGGGAATAGAGGCAACAACGGTATAAACCTGAACGGGAAACGATGTCTCGTCAAACTCCATGATGAATCGCTCCTTAGGGGCGGGCTCTGCGGATAAGTGAGCTCTATTTTGCCGAGGAGTTTGCCTTTGGGCAAGAAAGCGGCACCTGTTCCTCTGCGGCTTGCAATTACTGTCGGCATGCCTGATAATGCCCACCGCTTCGGTTTTCCGGAGTCGTCAATGGGGGCTCTGTTGGTTCTCCCGCAACGCTAACTTGTGAACTCGGTCAGGTCCGGAAGGAAGCAGCCGCAGCAGGCGTCGCGTGTGCCGGGATGTAGCTGGCAGGGCCCCCACCCATTTAGCGCTTTCGCGCTGTCAATTCCCACTCTTTTTCTTCTTATCTATGGCTCTTTTTGGGCTAACCGGCTTAGTAAAAATGCTCACGCGCTGCCGATAAACAGACCCGTAGCAAAGACTAACAGACCGCCAATGACTACCTGAAACGAAGCCTGTAGCAAGGGCGTATCCATATAGCGATTGCGTATCCATGAGATGGCCGCCAGCTCAACGATGACTACGCCGATAGAGACGGTCATGGCTGTCCAGAAGTGGGTTATCAGGAAGGGGAGGGTATGTCCCAGTCCGCCTAGCGTTGTCATAACACCGCAGGCCGCACCCCGAAGCCAAGGGTTTCCCCGCCCGGTTAGTGAGCCGTTATCGGAAACCGCTTCGGCAAAGGCCATCGAGATCCCCGCGCCTACCGATGCTGCAAGGCCGACCAAAAATGCCTGCCAGCTGTCTTTGGTTGCCAGCGCGGCGGCAAAGACCGGCGCTAGCGTGGAAACAGAGCCGTCCATGAGGCCTGCCAGAGAGGGCTGAACGATTTGAAGAACGAACAGCCGACGGGAAGACTTTTCTTCTTTTTCTTTAACAGCAGGGCTAACGAACTGCCGTTCAAGACATTCGGCCTTTTGCTGATGGCGAAACTCTTCGGCAGACAGGTCTCCCAGCAGCTGGCGGATATGCACGTTGGTCGCTTTCTGTGCCGCCTGAGAGTAAAAGCGCTGGGTTTCCATCTCCATCACTTCTGACTGCTTACGCACGCTGTCGATACTCAGTGGCCGGCTGAGCCAGATGGCTTTTCGTTCCACAAATCCTTTGACGTCCTGACGGCGAATAAGCGGAATATGGTCGCCAAACGTTTCTTTATAGAGGGTAAGAAGTCGATGGCGGTGGCTGTCTTCTTCTTTGGCCATGAGGGAAAAGATCCGCGCGGAATCGGGGTAGGTTTCCCTTAACCCTTCGGCAAATTCGCGATAGATTTTATTGTCTTCTTCTTCCAGGGAGATCGCGAGCGCCAGAATTTCCCGTTCAGAAAGGTCGGAAAAGTTCTTCATATGCTTCGTCCGTTTTGAATGTACAAATAACTGATGACACTGCCTAATTAATAGTAAACCCAGAACGAGAGAATGCAAAAAAACGGGGCCGCGTTTGCGGCCCCGTTGTGTAGTCAATAGCGCGTTGTGGACTTGCTAATACTAAGCGCTATGCTCGGTATGGTTGACCGGATGAGAGTGCTCAATGTCTTCACCGCGCTTGCTGAAGCGGCGGCGGACGACGACGAAGAACACCGGTACGAAGAAGATAGCCAGAATGGTCGCACTGACCATGCCGCCCAGAACCCCGGTACCTACAGCGTTTTGTGCGCCGGAACCTGCACCGTTGCTGATAGCCAGCGGCAGAACCCCTAGCATAAAGGCCAGTGAGGTCATCAGGATTGGACGCAGACGCATACGAACAGCTTCCAGCGTTGCTTCAATCAGCCCTTTACCCTCTTTGTCCATCAGGTCTTTGGCGAATTCAACGATAAGTATGGCGTTCTTCGCCGACAGGCCGACGGTGGTCAACAGGCCTACGATAAAGTAGACGTCGTTTTCCAATCCTCGCATCGTCGTGGCAAGCAGCGCACCGATAACCCCAAGTGGAACAACCAGCATAACGGAGAACGGCACTGACCAGCTTTCATACAGCGCGGCCAGACACAGGAACACCACAATCAGCGAGATGGCGTACAGAGCCGGTGCTTGGTTACCCGCCAGACGTTCCTGATAGGACATACCGGTCCAGTCGTAGCCAATGCCTTCAGGCAGTTCGGAGGCCAGCTTTTCCATCAGGGCCATAGCGTCACCGCTACTCTTACCCGGTGCGGCTTCCCCCAGAATTTCCATAGACGGCAGGCCGTTATAGCGTTCCAGACGCGGTGAACCAAACTCCCAGTGAGCGCTAGAGAAGGCCGACATCGGCACCATCTGACCGTTCGCACCGCGAACGTACCAGTTGTTGATATCCTTCGGCATCATGCGGTATGGCGCCAGTGCCTGAACGTACACCTTCTTGACGCGGCCGCGATCGATAAAGTCGTTCACGTAGGAGCCGCCCAGCGCAGTGGAAAGCGTCTGGTTAATGTCGCTAATTGAAACGCCCAGCGCCTGCGCTTTCTCTTGGTCAACAGTCAGTTTGAACTGAGGCGTGTCTTCCATGCCGTTCGGACGAACCTTAACCAGCATGTCTGGGTGTTCAGCAACTTTACCCATTAGCTCATTACGCGCCTGAGTTAATCGATCGTGGCCAAGCCCAGCCTGATCTATCAGCTGGAAGTCAAAGCCGGTCGCGGTACCCAGTTCAACGATAGGAGGAAGGTTAAAGGCGAATACCAGACCGTCCTGAATTTTTGAGAATTCCTGACTTGCCCGAGCCGCGATGGCCGGCACCTTGTTCTCTTCACCTTTACGCGCGTTCCAATCCTTCAGGCTGACGAAGGCCAAACCGGTGTTCTGCCCCTGACCGCTGAAGCCGAAGCCGCTAACGGTAAAGATAGACTCAACGTTGTCCTTCTCTTTCTCCATAAAGTACTGGCTGACCTGATTGAGCACATTTTGCGTTCTTTCCTGAGTCGCCCCCTGCGGGAGCTGAACCATGGTCAAGAATACCCCTTGGTCTTCATCCGGAAGGAAGGAGGAGGGCAGGCGCATAAACATGTAAACCAGACCAATACACAGTACCAGATAGATAAGAATATATCGGCCAGTGCTGCGCAGGATATTGGCAATACTGTTGGTGTAGTGGTGAGTATTTTTCTCAAACAGGCGGTTAAACCAGCCGAAGAAACCGGTAGTAATACCGTGGCTGCCTTTGGCGACCGGCTTGAGGATCGTGGCGCACAGTGCTGGCGTCAGGATCATTGCCACTAGAACCGACAGCACCATGGCAGAAACAATGGTGATCGAGAACTGACGATAGATAGCACCGGTAGAGCCGCCCATAAAGGCCATGGGGATAAATACCGCAGAAAGCACCATGGCAATACCGACCAGTGCGCCCTGAATCTGCCCCATCGACTTGCGGGTTGCCTCTTTCGGCGGCAGGCCTTCTTCCGCCATGATACGCTCAACGTTTTCAACCACAACGATGGCGTCATCCACCAACAGGCCGATGGCCAACACCATCGCAAACATCGTTAGGGTGTTTATCGAGTAGCCAAATGACGAGAGAATGGCGAATGTCCCCAACAGAACCACCGGTACGGCGATTGTTGGGATAAGCGTGGCACGGAAGTTCTGCAGAAACAGGTACATAACCAGAAATACCAGCAGAATGGCTTCAACCAGCGTTTTTACCACTTCGTTGATAGAGATTTTAACGAATGGCGTTGTATCGTAGGGATAAACGATCTTCAGGCCTGACGGAAAGTACTTTGACAGACTTTCAAGTTCACCCTTCACGGCTTCAGCCGTATCCAGCGCGTTGGCGCCGGTAGCCAGTTTGATACCCAGACCGGATGCTGGCTGGCCGTCAAAGCGGGCAATAACGTTATAGCTTTCGCCGCCTAGCTCAATTTCAGCAACGTCTTTCAGGCGAACCTGAGAACCGTCCTGATTGATTTTCAGCAGGATATTGCCGAACTGCTCGGTGCTTTGCAGACGCGTTTGAACCACGATAGACGAGTTCAACTGCTGGCCTTTGACCGGTGGAGTACCGCCCAACTGACCTGCGGCGATCTGGTTGTTCTGAACCTTAATGGCGTTGTTTACGTCGATAGGCGTCAGGGAGAAGCTGTTTAGCTTGTTAGGATCGAGCCAAATACGCATGGCGTACTGGGAACCGAAAAGCTGAACGTCGCCGACGCCGGAAGTCCGGCTAATAGGATCTTTAATGTTAGAACCCACGTAGTCCGCGATATCGTCCTGAGTCATTGAGCCATCGGTGGAGATAAAGCCCGCAACCATCAAGAAGCTGCTGCTGGCCTTTTTAACGCTGATCCCCATTTGCTGGACTTCCTGAGGCAGCAGGGGCGTTGCAAGCTGAAGCTTGTTCTGCACCTGAACCTGTGCGATATCCGGATCGGTACCGGCTTCGAAAGTCAGGGTAATGGAGGCGTTACCGGCCGAGTCACTGGTCGATGACATGTACATCAGGTTATCGATACCGTTCATGTTCTGTTCGATAACCTGCGTCACGGTATCCTGTACCGTCTGGGCGTTAGCACCCGGATAGTTTGCGGAGACCGATACCGCCGGAGGGGCGATAGTCGGATACTGGGCAACCGGCAGCTGAACAATCGCCAGAGCCCCCGCCAGCATGATAATGATAGAGATTACCCAGGCAAAAATCGGGCGATCAATAAAAAATTTGGCCATCTGCTACACTCAATATGGTTTATTACTTCGCTTCGGGCTTTGCTTCGCCTTGAGGCGCTGCGCTTTCTTTCGGCTTATCGGAAAACTCCGACGCGCTGACTTCTACCCCAACTCGAATCTTTTGCAGACCAGTAACGATCACTTTCTCGCCGCGCTCAAGCCCGCTGGTGACCAGCCAGTTGCTGCCAACGGATTGACCCGTAACAATAACTTTCTGCTCAACCTTGTTGTCTTTATTGACAACCAGTACCGTTGCTTCACCGCGCTGGTTACGCGTTACGCCCTGTTGAGGAGCCAGTAGCGCGTCAGGGCGCAGGCCCTGATTAACCTTAGCGCGAACAAACATGCCCGGCAGGATTTGGTTTTTCGGGTTAGGGAACACGGCGCGCATAGTGATTGAGCCGGTGGTTTCGTCAACGGTAACGTCTTCAAATTCCAGCTTGCCCGGGTGCTCGTATACAGTGCCGTCGTCAAAGACTAGGCTTACCTGAGCCTTGGCGCCCTGTTCTTTGGTCAGCGTGCCGTTGGCCAGCTCTCTTTCCAGCGCCAAGTAGTCGTTGCTGGACTGAGTGATATCCACATAGATGGGATCAAGCTGCTGAACTGTCGCGAGGGCGGTAGCCTGGTTAGCGTTAACCAGAGCGCCTTCTGTTACGCTGGATTTCCCGATTCGTCCACTAATAGGGGACATCACCTTGGTGTATTCCAGATTGATGCGGGCAGTATCCAGCGCCGCTTTTGCTGCCTGCACTGCGGCGTCTGACTGGCGCGCGTTAGCGACAGCAGTATCGTAGTCCTGGCGGCTGATAAAGTTGGTGCCGACCAGAGGCTTATAGCGCTTAACCGTCAGGTGATTCAGGTTGGCGCTGGCCTGCGCTTTCGCCAGATCGGCTGCTGCGCTGTCGTAAGTGGCCTGGTAGGTCGCCGGATCGATTTGATACAGCGACTGGTTTTCTGTAATCGTGCTGCCTTCGGTAAACTGACGCTTCAGGATGATACCGCTGACCTGAGGACGCACTTCAGCAATGCGAAAGGCCGCAGTACGCCCTGGAAGTTCAGTCGTGATATTGACGGGCTGTGACGAAATGGTCACTACCTCAACTTTGGGTGCAGACCTTTGAGCGCCTTCTCCAGACTGGTTGTCGCATCCCACAAGCGCTAAACCGCTGGAAAGCATCAGCGCTGCTGCCAGAGGCTTCAGCCCTCTGTATTTACTCATAGATAAACCTCAAATTTTCAATATCAGTTACCGTAAATAATAGGCAAATATGCTTGGGTAACTACATAGTTAGGATAAAAATCTCAGCGTGCTATAATACAAACATTCATGTATGTATGTAAGTCATCGCAAAACGTACCGCACAGAAAGCATAAAACATGGGCCGCAGCACGAAACAGCAGTCATTAGAGACCCGTCAACATATTCTTGACGCCGCCATACAGGAGTTTTCCCGTCGCGGCGTTACGAGCACGTCGCTGAATGATATTGCCTTGGCTGCGGGCGTTACGCGCGGGGCAATATATTGGCATTTCAAGAATAAAGTCGATATTTTCATCGCAATGTGGGCTCAGGTAGAGTCTAGCATTGATGATGAAGCCCTGCGATACAGAAATGAGTTTTCTTCCGATCCCATACGGGCGCTGCGACAGACACTTATTTATGTTTTACAGCTGACAGAAACAGACATTCGGCGTAGAAATTTACTGGCGATATTATTCCATAAGTGCGAGTTTGTTGGCGAGCTTATTTCCCTTCAACAAATACATCAATCCCTCTATTTACAAAACGAAGAGCGCATCGAGAACGCGTTGCGTGAATGTGTTGAAAAGGGGCAACTTCCGGAATCGCTGGATTTGCGTTTGGCTGCCATTTCCATGCGGTCTTATATTTGGGGGCTGATGGGCAGCTGGCTGTTTATGCCACAGGCTTACAGTCTGGCCAAAGAGGCACCCAGACTGGTTGACGCCTATCTGGATTCACTAAGACACAGTAGCGCTCTGGCTCGAGTGGTGACAAAATAGCCGCTTGTCGTCTAGGGTTTTGCGCAGATGGTTTTGCATAGAGAGTTTTTCAGGAGTTAAGTAATGCAACGTATTTTAGTTATCGCCAACGGCGCTCCTTACGGCAGTGAGCTGTTGTTCAACGCGCTGCGCCTGTCCATTGCGCTGAAAGAACAGCCTGCAGAAATCGAGCTAAAGGTGTTTTTGATGTCTGACGCCGTTAGCGCCGGGCTGCGCAATCAGAAGCCTCACGAGGGCTATCATCTCCAGCAGATGCTGGAAATTCTTACTGCGCAGGGCGTAACGGTTAAGCTGTGTAAAACCTGTACCGACGCGCGCGGCATTAGCGGTCTACCGCTAATTGAGGGTGTTGAAATCGGAACGCTGGTAGAGTTGGCACAGTGGACGCTGGAGGCCGAGAAGGTCTTAACCTTTTAAGACTTGTTAGCTTGGCGGCGTGGGAGCATGGATGAACCAGAAGACCTCTGCGAGAACGGCATTTAGTCAAATTGTACATGTCACAGTCGTATTAGTGCTGGTGCTGCCTCTTTGCAGCCAGGCGCTGGCGTTTCTGTGCTCAACGCTGGTGGATTCAAGCTGCTGGTTTAGCCGCGATCTGACCTATGAGGCGAAGCTGCTGTTAAGCCGCGATGCACAGGTTGATTTCACTAAGTGGTTTTGTCTGGTAGTTTTCTGCCTAGGGGTTCTCTTTATGGGGAATCTCTATGGGCGATATGCTGCACTGCCCGAGCGGCGCTGGGTTTGCTATGGGCCGTTCGCGGTATTTATTGCCTATAGCGCGGCGATCTACTGCCTGTCGTTAGGGCTTCTCGGCGCTGTAGGGCAAGAGACTATCGAAACTGCACTGCTGCCGTTTTTCTGGCGCCATGCCTTTTACTATCGGCCCACACTGCTGGCGCTGATGGCGTTTTTAACCTACCTACTATTTACGCTAGGCGTAGTGCTGACGCGCTATCGTCAGTCAGCATCTAGCGAGACGCTTGAGCCTCAAGCTTAGCCTGAAAATCCCTTTCAACGATCTTAAGCGCCGAGAGGACAGTTGCCGGGGCTATATCGTGCGTTTCAAGAAGATAAATCAAATCGACGGCCAGCTTTACGTCTTCTGGCGCCTGTTCTAACGATTGATCGGGTGGTGTCATGGTGTCGTCTCACAGCTGAGTATTCTTTATTATTTTAACGGATTTTAGCCGCAGTCATTATTCCTGATAGCGGTAGCCGGATCCGTGAACGGTGCGGATTAGCGTCGGGCTGGCAGGGTCAGTTTCAATCAGCTTGCGCAACCGGGAAATATGCTGATCCAGCGTTCTGCTGTTAGGTAGATGATCGCAGCCCCAGGCTGAGTCAATCAGGGTATCTCTCCCAACAACCTGATTTCTATGCTGGTACAGGCAGGTCAGGATCCTGATGTCTCTCAGTGACAGCTCAATCGTCTGCTGCCGGCGCTTAGCGCACAGCTCTGAAGGAAAAATTTCCAGATCGCCAAAGGGGAAGGGGAGCTCTGGTGCGAGACGCTTGGCTCTCAGACAGCGACGGGCGATAGTTTTTATCCGCGCGCGCACCTCATGGATGCCGAACGGCTTGTTGATATAGTCATCAGCGCCAAGTTCGAGCCCCAAGACCTTATCGATCTCTTCTCCCTTGGCCGATAAAAAGATCACTGGCGTATGTTCATCCTGCCCTCGAATGGCCTTGCAGACGGAGTAGCCGTCCATTTCTGGCATCATGATGTCAAGAATAACAAAGTCAGGCTGTTCCTGATGGTAAAGCGCCAGTGCGATCTTTCCGTTTTCTGCGGCGAGAACGGAATATCCCTCACGGCTGAGCATGTCTTTGAGCCCGTTGCGAATGTGGAAATCGTCTTCTGCAATAAGAATTTTCACATCAGGCCTCCGCGCCCTGTTTCGGCAGGGTCAAAATAAACGCCATGCCGGGTTCCCTGTTTTCTGCCCTTAGCGTACCGGACAGGCTCTCTGCAAGCTGTTTAGCGATGGTCAGGCCGATGCCGGTACCGCTGACACCTTCGGTAATGGATGACTTCACGCGGTAAAACGGCTGGAAAATAACTCTCAGCTCTCTTTCCGGCAGCCCTTTGCCAAAGTCTCTAACGCCAAGATAGACGCGCTCGCCGTCTTGTTGGGCATAAAGCTCGACGCGTTTGCCGTCGGCAGCGTACTTTTCTGCGTTGCTGAGCAGATTACTGACAATCTGTGTGACCCTGTCAGCATCGCTATACACCTTGATATCGCCGTCAATATGCAGCTCTAACGTCAGGCCTTTAGCGTCGAACACCGGAGTAAAAATATCTTTTACCTGTTCAAGCAGTGTTCCGACATGGATTTCCTGTCGGCTGATTTTGGGCGCTTTGGTAAACGTCAGCACGTTTTGTATCAGCCTTGAAAGGCGCTGGCTCTCGCTAACGATAACGTCAAGATAGTGAACGCTGGCGCTTTCCTCTTCCTGAGCCATTTCTTTCAGCATCTCAGCGTAGAGGGTGATGTTGGTCAGCGGCGTTTTCAGCTCGTGGGATACCTGCCCGACAAAGTCCACCTGTCTGCGCGCCAGCTGCGTTGCCCGGTTAAACTCTCGGTACAGCAGAAATGCCACAACGATGACGATGGCAATCAGAAGAACTATCAGGGCCATTCCTGCATAGAGCAGCGCTGAACGATCTTCCACGCTGGCGTAATAGTCTACTCTCCAGTTGTGGAGAGGATAGGGCAGCGCCTGACCGTAAGTGGGCTGAGCCTGACGGTCTATTTTCCCCTCGGGCGCATACTGATACAGAAGCTGCCCGCTGTCGGAAATGGTGATGCTGTCCGGCGTGTAGTTTATGTCGACGTTGGCGACAGTGTCTGCCAGCAGTTTGGCGTAGCTGAGCTTGATGCCGACGGTGTCTTCACCGTTCTTTTGCCAGTAAAGCAGCAGCGGGTGACCGCTTTCCTGCATCAGATACCAGCCCGCGGTTGGCGTGCTGTCGTCTGAAATATGCTGCTTACCGATAAGCTGTGACGGATCTTGCAGCACAGGCGTTAGGGATTCGATAAAGCGGGATTCTTTTTGGCTAATAGGGCCGTGGGCGTCAGGGAAGACCAGTTTTCCGGCTTTGAGGATAAATATGGACTCAATGTCGCTGTCCTGAGCAATAAGTAAACGGAGCGCGTCAGGATCCTGACTCAGGTAGGACAGCATGGCGCTTAGACGAACCTGCTTGTGATCTAACTGCTGTAGGATAAACCCTTGCGTTTGGGCTACACGGCTCTTGGCCAGCTGTTCCGCCTGATAGTCATTAACGGTTTGTTCCTGATTGAGTATGCGAAAGCCGAAGCTGCCGATAAGCCCTATCAGCAGCAGAGTGATAAATATGAACAGATAAAAGGGGCGTCCGGCTTTCATTCCTTCTCCAAGATGAACAATGACGGCGCAGCAGGCTACGCCGTCATCGGGGTAGGGCTATTTTGATTGCTGTTTTTGCGTTTTATACGTGCTTTCCTTCAGGCTCTTGCGAGAGGCTGCACCGCCTTTACTTTCAATATCATCCGCTAGACGGGAGTTATCAGACTGAGTCTGGAGTGCTTTGTTTTTGGCTTCTGGACTGCTCACTTTATCGTATAGAGCACCCATGCTGGCCGCATTACGCTGCAGGATTTGGTTCGCTTCGTCTTTTTTACCTTCATCCAGTAGCTGAATAGCGCGCACGTTTTCCAGATTGGCTTTTTGAATGGCAGAGTCAACGACAATTTCTTCCTGCGTTGCGTCTTTAACGGCTTTCTCTGATTTACTGTAAGCGATATCCACGCGATTGTTAACGTTATCTTTCTTCTGGGTTTGCAGGTTTTCATAGGTAACGCTTACGTTTGCAATCTGCTTTTTCTCGTTTTCTTTACCCTTCGGCGGCTCCAGCTCTAACAGAACGTATTTTTCTTGATTAGAGTACAGCTGGTTGAGCTTGACGGTTACCTGATTGCCAGTAATGTCACCTTCACGGCCTAACAGACGCAGCGGCTTTACGCCGTCCTGTAGGCGAATGGTCACAGTGACTTCCTGTGCCACAACCGACATTACGTCTTTAAATTCTTTAATAAAGGCAGCTTCCAGATCGGAGGATTTTTCAACAAACGCGTGGTTGCCGTCGCTGTAGCTTGCTAAAGCCGTCATTAGGTCTTCGTTGTAGCTGGTACCTAGGCCAATAGTGGTGACGGCGATCCGCTGTTTGGCGGCAACGACCCCGAGGTCAGCCAGCTCTTTTGTTGAGCTGGGGCCGACGTTGGCCTGCCCGTCAGACAGCAGAATAATGCGGTTAACCTGATCTTTTTTCAGGTTCTTATTGACCTCTTTAAGGCCTTTGCTGACTCCAGCAAACAGCGCTGTCCATCCCTGAGGCGTCACTTTATCGTTGATAATTTTGATAAGCTTTTTCTTATCATTAGCTTTAGTGGCGGGGATCAGAACGTGAGCGTCGTTATCGTAGGCAATGATGGAGATGATGTCGTCGTCTTGCAGCATATTGACGGCCAGAATGGCCGCTTCACGGGCTTTTTCGATGCGGTCGCCGCTCATTGACGTTGAGCGATCAATGACCAGCGCCAGGTTAATTGGCGTGCGCTTTGCGGTATCCTGCTGGTAGCCAGTCAGAGACACTTTTAGGTAGTTGCTGTCTTTACTGTTTTCAAGGATCACCGGCGAGGCCAGCTCGGTTTTCACGTTGACGTGAAGCGGAACCGGGGAAACGGCAAAGGCCGAAGCGGACAGCATAGCCAAAGAGGGAAGCAGATATTTCAAATTCATCATATAACTCCTTTTATTGTGGGTGTTCCGTCATTATTCGCGAATGATGTTTTGAGTTGTCTGTTTCGTGCCTCTAAGTGTAACAAAATGTAAATATCTAGCTGCCATTTTCGCGACGAGCAATCTGTCGCTCAATTTTTGCTAGCGCCTGACGGCAGCGCATTAGGCGGCCCTCCAGCGCGGCAAGTTCTTTTTGCAGCCTCTGCTGCTCTGAAAGGGTTGTTTGGCGGCTTAGCAGGCTTTCTTTGTCTCTTCGCATGGCAACCAGCCGCCGCTCATAGTCCTGATGGCGAGCAAGAGTTTGGTAGATGTCCTGTTCAACCTTAACGTTAAAGACGTTTCGCTCTCGCACAGGGAGTGTCGCTAGCTCTCTTTGCAGCGCCTCTATTTGCGCGACAATACGCTCGGCCAGAAAGGCTACCTGTTGCTGCGCGCGCTTTTCTACTGCCTGAGACAGCAGCTGTAGATTGTTTTCTACCTCGCTTTGACAGTGGCTAAGCCGGGGATCGCGAGTGTTGAACAGCCGATCGTCAAAGCGGGGTTGCATAACGGCGGATGCGGGCGCATCGGCGATAGCGCTGGCTAACTGGTTAACCTGCTGCTGGAGCGTATGTAGTAGGGCGCCAGTATTCATCGTGAGCCTGCCGAAGTAAAAGAGGAGCGTGGCGACTATCATATCCCAGACAGTAAGGGGCGAGAAAGGATGACGTGTTTTACAGAGAACTGATTATCATTTACTGGCAGGTAAAGGCGTTTTTGATTAGGCTAGGAGATTCAACAGAATCCTTTGATTGGATATCAGGCAGAAGGGCATGACGTAAAAATGCGACTTCAGGACGGCAATTAACGATGATGCGGCGCGATGTATAGGCTTTTTCTTCTTGGTCTCGGCTGGCTTTCTATTGGCCTCGCCGCGCTGGGCGTGCTGCTGCCGATATTGCCTACGACGCCGTTTCTGCTGTTGGCGGCCTGGTGCTTTGCCCGCTCTTCGCCGCGCTTTCATGACTGGCTGCTGTATCGTTCTTGGTTTGGCCCCTATCTGAGACATTGGCAAACTCACCGCGGGCTGCCGCCGGGAGCAAAAGGTCGCGCTATCCTGCTGATTGTCTGTACATTCGCCCTTTCACTGTGGCTGGTGCCAGTACTGTGGGTGCGGGTGCTTTTATTGACGCTGATGATCGTTTTACTGATTTTCATGCTGCGCCTGCCAGTCGTGGATGTGGAAAAATAGCCTCCATCCTTGTGTAAAATAAGCGAGCAGTCTCACCTGTATATTTTGCCAAATGTGATAACTAGCGGTTGCATTTCCCTGCGCCTTTGCATAGATTTGGGCGTTTTTCGTTGGTAACCGCGTGTGATTAACTGACCAAGCGGCTACTCGAAGTCTGCAATTCCGCTCGCGGTTAACGAGTATACGGACACTGAATTTATGACGACAACTGAACAGCAGCAACTGATCAAGGACAGCATCACCACCATTCCCGATTATCCTAAAGCGGGGATCCTGTTTCGCGACATCACAACCCTCTTGGAAAATCCGGCTGCGTTTTCCGCCACTATTAGCCTGATTGTCGAGCGCTATAAAGATAAAGGCATCGATAAAGTAGTTGGCACCGAGGCGCGCGGCTTTTTGTTTGGCGCACCGGTTGCGCTGGCGCTGGGCGTCGGCTTTGTTCCTGTGCGTAAAAAAGGCAAGCTTCCCCGTGAGTGTCTACAGGAAACCTACGATCTGGAGTACGGCACTGACGTGCTGGAAATCCACGCAGACAGTATTCAGCAAAATGAAAACGTGCTGGTTATTGACGATCTACTAGCCACTGGCGGAACCATTGAGGCCACAGCCAAACTTATCCGCCGCCTTGGCGGTATTGTTCACGACGCTGCGTTTGTCATTGAACTCCCTGAGCTGGGTGGCCGCGCGCGCCTGGTTTCTCAAAAGATAGACTGCTACAGTCTAGTCTCTTTCGACGGCCACTAAGAGCGGCGGCTGACGGGCGACAGAGATCGTCGTCTTCGCCGCGCTGTGGTAAGATGCGCTATCCGTGTTAAATGACGTTGCCTTATATCGATGAGCTATCAAGTTCTGGCGCGTAAATGGCGCCCCCAAAGCTTTGCAGACGTTGTCGGTCAGGAACATGTCCTGGCCGCCATCGCCAATGGCCTGTCGCTCGGTCGGATTCATCACGCGTATCTTTTTTCCGGCACGCGCGGCGTAGGGAAAACCTCTATCGCACGCCTGCTGGCAAAAGGGCTGAACTGCGAAAGCGGCGTGACGGCAACGCCATGCGGCAAGTGTGCTAACTGTCGGGAAATCGAAGAGGGGCGCTTTGTCGACCTGCTTGAGATTGACGCCGCGTCCCGCACCAAAGTTGAGGATACCCGCGAGCTGCTGGATAACGTCCAGTACGCTCCTGCCCGAGGGCGGTTTAAGGTTTATCTCATCGACGAAGTTCATATGCTTTCCCGCCACAGCTTTAACGCGCTGCTGAAAACGCTCGAAGAGCCGCCAGAGCACGTTAAGTTCCTGCTTGCCACCACCGATCCGCAAAAGCTCCCGGTGACGATTCTGTCCCGCTGCCTGCAGTTTCATCTAAAGGCGCTGGACGTAGAACAGATCAAAGGCCAACTGGAAAAAGTGCTGCTGGATGAAAAGATCCCGTCAGAGCCTAAAGCGCTAAGCCTGCTGGCTCGCGCCGCTCAGGGCAGTATGCGAGACGCGCTGAGTTTGACCGATCAGGCTATTGCCATGGGCAGCGGTAGCGTATCGACTGACGCTGTTAGCGCCATGCTGGGCACGCTTGATGAAGAGTACACGCTGTCTTTGCTGGAAGCGTTAGAGCAGGGTAGCGGCGAAACGCTTATGGCACAGGTAGGGCAGATTGCCGCTAAGGGGATCGACTGGGAAAGCCTGCTGGTGGATACACTGGCGCTGCTGCATCAGGTTGCCATGATCCAGCTTTTACCTTCTGCTCTCGACCCGCTTAAACACAGCGAATCCCGTATGCGCGAGCTGGCACGGCGTATCTCTCCGCAGGATTTACAGCTTTATTATCAAACGCTGCTGGTAGGGCGAAAAGAGCTGCCCTACGCGCCGGACAGACGCATGGGCGTAGAAATGACGCTGCTGCGGGCGCTGGCTTTCCACCCTAAACGCGTCGGCGCGCTGGCTGAAAGTGCACCAGTAGAAAGCGCTCCGGCGGTATCTGAATCGGCACCATTAATGCCGCAGCCGTCATCGGTACAGGCTAATGACCGGTTTGCTGCCGCTTCGCACGCTGAAGCCAGAGTGGTAGAGCAGACGAATACGCCAGCTCGAAGCGTACAGACACCGCCTATCCAGCCTCAGACGCAGGTTTCTCAAGAATCGTATCCAGAAAGCGATGCGTCGGCAGGTCTGCCGACCACTACGGCGCAAATGCTCCAGGCGCGCAGTCAGCTGCGTCGCCAGCAGGAGAGTAGCGAAACAAAAAAGAGTAAGCCGGCCACGTCTGGGAGCGTGAAGCCGGCATCCTCCGTCCTTGAGCGCCTAGCGGCCGCGACGGAGAAGAAGGGCGACTCCCCAGCCCGCGCGGCGAAAGCGCCCGGTAAAGAAGAAAAAAAGGATAGTTACCGCTGGAAGGCACAGCACGATTTTGAAGCCGTCAGTAAGCCTGTGGCAACTCCGAAGGCGCTGCGTTCGGCTCTTGAGCACGAAAAGACGCCAGAGCTGTCTGCAAAACTGGCCGAAGAGTCGCTGGTGCGCGATCCCTGGGCTGCTGAAATCGCCGAGCTTCCTTTGCCGAAGCTGGTACAGCAGCTGGCGTTGAACGCCTTTAAACAGCAGGTGTCTGATGATGAGGTCTGCCTGCATTTGAGGCCCGGTCAGCGCCACCTGAATTCTCCATCAGCGCAGCAGGCGCTGGCAGAGGCGATGAGCCAGAAAGCCGGGCGGTCTATTACGCTGACGGTCATCGAAGATGACGATCGTTCGGTAAAAACGCCTCTGGAGTGCCGCCAGGCAATCTATGAGGAAAAGCTGACACAGGCTAAAACGTCGATCGCTGAAGACAGCCATATTCAAACGCTTTGCCGCTATTTTGACGCACAGCTGGATGAGGACAGTATCCGGCCGGTTTAAGGCAAAGTCCTAGTTAATACAATTATTATCCCCTAGCAAAGAGAGAGACAAACATGTTTGGTAAAGGTGGAATTGGCAACTTAATGAAGCAAGCTCAGCAGATGCAGGACAAAATGCAGAAGATGCAGGAAGAGATTGCTCAAATGGAAGTCACCGGTGAATCCGGTGCTGGCATGGTGAAAGTCACCATTAACGGCGCACACAACTGCCGCCGCGTAGAAATCGATCCGAGCCTGATGGAAGACGATAAAGAGATGCTGGAAGACCTGATTGCCGCCGCCTTTAACGACGCAGCTCGCCGTGTAGAAGAGACACAGAAAGAGAAGATGGCTCAGGTGTCTGGCGGTATGCAGCTGCCTCCTGGCTTTAAGATGCCGTTCTGATGCAAACCAGTCCTTTGCTCGAATCGCTGATGGAGGCGCTGCGCTGCTTGCCCGGTGTAGGCCCCAAGTCAGCGCAGCGTATGGCATTTCAGCTGCTGCAGCGCGATCGCAGCGGCGGTATGCGTTTGGCGCAGGCGTTGACTCGCGCCATGTCAGAAGTGGGCCACTGCCGCGACTGCCGAACGTTTACCGAAGAGGACGTATGTACCATCTGTAATAACCAACGGCGTCAGAGCAGCGGTCAGATCTGCGTCGTGGAAAGCCCTGCGGATATTCACGCTATTGAACAAACCGGGCAGTTTGCCGGTCGCTATTTTGTCCTGATGGGGCATCTTTCTCCTCTGGACGGCATCGGGCCGAACGACATCGGACTCGATCGTCTGGAAGAGCGTTTGGCGGCAGAGACGATCAAAGAAGTGATCCTTGCCACTAACCCGACCGTGGAAGGGGATGCGACTGCTAACTTTATTGCCGAGATGTGTGCATCCTACGGCGTTATGGCCAGCCGCATTGCTCACGGCGTACCGGTCGGCGGTGAGCTGGAAATGGTCGATGGCACAACGCTGTCCCACTCTTTAGCCGGGCGGCAGCGGATAGGAAACTAACCGTATTTATCTGAAAAAGGCGCCAAGAACGGCGCCTTTTTTTCACCTATTGCATTGTGGCGTAGGGCTTTTTACGTCATCATTTTTATATTGCTGCTTGAAAATGTTCGCCTTCATCCCCATCTGGTTACCATTCCCAATTCGCGTACCGGGCGCGTAGCCATTCCGCCCAGATACATCAACACGTAGAGGTAAGCCATGAGTATGAAAGGTCAAGAAACCCGTGGATTTCAGTCAGAGGTTAAACAGCTGCTGCATCTGATGATCCATTCTCTCTATTCAAATAAAGAAATTTTTCTGCGTGAGCTGATTTCTAACGCTTCCGACGCCGCTGACAAGCTGCGCTTTAGAGCGCTTTCTCATGCGGATCTTTACGAGGGAGACGGTGAGCTGCGCGTTCGCGTGTCGATAGACAAAGAAAAGCGCACGCTGACGCTTTCCGATAACGGTATCGGTATGACGCGCGATGAGGTCATCGACAACCTTGGCACTATCGCTAAGTCCGGCACTAAGGCGTTTCTTGAGTCGATGGGCAGCGATCAGGCAAAAGACAGCCAGCTTATTGGCCAGTTTGGCGTGGGCTTTTACTCCGCCTTTATTGTGGCGGATAAAGTGTCCGTTCGCACTCGCGCAGCGGGAGTGAGCGCCGAAGAGGGGGTATTCTGGGAGTCTGCCGGTGAAGGGGAATACACCATTGCCGACATCACAAAAGCCGACCGCGGTACTGAAATTACGCTGCATCTGCGCGACGGTGAAGACGAGTTCCTCGACGACTGGCGCGTGCGCTCCACTATCGGTAAATACTCAGACCACATTGCGCTGCCGGTTGAAATTCAGGTTACCGAAGAGAAAGAGGGCGAAGCTCCGGTAACCCGTTGGGAAAAAATCAACAAGGCGCAGGCGCTGTGGACGAGAAACAAGTCCGACGTTAGCGAAGAAGAGTACAAAGAGTTTTATAAGCACGTTTCCCACGACTTTAGCGATCCGCTGATCTGGAGCCACAATCGGGTTGAAGGCAAGCAGGAATACACCAGCCTGCTGTATATCCCTTCTCAGGCGCCATGGGACATGTGGAACCGCGACCACAAGCACGGACTGAAGCTTTACGTGCAGCGCGTCTTTATCATGGACGATGCCGAGCAGTTTATGCCCAACTACCTGCGCTTTGTTCGCGGCCTGATTGATTCCAACGATCTGCCGCTGAACGTATCGCGTGAAATTTTGCAGGACAACCGCGTGACTCAAAGCCTGCGCAGCGCCTGTACCAAGCGCGTACTGCAAATGTTGGAAAAGCTGGCGAAAGACGACGCGGAAAAATACCAGACGTTTTGGCAGCAGTTTGGCCTCGTGTTGAAAGAAGGCCCTGCGGAAGACAGCGCTAACGCGGAAACCATCGCTAAACTTCTGCGCTTTGCCTCTACGCACAGCGACAGCGCGGCACAAACCGTTTCGCTGGAAGAGTACGTTAGCCGCATGCAGGAAGGCCAAGAAAAGATTTACTTCATCACTGCCGACAGCTATGCCGCCGCCAAGAACAGCCCGCTGCTTGAGCTGTTCAACAAGAAAGGCATTGAAGTTCTGCTGCTGTCAGATCGCATCGACGAGTGGATGATGAGCTATCTGACTGAGTTTGACGGCAAGTCTTTCCAGTCTGTTAGCAAGGCGGACGAGTCCCTGAATAGCCTAGCGGATGCTGACAGCGAAGAGCAAAAAGAGGCGGATAAGGCGCTTGAGCCGTTCGTTGACCGCGTGAAGACGCTGCTCGGTGAGCGAATTAAAGAGGTGCGTTTAACCCACCGTCTGACCGATACGCCAGCGGTAGTGACGACCGATGCTGACGAAATGACAACGCAGATGGCCAAGCTGTTCGCCGCGGCGGGGCAGAAGATGCCGGAAATCAAATACGTGTTTGAGCTTAACCCAGAGCATTCGCTGGTTAAGCTGGCATCTAACGTGACTGATGAGGGGGAGTTTGCCGAGTGGATTAAGCTGTTGCTCGATCAGGCGCTGCTGGCTGAGAAGGGCGGCTTAGAGGATCCTAATCAGTTTATCCGCCGTATGAACAAGCTGCTGATAAAATAGCTGTGTGATACAGGCTAAAGCCGGAAGAAATGCGATCCTCTTCCGGTTTTTTTATTCTCATGAGGGCGGGCGATTGACGTGCCAGACAGCCGTCTCAGGCTAACTGCCTCTTGAGGATTGAGGCGTTGAATGATAAGGTTCACGGGTTTTCTTTCATTTCTATACAAAAAGCAAAATTTCTAGGGGATTTACGCAATGCGTATCATTCTGCTCGGCGCTCCCGGCGCCGGTAAAGGCACTCAGGCTCAGTTCATCATGGCGAAATACGGTATCCCGCAGATTTCTACGGGCGACATGTTGCGCGCAGCGGTTAAGTCCGGTTCTGAACTGGGTCAACAGGCGAAATCGCTGATGGACGCAGGCAAGCTGGTAACTGACGAGTTAGTTATTGCGTTAGTCAAAGAGCGCATTGCACAGCCGGACTGCAAAAACGGCTTCCTGCTGGACGGTTTCCCTCGCACTATTCCTCAGGCTGACGCCATGAAGGAAGCAGGGATTCAGGTTGACTACGTGCTGGAATTCGACGTGCCTGATGAAGTCATCGTTGAGCGCATTGTTGGTCGCCGCGTACACGCACCGTCAGGCCGCGTTTACCACGTAACGTTCAATCCGCCGAAAGTGGAAGGAAAAGACGACGTTACCGGTGAAGAGCTAACAACGCGTAAAGACGATCAGGAAGACACAGTACGTGCGCGTCTGGTGGAATACCACTCGTTGACTAAGCCGCTAGTGGAATACTATGGCGCTGAAGCTAAAAACGGCAATACGCAGTATGTGAAGCTGAACGGCACGCGTAAAGTTGCCGAAGTCAGCGAAGAGCTGGTGAAGATTCTGGGCTAAAGCCTGCCGCATTATGAATTTAAGGCGACCATTTGGTCGCCTTATTTTTTACCGCAACTTTCCTTTAAAAACATCTCACTACGCTTATAGTTTTATGGTGAAACTATATGGCGTATAATTCGCCTCCGCATGTTAAACGACACGTTAAACAGAAAGCAGATCGTAGAGAGAGATTTTTACCGGCTGCTTCACGACAGGAGGTCTTGAGAATGGCGATTGTCATTGAGCAGCCGATAAAGATAGTGCTGAACGAAATAGAGATTGACGATCGCATTCCGTCCGTTAATTTCGATCTTTATATCGGGGTGAATCACCTGATGTATTCTACGGAATACAAGGGAAATATATGGATCCCGTGCCGCGAGCTGGATAGCTTTATCTCCTCTTTTAAAAACGGCGACGCCGCGTTCTCTTTGTCGGATACCTTTGGCAATCAGTTTATAACGCTTAAGCAGGTCGACGATCGCGGCTATCAGTTCTGCGTGGCTAAGAGCAGAAAAACCGTCAATAACTCCGCATTTTTGGTTTCTTACTCTGAAATTATATGTCGAGACGTTTTCGACGCGATAAAAAGCAAATTCATCGACTATCCCACTATGTGGTAAGGCCCACGCTTACCTTTCCTCTTTTTGCCTATATCCATACGCATCGGGGAAGCGCGCTCTGGTTTTCTTTGATACGTGGAGGTAGATAAAACAGATAAGCGCAATGGCTGATATGACCAGAGCGTCAATGTTCCATGATAGAAAGTGGGCGCGAATTAAATCGTCGGACGTAAGGAAGCTTTGTAGCAGCTTAATAAGCATGGCTACGGTATAAATGCCCAAATTGATGCGGGCCAGAAAAATCCATGCGCTTTTTTTGCACAGAATCATCACGCCGCAAAGCAGTCCAAACAGCGAAATAGCGTTGAATAAAAACGATATGATACGCCTGTGCAACTGCCCACTCATGCCATATACATTAAATGGTTCAGGGTTGGCCAAGCTGTAGCAAATGCTCAGTATGGTCAGAGCGCCTAAGGCGAGCATATACAGGCATACGGCAATAAGGCCCGCGGGAAAAGGGGGCTTGCGGAAGGTATTAACGCTGTTGGTCATTATTCTTTGCTTCAGGCGATGCGTTCGCCTTCTCCTTGTAATGGAAATTGGCGCATAGGATAAATTGAGATAACCTCATTTTTTATCCATTTTGAGTGGGCGGCTTGGGGCATCCTGAATATTACGATAATCGCGCAGAGCTTCATATAGCGGAGATAAATTCCCAACCGGTCAATGTTAGGCTGATAATAGCCTTGGCTAATTACAGCGTTTGGCGCATTCGCTCGACTCTGGCATAGGCAGCCCGGCGGCAAGCTGCTAGTATTACCGCTATGTTACTCATTGAAAAAGCGGCGATAGAAGCGACTATGTCACAACAGCACACCGGCGTTCTCCTCGTTAACCTTGGCACCCCCGATGCGCCGACGGCGCCTGCGGTAAAGCGCTATCTTTCTCAGTTTCTGCGCGATGGGCGGGTGGTTGACATCAACCCTCTGCTGTGGTGCTTTCTGCTTAACGTCGTTATTTTGCCCCGCAGGGCGCCTAGAGTGGCAAAGCTTTATCAGGAAGTTTGGACGCAGGAAGGCTCCCCTCTGCTGGCCTACAGTCGCCGCCAGTGCCAGGCTCTGGCAGAACGTCTGCCTGAGGTACCCGTTGAGCTGGCGATGACCTACGGTTCCCCTTCGATAGACGACGCGCTGAATCGACTTCAGTCGCAGGGCATCAAGCGCATGATTGTACTGCCGCTGTATCCCCAGTACTCCTGTTCGACCACAGCGGCTGTGTGGGACGCGCTGTCAGCGGCGTTCTCCCGTCGCCGGGATTTGCCGGAAATCGCGTTTATTCGGGACTATGCAGAACACCCGCTGTACGTAGCCGCGCTGGCGGAGTCAATCCGCTTGTCGTTTGTCTCTCACGGAGAGCCTGACCTGCTGCTGTTTTCCTACCACGGTATTCCACAGCGCTACGCAACAGAAGGGGACGATTACCCTCAGCGCTGCGAAGCAACGACGCGCGCAGTAGTAAAAGCGCTAGGGCTGACGGAAGAACAGTACAAAATGACCTACCAGTCGCGCTTTGGCAAAGAAGTTTGGCTACAGCCCTATACCGATGAAACCATGCAGTCGCTGCCTTCGCAGGGCGTTAAGCGCGTGCAGGTTATCTGCCCCGGCTTTTCTGCCGACTGCCTGGAAACCATTGAAGAGATCGATAAACAGAATCGAGAGTTCTTTATGGAAGCCGGAGGAGAAAGCTACCACTATATTCCGGCGCTAAACGACTCATCGGCCCATATCGATATGATGCAGGCGCTGGTTGAGAAGTATTTGTAGGCTGTTTCTCTACATCAGTCGCGTAGTAGATCCGTGATAAAACTAAATATCGAGAAGTAACTAATGAAACATGTTAGGTTTGCATCCGGTACTGTAATCATTGCCTGTATGCTGCTTAGTAGCTGTGCCAATAGCGACAACCAGCAGTTAAACGAGCGTATTGATAGGCTGCAGCAGGAGGTGAATGCTATGCGCTTAGAAGTCCAGTCGATAAAACTGACAGCAGAGAAGGCCAATGGGCGTCTTGACTATATTAACACTTGGCAGAACCCTATTTATCGCCCTCTTCTGTAGGAGAAGAAAGGTTGCTGTACTTCTGGAAGAAGATTGCTTTTTCTTTTTCTATAAAACATAAAAAATACCGAGCATTAGCTCGGTATTTTTTATGTTCAGCAAAGCTTGATTATATCGGGCAACCTTCCGGTACTTTTTTATCTCCGCTCAGAATGCCGTTATACATCTCGTCCAGCATGGTCTGGGCGATTTCACGCTCGCCCATAATCACGTGGTCAGCGCCGCGCTCGGAGATGTACTCCACTTCGTCATCGTAGTGGGCGCGGGCGATAATCAGCAGGTCAGGGCGCTGGGCGCGGGCGTAGGAAACGATTTCACCGGCCTCGTAGCCGTTTGGCGTGGTGACAAACAGGCAGCGGGCGCAGTCGAGGCGCGCCAGACTGAGGATGTCGTGGTTACCGGCGTTGCCCAAGACTGTGCTGATATCACGTTCACGCAGCATTTCCACGCGAGACAGGGAGTTCTCTACCACTACCAGAGGCACGTCAAGGATGTGCATGCGATCGCACAGGATGCTGCCGACTCGGCCATAGCCTATAAGGATCACGTGGTTACACATATCCACCGGCACCTGAGCCACTTCTTCTTCCACTACTTCTTCAATAATCTGGTCTTCGATGGTTTCAGTTTTGCTTAAGTACTTACCGACCAGATTGAACACCAGCGGGTTTAGCAAGATTGATAGGATGGCACCCGCCAAAATCAGGCTTTGCGCGTCTTTGTCGAGCACGCCGAGTGCGACACCCATCGTTGCCAGAATAAAGGCAAATTCACCGATTTGCGCCAGGCTGGCGGAAATAGTCAGTGCAGTGCGTTTGGAGTGGCCGAACAGTCGCACGATAAAGAACGCCGCCAGCGACTTACCGAAGACGATAATCACCAGCGTGGCCAGCACGGCCAGCGGCTGCTCGATAAGGGTCATTGGTTCAAACAGCATGCCGACGGAAACAAAGAACAGTACCGCGAAGGCGTCTCGCAGCGGCAGGGTGTTTTGCGCCGCGCGGTGGCTCAGCTCGGATTCGTTAAGCACCATACCGGCAAAGAAAGCCCCCAGTGCGAACGACGCCCCAAACAGCTGCACGGAGCCGTAGGCAATGCCCATGGCGATAGCGAGTACCGATAGGGTAAACAGCTCGTTGGAACCGGTACTGGCGCTTTTAGCCAACAGCCAGGGCACTACGCGGCGGCCGACGACAATCATCAGGACGATAAAGGCAATCACTTTACCCAGGGTTATTCCCAGAGAAATTGCCAGGCTGGTGAAGTCACTGTTCCCCTGCTGCATGATGCCGGTCACCGCAGGCAGCAGTACCAGCGTCATGACCATCGCCAGATCTTCCACAATCAGCCAGCCGATAGCGATTTTCCCCCGCTGGCTTTCAATCAGCTGCCGTTCTTCTAAGGCACGCAGAAGAACAACGGTACTGGCGGTGGAGAGGCAGAGGCCGAATACAATGCCGTTAAACAGTCCCCAGCCTAAAAGATGTGCCAGCCCCATCCCCAGAAGCGTCGCGACGGCAATTTGCGCAATCGCGCCGGGAATGGCGATTTTTTTTACCGACAGCAGATCTTTTAGTGAAAAATGGAGCCCCACCCCGAACATCAGCAAAATGACGCCCACCTCAGCCAGCTGGTTTGCCAACGCTTCGTCGGCAACGAATCCTGGCGTATGTTTGCCCGCGACGATGCCCGCAATCAGATAGCCGACCAGCGGTGAAATCTTCATGCGATTGGCTATCATGCCGAACAAAAAGGCGAGAACGAGGCCGCCAGCAATGGTGGTAATGAGGGGGGTAGCGTGGGCCATCAATATACCTTCTAGCTGAGAAATGGGGGAATAGGTCAATTTTATGGTATTTGCTGACTTTTTGCTCTAGAAAATTTGTATTTTTTGAAAAATAGTGTGCAGTTCTTACTGAATCGATTAAAGACCGGCATTTTTACAAGGTTATGACTGTATCATCAGGCAGTATAAGGAATTTCCCCGAAGAAAAAATTCTTTTCTCTTCGGGGAAAGTGTTGGTTACCGACGGCTATGTTCTATATTTGGCAAAAGTGCGGTAAGAATGCCGAGTAGAGGCAGGAAAGAGCAAATATGATAAACCGTTTCGATACTGCTGTGGTCAGCAACGTAGCCTAACGCGGCGGCTCCGAGGCCACCCATACCGAACGACAGACCGAAGAACAAACCTGATATCATGCCAATCTTACCGGGAATAAGCTCCTGTGCATAAACCAGTATGGCGGAAAAGGCCGAGGCGATGATAAGACCAATGATCACCGTCAAAATACCGGTCCAGTAGAGAGATGCATAGGGTAAAAGCAGCGTAAAGGGTGCTGCGCCAAGAATTGACGCCCAAATAACATATTTCCTACCTATCTTATCCCCTACAGGCCCGCCAATAAAGGTTCCGGCGGCAACGGCGAAGAGGAAAACAAATAGATGAACTTGAGCATTTTGCTGACTTACGCCGAACTTATCCATTAAATAAAAGGTGTAATAGCTGCTAATGCTGGCCAAGTAGAAGTATTTTGAAAAAATCAGCACCAGCAGGATGCTTAGAGAGAAAATAATGGTGCTTTTAGGAAGATGGCTTACCGGAGCAGCACGGAAAGGTTTTCCGCCGTTACTGCGCTGCTGCGCCTGATACCAGCGGCCGATTTGTAGCAGAACGACAATCGCCAACAGCGGCGCGACGGCGAACCAGGTCAGAGAGCCTTTGCCATAAGGAGTGATAAACGCCGCTGCCAGCAGAGGCCCTAAAGAGGAGCCGAAGTTCCCGCCAACCTGAAACAGTGATTGCGCCATACCGTGCCGCCCGCCAGAGGCCATACGCGCTACCCGTGACGATTCCGGATGGAAAACCGACGAGCCAGTGCCCACCAGCGCAGCGGCCAGCAGAACCATCTGGAAGTTTCCCGCAAAGGCCAGCAGGATAAGCCCCACCAGCGTGAATCCCATCCCGATCGGCAAAGAGTAGGGCTGAGGGTGTTTATCAGTGTACAGGCCAATAAGCGGCTGTAGCAGCGAAGCGGTGAGCTGATAGGTGAGGGTGATAAGCCCGATCTGGCCAAAGGTCAGCGTAAACTCTCCCTGCAACATCGGATAGATGGCGACAATCAGCGACTGCGTCATGTCGTTTAGCATGTGGGAAACGCTGATCGCGCTGAGAATGCGGAAAGAAGTTTTGCGCGTGCTGTCGGCGGCCGGAACCGAGGCCGTATTGCCTGTTTGATTCGTCATGGTAGTCGCGGGTGTTTCCGAACGTTGTGGTTTGGCGAAGCGCCAGAAGTCCATAGGGCAGAGCCAAACGGCACTTTGCCCCTGAGACTGATAAAATCGTCTTGATGCAACACTAGTATAGTGTGGCCGCTTTGCCCATTAAAAGCGACTTGTGGCTCACGTTGACACTTTTATCTCTAAGGAGCAGCGATGGGTGCGAAGATCCCCGACGTCAGGCTGCAAAGATCGGCAGGAGCAAGTTCGATATCTAACCCGCGCTTACCGCCCGAGATGTACATAGTTTCAAAGGCTTCAGCACCTGCGTCGATAACCGTAGGCAGCCGTTTTTTCTGCGCTAGTGGGCTAATGCCGCCGACCAGATAGCCCGTAACGCGCTGCGCCAGAGCGGGATCCGCCATGTCGACTTTCTTGACTGACAGCGCCTTGGCCATCTTTTTCAAGTCCAGCATACCCGAGACGGGGACAACGGCAACTGCCAGCTTTTTCTCATCGCCGTTCAGGCTGACCAGCAGCGTTTTGTAGACTCGGTTGGCATCCAGGCCAAGCTTTTTAACCACTTCATCGCCAAAGTTGGTTTCATTCGGATCGTGATCGTAGGGGTGAAGGCTGTAGTTTACCTTTTGCTGTTTTAGCAGGCGAACGGCCGGTGTCATGGCGCTTTCCTTTTCTGTCAGTGATTCATAATGTGACTATGATAACGCGTTGGTGTGGCGTTTTCTCGCCGTCTTTATCGTGAGGGCACTTTTATGCTCAGAGGGCGAAGAACCATCAGGGGGATACGCGTAATATCTCGGGCAGGCTCTGTTCGCCGAACAGGTGCAGGGCGCCAACCACGACAACATAGTTGCCTTTAGGCAGCGCGTTCAGCCGCTTTGCCCAGTCACGGTTGCGTTCGGTCACCATAATGCGATAAATCTCATCCCCCATGCCGTAGGGAAGCTGCAGCGTCTCGCGCTGCGGCTTTTCGTTAAGCCACCAGCGCACCATAATAAGCATCAGTCGCTGGTTGGCGCGCCAGTGAGTCAGTGTATCGCGCAGCAGGGGCAGCCCTTCTTCGGGCAACCGTTTTAGCAGCGCCATCTGTTTGTCTGCGCCTTCAAGCTCTATAACGGAAAGCGCCTTCTCGCGGGCGGTCAGGATGCTCTGATAGTCGATGCCGAACTCGCTTTTAAGCCCGGAACGTTCGGCCTGCATGGCCTGTAGCATGAGGGCTATGTGCCACGCGGGCTTGCTCTCAAAGCTTTCTTCGCGAAGGCCAACCTGCCGACTGCGCTTAAGGAGCTGCTGGTATTCCTGCCCGCTGAGTTTTTCCGTTAACGGTATGCTCGGAGGCTGAATATCAAAGTCTATGGGCTGAGAAATGTCGACCTCAACGATAAGCGCATCGGCCTGTGCTATTCGCTGGCGCAGTGAAAGGGGGGAGCAGGGCCATCTCTCGGCTGCCCATATGAATGCTGCCGACCAGATGAAAGCGGCTGCCGCCGTCGGTGACAACGTCAAATGCCGGATAGGCATACGGCAGCGAGGGCACCAGCCCTAACATGACGGCCAGACGTCGGAGAATACGTTTCATGGCAGGCCTTAAGCAGTGAATCTACTTTAAACGTATTATCAGGTAATGACGAATCAGACAAGGAGATATGATGAGTTGTAGAGGTTAGCGGCGCCCAGCTAGTGTTATTAACAGGCTGTAAATAAGGTTGATCATGTCATTTGTGTGCGAAGTGAAATTATTATTGTTGTGACTTTTTGTTATTTACTTTAGATTTTTCCTCGGAAATTGGAAATCATTAAGTCTAGGTAAGGATCCGAGAGTGAAAGCTTTTACCATTGTTGCCGCCTGTTTGTTTTTGTTGACCGGTTGCTCAACCATCACAACATATAACCAAAGCCTAAAAGACTACGAAGGGGACGATCGCGTCGGCATTGCCTTTGGGATGACGTTCACTTCTACCTTTTCTAAATTCGATAGGCAAGTTCGGGTTTATCCTGAAACGTTAAGATGTATAGACCTTTACTCTGAGCGTAACGGCTTTGTATCAGGAAATCTGTATGGAGATTCGGTTCCCGATAATAAATTCATCGGCGTTCCTGAGGTTGAAGGGATGTCGAAGAATAGGGCTGAGTTTTGGGTTAGCGCTAAGGATAATATTTCGATCAGAACTATATACACTGGCTTCGTGAAACAAGAAGGGTCGTTTCCTAATATAAGTAAAGTATCCGAGAGCCTAGTGTCGTTTAAACCCGAAGCCGGGGCGTTCTATTACGTGATGGTTGATATGGAGAAGGTAGATCCGATCACGTTGAAATATTTGAGAGTGTATAAAATAACTGAAGATGCAGAGGGTAAGCTGACGTTAAAGCACGTTGACAATATCCCTCAAATTAACAACTGCCCGGGCCAACAGCCGTGGTTTACCAAAATGGCCGCGGTTATCTGATTTTTTTACCTTTTCCTGAGGCATTGGGAGAATGCAAGAGCCGCCATCCTTGGTAAAAGATGGCGGCTTTTTTCGTTTTTGTAGGCCGTTCGCTGTCTGTCAGCGATTGGGCTTAAACCGCAGCAGCCGGTTAGCGTTGCCAACCACGGTAATTGACGACAGCGCCATGGCGGCACCCGCTACAACCGGGTTAAGCAGCGTGCCCGTCAGGGGATACAGCACGCCTGCGGCGATAGGAATGCCCAGTGAGTTGTAAACAAAGGCACCCAGCAGGTTTTGCTTCATATTGCGCAGCGTTGCCTTAGACAAGGCAAGCGCGTCGGCAACGCCCTCAAGGCTGTGGCGCATCAGCGTAATAGCTGCCGTTTCGATAGCGATATCGCTGCCGCCGCCCATGGCGATACCGACGTCAGCCCGAGCCAGCGCGGGAGCGTCGTTAATGCCGTCTCCTACCATCGCAACTTTGTGCCCCGCCTGCTGTAGGCGCTCAATGGCCGCGGCCTTACCGTCCGGCAGTACGCCAGCAATGACTTCGTCGATGCCTGCCTGTTGAGCAATGGCATTGGCTGTAATCGGGTTGTCGCCGGTCAGCATCACCAGTCGATAGCCCTGCTGGTGGAGGCGATTCAGCGCAGACACGCTGTCAGCCCGCAGCGGATCGCGAACTGCCAGCACCGCCGCCAGCTCGCCGTTCACCGCCAACAGCACCGGCGTTGCGCCAAGCGCGGCCTCTTTGCCAATCGCCTGTGCCGCAGCCTGTGTATCGACTCCCTGCTCTTGCAGCAGTCTTTCGTTACCGAGGATTAGCGTGGTGTTGCCAATCTTACCGGTTACGCCAAGCCCGCGCAGGGTGCGGAAGTCGCTAACGTCAGGGAGATCCGCCCCCTGAGCTTTTGCCATAATGGCGTGAGCCAGTGGATGGCTTGCTCCCTGTTCCAGAGCGGCGGCGAACTGAATGACCTGAGCGTCGTCATGATGGCTAAACAGGTGAATATCGCTGACTAGCGGCTTGCCCTCGGTCAGTGTGCCGGTTTTATCAAACACCACAGTATCTACGCCGCTGGCCTGCTGGAGCGCATCGGCATCGCGTACCAAAACCCCCAGCTCAGCGGCTCGCCCAACGCCGGAGATAATCGACATCGGCGTCGCTAGCCCTAGCGCACAGGGGCAGGCGATAATCAGCACAGTGGTGACGATAACCAGCGTATACACCAGCTGCGGCTGTGGGCCTACCAGATACCAGATCAGGCCGCTTAGCAGTGCAATGGCGACCACAACCGGGACAAACACCGAGGAAATTTTGTCCGCCAGTCGGCCGATTTCCGGCTTGCTGCTCTGCGCCTGCCGCACCAGTTTGATGATGCGAGCCAGCGTGGTTTGATTGCCAATGGCGTTAGCGCGAAACAGGGCGCTGCCGTCTTGAACAACGGTGCCCGCGTGCAGTGAGCTACCGACGGACTTTTGCTGCGGCATGGCTTCACCGGTGAGCATGGCTTCGTCCATCCAGACCTCGCCCTGTAGCATTTCTCCGTCAACCGGCACCCGGTCTCCCGTCGTCAGTCGCAGAGTCATGCCCAGCTGAACTTCCGACAGCGGCAACACTTTCTCTCCCTGCTCAGTAACCACTCTGGCGGTCGGCGGCGTCAGATCCAGCAGCCGCTCAAGGGCTTTGGACGATCGCTGACGCGCCCGCTGTTCCAGCGCGTGACCGAGATTGATCAGGCCGATAATCATAGCGCTGGCTTCAAAATAGACGTGCCGAGCCTCGTGAGGGAAGAGCGAAGGCCAGATAGCGACACTAATGGAGTAAATCCAGGCGGCGCCGGTGCCCAGCGCAATCAGGGTATCCATAGTTGCGCTGCCGTTTTTCAGGCTGCGGGCTGCGTTAACATAAAAGTGGCCGCCTGCGGCAATCATCACGCCGAGCGTGACTAGCCCAGCGACAATCCAGAAGGTCTGGTTGTTAGCGGTCACCATCATGTTGTTGTCAAACATGCCCCACACCATCAGCGGGACACCCAGGGCTAAAGCCAGAGCAGACTGCCAGCGGTAGCGGCGAATGTTTTGGCGCGACGTCTCGTGTTGACGCGCGCGGCGAGTTTCTTCGTCCTGAATGATTTCTGCACCGTAGCCCGCTTTTTCAACCGCGCTGACCAGCTCGTCAAACTTCGGATTACCGAACGCCATAGCGCTGCGCTCAGCGAGGTTTACTCGCGCCTGTGCGACGCCGGGCACGCTTTCCAGCGCTTTTTGCACTTTACTGACGCAGCTGGCGCAGCTCATGCCGTTAATGAGTAACTGAACACTGTCTTCATCATCGGACGGTGTCGCCGGAGTAAGAGTCTCTGCCGCTATCGCTGGTTCCGGCGTGTCTGATGCAGGAAGCGGCTCAGATTTTGGGCTGACGGCTCCGTCACTAATGGCGGCCTCGTACCCCGCCTGAACAACGGCGTCAATCAGTGACTGAGGTGATGCACTACCGGTAACGGTCGCGTGAGTCACGCTCACGTCAGCGTGGCTTACGCCCTCTACGGACTCCAGCGCTTTTTTAGTGACGCCGACGCAGTGCTGACAGGTAAGCCCCGCCAGTGCCAAATGGACGGTTTGCTCAGAGGCACCTGCGACGGAAGCTTCATAACCCGCCTGTTTCACTGCATCGATCAGCGCTTCTGCCGCTGCTGTTCCGTAAATCTCAGCCTTATCCAGCGCGACGTCAGCGGCAATCACACCGTCGACCGCTTCCAGCGCTTTGGCGGTTCTGCCAGTGCAGTGACCACAGGAAAGCCCGGACAAAGCCAACACCACGTCAGGCTGTGCAATTTGTGCCTGATATCCCGCCTGTTCGACAGCGGCGATGAGGGCGGCGTTTTTGGCTTCCCCAACGATCTTGGCTGTGGTGACGTTAACGTCAGTGGACTGAACGCCGGGCAGGGCGTCCAGCGCTTTTTTTACTCTTCCAGCACAGCCCATACAGGACAGCCCGGTCAGTTGTAAAACGGTGGTGTGTTGCATCGCGTAACTCCTGAGTCTGTCTCCCAGCGGCGCCGGGAGTAAGAGGATTCTTTCATCGTGGTTAAGTCTAAACCTTCCAGCAACAGGAAGGTCAAGGATAAAAAATAATCTTTTTTTGTGGGGGATTTTCAGAGACCGATTTGTTTGGGGGAAGAAAAGAGGATTGCGATCTCGCTCACCTTTTTGCGTTAAGGTGCGATTAATCTCTGTTCATCATATATTATATATCATATATTATTTTCGAGATTCAGAACGAACCAAAAACTCTGTTTTTACTTTCAATTGGTTGTATTCAGTCACTCCAAGGAGAATCAAAATGAAAATCGTCAGCGTTGATATCATTGATGTGAAAAACCCGTTGCAGTCCGCTGTCGCCAAGTGGCGCCCCGTTGTTGTACGTATCAACACCGATGAAGGCATTTCCGGCTTTGGTGAAGTGGGCATGGCCTACGGCGTAGGCGCCTCTGCAGGGTTCGGCATGGCGAAAGATCTTGCCAGCATCATTATCGGCATGGACCCGATGGAGACGGAAAAGATCTGGGACAAAATGCAGAAGAAGACCTTCTGGGGACAGGGGGGCGGTACCGTTGTTTCTGCCGGTATGAGCGCCATTGACGTCGCGCTGTGGGACATCAAAGGGAAAGCCCTTAACGTCCCTTGCTATCAGCTTTTAGGCGGTAAGTGCCGCGATACGCTGCGCACCTACGCGAGCCAGCTGCAGTTTGGCTGGGGCGATGCGGAGAAAAAGGAAATTCTGACTACGCCTCAACAGTACGCGGCAGCAGCGGAAAAGGCTCTGGCAGACGGCTATGACGCGATTAAAGTCGACGTTAACGAAATCAACGAGCAGGGCGGCGTGAAGAAAAGCAACCTTTACGGCGTATTCAGCGATCGCGAACTGAAAGTCGGCTATAAGCGCCTGAAGGCCATTCGCGAAGCGGTGGGCGACGAAGTTGATATTATCGTTGAGGCGCACGCGCTGACGGACACCGCATCCGCCATTCGTTTTGGCCGAATGATTGAAGAACTTCGCATCTCCGCCTATGAAGAACCGGTGATGAACCTGAACCACGGTCAGCTAAGGGAAGTGAAGCGAAACGTCAACATTCCTATCGCTGCCGGTGAGCGTATCTATACTCGCTGGGGTTTCCGTCCGTACTTTGAAGAACACATCATTGACCTGATTCAGCCGGATCTCGGCACCTGTGGCGGCTTTAGCGAAGCGAAAAAGATCTGCGACATGGGGCACATCTACGATACTACCTGTCAGATCCACGTGTGCGGCGGCCCAATCATGACGGCTGCGGCGCTGCAGTTAGAGTGCGCAATCCCTAACTTTGGCATTCACGAACTGCACCGCTATGCGCTGCTGGACGGCAACCGTGCCACCTGTAAGTACGACTACCTGCCGGAGAAAGGCCAGTACAGCATTCCTGACCTGCCGGGTATCGGACAGGAGCTGACCGAGAAGTCTATTGCTGAATCACCAAAAGAGACCGTGAAGTAACAAGCGGCCGTTAAGCAGGGCTGCCGCCCTTAGCCGATGAGAAACGCCGGATGCGGATAAATCAAAGCACACTGTTCACAGCGAATGGGGCACAGCAAGCATTCGCCGGAGACAGCTGTTGTCAAAAACAACGCATCTAAGGCACTATTCAGTTACGGTTAAACAGCGGCGGCGGCCCGAAGGAGGAGAGGTAAATCGCTATAGCGCAGACGCCTCTCAACTACTGACAGTGGGTTATTTGCGCAGAACCGGACATGGTTATCTCCGGCGATGCGGGGAGTTGAAGCATGGGATTAACAATAGCACTTGTTGTCATCGCATGGGTCGCCTGGATGATAGCGCGAAAAGGGTACGCGACCGCAGTGCTGCTGGTTGCCGGTGTTTTCCTGCTGGGAACATCGGTTCTTCTCGATCTGGGACCCGGCCTGACGTTGAAAAAGTCAACAGGCAGCGGTTTCTTTGATATTTTCCAAGTCGTTCAAAACATCATGTCGAGCAACCTTGGCGGGCTAGGGTTGGCGATTATGGCGATGGGCGGTTTCTCTCGCTATATGGACACGCTCAACGCCGGTCAGGCGCTGTACGCGGTTGTCGGCGGGCCGCTGAAGTACATTAAGTCACCTTATCTTCTGGCCTGTGTAGGGTTTATCGTTTCTCAGCTTATCGGCATGGCTATTCCCAGCGCGTCTGGGCTGGCGCTGATGCTGATGGTGACGCTGTACCCGGTTATGATCCGTGCGGGCGTCTCCCGTCTGACGGCTGTAGCCATCATCGGCTCTAGCCGCTTCTTTGACTTAGGACCAGGCTCTGCCAACTGCCTGCTGGCGGCGAAAACCGCCGGTATTGAGTGGGCAGAATACTTCCTAAGCTGGCAGATGAAGATTTACTTCCCGCTGCTGCTCACCATGCTGGTTTCTCACTATTTTGTGCAGCGATTCTGGGAACGCCGTGAAGGGCCAGATCCAGAAGACTTGGTACTGCAGGAAAAATTCCGTCAGGAACAGGAAGGGCAAGGCAATCAGGTACCAAAAATCTATGCGCTGTTGCCTATCGTACCGCTGGTTATTCTGCTGCTGTTCAACCCGGTTGTGCTTGGACAGTTTGGCATTAACATCAAAGTGGGTGTGCCGTCAGCTATCGTTCTTAGCACCTTTGTTGCGATGCTGTTTGAGTTTATTCGTCGTCGTAACGGCTTTGAAGTGCTGAGCGGCATGAAGTCATTTTTCGATGGGCTTGGTAAACAGCTGACAATTGTCGTTGCGCTGATTATCGCAGGTCAGGTGTTCGGCGAAGGCCTGATTGCCATCGGTGCCGTTGATTCGCTGATCAACGGTGTAGAAGGCGCAGGGCTGGGAGCAGGCTTCATGATTATTCTGATGAGCCTGATTATCGGCGCGGTTGCTTTCCTGATGGGCTCCGGCAACGCACCGTTCTTCTCTTTCGCGGCGCTTATTCCAAGTATTGCCGCCAAGATGGGCGTTCCGTCAGCCGCCATGCTGTTACCGCTGCAAACCATGACCGGATTTGGTCGCACCATGTCGCCGGTTACTGGGGCCATTGTGGCCGTTGCGGGCATTGCGGGCGTGTCGCCGTTCCAGATCGTCAAGCGAAACGCTATCCAGCTGATTCTGTGTATGCTGGTTAACTTTATTCTTACCTTCACTATCGTGCTGCCTTAACGGTGCACTGTCTCTGATAAGGCCCGCCGCTCTGGCGGGCCCATAGGGAGTAAATCATGCAGGTAGATATCCAAAAAAGCCTGACTATTCAAAAAGAGCTGGCCGACTTTATCGTTAACTGTCGCACTGAACGAATCGCCGAGCGCCTGATAGAGGACATGAAGTATCGCGTTATTGACTGGCTGGGCTGTGCTGTCGTTGGTGCTCACTATCCTCAGTGTGACATCGCTCGCCAGACGTTTACGCGCTTTGGCGGATGTGCAGAATCCTCTGTGATTGGCTCGGAAGAGCGCTATCCCGCGGCAACGGCGGCAATGGTCAACGGCATTATTGGTCACGTGTCCGAGCTTGACGATGGTCACCGCAAGGCGATAGGCCATCCCGGCTCTGTCACGCTTCCGGTCGCGCTGGCGCTGGGAGAATCCCTTAAGGTGAGCGGCGCTGAATTTTTAAGCGCGCTGATCGTTGGCTACGACGTCTACATTCGCTTAGGGCAGACGGTTAACCCTTCCCACTACGCCCACTGGCATACGACCGGCACCTGCGGAACCTTCGCCGCTGCGGCGACGGCAGCAAGGCTGATGAAGCTGACGCCGAAGCAGACGTGCAGTGCGCTGGGGATCGCCGCAACTCTGGCTAGCGGGCTGGTGGCGTCGTTCGGCTCACACGCTAAGGCTCTGAACGTCGGCAACGCCTGCCAGAACGGCATTTACGCAGCGGTGCTGGCAAAGGACGGCTTCACTGGATCGCCCCAGGCACTCGTTGGCGAAAAGGGCTATGTCAAGGCGACCAGCAGCGCTGATTCGCTACAGTATCTTGAACAGCCGACGGAAGAGGGGCTGCTTTCTGATACCGCGTTTTATAAGGTTTACGCCTCCTGTGGCCACACCAACTCACCGCTGGACGCTATTTTTAACCTGATCAAAACCCACGCGCCGCAGGCGAACAAGATTGCCCACATCAAGGTGGAAACCTATCGGATTTCCGTTTCTTTGACGGCGGCGCTAAAGGCGGGCAACGAGGATGAAGCCAAGTTTTCTCTGCCGTACTGCATTGCAGTTGCCCTGACGTTTGGCCAAGTCTCGCTGGCAGAGTTTCAGCCTGACGTATTGAACGATCCCGACGTACTGGCGTTGGCAAGCAAGATCGAAGTGGTTGAGTCTGAAGAAGCTACGGCGCGCTTTCCCAAGCGACAGGCTCGCGTTACCGTTGTTATGGAGGATGGAACCACCTATCTACAAGAGGTGATGGACGCTACCGACGTTGTTGACTTTCCCATGCTGGAGCAAAAGTTCCTACATTCTGCCCAGAGCGTGGATCGGCAGGCCTCGCAAGAAGTGCTGGCGTTTATCAAGAGTATGGATAAGCGTGGCGATATTGCGCCGCTGGTGGCATATTTGAAAAAAATACGGTAGAGCGTATAAAGGCGTTTGGTGTAAAAAATGGATGCATCACACGCCTTTAACCTTTTAAATTACGTCCTGTTTTATGGGCATCCCACTTTCGTCGTAATGCCTATTCCCCTGATAAAAGAAATTATTAATGCTATGATAAACAAACGTATTGTATTTAGGGATAGGCTCGGATGCTTTCTTTAGGTCGACGTTTCTTTCGCGGCTATCGCTATTGTCACCGTAGCGAAGATCAAAATAGTCCCAAAGATCTCTGCCGTAGCAGATGACGTCAATGCCATCGTGAATCGAGTAGACCGAATTTCCGCACTGCTTTGAGGTTAATGAAAGGTATTTATTCGCGTTGATAGGAATAAAAAGAGGGCTTTTCTGTATTTGGCATTTAGCCAGCGCGATAGCGTCGTCTTCACTATCAGGGCGATTTCCCCAGGCGTTCAACCAGCCGCCTAGCTTGGTGATTGTATATAACACGCCATCAATTGTGCCTTCATACATTTTGGTTTGGATATATTTAACGTATTTTTCTGACATATTTCGCCAGTCCGTATAGTCATAATCATAGAGCGGCAGGCATACGGACAAAAATGCTCGGTAGTCGGCGGGAAATTTTATGTTATAGCAGCGCTCTGCGTTGTCCAATTCTTGCTCGGTCATGCCTTCGGTAAGAAAAATTCCATTTTCCTCTAAAAGCTGCATACTGATGTTTATCTGTTCATCAAATGCGCCCCCGTTTTTACAGAGAGCGGTACTATGATCGGTACTATGCGTATTTATTGAGAAAGGCGATGAGTCCATTGTGTTATTTTCTCTCTCTAATCGCTTATTAATAAAAACTATTCTACTCTTTTCCCTGTCAATTTAGTAAAATTAGGTACAGTTACAGCGATTTTCTCTACCTGACATTTTACGTTTGGTTTCTAATGACGATGATAACGAAAACAAAAGCGAAGACGATCTACTTCGATTTGAAGCACAAGATTTTATCCGGTGAGCTAAAGGCCGATTCTCGTCTGGTGATCCACCAGCTGGCGGGCATGTACGACAGCAGCGATATTCCCGTGCGCGAGGCATTGAAAGAGCTGGCGGCTGAGGATTTGATCGAGATGAGCCCGCACAAAGGCTCTCGAGTCAAAAAGCTGTCAGTAAAAGAAATGCAGGACATGCTGGAAATTCGCAAGACCCTTGAGCCTCTGGCTGCTCGGTTGGCGGCAGAGAACGCTACGCCGGAGCTGATAGCTCAGCTTGAGGCGGTACACGCAAAGTGTGAGAAGATGGCGAAAGAGAAAAACTATTCTGACTACTCCACCGCCAACCGAGAATTTCACCAGTTGATCGTTGAAGCTAGTGATAACACCTACCTGAAAAAACTGCTCAGCGAACTGTTACGCAACGAGCGGCGCACGAAAACTATCTTTGATCTGTTTCCTGAGGTGGTTAACGTTTCTTTGGAAGAGCACCGGGAAATGATTCGGCTTATTGAGCAGAAGAAGGGAAAAGAGATTGCTGAGCTGATGTATAACCACAAAGCCCGCTCTTACGACAAGCTGCACGCCTATTTCTCTAATCTGCTTAAAGAGCAGGAGAACGCGAAATCTTAACGTGTTCGTGCAGTAAAAAAGGCGGCTTGGCCGCCTTTTGTATTTTCTATGACTAAGAAAGGCTTAATAATCAGGCTTTTTCCTGCATGATTTTGTCCGCTTTTTCCCGAGCGTTCGCCTTCACCGCGTCGTAGCGGCTGTTGCCTTTGCAGTCCATTGTGACGATAAACGGGCCAAAGCGTTCGGCTTCCATCACCCACATGGCTTCAGGCATGCCGTTTTCCAGCCAGTGGACGGCTTTTACGCGCTTGACGCCTTCGGCCAGCACGACCGCGCAGCCTGGGGCAGCTTGAAGATAGGCCTGCTTATACTTTTTAAACGCTGCCAGACTGTCACCGGCCATACCGCCTTTGCCGATAATCAGCTTGACGCCCTGCTGGCCGACAAACTCAGCGTGTGGCTCCATGCGGATCGACGTCGTTGGGCCGATAACGCGCAGTTGCCAGCTGCCTTCGGCGTCTTTCACCATGACCGGACCCGCGTGAAAAATCGCGCCGCCCTGTAGGTTTTCCGGCAGCGGGCGCCCGTTGTCCACCAGCTCTCGCATGTTGAGGTGCCCCATGTCTCGGGCGGTGCAGACGGTGCCGGTAAGGTACACCGCATCGCCAATATTGAGCTGTTCTATATCGGCATCCCGAAGGGGAAGCGTAAGTTCATAAACGGCCATGATTATTCCTCCACCTGAAAGAGCATTTCGCGTCGTCCGTCTGGGTAGATACGAACGCCAAAGCGGCGGGCGACCCAGCAATGGAAATTGATAGTGACCGGGCAGATGGCGGTATGGGTAGCCGCATAGGCCATTTTGACCGCCAGAGTGGTGGTTTTTCCGCCAATTCCCGCAGGGCCAATGCCAAGTTTGTTAATGTCTTCTAGCAGCTCGGTTTCCAACTGGTCCAGCAGCGGATCGGGGTTGTGATCCAGCCAGTTTCTGGTACTGATGGCCTCGCGGCTGAGTTTGGCGCTAACGTCCATTTGTCCGCCAAGGCCAATGCCGATAGCGGACGGCGGGCAGGGGAAGCCACCGGCGTTAATCACGGTATCCAGCACTAGTCGCTTTAAGCCTTCATAGTTTTTGCCGAGGGTTGCCGGCGTTAGGATTTTTGACACGTTGCCAAGTTCGGCACCGCACCCTTTAGCACTCAGGATAATTTCCACGTATTCCTGACCCGGCACGTGGCGCAGTTCAACGTTAGGGACGCCCTTACCGGTGCTGTCGCCCGGATTGTGGCGGGTTAACGGGTGGACGATGCTGGGGCGAATCAAACCCGCTTTGGTGGCTTCGGTGAGCGCGCGGGGAAGGTAGCTGAGCAGCGGATCCATATTGAACGCCTGCCCGAAGCTAATCCAAACGGTAGGGTAACCGGGGGACTGGCAGACAGGTTTATCCAGCTTTGTCGCCTGAGCGACGTTTTCGATCATTGTTTCCAGAAATACCCGGGCTTCCTCATGGGTTTCGTCGCGAGCGGCGTTTTTCATCAGGTGGAGCACGTCGGGTGAAATAGTGGTACAGGCGTGGTGAAGGAGGTCGTAAACCTCTTCATAGGTAATGCCCAGCTCTCTCATTTTATTATCCTCTGGTTGGCACTGGTAAATAATATATTATATATGATTTGAAGGAATGCAATGATTTTCGAAATGAAATGCGCGCCAGAGGAGAAAAAACCGGGCTATATGCCTTTTGATTATGAAATATGCCTAACCATTCTTTCTTGGCCCACTCCCCGATAGATATCCTTACCTAAAACAATCATTCAGGAATTCATACCGCTATGTTTGACAAGGCAACGTCCGTGCCGCTTCTGCCCATACCTCAGGAGCAGCTGGCTCAGCTCTCTTCCACTGTAGCCGGCATGACGCCGCAGCAGATTGCGTGGATTTCCGGTTACCTGTGGGGCATTGCGGCGCAGGGGCAAGGTACGGTTGCAGCCGCAGTAAAGCCTGCTGTAGCGGTTGAGGCCGCACCCCAGACGGTTACTGTGCTTTCCGTGTCGCAAACCGGTAACGCGCGCAGGCTGGCGGCAGAGCTTAAAGAAGATCTTCAGCGTGCTGGCCTATCGGTAACGCTGGTTAACGCTGCGGACTATAAGTTCAAGCAAATCGACAAAGCGCGATTTCTGATCGTTGTTGCCTCAACGCAGGGCGAAGGCGAACCGCCGGAAGAGGCCATTGCGCTGCACAAGTTCCTGTTTTCCAAAAAGGTGCCCGCGCTAGCCGAAACCGACTTTGCCGTGTTTGGTCTGGGTGACAGCAGCTATGAAAACTTTTGCCAAACGGGGAAAGACTTTGACAGTCGTTTGGCTCAGTTGGGCGGTCGTCGTCTGCTCGATCGGGTTGATGCCGATGTCGACTACCAAACACGGGCGAAGGCATGGCGCGAAAGCGTTGTCGCGCGGCTGAAGCAAGAAATCGGTGAGACTCGTCAAGCATCGTCAGCCTCTGTTGCAGGACAAAGCAGGCTAGCAGAGGTTGAACGCTACAGCCGTGAACAGCCGCTGGTGGCTTCCCTCAGCGTGAACCAAAAAATTACCGCTCGAGACTCGGAAAAAGACGTTCGCCATATTGAAATTGACCTCGGCGATTCTGGTTTGAGCTACCGCCCGGGTGACGCGCTGGGCGTATGGTTTCAAAATGACCCTCAGCTTATTACACAGATTTTGACGGATCTTTCTCTGACCGGAGATGAACCCGTTGACGTTCAGGGCAAAAAGCAGTCTCTGAGAGAGGCGCTGTCTTACCGCTACGAGCTGACGCAAAACGCGCCTGCGGTAGTAGAGCGCTACGCCCGATTTGCCAACGATCCGACACTGAATGCGCTGCTGCAAGACCGGCTCGCGCTACAAAGCTATGTGGAAAATACACCGATTATCGACATGGTACACCGAGCTCCGGCATCGCTAACGGCGACTGAATTGACAGAGACACTGCGCCCGCTTTCTCCTCGGCTTTACTCTATTGCTTCTTCTCAGGAAGAAGTGGGGGATGAAGTCCACTTGACGGTAGGGGTAGTGCGTTACTTTATCGACGGTCAGGAGCGTACCGGTGGCGCTTCGGGCTACATGGCCGACAGGCTACAGGAAGACGGCGACATCGCGGTTTTTGTTGAGCGAAATGATAACTTCCGACTGCCTGACGATCCCAATACGCCGATCGTGATGATTGGTCCCGGCACCGGTATCGCCCCGTTCCGCGCCTTTATGCAGGAGCGGGAAGCCACCGGAGCGGAAGGAAAAAACTGGCTACTGTTTGGCAATCCACACTTTACTTCCGATTTTCTTTATCAGGTGGAATGGCAGCGCTATGCCAAAAGCGGGCTATTGACGCGCATCGATCTCGCATGGTCGAGGGACTCGGCGCAAAAGATTTACGTTCAGGACAGGCTGCGTGAAAACGGCAGCGAACTTTGGCAGTGGATCCAAAACGGTGCGCACCTTTATGTCTGCGGTGACGCCAATCGTATGGCTAAGGACGTGGAACAGGCCTTACTGGACATTGCGTCAACGCACGGCGGTTTGTCGTTAGAACAGGCCGACGACTTTTTAACTGAACTGCGCCTCGAGAAGCGCTACCAGCGGGATGTTTACTAATGAGCAATGAGCAACGACAGCCGGGGGAGCCTTTAGGGCCACCTTCAGACAACGAGCGCCTGAAGCGCGAGAGCAACTTTTTACGCGGCACTATTGCGGAAGATCTGAAAGACGGCCTGACCGGCGGCTTTCGGGGCGACAACTTCCAGCTGATCCGCTTTCACGGCATGTACCAGCAGGACGACCGCGATCTGCGTGCCGAGCGGGCAGAACAAAAGCTTGAGCCGCTGCAAAACGTCATGCTGCGCTGCCGGCTGCCCGGTGGAATTATTACTCCGCAGCAGTGGTTGGGAATTGACCGATTCGCCGCGGAAGAGACACTGTACGGCAGTATTCGGCTAACGACCCGTCAGACGTTTCAGTTTCACGGCGTGCTGAAGGGCAAAATCAAGCCGATGCACCAGATGCTGAACCAACTGGGGCTGGACTCCATCGCTACGGCAGGGGACGTCAACCGCAATGTGCTCTGCACCTCCAACCCTGTGCAGTCGGCACTGCATCAGGAAGCCTACGAGTGGGCGAAGAAGATTTCCGAACACCTGCTGCCGAAAACCCGCGCCTATGCAGAAATCTGGCTGGACGGTGAAAAGCAGTCCACTACGGACGAAGAGCCGATCCTCGGTGCCACCTATCTGCCGCGCAAGTTTAAAACCAGCGTCGTGATCCCGCCGGATAACGACGTCGATCTGCACGCGAACGATCTCAACTTTGTTGCCGTCGGCGAAGACGGGAAACTGGTCGGCTTTAACGTTCTGGTGGGCGGCGGCTTGGCGATGACCCACGGCGACAGGCAGACTTACCCGCGCAAGGCGTCGGAGTTTGGCTTTATTTCTCTGGCAGATACGCTGGCGGTTGCTGAGGCCGTGGTCTCGACCCAGCGCGACTGGGGTAACCGCTCTGAGCGTAAGAATGCCAAAACCAAATATACCCTTGAACGCTTTGGCGTTGAGGCCTTCAAGGCCGAAGTGGAAAAGCGGGCTGGAGTGCGCTTTGAGCCGATTGTTCCCTATCAGTTTACGTCTCGCGGTGACCGCATTGGCTGGGTTGAGGGCATTGACGGGCGCTGGCATTTGACGCTGTTTATTGAAAACGGACGCCTGCTGGACTACCCGGGCAGGCCGTTAAAAAGCGGTATGGCGGAAATTGCTAAAGTCCATAAAGGGGACTTCCGCCTGACGGCGAACCAAAACCTGATTGTGGCCGGCGTATCGCTGGAAGATAAAGCCCATATTGAGCAACTAGCGCGCGAGCACGGGCTGATTGACGACGGAGTGAGTGAACAGCGTAAGAACTCCATGGCCTGCGTGGCGTTCCCCACCTGCCCGCTGGCGATGGCGGAGGCTGAGCGTTTCTTGCCCGGCTTTGTCACTGAAATTGAAACTATTATGGCCAAACGTGGCCTGGCGGATGACCACATTATTTTACGCGTGACCGGCTGCCCGAACGGCTGTGGTCGAGCAATGCTGGCAGAAGTTGGACTGGTAGGTAAAGCGCTAGACCGCTATAACCTGCATATCGGCGGTAACCGCGAAGGTACCCGCATTCCGCGCATGTATCGGGAGAATCTGACGTCGGCGCAAATCCTGTCCGAGCTAGACGAGCTTGTCGCTCGCTGGGCTGAGGAAAGGGAGGCGAATGAAGGCTTTGGGGACTTTACCGTGCGGGCGGGCATCGTTAAGCCAGTCGTTGACTCGGCGCGCGACTTTTATGACTGATATGACTGAGTCAAGATAGGGGAATACCATGCTGAATCTGGATATCGCCTGGCTAAACACCTTAGACCGGGAGCAGCAAAAGGAGGCGCTGGCACCCACTAACCGCCACCTTGAAGGGCTCAGCGCCGAGGCGCGTATCGCTTGGGCGCTGGAGAACCTGCCGGAAAACAAAGTGCTGTCGTCCAGCTTCGGCATACAGGCGGCGGTCAGCCTGCATTTGGTGACTCGTCTGCGGCCGGATATGCCTGTTATCTTGACGGATACCGGCTATCTGTTTCCGGAAACCTATCGCTTTATTGACCAATTGACCGAGCGGCTGGCGCTTAACCTGAAGGTCTATCGCGCAGCCACTTCCCCTGCCTGGCAGGAGGAACGCTACGGCAGGCTATGGGAACAGGGCGTGGACGGCATTGAGCGCTACAATCAGCTCAACAAGGTTGAGCCGATGAACCGCGCTCTAGCAGAACTTAACGCGTCAGTCTGGTTTTCAGGGCTGCGGAGAGAGCAGTCTGGCAGCCGCAGCCAGCTTCCGGTATTGGCGATTTCCCGCGGTATCTTCAAGATGTTGCCCATTATCGACTGGGACAACCGGCAGGTTTACCGCTATTTGCAAGAGCACGGCCTGAGCTATCATCCTCTGTGGGAACAGGGCTATCTGTCCGTGGGTGATACCCACACTTCCCGCAAATGGGAGCCGGGCATGAGCGAAGAAGAAACGCGTTTCTTTGGTCTAAAGCGGGAGTGCGGCCTGCACGAAGAGTAAGTCCCGTAGGCTAATAGTAGTCATCCTCTCGCTGGTGCCGTACCGCCAGCACGGTAACGGTGGCTTCGCTTTCTATATCAAACAGGGCGACGTAGCCGGATGAGCCAAAGGCGATCAGCAGTTCGCGCAGGAAAGGGGAGCCGTCTGGAGAAACCTTACGGCAGGTAAAGGGGAAGTCCTGCAATAAGGCAAGCCCCTTGGCGATGGCTTCCCTTGTGCGCTCTGCGGTATCAACGTCCCGCTCGGCCAGAAACGCATACAGCTGAAGCAGGTCGTCTCTGGCTTCTTGGGTGAAGCGAATACGGTAGCTCATTGACGATGAGTATCCCGCGCCTGTTTTAAGATATCGTCCAGTTCACCCATCACCGATTCGGCATTGTAGTAAATTCCGCTGGCTTTGGCGCTGTCTCGCGAGGCGAGGCCCCGGGCAACAAAGGCGTCCTGCGCTTGCCTTCTGGCGACGTTCAACTCTATTGACTGCTCGATAAACGCCGACAGGCTTTCGCCTTCATACAGCACTTCTTCAACGGCGCGCCGCGCGTCGGCGGTGACGCGTACGGCAGGGAAAACGGCAGTTTTGGCGAATGACATAATGGACCTCGAGAATGTATTACAAACGTAATGCATTATGTCGTTTTGCCTGACGCTTGTCAAAATGCCGCTACCGGATTTTAGCCCGAGGCGGACGTGCTTTTTGTGTTCATGACGGAGTGCGTATTTGTCCATTTTCTTTGTCCCTGCTTTGCTGATGTGAAAGCCGTAGTGACGTCAGGCCTGCGCCGTCGCCGTTTTTATGTGGGGGAGACGGTAGGGCATTACAAAGAAAAAGTGGACAGGCAGATGTAGAATTTGCGAGATGTCTTCAGCGCGTTTTATTTATATCGACACGCTGTTGCAAGCCGGCTTACGGTACGTCGTAAAATGTAAATTTCAGGTTTTCGGTAAAGTAGGTCAATAACAGCAGTCGTTCGTCTATCTTCCCTTTAACGCCGGGCGGGCTAAGGCGCCGACGACTCCACCTGCGCCAATCGAAACGGCGCTAATGAAAAAGTAAACCCCTCCGATGACCTTCAGCCCATCGATTCCCGAAAAATCGATGGCGACGCCTATTTCTCCCTGAATCAAATGTACTAATGACATTAGTACACTTAGCAGAAGGGTATATCCCAGGCTGATTAACAGCGGCGCGCGGGCGCGTCGAAAGTAGGCTAAAAACGATGCGCTAGCAGGAAGGAGCCAGAAAATGGTTAATAGCAAGTCGCGGCTAACGTGAATCCGGCTATATACATAGCTCTGAAAAAGGGAAGCCGACCAAAGCAGAAAGCAGCTAATTACTATTATCGTAATACCGATGGTGAGGTTTTTTTGTGTTGTCACGGTGAAAGTCCTTGTCGCTAATTTGTTTCATTGGATTCTATCGCACACACCTTCCACGTCTCCTTATAGGGAACCAGCGTCACCTTCAGGTGCCTGGCGGGGTACTCAACGCCGCCTAGCGTGACGGCGACCTGCGCTTTATCCGACGTCTGGCTTATCGGCTCGCTTTTAACGTGCCGCCAGTCGTCAAGGAGGTCCTGCGATTTGGTGAAGTAGTTTCCTTCATCGTCGCCCAGATATTGGATGCGGTAGAGCTGGTTCCAAAAGTTGGCCGTAACGTAGTTGAGGATGTCATTGCTGCCCTCCGCCTCTTTATCGGCAAGTTCTATCGACATATACCAGCGGTAGAACACCGCGGCGGCTTGTTGCGGTGACTGTTTGTCAGCTTGCTCCGGACGAGTGTCGTTTTCCGCGCTGCACGGATCTTTCGCGCCCAGTAGGGTAACGTCGACAATTTTCCACGCCTCTTCCCGTTGCTCCAGCCCAACGGCCAGCGTTTCTATTGGCGTAGGTACACCCTGAAAGCCGATTTCTACCGTAAGCAGAGCGCGATCGCCGTCAATCTTCGTCGATATGACGTCAACACGGTTCCAGCTGTCATCCCAATGCCCAACTTTAAGAAAGTAGTCGATATCGGTTGATTGATGAGGTTTACCCAGATTCTTTTGCTGCTGTTCTATCAGCGAAGGAACGAGCAACCCGTCAAGCGTGCTGCGATTTTCTTGTTTAAAAATAGCGTCTCCATCGTAGAGGTACCAGCTGTAGAAGTTTTGTACGATCTGCGCGGGTGGAAGATTTGGCGCGCTTTGCGCCGAAGCGCCCTGTAACCAGAGAGTACCAATGAGGGCGATGGGGAAAATAACGGCTGAGAAGCGAAGTGTCATATCATGTTCTTTTGTTGTGTAACGCCATTTAGCGTCGGGCAGATGTAAATTTGTTAGTAGACATCGTTTCTTTGTTTTTGCCGTTATGGCGATGGACCGCGCTTCAGGCTTTCTAACGTCATGAGCTAATTCCGGTTGAGATAGCATTAATTCACTTTTACAGGCTCTACCGCGCATATTTTCCACGTTTTCTTGTGGGGGGCTAACGTAACCTTTAGCCGCTGAGAGGGTTGATCTTTCCAGTTCCAAATGGGGATATCGGGATCGCCTAATTCAATCAAGACCTGCGCTTTACCGGGCGCTTGGTTAATAAGCTTGCTTTTGAAGTAATGCCAAACGTTGAGCATCTCGTTTGATTGAGTAAAGTAATAGCTGTTGTAATCGCCCAATAGTCTAATGCGATGGAATTGCTCTAAAAAGTTGTCCGTGACGTAGTGGGCGATTTCATCGCTGTGTTCTGGGGAGGCATGGGAAAGGCTTTTGGGTATATACCAGTGATAAAACGCCTCTGCCGCTTCCTGTGGGGACTGCCTGACGGTTGTTTTAGGCAGCGTATCGTTTTTGGCGTTGCACGGATCTTTTGCGCTGACAAGCGTAACGCTTGAAATTTTCCATCGCTGCTCATGTAGCTGTAGTGCTACCGCTAGCGTTTCTATAGGTTTCTCAACGAACTGATTATTTATTCGCGTATTTCTATAATCGACCCAGCGACCGATTTCAACGATAAGCAGGGCGCTGTCGCCCTCAACTTTCTCGGAGATAACGTTTACACGATGCCAATCGTTGTCCCAGCGAGTGACTTTAAAAAAGTAGTCAACGTACGTTGAATCACGCTCTTTATCGGCGAGGGCTTTCTGCTGTTCAAGAAGTGCGGGCATAAGCAGGCCATAGATGTCGCTGTGTTCTGGCTTTTGAAAAAGCGCGCTACTGTAGGAAAAATATTGACCGTAGAAATAGGTTACCACCTGCTTTGGGGAAAGTTTTTCCAGCGGCGTTAACTCAATATCGATTTTTTCCGGAATAGGGGTGTCGTCGTCAGTGATTCCGTCAGGTAAATAGCCCTGTGCGTGGATCCGCAGAGCCGCGTCAGTTTTCTCCGAGCAGCAGGCGAGAAAAGGAAGCGGGGGTGTCCAGAAGTTGATCCCGGAAAGGCTGAATTTGCCGTCGTTATCGGATTTGGTTGTTTTTGTTTTGTAGGTGCGCCCGGCGGCGTTGTAAGTGATGGTGGCATTACCGATGGGTAATCCTGTGGTTTTGTCCGTCACTCGACCTTCAACCGGCCCCGTGATTTGAGTTGGGACGCAGCCGCCAAGTAATAAAACGACGGCGATTGAGAAGGCAATAAAATAGGGTGTCAGCTTCATAGGCGATATCCTTTTCGCGACGTGAATAGATTAAAGAGCGCCGAGTTCGGAAATCTCTATGCGGCCAACGCCCAAATGCGCTGCGCCATTCTAATAAAATAATGTGACTATTTCTCTCGTTTTGTTGTGTATGATTTCTTCAACTCAAACCGTAACGATGGCGGAGTACGTCAATGAATAAACGTCTTCTTTCCCTCTTTGTTGGCGGCTTCTTTTGGGTGTTTGCCGGATCCGTTTCGGCTCAGCCCTCGCTCTCCGAGCTAGAGAAACAGGCATCCGAAGGAAACGTTGAAGCAATGTTTCACCTTGGGCAAACCTATGACGAAGGGCGAAGCGTCCCGCAGGACTACGTTCGGGCGCTTGACTGGTACTACAGGGCTGCGGATCGGGGAAGCGTCGACGCGCTCTACCGACTTGGCGTAATGTTTGAAAAAGGTCTGGGCGTCCCTCAAAACCTGCCGCAGGCGATGATGTGGTATGAACAGGCGTCGGCGCTTGGCAGCGCAAACGCGCAGTTTTCCCTCGGCATCATGTACGACTTTGGGCGTGGGTTGCCCCAGAACTACCGCAAGGCTCGGGAATACTATCGGCTAGCGGCAGAGCGCGGGCACGCTATGGCGCAGTTTAATCTGGCGTCGATTTACGATAACGCTCAGGGTGTGCCGCAGGACTACACTGAGGCTGCCCAGTGGTATCAAAAAGCCGCCGAGCAGGGGATTTGGGAAGCTCAGTTCAATCTTGCCGGACTTTATTTTTACGGTGAGGGCGTTAAGCAGGACTATGTGCAGTCCTACGCTTGGTATGCTGCCGCAGAGGCTATCATTGGCTACAGCGAAGCGAAGGTGAAGCAAAAAGAAATTGAAGGTCTGCTCGACGCGAAAGACGTTGAGCGAGCAAGGCTGCTGGCTGCTGAGTACATAAAAAACTATACCGTGAAGAACCGGTAGCTGTATGACTGATCGAGGCGAATGACAAAAGCGCATGCGCCTCGCCCGTTGCACTATTTTCCCATTTTTCGGCGTTTTCATTCCATTCCGCTATATCACATTCCTTTTCATCATTTCATTCCTCACCCCCGCCTCTCTATAGTCAGGTTATCGCTTTGTTAACTAACGGAAGGTCGTCGTGGACTATTTACCGCTGTTTGCCTCTTTGCGCCATCGCCCTGTGCTGGTAGTGGGAGCCGGAGAGGTTGCAGCCCGCAAGGTTGCCCTGCTGCTGGAGGCCGGCGCTGAAGTGGCTGTCGTCGCCCGCGAGCTGGGCAGTGAGATAGCTAAGCTGCGGGAAGAGGAGCGCGTTCGCTGGCTGGCGTTAGAGTTTGACGTTGAGCAGCTTGACGATGTGTTTCTGGTCATCGCCGCAACGGACGACACGCTGCTAAACGCCAAGGTTTTTCAGGCGGCCAATCAGCGCCGCAGGCTGGTCAACGTTGTCGACGATCCCGCTCGCTGCTCGTTTATTTTCCCTTCGATTATCGACCGTTCACCGCTGGTGGTGGCCGTTTCTTCCGGCGGAAAAGCACCCGTGCTGGCGCGCATTCTGCGAGAAAAATTAGAGGCTCTGTTGCCCGAAGGGCTGGGGCGAGCCGCCGAGATGGCAGGCCGCTGGCGCGGTCAGGTGAAAAAGCGCCTGACGTCGATTGCCGAGCGCCGTCGCTTTTGGGAACGGCTGTTTAGCGGCCGCTTTCTTGGGCTGGTGGAAACCCATCGCCTCGAAGAGGCTGAAGAAGAGCTGGCTGAAAGCCTAGAGCAACATACGCTTCTTGGCGGTGAAGTCACGCTGGTGGGAGCCGGGCCGGGAGATGCTGGGCTGCTGACTCTCAACGGCCTGCGTGCCATGCAGCAGGCTGACGTCGTGCTGTATGACTCATTGGTGACGGACGACATTTTGCAGCTGGTGCGTCGTGACGCTGAGCGCATCTGTGTCGGCAAGCGGGCTGGCGCCCACAGCGTTGTCCAAGAAGAAACTAATCGACTACTGGTGACGTTGGCAAAACAGGGGAAACGAGTCGTCAGGCTGAAAGGCGGCGATCCGTTTATTTTTGGTCGCGGTGGCGAAGAGCTTGAGGTGCTGCTTGAGGCTGGGATTCCCTATCGCGTAGTGCCGGGAGTCACGGCGGCGGCAGGCGCGGCGGCCTATGCCGGTATTCCGCTGACCCACCGTGAACACTCACAGAGCGTGACGCTTATCACCGGCCACGCCCAAGCCGGAGTTGACGGGCTGGACTGGGGGCAGCTGGCCCAGGGTAAACAAACGCTGGCGGTTTATATGGGCACGCTAAAGGCGCGGGATATTCAGCAAAAGCTGATTGAAAACGGCCGCAGCCCTTTAACGCCGATTGCCGTTATCGCGCGCGGAACCCGCGCCGATCAGAAGGTGTTGAGCGGCACTCTTAGCGAACTGGATGCTTTAGCAAAGCAGGCGCCGACGCCCGCGCTGTTGGTCATTGGCGAAGTGGCGGCCCTGCACGAGCGACTTCACTGGTTTGGCGAACGCACGGCGGCGGAAAGTGCTCAGCCGTCGTGGTCGTCAGCAGTGAATCTGGCCTGAATAACAGAGGACATTGATGGTGAACGAAAAACGCTTGACCCACCTGCGCCAGCTTGAGGCAGAGAGTATTCATATTATTCGAGAAGTGGCTGCCGAATTTTCCAACCCGGTGATGCTTTACTCTATCGGTAAAGACTCTTCGGTGATGCTGCATTTGGCTCGCAAAGCGTTCTATCCCGGTCGGCTGCCGTTTCCGCTGCTGCACGTTGATACCGGCTGGAAGTTTCAGGAAATGTATCAGTTCCGCGACGAGACAGCTCGGGCGTTTGGCCTTGATTTGCTGGTTCACCGCAACCCCGACGGCGTAGCGATGGGGATCAGCCCGTTTGTTCACGGCAGCAGTAAGCACACCGACATTATGAAAACAGAAGGGCTTAAGCAGGCGCTGAATAAGTATGGTTTCGATGCCGCATTCGGCGGCGCTAGACGCGATGAAGAGGCATCTCGCGCCAAAGAGCGTATCTATTCGTTTCGCGATAGCCACCACCGCTGGGATCCCAAAAACCAGCGGCCTGAACTGTGGCACAACTATAACGGGCAGATTAACAAAGGGGAGAGTATCCGGGTGTTCCCCCTGTCAAACTGGACTGAACTAGACATCTGGCAGTACATCTTCTTGGAAAATATCGACATTGTGCCGCTGTATTTAGCCAAAGAGCGGCCGATTTTAGAGCGCGACGGCATGCTGATGATGGTGGATGACGACCGTATTGATCTCAAGCCGGGGGAGGTAATTACCCCTCGTAAAGTGCGTTTCAGAACGCTTGGGTGCTGGCCGCTGACCGGAGCCGTAGAGTCCGAGGCGCAAACGCTGTCGGAAATTATTGAAGAAATGCTGGTCTCTACCTCCAGTGAACGTCAGGGGCGGGTTATTGACCGCGATAAGGCGGGGTCGATGGAGCTGAAAAAGCGTCAGGGCTACTTTTAATCGATGGTTCAAGAGGTAAAAAATGACCAGCACAACACCTGCTATTAATGAAGCCGTGGCGAAACAGATCGCTGCACAGGGCGGCGTTGAGGCCTATTTGTATGCACAGCAGAATAAAGGGTTACTGCGTTTTTTAACCTGCGGCAGCGTTGACGACGGCAAAAGCACGCTGATTGGCCGACTGCTGCACGATACGCGACAAATCTATCAGGATCAGCTCAACACGCTGCACAGCGATAGTCGCCGCATTGGCACCGCGGGAGAAAAACTGGATTTGGCGCTGCTGGTTGACGGCCTTCAGGCTGAGCGCGAGCAGGGCATCACCATTGACGTGGCGTACCGCTATTTTTCTACTGAAAAGCGCAAGTTTATTATCGCCGACACGCCGGGACACGAGCAGTACACGCGGAATATGGCCACGGGTGCGTCAACCTGTGATGTAGCTATTGTACTGATTGACGCCCGAAAGGGCGTACTAGACCAGACGCGTCGGCATAGCTTTATTGCCTCGCTGCTGGGCATTCGCCACCTGATCGTGGCGGTTAACAAAATGGATCTGGTGGCATATCAGCAGTCAGTATTTGACGACATTCGCCGTCAGTTTCTGAGCTTTGCCGAGGGGCTTCCCGGTGAGGCGACGTTCAGCTTTGTGCCTATTTCAGCACTGGACGGCGACAACGTGGTGGACGTCGGTGAGCACATGCCGTGGTATCAGGGGGAAACCCTGCTTGCCATGCTGGAAACCATCAGCGTAGAGCACGATGTTTTCGATGCGCCGCTGCGCTTTCCCGTTCAGTACGTCAACCGCCCTAACTTAGACTTTCGCGGCTATGCCGGCACCATTGCTTCAGGAACCGTGCGGGTAGGGCAGGCGGTAAAAGTGCTGCCGTCCGGCGTTGTAAGCCGCATCAAGTCTATCGTGACCTTCGATGGCGATCTCACTCAGGCTTCTGTCGGGCAGGCCGTCACGCTGGTATTGGAAGATGAAGTGGACGTGAGCCGTGGCGATTTGCTGGTTGCTTCAGGCGAAGAGGCGCTACAGGCAGTGTGGGGTGCTGAGGTTGACGTGGTTTGGATGGCGGAGTCAGCCCTGAAGCCCGGTCACCGTTACGACATCAAGCTGGCGGGGAAGAAAAGCCGCGCCCACGTTGAGCGCATTGTGCATCAGTATGATATCAATACGCTGGAGCTAGGCGACTCGCAGGCTCTGGCGCTTAACGCCATCGGAACGGTTAGCGTTGCGTTCGATGAGCCGCTGTTGCTTGACCGCTATGAAACCAGCCGGGAAACGGGAAGCTTTATCTTTATTGACCCGCTGACCAACGTTACCGTTGGTGCAGGGCTGGTAAAAACGCCGGGGATAGCTTCCGCGCCTTCGGCGGTCGAGCTGTCTAACGATCGCGAGTTTGAAAAGGCGCTGAATGCGCTGATCCGCCACCACTATCCGCACTGGAACGCCCGCGATATAAGTCAGGAGAAGTAGCGGATGAATAGCGATATCGTCTGGCATTCTCACGCCGTTTCAAGGCAAGACAGAGAAGCGCTCAACGGGCACGGTGGGGCAGTAGTGTGGCTTACCGGCCTGTCCGGCTCAGGTAAGTCTACGGTTGCCGGCGCGCTGGAGCTGGCGCTTCATCGCCGCGGAGTAAAGACTTACCTGCTGGACGGTGACAACGTGCGTCACGGGCTGTGCCGCGATCTTGGCTTTTCAGAGAGCGACCGACAGGAAAATATCCGCAGGGTCGGCGAGGTTGCCGGGCTAATGGTTGACGCCGGGCTGGTGGCTATTGCCGCCTTTATCTCTCCCTATCGACAAGACAGAGCGGAAATAGCTCAGCGGCTGCCCGCCGGGCGCTTTATCGAAGCCTTTGTCGATACACCGCTGGAGGTGTGTGAACGCCGCGACCCTAAAGGCCTTTACCAAAAAGCGCGACGGGGAGAAATCCCCGCTTTTACCGGCATCGATCTACCCTATGAGCCGCCGCTGACGCCGGACGTTCACCTTGATGGGCAGAGGCCGGTGGAGGAGCTGGTGGGGCAGTTGATTTCTGCATTAGAGGCGCGGGGCGTGCTTAGCCCACCTTAACGCCAGCAAAAGCGCTGCGCTTCACAGACCCTTTTTTATTCGGTTTCTTAACCTATTGATTTATAGATGATGATTTTTCACGATAAAAAAAGGTTTTTTACATTGATACGCTGAAAAAGTGATTAACAACAGAGAGGTAGTGGCGTATTGTTCTAGTTGACCGCCGCATAGGCGGCTTAGAAATGAGACATCGGCCTTCAGGCGGCTTTTTTCTTGTTGACCGCCGCATAGGCGGCTTAGAAAGTTAACTCGCCCTCACTGAGGTTTGTCAGCATGTTGACCGCCGCATAGGCGGCTTAGAAAAAGCTTATTAATCGAGATGGTGAAGCATCGAGGTTGACCGCCGCATAGGCTGCTTAGAAAAGCTGGGTCCCAATACCTGCCTTTTCCTGTCCGTTGACCGCCGCATAGGCGGCTTAGAAATTTGAGATTGGCGTTTCGCCGAGATGAGAAAAGTTGACCGCCGCATAGGCGGCTCCAATACCTATCGAGACCTACTTTTTTCACCGCTTTGCTACCTGCATCAATATTTATTGCCTCTTTTTCTTCATAATTTCAGCACGTGATTAAGGCCCAGCAAGGAACCCCTATGGCCGATTGGAATCCCTCTCTTTATCTGCAGTTTGAATCTGAAAGAACCCGCCCGGCGCAAGAGCTGTTGGCGCGTATTTTTCACGCATCTCCTCGGTATATCAGCGATTTGGGCTGCGGCCCCGGCAACAGTACTGAACTGCTGCATAGCCGCTACCCAATGGCGTTGACCACCGGTGTCGACAGCTCTAAGGCCATGCTGGAAAAAGCGGCGCAGCGGCTGCCAGACTGTCGCTTTGTTGAGGCGGATATCGGCACTTGGCGGCCTGACGTACCTCAGGACATTATCTACGCAAACGCCTCTTTGCAGTGGGTGCCGAACCATAGCGAACTGCTGCCCCATTTGTTGGAACAGCTTGCCGACGGCGGCGTGCTGGCGTTTCAGGTGCCGGACAATCTGCTACAGCCTTCTCATGCGCTAATGTGCCAAGTGGCGACCGAGGGGGAATGGAAAGACCGCTACGGGGAAGAGGTGCTGAGCCGTAAAAAGCTACTCACGACGGAAGAATACTACGACCTGATAGCCGCTCGCGGGTGCCGGGTTGACCTCTGGCGAACGACGTTCTATCACGTTATGCCTTCTGTCGCAGCGATTGTTGAATGGGTAAAGTCGACCGGACTTCGGCCTTTCTTAAATCCATTGAACGAAGAGGAGCAGGGGCTTTTCCTTCAGCGATATCTGTCAGCCCTGACTCAGGCTTACAGCGTGCGCAGCGACGGCAGCGTACTGCTGGCGTTTCCCCGGCTGTTCGTTGTGGCACAGAAAGGATAGAAAATAGGCCATAGGCGCTTGTTGACCTATGGCCGGCGTGCTTACCGTTTGCTGATTTGGTCAAAAATGCCGTCGGTGGCGAAGTGGGTTTTTTGTGCCTTCTGCCAGCCGCCGAACAGGCGGTCAACGGTAAACAGCGTCAGCGCCGGAAAGGTCGCTGCATGCGCTTTCAATATGTCAGGATCGCGCGGGCGGTAGTAGTTTTTTGCGGCGATTTCCTGCCCCTCTTTGGAATATAAATACTGCAGATAGGCGGTCGCCACCTCGCGGTTGCCGTCTTTATCTACCACGCTGTCCACTACGGAAACCGTTGGTTCGGCCAGAATAGACACGCTGGGCGTGACGATCTCAAACTGGTCTTTTCCCAGCTGTTCAACGGCCAGTAATGCTTCATTCTCCCAGGCAATCAACACGTCGCCAATGCCGCGTTCAACAAAGGTGGTGGTAGAGCCGCGTGCGCCGGTGTCGAGCACCTGCACGTTATCGTACAGCGCTTTAACGAACTGCTGCGCTTTTTGCTGATCGTTATTGTTATGCTGTAGGGCATATCCCCAGGCCGCGAGGTAGTTCCAGCGTGCGCCGCCGGAGGTTTTAGGGTTGGGAGTTACGACGTTAAGCCCGGGCTTGATAAGATCGTCCCAGTCTTTAATATGCTTGGGGTTGTCCTTGCGAACCAGAAAGACAATGGTAGAGGTATAGGGCGCTGAGTTGTCGGGTAATCGGGTTATCCAGTCTTTCACTAGCTTGTCGCGCTCGGCAATGGCGTCCACGTCATAGGCCAGCGCTAGAGTGACAACGTCGGCGGCGATGCCGTTAATCACCGAAGAGGCCTGCTTTCCCGAGCCGCCGTGAGACTGCCGAACCGTGACGCTATCGCCAGTTTTGGCCTTCCAGTATTGGGAGAAAGCCTGATTGTACTGCTGGTAGAACTCGCGGGTCGGATCGTAAGATACGTTGAGAAGCTGAACGTCTTTTGCTAGCGCGCCTGCGCTGGCCAGCAGAAACAATGCGCCGAATTGCCATTTTTGCATGGGTGTAGCCTCACGGTAGTTAGAAGTAATAAGCAAAAGAAATAAATGCGACAGACAGTAACGATGGATAAGCAACACACTGAGACTGCCAGAAAGTGGGGCTATTCAGTAAAGAATAAAAAGCGATTTTTTATACAAATAGAGAATATAGGAAAGGCGTAATTATTGCCTACCAACGCATAGAAAGGGAGATATTGCAATGAAAATGATGCTGTTACCTGCCGCAGCTCTGCTGCTTACGACGGCCTTTGCTCAGGCGAAGACACAGGTTGACATAGACTGTGATAAGGCAGTTACCACGCCTGAGCTTAACGCGTGCGCTGAAAGCACCTTTCAGGACGCCGACAAGAAGCTGAATCAGGCCTACCAGAAGCTGATGAAAACCCTAAGCCAGCCCGATGAAGAAGGGCTTCCCTATTCGACGGTAAAAAGCAACCTGCGGGAAGGGCAGCGAGCATGGGTGACTTTCCGCCAGAAGGACTGCGACGCCATATTTGCGCTCTATTCAGGCGGAACCATCCGCAGCGTAATGTACTGGGGCTGCATGACGGACAGAACCAATAAGCGGACGGATGAGTTAAATTTTTATATTGAAAGCCATTAATGAAAGAGTGACGTTTACTGTAGTGGCTTTGTCGCCTTTGACTGAGTCTATGATATTTTTTGCGAACTTCCTCTGAAGCGCGAAATACCTACATTGACGCGTTTCTGCCGAATGACTTCAATAGCCCCCATTCTTTAACTTAATCAGGTTTAGGGTTATAATAACCCCATTGAGCGGGTGCGAATGGACAGCAAAAATGTAATAGCCATGATTGAGGCCGACGGATGGTATTTGGTTCGTATTAAAGGCAGTCATCATCAGTTTAAGCATCCGCTAAAAAAGGGGCTGGTAACGGTAAAACATACACAAAAGGACATTCCGTTACCCACTCTAAAAAGTATTAAAAGGCAGTCGGGAATTTAGGAGGAGTGGACTATGTTATACCCTGTCGCTATCGATCGCGGGGAAGAGTCTTTAGGGGTTCGAGTACCCGATATTCCCGGATGTTTTTCCGGTGGGGATGACTATCAGGATGCACTGATAAGCGTAAAAGAGGCGATTGAGGCACATATCGAGCTATTGGTTGAAGATGGGGACGACGTACCGGCTGCAACCAACATTGAACGCTGGTTGAACGATCCTGAATATGCTGGTGCAATATGGGCGCTAGTCGACGTTGATATGGTTCGACTAATGGGAGGCGCTGAAAAAATTAACGTAACGTTACCCAAGCGACTGATCGCCAAGATAGACCGTCTAGTTGCAACACGCCCTGAATTTAAAAGCCGCTCCGGCTTTCTGACGCAGGCTGCGCTAGAGCGAATTTCCATTGTGAATAACGCGTAAACATCATTGAATTAGCCCATCTATCACAGAGGCAGCTATGAACATCAGTCAGGTCGCGGAAAAAACCGGCTTAACCAGCAAAGCGATTCGCTTCTACGAGGAAAAGGGGCTGATTACGCCGCCCAATCGCTCGCTGAATGGCTACCGAACCTACAACTCACGCAACGTTGAAGAGCTGACTTTACTGCGTCAGGCTCGGCAGGTGGGGTTTACTCTTGAAGAGTGTAAAGAGTTTCTGGCGCTGTTTCACAACGCCGAGCGCCGCAGCGCTGACGTTAAGGCGCGCACGCTGAAAAAGGTAGAAGAGATAGACAGCCATATTCGGGAGCTGGCGGACATGCGCGAACGGCTGATGAATTTGGCGAACCTCTGTCCCGGTGACGACGGCGCCGACTGCCCGATTATTGATAGCTTTACTGGCTGTTGCCACCATAGCCAAAAGAAATAATATTCCCACCTGCACTTTGATTGCGGGGCGCTGTTTCTCTACTGATGGATCAGAAAGCTGAAAGTGTTGACCGCCGCATAGGCGGCTTAGAAATCGGCGAACAATCCAAAAATCAGCTTCCGGGAGTTAACCGCCGCATAGGCGGTTTAAGACATTTACCACAAACCTTAACGCTTCCCAAAACCCTATTCCTATCAAAAAAAGCTACCCAAAAAAAATCCTCCTGTTATAATTATAAGGTTTGACCACAATCCTTCTAAAATTTTCATCACTTTGCTGACTTGTATACGCCCTTGGTCGTTTTACCAATGGGTGCGCGTTTTTCTGCGCCTAAAATAAGGTGCGGAATAATTGAAAGTACATAAAATTCAGTGTGATAAATTTTATGCAACGCGTTAGGGATTAAATGCGCCTCGTGGAAGAACGAATGGATGGTTTGCCGATAATTGACGAAAAAAAGAATACATACGGGGAAATAGCAGTGACTAACCAATCGATACACCTGACGGATACTCAAAAAGTGCTGGTCGTCGAAGAGGCAAAAAGAAGAAAGTACGCCTATAAGGCAGTGATTGCGTCCACAGTGGGCTATGCGATGGACGGATTCGATCTTCTGATCCTTGGATTTATTCTTAACGCTGTGGGGCAGGGGCTAGGGTTAACATCCAGCGAGGCGGGTTCTTTAGTGACCTGGACTCTGATTGGCGCAGTGATTGGTGGTCTGATTTTTGGCGTGCTGAGTGACTATTTTGGCCGCGTGAAGGTATTAACCTGGTCTATCGTGCTGTTTGCGGGCTTTACCGGCCTGTGCGCGCTGGCGCAGGGCTACTGGGATCTGCTGATTTATCGCACTATCGCCGGTATCGGCCTGGGCGGCGAGTTTGGTATCGGTATGGCGCTAGCGGCAGAGGCCTGTCGACCTAACGAACGTGCCAGAATGTCGTCCTACGTCGGCCTTGGCTGGCAGTTGGGCGTTCTGGCCGCGGCTCTGCTGACGCCGCTTTTACTGCCGGTTATCGGCTGGCGCGGCATGTTTGCTGTCGGCGTTATCCCCGCGCTGGCCTCTTTCGTTATCCGCCACTACATTGGCGAACCGGAAATCTTCGTTAGAAAAAGCAAAGAGAAGCGCAAAAGTAACCCTTTTAAGGCGCTAGTGGCTGATAAAGAGGCGATTCGCGCTAGTATCGGCATCTCCATCCTGACGTCAGTGCAAAACTTCGGCTACTACGGCATCATGATCTGGATGCCCACCTACCTCAGTAAGCAGTTCGATTACTCTCTGACTAAATCAGCCATGTGGACTGCGGTCACCGTGGTCGGCATGGGCTTCGGCATCTGGCTGTTTGGCCAACTGGCAGACCGCTTCGGTCGTCGCCCCATCTTCCTGATGTACCAAGTTGGCGCAGCGCTGATGGTGCTGGCCTACTCTCAGCTGACGGATCCTATGATGCTGCTGATTGGCGGCGCGGTGATGGGAATGTTCGTTAACGGTATGATGGGTGGATACGGTGCTCTAATTTCGGAAGTGTATCCGACAGAGGCGCGCGCCACGGCGCAGAACGTTCTGTTTAACATTGGGCGCGGTATCGGTGGCTTAGGGCCGCTGGCGGTAGGGTTGATTGTTTCCCTCTACTCATTTCAGGTTGCGATTGCCATGCTGGCTTCACTGTACGTGTTGGATATTCTGGCGACGCTGTTCCTGATCCCTGAAAAGGCGGGTAAGCCGCTGGAATAACAATTCTTTTTCACGATGCTGTAACATGCCGACTGAGAGTACCTTTGTCGGCATTTTTTCATTTTTTTATGCCTTTATCCAAAATGCAGTAAGAGCCGGTGTAATAGGAACATTTCGACATAAAGGCATAAAAACAAACGGTAACGGAATAAAACCGATGATTACCTTCAGCGCTCTTTGTTAAAACGCATTAAAAGCCTACGTTTATCATTGATATAAATCAGGTAATGTGTTTTGATTGAGGCGCTGAATTAAATGCTTTTCCGCCCTTAAGGGCAAAATAAAACTAAAACATCATATTTTAATAAGAAAGCGGTTGAAGCCGTCATTAATCGGACAAGGGAACTGTCATTTCAGGAGCAGGTCGTAGAATTTAAAACGTAGGGAGTAGCCGTGATAGAACGATTATTCGCCACAGCCGAGACGCTTGCCGATAGCCAGCTCTTTTGGGTCGTCTTTTTCCTTTTTGTTGCGATAGGCCTGTTTATTTCCAATAAAGTCCGTATGGACGTCGTCGCGCTTCTCCTTATTGTCGTTTTTGTTATCAGCGGTATTCTCACCGTGCCAGAGGCCGTTTCCGGCTTTAGCGATCCCAACGTTATTCTTATTGCGCTGCTTTTTGTCATTGGCGAAGGGCTGGTGCGAACCGGTATTGCCTATCAGGTTGGCGACTGGCTAGTAAAAGTAGCCGGTAACAGCGAGGCGAAATTGCTGATCTTGCTGATGCTAGCGGTTGCCGGGTTGGGGTCAGTAATGAGCTCTACTGGCGTAGTGGCGATCTTTATTCCCGTGGTGATGAGCGTATCGTCACGCATGAACCGCTCTCCCGGGCGGCTGATGATGCCGCTGGCGTTTGCGGGCCTTATCAGCGGCATGATGACGCTGGTGGCAACGCCGCCTAACCTAGTAGTGAACAGCGAAATGGTGCGCTACGGCGTCGGCCAGTTCGGCTTTTTCAGCTTCACGCCAATAGGCGTTGTGATCCTGCTTTTGGGCATCGGCTATATGCTTTTGGTGCGGCGCTTTCTGGTTAAGCCCGAACAGGACAATACCAAGGGCAGCGCTCGTCGCGCCATGCGCGATCTGATTCGTGAGTATAAGCTCAGCGGTCGCGCGCGCCGCTTCTCTATTCGCCCCGGTTCTCCGCTGATAGGCCGCACGCTGGATGAATTGCACCTGCGCTCTCGCTATAGCGCTAACGTGGTTGGCATTGAACGTTGGCGCAAGTTCCGGCGGGTGATGATCAGCGCCTTTGCCTCTACCGAGCTGAGAGTGCACGACATCCTGCTGGTGGATATGCACGACCCTGATGTTGATATCCGCCACTTCTGCACGGAAGAAAACCTAGAGCCGATGATCCTGCGCGGGGAATACTTCTCCGATCAGGCGAGAGAAGTCGGCATGGCGGAAGTTTCGCTGATCCCAGAATCTGAATATATCGGCAAAACGCTGCGCCAGATGGCGTTTCGCACTCGCTACAGCCTGAACGTGATCGGCATACGGCGCGGGGACAAGCTTATCGACAGCAATCAGCAGATCGATATCGAACTGAAAATGGGCGATATGATGCTGGTCATCGGTGACTGGCGGCAGATCCGGCTGCTGCAAAGCAACACTCACGACTTTCTGGTCATGAATCTGCCTGCGGAAGTGGACGAGGTTGCGCCCTCTATTAGCCAAGCGCCTCACGCAGTGCTGTGCCTGTTTTTGATGATATTCCTGATGGTGACGGATCTGGTGCCTAATGTGATCGCCGCGCTGGTCGCCTGCCTGCTGATGGGCAAGTTTCGCTGTATCAATATGGAAAGCGCCTATCGGTCAATACACTGGCCGACGCTGATTTTGATTGTCGGCATGCTGCCCTTTGCACAGGCGTTGCAGAAGACCGGTGGTATCGATTTGGTCGTTCAGGGGCTGATGGATGCTGTTGGTGATAGGGGGCCACACGTGGTGTTGGCGAGCCTGTTTATTCTGAGCGCCGTTATCGGCCTGTTTATTTCCAACACTGCTACCGCCGTGCTGATGGCGCCGATTGCCATTGGCGCAGCTAACCAGATGGGCGTATCCGCTTTGCCGTTTGCCATGGTTGTAGCAGTGGCAGCTTCGGCAGCCTTTATGACGCCGGTTTCTTCCCCGGTTAACACCATGGTGCTGGGGCCTGGGGGCTATAAGTTCAGCGACTTTATGCGCATCGGTATTCCGTTTACGCTATTAGTCATGGTCGTGAGCGTGGTAATCATTCCGATTTTATTTCCGTTTTGAGTCTGGCTGTGAGAGGCCGTGAATGATGTTGAGTCGGATAATATGAATATTGCTCTTCCTGACTGGTATGACGAACTTTTAGAATTTGAATGTGAATCGAAGGGATGCGTTTTGAATCTTAACGTTGTTATAAACGGAGAGGAGAGGGTCATAAACTTTTATGATTTAACTCGATTTTCGCAGGATGTTGAAAGCGAACTGAATGAAAACGGGTATTTTAACGATGAGAACGCGGTTATTCTTTTGAAGGTCACAAAGAACAATATAATGGGCTACTTGTATTCATTGGTGTCTTAGACAGTTGGAGCGACGTGAAGACGGCGTACGACGTTAAGGCGCAATGAACGTCTTAACAATATGCAGGAACGCAATAAATATATGAGAAAAGGGAAAAGGACTATCGGCGCCTTCGTCGCTGTCATTTCACTTTCAGCGGCAAACATTGCTCTGTCAGACGATAAGTTGGATGAAAATAAAATAGGAGAGATTCTGACTACGTCGTTTACGGATCTCAAGAATGTGACCAAGTATGCCTGTGTCAATTTATTTGATCTCGGTCCTAAGTTGCCCGGTAATCTCGAAACGGCTTCTCTGACGTACCGGAACCAAAAAGGGGTAATAAGAAAAGATATCGCTGCGTTAATCAGCAGTGGTTTGATTACTGTTCGTTTGGATTCAGGTAAAGGCTCTGTGACGACGGTAGGATATAGCGGAAAAAAGACTCGCCAAGACGTTCCGCTGAGTTATGTTGATTTAACGCCACTGGGGATGTCATTTTATCGTTATGATGACGCAGAGCTCATTAATATGCCGAAGGACACCTATGGGGAAAACCGTTTTTGCGCGTATATTCAGTATGGCGGCATAGAACGCTTCATGAAGCCAGCAAAGAATCCGTTTGATAATAATCCGCATCTGGTCACATGGGTTGAGTTTTTGTGGAAACCTGATGAAAGTAAGACCCCGTGGCTTGCCGTGCCGGAACTTAAGGAGAGATTGTCCTTTTACCCCAAAAAAGACGGCTGGATGCGAGGGGGAATCATGCTTGAGCAGTATGATGACGGGCACTGGAGATTAGGAAATAAGCCTTACGCTATCCGTTGGTAATTGCGTTATATAGCATCCCTTCAAATTATACAGACATCTAACCGACACACATTGGTCATTAAACTGTCATTTCCCCTCGCTAGGCTTCTCTTGAAAATAAAAACATCAGGAGAAGCTCATGAAAGCACGTTGGTTTGTTCCCGCTGCGCTAGCCGTCGCGCCACTGTTATTACCGATGAGCGCGTCCGCGCTGACCGTCTATCCTATCGATCGCGCGACCATGCTCACCGGAGGCAAGTTTGACTTTAAGGTGGAGTTTGATTCTCAGGTAAAGCCTGAGCAGATCCACATCCGAATTAACGGTAAAGACTATCGGGACGTTTGGAAGCAGGACGGCGAGTTTATTGCTAATGAAGACGGCCTAAACGCCTCTTCGCTAGTGATAAAAAACGTATCGCTGCCGATCGCGGGAGACTATCGCATTGACGTTAGCGCTGGTGACGACAAAGGGGTAGTTAGCTGGAATGTCTACCAAACGCCGTCAACTCGCCAGGCCAAGAACGTGATTCTGTTTATCGGCGATGGCCTCTCTGTGGCTCATCGCACCGGTGCCAGAGTGCTTTCCAAAGGGATAACCGAAGGAAAAGCCAACGGGCGTCTGGCTATCGATGATCTAACTAATATGGCCTTTATCGGCACCTCCAGTACTGACTCTATCGCGGCGGACAGCGCCAACACCATGAGCGCCTACATGACGGGCCACAAGTCCGGCGTTAACGCATTGGGCGTGTACGTTAGCCGAGCGAAGGACTCGCTGAACCACCCGAAACAGGAGACGCTAGGAGAGCTGATTAAGCGCACTTCCAAAATGTCTCTGGGCATTGTAAGCGATGCTGAACTTGAAGACGCCACGCCTGCCGCTGTCGTTTCACACACTCGCCGTCGCGCCGACAAGGCTGAGATCGTGAAAATGTTTTACGACGTGAAGCCGGACGTCCTGCTGGGGGGCGGTTCTGCTTACTTCCTGCCGTCTTCAACGCCGGGCTCAAAGCGCAAGGACGACGTCAACTACGTTGAGCGCTTCAAACAGGATGGCTACCAGCTGGTGACCGACGCCGAGTCGCTGAAAAAGCAGGGGCCGAGTGCGGATAAGCTGCTAGGGTTGTTCCACACCGGAAATATGGACGACGTTCTGGATCGCCGATTCTTGAAAAACGACGTCACCAAGAAGTTTCCCAATCAGCCTGACCTGACCGATATGACCCAAACGGCGTTGGACGTTCTCTCCAAGAATGAAGAAGGCTTCTTCTTGATGGTGGAATCGGCGCTGATTGACAAAGCTTCCCATCCGCTGGATTGGGAACGCGCTATCTATAACACCATCATGCTTGACCAGTCTGTTGAGATCGCCAAAAAGTTTGCTGAAAAGCACCCTGATACGCTGATTATTGTCACCGGAGACCATACTCACGGTATCTCTATTATTGGCACTGTGGATGATGACAAGCCCGGCACGGATATGCGCGAGAAAGTAGGCGTGTATGAAACGGCGGGTTACCCCAACTACGAAGATAAGAACGGTGACGGCTATCCCGATAAAGTGGACGTTTCCAGACGCCTAGCCGTGTTCTTCAACAACTATCCCGATCACTACGAAACCTTCCGACCCAAGCTGGATGGCCGTTTCGTACCCGCTATCCAAAATGAGAAGGGCGAGTATATTGCCAATGCCGCCTATAAGGATATACCGGGTGCTGTATTGCGCGTGGGTAACCTGCCGCGCAGTGCGGATACCGGCGTTCACTCCGTTGACGACATGATTGTTCAGGCCGCAGGCCCGGGGGCTGAGCGTATCAAGGGGTATATGGACAACACAGAACTGTTCCGAGTGATTGTTGATTCTCTCTCGTTGGGACAGGGCCAGAAAGAGGCTAAGTAATGTGGAGTTTTATTCAAAGCCGGAGACGTTCCGGCTTTTTTTCTGGCTGTCGCGCCGTCTTTTTTACTTTTTCACTTTACGCCCTGCTGCTTGGCTGCATGACGACAAGCGTCAGCGCGCGCCAAACTCTCTCGTTCGATGAGTTCTACAGCAAAGTCAGCGTACTGGGATTGGAGTTTTCCGACAAAGTGAAATCGCAGGCGGGAAAGGAGATTGAGATAACGGGGTTTATGGCGCCGCCGCTAAAAGCTGAGTCTCAGTTCTTTGTGTTAACCAAAATGCCGATGGCCATGTGCCCGTTTTGCTCATCAGACGCCGACTGGCCAGAAGATATTCTGGTGGTGTATCTCAGCAAAAGGCAAACCTTTGTGCAGAACAACGCCATGATTAAAGTCACTGGGGTTCTGGAATACGGCTCGTGGCGCGATCCGGAAACGGGATTTGTCAGCCAGCTTCGCTTACGCAATGCGAGCTTTAGTTCGCTTTAAGGGAGAAAAGTGTGTCGGAACTGATTGTTCAACGTTTGAAAGTGCATTTTAACGACAGCCCGCAGCCGGTGCTGCATATACCCTCGCTTAGGGTGTCCTCCGGTTCACATATTGCCGTGACCGGCGCGTCGGGCAGCGGAAAAACCACGCTGGTTAACGCTGTCAGCGGTTTGGATCGCTGTGATGAAGGGCAGATTTTTTGGGATGGAGAAGAAATTGGCAGCCTGTCGGAAAGCGGGCGCGACGCCTGGCGTGCGCGGCACGTTGGGCTGGTTATGCAAGACTTTCACCTCTATCCCGGCCTGAGCGCTCTGGATAACGTGCTGCTGCCTGCCCGCTTTCGCACTTGGCGTATGCCTACAGTTCTAAAATTGCGCGCGAGTGTGCTGCTAGAACGAGTGGGGATATACAGAGTTAATCAGTCTGTAGATACACTGTCCCGCGGGGAAAAGCAGAGAGTGGCCATCGCCCGAGCTTTGCTGCTTTCACCGTCGATTCTTATTGCCGATGAGCCTACCGCCAGCCTTGATGAAGAAAACAGTAAGTTGGTGAGTCAGCTGCTCGTTCAGTTTGCTAAAGAGGGGCGCTCTACGCTGATTTGCGTTACTCACGACGCTAGGCTATCAGCGCAGATGCAGCGGACGCTCGTTCTGGAAAACGGTCAATCGCGGCAAAGTACGCGTTTGGAAAAAACCGCATGATACTGTTGAAGATTATTTTTGCCGACTTAAAGCGGCTGTGGGGCGGCGCGGCGCTGCTGATTGTTCTCATTGCTGCTGCGGTGGCGTTTAGCGTAGTGGTTAACCTACAGGAAAGGGCTCTGAGAGAAGGCTCCGCTAGGGCTGCTGACAGGTTTGACCTTCTGATTGGCGCAGCCGGAAGTGAAACTCAGCTGGTGTTGTCGAGCGTGTTTTTGCAGCCATCGCCGCTTCCTCTGCTGGATGGTCACTATCTGGATGAGATTAAAAGCAATCCTCTGGTCGAGTGGGCTGCGCCGCTGGCATTCGGCGATACGTTCAAGGGGATGTCCATTATTGGGACCGAAGAGGCTTTGTTTACCGGTCGCCGGGTTAACTATGCACCGCGTCCTTTGCCCGATGATATGCGGGTATTTCAGGGACCGAATGACGCTATCGTCGGTGCGGCAACAGGCCTCTCCGTGGGGGACAAGATTGTGCCGCTGCACGGGCAGCAGGGAAGTGAAGGGGCGCACAGTCATGACAATGCCGGATATACGGTAACCGGTATTCTCGATCCCTCTCATGATGCGTGGGATAACGCCATTTTGGTACCGATTCAGGCCGTGTGGGATATTCATCATGAGCCCCACGATCGTGAACACGGTGCTGAACATGATGATGGACACGATCGTGAACATGATGCCGAACATGAGCACGAAGAGCCGGGACGCGTGTCTGCCGTTGTGGTTAAGCCCAAGAGTATAGCGGGTGCATACCAGCTGCGTTCACAGTATCGCAGCGGTGAAACATTAAGCGTATTTCCCGGTGAAGTATTGGCTCGCCTTTACGGAACACTGGGGGACGCTCGTCAGATAATGGCCTGGGTCGCCGTTGGCACACAGGCGCTGGTGATCGTTGCTATTTTGATGGTTATTGTTATTCATCTTGAACAGCGAAAGCGCCAGCTGGGCGCGCTGAGGGCGTTTGGCGCGCCGCGTCGGGGGATTGTTTGCGTCGTTTGGGCGGGGCTGATGCTGATTGTTAGCGCCGGCATTGCCCTTGGCGTGATTGTAGGCTATGTCACGACACTGTGGATTTCCGCCCGCTTTACTTCACACTACGGCATGGCGCTACCGGTGACGCTACAGGTGGAAGACGGAATGAGAGCATTAGCGCTATGGGGCGTGCTGGCAGCTATTTTGCTGTTTCCCGCGCTGCTGACCTATCGCTATTCGCCGGCACAGGCGCTGCGGGGGTAAAGATATGCTTGGCTGGGGACGGATCCCCAGCCGTTCGGGCGTCACATCGGGCTATCGCCGCTGATTTCATCAAGGGAAAGCTTAAAGCTCGGCACGAAGACTTTCATAAAGTAGTCCATTTCCGGGCTGTGGCGCAGCTTGAGAGTCTTTTCCAGTCTTTGCTTGGCCAGCTTAAACTCGTTGTTGCCAGCAGACAGCTCTTCCAGACTTTTCAGGTAGGCGCACAGGGCGTCCGCCTGCTTAACCACCAGTTTCTCATCTTCGCTGTAGTAGCTGTCGTCCAGAATGGTGCGGAAATCCTGCTGGATTTCTTCCGGCAGCATTTCTATCAGACGGAGCTGGGCGGTTTTCTCAATCTTTTTATATTCGTGCGCGATTTGCGGATTGTAGTACTTGATTGGGGTTGGCATATCGCCGGTTAGTACTTCGCTGGCATCGTGATACATAGCCAACAGCGCAACTCGGTCGGGATTGACGTTGCCGTTAAACTTGCGGTTCTTAATCACCGCCAGCGCGTGGGCGACAAAGGCGACCTGTAGGCTATGCTCAGACACGTTTTCGGTGCGGACGTTGCGCATCAGCGGCCAGCGGCTGATTAGCTTCAGGCGGGAAAGATAGGCGAAAAAGTGACTCTGGGGATGGCTCATGGCTTGGTACCTTTGACTCTGAAAACGTGGGGCGAAAGCAGGGGTAGATTGTGGGCGGTTATGGCGCTCAGTGCAAATAGAATCGGCGTTTGGTGCTAAAAGAGCCAGAAGCGTGAGGTTAAGAGCGGTTGGCCGCAGTGTTGATGGATTGATAAGTCCGGTTACCAAACAGCTCGCGCCACGCCTTCTTTAATCGATCGATATACTGTGTAAAAGCAGAAAAAGAGGCTTGAGGATCGTACTCATGCCAAAGCCGCTGCCTATCTCGAGTTGACAGCTCATCATCAATAATTTCCAGCAGAGCGCTAGACGAGAAGAGGCAGTGCTGCTTACGAAAAGCGATAAAGTTTGCCAGATCGTCCATTTCTTGCCTGAGGAAGGACAGGCTCGTTGCTGTTTCATGAGTTGCGGCGATAAACAGGTTTTCCATTTTTACCGCACAGGCGGTTTGTTCAGGAAAATCGCTGCCTTCAAATAGGGTAGGAACGTCCTGAAACTCACTTTCTAGAGCGTCCAGCGCTTTGATAGTCTGCGCGAGCTGTTCCTGTAGTGCTGTCCACTGTTTGCTCTGTTTGTTAGCGCTCATCTATAGCGATTCCTTATTTTTACGGCAGCGGCCTGTATGAGATTATCATTTTACTGATAACGCATTAAAAATATAAAAGAAAAAAGGGTGGCTTAAGCCACCCTCTGAACCGGAACGAGACGATCTTATTATTATCAGGCTTGCTTATAGGTTTCGAGAAACTTCGCCAAACGACCAATAGCGACATCCAGCTCGTCGACGCGTGGCAGGGTGACGATACGCACGTGGTCAGGATAAGGCCAGTTAAAGCCAGAGCCCTGAACCAGCAGCACTTTTTGCTGTAGCAGCAGGTCGTGAACCATCTTCTGGTCGTTCTTAATATTGAAGCGCTTGGCGTCAATTTTTGGGAACATGTAGAGAGCTCCTTTGGGCTTCACGCATGAGACGCCGGGGATGTCGTTAATCAGTTCCCACGCGCGATTGCGCTGTTCATACAGGCGACCACCGGGCTGTATAAATTCGTTAATGCTCTGGTAGCCGCCGATGGCGGTTTGGATAGCGTGCTGCATCGGCACGTTGGCACACAGACGCATTGAGGCCAGCATTTCCAGACCTTCAATATAGCCCTTAGCGTTTTCTTTTGGCCCGCTCAGCACCATCCAGCCCTGACGGAAGCCCGCAACCCGATAGGTTTTTGACAGGCCGTTAAACGTCACAGTCAGTAAATCCGGCGCCAGAGAGGCGATGGAGATATGCTTGGCCTCGTCGTATAGGATCTTGTCGTAGATCTCGTCAGCGAAAATAATCAGGTTGTGCTCGCGAGCAAGCTCAACGATTTCCATCAACAGCTCTTTGCTGTAGACCGCGCCGGTTGGGTTGTTCGGGTTAATGATGACGATACCGCGGGTGCGGGGGGTAATCTTTTTACGAATGTCGTTGATGTCTGGGAACCAGTCAGCCTCTTCGTCACACATGTAGTGTACGGCCTTGCCGCCGGAGAGAGAGACAGAGGCCGTCCACAGCGGATAGTCCGGTGCAGGGATCAGCATTTCGTCGCCCATGTTGAGCAGCGCCTGCATAGCCTGAACGATAAGCTCTGACACGCCGTTGCCGATATAGATATCTTCGACGGTGATATCCATGATGCCCTGAGCCTGATAGTGCTGCATGATGGCTTTGCGAGCGGAGTAAAGCCCTTTGGAGTCACAGTAGCCCTGTGCCGTTGGCAGGTTGCGGATAACGTCCACCAGAATTTCGTCCGGCGCTTCGAAGCCAAAGGGGGCAGGGTTGCCGATGTTGAGCTTAAGGATTTTGTTGCCTTCTTCTTCCAGGCGCTTTGCTTCTTTAAGCACAGGGCCGCGGATGTCGTAGCAGACGTTGTCCAGCTTGTGTGACTTTTCAATCACTCCGGTACGCTGCTGGGTTTCAGCGGCGCTGGTTGCCGGCAGCAGATGACCGTGGGTTGCCGTGTCCAGCATGGCGTCAATGAGGGGATCGCGCTCTTTCTCTTCAGTTGGATTCCCGCTGGAGGCAACGATAATGCCTGCGCTATCAGAAACCAGACGCATTGTCGCGCCAGTAGAAAAGGCAGGCGCCGCGTCCAGCAGCTCTTTCTTTAAACGCAGGGCCTGAGAGTTACCGCTTTTAAACGATGTCAGATCGATCCATTCATTGGTTGTGTCTGTCATGCTGTGCCGCCTTTATTTTTGTATATCCGTTCGTGGTGATTTTGTATATTGCTGGATGCTACTCTTGGATATACTTTTTGGCAAGCTGATTTTTGTTCACTGCGGGCTATCTTTCATCAGGCTGGGCCGCAGACTAAGGGAATGGCTTGGCTGGCGATGGAACCGCAGCCGCCGTCAGAAACCTGATTACATCCGGTAAGGAGTAAGGTGCAGATAAACAGCGTTGAAGCGGTAAGGCGTTTGAGATTGAACATGACGATCTTCCCTGAAGTGAATGAATGAGGGATAACAATGCGTCAGGGATGTGAAGTTAGAATGAAGCTGCGATAAAGCGTTTTGAGAAGGGAAAGCCTGCCGACGACCTGTGTCGGCAGGTTTATTCATAGTGCTATCAGGCTTTTGAAGGCGAGCCCTGTTCGCTTTTTTTCGCAGGAATCAAGAAGACCAGCACCAGCATAATTGCCGTAGGCAGTACCCAAGCCATACCCTGACCAGACAGCGGCATATACTCCGTTTGCTTATCTAGCAGCCACTTGATGCCGTCCACCTTTTGCAGAGCAGAAATGCTGCGCACGCCGTCCAACAGGCTGAAAATCAACGCTACGCCCATCACCGTACGGAAAGAGGTTCTAGGGTTCGGCAGCCAAGGGCGGACAAAGGTCAGCGCGACCAGCGCAATGGCCAGAGGATACAGCGCCATAAGCACCGGTATCGACAGGGCAATCAGCTGGCTCAGGCCGACGTTAGCCACCAGTGCACAGATAATGCTTAACACGATCACCCACTGACGGTAGCGCAGCGGCGTTAGCGTTGAGAAGTAGTCGGCACAGGTACTGACCAGACCAACGGCAGTGGTCAAGCAGGCAAGCAGTACCACGCCAGACAGGATCCACTGACCAGGCTGACCAAACAGCGCCTGAACGTAGGCTGCCAGCACCACGCCACCGTTGTCAGCGCCAGGGGCGACAGTAGCGGAAGTGGCACCTAACCAGAACAGCGAGATATACACAAACGCTAAGCCCGCCGCAGCGATGAGACCGGCAATAACTAAGTACTTATAGGTGGCTTTGGGATCCGTGACACCCTTGCTGCGCAGGATATCGACCAGCAGCATGCCAAACATCAGTGCGGCAAAGGTGTCCATTGTGTTGTAGCCGCCGATAAAGCCTTTCGTGAAGGCCATTTCCTGATAGCTTTCTGCCGGTGAGCTCAGGGTGCCCTGTGGTGCAACGATAACGCCGATGGCAAGGCAGATAAGCAGAAGAAACAGTGCCGGAGTTAATATTTTACCAATGCTGTCGATAAGCTTGCCGCGACTCCACGAGAAGACTAGCGTAACGGCAAAAAACAGCGTAGTGACGAGCGCCTGGGTTTTATCCAAAGTGATATCGCCGAACAGCTCGAGCTGGTTGTCACCTTCCAAGACGCCTGTCAGCGGCTTAATGGCCATTTCGTAGGCGACAAGGCCGGTACGCGGTGTGGCGAATGCAGGACCAATGATAATAAACAGTAAAACGGCGGCAAAGGTACCGGTACCTTTAGGGAGATCGGTCGTCATTGACGGCAGACCGCCGCCGACGCGAGCTACAGCAATAATAGAGATAAGCGGTAAGCCTACCGCAGTAATCAGGAAGCCTGACATAGCGGACAGAACGTTAGTGCCTGCCATCTGACCTTCTAAAGGAGGAAAGATAATATTTCCGGCCCCCAGAAAGAAAGCAAAGGTCATCAAGCCCAGGCCAATGGTATCAGCCCGGCTTAAACGCTGGTTCATAATGTATTCCTTGTTCTAAAATTTGTCAGAGCAGGCAAGAAGGCTTCAAGGCCAGTAGATACGGGTTGCCTGCTAGGACAGGCGCAGAGCCTGTTAAATACTTTCTCCAGCCATCCGTTAGTAAGGTATGCATTAATGAATATTTGAATAAATAATATTCGCTACCAAAATGCATAGAGAAACGAAACGGTGGCCGCTTGGGAAGGGATACTCTACGATTGGCAGGCGTCACGCAAGCGTTTTAGCATAAAATATGAGTATATTCGGACTTGAATCGAAATTTATGGTCTTATGAACTGGAAAATTTTTATTTTCTGGTCTTTATATCTAATAAAAGCGTTTTTTACTTTTTGAGGATAGTGATAGTGTCAAATAATGACCCGTTTTTCATATCGATACGATGATTTTGTGTACGTTTTAAGATTTGAGTATTACATTTGTTAACTCTTTATAGGTAAGATTCCGAACGTAGTATAATTGACGGTCGCTTGGGGGAAACGTGTGGAGCCCCGAGCTTTGATAGCGGCGAGTGTCTGTCATTCAGGTACAGGACTTTTGCGCTTCGCCAAAGGGTAGGATATGGTAGCCCCTAGCTCGGCATCTGCCCTGCATAATAAGTGAATTAAGAGCCGTTGCCCGAAAGGCTGTGGAAACAGAAAAGAGCCAGACTATGGTACATATAAAGCGTTCTATCCCCAATCTTGAACTGGATCTGTTGCGGACGTTCGTCGCCGTTGCGGAGGGCAACAGCTTTGCCGCTGCTGCTGAATCCGTACACCGCACACAGTCCGCTGTCAGTCAGCAAATGCAGCGACTGGAGCTGCTGATCGGCAAAGAGCTGTTTAGTCGCAACGGGCGCAATAAGGCGCTGACTGAGCACGGCGTTAAAATGCTGGGCTATGCGCGGCGCATTTTGCGCCTGAACGATGAAGCCTGTCTCTCACTGATGTACGACGACGTAGACGGCGTGCTGCGCATCGGCTCTCCTGACGATACGGCGGATACTATTCTTCCTGAGCTGCTGTCGCGCTTTTCAAAAGCCTACCCGAGGCTGGCAATAGAAATTGTCGTTAAGCGCAGCCCCTTCCTGATGGACATGCTGAAAAACGATGACGTAGACATGGCCATTTCTACGGTAGAGAGCGTTGAATTTCCCAGCCTAGTGCTGCGCGCTTCTCCGTCGCTGTGGTTTTGCGGCGTAAACTACGAGTTCAATCTTGATGAACCGTTGCCGCTGGTGTCCCTTGACGAGCCTAGCACCTATCGCAACATGGCGATTAACCATCTCGACCGCGCGGGTATTCCCTGGCGAATTGCCTATGTGGCAACGACGCTGTCCGGCGCGAGAGCAGCGGTGGTCGCAGGGCTGGGCGTTATGGCGCGTTCAATAGAGCTGCTGGGGGATGATCTTCGGGTGCTCGGAGAGGCTGACGGGCTGCCGAGGCTACCTGACATCAAGTTTAATCTCTATATGCGGCGCAACAGTCCGCAAAAAGCGGCAAAAGTGCTGTTTGAGTCCCTGTTGGGGGATGACAGTCAGGCAGGAACGCCGCGCAGATAGGCGAGCAGCATAGAGATATAAGAGGTGAACGGGTAGTAAGAAGAAAAAGAGCCCTGATCCCGGTTAGAGGGAGGGAGCAGGGCAAGGGGTATACAAGGAAATAATTGTAGTTATTAGAATTTGAGTCGCGCGCTGCCGTATTTATGCACCGCGCGGTCTGTCTTTTAGCCGACAGTGTGGGTCAGCCACTTCGTCAACTCGGCGACTGAGTTGTTCTCCAAATCAGCGACCAGTTCAATCACCTTTTCCGTTGCCTGCGGCGTTAAGATACCGTTGACGTTATCGCGGAACTTGCGCTCAACGTCGCTGCGCTGCATCGGGTTTTCCGGGTTGCCGTAGTTAATGTCTAACCGCTTAGTGACTTCACGACCGTCTTTCAACGTCACGGTAATCAGCCCAGGGAAGTAAGTTGGGAAAGGGATCTCTCCCTCTTCGCAGTAGCGATAGGAAACCTTCTTCGCCAGCGCTAGCACGTCCGGGCGCGTCAGCTGTTCAGGAAGGAACGACTTCAGGTTAAGGCCGTCGTCGATCATGCCTGAAGCGACCAGATAGGGCAGGCTGAACTTGGCGGCGTAAGGGGTCTTCGGTGCGAACTTGGTGTCGAGAGGTTCACAAATCAGCGCTGACGCGATCGGATCAACGACGCAGTGAATGTGCTCAATATCTTCCGGCTTAATGCCATCTGCGAGTAGCATACGGGCACAGTCAACGGTGGCGTGAGCAAAGTGGCAGCACGGATAGGGTTTGATAGAAACGCGAAGCATCTCCCAGCGCTTGTCCAGCTCGCCGCATACTTGTGCAGGCTCGGCGTCACTTTGAATACCGTGCGTGACGTATAGCCCAAAGCGACCTTCAAAAATGGTGAGCGGACCGGTCATTCCTGCGTTAGCCAGATAGGCCGACAGAATGCCGGAGTGAGCTGCCCAGCCCGCGTGGAAGCACTTGGCCGATGAGCTGTTGGTCAGATATTCCGCTACGCCAGAGGCCTGACTGCCTGCCAGCCCGATAGCGTGGGCACAGGCCTCGGGTGACAGCTTTAGCAGGTGTGCAGCACCGCTGACGGCGCCGAAAATGCCGGCAATGGCCGTTGAGTGAAAACCTCGCTTGTGGAAGCTGCCCTTGGAGGCTAGGCCGACGCGAGCGGCAACTTCCCAACCGATAACATAGGCGGCCAGCATATCTTTCGCGCTCAGGTTCAGATCTTCTGCCAGAGCGATGACCATTGGCACCAGCACGGCGCTGCCGTGGGCGATAGAGTCAGTATGGGTGTCGTCAAAGTCCAGCACGTGTGAGGCAATGCCGTTGGCCAGAGCGGCGTAGGCCGGGGAGAGCGTAAACTCGCTGCCCCAGATGCGACACTTTCCCTGAGTGTTGGGCATAGCATTAAGCCCGTTGCGTCCGTTAATGCCGTTCGCCTGAACGGTGCCCGCCAGCGCAACACCGAGGGTGTCCAGCAGGTGCATTTTGGCGCGCTCGATAACCTGAGGCGGGAGAGTGTCAAAGCTTTTAGTCGTAATAAACTGGCTTAATTGTTCACTGTAGGTCATGGTTTCAGTTCCAGAATGGGTTCGGGGCTTATTGCATCGCGCCGTAGGGCGTTCTTTACGACGCGGAGGAATAAGCTCTGCACTATCGATGGGAAAGGGCGGGGCCTTTAGGCCCCGCCGTTCAAAGAGATCAGTTAAGCCAGCCGTTGGCTTTAACCTGAGCCACAACGCGGTCAACCTGCTCCGGCGCATTGCCGACGTAAGTGGTGGGATCCAGTACAGCGTCGAGCTCTTCTTTAGTCATCGCTGCCTTGATGCGAGGATCGTCAGACAGCGCCTGTGCGAAGGTGCCGCCGTCTTCCAGACCGTGCATAGATGCTTCGTAGACCAGCTCGTGAGCGGTTTGCTTGCCAAGTTTTTCAGACAGGGCGAACATCACGCGCTCTGCCAGCATAAAGCCGCCGAGGATATCGAGGTTTTTACGCATTTTGTCTTTCTTCACGTGCAGGCCAGACAGAGTGAACTTCATGTTGTCCAGAATGACAGAAAGCATCAGACAGATTTCCGGCATCACTTTCCATTCCATCTTCCAGATAGCGCCGTCGCGTTCGTGCTGGTGTTTCATCAGATCGAGAAGAATGGAAACGTTGCCCTTCAGCGTGTTGCTCACGCAGGCAGCGTTTTCTGTAATCGCCGGATTGCGCTTGTGCGGCATGGTTGAAGAGCCAACCTGGCCCTTGCCGAAAGGTTCAGCCACTTCATCCAGCTCATTGTGAGCCAGCAGCAGTATTTCGTTGGCGATTTTGCCGAGGGTGGCGCTAACCATGCCAAGCACCATGCCGTACTCACAGAAACGGTCGCGAGCTGGCTGCCAGGAGATTTCCGGTGTGCCCAGACCCAGTCGATCCAGTACGCGCTTTTCAAGCTCATCGGCCTGTTCACCGAAGGAGGCTTTGGTACCTACTGCGCCGACAACGCTGCCGACAAACAGACGAGGCTCAAGCTGAACCAGGCGCTCGTGATGGCGCATCAGTTCAGCCAGCCAAATAGCAGTTTTGTGGCCGAAAGTAATAGGAATAGCTTGCAAAGCCAGCGTGCGGCCTGCCATTGGCGTGTTGCGGTGCTCTTCAGAAAGCTTCAGCAGGGAACGACCAATATCCTGCAGGTCGCGCAGGATGATTTTATGGGCCATTTTAAACTGCAGCACCATACCGGTATCCATGACGTCCTGCGTGGTTGGGCCGAAGTGAACGTATTCGCCGAAGCCGTTTGAACAGGCGTGCTCAAGGCCGCGAATAGTAGGAACCAGTGGGTGCTTGGTCAAGCGGACCTGCTCAAGAATAAAGTCCATATCCAGACGATCGAGCTTGGCGCAGGCGACGATTTCATCGGCGGCTTCCTGAGGGATAATGCCCATTTTTGCCTGCTCGACCGCCAGAGCCGCTTCGTAGTCAAGCCACATCTGCATGCGGACGTTGTCGGAAAATACTTGACGCATCTCTTCGGTAGACCAGAGATTTTTTAGCAGCACGGAGTCAAAAACGCTGGTAGACATACTTTATCTCCTGATAAGTGGATTATATTTAATAGGCAAAAGCCATACGCTTTAAATAGTGTGATAGTAATTAAAGAGATTGTGATATTTTTGTGAATAACAATCTTTGGGATGAATTAAGTGTCCAATAATGCCAAAAGATAAACAAGATGTTTTATACCAATATTGCATTAGTAATATTTAATCGTTCTTAAATATTTCTAATGTTTCTCTGGAATTACTATTTGGTTTCGTTTTTACTGTTGAGTCTTGCTGTTGGGGAACTGTATAAGGATATTAATGCAATGTTTATTAAGGGATTTTATCTCATATCAGTTTGGCTTTAACATTGTTTAATATAATTAATGTTTTAAAGTGAGATCGGGATCAATGTTTGGCTTTCTGTAGATTTTTAACTCCATCCTTAGGTGGTAGTTTCAAAAAAGAAGGTAAGGAATATCGATTTATTTTCTCATGGGAATAATTATAAACACACCTTCAAAGAGTAGGACGTGTTTTTAATATTTACTGGATTTCTATTCTTTATTTCTGTGGGCGAGTGAACAATATTTCGGCAATATTTTATATCAGGAGAAAATAATAATGACTCAAACGCGTAAAACCCGACTCATTCATGGTGGTAGAGGGCAGGCTCGTGATATTGGACCGGTTAACCCGCCGGTGATGAGAGCCAGCACCATTGTTTTTGATTCCATTACAACGTGGCGAGACGCCCGTAAGCGCAGAGAAACAGAGCGCCTGCTCAGCTATGGCGCTCGCGGAACGGAAACTGCCTTTGCTCTGGAAGAGCTGGTGACCGAGCTGGAAGGCGGCTATCGCGCACAGCTGTTCCCAACCGGGCTTGCCGCTATTGCCGTGACAATCATGGGATACGCCCGAGCTGGCGGTCACGTGCTGTTTGCTGACTCCGTTTATGAGCCAGTGCGCAAAATCGCTAAGAGCTTCTTAACGCCAAACAATATCAGCTACGACTTCTTTAAAACCGACGGCAGCGATTTTGAGTCCAAGCTGCGCCCGGATACACAACTGGTTTTCGCCGAGTCTCCCGGCTCTTTACTGTATGAAATGCTCGACCTGCCGGAAATTTGTCGTATTGCTCACGCTCGCAATATCCCGGTTGCTGTGGATAACACCTGGGGTTCTGCATGGCTCTATAACCCTCTGGAACTGGGTGCTGACGTTTCCGTTATCGCTGCAACCAAATATATGTGCGGTCACTCCGACGTCATGATGGGCATCATGGTCGCCACCGAAGAAGCGTGGAAAAAGATCGGCGATCTGCCAGAAGCGCTGGGTCAGGTAAGCAGCCCAGACGACGTTTCTCTGGTGCTTCGCGGTATGAGAACTCTGGGTACGCGTCTGGCGGTTCACGGTCAGAATGGTCTGAAAGTTGCCAAGTGGTTGCAGGGTCGTCCAGAAGTGAAAAAAGTGTACTTCCCCGGGCTGGAAGATCACCCGCGCCACGACCTATACAAGCGCGACTGCAAAGGCGCTAACGGCCTGCTGACAATTGAGCTTAAGCCTGAGTATACGCTGGAGAAAGCTGAGGCCTTTATTGACTCACTGGAACTTTTTGGCATCGGCGCTTCATGGGGCGGATTTGAAAGTCTAGTACTGCCCGCTAACGTCAAGGGCGCTCGCAGTGCAACCGACTGGAGCCAGCACGGGCAGTTTATCCGTTTCCATATAGGCCTTGAGGAAGTTGATGACCTCCTGGCAGATTTGGAGCAGGGATTTAAGGCTCTTAAAGGCTGATATTAACCGGCGGGCAGTCGCCTCTGCCCGCCAGTCATAGACGGCGGTGCGCCGTTGACACGAGGACAAATTATGCTTGGCGTTATTCTCGCGGGTTTAGTGACTGCACTAGTCATTTTTATGTTGGCGAAAGGCTACAAACCTCAGCCCGTACTGCTGTTAGGCGGGCTGTTGTTGATGGGGCTGACGATCGCATTTGATCTCGGTACCCTGTTGCCGGAAAAAACTACCACTAACTTTGAATTTTTCGATATTTTTAAAGTCTTTAGCGATATCTTAAGCTCACGAATGGCGGGGCTGGGTCTGACGCTGATGGCCATTGCGGGGTTTTCTCGCTATATGGACCACGTCGGCGCCAGTAAATCTCTGTTTGCTGTGTTTGAAAAACCGCTAAAGTCTGTACGTTCCCCATATCTGCTGCTGGTTGTTGCGTTTCTGGTTACCCAGGTGCTGGTTATCTTTATTCCCAGCCACGCAGGTTTAGGCATGCTGTTGATGGTCACGATGTACCCCATCCTGATTCGTACTGGCGTTAGCCCGCTGTCTGCGCTGGCAGTCATCGGTACCTGTCAGTTTATCGACCACGGTCCGGGTTCTGGCAACGTGATTATGGCGGCAAAAACGGCAGGTCTGGATCCGGCTGTCTACTTTGTTGAACACCAACTGCCGGTCACCATTCCTATCATCATTGCTGTTGCCGTGGCGCACTTCCTTGCTCAGCGCTGGTGGGACAAGCGTGAAGGCTTCGTCTTTAACCAGGATACTCTGGACAAGATCGACCATAACGACCACAGCCGTCCACCGCTAGTATACGCACTGCTGCCGGTTGTACCGCTTGTTTTGATTATCGGCTTTAGCCCCATTTTTAAGTCGCCGATCAAAATGGACGTGACGACAGCGATGATTATCAGTACCGCTGTAGCAATGATTTTTGAATACTGCCGTCTGAGAAGCGCGAAGGCCGTGCTGGATAGCTTCATGCTGTTCTTCGAAGGCATGGGTAAGCAGTTCGTACTGGTGGTTTCACTGATCGTCTGTGGTGAAGTCTTCGCCAACGGCCTGCTGAAAATCGGTGCAGTAGATACCATGATTACTGCCGCGCAGGACGCAGGCTTTGGTGTAGGCGCCATGATTATCGTCATGAGCTTCATTCTGGCCGTGGCAGCCTTCCTGATGGGCTCTGGTAACGCAGCGTTCTTCTCTTTCGCCGCACTGACGCCGAAAATCGCTGCTTTCCTGAAGGTTGACGTCGTCACGCTGATCCTGCCTATGCAGATCATGACCAGCTTCGGTCGCTCAGTATCGCCCATTACGGCGGCAATTGTCGCCATTGCGGGCATTGCCGGGGTATCACCGTTCCAGATTGTTAAACGAACAGCGATACCTATGGCCGTGGCAGCCATTGTTAACCTAGTGATGACCTTTATTTACCTAGGATAGCGAAGTATCAGCGCCGGTTCTGTTCTGAACCGGCGCGTTAGACCGGTAAACCCCGGAAACGAGAAACGGATTTCTCTGAATTCGTTGAGCGTTTTCGGGGTTTTGTCTTTTGGGTTTTTGGAACCGCCGGCAAATACAATCCCAGCGTAAGAATCATGCTGTAAGAGTTATGTATATAAAGATGCAACCGTTGACAGATATTCCCACATTCAGTGAGGCGCAGTAACGGTAGGCCTTGTTATCAAACGCCTCTCTCATACCATAAGAATAGATGAGGTATTGCATGAACTTTACCCGATTACCCCGACGTGGCTATGTCACTTCTCCCACACCGATTGAACCTCTGCATAATCTTTCCGCCGCGCTAGGCGCAGGCGTGAACCTCTATATTAAGCGTGATGACCTGCTGCCCGGCTGCGGTGGCGGCAATAAAACCCGCAAGCTGGATTTTTGTATCGCTGACGCACTGAGTCAGGGGGCTGATACCATCATTACCTGTGGCGCCATTCAATCAAACCACTGTCGGCTGACTCTATCGTGGGCGGTTAAAGAGGGACTGGACTGCCATTTGGTTTTGCAGGAGCGCGTAGAGGGCAGCTATAGCGAAAACGCCTCCGGGAACAACTTCCTTTTTCAGCTTATGGGGGCAAAGAGCCTGACAGTGATCCCAAAAGACGCTTCCATGCCCGAGACGATGGAGCGCCTAGCAGCAAGGCTTAAAGATGAGGGGCGAAGACCCTATATCGTTCCCGGCGGCGCGTCTAATGCCATAGGCGCAACAGGATATGTTGCCTGCGCTCAGGAGATTGTCGAACAGATAAACGCTATGAGACTGGATATTCACACGGTAGTGCTGCCAACGGGCAGTTCCGGAACTCAGGCTGGCATGCTGGTGGGAATGTACGGTACTCATGCACAGATCCCCGTTGTCGGCATTAACGTTAGCCGCCCGGAAGCTGTACAAAAAGCGCTGGTGCAGGGCATGTGCGAGCAAACAGCAGCGCATCTGGCGCTCGATACTGTCGTGCCTGATTCAGCTATCGTTTGTCGAGACGACTACATTGGCCCAGGCTACTCTATTGCAACAGAAGGCATGATTGAGGCAGTCAAACTGATGGCGCATAAAGAGGCTATTCTGCTTGACCCTGTATACAGTGGAAAAGCAATGGCGGGCTGTATTGACCTGGTTCGGCAAGGATTTTTCCCCAAGGGAAGCAATGTGCTTTTCCTGCATACCGGCGGGTCTCCGGTGCTCTATGCCTATCTTGACGCTTTCAGGTAAGCGCTAAAGCCTGTAAAGCTCGCTAGCTAATGATGTCCCCCTGTCTTCTCAATAGAGCGGGGGACTCTTTGCTTAACGCCTGCGTTTTGTGTTTTTACACTATCTTCTTCTCTTAAAAAAGAAACTCTCTTTTTCATAATCATTACCCCAGTCTAGACACAATTTGGTTAGAATGAGCGCCGCATGTTCTCTTGGCGCGGATCTTCGCCAAGACAGGCGCGCTGGCGCTTTTCTATCTATGCTTTATTTAGGTTTTCTGAAAATGTGACCGTCATTTTCTGACGTTTGCACTGAGGTGTGCCTACGGCTAACTGCATAAACAGTATAGAAAGATTACTGATTTGTACCGAGATTGTTTCATCATGTGCACTGTATCAAAGAAAAGAGGGTGTTAATCGGTGGTAAAAATATCTATTTCTGTCAAAATACTCAGCTGATTGGGTTCAGCTATCTGAGGAGCTGACTCGATTTAGTTATTTTTGCCAAAGCGCATTCCGGTTTTTAAGTTGTACTTATAATTGTTTGTTTGATGTTGACAGAATGTTGTAAAAAAGAGTAAAAACGCCATCTGAATCACTGCATAAGACAGTGAACCTGTCACAGGTATGGGCGTTTTTATTTTTATCGTCATCGGAGCGGTTCACCGCGTGAGCTGCCCGAGTAATACTATTTTTTAAACAGAGTAGTAAGAGCATGCCTACAAGCACTGAAGTCGTCGCCCATAGCTGGGCCTTTGCCATTTATATCATCGTAGCCCTAGGCCTCTGCGCCTTTATGCTGATTGCCGCTTACTTCCTCGGCGGTCGCGCTCGGGCTAGAACCAAAAACGTACCGTATGAGTCCGGTATCGATTCTGTCGGTTCCGCGCGTTTGCGGCTTTCCGCTAAATTCTATCTGGTTGCGATGTTCTTCGTGATCTTCGACGTTGAAGCCCTGTATCTGTATGCCTGGGCCGTTTCCGTAAGGGAAAGCGGCTGGCTTGGCTTTATCGAAGCGACCATTTTCATATTCGTTCTGCTGGCCGGCCTGTTTTATCTGGTGCGCATTGGCGCTCTGGACTGGACGCCCAAGCGCTCCAAGCGTCAGCTGAAAAACAAGATCCCCAACAATTTGCAGTAACTGCGAGGCCTGAAGATGAAATATACGCTCACTCGCGTAGACCTTGACGGCGACAACGACCGCTATCCGCTACAGAAGCAGGAAATTGTCTCTGACCCCCTTGAGCAGGATGCCCAGAAGGGCATTTTTATGGGCAAGCTCGACACCGCGCTAAACGACGTGGTCAACTGGGGGCGCAAGAACTCTCTGTGGCCGTTTAACTTCGGCCTTTCCTGCTGTTACGTAGAAATGGTGACCTCTTTCACCGCCGTGCACGACGTTTCCCGCTTCGGCGCGGAAGTGCTGCGCGCCTCGCCGCGTCAGGCGGACTTCATGGTGGTTGCCGGTACCTGCTTCGTCAAAATGGCGCCGGTTATTCAGCGCCTGTACGACCAGATGCTGGAGCCCAAGTGGGTGATCTCCATGGGTGCCTGCGCCAACTCTGGCGGTATGTACGACATCTATTCCGTGGTGCAGGGCGTGGACAAGTTTATTCCGGTCGACGTATATATTCCCGGCTGTCCGCCGCGTCCTGAAGCCTACATGCAGGCGCTGCTGCTGCTGCGCGACTCTATCGGCCAAGAGCGCCGTCCGCTGTCGTGGGTCGTGGGCGAGCAGGGCGTATACCGCGCTGATATGCAGTCAGAAAAAGAACGCAAGCGCGCGGAGCGCATCGCAGTGACAAACCTGCGTACGCCTGACGAGATTTAACCATTTTTAATTTGCAGTTTGCCCTAAATAGTTCAAGTTGCAGGAAGGCGACAAACGAGTGAATCCCGATGAGCGCAGCTGTCTACGCGATTAGGGTGAGAAAGCGCAGCCAACGCACCTGCGGCTTGAAATATGACGGGCAAAAAAGAATTTTAATTTGAGTAATGAGCGGCGATATCACTATGACAGAACCAATGACGCAAGAGTGCGCCCTGCCGGAATGGCAGACCCGGGATCATCTCGATGACCCGGTGATAGGCGAACTGCACCATCGCTTTGGGCCTGACGCCTTTACCGTTCAGCCTACCCGTACCGGCGTGCCGGTGGTGTGGGTGAAGCGGGAGCAGCTTTTAGAGGTCATGGCTTTTTTACGCAAGCTACCTAAACCCTACGTCATGCTGTTTGATCTGCACGGCGTAGACGAGCGCTTGCGCACCCACCGTCAGGGCCTTCCTGCGGCAGATTTTTCCGTGTTCTACCACCTGATTTCCGTCGAGCGCAACACAGACATCATGCTGAAAGTCGCGCTGGTGGAAAGCGATTTGCACGTGCCGACAGTCACCAAACTATTCCCTAATGCCAGCTGGTACGAACGTGAAGTCTGGGACATGTTTGGTATTGTCATCGACGGTCACCCGAACCTGCGTCGCATCATGATGCCGCTGACTTGGGAAGGGCACCCGCTGCGTAAAGACTACCCGGCGCGCGCCACTGAATTCGATCCGTTCGTGCTGACCAAGGCGAAAGAAGATTTGGAAATGGAGTCGCTGACGTTCAAGCCTGAAGAGTGGGGCATGAAGCGCGGTACCCAAAACGAAGACTTCCTGTTCCTGAACATGGGGCCGAACCACCCGTCTTCCCACGGTGCGTTCCGTATTATTCTCCAGCTTGACGGCGAAGAGATCGTCGACTGTGTGCCGGACGTTGGCTACCACCACCGCGGCGCCGAAAAGATGGGCGAGCGACAGTCGTGGCACAGCTACATTCCGTTTACCGACCGTATCGAATATCTGGGCGGCTGCGTTAACGAAATGCCTTACGTGCTGGCGGTTGAGAAGCTGGCGGGTATTGAAGTGCCGGATCGCGTTAAGACAATCCGCGTCATGCTTTCTGAGCTGTTCCGCATTAACAGCCACCTGCTGTATATCTCTACCTATATTCAGGACGTCGGCGCAATGACGCCAGTGTTCTACGCCTTTAGCGACCGCGCGCGCATTTACGACATTGTTGAAGCCGTTACCGGCTTCCGTATGCACCCTGCGTGGTTCCGCATCGGCGGCGTGGCGCACGACCTGCCGAAAGGCTGGGACAAGCTGCTGCGTGAATTCCTCGACTGGATGCCTAAGCGCCTTGATTCCTACGTGAAGGCCGCGCTGAAAAACACCATTCTGAAAGGCCGTACTGTCGGTGTCGCTCAGTACAGCGCAGAAGAAGCGCTGGCGTGGGGCGTGACCGGTGCCGGCTTACGTGCGACCGGCGTGAACTTCGACATCCGCAAGGCTCGCCCTTACTCTGGCTATGAGAACTTCGAGTTTGAAGTGCCTATCAGCTATAACGGCGACTGCTATGACCGCGTTATGCTGAAAGTGGAAGAGCTGCGCCAGAGCCTGCGTATTCTTGAGCAGTGCCTGAAAAACATGCCGGAAGGCCCGTTCAAAGCAGACCACCCGCTGACGACGCCGCCGCCGAAAGAAAGAACCCTGCAGCACATCGATACCCTGATCAACCACTTCCTGCAAGTGTCGTGGGGGCCGGTGATGCCAGCCAACGAGTCTTTCCAAATGGTGGAAGCTACCAAAGGGATCAACAGCTACTACCTGACCAGCGACGGCGGCACCATGAGCTATCGCACCCGGATACGTACGCCAAGCTTTGCGCATCTGCAGCAGATCCCCGCCGTTATTCGTGGCTGCCTGGTATCAGACCTTATCGTCTATCTGGGCAGTATTGATTTTGTTATGTCAGACGTGGACCGCTAACTATGACCGATAAAGAAATTTTTACGCTGAGCGCGGAAGAGCTCGACGCCATCGAGCATGAGAAGCACCACTACGAAGATCCGCGCGCGGCGTCCATCGAAGCATTAAAGCTGGTGCAGAAAAAGCGCGGCTGGGTGCCAGACGGCGCAATCACCGCTATTGCCGACGTGCTGGGCATTCCCGCCAGTGACGTTGAGGGCGTTGCAACGTTCTACAGCCAGATTTTCCGCAGCCCGGTAGGGCGTCACGTTATACGCTACTGCGACAGCGTGGTGTGCTACATCAACGGCTATCACGCCATTGAAGCGGCACTGCAGACAAAGCTGAACGTCAAGCCGGGTCAAACCACGTTTGACGGTCGCTTCACCCTGCTGCCAACCTGCTGTCTGGGCAACTGCGACAAGGGGCCGAGCATGATGATCGATGAGGACACTCACGAGCAGGTGAAGCCGGAGGATATTGACAAACTGCTGGAGCAATATCAATGAGCGGGCCAAATTTTCTGGGAACTCAACGCATTCTTACCGAAGAGCAGCATCCGCTGACTTGGCGCCTGCGCGCTGACCATCAGCCGGTATGGCTTGATGAATACCGCAGCAAGAACGGCTACGTCGGTGCGGAAAGGGCACTGAAAGGCATGGCGCCCGACGAGATCGTCTCTACGGTAAAAGACTCCGGTCTGAGCGGTCGCGGCGGTGCGGGCTTCTCCACGGGCCTCAAGTGGAGCCTGATGCCGAAAGACGAAAGCATGAACGTTCGCTACATCCTGTGTAACGCGGATGAGATGGAGCCGGGCACCTATAAAGACCGTCTGCTGATGGAGCAGCTTCCCCACCTGCTGGTGGAAGGGATGCTGATCGGCGGCTTTGCCCTGAAGGCCTATCGCGGCTATATCTTCCTGCGCGGCGAATATATCGAAGCGGCAGAAAACCTGCGTCGCGCTATTGAAGAGGCCAAACAGGCAGGCTTCCTCGGTAAAACATTCTTGGCAGCGGCTTTGACTTTGAGCTGTTTGTCCACACCGGCGCCGGTCGCTACATCTGTGGTGAAGAAACCGCGCTGATTAACTCATTGGAAGGCCGCCGCGCTAACCTCGCTCCAAGCCGCCGTTCCCGGCGACAGTGGGCGCCTGGGGCAAGCCGACCTGCGTGAACAACGTCGAAACTTTGTGCAACGTACCTGCTATCGTTCAGCACGGCCCCGAGTGGTATCGCGGCCTGTCTGCGGGCAAGAGTCAGGATGCAGGCACCAAGCTGATGGGCTTCTCCGGCCGCGTGAAAAATCCGGGTCTGTGGGAGCTGCCGTTTGCATCACCGCTCGCGAACTGCTGGAAGACTACGCCGGCGGTATGCAGGACGGCCTGAAGCTTAAAGCATGGCAGCCGGGCGGCGCGGGTACTGACTTCTTAACGAAGCGCACCTCGATCTGCCGATGGAATTCCCCAGCATCGCCAAAGCGGGCAGCCGTTTGGGTACTGCGTTGGCGATGGCGGTAGACGACAAGATCAACATGGTCGGGCTGTGCCGCAATCTGGAAACGTTCTTTGCGCGGGAGTCCTGCGGATGGTGTACGCCTTGCCGCGACGGCCTGCCGTGGACAGTAAAAATTCTGACCGCGCTGGAGAAGGGAGAAGGGCAGCCAGGGACGTTGAAACCCTTGAGCAGCTGTGCCGATTCCTGTCGCCGGGCCACACCTTCTGCGCACTGGCGCCGGGGGCGGTCGAGCCTTTGCAGAGCGCAATTAAGTATTTCCGAGAAGAGTTTGAGGCGGGTATCAAAGTAAAAACCTTTAATAACCTCAGCTCTATTGCCGGTATCCAGCCTAACCTGCTGAAGCAGCGCTGGTAAGCGTCTTAATCAATAAGACCTTCGGTAAACGAATTTTTTAAAGTTATCTGCCCGCGGTTGCGGGCTACAGGAAGCATGCTGACTATGGCAACGATTCATGTAGACGGCGAAGAATACGAAGTTGACGGTGCGGAGAACCTCCTACAGGCGTGTCTCTCCCTCGGCCTCGATATTCCTTACTTTTGCTGGCATCCGGCGCTAGGTAGCGTCGGCGCTTGCCGCCAATGTGCGGTTAAGCAGTTCCAGGGGCCCGATGACAAGCGCGGGCGTCTGGTTATGTCGTGTATGACCCCGGCATCAGACGGTAGCTATATTTCTATCGAAGATGACGAGGCCGTTAAGTTCCGCGAAGCCGTGGTGGAATTCTTGATGGTCAACCACCCGCACGACTGTCCGGTGTGCGAGGAGGGGGGCAACTGTCACTTACAGGATATGACGGTCATGACTGGCCACAGTTTCCGTAAGTACCGCTTTAACAAGCGCACTCACAACAATCAGGATCTCGGGCCTTTCATTAACCATGAAATGAACCGCTGTATCGCCTGCTACCGCTGTGTGCGCTACTACAAAGACTACGCGGGCGGCGAAGACTTCGGCGTCTACGGTGCTCACGACAACGTCTACTTCGGTCGCCCGGAAGACGGCACGCTGGAGAACGAGTTCTCCGGTAACCTGGTAGAAGTGTGTCCGACCGGCGTATTCACCGACAAAACGCACTCTGAGCGCTATAACCGCAAATGGGACATGCAGTTTGCCCCAAGCATCTGCCAGCAGTGCAGCGTCGGCTGTAACACCAGCCCCGGCGAACGCTACGGCGAGCTGCGTCGCATCGAAAACCGCTATAACGGTACCGTGAACCACTACTTCCTGTGCGACCGCGGTCGTTTTGGCTATGGCTACGTGAACTTGGAAGATCGTCCCCGTACGCCGCTACAGCGCCGTGGTGAAGACTGGATCTCGCTGAACCCGGATCAGGCTCTGCAGGGGGCCGCCGACCAGCTTCGCCAGTCCAAGAAAGCGATCGGAATTGGTTCTCCGCGCGCTAGCCTGGAAAGCAACTATGCGCTGCGCCAGCTGGTCGGTGCGGAAAACTTTTCTACCGGCATGAGCGCTCAGGAGCTGGCTCGCGTGCAGCTGATGCAGAAGATCCTGAAAGAGAGCGGGCTGCATACGCCGTCTCTGCGCGAGATGGAAGGCTACGACGCGGTGCTGGTGCTGGGTGAAGACGTCACGCAGACCGGGGCCCGTATTGCGCTGGCAATCCGTCAGGCAGTGAAGGGAAAGGCGCGCGATCTGGCCGCTGCTCAGCGCGTGGCGGACTGGCAGATTGCCGCCGTGCAGACTATCGGTCAGCACGCCAAGCATCCACTATTCGTTACCGGCGTGGATAAAACCCGTCTGGACGACGTCGCCGCCTGGAGCTACTGCGGCAGCGTGGAAGAGCAGGCGCAGCTGGGCTTCGCCATTGCCCACGCGCTGGACGCGTCGGCACCGGCAGCAGGCATTGCGCCAGACCTTAAAAAGAAAGTCGACATCGTCGTTCAGGCGCTGTCAGGTTCGAAAAAGCCGCTTATCGTGACCGGCAGCGGCGCGGGTAGCGACGCTGTGATTCAGGCTGCCGCCAACGTGGCGCTAGCGCTGAAGAACAAAGGGCTGGATGCGGCAGTGACGTTTGTTGCCGCAGAGTCTAACAGCATGGGTGTCGCCATGATGGGTGGTATTTCCATCGATGACGCGCTGGCTCAGGTTGAGCGCGGGGAAGCCGATACTCTGATCGTGATGGAAAACGACCTCTATCGCCACGCATCGAAGGCGCGCGTAGACGCGGCGCTGGAGAAGGTGGAAAACCTGATTGTTGTCGATCATCAGCGAACAGACATTATGGGCAAGGCTAACCTTGTTCTGTCGGCCGCCAGCTTTGCTGAAAGCGACGGTACGCTGGTTAACCAAGAGGGCAGGGCACAGCGCTTCTTCCAGGTTTACGACCCTGATTTCTACAACAAAGATCCGGCTCATCCGACTCACATGCTGGAAAGCTGGCGCTGGCTGCACTCGCTGGAAACGGTTTATAACAGCCGCCGCGTTGACTGGACTCAGCTTGATCACGTGGTTGACGCCGTTGCCAAATCCTTCCCGGAAATGGCCGCCATTATTGACGCCGCACCGGATGCCACTTTCCGTGTGAAAGGGCAGAAGCTGGCTCGTGAACCGCACCGCTACAGCGGTCGTACCGCGATGTTGGCAGACGTCAGCGTTCATGAAAAGCGCCAGCCGCAGGATAAAGACACGGCCTTTGCTTTCTCTATGGAAGGCTACAACGCGCCTGAAGCAAATCGCCAGCAGATCCCGTTTGCCTGGGCTCCGGGATGGAACTCACCGCAGGCTTGGAACAAGTTCCAGGCAGAAGTGGGCGGCAGCCTGCGCGCTGGCGACCCGGGCGTGCGCCTGATCGAAAAAGCGCAGTCGCCGACGCTGGGTTACTTTGACGTGGCTGTTAACGCGTCGTCTGAAGGGCTGCGCGTAGCGCCTTACTACCATCTGTTCGGCAGTGACGAAACGTCACAGCGTTCAGAAGTGATCCAAACCCGTATGCCGCAGGCCTACGCCATGCTGAACCCACAGGATGCCGCCGCTCTGAATCTGGCAACGGACGCCGTAGTGAGCTTTAGCTGTGCGGGCAGCACGCTGACGCTGCCGGTTCGCCTGAGCGACTCGCTGGGGCAGGGGCTGGTTGGTCTGCCGCTTGGCCTGCCGGGCATTTCTCCGGTACTGGTGGGTGAGCGCGTTGAAAATATGAAGGAGGCGACGCTATGAGTTTTATATCGCCGGAAACGCTAGACGTTCTGGCCGCCGTCGGTAAGTCGGTAGTGATCCTGCTGGTGGTTGTCACCTGCGGCGCACTGATGAGCTTCGGCGAGCGCCGTCTGCTGTCCGTCTTTCAGGATCGCTACGGGCCGAACCGCGTAGGGCCGTTTGGTTCTCTGCAAATCGTTGCCGACATGATCAAGATGTTCTTTAAAGAGGACTGGGTTCCCAACTTCTCTGACAAAGGCATCTTTACGCTGGCGCCGATTATCGCTTTCAGCTCCATGCTGCTGGCGTTCTCTATTGTGCCGGTTACGCCGACCTGGGGCGCCTCTGACCTGAACATTGGTATCCTGTTCTTCTTCATGCTGGCGGGGCTGGCGGTATACGCCGTGCTGTTCGCAGGCTGGTCGAGCAACAACAAATACGCACTGCTGGGCGCCATGCGCGCCTCCGCGCAGACCCTGAGCTACGAAGTGTTCCTTGGCCTTTCCCTGATGGGCATCGTTGCGGTAACCGGCTCTTTCAACATGCGAGACATCGTTGAAGCGCAGGCTGACATGTGGTTTGTGATACCTCAGTTCTTTGGCTTTCTGACGTTTATTATCGCGGGCGTCGCGGTGACTCACCGTCACCCGTTTGACCAACCGGAAGCGGAACAGGAACTGGCGGACGGCTACCACATTGAATATTCCGGCATGAAGTTCGGTCTGTTCTTCGTCGGTGAGTATGTGGGTATTGTGACCATTTCCGCACTGATCGTGACGCTGTTCTTCGGCGGCTGGCAGGGGCCATTCCTGCCGCCGGTGCTGTGGTTTGCCCTGAAGACCGGCTTTTTCATGATGATGTTTATTCTGGTGCGCGCCTCACTGCCTCGCCCTCGTTACGATCAGGTAATGGCGTTTGGCTGGCGCGTGTGTCTGCCGCTGACGCTGATTAACCTGCTGGTGACGGCCGCCGTTATTCTGTGCAGAGCGCAGTAGGGGAGAGAACCATGACCTTAAAAGATATAGTGGTTGGGTTTGGCACCCAGATCCGCAGCCTGTGGATGGTTTTCCTCCACGCGTTTCACAAGCGCGACACGCGTATGTATCCGGACGTGCCGATCTACGTGCCGCCGCGCTATCGCGGCCGGATCGTGCTGACCCGCGACCCTGACGGCCAAGAGCGCTGCGTGGCCTGTAACCTGTGCGCCGTCGCCTGCCCGGTAAGCTGTATTTCACTGCAAAAAGCAGAGACGGAAGACGGGCGCTGGTATCCAGAGTTTTTCCGCATCAACTTCTCCCGCTGCATTTTCTGCGGCATGTGCGAAGAAGCCTGCCCGACGACGGCTATTCAGCTGACGCCGGACTTCGAAATGGCAGACTTCAAGCGTCAGGATCTGGTGTATGAAAAAGAAGACCTGCTGATTTCCGGGCCGGGTAAATATCCTGACTATAGTTTCTACCGGGTATCCGGTATGGCGATCGAAGGCAAGGGCAAAGGCGAAGCCGAGAACGAGTCCAAGCCGGTCGATCTTAAGAGTCTATTACCCTAAGGAGCTGAGAACGTGGAAATTGCATTTTATGTTGCCGCGGCCATCGCTGTTTTAGCGACGCTCCGGGTAATCACTCATACCAATCCCGTGCACGCGCTGCTGTACCTGATTGTGTCGCTGCTGGCTATCTCGGCGACATTTTTCTCGCTGGGCGCCTACTTTGCCGGGGCATTGGAAATTATCGTCTATGCGGGCGCCATCATGGTGCTGTTCGTGTTCGTCGTTATGATGCTGAATCTGGGCGACTCCGTGGCTAATCAGGAGCGCGAGTGGCTTAAACCCGGCGTTTGGATTGGCCCAGCGGCGCTGTGTCTGGTTCTGCTGATTATTCTGGGTTACGGCATTTTCAGTATCTCCGGCCAGTCTATTACCGGCGAACTGATTGACGCCAAGCGCGTCGGCGTGAGCCTGTTTGGCCCTTACGTGTTAGCGGTTGAACTGGCGTCTATGCTGCTGCTGGCGGGTCTGGTAGTGGCCTATCATCTGGGACGCGAGAATAAGAGCCTCGATAGCGTACACGCGAAAACGGAGGAACAAGCATGATCCCATTGGAACACGGCCTGATACTGGCTGCGATACTGTTCGCGCTAGGGCTGACGGGGCTTTTGATTCGCCGCAATCTGCTGTTCGTTCTGATTAGCCTCGAGATCATGATCAACGCAGTAGCGTTGGCGTTCGTCGTGGCGGGAAGCTACTGGCAGCAGCCAGATGGACAGGTGATGTACATCCTGGTGATAAGCCTTGCGGCGGCAGAGGCCAGTATTGGTCTGGCGTTGTTGCTACAGCTTCATCGTCGTCGTCAAACTCTGAATATCGACTCTGTCAGTGAGATGCGCGGATGAATAACTTACTCTTTTTAACTATTTTGTTTCCGCTGCTGGGCTTCTTGCTGCTGGCGTTCTCACGCGGCCGCTGGTCTGAAAACAACTCCGCCGTTATCGGCGTGGGTTCAGTTGGCCTGTCGGCGTTGACGACAGCGTGGATTGTCTATCAGTTTCTGTCTCAGGGCAGCCATACGGCAGTATCTTCACAGGCGTTGTGGACCTGGATGCAGGTTGACGGCTTCAACATCAGCGTCACGCTGACGCTGGACAGCCTGTCCGCCACGATGCTGTCCGTTGTGACTGGCGTAGGCTTCCTTATCCACCTGTACGCCTCTTGGTATATGCGCGGTGAAGAGGGTTACTCTCGCTTCTTCGCCTATACCAACCTGTTTATCGCCAGCATGGTGGTACTGGTACTGGCCGACAACTTGATGCTGATGTACCTCGGCTGGGAAGGGGTAGGGCTGTGTAGCTATCTGCTGATTGGCTTCTACTACACCAATCCGAACAACGGCGCGGCGGCGATGAAAGCCTTCGTCGTGACCCGTATCGGTGACGTGTTCCTGGCGATTGGCCTGTTTATCCTTTACACCGAGCTGGGCACCCTCAACGTGCGCGAGCTGCTGGTGCTGGCACCGCAGAAGTTTGCCGTCGGCGACAGCGCCATGTACTGGGCAACCCTGATGCTGATGGGTGGCGCGTTCGGTAAGTCGGCTCAGCTTCCGCTGCAAACCTGGCTGGCGGACGCGATGGCTGGCCCAACGCCGGTTTCCGCGCTTATCCACGCGGCGACCATGGTCACCGCGGGCGTTTACCTTATCGCCCGTACCCACGGTCTGTTCCTGCTGGCGCCTGAGGTGCTGAATCTAGTGGGCATTGTCGGCGCGATTACGCTGCTGATGGCGGGCTTCGCGGCGCTGGTGCAAACCGATATCAAGCGCGTGTTGGCCTACTCGACCATGAGTCAGCTGGGCTACATGTTCCTGGCGCTTGGCGTGCAGGCGTGGGACGCGGCGATTTTCCACCTGATGACTCACGCGTTCTTCAAAGCGCTACTGTTCCTGTCGTCGGGTTCGGTCATTCTGGCCTGCCACCACGAGCAAAACATTTTCAAAATGGGCGGCCTGCGTAAGAAGATCCCACTGGTTTACCTCTGCTTCCTGGTTGGTGGCGCGGCGCTGTCGGCGCTGCCGCTGGTAACTTCCGGCTTCTTCAGTAAGGACAAGATCCTGTTTGATGCCTATGCAGCAGGCCACTTTAACCTGATGCTGGCAGGGCTGGTCGGCGCCTTCCTGACGTCGCTGTATACCTTCCGCATGATCTTTATCGTGTTCCACGGCGAAGAGAAAACCCACGCGCACTCCGTTGGCGGCATTTCCCACTCTCTGCCTCTGATTGTGCTGCTGGTGCTTTCTACTGCAGTTGGCGCATTCCTGGCCATTCCGCTGGACGGCGTGCTGCCGGTGCGCAATCTGCCGGAAGAGGGCAAGCTGATGCTGGAAATGGTCTCTGGCGGCGTAGCGATTGTTGGTATTCTGGCGGCGGTTGTGCTTTACCTCGGCAAGCGTCAACTGGTGAATGCCATTGCGCAAAGCGGCCCGGGCAAGTTCCTGTCCACCTGGTGGTACAACGCATGGGGCTTTGACTGGCTGTACGACAAGGTGTTTGTGAAGCCTTATCTGGCCGTGGCAAAGCTGATTCAACGCGACCCGATGAACTCGATGATGAACCTGTTCGGCACGTTTGTCCGCCTGTGCAACCGCACGCTGGCGGTGAGCGAGAACGGAATGCTGCGCTGGTATGCTGCATCGGTCGGCATGGGGGCAGTGGTCGTATTGGCTCTGTTGCTGTTGGTTTAACCGAATAACTGAATAACTTAAAGACGAATCGGTTTAAAGTTTTTCAAATAAAGGATACAAAACGCCATGCTACTACCTTGGCTAATACTTTTACCCTTTATCGGCGGCTTTCTGTGCTGGCCGAGCGAGCGCCTGGGCAAACAGGCGCCACGCTGGGTAGCGCTGCTTTCGATGGGGCTGACGCTGCTCCTTTCACTGTACCTGTGGATGGATGCCGGATTTACCGTGACGTCCGCCCAAAACCTGTGGATAGGCGAACCGTTCCGCATTAACTGGATCCCGAGTCTCGGCATTCAGATCCACTTGGCGCTGGACGGTCTGTCCCTGCTGATGGTGGTGCTGACGGCCTTTCTGGGCATTCTGGCTATCGTCTGTTCATGGACAGAAGGGCAGCGCTCTCAGGGCTTTTTCCACCTGAACCTGCTGTGGATCCTGGGCGGCGTGATGGGCGTGTTCATGGCTGTCGACATGTTCCTGTTCTTCTTCTTCTGGGAAATCATGCTGGTGCCAATGTACTTCCTTATCGCCCTGTGGGGGCATAAGGGGTCTGACGGCAAAACCCGCATCAGCGCAGCAACTAAGTTCTTTATCTATGCGCAGGCCAGCAGCCTGTTCATGCTGATTGCTATCGTCGGTCTGGTGTTTGTACACTTCAAGGCCACCGGCGTAATGACCTTCAACTACGAAGACCTGCTTAATACGCCGATGTCTTACGGTATGCAGTATCTGCTGATGCTGGGTTTCTTTATCGCTTTTGCGATGAAGATGCCGGTAGTGCCGCTCCACGGCTGGCTTCCGGACGCGCACAGTCAGGCACCCACGGCAGGTTCTGTCGACCTAGCGGGTTTGCTGTTGAAAACCGCGGCCTACGGCCTGCTGCGCTTTACGCTGCCGTTCTTCCCTGAGGCTTCTCACGCGTTTGCGCCAATAGCTATGTGGCTGGGCGTTATCGGTATCTTCTACGGCGCGTGGATGGCGTTCGTTCAAACGGACATCAAGCGCCTTATCGCCTACACCAGTATTTCCCACATGGGCTTCGTGATGATCGCTATCTACAGCGGCAGCGTGCTGGCCTATCAGGGCGCCGTGGCGCAGATGATTGCTCACGGCCTGTCAGCGGCGGGGCTGTTTATCATCAGCGGCCAGCTGTACGAGCGTCTGCACACTCGCGATATGCGCGAGATGGGCGGCCTGTGGAAGCGCATTCGCTACCTGCCTGCGCTGTCCCTGTTCTTTGCCGTGGCGACGCTGGGGATGCCGGGTACCGGCAACTTCGTTGGCGAATTTATGATTCTGTTCGGCAGCTATAGTGTGGTTCCAACCATTACTATCGTTGCTACCTTTGGTTTGGTATTCGCATCGGTGTACTCACTGATTATGATGCAGCGCGCTTACTACGGTGCGCCTAAGTCAGACCAGCCGATTGCGGGGCTGAATGCGCGCGAGCTGATTATGATCCTGATGCTGGTCGTGCTGTTAGTCCTGTTAGGCGTTTACCCTCAGCCGGTTCTGGATACGTCGCACTCTGCCGTCACGACCATCTCTCAGTGGTTTAGCGCTGCGGCTCCCGTATCACCAGACATGTCTATAGGAAAGTAAATCGCCATGACACTCACTGCACAACATATGCTTGCTCTGTTACCGCTGTTAATCGTTGGATTAACCGTGGTGGTTGTGATGCTGTCCATTGCGTGGCGACGCGATCACTTCCTGAATGCGACGATTGCGGTTATTGGCCTCAACGTTGCGCTGCTTTCGCTGTTCATCGTTGGGCAGCAGCCAGCCATGGATGTGACGCCGCTGCTCAAAGTGGACGGCTTCTCGGTCTTCTTTATCGGGCTAGTGCTGCTGGCCAGCCTGGCAACCTGTACTTTCGCCTATCCGTGGCTTGCGGGCTATCCGGACAACAAAGAAGAGTTTTACCTGCTGGTGCTGATTGCGGCGCTGGGCGGGGTGGTTCTGGCCTGTTCTAACCACCTAGCCTCGCTGTTTATCGGTATTGAGCTGCTCTCGCTGCCGCTGTTTGGCCTGGTGGGCTATGCCTATCGTCAGAAGCGTTCGCTGGAAGCTGCCATTAAGTACATGGTGCTGTCCGCGGCGGCCTCTTCTTTCCTGCTGTTCGGTATGGCGCTGCTGTACGCGGGCACCGGCGGGCTGTCTTTCGCCGCGCTGGGTAACAGCATGAGCGACGGCGCGCTGCATCAGCCGCTGCTGATTATCGGCCTGGGCATGATGCTGGTTGGCTTCGGCTTTAAGCTGTCTCTGGTGCCGTTCCAGCTGTGGACGCCGGACGTTTATCAGGGCGCGCCTGCACCGGTATCTACCTTCCTAGCCACCGCCAGCAAGATCGCCATTTTTGGCGCGCTGGTGCGGATGTTTATGTACGCGCCAGTGGCTGACGGCGAGTCAGTACGCACGGTGCTGGCGATTATCGCTTTCTGTTCGATTCTGTTCGGCAACATGCTTGCCATCAGTCAGAGCAACATCAAGCGCATGCTGGGCTACTCCTCTATCGCACACTTGGGCTACCTGCTGGTGGCGCTGATCGCCGTTCAGGGCAATCAGCTTTCCATCGAAACGGTGAACGTTTATCTGGCCGGTTACCTGTTCGCCAGCCTGGGCGCGTTCGGCGTAGTCAGCCTGATGTCTAGCCCTTATACCGGGCCGGATGCAGAGTCCCTGCACGCTTACCGCGGCCTGTTCTGGCACAAGCCAATCCTGTCGGCAGTGCTGACAGTGATGATGCTGTCTCTGGCTGGGGTGCCGATGACGCTGGGCTTTATCGGTAAGTTCTACGTTATCGCTATCGGTGTGAGCGCCGACCTGTGGTGGCTGACGGCGACAGTCGTTGCGGGCAGCGCCATCGGCCTGTACTACTATCTGCGCGTCATGGTGAGCCTGTATCTGGAAGCACCGCAGGAGCTTAAGCGCGATACGCCGAGCAACTGGGCGCTTACCGCGGGCGGTGTGGTTGTGCTGCTGTCGGCAGTGGCCGTTGTGTTCTTTGGTCTCTACCCAGAGCCGCTGATTGCGCTGGCGAAGTATGCGTTTCCCATGTAATCAAGGCTAATCCTAGATGATTAAATGCCGGTCCTGAAGGACCGGTATTTTTTTACCTGTTTTTGTCGGTGAAGCGCCGTATAATCCGTTGTTTTAGTTTTTAGGCTCAAGAGGTCGTCGTGAAGCAAATATCTGAACTGGTCAAGCAGCTGCATCAACGTTTGCAGGACGCTGCGCGCCCGGAGCCTGGATGGGCGCGCGTTGAGCTGTCGCTGCCGTTGACGGTTCGTTCGCTGCTTGGCTGGCTGTCGGCCCAGTCTTTGTTTCCGCAGTTCTACTGGCGTCAGCGCGACGGTCGCGAAGAGTTTGCCGTCTGCGGTGAAGTGGTTGGCTTTCACGATGCCCGCGCCGCCTATCGCTTTCTGGTGGATAGCGGGCGTCAGGATATGCGCATCTGGGGATTAAACGCTTTTGATCGCGTTGATACTTCAGAGACAGCGGTGCCAAAGGGAGCACTGTTTTTACCCCGCGTTGAGCTACTGCGCGACGAGCAGGGGGTGCGACTGGCGGTTAATCTGTACAGCGAAAGCTCTCTGGCCGACGACGTTCAGCGAGCACAAAAAACGCTGACGGCGCTGGTTCCCTCAAAGCCTTTGCCTTCTATTAACGCCTCCGTGCTTGACGTTCACCACCAGCCCGAAAAAGAGGGGTGGTGCTCTCTGCTGCGGCAGGCTCTGTCGGAAATAGCTAACAAACGGTTCGACAAAGTGGTGCTGGCGCGCCGTTCAACGCTGACTCTTAATAAGCCGCTCAATCCGGCGGCGTTTCTTAACGCCAGTCAGAAAGTTAACCACCGCTGCTTTCACTTTATGATGCGCATGGACGATGAAAAGGCCTTTTTGGGCTCGTCTCCTGAATGCCTGTTCCTGCGCAAGGGGCAGCGGTTGACGACCGAAGCGCTGGCTGGAACGGTAGCCGGTTCGCCGGACGACGAAAAAGCCAAAGCGCTCGGTGAATGGCTAATGCAGGACAAAAAAAACCAGCACGAAAACATGCTGGTCGTGGACGACATCTGCCAGCGCCTGCAGGGAGGAACGCAGGCGATAGACGTTCTGCCAGCGGAAATTGTTCGCCTGCGTAAGGTGCAACACCTTAAGCGCGCTATTCACGCCACGCTTGCCGAGGTAGACGATGCCGATACGCTACAGCGGCTACAGCCCACAGCGGCCGTGGCAGGCTTGCCCAGAGAACCCGCCAGACAGTTTATTGTACAAAACGAGCCCTTTACCCGCGGCTGGTACGCCGGTTCTGCCGGTTATCTTTCAGCGGGGCGTAGTGAGTTTGCTGTTTCTCTGCGTTCAGCGCTGATTGAAGACGATAAAATACATCTATACGCCGGGGCGGGCATCGTTGCCGGCTCCGATCCTGAAGAAGAGTGGCTAGAGATTGAAAACAAAGCCGCTGGGCTGAGAACGCTGCTGGAGCAGGAGGCGTAATTTCCTCTTCTTCGATAAAAAATTACGATGAAAAACGGACTGTTTCATTTTATCGCGCTGGCGTTATTAACGCTGTTTTTTGCCTTCTCGGCTAGCGCTGCCTTTGAGGGTTACTTGCCGATGCCCCGCGCTGAGTTTGCTAAAAAGCGCGGGATGAAGCATCTGTTAACCATTCCTACGCCTGCTGAGCTGTTCCCCGAAGAAGAAAGCAGTGAGCCAAAGCGGCTACCTGAGTGGCATTTTCCACAGGCGGGTGTATCCGGCGTAACGCTGCGACTGGTTTCCGAAGAGGACGGCTACCCAGAAGAGTGGGTATTTGAAGGCTTCGACAAGGCGGGAAAACCGTGGAAAGTGTATACCGGTAGCCTCTACTCTGCCGCTGGCGGCGCAGAAATCTATAGAGCAGACCTCGATCGTAATGGTATTCAAGATGTGATTATGCTGGTGCCAAATGCCGGTAACGGCATGGCGCCCGATTCTCGGCTGGAAATCATTACCTTTGAGCAAGACGGTAGGCCAGTGCTGCTAGAAACCTGGGGCTTCTACTACAGCACTGATAAGAAGGGCATTGACGATCTGCTCGATCTCAAGGGAAACGGGCGGGCACAGCTGTTGACGATGCACTTTAGCGACGGATACTGGATTACCGACCTGTATCAGGTCGCAGACGCTCGATGGCAGCGCGTAACCGGTCGGTTCGGCAAGTTGAGCTATCCTGTGCTTACGCGGTTTACCCACCGCCCTAATCAGCGTGTGGTTCACACCGTGAAGGTTGGGCGACATCCGACAGCGCCGGATCTGTCCAACGTTCGGTCGATTAACGCTGTGCGCTATCAGCTAGGGGACGATGAGAAGATACAGTTTGAGACAGATGACGGACGTTTTCTGTCATCGTGGCTTCGCTCTATGGTACTGACGGTCGATTCACCACAGGGGAGACGCATCTTAAGCGGTACTGCCGACGGGCTGCGGCGTAAAGAAGCCCTGAGCCAGCTGATTAACGATCGGCAACCGGCACGGTTCTATGGCTCGCTGGATGAGGATGGTGGGGACGGTCCTTTTACGCTTTGGGTGAGCGAGTAAGGCGATAAGATATTTGGACGAGGGGTCTTTAATAATCGAGAGGATGAAAGTGTTATTACCTATTGAGGAGATAGAGCGCCGACTGAGCGAGAAATTTCTACCGTTTGATAAAGATATGGACTTGGGCTATCTAATTCTTAAGAAGAAAGCGATTGCTTCTAGTGACATCAAAACAGTAGAGCAAACTTTGGCGATTGATTTTCCGGAAGATTTTAAAGCATTAACTTCAGACTATGATTTTGACTCTTTTTCTTTAGGTAAAGTCCAGTTTAGCTCTAATGGAGAAGCCTATTTTCCATTTCTGGTTGAAGCCAATCAGGATAATGATTTCAACACGTGGTGGGTTGGTGATAGACGCCCGGAAGGTATTGTTGTTATAGCTTTGACTGATCCTTACACCATTTTACTGAATACGTATGATGGCGCAGTATATGCAATGACTAGCGAATCTTCAGTAGATGATTTTGAGCGGATTGCTTCCAACTTTAGCCTTTTTGTTTGTGGTGTTGGCACTGCGTTTCTTTGCGCTGGTACAGAGGAGCAAATACAAAAAGCGGTTGGAGCACAGATGAACTCGTCTTTTTGGCGGGAGATGGTCAATTAATACGTTCAACGAGTTCTTCATTTGAGCCACGTCGTGCTAAGAGTACAATTTTATGAATCTATCTCATCTCGAACTCCGCATTCCCCCTCCGCTGATTTTTACTGCCAGCGCGCTGCTGGCCTACTGCCTGTATTGGCTATTTCCTCAGTGTACTTTTCCTCTGGCGGTGAGCTGGTCGCTGTCTGCTCTTTGCTTTATGGCCTCCGGCGCTATTGGTCTCGCGAGTCTAACGGCCTTTTGGCGAGCCAAAACGACAGTGAATCCGCTTCGCGTAGAAGCGGCTACGTCTCTGGTTGAAAGCGGGCTGTACGCCTTTTCCCGTAATCCTATGTATCTGGCGCTGGCCTTGCTGCTGCTGAGCCTCTGCTTTTTTCTTACCAGCCTCTTTGCGCTGATCGCCGTGGTGCTGTTTATCGTCTATATCACCCGCTTTCAAATTGTGCCGGAAGAGCGGGCGTTGGAGGCGCGCTTTGGCGAGCGCTATCGCCTTTATCGACAGCGCGTGCGGCGCTGGATTTAACTCTCCGTCATCGAACGTTCATCAGACTGTCACTCGTGTGAAATGTGATCAACATTACAATCTACGCGAGTAGACTTGATCTATCTACGCGAGTAGATACACTCACGAAAAAATGCGTTGGCTTTGGGTGTGTACAAAGTCAGCGTGCCAGTCAGATCGATATCCGTTAGACCAAAACAAGGATCTTAATAATGACAATAACCCATGATTCTGGCGCAGTCCCTCAGTCTGAGCAGCTTGCTGCGGACGAGCGCCTAACCACAGAGGAAGGGCGCAAGGACTTCTGGCGAGCGACGTTTTCCTGCTGGTTGGGAACCACGATGGAATACGCTGACTTTGCCCTTTACGGGCTGGCGGCGGGGATCATCTTCGGCGACGTCTTTTTCCCAAACGCAACGCCTATCGTGGCGCTGATTTCCAGTTTTGCCACTTATTCGGTCGGCTTCATCGCCCGTCCTATTGGCGCTTTGCTGTTTGGCTGGCTGGGTGACCGCAAGGGGCGCAAGCTGGTGATGGTGGTCACTATCACCTTAATGGGGGCATCGACGACGCTGATTGGGCTTATCCCAAGCTATGCGACTATTGGCCTGTGGGCTCCTGCCTGTTTGGCACTGTTGCGATTTATGCAGGGGCTGGGCGCAGGGGCTGAGCTTTCAGGCGGTGCGGTAATGCTGGGGGAGTATGCTCCTTCAGAGCGTCGTGGTCTGGTGTCTTCCATTATCGCTCTAGGCTCTAACAGCGGTACGCTGCTGGCGTCAATGGTATGGCTTCTGGTGCTGCAAATGGATCGCGACACGCTGCTTGAGTGGGGATGGCGCGTTCCGTTCCTTTCCAGCATCCTGATTGCCGCCGTGGCGCTGTTTATTCGTCGCCACATGCGCGAAACGCCGGTGTTTGAACGCCAAAAGCAGGTGCTGGAACAGCAGCGCCGCGCGGCGATGGAAGAGGGGCGCAAGCATGAGCAAGAGGTCGGCGAGCAGAAGAGCTTCTGGCAGCGTACCAAGGCTTTCTGGATCATGGTTGGACTTCGCATTGGCGAGAACGGCCCTTCCTATTTGGCTCAGGGCTTTATCGTTGGCTATGTGGCGAAAGTGCTGGCGGTGGATAAATCCGTGCCGACCATGGCAGTGTTTATTGCCTCTCTGCTGGGCTTCTTGATTATTCCTCTGTCCGGCTGGCTGTCTGACCGCTTTGGCCGTCGCATTACCTATCGCTGGTACTGCCTGCTGCTGGTGCTCTACGCGGTGCCGGCATTTATGCTGCTGGATACCCGCGATCCGACCATCGTTATCCTGACAATTATCGTCGGTATGCTGCTGGCGTCACTGGGTATTTTCGGCGTACAGGCGGCGTGGGGCGTTGAGCTGTTTGGGGTGACAAACCGCTACAGCAAAATGGCGGTTGCCAAAGAGCTGGGATCTATTATGTCTGGCGGTACTGCACCGCTGGTGGCGTCGTTTATGCTGTCGTTTGCCGGCCACTGGTGGCCGATCGCCGTCTACTTTATGGTGATGGCGGGAATTGGACTAGTGACCACGTTCTTTGCGCCGGAAACGCGCGGCCGCGACCTCAACCTGCCGGAAGATGCCATTTAAGCGCGCTTTGGGGAAAAATGCCGGCGCGGAGCGCGAGTTCTTGCTCCAGTCGGTATTTTTCAGGCATGGGGTTAGGTATGCTATACAACGGTTTGATTATTGGGTGTTTTGTACCCGTCATACTTCAAGTTGCCTGTGCGTTGGCTTTCCTCGCTCACCCCAGTCACTTACTTATGTAAGTGACTGGGGATTCGCTGCGTTGCCGCGTGATTCGCCCCTACGGGACTCACCCTTACAGGGCCAGCGCAAGCGCTGTTCAAAACGCCATCGGCGTTTTGTCATGCAACTCGAATTATTTAGGGTATATCTCTGTCCGTTAAGGTAGGTGGATACGCTGTGCTAAATCAACATCCTCGTCGCGTCACGCGCGCTGACGTCGCCAAAGAGGCGGGAACGTCGGTTGCTGTCGTCAGCTATGTGATTAATAACGGGCCTCGCCCAGTAGCCGAAGCGACCCGTCAGCGGGTTCTTGATGCCATTAAAAAGACTGGCTATCGCCCTAACGGCATAGCCAGGGCGCTGGCGTCGGGAACAACGCGGACCTATGGACTGATTATTCCTAACATCGCCAACCCGTTTCTTTCCTCACTGGCGCACTCGCTTCAACAAGAGGCCTTTGAGCACGGGCAGGTGCTGCTGCTGGGGGATGCGGGGGACAACCGCCAGCGAGAGCTGGAGCTTATCAATAACCTTCTGCACCGTCAGGTTGATGGCCTGCTGTATACCAGCGTTGACCGTCACCCCTATATCGAGCTGATTCAGGCGTCAGGAACGCCGTTTATCATGCTTGATCGCGTTGATCCTGCGCTCAACGTCACCGCTATTCGGGTCGATGAAAGGGCAGCGGCGTTTCAGGCGACTCGTCACCTGATTGAGCACGGCTATCGCGATATCGCCATTATCTGCGGCCCCAGAGAGATGCTGAACACCCAAGACCGCATCAGCGGCTGGCGTGAGGCGCTGCAAACCGCCAAGCTGCCGGTAAGGGAGGAGTGGATATTTCCCACTACCTATACCCGTGAAGGAGGCTATCAGGCGGCGAGCCGTATGCTTGAGGGGCGACTTCCCCGGGCGCTGTTTGCCACTAACGAGCTACAGGCTCTAGGCTGCCTGAGGGCGCTTTCTGAGAGGGATGTTAAGGTTCCCGAAGAACTGGCGCTGGTGTGTTTTAACGGAACGGTGGAGTCGGAGTTTAACGTCCCCTCCCTGACTCACGTGCGACAGCCGGTGAAAGCCATGGCCAAGGCGGCGATAGAGATGCTGAAAAACTGGAACGACACGCCGGAGCTGCGGGAGTTTTCGTTTGACCTGCTTATCGGCGAGTCGTGTGGATGTTGCACAAAATTGACTAAGTGAAAAACAGCCTATGCGTTTAATTATTGATTGCGATCCGGGGAACGGCGTTGCTGGCGCCAACGTGGACGACGGGCTTGCTCTGGCGGTCGCCATGGCCGCGCCTGAAATCAGCCTAGAGTTGATTACCACCGTGGCGGGAAATACCCCCAGCGACGTCGGTTTTTCCGTAGCGCGCGCGCTGACTGAGCGCATGGGGCTTGATATTCCGGTGCGTCGCGGGGCATCGCGTGCGCTGGTGGAGCCCTCAGCCCCGTGGCGAGACAAACTGGATAACGGTGCCGTACGCTCTGGGCTGATAGACCTATGGCGCGACGTGCCTACACCGCACGCGGTGCCTAGCGAGCGACCGTTGGCTGCTCACGCTATCGGAGAGCTTATTTGCAATAACCCTAATGAGATTACGCTGATTGCTATCGGGCCTTTAACCAACGTCGCTCACGCCCTGCACCTGTATCCCGAGATGGCAGAAAAGGTGAAAGAAATCATTGTTATGGGTGGCGTATTTAACGTTGATGGCTATATTAAAGACACTAACTTCGGTATTGACCCCGAAGCTGCCCACGTGGTGCTGACCAGCGGCGCGAATATTACGCTGGTACCGATGGACGCAACGGTACAGACCCAAATGGTGCTTGATGATTTGGACAAGATCGCTGGCATCGGTTCGCCGTTAACAGACTATCTGGTTGAGACGGTGCGCCCCTGGATCCGCTACTCCATGGAGACTCGCCGACTTCCGGGCTGCTGGATCCATGATGTATTGACCGTGGCATGGCTGTTGGATAAAAGTGTTGCAACAAGTCTGCGGCAATATGTTGACGTTGCTCTGGAAGGGGGAATGGCGCGAGGTACAACTTGGCGCTGGGATCCGGAAAGCTTAAGGCTGGATGTCGGCATTGCGCCACCTCAGGGCCAGCCGATAGAAATACTGCATCAAGTGGATAACCAAAAGCTGCTGTCTATCATTTATCGTACCCTGAGCCAAAGCAAGGGCGCTAGCGCTGAAGCCTGAGTCGCCACCGACTGTTTTTACTAAGATAGCCTCCACGCTAGCGTGGAGCGACAGGACGCCACTATGTTAACGCTGCTGCACTTACTCTCTTCTGTTGCCTTACTGGTGTGGGGTACGCACATCGTTCGCACTGGAGTGATGAGGATATTCGGCGCTAACCTGCGTCGGATTATCGGTGCCAGCGTCAGCAAAAAGAGTAATGCCTTCGTTGCCGGTTTGGGCGTTACGGCACTGGTGCAGAGCAGCAACGCTACCGCGCTGCTGGTGATTTCGTTTGTGGCTCAGGGGCTGATTGGCCTCTCTCCGGCGCTGACTATTCTGCTTGGCGCTGACGTAGGCACCGCGCTAATGGCGCGGGTATTAACTTTCGATCTCTCATGGCTGTCCCCTTTACTGATCCTGTTCGGCGTAATTGCGTTTCTTAGCCAAAAGAAAACCAGAGTGGGTCAGGTTGGCCGGGCGGTTATCGGCCTAGGGCTGATCCTTCTGGCGCTACAGCTGATTGTGGTTTCGGCTAAGCCGATGACTGAAGCCAGCGCGGTGCGGGAAGTGTTTTCATCACTGGCGGGGGACGCCATTCTGGCGCTGCTGATTGGCGCCGTATTTGCCATGCTCACCTATTCTAGCCTAGCGGCAGTGCTGTTAACGGCAACGCTAGCGGCAACGGGGCTGGTGCCGCTGAATATTGCGCTATGTCTGGTGATTGGTTCTAACCTAGGCAGCGGTGCGCTGGCGGTGATCAGTAGCCGAGGGCAGGGGACTATCGCCAGGCGGCTGGTATTGGGCAGCATGCTGTTTAAGGTGATTGGCTGCCTGATGGTGATTCCTTGGGTAACGATGCTGGCGCAGTGGTTAAAACCCTACGAGTTCCCCGCAGCGGACGTGGTGATTTATTTTCACGTGATTTACAACCTGACGCGCTGTTTGCTGATGCTGCCACTGGTGCAGCCAGTTTCTCGTCTGATGGAGCGTCTTGTCCCCGAGGAGCCGATCGTTGAAGCCCAGCTTACGCCGCGCTACCTCGATAGCGCTTCGCTGGATACACCGTCGCTGGCGCTGGCTAACGCCGTACGGGAAACGCTACGCCTTGGTGACGTAGTCGGCCAAATGCTGGACGGCTTTTATCAGGTGCTACAGGGCAACGCGCAGCACAAGCGGGAAGTTTCCCACCTGAAAGACCAGAGCGACATGCTGTATGAAGCCATCAAGCTTTATTTGGCTCGGCTGCCGCAGGAAAGCCTGAGCGACAGCGATTCACGCCGCTGGGCGGAGATTATCGGCACCTCGGTGAATCTGGAGCAGGCGGGAGAAATTATTGACCGCATGGCGGCTGAGGTTTCGTCTAAATCGCTAAACGCCCGCCGTTTTTTCTCTCAAAAGGGGATAGAGGATTTGACCACACTGCACGGTCGACTGGTGAAAAATCTCGATCTGGCAATGTCAGTATTTCTGTCCGGTGAGGTGGATAACGCCAGACGGCTGCGCCGCGCCAAACACCGCTTTCGCCTGCTCAACCAGCGCTATTCGCTGGCTCACGTCGAGCGACTGCATCAGAACAACCTACAAAGTATGGAAACCAGCTCGCTGCACATGGGGCTGTTAGCTGACATGAAGCGCCTTAACTCGCTGTTTTGTGCCGTTGCCTATTACGTTCTTGAAGTGCAGGACGACGAGGGTGGGGAAGCAGACAGCTCAGCCTGATTTGTCAGCTTTGTCAATCAAGGGTAAAGGTTTGTCCCCTTGGTTGAATAAGCCAATTTAACTCGCTAACTTTAATAGGAAATAACGGGATATTGCTTAAACCTGTGAAGGAGTCACAAAATGCAAGCAGGCTACCCTACTGACTATGAAGTTGGCGACGTTGTCTTTACCTGTATCGGTCACCCTCTGTTTCGCCAGATTTCCGCCGCTTCCCTGTGCTGGAGCAATCATGTCGGTATTATTGTCGGCCATGACGGCAGCGACTACATCGTGGCGGAAAGCCGCGTGCCGCTGTCCAGCACCACGACGCTAAGTCGATTTATTGAACGCTCTGTCGATCGTCGCTACGGCATTCGCCGACTCAGCGGCGGACTTTCTGAAGATCAAAAAAAGGCCATCGTCGAGCAGGTGCCTTCCCGTTTGTGGAAGCTCTATCACACTGGCTTTAAATATGACTCCTCACGGCAGTTTTGCTCAAAGTTTGTGTTTGATATCTATCGGGACGCGCTAGAAGTTCCAATAGGAAAAATCGAAACCTTTGATCAACTGCTCAACAGTAATCCAAACGCGAAGCTACAATTCTGGAACTTTTGGTTTCTGGGATCGATCCCCTGGGAGCGCAAAACCGTGACGCCAGCCAGTCTGTGGTTTTACCCAGCGCTTGAGCCGGTTTACAGCAGCCACCCGGAGGCGAGTGAAGCCGAGCCGGACTGGTATTATCACTAGGCGACGTGTCGTCCAGTGAAATTACAGATTAAGAGAGCGCCTACGTTGGGACACTACGCCGAAGCTTCTGCCGATGACATCGCGCAGTTTGTGAAAAATGAAGTTATCCGTTTTGTCGATGCGCATCCCAACGAGGTTTTTTCAGCCTTTGCGTTTGACTGCAACGTTCACGAAGAGGTTGAGCTTAATCTGTGCTTGACCACTTCAAAACACCTCAATGAAATTCTGCACTACTATCAAACCGGCGCCAACGGTGCCTACTATCTTTCCGACGCAGGGATCTTAAGCCTGAAGTACAACACTGGCGACTGGAAGTACCAGTGCTTTAGCTCGATGAACTGCATTCACGATGTTGCCTATGACTACTTTTCGGTGAACGGCGAAGAAAAGTACCGCTACTGGATAGATTTGCTGTCGAAGGTGATGGCTGACTTTATGGCGTCGCCGACCTTTGCTGATATTCCAAAAAGTGAAGGGTTTAAAGTTCTGGTTTACGACCACGAAGAGGAGCCGGAGGACAGCCAGATCCGCCTTAACGCCATTGATAATAATCCTTTCTTCCTGCTGGATTGACCGAGATTTTTTAACGCTAAATTAAGTGTATCTAACTGTGTCTGCCTTTCTGAAAGCGCGCATTTTTTCTATTTAACGGCGACCTTTCTTCGTCTGTGAGTGCGGCTTTCCTCTATAATTTCCCAATAAACAAGACGTTGTAATACGGTGACGCCCATTGCCCTCACTCGTTGTCGCCTGAGTTCGCTTGGTGTAAAATAACCGGCAGTTATGAAATTTATTTTTATAAAAATCAAATAATTAATAGGTCTGGTAGAGCTATGTCAATGAGTGTGTTTAATCGCCGCTGGGCTTCTGTCGTGCTGGAAACCCTGACCCGCCACGGAGTCGAACACGTCTGCATTGCCCCCGGCTCCCGATCTACACCGCTTACGCTAACCGCTGCTGCGAATAAAAAACTCACCTGCCATACCCACTTTGACGAGCGCGGCCTTGGCCACTTGGCGCTAGGCATTGCGAAAGTTAGCCGCCAGCCCGTTGCGGTGATCGTGACGTCCGGTACGGCGGTGGCTAACCTGTACCCCGCGCTGATTGAAGCAAGCTTGACCGGTGAACGGCTGGTATTGCTTACTGCTGACAGGCCGCCGGAGCTTATTGACTGCGGAGCTAATCAGGCCATCCGCCAGACAGACATCTTTGCCCAGCATCCTACCGCCACGCTTTCTCTGCCGCGCCCGACGCCGGATATTTCCGCTGCCTGGCTGACGTCTGCCGTGGACGATGCCATGGGGGGGCTGTATCAGGGCGCGCTGCACATTAACTGCCCGTTCGCCGAACCGCTGTACGGTGGCGATGAAAGCGCCTACGCGGAGTGGTCTGCTGCGCTGGGGGAGTGGTGGAATGACCGCTCTCCCTGGCTAGCTTCACCCTGCGAGCAGGCGCTGCGTACAGAACCTGACTGGCCTACGTGGCGAGCTCGCAAAGGTGTGGTTGTCGCGGCGCGGCTGACGGCGTCTCAGGGGAAGGCAGTAGCCGAGTGGGCGAAAAGGCTAGGGTGGCCAATTTTAGGCGACGTGCTTTCCAGCAGCGGTCAGCCGCTTCCCTGTGCTGATTTGTGGTTAAACAGCCCTCAGGCTAAAGGCTGCCTAGCACAGGCCGAGATCGTGATTCAGTTTGGCGGCAGCCTGACAGGCAAGCGCATGCTGCAGTGGCAGGCCGGCTGTTCTCCTAAAGAATATTGGATTGTCGACAGCGTTCGCGGTCGGCTAGATCCGGCTAACCACCGCGGTCGCCGCATGGTGGGCGACGTTGAGCGCTGGCTTGAGGCTCACCCAGCTACAGAACTGGCTCCTTGGGCACCGGAGCTGGTGTCGCTGGCAGAGCAGGCGCAGCGCCACGTTGTTGACTCTCTTATGGAACGCTTTGGCGAAGCGCAGTTTGCCAGCCGCCTGCCGGAACTGCTGCCCGAAGGCGGCCTGTTTTGGGCAGGAAACAGCCTGATTGTGCGCCTGATTGACGCGCTGGCTCAGCTTCCCGTCGGCTACCCGGTTTACAGCAACCGAGGCGCCAGCGGCATCGACGGCCTGCTGTCTACTGCGGCGGGCGTTCAGCGCTGTTCTGGCTTGCCAATGCTGGCGGTAATGGGGGATATCTCAGCCCTTTACGATCTTAACGCGCTGGCGCTGTTGGCACAGGCTACCCGCCCGACAGTGCTGGTGGTAGTGAACAACGACGGCGGCTCTATCTTCTCACTGCTGCCGACGCCGGAAGCGGAAAGAGAACGCTTTTACCGCATGCCTCACGGTCTTGGCTTTGAGCATGCGGCGGCGATGTTTGGTCTGGGCTACGCTCAGCCAGAAAGTTGGGAAGCGCTACAGAAGGCCGTCTCCACTCACTGGCAACAGCCAAACGGAACACTGCTGCTGGAGCTTCGAGTAGCCCCGCACGATGGCGCTCACACGCTGCAACAGCTGGTGTCTGACGCGGAACGGCTTTCTTGCTAAGCCTAACGCTTCACCCCGCCGAGCCGTCGTTGGACTGCGATCGCCCGTGGCTAGTGTTTATTCACGGCCTGTTAGGGGACGGTCGAGACTGGGAAAAGGTGCTGCCTTACTTCCGCGGCTATTCTTGTGTGACGGTAGACTTGCCGGGGCACGGTAGGTCTAACGATGTTGCGCTCGCTTCTGTTGATACAGAAGGCTTTGCTCAACTTAGCCAACTGCTGACGGAAACCCTGCTGTTCTATAATATTAATCGTTATATACTCGTCGGCTACTCTCTCGGTGGCCGCACCGCCATGTATCATGCCTGCTTTGGTCAACGTGATGGCCTGTGTGGGCTAGTGATTGAAGGGGGAAACCCCGGCCTTAACGATGCGGCCGAGCGTGATGCCCGGCTAGTGCACGATGCCCGATGGGCGAAACGCTTTCGCCAGCTGCCTTTTAGTGAGGCGCTGGATGAGTGGTATCGGCAGCCAGTGTTTGCCGATTTAGACGAAGAGTCGCGCAGGCGCACGATTGCGCAGCGTCTGCAAAATAGCGCACTGACCGTTGCCGACATGCTTGAGGCTACTTCCCTTGGTCGCCAGCCTTGGCTAACGGCGCGGTTAAACGACGAGGTTGAGCGTCGTCGGCTGCCGTTTTGCTATTTTTGCGGTGAACGAGATCTCAAGTTTCAGCGCATCGCGCAGGAAAACCATTTTCCGCTGCGTATTGTCCCTGCGGCGGGTCATAACGCACATAGCGGCAATCCCGAAGGGTTTGCCAAAAGTTTGCTCACATTTTTAAAGGAATGCTAACTATGCTGTATCCAAGTGAAGAAGAACTGTACGCCCCCATCGAGTGGCAGGACTGCTCAGAAGGATTTCAAGACATTCGCTACCACAAGTCGGCGGAAGGGATTGCAAAAATCACCATCAACCGCCCTGAGGTGCGTAACGCATTCCGTCCGCTGACGGTCAAAGAAATGATTCAGGCGCTGGCTGACGCCCGCTATGATGACAATATCGGTACCATCGTATTGACTGGCGAAGGGGAAAAAGCCTTTTGCTCTGGTGGTGACCAGAAAGTGCGCGGCGACTACGGCGGCTATAAAGACGCCAGCGGCGTTCATCACCTCAACGTGCTGGACTTCCAGCGCCAGATCCGCACCTGTCCGAAACCTGTTGTTGCCGCTGTTGCGGGTTACTCCATTGGCGGCGGTCACGTGCTGCACATGATGTGCGACCTGACTATCGCGGCAGAAAACGCGGTCTTTGGTCAAACTGGCCCGAAGGTGGGTTCTTTTGACGGCGGTTGGGGCGCATCATATATGGCTCGCATCGTTGGTCAGAAAAAAGCCCGTGAAATCTGGTTCCTGTGCCGTCAGTACAACGCTCAGGAAGCGCTGGACATGGGGCTGGTCAACACCGTCGTGCCGGTTGCCGATCTGGAAAAAGAAACCGTTCGCTGGTGCCGTGAAATGCTGCGCAATAGCCCAATGGCGCTGCGCTGCCTGAAGGCCTCACTCAACGCTGACTGTGACGGTCAGGCCGGTCTGCAAGAGCTGGCTGGCAACGCCACCATGCTGTTCTACATGACGGAAGAAGGGCAAGAGGGGCGTAACGCGTTCAACGAAAAGCGCCAGCCTGACTTCAGCAAATTCAAGCGTAACCCGTAATGCGCCGAGTCGAACTCTACCGCTTTAGCCTGCCGATGGAGGCAGGCGTTATCCTGCGCAATCAGCGGTTAAAAACGCGCGACGGGCTGCTGGTGTGTCTGGAAGAGAACGGCAGGCAGGGCTGGGGAGAGATCTCCCCGCTGCCGGAGTTTTCCCAAGAGACGCTGGACGATGCGGAATCGGCTACTCTCGGCTGGCTACACAGCTGGGTTAACGGCGAGCAGGCGTTTGACTGCGCGCTGCCTTCTGTCTCTTTCGGTCTGAGCTGCGCTCTGGCAGAGCTGGAAGGGCTGCTTCCCGAGAAGGCAGACTACCGCAAAGCGCCGCTGTGCAGCGGCGACCCAGACGAGCTGTTTCCTGTACTCAGCGCGATGGAAGGCGAGAAAGTAGCGAAAGTGAAGGTCGGCCTGTATGAGGCAGTGCGCGACGGCATGATCGTCAACCTGCTGCTGGAGGCCATTCCTGACCTTAAGCTGCGTTTGGATGCCAACCGCAGCTGGACGCGCGCCAAGGCCGATGGCTTTGTGAAGTACGTTGCGCCGGAGCTGCGTCCTCGCATTCAATTTTTGGAAGAACCCTGTAAAACCCGGGAAGAATCCCGCCAGTTTACGCGTGAAACCGGCATTGCTATTGCCTGGGATGAAAGCGTGCGCGAGCCTGACTTCGTGGTTGAAGCCGAGCCGGGCGTGGCGGCGATTGTCATCAAGCCGACGCTGGTGGGCAACCTACAGCGCTGTCAGCTCTTAGTTCAGCAGGCCCACGATGCCGGCATGATGGCGGTTATCAGCTCGTCGATAGAAAGCAGCTTTGGCCTGACTCAGCTGGCCCGCATTGCCGCGTGGCTAACGCCGAATACTATTCCGGGGCTGGATACGCTGTCCCTGATGCAGTCTCAGCTGGTTCGCCCGTGGCCTGACAGCGAACTGCCGCTGCTGGGGCTTGATTCGCTGGACGTGGTATGGCGCCGTTAGACTGCCCGGAGTTTTTCGACTGGCCGTGGCAGCAGTGGGCAACTCAGCGTCCTGACGCGGTTGCCCTTGTTCGCGGTCAAAAGGAGATTTCCTGGCGGCGACTGGCGGACGAAGTGAACGCCCTGTGCGATCGCTTTTATCAGAGCGGCGTGCGTGAAGGGCAGGGCGTCGCCCTGAGGGGTAAAAACGGTGAGGAGCTGCTGTTGGCCTATTTGGCTGTGCTACAGCTCGGCGCTCGCGTTCTTCCTCTAAATCCTCAACTGCCGGAATCCCTGCTGGCGGAACTGTTGCCTTCTCTTGATATCCACTACGGTTGGTGTGCGCACAATGGCGTCTGGCATTCAGCGATTGTTCCTCTGTCGCCGTTTTCCGCCGAGCTGCTAAGCTGCGACTACGAAGGCGGCTATGACACGAGCTATGCCTCATGGCCGTGTGACAGTTCGTTGACCATGACGCTGACCTCCGGCTCTAGCGGGCTGCCGAAGGCGGTGGTGCACCGCCCAACCGCTCACTTGGCGAACGCGCGCGGGCTTTTGCAGCGCATGACATTTGACGCCGATGATCGCTGGCTGCTGTCTCTGCCGCTGTTTCACGTGTCCGGTCAGGGCATTCTCTGGCGCTGGCTGTTTAAGGGCGCGACGCTAGTGCAGCGCGATATGCATCCGCTATCTGACGCCCTGTCGGGTTGTACTCATGCCTCGCTAGTGCCCACTCAGCTTTGGCGGCTGCTGGAGCAGTCCGCCTCTGGACTGGCGTTAAAGCAGGTGCTGCTGGGGGGGGGCGACCATTCCCGTTGAGCTTACTGCTCGCGCACAGCAGGCCGGCATCAGCTGCTGGTGCGGCTACGGCATGACCGAGATGGCGTCGACAGCCTGCGCCAAGCAGGCGGATGCCAGTGCGGGCGTCGGCGTTCCTCTTCCTGGGCGTGAGATTCGCATCGTGCGGGATGAAATTTGGCTTAAGGGGAGCGGGCAAGCGCTCGGATACTGGCAAAAAGGGCACGTGCGTCCTCTGACTGACGCTGAAGGCTGGTATCACACCCGAGATCGCGGCGAAGTCAGGGAAGGCGAGCTGTTCGTTCAGGGGCGCCTCGATAATCTGTTTTTCAGCGGCGGCGAGGGTATTCAGCCGGAAGATATCGAACGGGCGCTGGCAACCCATCCTGCCGTTCATCAGGCCTTCGTGGTACCAGTAGACAGCGCTGAATTCGGTCAACGGCCTGTAGCGGTTATCGACAGCGATATCGACTTTGATATCGCTAGGCTGTCAGTCTGGCTGGAAGACAAAGTGCCACGCTTTCAAATTCCTGACGCCTACTATTTGTTACCTGAAAGCCTTAAGCAGGGGGGGATTAAGATCTCTCGGCAGGCAGTGAAGGAGTGGGTGAGGCTGGAGACCAATAGCTAATTTGAACAGGCGATACGGGGCCGTTTTCTAACGTATTAGCCTGTTTTATCGATAGAACACTGCCAGGCTCGCTTCTTATCTAAAAAAGCAAAATATATCCCCCACCGATTATGTGATTAAACCCCCTATTTCTTTTTAGTCTTCGTGATATTGTTGCCAATATATGGTTGTATTATGCAACTAATTATAACGATAAGGGACTGACTACGATGGCAAACAGCACACACTTGATAGAAAAAATACGTTCCGCTTCCCGCATGATGGTGCGCGAACTGGGCTTTATGAATGCGACGCTGGCGGCGACGGACTACTCTCCTTCCGCTGTTCATGCGCTACTCGAGATTGAGTCAAACGAAACCATGACGGCGGCGCGGCTTGCACAGGCGCTATGCCTTGAAAAGTCCAGTGTCAGCCGAATGCTTGGCAAGCTGATTAAAGCCGGGGAAATTGAAGAATCATCCGTTGATGGGGACGGTCGGTTTAAACAGCTGCGCTTGACGGCCAAGGGTCAGCGTACCGTTGAGGAAATCCACGCTTACGGCCGCACGCAGGTAGAAACGGCGATGCAGCGCCTTAATCCTGCCCAGCAGCAGGCGGTTGCACAGGGCATTTCCTGTTACGCCCAGGCACTGAAGTCTCGACGAACGGGAGAAGAAGATGCCATGTCCAGTAAAATTCGAATTGAAGCAGGCTACCGCCCCGGACTTGTCGGCAGAGTGGCGGAAATGCACGCGGCGTATTACTCGACGCATTCCGGTTTTGGCCAGTTTTTTGAAAGCAAGGTTGCCGCCGGTATTGCTGAATTTGTCGGCCGCCTCGACGATCCCCGCAATGGCGTTTGGGCTGCCGTGCTCAATGGTCGAATCGTCGGTTCTATTGCGATCGACGGTCAGGATTTAGGCAACGATGAAGCCCACCTGCGCTGGTTCATTCTGGACGACGGCTGCCGGGGCAGCGGCGTAGGAAAGGTTTTAATTGAGACCGCTATGGCGTTTTGCGACCAGCACAATTTTAAAGCCACTCAGCTTTGGACGTTCAAAGGACTGGAGGCCGCAAGGCGCCTTTATGAATCGCACGGGTTTGTGTTGACCTGTGAGGAAGAGGGCAGCCAGTGGGGAAGCGTGGTGACTGAGCAGCAGTTTACGCGCAAGAGGCTCTGACTAAATCTTCTTGGCGAGTTGATATTATCGCTGAGTGCGCGCCGCATACGCTTAATTTAAATATGCGAAAAGAAGGTGAAAGGATTTGCCCAATTTATGGGGCGGCAATCGCCCCACTGCATCACTGCTGATTTGTCTCAGAGGCTAACCGTAGCTGGACTCCCGCCTTCTTTACCTCGTTAAAATGTTCACCCATTAACTTCACCTTCTTTTTGTACGTTTCCCGCTCTTCTTCCGTGGCAAAGGAAGGGTGTCTTTTCTGAGCCTCTAATTTGCCGTTGTGGGCTTTAACGTAGTTTGCAATGTCAATTTCTGCCGCTAGCGCTTTTTCACTGGCGGTGAATATCGCCATCATAAGGAGATGGGGGCGGGCGACGGTTTTCTCGAAAGACCGGTTATATAAGTCAAGAACCTCACCTGAAAGCGCAGGATCTGTCGGCATTTGGCTTGCTCGCTGGAAGGCCTGTTCTAGCCTGCCGATTCCGGACAGCAGCTCATCGTGCAGCTCAGCCAGCCTTTCCCGATTATCCAGTAGTTTTTGTGCGCTGCCTACATTCCACATTAGGTCAAAGTGCTGATTGAAGGGGAACATCAGCGGCGCTGCAATGGCATCATAGTCCGACAGCGTGCGATAGTGGTTGGCATAGGTGCCAAAAGCCGCCAACTGCTCATCGTCTAACTGCGTGGCCGTCATGGTAGGCATGATAAGAATATGAAGTTCCAGGTATTCGGCAAACGCGTCGCGCTGTTTGTTTTTTAAATCGCAGCCCCCGATGGACGACAGGAGAATGATAAAAAGCAGGGCGTAAAGAGATCTCAGGCTATTGCGTGGTGATGGAAACATCATTTCTCCTCTATCCGTGATGAAGCATGGGATTTGTACTGATTGATGAGAGAAATCACCCGCACTTTAACTCGGCCTTGGATTCCTCAAAGGAGGGAGAAGGCTAATGGCATTTTATGAAGTTCTGATGAATATAGTATCAAATTGTTATTATTTGAGTGTTCTACTCTTCCCACACTACCTCCCTCCATCCTCTAACGCTGTTAAAAAAAGCAATCCCCAGTGCCTGAGTAAACAGTTTACGAGGTATAACCGCTTCTTCAATTTTCCCCGTTTCCAGCAGCGCTTCCCGCTCGGTGCCGGGCAGCAGGCCGCAGGCGAGGGCGGGCGTGAGCCAGCGACCGTCGAGCAGCAGCGCGACGTTGCCGTTAACAAACTCGGTAATTTCATCGCGCTCGTTATACATCAGGTATTCGTTGTTCAGCGTGGCCTTGGGGTAATGATCTCGCAGAGTAGTCTTATGGTAAAGCAGCCGATTCTGGCTGTTAACCGGGAAAGGAGACCAGCGGGCGATAAGCGGTGACGTGAGCGGCTCGATGGCTTCGACACCCAGCTCAAGCCTGCCGTTGGCATCCAACAGTAGTCGAATTTTATGGTTGCCGTGAATGTGATAGGCGGTGAGCTCCCTCAGGGCGAGTTCGACTTCTGGTCGATGGAACGGAAAATTGAAATAGCGGGCGGAAGCCGCCAGCCGGTTTAGATGTCTATTCAATAGGAAATAGTCGCCATTTTTGAGCAACAGGCTTTCCAACAGCTGCTCCGGCTGTTGAATGCCTTTAAGCACGCGGGTTTTGTCCACGACTTCCTGATATTCGTTTTCCGCACTGGAATCCCAGGTGATGCCTCCTCCCACGCCGTAGCGGGCGACGCCAGCCTGTGCGTCGATAACCACGGTGCGGATTGGTACGCTAAACAGCGCTTCCCGCTGCGGCGTGATGTAGCCTATGGCGCCGCAGTAAACCTCTCGCGGCTGAGGCTCAAGCTCGGCGATAAGCTTCATGGTGCTGGCCTTGGGCGCTCCGGTGATTGAACCGCAGGGAAACAGGGCGCGAAATACCTCTGTTAGCCTAACGTCAGGTCGCGTTTTAGCGGTAACGGTGGAGGTCATCTGCCAGACGGTAGGGTATTGTTCAATGTCAAACAGGCTGGGAACTTCAACACTGCCGGGTTCGGCGATTTGGCTCAGATCGTTGCGCAGCAGATCGACGATCATCACGTTTTCTGCCCGATCTTTTTCGGAGCTGCGAAGCTTTTCCCTTTGAGCAAGATCGTCGTCAGAGTCTAGGCCTCTGGCGGCTGTGCCTTTCATTGGGCGAGTGGTAACAGTGTCTTCTTTCCAATGGAAGAACAGCTCGGGTGATGCGGACAAGATTTTGAAACGCCCGCAGTCCAGAAACGCGCAGTAGTCGGCGCGTTGAGCCTCTTTTAGCTGCGCGTAGAGCGCTAAAAGCGAGGCGTCGTCGAGGTTATTCTGGCGGCTTTCAAGGCGAATAGCGTAGTTGGTCTGATAGGTGTTGCCCGCCCAAATCTCTTGCTTAATGCGTTCAATGGCTGTGTGGTAGGTGTCGGCGTCGGTTAACGGTGTCCATTGTAGTGTGGGTACGCTAGTGGCCGTATCTGTGTCGATGTTTGTCTCTACGCTTGGGTAAATGCCAAACCACAGCAGAGGCATTTCTCCCTGCGGCGGCGTGCGGTAAAAAGGTTGGAAGGCCGGAGCGGCTTCATAGGCGATATAGCCCGCGGCATAGTTGCCCTCAGCTACCGTCTGTTCTACCTCTGCCAGGCACTTAGTAACCTCGTCAATATGACTGGTTTGAATAATGCGAATTGGGTGGCGAAACAGCCGAGTTTGTTGGTGAAAGTCAAAGCGCAGCGTCACGTCAGGCGACCTCTCGGGTATAGCGGGCTAGAAAGCTGTGGATCATCCGCTGGCCGCCGTCGGTCTGTATGGCTTCGGGATGAAACTGTACGCCCTCAACGGGCAGGCTGACGTGGCGAATCGCCATAACGATGCCGTCTGGCGTTTTGGCGGTTACGACTAGCGTATCGGGCAGAGAGCCGACGTCTACCGTTAGAGAATGGTATCGAGCAACGCGAAGCGGGTTTGGCAGGCCGCTAAACAGCGTCTGACCGTCGTGATCAATCAGTGCCGTTTTGCCGTGGGTTGGCTGAGGACAGGGAATGATTTTAGCCCCAAAGGCGCTGGCGATGGCCTGATGGCCGAGGCAGACGCCGAGAAGGGGAATGTGCCCGGCAAATCGTTCGATGACTGACATCGTGATCCCCGCTTCTTCTGGCCTGCCGGGGCCAGGGGACAGCACAATGGCTGAGGGAGCCAGCGTGGCAATATCGTCCAGCGACAGCGCGTCGTTTTTACTCACCTGTACCTGAACGCCGGACTGTCGCAGGTAATCGTACAGGTTATAGGTAAAAGAGTCGTAGTTGTCGAGAAGCAGGATCATGCTGAACTGGCCGCGTTACCGAAAGAGAGCGGACATTCTAGCGAATGTCTAATGAATGGAAAGTGGAAAATGCCCCGCCGATGAAGGCGGGGCAAGAGGGGAGAGAATTACATCATCTCTTTCACGGCTTTGGCGACACCGCTGCCGTAGTCAGGATGTACCTGCGTAAACAGATCAATCTGACGCTGGCGGATGTGCTCCGGCACGTGGATAAGCTCACCGGCAATGCGTTTGAACATGCGCTCGTGTTCTTGTGGGCTTAGTAGGTTAAACAGCGCTCTCGGCTGGCTAAAGTAGTCGGTGTCTTCCCGGTGGTTCCAGTGGTCGGCTGCGCCTTCCAGCGTTAGAGGTGGTTCTCTGAAGTCCGGTTGCTCTTTAAATACGCCGAAGCTGTTTGGCTCGTAGGTCGCGCCGTTGCCGCTGTTGCTGTCAACGCGCATAGCACCATCGCGGTGGTAGTTATGGAACGGGCAGCGCGGAGCGTTGACCGGGATTTGATGGTGGTTAACACCGAGGCGATAGCGATGCGCGTCGCCGTAGGAGAACAGTCGACCCTGTAGCATTTTGTCCGGCGAGAAGCCAATGCCGGGCACGACGTTAGCTGGGTTCATGGCGACCTGTTCGACTTCGGAGAAGTAGTTTTCCGGGTTGCGGTTCAGTTCAAGGACACCCACTTCAATCAGCGGGGCGTCTTTATGCAGCCAAACTTTGGTCAGGTCGAACGGGTTGTAAGGCAGCTTGCTGGCGTCCTTTTCTTCAATCACTTGAACAAACAGTGTCCAGCGAGGAAAGTCGCGCTTTTCGATAGCCTCATACAGGTCGCGCTGGGAGCTTTCGCGATCTTGGCCGATAAGCTTTTCCGCCTCGTCGTCCATCAGGTTTTTGATGCCCTGCTGGGTGCGCAGGTGGAACTTCACCCAGTAGCGCTTGCTGTCAGCGCTGATAAAGCTGAATGTGTGGCTGCCGAAGCCGTGCATGTGGCGATAAGAGTAGGGCAGGCCGCGGTCGGTAAAGTCGATGGTTAACTGGTGCAGCGCTTCAGGAAGCTGGGAGAAGAAGTCCCACTTATAGGTCGGGTTGCGCAGGTTAGTGCGCGGGTCGCGCTTAACGACGTGGTTAAGATCCGGGAACTTTAGCGGATCTCGCAGGTAGAACACTGGCGTATCGTTACCGACCAGATCCCAGTTGCCCTCTTCGGTATAGAACTTGATGGCAAAGCCGCGAATGTCGCGCTCGGCGTCGGCAGCGCCGCGCTCACCGGCAACCGTGGAAAAGCGGATAAACAGATCGGTTTTTTTACCAATCTCAGAGAAAATCTTTGCACGCGTGTACTTGGTGATATCGTGGGTGACGGTAAACGTGCCGTAAGCGCCGGAGCCCTTGGCGTGCATGCGGCGCTCGGGGATAACTTCGCGGTCAAAGTGAGCCAGCTTTTCGAGGAACCAAACGTCTTGTAGCAGCATCGGGCCTCTGGGGCCTGCGGTCATCGCATTATTGTTGTCAACAACCGGCGCACCGGAGCCCGTTGTCAGTTTTTTATCGCTCATCATTTTCTCCTGTTAAAAGTGGTAAATCCTGAATACGCACACTTAAAGCATATCCTTTCTATTATCTTACCTATCGTTATTGTGTATCCAATTGTTAAATTCTATTGACTTGATTAGCTAAATCGATGTGTCGTAAGAATAATTTTGTTTTGATGATTGAATAATAATCCCTTATAGAAAGTAATGGCTTTGTAGGGAAGAGAATAGTTCAGATAAGCCGGAAGGATCACAGTTTGAAAATATTTACGGCAGAACGGAGATTTTTAGTCTAGCAATGAGAAAACTGACGTTCGGGCCGCTAAAGGCCCGAACGTAAAAGGCAGGCATTTAGCCGACTTGGGGTAATACACCAAAAACGATGCCGAACTGAATGATAATAATCGCGATACCGAAGGCTATTGCGGTAACAACACCGGTGGTACCTCCAGCTACCCGATAGGCTTTCGGGTGCAGTTGACGGGCTTTCAGCACCATTAGCGCTGGTAGCAGTAGTGCCAGAACCGAGAGAGCAATAGCGGCAAAGCCAAGGGCAATGATAAAACCCTTTTGGTAGAACAGGGCAAACATCAGCGGTGGAAAGAAGGTGACTACGCCAGTTTGCAGACGACCGGAAGCGGTGTTGCTACGCTTTAATAGGTCAGCCAGATAGTCAAACAGGCCAAGCGCAACGCCAAGAAACGAGGTCGCCAGCGCCAGCGCTGAGAACAGCCGCACAGAAATTTCTACGCTCGGTGCGCTAACCACTTCTTTAACGGCCTGTAGTAGCCCGTTAAGGCCAGACTCCGCAGCAATAATGCCGACAAAGGTGCGAGAGTCGATGGCGCCCAGCGTGGCAAGCTGCCATAGAATGTAGGCAACCAGAGGAATGGCGCTGCCGATGATAAAGATCTTGCGAAGCTTTGCCGTGTCGCCGTTCATATATTTCACGATGCTGGGAATACTGCCGTGAAAGCCGAACGAGGTGAAAATCAGCGGGATGGCCGAGAGCGCTAGCCCCTGTTCAAGAGGAAGCGTCAGCAGGTTAACGCTTTTGACGTGCGGCAGCATCAGAGCCAGCATGATGACCAGAAAGACAATTTTAGCGGTAAACAGCAGGCGGTTGATGAGATCTACCGTGTGGGTGCCGATGCAAACCACGCCGCCGCCGAGGATAGTAAAGGCTAACGGGCCGAAGACATGCGGTAGGTCGAGACCCAGTCCGTCGTTCAGGCTTATTCTCAATAGCTCTCCGCCGCCGCTTACGTAGGCGGCAACCAGTGCGTACATCAGGAACATGACCGCAAATCCGGTGGTCAAATTGCCAGCTGTGCCCAAGTAGCGCTTAGCGAGAGTGCCAAAGCCGTTATCGGGGTCGTTATGCTGATAAACCTCCACCAATAGCAGGGCGGTGTAACACATCATCAGCCAGAGGATCACCAGCATGGCAAGGGTAACGCCAAAGCCCACGCCAGCGGCCGCTAGCGGCATAGCAAGCATACCGGCACCAATCGTAGTGCCAGCTACAATAAAGATACTGCCCAGAGTGCGATTTCTCACACGAACCTCGGAATATATTCGTTACGTTAAGCGATGTGGTCTGTGCGTAAACCGCACGTACCGCGACTTAGCGGCCTGCTGCCAAAGGGTAGAGGCCGGAATGCTCGCTAGGGTATGTGAGATAGTTTCAGCTGTCAAACTATTGATACGAGTGTAATTTTTTATTTACATTCACTAAAAGGGCTGTCTGAGGCAGTTGGACGAGGCGCTTTTAGCTGATTATCGGCACTGAGCGGCGTAACATAACTGAATAAATGAAAGTAAATGGAGTGATACATGCTGATAGTCGAGATGATGAGTACGGGAGACGAGGTTCTACACGGTCAAATCGTAGACACTAATGCGGCGTGGCTGGCGGACGTCTTTTTTCAGCAAGGGCTGCCGTTATCGACGCGCACGACGGTAGGGGACGAGCTGGACACGCTTATCAGTACGCTTCTGGAACGCAGTCTCTATGCCGATGTACTTATCGTTAACGGCGGGCTTGGCCCAACCAGTGACGACCTGAGCGCTCAGGCCGCTGCAGCGGCAGCGGGCGTGGAATTGGTTGAACATCCGGAATGGATTGCGCATATGGAAAGCTACTTTGCCGATCGCGGTCGTCCGATGTCAGTGAGTAACCGTAAGCAGGCTATGCTGCCCTCCTGTGCCGAGCTGGTGGATAATCCGGTAGGTACCGCCTGTGGATTTTCACTGGTGATTAACGACTGTCTGATGTTTTTTACTCCCGGCGTGCCGTCAGAGTTTAAAGTGATGGTCAACGATCAGATCCTTCCCCGCCTCCGTCAGCTTTATGCTTTGCCACAGCCTCCTCTGTGCCTACGCTTAACGACCTTTGGCCGAACTGAAAGTGGGCTAGCGCAGCAGTTTGACAGTCTGCCTCTGCCTGAAGGCTGTGTAATGGGCTACCGTTCCTCTGCGCCGATTATCGAACTTAAATTAACCGGTCCCGCAAAGCAGCAAGAGGCAATGGAAGCAGCCTGGCAGCAGGTGAAGCAGGGCGTTGCCAGCAATATCCTGTTTGAAGGAACAGATGGGTTACCGGCATCGGTGGTGCGCAAGCTGACTGAGAAAGGTTTAACGTTAGCCGTAAGTGAAAGCTTTAGCGCTGGGCTGCTGAGCTGGGGGCTGACGTCGGTCGAGGCGCCGCTGCGCGGTGCCGAGGTGGTGCCAAAAGGGGAGGAAACGAGCACGCTGGAGACGTTTTTGGCGCGGGCAAAGCGCGTGGCGGAACAATACGGTGCTGAAATAGGGCTGGCGGTGGGTGAATACCAAGAGGGAACATTGTCCGTGGCGCTGTGTACACCAACAAACAGCATTGCGCTACGGTTACGCTATATGCCGCGAAACCACAGCGTTCGGGTTCAGCAAGATGTTGCTGTAGCGCTGGCGCTGGATACACTGTCTCGCTGGCTGCGTGGAAGAGCAGATTTTGGTCAGCACTATGAGTGGCTTGAAGAGCAGGACATCATCATTCGCTGATGTGAGATATTTAGGCCGCTTGGGCGGCCTAGAGGTTTCTGATTTCTTCTGGGATGCCGCTTTTCAAAATGTCCCAGAAGTGTTCAGCAGTTTTATTTAATCGGGTGTCCATCCGATAGATATAGGCTTGAATGGGAATGGTGAGCTCTGGCGTGTCTAAGCAAACCAGTCGCTTTTCTTTTAGCTCGTTAACCACCGAGTAAATAGGTAGCCAGGCAATGCCGTGGCCGTCCAGCGCCATGTTTTTAAGCAGTTCGCTCATTGAAGACATGAACAGGGTTTTGGGGTCTATGGCTTTTACCTCACCAAGGCGTCGGTTAACCAGCCGCCCCATGTATGATGCACTAGTGTAGTTGAGCAAAGGGACCTGAGGCCGATAGATATCGAATCTCGGGCGGCCATACTGATCCGTGGCGCAGACGGGATAAAGCTCAGACTCAAATATTTTCAGATGACAAAATGGCGACTGCATCAGGTCTTCGTCGTAGAAAGAGATGCTGAAGTCGTTTTTCCCCTCGCGCAGCGTGTTGACCACCTGCACAACGTCGATAGCCTCTACGTGGTAAACGAACTCACTGCCATAGCCGGATAGGGAGTGGATGAGCTTTGGCAGCAGGGTAAAGGCCAGAGAGTGGGCGACGGCGATCTTGATATTGGGCAGGCTTAACAGATTATGGCCTGACAGTTCGTTGAGGTTGCACTCCATCTGCTGAAGAAGGCTTCGGGTTTGGGAGTGAAACAGTTTCCCTTCTTCGGTCAGCTGTAGTGGTGTGGTAGTGCGGTCGAATAACTCAACCCCAACGGCTGACTCCAGTGCTTTAATGCGGCGGCTAAAGGCCGGTTGAGAAATATTCCGCTCTTCGGCAGCGTGAGAAAAATGACGGCTTGCCTCAAGAGTCAGAAAATCGTACAGCCACTTTGTCTCTATATTTTTCATGTTACCTGTTCCCGCTGTGCGCTATTTTTCAACGCGTGAGTTTCTTTTTTTATTTATTTTTTGTCAGCCTCACGTTATTGACGAAAAAATAAAGCTCTATGGCTGCGTGAAGGTGAAGAAATTAAATGTTCTTCACGTTTTTCACTTTCTCCTGTTTTACACGCTTATTTGATTTTTGCATAGCCCCTTCGTTTTTAACATTGTAGTGTCAGGCAGCCTAAAAGCCGTCACAGTCCGGTATTTATTCGTTTGTTCGGTCATGTTGTCACGATTTTTTTTCTTGCTCTAGGCTCATGTGTACAAACTGTGAGTCAAGGTTATGCAGATTTTGCATCGCCCCATACATACTTGCATTTCTTTTCTCACGGTGAAGTAGTTATATAGTTAGCAGAGGTTTAAGGCATTTAAATATGCATTAATTCAGTAAAAAGAAAAATTAATGTTAACAAAGTTAATTGCTGTGACGCTTTTCTTTATAAATAAGCGTCAGGGGTTCCCCTTATCAAAAAATGGGGAAAACCGGTTCGGTTTATCGCCCGAATAATTTGCGCGCTGAGGCGTAAAAATGGCGTGAAGTAGCCAGAGCATCAATTAACGGCGTTATCAGGAGGCATTATCGTGAAAGGTTTGATTGGTGTTCTTGGTGGAATGGGTCCGGCTGCAACGGTCGATATGTTTAATAAATTTGTGACCTTCACTGCAGCAGGCAGCGATCAGGAACATATTCCACTTATTATTTCGTCTATTCCTGACATTCCCGACAGAACGACCGCGCTGATGCACGGCGGAACCTCGCCACTGCCAACGATGACTGACTACATGAAGCGGCTGGAGAAGGCTGGAGCCGAGTGCATTGTCATTCCCTGTAACACTGCCCACTATTGGTTCTCTGAACTTAAAGAAGCGAGCGATGTAGATATGCTGAGCATCGTGGAAACCACGATGGATGAAGTGGTCGCTTCCGGCAAGCGGCGCATTGGGCTGCTTGCTACCAACGCGACGATGTATATGGGGCTTTATCAAAATAGCATTGAGGCGAGAGGCCTTGAGTGCATTAGCCCAACGGAAGAGAGTCAGCAGCGGGTGATGGAAAGTATTTATGCGCTGAAGGCAGGCGAACTGCCTCGCGCGACGCAAATGATGGTTGAGCAGGCAGAGGCGCTGTTTGACCGCGGTGCTGAAATCATTGTGTTGGGCTGCACTGAAGTGCCGGTGATCTTGGCTGACGCTGTCTTGCAGAACCCTGAGAAATACGTCGATTCTACTGGCGCGTTGGTAAGGGCCGGGATTCGGTGGTATGAAAAAAGGATGGGGAAGAACCATCTTCTTGTGGAATAAAACAATAAAGCTACACTAACGCGTTTCATTTTCAGTGCTTTTATTTTCATTGCTTTCATAACAATACATAACAAGGTGGAGTCCGCTATGGTTTGGTTAGAGATAATCGTTGTTCTGGGTGCGATATTTTTCGGCATTCGCTTAGGCGGCATCGGCATCGGCCTGTGCGGTGGGTTAGGGCTGGCAGTACTGACGCTGGGCTTTGGCCTGCCGATTGGTTCGCCTCCCGTTGATGTTATTTTGATTATTATGACCGTGGTAGTTGCCGCGTCTGCGCTACAGGCTGCGGGTGGTATGGACTACCTGGTTAAAGTCGCTGGCGCGTTTATGCGGCGTAACCCGAAATACATCAACATCATTGCTCCCATTATTACCTGGACGATGACCATCATGGCGGGCACTGGCTTCATCGTGTTCTCTACGCTGCCGGTTATTGCCGAGGTGGCGAAAGAGTCGGGCATCCGTCCGTCAAGAACGCTGGCAGGATCAGTTGTTGCCTCTCAGATCGCTATTTCAGGTTCGCCTATCAGTGCCGCTATGGCTGCCATGCTGACCATTATGGAAGGCAACGGCGTGACCTTTATTCAGGTGATGGCGGTGTGTCTGCCTGCATCGTTCTTTGCAGCTATGGTGGCGGCTTTTATCGCCTCTCGTCAAGGCTGTGAGCTGGAAGACGACGAAGTGTATCTGGAACGCCTGCAAAAAGGGCTGGTGCGTAAGTATGAAGAGAAGCAGGAAACCACTCCGGGCGCCAAGCTGTCTGTAGCGCTGTTCCTGTTAGCGACGGTAGCGATCGTTGTATTGGCTGCCTTCCCGTCTCTTCGTCCGGGCTTTGATCTCGGTAAACCGATGGGAACGCGCGATATCATTATTATCTGTATGATGTCCGCCGCCTGCCTAATGGTGGTCTTCTGTAAAACGTCGACCGACTCGGTTGTACTAGCGCCCACTTTCCGTGCAGGCATGAGCTCGGTAGCGGTTATTCTGGGTATTGTTACGCTGGGTACGACTTTTGTTGACGCCCACATGGTGCAAATCAAAGAGATCGCTGGCGACGTGCTGACGGCTTACCCAATGCTGCTGGCGCTGGTGCTGTTTGGTACCTGTGCGCTGTTGTATTCACAGGGTGCTACGACGCCGTTGATTATTCCTCTGGCTGTCGCGCTGGGCGTGCCGACTTGGGCAATCCTGGCTTCCTATGTTGCAGTTACTGGGGTGTTCGTTCTGCCGACCTATCCGACATCGCTAGCGGCGATGGAGTTCGATACTACCGGCACGACGCGAGTCGGTAAGTACGTGCTTAACCATCCGTTTATGCTGCCGGGGCTTGGCGGTATTGCGGCAGGCGTAGCGTTTGGCTTCCTGCTGGCGCCGATGGTGGTGTAGTGTTGTGTAGTACTTAGCCTACGTTTGAAATCACGTTCTATGGAGGCCTCAGGCAGTTGCTTGGGGCCTTTTTTATTGTTTAATGAAATAGCGAGTAGAGAAAGGCGAATGCTGAATAAGTTCCTGCACCTGTTGATGCAGCGCCATCCATTCCGCCGTGATCCCACTCCTCAGGTGAATAAGTTGGGTAATTATTTGATACTCAGTATCGAGTTCTCTAAGAAAAATAGGCTCGTGATGTGCAATACGGTTTCGTAATTTACGGATTCTTTCGAGCCGCTCATAAATAAATTGCCTCCGTTGATTTATTTCCCAAGAGGGATCGATATGGGGAAAAATGGCGTTAAGGTGCTTGTTCCACAAACGACAGTCGTTATTACGGGTCAATAATCGTTGCCAGAATACGAATTTCAATTCGGGGATGACCTTTTTTGTCATGCGCTGGTTTTTGCGGGCGCTGAATAAATCCTTTCGTTGACTGTAGCCGTTTACAGGATCGGGAAGGCTCCTTTCAAATCCCGAAGACCACGGCCATCGTTCTCCGTACTGTGTTTCAAGTGCCTCAGCAATGGCGTTTCTAACGACAACCTCACAAAAATGTAGCGGGATGAAAAAAGCTGCCGAGAGATGGGCATTCCACATATACAGATCTAGAGGGGCATGAATGTCTGCTCCGGCTTTAAAAGCACTTTCATACGTACTCATTCTGGCTGGAGACAGCGCTCGTTTAATAGCCTGAATAGTTTTTTCTGTTGACTTTATTGACGTCATTATTGAAACACCATAGTATCCCATGCACGGGCCACGGGACTTTGTTGGCAAACGCCTCCCCCTGTGGACAAAAGAGAGTTCGGAAAAACCCGCTATTTCAGCGGGTTTTTTCTTTTATTTCGATCCTATTGTTTCCATCCTATTTCTTGATACATCCGTACTGCTCACAAATTATTCTTAATCGCTGAACATTATCCGTTCTACACGCCCGTTCTTAATGACGATATACGCAGATTTATGCGTAAGAGTTACTTGATTGCTTAATTTCGCTGGTGCAGAGCGACGATATAGCGGTCAGAAATTTACGGCAAGAAAGGGAATTTAGAGCCTGGAGATATCTCGCAAAAATGAAAGCTGCAAGGATAGTTCTATTGACGTCATTATTTAAACTCCTTACGATCCCTGTCGCGTGCCACGGGACTTTGTTGGCAAGTGCCTCCCCCTGTGGACAAGAGAGAGTTAGAAAAAACCCGCTGTTTCAGCGGGTTTTTTCTTTGCGCGTCATTTCAAAAATTTCCCTATCAGTTTCAGAAAACTTGATTTCCCCAAGAGAAAATAACCGTGTTCTGCATTATGTTATCTCCCCACCTCGACAGATGATTGGTAATCCAGGATGACACAGGAAATGATAAGAAAAATGCTGATTGGCGCAGCGGCGTTACTGATCTCAGCTTGCCAAACTTCGGGGATATCAGGGCAACCCACCGCTGACGAAGCTGACGGTGCGCTTAAGTCCGCATTTTTACTCGATGCGCAGCGAAACGATTCTTCAGCGGCACGGGAGGCACTTCAACAGGACGTTGCCCATTTGAAGGTCACCGCAGTGGACAAATGTGAGCTTCAGAATAAGGCAACGCTGGTGTGTAGCGTCTATTCCGAATTTACTCCGGCCGGTTCTGATGAAGTGCATCGTACTTTTGACCGAATTTCTTTTTCCCGTACGGATGGGGAGTGGGTAGCGACGCTGAGTAAACCCTAGTAATGGTGGAGCTAGCTTCAAGTTTGAACGATGACGGATATAAAAATATTTTAAACAAGGAAATAAGAGGTGCGTATATCTCGATATTTGTTTTTACTACTTACTGCTTTAACCAGTCTCGATGTCATTGCACAAGACACATCTGCTGCTGTAACAAGTCTGGGTAACATTGCGCAGGATGCAGACGTTCGAGACGTAAGTGAAACCGAAGGAGAACGCCAATTACGATTAATGAAAATTCAGGCGTTACAGACTAATTTTAGCCTCAAGCTTGATGAAAAATTTGTATATATCGGTGGAGATAAAACGAGTTATTTTCATCCAATGCAGGTTATTTATCGTGATTATAGCGGTTCAGAAAATGATTATATCTTTATATGGGGAAGTACAGGAGATGGTAATAAGGTGACCTTTTCCTCTGAGTTTGTTCGTCCTTTACCATCTTTGAGAAAAGATGGGATTGATAGCCGGATTAATTCATCAGTGATGAATAAGGATACGGCTTCATTTGAAGCAAAATCGTATGGTGAAAAGTATGAGGAATATCATCAGCGACATATTTCTTTCGCTAGAAAAATTATTCAAAGTGAAGTTTGCGATACGGTAATTTATGTTGCGACGCCTAATTTTGGTGGTCAATATCTTTATGGGCTCTGTGGCGATCGCAAAGAGGTTAAGCAGATGCTATCAGATTTTGAACAGGCGAAACCTTTGAGTAAAACAATTAAAAAAACATATCTGGTATTGCCGAAAGGAACGCGCAATAAGCTGCGCGAAGAGAGCATTAGAAAGATTCAAAATGTTCGCTAAGACTTATTGGCCCGCAAAGCGGGCCAATGCTATTTCAATTAAAAACCTTAAAGCTCAAAATCACTCAAATCGTCTGCATTCACCTCAGAGTCAATCTGCCCAACCAGATAGGAGCTGACTTCTACTTCCTGCGGGGCGACCTGAACGTTGTCGGAAACCAGCCAGGCGTTGATCCAAGGGATCGGGTTGGAACGGGTTTCAAACGGCAGTGATAGGCCAACGGCCTGCATGCGAATATTGGTGATGTACTCCACGTACTGGCACAGAATGTCTTTGTTCAGGCCAATCATAGAGCCGTCGCGGAACAGGTAATCAGCCCATTCCTTCTCCTGCTGAGCCGCTAATACAAACAGGTCGTAGCACTGTTGCTGACACTCTTCGGCGATTTCAGCCATTTCCGGGTCGTCGTTGCCTGAGCGCATCAGGTTGATCATGTGCTGGGTGCCGGTCAGGTGCAGCGCTTCGTCGCGGGCGATAAGGCGAATAATCTTGGCGTTGCCTTCCATTAGCTCGCGCTCGGCGAAGGCGAAAGAACAGGCGAAGCTGACGTAAAAGCGGATGGCTTCCAGAGCGTTAACGCTCATCAGGCACAGGTAGAGCTTTTTCTTCAGATCGCGCAGGCTAATGACAACTTTTTTACCGTTAACCTGATGTGTGCCTTCTCCCAACAGGTGGTAGTAGTTGCTGGTGGCGATCAGGTCGTCGTAATAGTGTGAGATATCCTTTGCGCGCTTTAAAATCTCTTCATTAGAGACAATGTCGTCAAACACGATTGAAGGATCGTTGACGATATTGCGAATAATGTGAGTGTAAGAGCGCGAGTGGATAGTTTCCGAGAAGGACCAGGTTTCTACCCAGGTTTCCAGCTCAGGGATAGAAATCAGCGGCAGCAGAGCGACGTTGGGGCTACGACCCTGAATGGAGTCCAGCAGCGTTTGGTACTTCAGATTGCTGATAAAGATGTGCTTTTCATGGTCAGGCAGTGCCTGATAGTCAATACGGTCACGGGATACGTCGACCTCTTCCGGGCGCCAGAAGAAGGAGAGCTGCTTTTCAATAAGCTTTTCAAACAGCTCGTGCTTTTGCTGGTCGTAGCGGGCAACGTTAACAGGCTGGCCGAAGAACATGGGCTCTTTCAGCTGGTCGTTTTTTTTCTGTGAAAACGTGGTGTAGGTATGCGTCATAGGTAAATCCCTGTGTCAGTCCCTTTATCTTTCAACGCGCCAACAGGGCTGTAGGCGAGGGATGAAATTTAACGGGAATAGGGGGGAGCAAAAGCTCCCCCCAAAAGCGTAATTAAATTTTGCAGGCGCCGCTTTCGCAGCCGTCGTCTTCCGCCTTGGCCGGCATCAGGTCTTCCTGTGCGTCCTCTGCACCGTCACGGGTGTTTTGGTAGTAAAGCGTTTTCACACCGTACTTATAGGCCGTAAGCAGGTCTTTCAGCAGCTGCTTCATCGGCACCTTGCCGCCAGGAAAGCGGGTCGGATCGTAGTTGGTGTTAGACGAAATCGACTGGTCGATAAACTTCTGCATCAGGCCGACTAAGTGCAGATAACCGTCGTTGTTCGGCATATCCCACAGCAGCTCATAGTTGCTGTGTAGCTTTTCATATTCCGGAACAACCTGACGAAGGATCCCGTCTTTTGACGCCTTGATGCTGATATAGCCGCGCGGTGGCTCAATGCCGTTGGTGGCGTTGGAAATCTGAGACGACGTCTCTGACGGCATCAGTGCTGACAGCGTTGAGTTGCGCAGGCCGTGAGTTTTAATTTCATGGCGCAGGGTTTCCCAGTCGTAGTGCAGCGGCTCGTTGCACAGCGTGTCCAGATCTTTTTTGTAGTTGTCGATCGGCAGAATGCCCTGCGAATAGCGGGTTTCGTTAAACCACGGACAGGCTCCCTGTTCTTTCGCCAGCGCGTTGGACGCCTTCAGCAGGTAGTATTGGATAGCTTCAAAGGTTCTGTGAGTCAGACCGTTGGCGCTGCCGTCGGAATAGCGGACACCGTGCTTGGCCAGATAGTAGGCGTAGTTGATGACACCAATACCCAGCGTGCGGCGGCCCATGGAACCGCGCTTAGCGGCCAGAATTGGATAGTCCTGGTAATCCAGTAGGGCATCGAGGGCGCGAACCGCCAGCGTAGCCAGCTCTTCCAACTCGTCCAGGCTGTCGATAGCGCCGAGGTTAAAGGCGGAGAGGGTACACAGAGCGATTTCGCCGTTTTCGTCGTTGATGTCTTCCATTGGCTTGGTCGGCAGAGCGATTTCCAGGCACAGGTTAGACTGGCGTACGGGCGCTACGGTTGGATCAAACGGACTGTGGGTGTTGCAGTGGTCAACGTTCTGAATGTAGATACGGCCAGTAGAGGCGCGTTCTTGCATCATCAGCGAGAACAGCTCGACGGCTTTTATCTGACGCTGGCGAATTGACGCGTCCGCTTCATATTTCACGTATAGACGTTCGAATTCGTCCTGATCGGTAAAGAACGCGTCGTACAGCCCCGGCACGTCGGACGGGCTGAACAGGGTAATGCTTTCGTTTTTCAGCAGGCGCTGATACATCAGCTTGTTGAGCTGTACGCCGTAGTCCATGTGGCGCACGCGGTTTTCTTCCACGCCGCGGTTGTTTCTCAGCACCAGCAGGCTTTCTACTTCAAGGTGCCACAGCGGATAGAACACTGTCGCTGCACCGCCGCGAACGCCGCCCTGAGAGCAGGACTTCACCGCGCTCTGGAAATGCTTGTAGAAAGGAATACAGCCAGTGTGGAACGCTTCACCGTTACGGATCGGGCTGCCGAGCGCGCGAATACGGCCGGCGTTAATGCCGATACCGGCGCGCTGGGAAACGTACTTGACGATGGCGCTGGAGGTGGCGTTAATGGAATCCAGACTGTCACCGCACTCGATCAGTACGCAAGAGCTGAACTGGCGAGTTGGTGTGCGCACGCCGGACATAATCGGCGTAGGCAGAGAAATCTTAAAGGTCGAGATGGCGTCGTAAAAGCGCTTCACGTAGCTCAGACGAGTCTCACGCGGATAGTGAGAGAACAGGCAGGCAGCGACCAGAATGTACAGGAACTGAGCGCTTTCATACACCTCACCTGTCACGCGGTTTTGCACCAGATATTTGCCTTCTAGCTGCTTAACCGCCGCGTAGGAAAAGTTCATGTCGCGCCAGTGGTCAATAAACTCGCCCATCTGTTCGAACTCTTCTTGGCTGTAGTCTTCCAGCAGCAGGGCGTCGTATCTGCCCATGTCGACCATTCTCTTTACGTGGTCGTACAGTGCCGGCGGCTCAAACTGGCCGTAAGCCTTTTTACGCAGGTGGAAGATTGCCAGGCGGGCGGCCATGTACTGGTAGTCAGGCGTGTCTCGAGAGATCAAATCGGCCGCAGCGCGAATGATGGTTTCGTGGATATCAGACGTGCGGATGCCGTCATAGAACTGAATATGGGATCTCAGTTCAACCTGAGAAACGGAGACGTTGTTCAGTCCCTCTGCTGCCCAGTCCAAAACCCGGTGGATCTTGTCGAGGTTAATGCGTTCCTTGCTGCCGTCTCGTTTAGTGACCAATAAGCTTTGATTCATAACGTAATGCTACCTTTCCGTGAAAAAGTGTGCTCTTCAGAGCACCCACTATTTATTGCTCAGCGAGAGAACTGCATCACTGGCAACAAAACACAATATATAGGGGGCCGTGCGGTAATGAGCTACAAGATAGTGGTGTTATGCATCTTTTGCAAGTGAACAAAAAAGGGAAAAGCTGTGGATAACCTTTGGGATAAATACGCTAAGTCACCGTATCGCTGTGAATTCTTAGTTTAAGAGAGAAGTGATAAATAAATGCTGAATTTTCGTAAAAAAATTGATTGATTTCTTATTTCACTCTGTAGGTGAATGCGTTGGCCGCCATTTTTTGGCGGCCGATAGCGCTATGCTTCCCGCGTGCAGTGCAGCATATAGTTGACGTCAACGTTCGGACCAAGCCAAAAGCGCTGGCGCAGCGGATTGTAGTGAAGGCCAATAATGTGCTTTTCTCTTAGCGGCGTGTGGCTCACCCAGTCGATTAGCTCTGAAGGCCTGATAAACTTTTTGGCGTCGTGTGTGCCCTTGGGCACCATGCGCATCACGTATTCAGCGCCGACCACCAGCATCAGCCAGGCTTTGCTGTTGCGGTTAATGGTTGAAAAGAACACTTGTCCACCCGGCTTAACCAGCGCGGCACAGGCGTTTATCACTGACGCTGGGTCAGGGACATGCTCCAGCATTTCCATGCAGGTGACAACATCGTACTGGCCGGGCCGCTCTTGCGCAAGGCTTTCTACGGTTTGTTGGATATATTCAACCTCTACGCCGCTTTCCAAAGCGTGCAGTCGTGCAACCGCCAGCGGCTCTGTGCCCATGTCGAGGCCAGTGACTTTGGCGCCTTCTTTAGCCATGCTTTCAGAGAGAATGCCGCCGCCGCAGCCGACGTCGAGCACGCGTTTGCCGAACAGGCCGTCAGCGCGGTTTTGAATATAGTCCAGACGCAGCGGGTTGATTTGATGCAGCGGCTTAAATTCACCGTCAAGATCCCACCAGCGTGAAGCCATCGCTTCAAACTTGGCTATTTCATTAAGATCGACGTTCTCTGTCACGCTCATGGCTGGGTACCTGATAAATAAAACTGTAGGGGCGACAGTATACCCACAATTTTCGTCGGAAGGGAGTTAGGCTGTGTTGTATCACTGCCTCTGATAGCGGCGTTGAATCAAAATGACGGCTATCGCCGTTTACTGACAGCGGCGGGATACAGCCTTGAGGAAAAGTGGGGAATATTAGAAACCCCCGGCGGGATGTGATATAATTTTGCACCTTTTCGAGGCTAATAAATTTTGAGGGATAGCGGCTTCATGAGCGATCTTGCCAGAGAAATAATGCCGGTAAATATCGAGGACGAGCTAAGAACCTCGTACCTTGACTATGCGATGTCTGTAATTGTAGGGCGCGCACTGCCGGACGTTAGAGATGGACTTAAGCCCGTACACCGTCGCGTACTGTATGCGATGAGTGTACTCGGCAACGATTGGAATAAACCCTATAAGAAGTCGGCTCGTGTTGTAGGCGACGTTATCGGTAAATACCACCCTCACGGCGACAGTGCCGTCTATGACACTATTGTTCGCATGGCGCAGCCGTTTTCTCTGCGCTATTTGCTGGTTGACGGTCAGGGTAACTTCGGTTCCATCGACGGCGACTCCGCGGCGGCGATGCGTTATACCGAAATCCGCATGTCGAAGATGGCGCACGACCTGCTGGCGGATCTGGATAAAGAAACCGTAGACTTCGGGCCGAACTATGACGGCACCGAGCAGATCCCTACCGTGCTGCCGACTCGTGTTCCCAACCTGCTGGTAAACGGTTCTTCCGGTATCGCCGTGGGCATGGCGACCAACATTCCGCCTCACAACCTGGTTGAAGTGATTAACGGCTGCCTGGCCTATATCGATGATGAGCACATCACCCTTGAGGGGCTGATGGAACACATCCCGGGGCCGGACTTCCCGACAGCGGCGATCATTAACGGCCGTCGCGGCATTGAAGAAGCCTATCGCACCGGCCGCGGCAAAATCTATCTTCGCGCCCGCGCCGAGATCGAAACTGACGAGAAGGGCAGTAAAGAAACCATCATCGTTCATGAAATTCCCTATCAGGTGAACAAAGCTCGCCTGATTGAGAAAATCGCTGAGCTGGTGAAAGACAAGAAGGTCGAAGGCATCAGTGCGCTGCGCGACGAGTCCGATAAGGACGGTATGCGTATCGTGATTGAAGTCAAGCGTGATGCAGTCGCTGAAGTGGTGCTGAATAACCTTTATTCACAAACTCAGCTGCAGGTAACGTTTGGCATCAACATGGTGGCGCTGCACAACGGTCAGCCTAAGCTGCTGGGTCTGAAGGACATGCTGGAGGCGTTTGTTCGTCACCGTCGTGAAGTTGTCACTCGTCGCACCATCTTTGAACTGCGTAAAGCCCGTGAGCGTGCGCATATCCTTGAAGGCCTGGCGATTGCGCTGGCCAACATCGATCCGATCATTGAGCTTATCCGCGCTGCGGCAACGGCTGCTGAAGCGAAGGTTGGCCTGCTGGCTCGTCCTTGGGAGCTTGGTAACGTGGCGGCAATGCTGGAGCGCGCCGGTGACGACGCCGCTCGCCCAGAGTGGCTGGAGCCAGAGTACGGCATTCGTGACGGTAAGTACTACCTGACCGAACAGCAGGCTCAGGCGATCCTTGAGCTACGCCTGCACCGCCTGACCGGCCTTGAGCATGAAAAGCTGCTGGACGAATACAAAGAGCTGCTAGTGCAGATCGCTGCGCTGATTCTGATCTTAGAAAGCCCAGAGCGCCTGATGGAAGTGATCCGTGAAGAGCTGACGGCCATTCGCGATCAGTACAACGATCCGCGTCGTACTGAGATCACAGCCAATACCGCTGATATCAATATCGAAGACCTGATCGAGCAAGAGAACGTGGTTGTGACGCTGTCCCATCAGGGCTACGTCAAGTATCAGCCGCTGTCTGACTACGAGGCTCAGCGTCGCGGTGGTAAAGGTAAATCAGCGGCTCGTATTAAAGAAGAAGACTTTATTGAGCGCCTGCTGGTGGCGAATACCCACGATACAATCCTGTGCTTCTCTAGCCGGGGTCGTCTGTACTGGCTGAAAGTGTACCAATTGCCGGAAGCCAGCCGCGGTGCTCGCGGTCGCCCAATCATCAATATTCTGCCGCTGGAACAGGATGAGCGTATTACCGCCATTCTGCCGGTTCGCGAATATGAAGAGGGGCGCAATGTCTTTATGGCAACCGCTAATGGTACTGTGAAGAAAACTCAGTTAACTGAGTTCAGCCGTCCGCGCAGTGCGGGTATCATCGCAATCACTCTGAACGACGGTGACGAGCTGATCGGCGTTGACGTAACCGGCGGTGCTAACGAAGTGATGCTGTTCTCTGCCATGGGTAAAGTGGTTCGCTTCTCCGAGGCGGCGGTTCGCTCAATGGGCCGTACCGCAGCCGGCGTGCGCGGTATTCGTCTGGCTGAAGGCGATAAAGTGGTTTCTCTTATCGTCCCTTACGGCGTCGACAAGCCGCAGGTTCATGGCGATGAGGCGTTGGAAGACGACGCGCTGCTTAATGACGACCTGCCGGAAGAGGACGACGATGAGGGTGCAGAAGAAGCAACGTCCAACGGTATCGGCGATATTCTGACGGTAACAGAAAACGGCTTCGGCAAGCGCACTAGCCTGGACAGCTACCCGGCGAAGTCTCGCGGCACCAAGGGGGTTATCTCCATCAAGGTGAGTGAGCGTAACGGCAAGGTCGTTGGCGCAGTGCAGGTAGACGCCTGTGATCAAATCATGCTTATCACTGACGCTGGCACACTGGTTCGTACTCGCGTAGCGGAAGTCAGCGTTGTGGGCCGTAATGCCCAGGGCGTGACGATTATCCGTACGGCTGAAGACGAGCGGGTTGTTGGCCTACAGCGGGTTGCTGATGTTGAAGAAGATGATGAAAGCGCCTGCGATGAAGCGCTGATTGAAGGTTCTGATGCGGTAGAGTCTTCTGACGAAGAATAAGCTGCTTTAGTTCTTTCTTGCTAAAAAGCCGACGCGTTGAGCGTCGGCTTTTCTATTTATATAGCTTATAGAAATATATTACTGATAGGCTTCAAACCAGTCGTCAGCACTTTCCCAGGTTTGCTGAAGGATCTCGCTGACCAGCTCCTTATCGGACTTCATGCCGCCCAGCACGGTGATGTCGTTAGCGCTGCCGCGCCTAACTCTGACGCGGACGTCCGCAAAGTGACAAAACAGGCGCTTTTCCAATTCTTCTTTTAACGCCGCCTCGGCTCCGTTAGGAAGCACGTCTTCTTTACGTATGGAGATTTCAACCTGCATGATTGACCTCGATGGATAAAAAATACTGTATATATATATAGTATATTGAGATGAAAAAGATGGCAATGGGCAAAAGACGGGGTGGAAGAAGAAGGTGATGCGGCGATGATAAATACCAGTGAGAATAAGCCAGTAAATGTGGTGAGATCTCTAAACAGCACAAAAAAGAAAATCACGTCAGGATTGTATAAATCTCATTGTCATATCAGGGATTTGTTCTATTTTAGCGGGTAAGAAACAACTCCATTAAATGAAAGGGAATATCATGAAGTTAAAGTCTACTATTGTTGGGCTATTCAGCGTTGCGTTACTTGCAGGAAGCATGAGTGCATTTGCCGCTCAGGATGGAGAAGAACATTCATCGACGCCTGCCCATTCAGAGCAGTCTGCAGATCGCGATGATAAAAATGGCAAGAAGCGCCCAGAAGGTAAGCAGGGCAATCATCAGCGTAAGGATGGCAATAAGTCAAATAGCGATAAACAATCTGAAAAGCGCAAGGACGGGGAGAATAAGAAGCGCACTGACGGTAAGAAATCAGAGAAGCGCAAGGCTGGAGAAGGCAAGAAGCGTACTGACGGAAAGAGATCAGAAAAGCGCAAAAATGGGAATAACAGGAAGCCTACTGATGGAGCAGCTTCAGAGCAGCACCGCGATGAAGGTGATAAAAAGCCGGACTAAGATGATTAGTAGAGATTTGAAGCGGCGGCTTAATTCCGCCGTTTTTTTGTCTCTAATTTATGCCAGTATTCGGCATCATGAATTTTTTTCATGTTCCGTGAAATTTCCTCATTTGCCAGAAGGCTGACGGTGTGCCAATAATTAGACGTTCAGATGTTTAGACGTCTAATTATAAATGCACTGTATTCGCACTACCGAGGAGATACCCCATGCAGCCACAGCAAGCCCCCTTTCGCGCCGATATTGTCGGTAGTTTTCTGAGACCCGATGCTATCAAATCTGCTCGCGAGCGTTTTGCCAGCGGTGTGATAGACGCCGCGGCGCTGCGTCAGGTAGAAAACGACGCGATCCGAGCCTCAGTAGCACAGCAGTGCGCCTGTGGGCTACACGTTGTAACCGACGGTGAATTTCGTCGAGCGTGGTGGCATCTCGACTTTTTTGCTGAACTGGAGGGGGTAGAACTCTATAGCGCAGAGCAGGGTATTCAGTTTAAAGGTATCCAAACGAAGGCGCAAAGCGTACGGATAACGGGAAAAGTGGCCTTCGGCAACCACCCTATGCTGGAAGATTTTCGCTTTTTAAAGAGTATCAGCGGCAGCGCTCAGCCTAAAATGACTATTCCCAGTCCCAGCGTTTTGCACTTTCGCGGCGGAGCGGCGGCTATAGACCGGACGGTTTATCCTGACCTGAACGACTACTTTGACGATTTGGCAACCACGTGGCGTGATGCGATCCGTGCGTTTTATGACGCGGGATGTCGCTACTTGCAGCTGGATGACACGGTGTGGGCCTACCTGTGTTCTGACGAACAGCGCGCTGAGGTTCGTGCCAGAGGGGAAGACCCTGATGAATTGACCAGAATTTACGCCCGAGTGTTGAATAAGGCGCTGGAAGGGAAGCCAGAAGATCTTACTGTAGGGCTACACGTGTGCCGCGGCAACTTTCGTTCTCGATGGATTTCTGAAGGCGGCTATGAGCCTGTAGCAGAAGTGCTGTTTGGCACCGTTAACGTGGATGCCTTTTTCCTTGAGTACGATAACGACCGTTCCGGTGACTTCTCACCGCTGCGCTTTATTCGCCCGGGGAAACAGCGTGTAGTGCTGGGTTTGATTACCACAAAGAATGGCGAGTTGGAAAATCCTGAACTGATTAAAGCGCGCCTGAAAGAAGCCTCTGAATTTGTGGATCTTAATCAGGTGTGTTTAAGCCCGCAGTGCGGCTTTGCCTCAACGGAAGAGGGAATGCTATTACTGAACAACAGCAGTGGGACAAGGTGAAGCTGGTTACGGGCATTGCTGCTGAGATCTGGTAATTAACTGCACCATAAAAAAAGCCCGTCGCCGAGGAAGCGGCGGCGGGCTTTTTAGCGTTTTATTAGAACGAGAAGCGGTAGCCGCCGTTCACCTGACGCTGGTCAAACTTGCTGCCGGTTGAGCTGTCCAGATCGAGGTACAGCACGTGCTGCTTGCTCAACTGAGCGCTGACGCCAACGCCGTTGTTCCACCAGTTGCCCTTGAAGGTGTGCTTTTCCTTCGAGCCGTTCAGGCGATAGTCGACGTCGCCGTCAAACTCTCGAACCATGCCGGTTTTCAGGTAAACATTGACCTTATTGTCACCAGCGGACATCTCGTAGCCGAACAGCGCAGAGGCGCGGCCGGTCATGGAGCGGTAGCTGTCTAGGTCAACTTTCAGACCGTTAGACGCGGTGAGGGAAGTCGAATCCTGATGACCATAGGTAAACTGCGCCTGTGGTTCAAGATAGAATCCCTGACCGGCGGTGCCGAAAGAGAACTTCTGACCGGATTCCAGCGAGAAGCTCAGGCCGCTAGAGCTGCCGCTGCCGTCGACGGTGGCGTTCTGGCTGTCCTTGACGTTAAAGCTGTTCTTCACGCGGGAGTACTTGGCCACCGCATCCAGATAGAAGCCGCTGTCAGCCATATAGGTACCGTAGATACCGGCATTGCTGGACTTCGCCGTACCGTCGCCAGAGCGGTAGTCCGGGCTCGCGTGGGTTTGACCCAGGAAAGCACCGATAAACAGCGGCATATCCGCAGAAACGCGCTTGTCGGCACCGATTTGCATACCGCTGTAGCTCATGTCAAAGCTGCTGAGCTTGCCGCTGGAGAAGGAGTCAAACTTACCGGCAAAGCCGCGCAGCCACATGTCACCACGCTCGCCGTTCTGGCGCAGGTCGCCCATGCGCTGAAGCAGGGTTTGGTTTTCCGCGTAGTTCATCAGGTAACCAATGTTCAGGAAGTTGGCGCCCGCGTCGGCGGTGGTGGTAATTTCAGGGCCTGGGTTAGGCGTGCCGGGATCGGGGTTGCCCGGATTCGGCGGAGTAACAGGCTTAGGCGCACCGTACAGCTCCCAGTCGTTGCCGTTCTGGCGCACATCGTACAGGTAGCCGCCGAGTTCCACTTTGTTGGCCATGGCAAACTGAGCAGCGCCGTCGCTGGTTTCAACCACGGTCAGCACCTCGGTACCGTTGGTTTGCGCAGAGCCGTTGTTGAGCACATTCAGAACGTGGCTACCGGCAGAGGTGCCGGTCACGCGCAGCAGGTCACCCTGATTGTTGCCTGCGCCGTCGCCGACGATGTCAGTGCGCAGTACGAAAGTACCTGTACCGCTAAGGTCGTTGACGGTTAACACGTTTGGCGTGAAGGTACTGAAGGCGCTAACGGCAGGATTAAACAGCGAGACCGTACCACTGTTGAGAACTAACGCGTCAATATTGGAACTGCCGGGCATTGACCAAGATGCATTATCAACAGACACGTTAACTACACCAGTGCTGGCGCCGTCTGCATCCACATTAAGGCCGTTACCGGTCCAGTTGGCGCCGTTAGTCAGGTTCATCTGTAATGTAGAAACAAAGCTGCCTGTTTGGCGAGTTAATACGTCACCCTCTACGGCTGCGCCATCGAGAAGGTTGACTGTCATCGTTGAATCGCCAGTGCGAGCCGAGGCCAAAATGGCGCCTACTTTACCGTGAAGCAGTGTGGAGGAGCCTGAGGCGTCAACGATCATGTTGCCCTGAGTCATGTCGACTGCCCAGCCTTCGGCTTCGATCTGGCTGTTAGTCATCGTTAGTTTGGTGTCATTGACACCTCTAACTGCGGCGACGGCAGCTCTTTCAACAAAGACTTGGCTGTTGTTCAGTTCTGCAAAGCCGTTATTAAGCTGAATCGCTTGGGCGTTGTCTTTAATATTCAATACTGAATTATCAGCGATAAAGGTGCCATTACCGTTAACTAGTGCGCCAACGATGGTTTTATCACCGTAAACGTTTAGCGTCGAGTTTTTGAGGTTAAAGGCTGTGCCATTACCGCTCGCCCAAATAGCGTACAGACCTTCGGACTGATCTGCGGCATTGCTGGTGTAGTTTAGTTCAACATTGTCTAGAACAGGAGCCCCGCTAGCGCTGAACAGGACCTGTCCCTTAGTGCTGGTGACGGTACTGTTGGTGAGCTGGAAATCGTTACCGTCATTAATCAGGAACAGGTATCCTGCTCCCGGGCTTAGCACATCACTCTTGATTTCCAGATTATTGCCAGTAAAGGTATTTCCTGTTCCTAAGATCTGAATACTGTAAGTAATAAACTGGGTTTTTCCAACTGAGGAGACATTAAGCTTGGTATCTTCCAAGTGTGCTTCACTACCGTAGGTTACGTTGAGCATGTATCCCGATTTGGTTGTAAACTCAGAATTTTTGACATTCAGATACCCACCGGGTGTTTGACCCACTTTACCTAATTCAGCAAGAAACGTGATTTCAGTGCCATATCTTGATGATGAATTTAGCGTGAGGCCGTCAACATACATTTTCCCACCGGTAGTCACTCGCAGAGCAGGAGAGACGCTTGACGCGTTAACATGCTCAAAGGTACCGCCGTTGATATGCATTTCACCGCTGTTTGATGCAGCCAATCCATAGCCTGCATTTCGAGTACCGTTAATATCGACGGCAACGTTGTTAAGCGTTAGCTTTCCGCCGTCCACCAGAATGCCGTTATTGTTGCTGATAGTGATAGGGCTATCAGAGTTCCATACGGTTTCTGGGTCGCTGGCGGTAATTGTTTGAGGCGCAGTGACTGGGGCAGCGAGAAGGGGAGAAGCAACGCCTAGGCAGCCAGCCAAAATGCTCATCGATAAAAGGCTACGCCGCAGTGACCCTGTATTTATAGCGTGTTTATTTCTCATGGTTAATCCATTATCTCCTTGGCATGAGGGGTAAAAATGCATGATGGAGCTTGCCTGTTCTCCAAGGCATAGTTGTATTTTGTTTTTTTAAAAGAGTGTTTTTTGATTTTCTTTCTATTCTATATTAGTTGTTTTATTTTTTTTACTGAAATCGTTTTCACAGATCGATAGTTGATCAATCAATAGATAAAAGCTATTTATAGTCTTTTATCGATCGTTTAAATTAATTTTATGATAATGGGGTTTTTAAAATTTCATTAATATCAATTGATTATTCTTGGTGTGTTTTATGCGCATTTCTACCCTCAATAAAATAACGCATGAAATAGTTTTGTTTGTTCTTATGTTTCCTGATTATTAAAGAGTTGCATTCTGTTATTAATTCATTTATTTCTTTATTTTTTAAATGTGTTTAAGTTGATATTGTTTCTTTTGTCTTTATTTTTTGAGATTGTTTTTAGCTATTTTTAGCCCATAAAAGCTAAGAATAGGTTAATCGATGACAAACGCTTTGAAGGTAAGAGGGAGAAGGAAAAGAAGAGAAAAATAGCTCGGCTATTCTGAATTTAGAGCGAAAAAAATCAGCCGTGAAAGGCTGATTTTCTAGGGTAATTTGGTCGGCACGAGAGGATTTGAACCTCCGACCCCCGACACCCCATGACGGTGCGCTACCAGGCTGCGCTACGTGCCGAACAGGTGGCTAATACTACAGCTTATTTGTATGAATGCAAGAGCATAGCGGCTCGTTTGCTTTTGTTTTAATCAGTTATTATCCATTTTAGCGCTTTTTACGATTGGCTAATCAGGTTTGCTTTTAGGGCATTTCCAGTCGTGAGGACTTTCGGGGATTTTTTTACAGCACCGACGCCTTATGGTACCGGTGCTGTGTGCTACTTTACAGCGGGATTCGGCGGAGCTAGTTGGCCATAAATCGTCTGACTTCGGTTAAAACCTGTAACAGCAATGTCAGGCTAGGCTTTTGCTCCTGGCGCTGGTAGTCAGCGTCGTAGGTGCGGTAGCGTCCGCTGTCGCTGATTATCGTCGTCTGTTCCGGCGTGATCACTGCCAGCTGCTTGTTATCTCCCGCGGTTACCCAAGGCTGGCGGCGCTGAGGGGTGAACAGGTCTTCACCTTGCGTGTAGGTGCTGGCGGCGTTTCTGACGTACATCAGACGCTGCATCAGCGTTGCCATAACGTCCTCATGCCCTGTTAGCTTGGCAATCTTTTGCGCAGGCGTGTTTGGCCAGTGAACAATGAGAGGAACCTGTAGCTGGTAGCGGCTGTAGTTTTGACCAAATCCTACTGAGTGCTTGCCGGTTTCGTTAAACTCAACGCCGTGAGCCGCGGTAATGACGACAATGGTGTTCTCTAGGAGGCCGCGCTGGGAAAGGGTATTCATTACGGCTTCGATTTGCGCATCAATATCGGTTGCAGAGCTTTGGTAACGCTGAATAAAGGCGTTCAGATCGCCGTTTGTCGCAGCGGCAAGATCGCCGTTGTTATATTGAATATAGGAGAACCAGGCGTCGCCTTCAGTGCGTTTTTCTAACCATTCCTGCCATTGAGCCGTTGTGGCTTTGTTGCTTTGACCAATAGGCTGAGGCAGAGAGAAGTCCGCCAGCAGGGCCTGACGGTACAGCGGTGCGTTAAAGGCTGATGATGAAAATAGGCCAAACTGGTAGTTTCGATACGTCAGCGATGAGATCAGCGCTGATGGTTTTCTTCCTGCTAAAACACCGTCAATATAGGTCGGTGAAATGCCGTAGAATAGGCCAAACAGGCCGGTATCCTGTCGATTTCCACTGCTGTAGTGCTGGGTAAACTGGATATTTTCATCGGCAAGTGCAGAGAGCTTTGGCATGTCCTGCGGTAGGCTCTGGTTACGAATGCCGTCAGCGACAATCATCAGCAGATTATAGCGAGGTGTTTCATCCAGATAGCTGAGTTTGGCAAGGGGATATTCCACTTCAACCGCTTCAGGGTTGCCCTGCGTTGCCAGCTTGTCCTGATAGGCCTGTGCGTCCAGAAGACCGTGCTTTTCAAGAAATCGTCTGGCGGTCATAGGATAGGACAGCGGCAGGTTAGAGCGCTGCATGGTAATAGGGCGATAGAAGTTAGCGTCGGCCCATATGTAGGCCAAATGGGTAAACATAAAGGCCATAATGAAAACCCCTGCCAGAGGGCGACCAAACCGTTGCCGGTTCAGGCTGCGGAGCTTCTGCCAGCTCCATGTGCCAAACAGCATCTCAACCAGAAAGATAACGGGAATGCTGATAAACAGAAGCTGCCAGTCTCGAGCCAGTTCACTTTCTTCCGGGTTAATCAGCAGGCTCCAGACTGTTGGGTTGAGGTGCAGTCGGAAGCGAAAAAAGACTTCAGTATCGATGATTAGCAGCGTTAGCCCTGCGGTCGCCAACACCGCAGACAGCACCCGCATCAGCCGTTGAGACATCACGACAAACGTCAGGGGAAACAGGATCAGCAAATAAACGGCAAACGCCAGAAAGCTAAAGTGCCCCAGCCAGCTTACTAGAGCGTAGATTCGGCCAAACAGTGTTGAGGGCCAGTCTGTGACGAACAGATAGCGGCTGCTCAGAACTAGGCTGAGTATGATGTTAAAGAGAGCAAACCAGTGCCCCCAGCTTATCATCTGGGAGACTTTCTCTTTATAGGGCTGACGGGTTATCACCATGTTTACGCTATTTTCGTTCTGTAAACGCCTTAAAGGCTGTCTCATCAGGCTATTACTTGCCAGTTTGAATCTGGGCAGTGCTCAGCATCTTCACGTACTGCTTGTACGCGTCGGTTTACTCGCAGCGCTCAAACTGACTGCGCCATGTACGCCTACTGAGATAGGTTCTTAGTGGGCTTTATCTTCTTTAATCGAAGCCTGAAGGGCTTCAACAAAAGAGCGAACGATCGCCGGACGAACGGCGGGAGCAATGCTGGTATTAATCAGGTTAGTCACCATATTGCCTAACACCATGAGTGACAGGTCGGTAGGTGTCTTTCTGTTTTCAAGAACCTGAACCAGCTCGGCCAGCAGTTTTTCTACGTGCTCATCGCTATAACGGGACGATTGTGGCATAGATTTGCGCTTATCTACTTATTTAATGCATTAAGGCTGCTTATACTACCGTATTGCCCGAGTATTTTCTGTAGTTTATGCAGAAAATATTCCGCTCTTATCTTATTGTGCGACGCTTGAGAAGGCGTTTACATTTCTTCGGCCTGCGACAGTGTGCTAAAAAAGGTATAGTTCATTAATTACCGCAGTGCGAAGCGTCTGTCGGAACGACACATTTTAATAGATACCAACGGCAACCCGTACTATCATTCTCGGCCATTACGACCGAATGACTGAATATCGCATGACTACCGTACACGAAACGTGCAGAGAAACGTGCGCAGAGGAATCCCCATGAGCCTGAATATTGACCATATTATTTTACACCAGCTCATTAAACGCGATGAGCAAACGCTGGAAATGGTTTTAAGGGACTCACCCCTTGAAGCTAACGCGGCAACGGAAGCCATGGTCGAAGAGCTTCACCGTATTTATACCGGTAAAAGCAAAGCGTTTGGGCTATTTAATCAGGAAAGCGCTTTTGCGGAAGCGTTGAAAAACAACCGTCGCGGTGAGCAGACCTTTTTAGACTTTACCCGCGATAGCACTCAAAGGCTGCGCGATGAGCTGGCCAAATATCCGTTTGCTGAAGGCGGCATCGTTGTCTTTTGTCAGTACCGCTTTCTGGCCGTTGAGTACCTGCTGGTGGCGGTGCTCAGCAGCTGTAGCAGCATGCTGGTGAATGAGCAGTTGGATATTACTACCACTAACTATCTTGATTTGGATCGGGCTGATATTGTCGCCAGAGTTGATTTGACTGAGTGGGAAACTAATCCTGAGTCAGTGCGTTATCTGACGTTTTTACGGGGAAGGGTAGGCAGAAAAGTGTCTGACTTCTTCATGGACTTTCTTTCTGCCGCCGAAGGGCTGGACACCAAAGCGCAAAACCGCGGCCTGCTTCAGGCAGTGGACGACTACTGCGCTGAAGGGCAACTGGATAAGGGTGAACGTCAATCCTACCGTCAGCAGGTTTATACTTACTGCAACGGGCAGCTTCAGGCGGGAGAAGAGATTGAAATCGACGCGCTGGCAAAAGAGCTACCGCCAGTGGGAGAAAAAGACTTCCGCCAGTTTACGCAGGATAACGGCTATCAGCTGGAGGATCACTTTCCTGCAGATCGCGGGACGCTAAAGCAGCTGACCAAGTTTAACGGCAGCGGTGGCGGCGTAACGATAAGCTTTGATGCACTGCTGCTTGGCGAGCGGGTTTTCTGGGATCCGGCGACAGATACGCTGACCCTGAAGGGGCTACCGCCAAATCTGAGAGACCAGCTGCAGCGCCGCATGAGCGGTGGCGATAACTAGCTAGCTGAGTTGGATATCAGCCAAATAAAAACGCCGCGTATAATACGCGGCGTTTTTATTGATAACTGGCGAACCAGTCATCGGCTTCGGTGTGGCAATTAAGCGCGAACGAAGTCGATGTGAGCTAGCTTTGGCTTGAACGGATGGCGCTGTACAGCCTGTACTTTGACTTTAACAGACTTACCATCGATAACCAGAGTCAGACCGTCTTCGTAGAAGCCAGGCTTGGCCTGCATGTTCATAACGAGGTCGTGATCCAGTTGGATAGCAACAGGCTTCTCGGTGCCGCCGTAAACGATGGCTGGAAACTTGTTAGCATGACGCAGGCGGCGGCTCGCACTCTTTCCCTGCTCGGTACGTACTTCAGCATTCAGTGTAAACATGATGTTTTCTCTTTAAAAAAATGATACCCGCTACAGGCGACCCAGCAGCGGGTTTTAGTGTCTTGTGCTTTAAAAGCCGGTGGATTCTAGCGAAATTTTAACCGCACGGCAAATAAAACCGCTATCCCCGCAGCTCATTGGCTCGGCGATAGCGCCCCTGATAGTCGAACATTTTTTCCCGCACGCGCCAAAACTCACCCTGTAGATAGGCCACCACGAAGTCGGGATGGCGAAGCTTTTGCTGCTGGGAAATAATGTCTGCCGCGTCGTTCCAGATAAAGGGAACTCCCGGTGCCTTGTGGTGCGGCAGAAGGAATTTCTGCGTAAATACCGTGCGCTGTGCCGGGGTTTTGAGCCGAAACCGTTCGCTGACGTCTGCACCGTCTTCATCATAGTAAGTCACGCTGAGCCATTCGCCTTTGTCATCCTGCCCGCGCTTAAGAGTCATACCCGAACAGCGTAATACTTTGGCGTTTTTTAGGTTTAGGGCGTCTTTTAGCATATCGTCAGGATCGACCAGCACTTCATGGCACTGGTGGCACCGCCGTGCGGCAATGTCGTTTTCTGCACCACAGTGGGGGCAGCTCTTGAAGCGAAAGCGGTAGTCGCACTGTTCACGATGGCCTTCGTCATCTTCCAGAATGCCCTGACAGCGCCTGCCGTAGTGTTCTATGACTTCGCCGCTGGGGCCGCATTTGCCCCAAAAAGTGTTGGCAAACCCACAGGCAGGGCAGAAAACCTGCACCGGCTGGCTGTCTCCTTTGGGCTTGGCTCCGCCGACTTCTGGCGTATAGAGATCGTAGGGGTTGCCTGCATAGTCAAGAATCAGACAGTCTGTTTTACCCGGAAACAGCCGCAGACCGCGACCGACAATCTGCTGATAAAGGCTTACCGATTCAGTAGGGCGTAAAATAGCAATTAAATCGACGTGGGGAGCGTCAAACCCGGTAGTCAGCACTGCGACGTTAACCATATACCGCAAATGCTGGTGCTTAAATTCGTCAATCAGCCGATCGCGCTCAGCAGGGGGCGTATTGGCGCTGATAAGCGCGGCACTGCCCGTAGGAAGCAGCCCGAAAACCTCTTTGGCGTGCTCTACCGTGGCGCAGAAAATCATGACGCCTTTGCGGCTCTCTGCGTACTCTTCTATCTGGCTGACAATATGGGGAGTAATACGCCGCTGACGCTTGATTTCACGGTTAAGGTCAACTTCACGAAACAGGCCGCTGCTGCTGGCTTCAAGCCGACTGAAGTCATACTGTACGACAGGCATGTCCAGCCGGTTGGGTTCAACCAGAAAGTGATGCTTGATCATGTAACGCAGCGGCAGCTCATAAATACAGTCGCGAAACAGGCTGTTTTCATCACCGCGAACCATACCGTGATAGTGATACTGGTAAATCCATCCTTTCCCCAGACGATAGGGCGTCGCCGTTAATCCGAGCAGGCACAGTTTGGGATTTTTACTGCGCAAGTGAGAGACGATCTGCTGATACTGACTGTCTTCATCGTCACTGATGCGGTGACACTCGTCGACAATCAATAGAGAAAAGCTGTCGCTAAAGGCCTCAAGGCTACGGGCTACAGACTGAACGCTGCCAAAAACGACGTTGGCTGAGCTCTGCTTTTGATTCAATCCAGCAGAGAAAATGTCCGCCTCAAGGCCGTAGGCTCGATACTTGGCGTGGTTTTGCGCCACTAGCTCTTTAACGTGGGCGAGCACCAGCACTTTGCCGCGAGCCAGCCGAGCCAGCTCTGCAATGACCAGACTTTTCCCCGCGCCCGTGGGCAGCACAATAAGCGCCGCATCCTGACGCTGACGAAAATAGCGCAGCGTGGCCTCAACGGCCTCCTGCTGATAGGGACGAAGCGTAAACGCCATTAGTGACTACAGATTTTACTGGCCTGTGTGGTAAATCCCGCCTCAGTGGGCACAAACTTTCCTTTACTGGCCAGAAAGTCCACCAGCTCCGCGGCGGTAAGGTTTTGCTTTGAGCAGGTATGAAAGCGAGCGTCCAGCCCAAAGCGGGCATGAACAGCGGCAATCAGGCTTTCTGTTGAATAGGCTTCGGATGACGCCAGCATCATTTCCAAAACCTGATGACCGTGAATAGAAGACGTAGACATAAGAAGATCTCTTTAAGTGGAACCACGCTGCTATTATGCCTTTATGCGTGATTCAGCGCGAGTCCCTGTGGGCTTAAAGGCGCGGCGAGGATATACTGTGCCATCATTTTTTCTCTCTTGGAAAGCAAGATGCGTTTGGACAAGTTTTTATCACAGCAACTGGGCATTAGCCGTAATCTGGTTGGTCGTGAACTGCGGGCAGGCAGGGTGACCGTTAACGGTGACATCGTGAAAAGCGGCTCCGAAAAAATTCAGCCGGATGACGAGGTGGCCTATGACGGAAACGTGCTACAGCAGTTGAACGGGCCACGCTACTTTATGCTGAACAAGCCAGAAGGATACGTGTGTTCAACGGACGACCCGATTAATCCGACGATACTCTATTTTATCGATGAACCCGTGGCGGAAAAGCTTCATGCAGCGGGGCGGTTGGATATGGACACCACAGGATTAGTATTGCTGACCGATGACGGGCAGTGGTCTCACCGCGTAACCTCACCAAAGCACCACTGTGAGAAAGCCTATTTAGTGACGCTGGCGCATCCTCTGGCGGCGGACACTGCAGAGCAGTTTACTGCTGGTGTACAGCTTCACGGCGAGAAACACTTGACCAAGCCTGCTGCGTTGGAGGTTATTGATGAGCATCAGGTTCGACTAACGATTTCAGAGGGGCGTTACCATCAGGTCAAACGGATGTTTGCCGCTGTAGGGAATCACGTGGTGGCGCTACACCGTGAGCGGATTGGTGAAATTGCTCTGGATCCGACGCTAGAGCCGGGAGAGTACCGTGCGCTGACCGAACAAGAAGTGGGTTCCATTTACGGTAGCGGAATGGATTAATCAGCTTGTCTTTGAGTACATTTCATTAACTTAAATTTAAATTTTTTCAGTAATATACTGATTTTACTATTTGCAGGATGACGTCAAGTCATCCGTGTTTTCTGCAGCATTCCTAATGCTAATGAAGTTACATAACTTGAGTATCATTGTGTAGCTCTCATTAACAGACCAAAAGGCAACGTTTGTTGCTGAATCGATTTCTTATTCTTCCTTCAATCACGGGAAAAATGTGCCTTCTACTCTTCTGAGACAGCGTTGATTTGTGTTTCTCGCCTTAACGTTTTGTGCAAAATAAACGAAATATTAACAGAATAGTGCGCAATGTCCTTTACGATGTGACTTATTTGTGAAAAAATTGTTTTATTGTAGCGGGAAATTTTAAGTGAATACTATGAAGCTATCTGTTCTTCAGCGTTTGCCCCAGTTTTATCACTGGTACGGTGGGGAGGAGGGTAGTCGCGTCGAGGCTTCCCTGCTACCCTCTCACTTTGGCGCAGAGCAGAATAAGGACAATCTGATCGGCCTCAAGCTGCTTAGCTATGCTAACGGCAGAGACTGGGACGTTATGTCTAAAATCAGCCTGTACCTTAAGGGTATTGATGTCGAAAACAGCGTTATCGACGTTGACGGTGAACCCTGTCTGTTTATCCGCTCTCAGGATGAGGCGCTGGCGCTCGGTCGTTTAAAAGACATGGGCATTGCCATTGCCGATTTTATTCCCCACCAGCCTTTCTGCTAGCGCGTTCAGCGCGGCTCTTTTCCCTGAACGAATCACTTTGAGATAATTACGTCGTTTCTATGCTCATAGCCTATGCTCATCGAGCGGTCACTGAGCGTCTATTGAATAACGCGCTATACGCTTTTGCTACTGCGCGTCTTCCAATAGGCTTTTTGTATAGGCGTGCTGGGGCGACTGAAAAACCTGCTCGCAGTCGCCGTGTTCAACGATTTCACCGTTTCGCATAACAATGATGCGATGGCACAGCGAGCGAATAACCTGAAGGTCGTGGCTAATGAACAGATAGGTCAGCCCTCGCTCCTGCTGTAGACCTTTTAGCAGCTGTAAGATTTGTGCCTGTACAGTGCGATCCAGTGAAGACGTCGGCTCATCGAGGATCAGCATTTCCGGCTCGAGTATCAGCGCGCGAGCGATGGCGATACGTTGGCGCTGCCCACCAGAAAATTCAGTCGGATAGCGGTGGCGGCTTTCCGGATCCAATCCGACTTCCTGCATCGTGCTGATAACTCGCGCTTCCCGCTCTTGCGGCGTCAGGGAGTGGTGCACTTCCAGCCCCTCTTCAACGATCTGGGCGACGGTGAAGCGCGGGTTCAGGGCGGAGAAAGGATCTTGAAATACGATTTGCATTCGGCTGCGGTAAGGCAGCATTTGCTTGAATGAAAGGCCGTGCAGCGGCTGCCCGTCAAACCAGATTTCACCGCGAGATGCCAACAGGCGAAGTAGGGCTAAGCCAGTGGTACTTTTGCCCGAGCCGGATTCGCCCACCAGCCCTAGGCTTTCCCCTTTGCGGAGGGAGAAACTGATGCTTTTTACCACGTCGTGACTGATTTTGCGCTGAAACAGGCCGCTAGAGTGGGGAAAACCGATCGTCAGATCTTTAATTTCGAGCAGCACATCGTCAGATGCCAGAGGGCGAGGATGGCCTTTAGGCTCTGAGTCGAGGAGTTTCTGTGTATAGGGATGCTGTGGATGATTAAACAGCGCCTGGCAGCCGTTTTGTTCAACGCACTTGCCTTGATTCATCACCGCGACTCTGTCCGCTAGCTTACGCACAATGTTGAGATCGTGAGTAATAAACAGCATGCTCATATTGAGCTCTTGTCGCAGTTCAGCCAGCAGACGAAGGATCTGCGCTTGAACTGATACGTCGAGAGCGGTTGTTGGCTCATCAGCGATAAGCAGCTTTGGCCGGGTCAGTATCGCCATGGCGATCATTACTCTCTGGCGTTCGCCGCCGGAAAGCTGATGAGGATAGGCATTCAGTCGGTTTTTTGCCTCTCTGATCCCCACGCGCTGTAGAACTTCAAGGATTTCATCGCGAGCTGCCTGTTTAGTCATTCCCCGATGGACCAGTAGCACTTCTGATAGCTGTTTGTCTATCTGATGCAAGGGGTTGAGAGAGACCATCGGCTCCTGAAAGATCATCGAAATATCGTTACCGCGGTATCGACGCAGCGTTTGTTCATCGGCTTTTAGTAGCGAAACGCCGTTAAATAAAATATCGCCGCTGGGATAAACCACCGGAGGAGCGGGCAGAAGGCGGAGTATAGACAGCGCCGTGACGCTTTTTCCCGAACCGGACTCACCCACCAGTGCCAGCGTTTCTCCCTCATCAATCGTTAAAGAAAGGTCGTCAACAATGCGTTTTTCCTGATTGCCCTGCCGAAAGGCAATGCTCAGGTTTTGAATGTCCAGCAGCGGCGTTGTTGTCATCATATTAATGGGCCTTTGACGGATCGAAGGCGTCGCGCACGGCTTCACCGATGAAAATCAGCAGCGTCAACAGCAGGGATAAAACCACAAAACCGCTGATGCCAAGCCAAGGAGCCTGCAGGTTGTTTTTTCCCTGAAGCAGCAGATTACCGAGAGAAGGGGAGCCTATCGGCAGCCGAAGCCAAGAAAATCCAGCGACGTCAGCATGGTGATCGATCCGCACAGGGTAAACGGCAGATAGGTCAGGGTTGCAACCATTGCGTTAGGCAGGATATGCCGGAACATGATTTTGCTGTCTCTAACGCCCATGGCTTTAGCGGCTCTGACGTAGTCAAAGTTTCTTGTGCGCAAGAATTCAGCGCGCACAACGCCGACAAGTCCCATCCAGCCGAACATCACGGTAATGCCCAGTAGCCACCAAAAGTTGGGTTGAATCACGCTGGAAAGCAGCACGATCAGAAATAGCGTCGGCATGCCGGACCAGATTTCAATAAAACGCTGACCGAGCAGATCGGTTTTGCCGCCGTAGTAGCCTTGAGTCGCACCGACAGCAATGCCGATAACGCTAGAAACTAGCGTTAAAGACAGACCGAAAAGAATCGAAATGCGAAAGCCGTAAATCAGGTTGGCCAATACGTCCAGTCCGCGGTCGTCCGTTCCCAGCAGATTGGCTGAAGAAGGGGGAGCCGGAAAGGGCGAAGGGCTTTGATAGTTTATCGTGTCATAGCTAAAGCGGATCGGTGCCCATATTGCCCAGCCGTTTTTATCGATCTGTGAGGCGACAGCAGGGTCGCTGTAGTCCGCTTCAGTTTGAAAATCACCGCCGAAGGTTTTTTCGCTATAGTTCACCAGAAAGGGGGTATACCATTCGCCTTTGTAGCTGACCAGAAGCGGTCGATTGTTGGCGACCAGTTCGGCGCCCATGCTGATGATAAACAGCACGGCAAAAATCCACAGGGCATAATAGCCACGGCGATTGTGTTTGAATTTTTGCCAGCGTCGCTGATTAAGAGGACTGAGTGCGATCATCGGCGGGCCTCGAAGTCAATTCTTGGATCGACCAGGGTGTAGGTCACATCGCTGAGGATATTCAGTACCAGGCCAATCAGTGTGAAAATATAGAGCGTGCCGAACATGACGGGGTAGTCGCGTTGAATGGTAGCGTCATAGCCCAGCAGCCCCAGCCCGTTGAGAGAGAAGATAACCTCAATCAGCAGCGAGCTGGTAAAGAACATAGTGACAAACGCAGAGGGAAATCCGGCGATAACCAGCAGCATGGCGTTGCGAAAGACGTGGCCGTACAGAATGCGCTTTTCCTCAAGCCCCTTGGCTCTGGCGGTTATGACGTACTGTTTGTGGATTTCATCTAAAAACGAATTTTTGGTCAGCATCGTTAAGGTAGCAAAGCCGCCGATGACCGTCGCGCAGACGGGTAAAACGATGTGCCAGAGATAGTCGAGCACCTTGCCGGAAACGCTTAGACTGTCAAAGTTGTTGGATACCAGCCCGCGCATGGGGAACCAGTCCAGATAGCCGCCTCCGGCAAACAGAATAATCAGCAGGATGGCGAACAGAAAAGAGGGGATTGCGTAGCCGACGATAATCAGGCTGCTGGTCCAGATGTCGAACGGTGTACCGTTTTTGACGGCTTTCTTAATCCCCAAAGGAATAGAGATTAAGTAGATAAGCAGCATGCTCCACAGGCCCAACGTGATGGAAACAGGCATCGACTGCTTAATTAACTCCACTACCGAGGCGCCGCGAAACAGGCTGTCACCGAAGTCAAAACGAGCATAGTTCCAAAGCATGTCCAAGTAGCGCTCATGCATCGGTTTATCGAAGCCGAAGCGCTTCTTAATCTCTTCAATCACTTCCGGATCAAGCCCGCGCCCGCCCTGATACTGCCTGTCTGCTGCGGGCACAGCGGAGCCTTTGTCCAGACTGGCGACGTTTGGCCCACCGGCACCAAATCCACTTTGCTGGCCCAGTTCAATAGTAGCAATAGCCTGCTCAACCGGGCCGCCGGGAGCAATCTGCACAATAAAGAAGTTTAGCGTAATGATCGCCCACAGGGTGGGTATCAACAGCAGCAGTCTGCGAAGTAAGTATGTTGTCACGGAATGTCCTTAGCGCCGCTGTTCAGGCAGGGTTGACGCCTTGTTGGCGTCATACCACCAGGTATCAAGGCCAAGGGAGCTTTTCGGCCGCACGGTCGGCATGGATATTTTGTTCCAGTAGGCAAACCGGTCCTGATTGCTGTACCACATGGGGATCATCAACCGGTGTGAGGTCAGCACGCGATCCAGCGCTTTGCCTAACGAAAGCAGTGGCTTTTCTTGCCCCTGGTGGTTGGCGATTTCTTTCGTCAGGCTGTCAACGGCAGGATCGCTTAGGCCTGGAGTGTTATAGGTTGACTTAATGTATTCAGAGTTCCAGTAGATCAGAAGGCTGTTTGACGGGTAGTCCATCGCCGGATACAGGCGAGGGATCATGTCGAAGTCTCGACTGCGTAGTCGATTGACAAACTGAGAGCTGTCTACAGAACGTACGTTCATTCTGATACCAAGCCTGCTTAGGGAGTGCTGGAAGGGCAAAACGTACAGACTATCACTGCCGCTGAGCAGCAAAAGCTCGAAGGTAAAAGGCTGACCGGTTTTGACGTTGACCAGCGCGCCGTTTTTCACTTCCCAACCAGCCTCTTTGAGCAGCTCCGTTGCCTTCAACAGGTTTTGGCGATTGTAGCCGCTACTGTCGCTGGTGGGCGGCTGGTAGGCCTGAGTGAAGACCTCATCCGGTATCTTGCCCTTTAGCGGCGTGAGCCAGGCCAGCTCGTCACTATCGGGAAGCCCGCTAGCGGCGTAGACGGTATTTTGAAAAAAGCTATTGGGCTGCCGATAGGCGCCGTAAAACAGGGCTCTGTTCATCCACGGAAAGTCATACGCCAGCGTTATGGCTTCGCGCACTTTGGGATCGGAGAATAGCGGGCGCTGAATGTTAAACGCCAGCCAGCGGGCGCTCTGTGCACTCTGGTTTTCCCATGTTTGTTTGACGATGTAGCCCTTATCGAAGAATTTCCCTTGATATTGAGTAGCCCAGCTTTTTGGCGAGTTTTCCACACGTAGGTCATAAGCGCCTGCTTTAAAGGCTTCTAGAGAGACTTTATCGTCGAGATAGTAGTCGTAGCGAATGATATCGAAGTTATAGCGACCCCGGTTAACCGGTAAGTCAGCGGCCCAGTAGTTCTCCTGACGCTGATAAACAAGATACTGCCCAAGCTTGTAGCTGCTGATGCGGTAGGGCCCGCTGCCCGGCGGCGGCGCGTTGAGTGGGTCGCTTAGGCTGTGGTTTTGCCAGAAGCTTTTAGGGAAAATGGGCAATCCACCGACCAGAGAAATCAGCTGAGATTTATCAGGAGCCGGAAGTTCAATGCGCACCACCTGCGGTGAAACCGCTTTAATCTTGATGCCTTTGTAAATCGTCCGGAACTGGGGCACGCCTTCGGTCATAAATTTTTCAAAGGTGTAGGCGACGTCTTCTGCCGTAATGGGGGTACCATCCTGAAAGCGGGCTTTCGGATTAATGTTGATTTCCATCCACGTGTAGTCGTCAGGATAGCGAACGGAAGATCCAATAAGAGGGTACAGACTGCTTGTTTCATCCTCAGAAGAGGCAAACAGCGTGTCGGTCAGGCGGTCGGTTCCGGCAGGAGGATTGCCTCGAGAGGCGTAGGTATTGAAATTATCATAGGTACCAACCGCTGGAAGTGTCAGCTGACCGCCCTTTGGCGCATCAGGATTAACGTAGTCGAAGTGAGTAAATCCGCTGGCGTATTTAGGTTCGCCCAGCAGCGAGAGCCTGTCGCTTTCTACAATAGTGGCAGCAGAGGCCATCGATGAAATCAGCAATCCTGCTAATAGGGAAACGATTGATAATGAAAAAGAAAGCGTGCCGACGTTAATGGGATAGCGCGTTGACCGTAGTGTATTCATATCGCCTTCTTGCTCACTTCTGTTGCGTTTCCCTGTACAGACCGCTATGACTGGATGAAGTTCCTTTCAGTATACCGCACAAGGCTTAAGGTATACGGAATGAGATTATAGAGAATTTTGGTGTGGGAGTGATACTAAAGGCAACAAAAACAGCGCTTTTACCCAATGAGCGTGGGTAAAAGCGGGTTTTAAAGTCGGAGATTAACCTTTAGTTAAAACGCGACGCGCCTGATGGTAACGGTTATTCCAGTATTTTTCATTCATGCTGGAAATCATGACGCCGTTACTGGTTGACGCGTGGACAAAGTTGTCGTTACCAATGTAGATGCCGACATGACGGCCGGTAGAGCCTGCGCGGAACAAAACCAAATCGCCTGGGCGCAGCTTAGCGCGCTGAATTGGCTTGCCAATGCCTTGCTGCATTGACGTAGAGCGAGGGAGCGTTAGCCCAAACTGCTCGCGAAACGTGATTTGAACGAAGCCTGAGCAGTCAACGCCTTTTTTGGTCGCGCCGCCCATGCGGTAGCGGACACCTTTCCAGCCCGCGTATTGATTGAGAATGCGCGACTTGATGTCGACATTCTTAACCATGGATTCGAATTCATCCTGAGTAGATTGAAACGCCAGTCCCTGCTTTTCATCTGAACTGTGAGCGGAAGTGTGAGAACTTCTCGCGTTTGCCGCCTCTGCCGTTGAGGAGAGGGTGCCGCAGCCTGATAGCATTACGACTGCGGCCACGGCCGGCGCGAATCGTAGAACGTATCTCAGAATTGGTTGAGATTTGACCATGTTAATGAAGTTCCCGTAGAGTCCTTAGCGACGCAGTCGCTATAAAAATCAGAGTCCGCAGCCCCGTTATCTGAGCTTGATAACAGTTGATGGGCTCGGCAGCCTGAGCGGGGTAAAAATGTTCCCCAAAAACCTGCCGTTATCCACAATAGTGCGCACAAACGAACAGAGACTACTTGATCCACGCTTTGATTGCGAGCGCTTTCTCCCTTGAAACTGTCACGCCGGAAACTTTTTTGTTTGTTTTGTGAGCTAAATCTAGTGTTCAACTCGGCGTCGCTTTCGGCTAAAACCGTTTATTAGAGGTTCGCGTTAAGGACGGTATTTTCCAGGGACTGCACGGTTTAGCGCATCGATCAGGCTATCGCAAAGCGGGGTTAACAGGCACCAGCTTAGGCCAACGCAGGCGATGCTGAGTGAGCCAACGTAAATATCTGTAAACCAGTGAGCGCCAACCATAATGCGCGGTAGTGAAAAGATAATGACGTAAATAGCAGCAACGACAAACGCCCAGCGCGTAAAGTAGCGCAGCATAAAGGCAGCAAAGACCATCAGCATTATCCCGTGATCGCCGGGAAAGCTGTCTTTTGAAGCGTCTTTAGTTGGAATACCGGAAAGCTCAGTCACTCTGTTGATATCGCTAAAGCTCAGCGTCGGGCTGGGGCGGGTGACGGGAAGCAGGTGGCCCGCTTGGTTAAGCACAACGGCGATAAGCAGCATGACTACGCCCATCACAATGGTTTTGCGCTTGCCTGCACCGTCCTGTCTGATAAAAAAGGAGAACAGCAGAAGCCCCATAGCCAGCAGCGAAATGGAGTCAAAGGCGCGGTTGTTAGTGACGGCGACCATCTTAAGGTAGTGAGGGGAGGTTGCTAAGTGTGCGTTGAAATAGTGAAACACGCTGGCATCAATCGTGAACCAGAAACCGTGATTTTCAAGCAGAAACCAGGAAAGAAAAAGTGCGATCCCAAATGCGTTTAGCGCGAGGATCGCGGCAAAATTACGGCGAAGCATCAGAATGGAATTCCTTTGAGCAAATCATGTAAAACTAATCTTCAGGCTCATGCCGTTCGACATGTTCCTCCAAAGAGTGGGGCATTCTGGCCTTCAACAGCGCGCTTTGCAACTCATTCCACGGTCCGTCGCCCGAATGGATAAGCTCTACGCGACTGTCGACAGGGGCTACGGGCTGAGTTTCTATCCTGAGGTCAAAGCCTTGGCGGTTAAAAATCAGTGTCCCTTCAGCAATGCGCATAACGCCTTTAACGCGATCGACAGGAGCCAGTCGCACCCAGTCGAGTAGCGCTGCGGTTTCAAAGCAGGTATCCGAATCGAAGATCCAGCCACAGCTGACATAGCCCTGTCCATGGTTAAGGGCGCGGCGCCAGCCCTGCGCGTTGGGTAAACTCAGCGCAGCCAGCCCGTTTGGCGCTTTTACGGCATGGGTATGGTGAGCGCTATCTGGTATGTCCTGTAGACGACTAAGGCGAGGCACATCGAGGATATCCAAAGAGATCGCGCCTTGCTGTGTTAGCCGGTAGGGGCGGCCTGGGGCGTGAGTTTCATGCCAGCGAAGAAATGCTTGATGGTCTTCTTCCCGATAGGCGTCAGTCTTGTTGACCACGATGACGTCTGCGGCGGTAAGCTGGTCGCGGAAGTTTTCGTTTTCCATATGACGGGGATCGCTAAGCTGGCGGGCGTCCAGCAGGCAGACGGTAGCGCCAACGGTAAGCAGCGGCTGATAGACCTCAGACGTCAGCAGCTTCAAGATTTGCTTGGGGTGCCCAAGTCCTGTCGGTTCAATCAGCAGCCTGTCCGGTCGAGCCTGCTTAAGCAGCATGTTTAATCCAACCTGCATTGGCAAGCCGTTGACACAGCACAGACAGCCGCCGGGGATTTCTTTCATCATCGCACCGCGATCTTTTAGCAGCGCACCGTCAATGCCGATCTCACCAAATTCGTTGACCAGAATAGCCCAGCGTTCGCTGTCCGGTTTTTGGCTTAACAGGTGTTGAATCGTTGTCGTTTTCCCGCTGCCGAGAAATCCAGTAATCAAGTTAACGCGCGTCACGGGCGATCCCCCACTGATGAAAAGTCATTAAACATAAATAGAAAGGAAGGTAGCGTAATGAGTAGTTAATTCTCTAATCCTAAAGGAGATTTATGAGATTTTCTGCTGAAACCAGCCAACATTATGGCATCAGGGGAAAATAAAAAAAAGCCGTCTATACTAGGAAAAGGGGCAGGCGATAAAGGCTATCAGCTGCTTAAATATCAATCTCTTTAGCATAGAAGGGAAATGGAAATATCGCTGGCTATGGGAACGCTCGTGCTGAAGTTCGGTACCAATAAGGCGGTTTCTTATGGCATACCTGTCTATCGGTTTTATTAAAACCGCATCTAAAACTGTGCTGTTACTCTCTTCTTTCTGTTTCTTCGCCGCTCAGGCCAATGCTGCAAATACTGGCACGATTAACTTTGTTGGCCAGGTGGTTGAGGGCGGCTGTGAAATGACAAATGACGCAAATCGCCTAACGCAAACCTGTATGCAGGGCAAAGAGCGCGTTAAACAGCAAATGACGCTCGAAGCGGGCGCTCGCGATGACGTGCTTAAGGGCAAGTCGATGTCAAATGAGGTCTCTTTCCACTGGCTTGATAAGGAAAAAGGCTTGGGGATTGCGGAAGTCACCTATCACTAGGAAATAGTGTGCTGCGCTGAGTCATCAGGCTCAGCGCAGCACAGGCATTTAGTCAGCGCGACTCATATAGCGGCGCTCTGGGACGTGAATGCGGATCCTTTCTCCCGCTTCCAAATATTCAGGCACTTGAATAATCAGGCCAGTGCTCAGGGTAGCTGGTTTGTTGCGGGCGCTGGCAGATGCGCCTTTGATGCCCGGCGCTGTTTCGATAATTTCCATATCGACAGTCTGTGGTAACTCCAGCGCGACAACCTGGCCTTCAACTGTCAGCACCTGAATGCCGGGAATGCCGCCTTCAGGAATGAACAGCAGCTCTTCTTCAATTTGGTCTTGTTTAAAGATGTAGGGCGTATAGTCTTCATCATCCATAAAGACGTACTCATCGCCGTCGATATAGGAGAAGGTGACTGCGCGGCGGCTAAGATTAATTTCATCAATGATGTCATCGCCCTTAAAGCGCTCTTCGACCTTAAGGCCGGTGAGAATATCGGAAAAGCGCATTTTATACAGAGTACTGGCGCCTCGCGCGCTGGGGCTTTGTACTTCAATATCGCGAACCAGCAGCATTTTTCCGTTGTAGCTGACGGCCATACCGCGCTTGATTTCGTTTGCTCTTGGCATATAAACAGGGATCCATTTTCACGGGTTGAATGATTGGCGACAAGTTACTCGCGAGCGGCAAAACTGGCAAGCAGAATCCTGCGCTGAAAAGGAAAAAATCGTGATGGTAAAAAAGACAAAGGCCCGCTTGATGGCGGGCCTTTGTCGCGTCGTTTTGACAACAAGCTATTAACGATAGACCGGCAGTAAATTCAGCGTTGAACTCACGTGGGCGATGATGTTAATCGCGCCAAACAGAACCACGAAGTAAATGGCGAATGTTCCCCCGGGTGCACGATATTCGGCCTGTGGAAATTGTTTGCGGCTGGCTCGCGCCAGAAATGCCGGAACGATCACCGCCCAGACTGTGGCCGCCAGCCCGGCAAAGCCAATGGCGTAGAGAAAGCCGTCTGGATACAGCAGCGCAGCGACGGTGGGTGGAACAAACGTAATCAGCGCAGATTTGGTGCGCCCCGCCGGAGAGTCTTCAAACTTGAAGAAGTCAGCAATGTAGTCCAGCAGCCCCAGAGATACACCGAGAAAGGAGCTGGCTAGCGCCATATAAGAGAAGGCGTTAAGCAGCTGTTTCACCAGCGGCGTGACTGTTCCGTTATCCAACTGCGCCAGCAGGTTGCCAATGTTGCCCCCTTCAGCAATCACCTCTTTAAACGCCGGGCGAGGCACGTTGCCTTGGATCACGTACTGCCACAGTAGGTAGATAGCTAAAGCGATAAGGGTGCCGATGAGCAGGCTGTAGACCACCGACTTGGCGTCTTTTTTGTAGTACTTTGCCAGCCCCGGAATATTGCCGTGATAGCCGAAAGAGGCCAGTAAATAGGGCAGTGCCGCCAGCGCATAGGGAAGGTATTGGGCATCAGACTCTTTCTGGTTGAATAACACTTCTGGCTGAACCTGAACAAACATATCGCTGACGGAAAAGACAAAGGTGATCACCATGCCGCCAATAAGAATGGTGTTGATTCTGTCAACGGCGCGGGTAGAAAGCCAAACGATAAAGGCTACCAGTATGGCGAAAGCCAGCCCGGCAATAGTCTGATTGATGGCAAATACAGAAGAGAGGGTATGGCTGATGATAGAGCCACCGGCGGAAATATAGGCATAGGTCAAGATATACAGCACAAAGGCAACTGACAGGCCGTTAATGGTATTCCAGACGTTGCCTAACAGGCCTTTTACGACAGTATGAAAGCTGGCGCCGGCCTCATAGTTGAGATTGGCCTCCAGCAGCATCAGACCTGAAAGAAACATACAGAACCAGGTATACACCAGCATCAGCGTCGAACCGCTGAACCAAACGCCAGAAGTGACGATAGGGATAGAGAACATACCGGCGCCGACCGCCGTACCTGCAATGATCATTGCGCCGCCGAAAACGGAAGGGCGCTTTTGTGCTTCTACCTGAGACATTTTCTTTTTATTTCCAGATGTAAACATATGATGTACTAGTGGGATGATACGTGATTCATGCCGTTTGTAAACACGTTTTATCAGAAAAGAAGCGGCAGACTTCATGATAGTAGGTGAAATGGCCGAATGAGGGCGAGGTTAGCAATAAAGATCGCTTTTTCTCCCATATCGCGTAGCCTGTGGGTTTTCCTAGCAGAGAGGTAGGGCGTTATGGAGTGCCGAGTCAATTGCGGAGCCTGCTGCATCGCGCCTTCTCTTTCCAGCAGGATCCCTGGCATGCCGAACGGCAAGCTTCCCGATGAGCCCTGTATTCATCTAGATGATGATTTACGCTGCCGCATTTTCCTACATGCCGATCGCCCCAAAGTGTGCGCAAGCCTTCAGCCAAGTCAGGAAATGTGCGGCACCTGCCGAGATGACGCAATGAGCTACCTAAGAGAGCTCGAACGTATTACCGCGCCGTAGGATTTAGTTTCTTTATTCTCTTCGCTACCCTTCAAACGATCGTATTGATTATCTAGCATTATCAATAATTTTGTTCTGAATAGAGCAATTGTGCAAAAATAGCGCTAAAATCGACTGAAACGATCCACCATCCGTCATTAGGGGCTGTGACAATTTTCCAGCCTGAGGGTGGTGTAGTCATCTGTATGAAAAGAAGAGATTAATGAACAGACGCGTAGCGACTATCACCCTTAATCCTGCCTACGATTTAGTGGGTCACTGCCCCAGTATTACGCTGGGGGACGTTAATCTGGTGAGGACAGCCGGGCTTCATCCTGCCGGTAAAGGTATTAACGTCGCCAAGGTTCTAAAAGACTTGGGTATGGATGTCACTGTCGGTGGATTTTTAGGGCGAGACAATCAGGACGGCTTCCAACAGCTGTTTAGTGAGCTGGGAATTGCCAACCGCTTTCAGGTGGTGCCCGGCCGTACGCGTATTAACGTGAAGCTGACGGAAGCCAACAATGAAGTCACTGACTTCAATTTTTCCGGCTTTCAGGTTGATAAGGCTGACTGGCAGCGCTTTACTAACGATTCGCTGTCGTGGCTGGGGCAGTTTGACATGGTGGCGGTCAGCGGAAGTTTGCCTTCAAGCGTAGAGCCTGATGAGTTTAGCGAGTGGATGCGCCAGCTCCGCGCCGTTTGTCCGTGCATTATTTTTGACAGCAGTCGGGAAGCGTTTTCTGCCGGGCTGAAGGCGTCGCCATGGCTGGTTAAGCCCAATCGCCGCGAGCTGGAAATCTGGATGGGTCATCCGCTACCGACGCTGGAGGATGTGGTGTATGCCGCTCACGCGCTGCGAGAAAGCGGCATTGCTCACGTTGTTATTTCGCTAGGGATTGAAGGCGCTATTTGGGTGAACGCGTCCGGAGCCTGGCTGGCTAAACCGCCGTCCTGTGACGTTGTGAGCACCGTCGGTGCTGGGGACTCTATGGTGGGCGGGCTTATTTACGGCCTGCTGATGCGAGAGTCTAGCGAGCACACGCTGCGACTGGCGACCGCTGTGGCGGCGCTGGCAGTGAGTCAGAGTAATGTGGGGATAAAAGACCGCATGCAGCTGGCATCAATGATGGCACAGGTTGAGCTGACGCCTTTTTCTTAAAAAAGCAGAGGCGCGTAAAGCGCCTCATTTTTGACTTCGTCCATTAGGCCGGTTCGCTGACTTTTTGCTGGCTCTTTAATCAGGCAATTTCGTCTTTCCAGATGTCTGGATTAATGGTTTCCAGTATGAGTGGAATACCGTCAAAGCGTTCATCAGCCATGATATAACTGAAGGCGGTTTTGCCAATATTTCCCAACCCAAGACTGTTGTGCCGATCGACGCGGCTGCCAAAGTCGCTTTTGGCGTCGTTCAGGTGCATTCCCCGCAGGTAGTTAAAGCCCACGATACGCTCAAAGCAGGCAAAGGTTTTTTCGCATTCCTCAACCGTTCGCAGATCGTAGCCTGCAGCGAAGGCGTGACAGGTATCGATACAGACGCCGACGCGGGTTTTATCCTCTACGCCGTCAATGATGGCGGCAAGGTGTTCAAACTTGAATCCCAGATTACTGCCCTGGCCTGCGGTGTTTTCAATCACAGCGGTAACCCCTTGAGTGCTGTCCAAGGCGATGTTGATGGACTCGGCAATCCTTGCCAGACAGAGGTCTTCGTCAATTTGCAGCAGATGGCTGCCGGGGTGGAAGTTCAATAGAGATAGCCCCAGTTGCTGGCAGCGTTCCATCTCGTCGATAAACGCGTCTCTGGACTTTTGCAAAGCCTCTTCAACAGGATGGCCAAGGTTAATCAGGTAACTGTCGTGGGGGAGAATTTGTCCCGCGCTGTAGCCATACTTTTCACAGGCCTGACGAAAATTCTCAATGATTTCATCCGTCAGCGGAGCGGCTTTCCACTGTCGCTGATTTTTAGTAAATAGCGCCAGTGCGGTGGCCTCAAGCTCGTGAGCCCGGATGATGGCCTGATCGAGGCCGCCGGACGCGCTGACGTGTGCGCCGATAAATTTCATTTTTGTTCTCCTCAGTGATAGCGCCAGTATCTCACATTTCGGCCTGCGCCATCCAACGCGTTTTGGCCAGAGATAGGGATCTGATTAGACGCTAACTAGGTGAACAGCTTTATTGATCAGCGCACCGCCGACGATAAGCCAGATAAACAGCGAGGCGGCCAGCAGAAGGGGCTTTATCCCCGCCTGACGGATAGCACTGATGTGAGTTGTAAGGCCGAGGGCGGCCATCGCCATGCAGAGCAGAACCGTATCGATATCAATAAGAAGGCTCAACGTGGGCGCAGGTATAAGGTCAAACGAGTTAATTCCCGCAACGACGATAAACAAAACGGCAAACCATGGAATAACGATAGGGGAACGCTGCCCGTCCTGCTTCCTTCACTGCGGTTAAGATAGCCAGAAAGCAAAATAAGGAAGGGGGCTAGCATCATCACGCGGATCATTTTGACGATAACCGCTGAGTTAGCTGCCTCATCAGATATCGAGCGCCCGGCAGCGACGACCTGAGCCACTTCGTGAACGGTTGAGCCAATATAAGTGCCAAATTGGTTATCGGAAAAGCCAAGCAGGCTAAAAGCGCTGTCGAGTTGATACATCCAAGGGTACAAAAACATGGCAACGGTGCCGAAGATAACAACCGTAGCCACCGCAACAGACACTTTGCTGGAATTTGATTTGACCACTGGGTCAGCTGCCATAACCGCAGCGGCGCCGCAGATGCTGCTGCCGGCACCGATGAGAAGGACAGTCTGCCTGTCAATGCCGAATACTTTGCCCCCTAGCCACAGGGCCAAAAAGAACGTCGAAGACAGCGTCAGCGCATCGATAATAATGCCGCTGGCACCGACGTCGATAATTTGCTGAAAAGTAAGACGAAAACCGTAAAGAATAATTCCCAGACGGAGAAGCTTTTGCTTTGCCAACTGAACGCCCGCGTTGCAGGGCGTTGAGATGCTGGGATATACCACGTTGCCTAAAACCATGCCGGAAACGATCGCCAGCGTAAGTGCGCTAAGGCCTAGCTTTGAGAAAGAGGGCAGTGCAGCGGCGTACATCGATAGGGCAGTAATGGAGCCGGTGAGTAACAGCCCCGGTAACAAAGCGATAAATCGGTTACCGGACGGGAGAGTATCCATCGCGTGACGGTGACTGAGTGACATAGTAGCGCTCCATAACGGGTAAATCAGGGCTACAAGAATAAATCTATTGGCTATAAAAGAGAAATTGATTATATATTTATAACTAACCGGAATAAGTGGTAAGAGGTGAGTCCATGCACGTAACGCTAAGACAGCTGTCGATTTTTGTTGAAGTGCTCAAAAGTGGATCGACAACGCAGGCATCGTCGGTACTGGCGCTTTCCCAGTCTGCGGTGAGTGCGTCCCTGTCTGACCTTGAAGAACAGCTGAAAGTCGCACTGTTCGATCGTGTGGGTAAACGGCTGGTGGTGAATGAAAACGGCAGACTGCTGTATCCGAAAGCGCTAGCGCTGTTGGAGCGGGCGACGGAAATCGAACAGCTGTTTAATCATTCCAACGGGGCGCTGAGAATTGCTGCCAGCACAACTATCGGCAACTATATTTTACCGGAGACACTGGCTTTATACCGGAAGGATTTCCCTCAAACTCCGCTGGAGCTGACAGTAGGCAATAGCCGTGAAATTATTCAGTCAGTAGCCGACTTCCGCGTTGATATGGGGTTTATTGAAGGACCCTGTCATCATCCTGATTTAATTACTCATCCATGGCTAAGCGACGAGCTGGTGGTGTTTGCATCGCCGGAGAATCCTTTGGCTAAGGTTGACACTGTCTCTCTTGACGCGCTGATTGCTGCTCCCTGGATTTTGAGGGAAGCGGGCTCCGGCACAAGAGAGGTATTGGAACACAGCCTTATGCAGCACTTGCCGGGAGCTCAGCCGATTTTGGAACTGGGAAACTCTGAGGCGATCAAACACGCTGTCAGACACGGAATTGGCATCAGCTGCCTATCTCGACGGGTAGTGGCCGAACAGTTGAGCAGTGGTTCGCTAGTCGAGCTCACGACGCCTTTTGGTACGCTGGAGCGCACGCTGTTTCTTATCTATCATCGTCAAAAGCACCTGTCAGCTAGCCTGCTGCGCTTTTTGACCTGTTGTCAATTTCCTATCGATGCCATTAAGCGCTGTCGGGACGGGCTATAAGCGTTGTAGTCCCTCCTACTGTCGTTTTTAACAACAATGGTGCTCTTCTGCTTATAACTTTTCACAAGTTATGAACGAATCTTATATTGCGAGCCGAGAGGTTATCGCCCGATCTATCATTTGCTACAATCGCGCACCTTTATAATTGTGAAAACACAGGTTTTGAATGGCACTGGCAGATACAAACACATCAACGGCGGAAGGCAAGCATAGGCTTCGCCGCTCGCTGAAGGCCCGACACTTGACGATGATCGCCGTCGGCGGTTCTATCGGTACGGGGCTGTTTGTCGCCTCTGGCGCAACCATTGCACAGGCTGGCCCGGGTGGTGCGCTGCTGTCGTATGCTCTTATCGGCCTGATGGTCTACTTCTTAATGACCAGCCTGGGCGAGCTTGCCGCTTATATGCCGGTGTCCGGCTCTTTCTCTACTTACGGCGCCAACTATGTTGAGCCTGGCTTTGGCTTCGCGCTGGGGTGGAACTACTGGTACAACTGGGCAGTAACCGTCGCGGTTGACTTGGTGGCTGCGCAGCTGGTCATGCAGTACTGGTTTCCTGAAACGCCCTTGGGCCTGCCGGACTGGATTTGGAGCGCTCTATTTTTGGCGTTCATCTTCTTTTTGAACTTTCTGTCAGTAAAGGGCTTTGGTGAAGCGGAGTTCTGGTTTGCGCTGATTAAAGTAGTGACTGTTATTATCTTTATTGCTCTGGGCGTGCTGATGATCTTTGGCATTCTGAAAGGCGGTAATAACGCGGGGTGGAGCAACTGGACTATCGGTGACGCGCCGTTTGCTGGAGGGTTCTCCGCCATGATAGGCGTGGCGATGATCGTCGGCTTCTCGTTTCAAGGGACTGAGCTTATCGGTATTGCTGCCGGTGAGTCTGCCGATCCGGGTAAGAATATTCCTCGCGCGGTTCGTCAGGTGTTCTGGCGCATCCTGTTGTTCTATATTTTCGCGATTCTGATTGTCAGCGTGCTGGTCCCCTATACCGATCCTAGCCTGCTACGTAACAATGAAACTGACGTTAGCGTGAGTCCGTTTACGCTGGTCTTCCAGCACGCAGGCTTACTGTCCGCAGCGGCAGTGATGAATGCGGTTATTCTGACCTCTGTCCTGTCTGCCGGTAACTCTGGGATGTATGCCTCAACGCGTATGCTGTACGCGCTGGCGGCGGAAGGGAAGGCGCCTAGAATTTTTGCCAAGCTGTCTGCTGGCGGTGTGCCGCGTAACGCACTGATTGCGACAACGGTCGTGGCCGGCCTGTGCTTTTTGACATCTCGCTTTGGCAATCAGCAGGTTTATCTCTGGCTGCTCAACACTTCGGGCATGACAGGCTTTATCGCCTGGCTGGGGATTGCGGTCAGCCACTATCGCTTCCGTAGGGGCTATATGGCTCAGGGTCGCTCTCTGAGCGACCTACCGTATCGCTCTGGATTTTTCCCGCTGGGACCAATCTTCGCCTTTGTGCTGTGCCTGATTATTACTCTAGGCCAGAACTATCAGGCGTTCCTCGAAGATAAAATTGACTGGGCAGGCGTAGCGGCGACCTATGTGGGTATTCCTCTGTTTTTAGCTATCTGGTTTGGCTACAAAATTGTGAAAAGAACCCGCTTTGTGCGCTATAGCGAAATGGAGTTTCCAGAACAGGCTGAGCGTGAAAAGGCCTAAATAAGCGGCTTTTTGTCATCCTGTTGTCACCCTATAAAAGAGCGTCGCGCAGAGATACTGTTCGACGCTCTTTCAATTTTTAACCGTTGCGTACGGTTTGTTGCCAAGAACCGCAGACTGCCAATGTTTTTCTGCCTGAATGCACCCCTCTTTTTGATATCATTTGTTGATAATCATTCTCCTTTGCATTATTGTTTGCATTCTTTTTATGCCGTGGAAAAGGGGCCGGGTAATGAAGCTATTTAAACGTATGTTGACGAAAGGCACAGGGGCTTCTCTGCTGCTGGGAAGCGCGTTGTTATTTAGTGCTGGGGCATGGGCAGAGACGATTACTGACGTAGCGGGGCGTCAGGTTGAGCTGCCGAAGAAAGCCGATCGTATCCTGCTTGGTGAAGGCCGCCTTATTTATGCTGTCGCGCTGCTGGAAGGGAAAAAGCCGTTTTCCCGCATCGTTGGCTGGCAAGGAGACTTCCGCAAGCTGGATCCTCATACCTATGCGGCCTACAAGGCCAAGTTCCCCGAAATTGATGATATCCCGCTGATTGGCAACACAACCGCTGAGAGCGTGAGCGCTGAGAAGGTGCTGGCGCTGCGCCCTGACGTTGCCGTATTTGGACTGTCCGGTCACGGGCCGGGCCGCAGCAGCGAGCTGGTAGCACAGCTGGAAAAAGCGGGTGTGCCAGTGGTCTTTATCGATTTTCGCACTTCTCCGTTAAAAAATACTGTTCCCAGTATGCGCATTCTGGGGAAAGCGCTGCACCGCGAAGCGCAGGCTGAGCGCTATATTCAGTTCTATGAAGAAAACGTTGCCAAGATTACTCAGGTCACTAAAGACATTGCTGAAGAAAACAAGCCAAAGGTGTTTATCGAACTAAAAGCCGCTATGACCGGTGACTGCTGTAGCACGGCAGGCAACGGCAATATGGGCGACTTTATTGATATCGCGGGCGGAAGAAACATGGCTAAGGGGCTTTTACCGGGCGCTCTGGGTACGGTAAATCTCGAAAAGATTATTGCTACTAACCCGGATGTTTATATTGCCAGCGGTTCTCGTGCGGCTGACGCTAAAGATCCCGGCATTAAGCTTGGCGCTGACGTGCCTGAAAGCGTCGCTCGCGAAAGCCTGCTTTCTATTCTTGACCGCAAAGGCATCAGCACGCTGCCGGCGGTGAAAGAGGGCAGAACCTACGGTGTATGGCACAGCTTCTATAACTCCCCTTACAACGTACTGGCGATTCAGGCATTCGGCACTTGGTTCTATCCTGACAGGTTTAAAGATGTCGATCCGAAGAGCACGATGGACTCGCTGTACAAAGAGTTTTTGGCCATTGAGCCGTCGGGTACCTATTGGATTGCCCCTAAAGCAGAAACAAACTGATTAATAATAACAATATTGTCGCAGTGGTCGTCATTGAATGAGCGTAAGTACAGAGTTAATGAAAGACGAAATACCGAATGAACGGAGCGTAATGGGGCGATATCGCCATATTTTACGCAAGCGCCTGATGGTTTTGCTGGTGGTCGCTCTGGCGATTATTGGATCGGTGGTGTTGGACTTTATTATGGGTCCTTCGGGCCTGACGATAGGCGAACTGTGGCAGACGCTGTGGCAGCCTGAAACCGTTGACGCCGGCATTCAGGTGATCGTTTGGGATATTCGTTTACCCTATGCACTGATGGCTGTTGTCGTTGGTATGGCTCTGGGGTTGGCGGGTGCGGAAATGCAGACTATTCTGAATAACCCGCTGGCTAGCCCGTTTACGCTTGGGGTATCTTCCGCTGCGGCGTTCGGCGCGGCATTGGCTATCGTGCTGGGGATTGGTATTCCCGGCATTGACCCTCAGTGGTTCATTTCGGCGAATGCGTTCATTTTTGCGCTTCTGGCTGCCTTTATGCTGGATGCAGTAACGCGCTGGACAAGAGTCGCGACCTCTGGCGTGGTGCTGTTCGGCATTGCGCTAGTGTTCACGTTTAACGCGCTGGTGTCGATGATGCAGTTTATCGCGTCAGAAGACACGCTGCAGGGGCTGGTATTTTGGACAATGGGCAGCCTGGCGCGGGCAACCTGGATTAAACTGGCTGTGCTGTTAGCCGTTTTCTTAGTGCTGTTTCCGTGGTCAATGATGAACGCCTGGCGTTTGACGGCTCTGCGTTTAGGTGAGGATCGGGCGATTAGCTTCGGCATTGACGTTCGCCGTCTGCGCCTGTCTACACTGTTGCGCATTAGCATTTTGTCTGCGCTGGCGGTGGCGTTTGTTGGGCCTATCGGTTTTATTGGTCTGGTGGCTCCACACATCGCTCGCCTGATTTTTGGCGAAGATCACCGCTTCTATCTCCCCGCCAGTGCCCTTATTGGTGCGCTGGTGCTTTCAATGGCCTCTGTAGCCTCTAAGAACCTTATTCCTGGTGTAATTATTCCCGTCGGCATTGTGACGTCGCTGGTTGGCGTGCCGTTCTTCCTGAGCATTATCTTGCGTCATCGGGGGCAGGTATGACGAGCGGCCTTCAGGCTAAGGGGTTTAACGCTGGCTACCCTAAAAAACCAATCATTACCGATTTGGCGATCCCTCAGTTAGCGCGGGGGGAGATTACGGTGCTTCTTGGCCCTAACGGCAGTGGGAAGTCAACGCTGCTGCGGGCGTTAGCGGGGCTAAATCGTGCGACTGGTCAACTGATGCTGGACGGTCAAGATCTTATGCAAGTGCCCTTTGCCGAGCGGGCAAAGCACGTCGTCTATTTACCGCAAACGCTGCCCGCAGGCGTCCATCTTCACGTTCTGGAGTCTATCGTCGTGGCGCAGCGAGCGTCGGGTGGAATGCATTCTGAGCGCGGTGAAGAAGAGGTGATGGAGCTACTGACGCAGCTGGGTATTTCCCATCTGGCGCTTAGCTACCTCGATCAGCTTTCAGGTGGACAGAAGCAGCTGGTGGGCTTAGCACAGTCACTGATTCGGCAGCCTTCTCTGCTGCTGCTTGATGAGCCTTTAAGTGCGCTAGACCTGAACTATCAGTTCCACGTGATGGATCTGGTGAAGCGGGAAACTCAGCGCCGCAATATGATCACGGTGGTGGTGGTGCACGATATTAATATTGCCCTGCGCCATGCCGACCATGTACTGATGCTGAAGAGCGGCAAGCTGGTTGCTAACGGAAAGCCGGAAGTGGTGATTACGGCAGAAAGTCTGGCTGAAGTTTACGGTGTAAGAGGGCGGATTGAGCTTTGTTCTCAGGGGCGACCTCAGGTCACTATTGACGGTTTGGTTGGAAAACTGACGAGCTGACGGGTCGCTAAACGACGGTTGGAGAAAAACGCGTTAACGCCTTGGGCGCTAGCGCGTTTTTTTACGTTACGTATTTATGCAGCCTGAGTCGCGGTTTTACCGGAACGGCTCTTCACTGCATGGTTTAGCAGTACATAGCCACTGGCGATGATAAATCCAAGTAGCGTAAAGAGCACCAGAACGAGCGCTTTTCCTGGCCCTTCCTTTTTGACAGGCCAGGAAGGCTCCATTTGAAACTTATAGGGCTGGAAATGTGCGCCCTGAATGTGGATCTGCTGCATTTTACTTAGGCGCATTTCCCGGTTTTGAATAGAGGCGTTCAGGTGAGAAACGTCAGTGATCGACTGTTCTATTTTCAGCTTTTGTGCCAGCCCGTCTGAGCCAAGGGCGACAGAGTAGTCAGGATCGTCTTTAACTGCCTGCCCGTGACTGTAAACGGGCTGCTTAATGCCTGCGGCATTGGCAACCTCGAGTGAATAGTTAAGGCGCTGTATATTGATATTGTGCTCGTTTTCTAACGCCTGCCTGTCCAGTGCCAGTTTGTCTTTTTCCGCCTGGATCCGCAGTTCTAGCGAGCTGGTGAGATTATCAATGACTTCTTTTTCGACGCCGGTGGTGACGTAATCAATATATCCTTTAAGCACGGACTGGGCGTCGTCAGCGGTTTCGGCCGTAAACGTTAGCGACCAGGCCGTGTAGGGCTGTGGGTCTTTTTTATTTTCAGCGTTATTTAAGCGGAGTTTAATACGCTCTGCCGTTCTGACAATCAGACGGCGTCGCTCGGTATTGTCTGCACCCGTATTTTCCAGCTTATTTTTAATATAGGAAGACTGGTTTAAATAGGCTTTCTGTAATGCTGTGGAGTCAAATCGCTTAATAAACAGTTGGTAGAGGCCGTCAGCTGAAACATCTTCTTTAATATCGAGAACCTGTAATTCGGTCAGCTCTTTCCGTATCTCAATCAGCTCGGGCATTTCCGGCGCAACGATAATGGCCTGGCTGGTCCACTTTTGTGGAAGAAGAAACGCCACGGCAAGCCCAACGGCGGCAAAGCAGAAGGTGATGAGGAAAAGGCGAGCCTTCGCTAAAAAGAGCGTTTCCAACAGAGCAAAAAGGTCTATGTCATCCCGCTGGGAATAGTCTGTGACGGTTAACCTTTTACTGAGCGTATTTTCCATATAGTAGATGTCCGTATTTCCTTCGTCAGGCTAGAGAAATGGATAGCATCTCTAACCAAATAAATCAGGTAGCATATGTTTAGATGTTAGTGGCTTTCTAACTTCGCGTTACCTATATAATTTACTTTGTGATAGTAAAAATAACAAATGATTACTTATTAAAAATAAATCAAATTAAATAGTTATCATGCGTTGTATTTAAGAGCGAGTTTGACGGAAATATTTCTATTTATCTTTTGATAACTATATGAAAAATGAAATAGCAGATTTTTTGATTGGGGGTTGAATTGACCCTAATTTTCCGAAGACAAAAAACGAAATGCTAAAGGTCTGTTGAGATGAGTCTGCGGAATTAAGGAAATTATGCAAAAAATACAAAAGAGAATACATACAGGGTGGATAAAAAATCCCCTTCATCGTTATCTAAAGCGAAGAAGGGGATATTCATGATATGTGCGACTCGCCTAGAGCCTGCCGCCATATTATTTTACTTTACGGACATTCCCGGCTGTGCACCGCTGTCCGGCGTTAACAGGAAGATATCGCTACCGCCGGGGCCTGCGGCCATCACCATGCCTTCTGACACACCAAAGCGCATCTTTCTTGGCGCTAGGTTGGCAACCATCACGGTCAATCGGCCTTCAAGCGCCTTAGGATCGGGATAGGCAGACTTAATGCCGGAGAAGACCTGACGAACTTCACCACCCAGATCCAGAGTAAGCTTTAAGAGTTTGTCTGAGCCCTCAACTTCTTCTACCTGTTTGATCAGCGCAACGCGCAGATCGACTTTGGCAAAGTCGTCAAAGGTGATGGTGTCGGCAATGGGCTCATCCGCCAGCGGGCCCGTTGCAGCGACCTTCGGCAGGTTTTGCATCGCCTGAAGATCCGCTTTAGATGATTCGATCATAGCGTCGACCTGCGCCGTCTCAATACGGTTAAACAGCGCTTTAAAGGCGTTAACCTGATGGCCTAACAGCGGCTGCTCAATGTCGTCCCAGTGCAGTTCTTTGTTCAGAAACGCTTCGGCGCGCTCAGTCAAAGAAGGAAGCACCGGCTTGAGGTAGGTCATCAGCACGCGGAACATGTTGATGCCCATCGAACAGATAAGCTGCAAGTCTTCATCGCGGCCTTCCTGCTTGGCAACAACCCACGGAGCCTGCTCATCGACATAGCGGTTGGCGATATCTGCCAGCGCCATGATCTCGCGAATAGCTTTGTTAAACTCCCGCTGTTCATAGTATTCAGCGATGGTGCTTGCCGCCTGAGTAAAGGTTTTGTACAGCTCTTTGTCTGCCAACTTGTCCGATAGCTTCCCGTTGAAGCGCTTGCTGATAAAGCCCGCGTTGCGAGAGGCTAGGTTAACCACCTTGTTGACGATGTCAGCGTTAACGCGCTGGACAAAGTCCTCTAGGTTCAGGTCGATATCGTCAATGCGTGAAGAGAGCTTCGCCGCATAGTAATAGCGCAGACAGTCCGGATCGAGGTGTTTCAGGTAGGTTTTTGCCTGAATAAAGGTGCCACGCGATTTGGACATCTTGGCACCGTTGACAGTGACATAGCCGTGAACACACAGGCTGGTTGGCTTGCGGAACTGGCTACCCTGAAGCATGGCGGGCCAAAACAGGCTGTGGAAGTAGACGATGTCCTTACCGATATAGTGGTAAAGCTCGGCTTCTGATCCTTCCTGCCAGTATTCATCAAAGTTCAGATCGCTGCGTTTGTCGCAGAGATTCTTGAACGAGCCCATATAGCCGATAGGGGCATCTAGCCAAACGTAGAAGTACTTGCCCGGCGCATCGGGAATTTCAAAACCAAAGTAGGGAGCATCTCGGGTGATGTCCCACTGCTGTAGACCCGCGTCAAACCACTCCTGCATTTTGTTGGCCACCTGCTCTTGCAGGGCACCGGAACGGGTCCATGCCTGAAGCATGTCCTGAAACGCGGGCAAATCGAAGAAAAAGTGTTCTGTTTCACGCATGACCGGTGTCGCACCGGACACCACAGAGCGCGGATCGATAAGCTCTGTTGGGCTATAGGTCGCCCCGCATACTTCACAGTTGTCGCCGTACTGATCCTGCGCCTTACAGCGCGGGCAGGTGCCTTTAACAAAGCGGTCAGGCAGGAACAGCGATTTTTCCGGGTCGAAAAGCTGTGAAATGGTCCGACTTTTAATAAAGCCGTTATTCTTCAGGCGACTATAAATAAGCTCTGACAGCACGCGGTTTTCTTCGCTGTGCGTAGAGTGATAGTTGTCGTAACTGATGAAGAAGCCGGCGAAGTCCTGCTGGTGTTCGCGGTTCATATCGTCAATCATGCTTTCCGGCGTCACGCCCATCTGCTGGGCTTTTAGCATTATCGGTGTGCCGTGAGCGTCATCGGCACAGATAAAGCTAATCTGGTGACCACGCATTCGATGGTAACGAACCCAGATATCAGCCTGAATGTGCTCGAGAATATGACCGAGATGAATTGAACCGTTTGCGTAAGGGAGCGCACAGGTCACCAGTATTTTTTTCGCGACTTGAGCCATAGTTAACGTCTTAATCTTTATTGATGAATGGGAACATTCGATGTTAACTGATTGCGCCAGCCTCGGCTAGGCCGTATCTGCGCGAAAGGGCATATTTTTTCCCGACATCGTGGGCAGACACTCTAATTGCCTATTTCACAATGAACAGTGAAACAAGGGGAGGGGAAAGCGTTGGTGGCGAGTGATAACCCTATTAAAAAAGCCGCTGATACCTTTGGCTCTGGCTTCTGTTATGCTAATAGGCAGTGATTTCGCCACGCGGCCGAAAGGCGGCGGGCACTTTCTTGCTATCATATTGATAATCATGAGGAGTAGGGATGAGTGAACAATCCCAGAATGCGTCAACGTCAGACGCGTTAAACCAGCTTGTGACCAAACGGCTTGCCGCATTTACCCACCCCACGTTGAAAAAAAGCGTGATTGAACTTAAGGCGCTGCACCACTGTGCACTGCTGGATAACGTGTTGCACATCGAGCTGCATATGCCTTTTGCCTGGCACAGCGGCTTTGAGGCGCTGAAGACCGCGGAGACCGAAGCGCTTTTGAGCGAAACGGGAGCCCAGTCTGTCGAGTGGAAGCTGGTTTGTAACATCGTCACACTCAAGCGGGCGAACGATCAGGCGGGCGTTAAGGGCGTTAAAAACGTGATTGCCGTTAGTTCCGGTAAGGGCGGCGTGGGCAAATCCAGCACGGCGGTTAATCTGGCGCTGGCGCTAGCGGCTGAAGGAGCAAAAGTCGGGATTCTTGACGCCGATATTTACGGCCCTTCAATACCGACTATGCTCGGCACGGCGAACGAGCGCCCGACCTCGCCAGACGGCGAACACATGGCGCCGATTGCGGCACACGGACTTGCGACGAATTCTATTGGCTATTTGGTAGAAGACGGCAATGCAATGGTGTGGCGTGGCCCGATGGCCAGCAAGGCGCTGCTGCAACTCCTTCAGGACACTCTGTGGCCCGATCTCGACTATTTGGTCATCGACATGCCTCCGGGAACCGGCGACATCCAGCTGACGCTGTCACAGAATATTCCGGTTACCGGTGCCGTTATTGTGACCACGCCTCAGGACGTAGCGCTGGTTGACGCCATGAAAGGTCTAGTGATGTTTGAGAAAGTGCATGTGCCTGTGCTGGGCATTATCGAGAACATGAGTATTCACGTGTGTAGCCAGTGTGGGCATCAGGAAGCCATCTTTGGCACCGGCGGTGCGGAAAAGCTGATTGCGAAACACGGCAGCCAGCTGTTAGGGCAGCTCCCTCTTCATATCAATATTCGTGAAGATCTGGATCGGGGTGAGCCTACTGTGATTGCCGATCCTGAAAGCGAGAACAGCCAGCTGTATCGCCAGCTGGCCGCCAGAGTAGCCGCTGAGCTTTACTGGCAAGGTCAGGCGATCCCTTCAGAAATTAATATCAGAACGATGATGTAGTTCATCACATCACGCGTCTAACCCCGCGTGCGTCAACGTTTGCTTCTGGCGCGCGCGGTCATTAAATCATATACTTAAAGACATAAACGTCGTACTGCGCCGGAGCTACAGTCCCTGTTGCATCGAGGCTTTTTAGTGCTCGAAATAAATAGGGAACTTAATGAGTTATCAATGGAAACTGGCACAGTTCAATCGAAGCCCTATGCGCTTGGTGAGCGCGGGGTCAACGTTACCAGAACAAGACAGACAGGAGTTTGACCGTAATGAGATTATGCGATCGGGATATTGAAGCCTGCTTAGACAGCGGCAAGTTAAGTATTACACCGCGCCCTCCCGTCGCGCGAATCAACGGCGCTACGGTTGATGTTCGGCTGGGAAATCAGTTTCGCGTCTTTAGCGGGCACACGGCGGCCTACATCGATCTCAGCGGGCCGAAAGAAGAAGTTTCCGCCGCTCTTGAACGCGTGATGAGCGACGAGATCAATCTGACTGAAGATGAACCGTTTTTTCTGCATCCGGGGGAACTGGCTCTGGCGGTTACGCTGGAGTCCGTTTCTCTGCCTGACGACCTGGTGGGGTGGCTGGACGGACGCTCTTCCTTGGCAAGACTAGGACTGATGGTGCACGTTACCGCTCACCGTATCGATCCGGGCTGGCAGGGGAAAATTGTTTTAGAATTCTATAATTCAGGTAAGCTTCCGCTGGCGTTGCGCCCGGGAATGGTGATTGGCGCCCTAAGCTTTGAGCCGCTGAGCGGCCCGGCAGCCCGCCCTTATCACCGCAGGGAAGATGCAAAATATAAAGACCAGCAGGGTGCGGTAGCCAGTCGTATAGATAAAGACTAGCGTTTATCTGTTAGTTTATCCGTTGGTAGTGAACGTCTAAAAGTTACCGTTGGGGATATATGTCATGAGACGATTTTTAACCGCGCTGGCCATTATTCTGGCCGTCGTGGTTGCCGGAATGAGCGCGCTGGTTTTATTGGTCGATCCCAATGATTTTCGCGGCTATATGGTAAAAAAAAGTCGAGGATAAAACCGGCTATCACCTGAAGATTGACGGGGATTTGCGCTGGCACGTGTGGCCTCAGCTCAGCATTCTCGCCGGTCAGATGTCGCTGACTGCGCCAGGCGCCAGCTCCCCTGTAGTGAGCGCGGAGAATATGCGCTTGGACGTTGAACTGATGCCGCTGCTTTCCCATCAACTAGTGGTAAAAAACGTCACGCTGAAGGGCGGCTCTATCCAGCTTTTACCGCAAACTCAACCCCAGGGTGCCAGCAGTGCACCGATAGCTCCACCCGACGCTACTCAGGGCAAGGGCATTCCAGAGAATGGCGACTCAAGCGCTAAATGGGCGCTGGAACTCAATAAGGTGAACGTTTCAGACAGTATTTTAGTCTGGCAGCGTCGTGAAAATGACACCGTCACAGTGCGCGATATGAATTTGGTGCTGGTTCGTACCGATGAAAGAACAGCAAAGGTAAATACCAGTGCAAGAATCAATCGGGATCAGCGTGAGCTGGGTTTTTCGCTAGAGGGCGGCCTTGATTTTACGCGTTTCCCTCAGTCGCTGTCTGTGAATGTCAGCAAGCTTGACTACCAGCTTCAAGGAGCAGGTCTGCTTCCTGGGGGCGTTAAGGGTGAAGCGACGTTTGAAGCGGTGTATCAGCGAGCGCCTGAGTCTGTTCAGGTTTCTCCGCTGTCCCTAACGGTTAACGATAGCCTGATTACTGCTGACGTTTCCGCGACGCTGGGAGATATCCCTCACTATACGCTTAATGCCAAATCTGAACGTCTGGATTTGGATACGCTATTGCTGAATCCATCAAAGGGTAGTGTAGAGGCTTCGGCGCAAAGTATTGAAACACCGCGCCCGGTGACTTCTTCAGCTAATGGGCTGTCTGACACCCTCGATCTTGCATTCTTGAAAGATTTTAACGCCACACTGGCGCTGACTGCTGACGATTTGACGTACCGTAAGATACCAATGCGCAATGCGGTCATAAAAGCCACAAATCAGCAGGGTGTGATGACAATTGAGAGTGCATCAGCGAAAGCGTTTAGCGGCAATTTTAGTGTAAGCGGCGTGGTGGATGCCACAAAGGCCCAGCCAACAGTAGCCATAAAGCCCCAGATTGAGAGAATTCAGCTAGGCGAGCTGTTAAAAACGATGGACTATCCGCAAACAATGACTGGGCAGTTGACAATGCAGGGTTCATTTAACAGTGTTGGTAGCGAGTTGACGAGCCTAGAGAAAGGGTGGCGCGGCAGTGCCCATCTGGCTGTTGACGGTGCGCGTCTGCACGGTCTAAACATTCAGCAGCTGATTCAGCAGGCTGTAACGAGAAATAACCGAGACGTTAAGGGAATGGACAACTATGAGCGCTATACTGAGGTTCAGCGCCTAGTCGTGGATACTGTTCTCAATCAGGGGCAGGTTAGGGTAACGCGGATGAACGGCGCTTCGGAGCTGCTGACGGTTGCCGGTACCGGCGTGCTGAACTTGCCTATGCAGAGCTGCGATATGAATTTGAATATTCGCGTTACTAAAGGCTGGGGCGGTAAGTCAGAACTGGTCAATATCCTGCAGAATACGACGGTTCCGCTGCGCATCTACGGGCCTTGGAGCAAACTGAACTATCAGCTTCACACTGACCAGATCCTGCGCGATAAGTTAAAAGAGCAGTTGGGGCAGGCGCTCGATAAGTGGATTGATAAAAACAAGAATAAGCAGGAAGGTAAGGACGCGAAGAAGCTGTTGCAAAAGCTGTTATAGAGGTTTCGTGAACATAAAGAGAGAGGCGCCTAGGCGCCTCTCTTTCGTTAATCAACAATCAACTTTTTTCATCAACTACTCTTCATCCTGCTCGGGCGGTATCAGTGAGGTGATGCGCACTTTCTGAATGCGGTGGCTGCTGACTTCCAGCGGCTCGTAGATCCAGTCACCAATCTTAATCTGTTCTCCGACTTCCGGAATGCGCTGAGCGTGTTCCATCAGCAGGCCGGCGATAGTGTGATAGTCGCGCTTTTCTTCAACGTCTATAGGAATATAGATGGCCAGATCTTCCAGCGGCATATAGCCATTGGCAATCCAGCTGCCGTCGGCTTCGTGCTGGATGTCGTGACGAGCGTCGAGGTTTTCGCCGTCGACCGGCAGGTTTCCGGCGATGGTTTCCATCACGTCAGTCAGGGTCACAATACCTTCCACAGAGCCAAACTCATCGACGACGAAGGCAAAGTGCGTTTGTGCCTGACGAAACTGCTCAAGCGCCATTAGAAGCGACACGGTTTCTGGGAATATCAGCGGCTGCTTAATCAGCGAGCGAATGTCTAGGCTAGGCTGAGACAGCTGCTGCTTGAGCAGGTCATTAACGTGAATCACGCCCAGCGGCTCGTCCGCTGCGCCGTCTTCAGTGACTACCAGACGCGTGTGTTGGTTGCGGTGAAGCGTTTGGCGAATCACTTCCTCAGGCTCGCTTAGGTCCAGATCTTCAATATCGTGGCGAGAGGTCATGATGCTACCGACTGAACGCTGTGCGAGGCCCAGCACCCGCTCTATCATATGACGTTCTTGGCGGTTGAAGATTTCATCGCTGTCGCCTTTATGGCTGTCAGAGATAAGGCCAGCAGAGTGGCTGTCCAGTTCAGCATCTTCGTGTTTACCGCTCAGCATGCGCAGCACTGCTTCAGCCGTGCGCTGGCGCAGAGGCCTGCTGGAGGAGAGATACTTGCGGCGGTTGGCTATAGAAAGCTGGTTAAAGACTTCAATCAAAATAGAGAAGCCAATGGCCGCGTACAGATAGCCTTTCGGAATATGGAAACCGAGGCCGTCCGCCACCAGACTAAAGCCAATCATCAGCAGGAAGCTGAGGCACAGAATAACGATGGTTGGGTGTGCGTTGACAAAGCGCGTTAGCGGCTTACTGGCCATCAGCATCAGGCCCATGGCGATACACACTGCAATCATCATTACCGCTAGGTGATCAACCATACCTACGGCAGTAATCACCGAGTCTAGGGAGAATACGGCGTCTAGAACGACGATTTGCGTGACGACAGCCCAGAACTTGGCGCCTTTTTGTGTCGAGGTATCTTCGTGATCTTTTCCTTCCAACTGTTCGTTAAGCTCCATCGTGGCTTTAAACAGCAAGAACACACCGCCTATCAGCATGATCAGGTCTCGCCCGCTGAAGGCATGGTCGAAAACGCGAAAAAGCGGCGTTGTCAGCGTTGATAGCCAAGAAATGCTGGCCAGAAGAATCAGGCGCATAACGAGCGCCAGCCCTAGTCCAATGACCCGGGCGCGGTCGCGCTGGTGTTTGGGAAGTTTGTCCGCCAGAATGGCGATGAAAACCAGATTATCAATACCAAGAACGATTTCAAGGACGACCAGCGTTGCTAGGCCAGCCCAGATAGTTGGATCAGCGATCCATTCCATAAGTCAGGTGGTTACCTTCACGTAAAGCAGCACGCGCTGCCGCATTATTGTAGGGGCTAAACCGCAAACCGACAATCTTTTATGTAGTGACTTAGGGTATTGACAGTGAAATTGACCTAAACGGCGGAGATTTCTCTGCGGTTTAAAACCAATTCACTGGCTAACGCGGTATTTGAAGATAATATCTCGCATTTTTTCCTCGAAGGCGACTGAGATAAATGTTGGATCCCGCAAATTATCAATTGCTCTGATAGCTATTTCTGACGTACCAATTACGGTATCTGTGAGATATGATAACTTTGTCTTTATACGTTGTTCATGGGCTGTACGCCGGTGAATGTAGCCTGTCAGTGAGGAGTATATATGTCTAAGCAGCAAATTGGTGTCGTCGGCATGGCGGTTATGGGCCGTAATCTGGCGTGGAATATCGAAAGCCGCGGCTATTCCGTTTCTATTTTCAACCGCTCAGCGGATAAGACCGACGAAGTCATTGCTGAAAGCCCGGGGAAAAAGCTGGTTCCCTGTTATACCGTAGAAGAGTTTGTTAACTCACTGGAAAAACCGCGCCGCATTCTGCTTATGGTGAAAGCGGGCGAGGCGACCGATAAGACCATCGACTCCCTTAAGCCTTATCTCGACAAGGGCGATATTCTTATCGACGGCGGTAACACCTACTATAAAGACACCATTCGCCGCAACAGAGAGCTGTCTGCTGAAGGCTTCAACTTTATCGGTACTGGCGTGTCCGGCGGTGAAGAGGGAGCGCTGAAGGGGCCTTCAATTATGCCCGGTGGGCAAAAAGAAGCCTATGAGCTGGTGGCTCCGATCCTAGAGAAAATTGCTGCCCGTGCTAACGGCGAGCCGTGCATTACCTACATCGGCGCTGATGGTGCTGGTCACTATGTGAAGATGGTGCATAACGGCATTGAATACGGTGATATGCAGCTGATTGCTGAAGCCTACTCACTGCTCAAGCAGGCTGTTGGCCTGACAAATGACGAGCTGGCAGAAACGTTTGCCGAATGGAACAAGGGCGAGCTGGACAGCTACCTTATCGAAATTACCGCAGACATCTTCCGCAAGAAAGACGAGAGCGGCCAGTATCTGGTAGACGTGATTCTGGATGAAGCTGCACAGAAGGGAACCGGAAAATGGACGAGCCAGAGCTCTCTTGACCTCGGCGTTCCTCTCTCTTTGATCACCGAGTCTGTGTTTGCTCGCTTCCTGTCAGCGCTGAAAAACGAGCGCGTGGCGGCATCGAAAGTATTGAGCGGCCCGGCTCCGGTAGCCTTTACGGGTAACAAAGCCGAGTTTATTGAAAAGGTGCGCCGCGCGCTGTATTTAGGCAAGATCGTTTCTTACGCGCAGGGCTTTGCACAGCTTAAGTCCGCTTCTGACGAATATCAGTGGGATCTGAACTACGGTGAAATCGCCAAGATTTTCCGCGCGGGCTGCATCATTCGCGCTCAGTTCCTGCAAAAGATCACTGACGCCTATGCTGAAAACGGCGATATTGCTAACCTGCTTTTAGCCAGCTACTTCAAGAAAACGGCAGATGAATACCAGCAGGCGCTGCGCGACGTCGTGGCTTATGCGGTTCTGCACGGTATTCCTACGCCAACGCTGTCTGCGGCAATTGCCTATTACGACAGCTACCGTGCTGCAGTGCTGCCTGCGAACCTGATTCAGGCGCAGCGTGACTACTTTGGTGCGCACACCTACAGACGTACTGATAAAGAGGGTGTCTTCCACACTGAGTGGATGGAGTAAGCGCATTCAGCGACAGAGAATCCGGCCTGGCCGGATTTTTTGTCTATAGTGACAGAAGATAAAACGCTTTTTGGTAGCGGTTTGCGAGGGAGTTACGTACTATCGACTCATCTCAATTCTTTATTTTTTATCACCCGTATTTGTGACCAGTAAGAGGACCCATGATGGAAAACGCCAAGCCTTCTTTCCAAAACGTGTTGGAATACGTACGCCTTTCTCGCCGTAAAAATAAGCTCAAGCGCGAAATCGTGGATAACGAGAAAAAAATTCGCGATAACCAAAAGCGCGTTCTGCTGTTAGAAAACCTTGCTGACTACATCAAGCCCGGCATGAGTATTGAAGACATTCAGGCTATCATCGCCAACATGAAGAGCGACTATGAAGAGCGCGTTGATGAATACATCATTAAAAATGCCGAGCTGTCTAAAGAAAGGCGCGACCTGTCGCAAAAGATGAAGGGCATGTCTGAGGTTAAATAACCTGACAGGTTCGACAGTAAAAAATCCGCACCGTAATGGCTACGGGCGGATTTTTTTTGACTTAAAAGTGGCGATATTCGGGGTTAATGGGTTCGAATATAGTCATCCATATCGCTTTTCAAGTTGTCCGACTTGGTGCCGAAAACAGCCTGTACACCGGAACCCGCAATAACTACACCAGCGGCTCCGAGCTTTTTTAATCCTTCTTTATCTACCTTATCTATGCTGGTAACGCCGATGCGTAGGCGGGTGATACAGGCATCCAGACTGGTGATGTTGTCTTTACCGCCAAACGCATTGACCAGCGCTGCTGCCATGTCTGAGCTCGTGGTCGCTGTGCTTTTCTCCACGGTCTCTTCTTCTCGGCCCGGCGTTTTCAGGTTTAGCTTAACGATGGCGAAGCGGAAAACCGCATAGTAGAACAGTGCATACAGCGGCCCTAAAATGAAGAACATCCAGCCTTTGGTTGAAAGGTGATAGAACAGAATAAAGTCGATAGCGCCGTGAGAGAACGTCATGCCGTGTTTAACGCCGAGCAGAATGGTAATGACATAGGCCAATCCGGCAAGCAGGGCGTGAATAGCGTAAAGAACAGGTGCGACAAAGAGAAAGGCAAACTCAATGGGTTCAGTAATGCCTGTCAGGAATGACGTTAGAGCAGCGGAAATCATGATCCCGCCTATCTTAGCGCGGTTTTCTGGACGTGCAGTGTGCCACATGGCGACGGCAGCCGCGGGAAGTCCCCACATTTTAAACAGATAGCCCCCCGCCATATTGCCCGCAGTAGGATCTCCCTGCAGGTAGCGCTGTATTTCGCCAGTGATCCAGCGGCCTCCGTCAGCGTTGCAGGCGGCTTCGGTGGCAAATCCAGGGACGACTTTCCCATTAATCACGCAGGCCTGACCCGCTTCGTAAAAGAAGGGGACGTTCCAGATATGGTGCAGACCAAAGGGGATCAGTGAGCGCTCAACAACGCCGTAAATCCCGAAGGCCAGCGCGGGGTTCTGATAGGCAGCCCACTGGGAGAATGCGTTAATGGCATGGCCAACTGGCGGCCAGATAAAGGAAAGCGCTATGCCCAGCGCGATACAGATAAAGCCAGTGATAATCGGTACAAAGCGCTTACCGGCAAAGAAGCCAAGGTAGTCGGGAAGCTGGATGCGATAAAAGCGGTTAAACAGATAGCCCGCCAGCCCGCCCACCAAAATTCCCCTAGAACGCCGGTATCTATCTTGCCAACGCCTAGTGTTTCTGCCATTACTTTCAACGTCGCTGCCATGATGCCATAGCCAACAATGGCGGCTAGTCCAGCCACGCCGTCATTATTGGTGAAGCCGAGTGCGACGCCAACGGCAAACAGCAGAGGCATTTGATCAAAAATAGAGCCGCCTGCCTGTGCCATGACTTTAGATACAATAGCCGGTAGCCAGCTAAATTCGGCGCTACCGACCCCTAAAAGAATACCCGCAATGGGTAAAACGGACACCGGAAGCATCAGCGCTTTACCCACTTTTTGTAGACTCGCGAAGAGATTTTTAAACATAAATAAGCCCTTAACCAAGTATGTCGCTGAATAACCGACAAATAATATGCATCTGCCGAACGTTGAGGTATCGGTTAATAAATGTGTTATAAAGTGATGACGATCACGGCATCAAAGTGAAGGACAAATTATAAATAGAAGATCTGCTTTTTATTTTTCCTGTCTTTACAATATCCTTATATAGGGATAATTATTTTAAATAAGTATAGTTACCTTTTTTATCATTGCTTAAGAAGCGCTTTAAATTTTTAAATATTAGCTTTATTTATTTTTAATTGATTAAAATCAATCAGTTAATTTTATTCTCTGAATGATATTTCGAAGAGTGGAAAATGATTTTTCGATTCTTTTTTCATTAAGAATGAGGGAAGTGATTGTTTATTTTACTATCTCTATTTTTTACGCTTTTAGCAGATAAAGTGTATTGACAAACGCAAATAAAAGACTAAATTTATAAATAACGCAGGCGAGGTTAGCCGAGTGGCTAAATAAAGATGTTTGCGTTGTTAATGCGCGATAAGGGCCTTGTAGTTAACCTATGTTAATTGTGAAAGAGGATGCGGACGCAGATACGCGTAGGTATATGTAAGTAGGTGTAGGTAGGTATTGAAAAGCCGCATCGGAAGTCGGGTCATGTAGTGAGAGTATCATCGCGCTGGGAACGAAAGGGGATACACGGTCAGCCAAACGTAGGCCGCTGTATCAGGTGATGTTGTGAGTTGGCTTAACATACAGATATGCCGCTCGACCTGTTTAGATGTGAAGAAAAAAGCGTTTTGGTTAATAAATCGGAGGGTTTTTTACTACGACAGCTTGATTTCTCGCTTATAAAACAAGTGCATCAAACTGCTACTGTTTTAGTCTATTAACTTAATTCATGTTTAATTTATTATCGGTTCGACCTTAAAGCCCTGGCGCAATGTCAGGGCTTTTTGGTTTCTGGATGTCTGTCTCTATTGGACTGCTTTCATCTTGGCAATTCTCTTCACCAGCAGGACGGAAACGACACCGCCGCAGCCAGCAAAACATGCCATGATAGCAAAGACGATCTTGTAGCCCATGATGCCAGGGTTGAGATCTAATATATAACCATAGAGGCTGAAGCAGAACATGGCAGGGGCATAGCCGATAAAGCTGCCTAAGGCCATTGCGGCCCCGGTTTGCTTTTCAGAAATTTTTGCTTCCCCAATGGGGGCGAAAAAGACGGCTCTCTGAGTGAAGACGATTGCGCCGAATCCCAGCGTGCACATCATACCTAGATAGACCGGCATGCTCTCATGAGGAAGAAGAATCAGTACAACAAGCGCAATGGTGCTGATCATAAAGGTGTAGCACAGATATTTGCTGGGCGACTTGAGAATTTTATCCGAAATGAGTCCGCCTATGGGGCCTCCAACCATTTTCAGACAGTACTGATTGATGATGCCGTAAGCGCCAACCAGCGCAATGGGCAGCATATAGATATTTTTTAAGAAGGGAATAAAGAAGGTCAACCCACAGTAGACGGCATAGACAAAGAAGACGTTGAAGGCGATAAGCCAGACGGTTTTGTCTTTAAGCACCGAGGTCATTTTGCTGTCTTTTGCCGACTCGCTGCTTTTCTCACTGGGCGTATTTTCACCGTCACTGTCTTTAAGAACAAAAAAGATGATGATACCAACCGTGATAACAATACCGGAGTAGAACCAGATCCCTGCTCTGAATCCCATCAGCTCGCTGCCGAAATAGGTGAATACTGCCAGAGCGGAAAAGGCAACGATGGTATCAACAATGCCGCGACCCGTTTCAAAAAAGCCAAAGAGGCGCCCCTGCTGTTCGCTGTTGCCTAAACGGCTGACGGATTTAAGTAGGACAGGCCAGTTCAGCATATCGCAGGTGACGCCAAAGAGCGCCCAGACAAACAGGATGCCCCAATAGCCCGGCATCGTGGACAAATAAATACCCAGTAGCCCCGTTGCGATGAGAGAGAAAGCCATGGTGTACCGACGCGGTAGTCGGTCAGCAAAGTAAATAGAGAGAAAAAAACCGATGGTCGTTACGACAGAATTGACGGACATGGCATTGCCAATTTGTCCGTTGGTTAAATGAAAATATTCCTGCATGGGAATATAAAAAGCGTCTTTAAGCGACGGCAGCTTATAAATTGTCGCGCCACAAAGAGTCAGTAGGCTAAATATAGCCCATTTCTTTTTCGTTAACATGATAATACCCTTACTGTATTGTCATCATAGTGTGTTAGCTGTTTTTTAGGTAAGAAAGCACATCCATTTAAAAGAAAATAGAGGGGGTAGGGCCGTTTATTCGGCCATGCTTTCTTTTTAATATCGCTGTTAATTAATTCTAAATAGAACCTAATGCTTCAGTTTTGATTTCATTTAATACGCGGCGAACAAATCTCAGCTGATTTAACGCATCTTCTTTTTCTTGTATTAGACGTGCTTCTAAATGTTTAGCTTCAGGTAAAGGCGTTTCACTCATTTGTCGCCATGGGATCCATGGATTCTCACCTTCGTTGTCAAAGCGGAAAGGAGGAGCATAATAGTCAACTTCTTCCTCAAGCCCATATGAAATAACCTGTGGTTGCTCCTCGCCAAGGCAAATGAGGCGGGTTAGCATTTCTTTAAACGGCATATCTCCCTGACCAGATGCGCAGGCTCTATGACCAAAGCCTGCACTTTCCTTAACGATTTGAGCATCTTTGATATGCACTTGCGTAATTAGCGGGGAAAGCGTTTCCAGAGCCTCTAGAGGCTTTTCATTGGCGTTAATCATATTGGCGAAGTCAAACAGGATGGACAGGTTAGGCATACCGCTTTGCTGTACGAGCGTCATCAGTTCGGCGCTTGTTAGGTCTTCATGCTGTTCAATCACAAAAGTTAAGCCACAGGCGGCGTAGCTATCTCGCAGGTAGCGTATGTCTTCAGTGACATAGGCCATAACGTCCTGAAGATGGCCTTCATAGCGAGGGTAGAACCGCACGGATGATGACCCGGTTTTTAAGGCAATGTCTACTGCCAGATCGATGTCTTTCTTATCAGAAGAGCTGGTTTCAATATTGACGTCAAGATTCAGGCGATGCGCCTTGTCTTTAAACGCTGCCAGCTCGATATCACTCATGTTTTGCAGCGCCCGACTTTCGCCGTCAAGGACGTGGATTTTTACACCACTCAGCTTTTGTTGATGGGCAATATCCAGAAGATCGTTAGGCAATATCCTCTCAACACGCATATTCAAGTGATATGCATAGGCGTGTAGATAAAGAGGAAGTTTATCTATCCGAGAAAGTATTTTAGAGGCGTTGTGTTTTTTTATTGTCATGAGCCTATAGCCTATAGGTTAATAAATAAGTCGACGGACTCGAAGCGCCAATATTCGATATCTATTTGAACGATATTTCCATCGCTGTCTGCCCGGTGTTTTTCTATGAGAATAGCGGGTGTTCCGTAAGAGCCTCCTATAAATTTACAGATATCGTTGGACATTCTGATTGGCCTAAAAGCCAATTTTTTAATAACGACGCTTTTTCCGTATTCCTTTTCCCACACGGATGAAAAAGAATGACTTTCAAGTTTCTCTATGAATCCAGGGGCAACGTTAGGATTGATAAAGGTCTCGTGATAAAAAACTTTATGCCCGTCCAGCGCTCCCCAGCCGGTAATGCGATAAAGCTCACTGGATTTTGTACCATTAAAAAGCGGTAAGGCCGCTTCAGGGATCCCCGTAACACGGCTTTTTTCAAGGAATCCCCAAGAGGGTTCACGGCCTTGTTCCTGTGCCGCACGCTGAAAACTGGCGGACAGCTCAGGGTTGTAGTTAAAGCGGGGCTGAGTTACAAACCATCCTTTACGGTCTTTGCGAAAGATTTTGGATTCTGACTCTAGGTTTAATAAAGCCTGACGCAGCGTCATGCGCTTAATGCCAAGCAATTCCCCTAGCTCCCTTTCTGAAGGGAGCTTGCTGCCCGGAGTGACAATTCCTTCTTTTAACCATCGGTCAATTTTGTCTTTTGCATTTTCAACGGTTGACGGATTTTTATTCATGTATTAACCCAATTGGTTTAAACCAGATGGTGTGATAATACTCTTGAAAAGAAAAAGAAGGCAATGGCCTCGCTCATTTATAGGAATAAATGTGATAGATGTCTCAAATGGTGATTTGACTACACCGTGCCCTATGGAGTCTGGCTCCCCCTATTTTGAATAAATGACTTTGATGGGGGAGAGTAGGGAGGTTAAATAACGCCTTGGTTTTTTTATTTGGCTATTCAGGCTTGACTCTAGCACATAGGACAAGCCTGAATCGGTCAGCAGAAAAAGGTATTAGCGGTTTTGTTAGGTCACGATTTGTAAACAGGCGCTATATCTCTGTCCTCATCAGCACGAAAAGGCATTCTCCTTTTGTATCGGAACGCAGCTGTAGCTGTTCTTCTCCGGAAATGCGGGCATGGGCTCCCGTTTCCATTTGGCTGCCGTTACATACAATATTCCCTTCTATCACATAGAGTAATGCCTTATGCCCTTCAGGAACGGAAAACGCCAATTCAGAAGGGCCAACCGTGACCCGATAAAGCGTTGCTGCGGCGTTAAACGAAATGGCAGGGTAGCCCGGGATGGATTGCCGCACTGGCTGGTCTGAGACGATAGGGTAGAAAGCGCCATTCCACAGCTGTGGATCGTACTCTTTAACATCATGCTCTGGATGTTGGTTCTGCGCTTTTGGAAGCAGCCACACGCCAATGTAGCGGGCCGGTAGCTTTGTTTTATTGTGATTAGAACGAGCATAGCCAGAACCCGCTGTGATCCGCTGTACGGATCCCTTTTTGAGCACCAGAGTATTCTTCAGGCTGTCTTGATGAGTTAGCTCTCCCTCAATAATAAAGAAAACCTGTTCCAGATTTTGATGCGGGTGCATGTCATAGCCAAAACCCGGGAGGATTGTATAGTCATTTATTAACAGGATATTGCCAAAATTTTTCCCCAAGTCCTGATTTTTATTGCCAAGGTCGTGGGTAGAGTTAGCGGGAAAAAGGCAATATACCTGACTCCAACCGTGGTTGGCATAGTAGCGCTTTTGGGCTTCAATAATCGAGATCATAGTATCTCCTTTACAATCTGAGGGTAGCTAACTTTCTGTATTTTTTGCAATATCTTGTAAATTCCTACCTTCATACGATCGCCATACACCGGAAATTGAACCAACCAGAGGCACGAAAAGGGTATGGTTCATGTCAAGAACAACGGGTTCATATTCGGGATTATCGGCAACGCAAATAAGCATGTTGTCTTTGACGTAGCAGCGTTTCAGCGAGAGACCGACTTCATCTGCGACACTCATGCGAACGGCAAAAAGCTCTTTAAACGGCACCGTTTGTAGAAAAGTGTGGGAGACAAATGACGGCTGAATGAAGACGATATCGCCCACAAGAAGCTCGTTCGACATGCTGTCATCTTCTATCTGTAGTGCATATGGTCGTTTGAATGTTACGGCGTCAGCACTGTCATTTTGTGCTTTAAGCCATCCTCGAGGACTTGGCGGCATTCCTTCACTGGTCACTCTTGGTAAAGAGGTATATAGGGGTATCCAACTGCCGTCGTTTCCCGCAGGAGGGTGCTCTCCAGTAATAAATTCCGGCTTGCCGTTTCGTAGTCCAGGGGTATGCAAAGGAGAGGGCATTTCACATCCCAATAGATAGTCAATAGAGACGTTAAGGCTCTGCGCTATCTTGATCAGAATGTCATAACCCGGTTCACTTCTTCCTTTTATATAGTTGTTCAGCCTAGCGCGGGTGATCCCCGTTTCATCAGCAAACCTGCTTTGGGATAAGTTCCGTTCTTTGATCAGTTCTTTAAGTCGTTCACTAAAAGACACGTGTACTCCGTTTTTGCAATTCCCGGCGATCCGAGTGGGGTTGAGCGGTATTGTATTGCTATAAGCCCAGAATCATGAGTTCTCTTGCGTTAAAAATACACTATAACTCTCTTTTTTGTCAAAGATATGTGTACAAAACGTTTTTATTCTCTCGCTTTTTTTATGCTTATGGTCACTTATTTGCCATTTTTTATGTCCATATTTCTTTTTTATAATGCTGATCACATTTTTTACCCATAAAGTACATATTATTTGTACTTAAATTGTATTTTGTTGCGATTTTATTTACTAATGGTTCGGTAAGTATAGGATATGACCCAATACCAACAATAACCTACAGAGGTAGATATGGTCTCATTTTGGTTACAGCTAGCGATAGTTCTTGCATGTATCGTGATTGGAGCACGTATTAGCGGAGTCGGCATCGGCATTGCCGGAGGGTTCGGGCTAGCCTGTCTGACGTTTCTTTTTCACCTTAAGCCGAGTTCACCGCCGATCAATGTTTTGCTTATTATCGCGGCGCTGGTGACGATAGTCAGTACGCTACAGGCCGCAGGCGGGCTGGATTATTTAGTCAGTATTGCTGAGAGACTGCTTCGAAGGAATCCGAATCGTATTACCATCATCGGACCTCTCGTGGCCTATCTGTTCACTATTCTGGCTGGAACGGCCTACGTTTCTCTTTCCCTATATCCAGTTATCGCTGAGGTTGCCCTTGAGGCTAAGGTTCGACCGGAGCGCCCAATTTCTGCCGCACTGATCGCCGCCAAGTTCGGTATTACCAGTAGCCCAATGAGTGCAGCTACGGCAGCGATGCTGGCAATCCTTGCGCCAAGCGGCGTGAGTATTACCCAAATTCTGCTGGTGTGTATTCCCTCTGGCATTATCGCCACGCTTGCTGCCTCTTTTGTGGTGTATAAGAGAGGGCTTGAGCTGGCTGACGACCCTGAATTCCAGCGTCGAATTGCCTCTGGGGAAATAGAATCCGCCGTTCGAAAAGAGAAAAGTGAAGTGAGCCGTTCGGCCAAAATCTCGGTATGGCTGTTCAGTATAGCGATTCTTCTGGTCGTGATTTTTGGCTCGTTCAGCTCTTTGCTGCCGACCTGGCAGGTGGGTGAGAAGATAGTTAGGCTAAGCGTTCCCCATACGATCGAAATGCTGATGCTGGGTACGTCGCTGCTTATCGTATTAGCCTGTCGCGTTAAATCGTCGAAAATCGCCACAGCCTCTACGTTTCGTGCAGGAATGGTCGGCTTCATGGCTATCTTTGGCGTCGCATGGATGACTGACACATTCTTTATTCAACATAAAAGCCTTTTTATTGAAACATTCGCTGACGTAGTGAAGGCATATCCTTGGCTGTTCGCTGTTGCACTCTTCATGATGGCAGCCATGCTGTTTAGCCAGGGTGCCGCCGTCGTGGCGCTGATGCCTTTGGGGCTGTCGCTAGACATTCCCGCTCCCTATCTTGTTGCAATGTTTGCCGCTGTAAACGGCACGTTTTTCTTCCCCGCAACGGGAACAACGGTGGGGGCCATGTCCTTTGACCGTACCGGAACTACAAAAATCGGCAAGTACGTCCTCAATCACAGCTTTATGTTGCCCGGCCTCGCCGCTACGGTGACGGCAATCGCTATGGGCTTTGTCCTTAGCTACTTTGTTTTTTAACGGTATGAGTTTTTTAAACGGTGCTTGCTAACGGCGCTCTTTAACAGCGCATTTCAACAGCGCATTTCAACAGCGGTTTTTTAACGGTGAATCTTTAAACGTGAGCGACGAGCAAGACGCGCGCTGCGGTAGCGGCTGCGCAAAAAACGGCAATGACAAGATGATTTAAACGTACGACACGGCTGTACGCCCTGATGTTAGAGGGGATCAGCAATGACCCAATTTTACAGGAGAACAACGATGCGCGTAGAAAAAGACAGTGTAGGTACACTGGAAGTGCCTGATGATGTGTACTACGGGATCCAGACCGTACGCGGTAAAGCAAACTTTGACGTTTCTCCCAAAACGTTCAATGACTATCCAAACGTTTTAAAGGCCTATGCCGAAGTGAAAAAGGCCTGTGCGTTTGCCAACCGGGATATCAACGCGTTGGCACCGGAAAAGGCTGAAGCCATTAGTAAAGCCTGCGATGAGATCGTTGCAGGAAAGCTGGCGGGGCAGTTTCCTGTCAATGTGTTCAGAGGGTGCGGAACCTCCGCCAATATGAACATGAACGAAGTTATCGCGAATCGGGCGAATGAAATTCTAACGGGTAAGCGAGGGTACGATCAGGTTCATCCTAACACTCATGTGAACATGTGCCAGTCCTCTAATGACATCTTTCCTACCGTTGAGTCTGTAGTGATTTACCGAGAGATTGGCACGCTGCTGGAAACTATTCCTTTGCTTGAAAACGCGCTGGAGGCAAAAAGCAGGGAGTTTGCCGATGTCGTCAAGATTGCCAGAACCAGCCTGCAGGACGCCCTACCAATCACTTTAGGGCAGGCCTTTTCTGGCTACGTGGCAGCAATAAAGCGAAACCGCCTGCTGCTTGAAGGTTATCAGAATACCTTTAGAGAGGCGATCTTGGGGGCGACGGCGGTAGGGACGGGCATGGGGGTGATGCCCGGCTTTATCGAGAATGTGTATAAATACATGAGCGATATTGTCGGTTTTCCCATGCATCGTCACGAAAACCTGATTGACGGTATGCAAAACGCCGATCACTTCATCATCCTTTCCGCCTACGTGAAGGCCATTGCGGGTATGGTCGGTAAAATTGCCAACGATTTTCGTCAGCTCTCTTCTGGTCCAAGAGGCGGCTTTAATGAGCTTATTCTGCCGGATATGGGTGCTAGCTGCGCCATCATGCCCGACAAGGTCAACCCTGTCATTCCTGAGCTGATGGTACAAATGATGCATCAGGTGTGCGCTAACGACTGGGGCATTAGCCTATCGGTTCCCTCAGGGGAGACGGACATTGTTCCGTCAGCCGTCATCAACTTTATGGGTTCGCTGGAATCCATGGAAATTCTTACCAAAGGGATAAAGCTGTTTACGACTCACTGCGTAGAGGGGTTGGGAGCCAACGTGGAAGTGTGCCATCGCTATGCTGAGGGCTCAACTTCTCTGGCGACGATGGTCAGTGCCCTTTACGGCTACGAAATTGGTAACAAGATTGCCAAGATTTCTTATGAACAGGGCGTGACGTGTAAAGAGGTGGCGATTCAGGAAAATCTCTTGCCGTTGGACGTGGCTGAAGAGCTGTTTGACATCAAAAAACTGACCGAGCTGGAGTCTACCGTCGCCATGTTCGAAAAGTATAAAGACATTCGGCGCGTTAACTAACACCGCTATCCGTTCAGTATTGAGACAAACCTAAGGAGAATTTCATGCATTCCGATACCGCAGTACGTGAAAACGCGTCTAGCCCTGATAAAGTGTATTACGGTCCTGAAACGGCCAAAGCAAAAGACTATCTTAACCTCTGTGAAACAACGCTTGAGAAATATCCCCAGATTCTGGTGGCGATGGGCAAGGTAAAAAAGGCCTGTGCGATGACCAACCGGCAGGTACAGGCTCTGGAAACAAAAAGGGCTAATGCGATCGCTGCTGCCTGTGACGAGCTGATTGCCGGTCAGTTTATGGATCAGTTCCCTTTGTGCGCCATTGGCGGGTTTAGCGCTTCTCTGAATACGGCAGTAAACGAAGTGCTCGCCAAGCGGGCCAATGAGATTCTGGTTAAAGAGGGGAGGGCAGGAGACATATGCCCGAACGTTCATGTCAATATGGGACAGTCGTCAAATGACGTGCTTAAAACCGCCAAAGCGCTGGCCGTTTATGATGAAATCGGCGTTTTGCTGGAGGCTATCCCACACTTGGAAAAACCGCTGGCGGACAAAAGCGAAGAGCTGAAGCAGGTGGTTAAAATGGGGCGCACATCGTATCGAGATGCGGTTCCCGTTACTCTAGGGCAGGAATTTTCCGGCTACTACAGTCAGATAAAGCGCAACCGACTGCGTTTGGAAGAGGAGCGCCAGCGCTGGAATCACGTACCTCTAGGCGCTACGGTTCTGGGGACTGGGTTTGGCTGTATGCCGGGTTACTTTGACGCCGTGTGCGAGAGCCTGTCTGCCGTTTGTGGAAGAAAAATTGTCCAAAGCGATAACCTGTTTGACGCCATGCAGAGTACTGACGCCTACGTGATGCTGCACGCGCATATTCAGTCTCTGGCTATCTGTGCTGCTAAGGTGGCGACTGATATCCGCCTGATGGCTTCCGGCCCGCGCGCTGGGCTGCGGGAAATCACCCTTAAAGCCTTGCAGCCGGGCTCTTCTATTATGCCGGGGAAAGTAAACCCGGTGATCCCCCACATGGTGATGCAGATTAGTCAAAAGATCTCCGCTAACCACGCGGGCGTCGCTCTGGCTGCGTCGTCTGGAGAGCTTGATCTCGGTTCAACGAGCTCTATCGTTTTCAAGACGGTGCTGGACTCTATGGAGTTGATTGGCAAAGGGATGAAAATTATGGGTGAGAAGGTTGTTCCCGGCCTGACGCCGAATACAGAACGCTGTCGAAGTCTGGCAGAACAGTCACTGTCGCTGTCGGGGGTTGTCGGTGCGCTGTTTGGCTATTCGGTAGGTAAGAGAGTCGCCCAACGCGCCTATGAAGAGAATATCACCTGCAAGGAAGCCGCGATTAAAGAAGGGGTTTTAAGTCAGGGAGAGGCCGATGAGCTTTTTGACGTTTTAACATTAACGGATGTTCATAAAAGTGAAAGGATGTTTAAAAAGTATATGAACAGAGCCTCGTAGCGTTTCATTAGCTAAAAGCCTGAGCGGGAAAAGCCTGTTCAGGCTTTTATTTATTGAGGTGATGAATACTATTGGCCTGCAGCAAGGCGCCTGACGATCGTCGCCAAGTGGGACACGGCCCGCTCTGTTTCTTCAGGGTTGGTAAAGTTGGCAAATCCCACCAGTAGCCCTTGCTCCACACTTTCAGTCGTTTGCCAGTGTGACAGCGCCTGCACAGCAAGTCCCTGCTGCCAAGCGTGTTGAGCAATCTCAATATCTGACAGGGCACATTTTAGTTTGGTCAGCAGCTGGATGCCTCCCGCTTGAGGAACGACCTCCAAAAAGTCTCCTAGCTGCTGTTCCAGCGCCTGCGCCAGCCACTCACGCCGCTGGCGATAAAGTACTCTCATTCGCTTTAGGTGGCGATAAAAATGACCTTGGTGAATAAAATCTGCCACGCCTCCCTGAATGAGCGGCGGGCTGGCACAAACGTGCAAACGGTTAGTCGCCTCAAAGGCGGTAACCAGCTCATCGGGAACCACAAGATAGGCTAGGCGTAGAGCCGGGAAGAGCGCTTTGCTGAATGTGCCGATATACAGCACGCTGTTCTGGCGATCGATGCTTTTTAGCGGCGGAAGCGGCCTTCCGTGATAGCGAAACTCACTGTCGTAGTCGTCTTCGACTATCCATGAGGAGCGGCTATTGGCCCAGTCCAATAGCGCGAGTCGTCGTTCCAGGCTAAGGGATACGCCCAGCGGACTTTGGTGGGTAGGCGTTAAGATTGCCATGCGAGCATTTGGGCAGGCGGCCGCGCCTGCGGCGATATCCATTCCCTGTTCATCTACGGCAACGGGGACTGGCTGCATTCCCGACAGGGCTAGTAGAGATGACGTGACGGGATAGCCAGGGTCTTCATGCCATACTGCATCACCGGGCTGTAATAGCGTCTTGAGGATCATATCCAAAGCCGTAGGGTAGCCTGCACAGATAAAAATCTGCTCTGGACTGCAAACAATGCTTCGAGAAACGTGCAGATAGTGTGCAATTGCCTCACGCAGTTCAAACAGGCCGTTTAGAGCAGGAAGCGACAGCGAGGCGGCTGTGGAAGCTCGCAGACGGCGAGTAACAAGACGCTGCCAGAGCGCGCGTGGAAACATATCTAAAGCCGGTAGCCCCAGCTGAAACGGTCGAGAAGATTCTGAAGAGTAAAAGGCGGTTGCCGGAACGGCTGCGGTGGGTTTTTTAGCGGCTGTGGCGCTGAGTATTGATGCTTTGGTGAGTTGAGCAGAGACGTAAGTACCTGCCTGACCGCGGCTTTGCAAAAAGCCTTCCGCAATTAGCGCGCTGTAGGCATTTTCTACCGTAGCGCGCGCAACGCCGAGGTCACTGGCTAATCCTCGCAGCGAAGGTAGTCGACTGTTGGGAGCCAGCGTCCCTTGAATAATCGCTTCTTTTAACCGCTGATAAATTTGACGATGAAGCGGTTCGAGCTGGCGTCGTTCTCGTGAGAGGTTAGCTAAAATAGAGTACATGATGGCCTAGTTAAATAAGCATTTTATGGCTCTATGATATGAACCATGTTGGCGCTAAAGTCTACCTTAATCAATCCTGAACGATGAATATGAAGAGGTTATAGATGATTAAGCAGCGTTTAAAATATGCCGAACTGTCACCTGCGCCGTATCAAAGCATGCTGGCAACGCTTACTGCGCTGGGAAAAGGCGAGTTGGATAATGCCATTATCGAACTTGTCTATATGCGAGTGTCCCAGATCAACGGCTGTGCTTACTGCTTAGACATGCATGGGAAAGCGTTGCGTAAGTCTGGATATAGTCAGGCCAAGCTTGATACTCTGGCCGGCTGGCAGGTTAGTCATGAATTTAACGAAGCAGAGCGTGCTGTTTTAGAGTGGACAGATTCAGTTACGTTGATTGCCGCCACCGGTGCACCGGACAGCGCGTTTAACGCTCTACAGGCGCACTTTAGCGACAGCGAAATTAGTGAACTGACGTTTGCTATTAGCATTATGAACGCCTTTAATCGCTTGGCCATTAGTATGAGGCAATAGTCGATCTTTGTGAGCTTCCAGACTATCGTCACAGGTATGAAGGCTGTATGTTTGTGTACAGGAGACCGTCTGTGGCGATAGCGTGGAGTTAAGCATGAAAGATACCGTTGAGATTTTTAGCCGACGTCGCGTGAACGTTGAGAAACTGCTTCCTTACGGATTTCAACAGGATGACGGTGGCTATCTTTATCAGGCCGATTTAGTTAAAGGCCAGTTTAAGATGACGGTGGTGGTTTCTCCTGAAGGCGCTGTGACAACGGCAGTGGTGGACGCATCCACAGGGGAGGACTATGTACTTCATCGCGTCGCGGCTACTGTTGGCGAGTTTGTCGGTAAGGTGCGTGAAGAGTACGAGCAGGTGCTTATTCATATTGCCGATACGTGCTTTACCTCCGACGTTTTTAAAAGCCAAATGGCTAAGCAGATTATTCAGTTTGTCCGCGATAAATATCACTCCGAGCTGGAGTTTCTCTGGCCTCGCACTCCCGATAACGCTATTTTTCGGCGTGTAGACAATGCCAAGTGGTACGGTGCAATACTGACAGTCAGTGGTAAAACGCTGGGTTTGGATGATGCTTCTCGGCTAGAAATCCTGAATGTGCGTATGAGGCCGGATGACGTCGTGGCGCTGACTGACGGTAAAAAATACTTTCCAGGCTACCACATGAACAAAAAGCACTGGGTTACTCTTCGCCTAGACGGTTCTGTGCCTATCGAAGAGATATTGATGCGGATTGATGATAGCTTTGGGCTTGTGGGGGCCTGACGAAAGATGAAGTCGTGTGCAGTATTTCTTTGAAGAAATTATCGAGCGTGAGCGAGTGACAAAGGGAGTATTAAAGGAGCGGTAAATGGAGCAGTTAAAGCGATTAAGGCGCTTAACGCTAGCGAAGCAGGGGCTATTATCAAAGAAAGTATTTAGCGCTGATATCACAGGAACGCTGAGCGCCATTGAGCATTTGGGATATGTGCAGATTGATACGATTTCCGTCGTTGAGCGGGCACATCATCATGTTCTCTGGAGCCGTGTGCCAAACTATATCCCCGCTCAATTAAACACACTGATCGAAAATAGGGATATTTTTGAGTATTGGTATCACGCGGCCTCTTATCTTCCCATGAAAGATTTTCGATTTGCTTTGCCGCACATGAATGCTATTCGGCGAGGTGAAAAGACGCACTTTCATTCCTCTGATAAAAAAACGATGAATGAGGTTATTTCTCGAGTTAAGGCCGAGGGGCCTGTACGAGCAAGAGATATGGAAAGCAAGTCCAATGAAAAAAAGGGCGGCTGGTCCATTTCTAATACCCATAAGCGAGCGTTAGAAGCCCTGTTCATACGGGGTGACCTGATGATTTGTAAGCGGAACGGCATGGAAAAAGTCTATGATTTGACTGAGCGCTGTTTACCTTCAGGCATAAATACCCAAGAACCAACAGTGGACGAATATGCTGAATATATTCTTGAGACAACAATCAGGGCTCACGGTGTATTTGACTGGAAGCAGTTAATGCATTTGAAAACGGGTAAACCGCTGAAAGAGGCTATGCAGCAGGGGCTTAACGATCGTCTTCAATCAGGGGTCGTAAAGAAAATCGTCCTTGATGATTCAAATGAGCTTTATGTGGACTCAGTAGCATACGAACAGCCACTTGCTTTTGATAGCGCAATAAGGATTTTATCGCCTTTTGATAATTTGGTGATTCACCGAGATAGATTGAATTCGCTTTTTAATTTTGACTATAAAATCGAATGCTATGTGACTCCCAGTAAAAGAAAGTATGGCTACTTTTGTTTACCGATCCTCTATAACGAAACGCTGATTGGTCGAATTGACTGTAAAGCCCATAGGAGTCAACGCCGCTTTGAAGTGGTGGGGCTGTTTTTAGAAAATCATCAATTTGAGAGGGATGAGTTTTATTCGACTTTAATTGATGAATTACAAAAATTTGCTGATTTCAATGAATGCCCTGAACTTGATAAGAAAGTTGTTGATAACGTTTTAAAGCATTAAGCGAATCGAGGAGAGCTATTTGTTATTCGCATTTGTATCATCTTTCCCCTACTAGACGCTGTTTTATAGCAGCTTCTAGTCTTCACGCAACACCCATATTCTGAGCTAATTTTGTGCTACCGATCGTAACATGATGCATAATTCTCACATCATCCACTGAAATATCTGAACGCTTCTCCAAACCTCCAATAACAGTACAGGGTTTCCTCACTGAGTTTCCTCATAACCTTTATTATAGCTTTACACCTATATAGTCTATGATCTATATTTATGGAGGGTTCTGTGTGGACAATTAAAACAACGGATAGGTTCGATAATTGGTTTACCTCACTCAGCGATACCGATCGCGTTAGTGTGCTCGCTGCACTGATGATTCTGCGGGAAAGAGGGCCGGGGTTACCCAGACCTTATGCCGATACGCTCAGAGGCTCCAGCTATAGCAATATGAAAGAGCTGCGTATACAGAGTCGGGGCGATCCGATACGGGCATTTTTCGCTTTTGACCTTGAGCGCACTGGGATTGTGCTGTGTGCTGGTAATAAAGTTGGTAATGAAAAGAGTTTTTACAATGAGATGCTCCCGATTGCAGACAGGGAGTTCACAAACTGGCTAAATACATTAAAAGAGAAGGAGTAACGCGATGGGCAGAACGCTGGAACAGCTTATTGCTGATGAAAAACCAGAGGTTGTCGCTGAAGCGCAGGCAGTGGCGACAGATATTTTGCTCAATATCCATCTTGCTGAACTGCGCGAAAAAGTGCAGAAAACGCAGGTCGAAATGGCTCAAACTCTGGGTATTAAACAGCCTACTGTGGCAGGGATGGAAAAACCGGGACGTGACCTGAAACTTTCTACACTCAAACGCTACGTTGAGGCGGCGGGCGGCAAACTGCGACTTGATGTTGAACTGCCGGATGGCTCTCATTATGGGTTTGTTTTGTAGGTGTGGGGTGGGGGATTTGGGGTAGCAAATGTGCTGATACGCCTCTGAGATAGTCGCGAGAGATTAATCGTGAAGCATGAGGCATTGTACCTAAGCAAATATAACCTTCGTCCTGTCGTTAGTGTCTCTCCGGCGCGGCTTTGATATGGAAGCTGTGCCGCATTTCGTTTATTTGATCCATCATAATCCTTTGAACTATAAAAACAGTTTTCTATTATCGACCTTCTTACCACGAACTAAGCTCCCGCCTGCACAAAATGCTTCATGACCTGAAAGAAGCGCCTTATGTATCAGGATGGTCGCTGTTTTACCGACAATGCCGCATTTGAAAACTGCCGGATCTGTCCTTAGATGGATTACGGCTTTCCTCACGCATTATTACGCTAAGGAGATCGTAATGAATATGATGAATAATTGTGCATCGTCTATCGCAAATGTTATATTAAAATATAATATTTGGAGGTGCTCTATGTATACAACTCGCCTGAAAAAGGTCGGTGGCTCTATCATGCTGACGGTTCCTCCTGCTGTGTTGAAAACGCTGGCGCTGTCGACGGACAGCGAAGTGGGTATGACTATTGAGAATGGCTGCCTGATTATTGAACCCCAGAAACGGCCCCGTTATTCGCTTGAGGAGCTGCTGGCGCAGTGCGATCCGCACGCCGAAATGAGCGAAGAGGATCGTGAATGGATTGATGCGCCTGCGGTGGGTAAGGAGATCCTCTAAATGGACAGAGGGGAAATCTGGCTTGTTTCACTGGATCCGATTGCTGGTCACGAGCAAAGCGGAAAACGCCCGGTACTTATCGTATCGAAGGCATCGTTTAACAATCTGACCCGGCTACCCGTTGTTGTTCCCGTTACCAGCGGCGGAAACTTTGCCCGCACAGCCGGTTTTACCGTCTCACTGGATGGTTCGGGAACAAAAACAACAGGGGTTATTCGCTGCGACCAACCGAGAACTATTGATATAGGCGCTCGTAATGGCAAGCGGTTGGAGCGTATACCTGACAGTATTACCAACGAGGTGCTGGCTCGACTAGGGGCTATTCTTTTCTGATATATGAAAAGCAAAAAGCCCGCTTTATAAAGCGGGCTTTTGAAATTTGGCTCCTCTGACTGGATGCGACATTCTTTTTATCTAATTGAATTTAAAATGATTTTATTTTTTAAATCAAAATGAGGCCCTTATAAAGGCCCCATATGTTATTGCTGTTTTGAAATGTGACATTTGTCACGTTTTATATTGCTGTACTGTCAGTTGATAGATATTACAGTCGACTTTGTGCCAGAAGCGGATGTTGCCGACACAGTACTGCGTCATTGAAAGGGAGTAAACCAATGAAACTGACGTTAGCGGGTTCTCATTTTCTGATTTCGAAGAGCATTTTGTAGGATATCAAGAGGCAAGATTTCCATGAGGATGCTTATGTGAGGCTGCAATTTTCTGAACTCCTTTAACATTTTCGGTGATCAGCATTTGAACTATCCATCTGCTTGCAACATACTGTCAAATATGGGAATTAGTAATTTCAAAGAAACCATCAACGATAACTATTGGATATGCCATGGCCGACAGAAGTGCAGTTGACACAATACGAGGTTATTTTTATCAATTTGATCTAACTATTCTAAGCATCTTGAAACTAACATCCTTAGACGAATCTGTTGAAATCGAATGCACTGAGGACATTGACATTCGAACCGCAACAGACGTCACAGCTACACAATGCAAATATTACGCCAAGACCGAATACAACCACTCTGTCATCAAAGATGCGATAAAGCATATGGTATCGCATTTCAAGGAAACGCTATCAGGTACGAAGCCAAAGATCTTTTACTCTATATATGGACACTATGCGTCAGGCCAAGAAAAATTGGATGTAGAGATAAACGTTGATTTCCTAAAGAAACACTTCCTAACCTACACCAAGGAAAAAATCACATACCACCATCATCAAGATTTACAACTTACAGATGCAGATCTTGAAGAGTTCCTAAATCGGTTAACCATAAATATCAGAGCAGTAGAGTTTAATACACAGTTTCAAGAAGTGATCGACATTCTCCAAACGATCTTTAAGACTAAACAGTTCTCAGCTGAATACTTTTATTACAACAACGCACTAGCTGTTATACGAGAACTTTCAATCGAGGCAGTTCAAAAAAATCGTTCGATTACAAAGAAAGAATTCTTAGAAAGGATCAATACTTCCAGCGTTCTCTTTAATGAATGGTTCGTTGAGAAAAAAGGGAGAAAAGCACATTTTGCGGCTCTACGTAATCAATATTTCTCAGAAGTTAACATATCTCCATTTGAACGCTTCTTTCTGGTAGAAATAGATACGGCTTCTTACGTTCGATACGAACTCAAAAATCTTCTATTTGAGTTTTCCCGGAAGTGGTCCAAATTGTCGAGGCGAGAACCTGCTCCTTTCTGCCCGTACATATATATACATGGATTATCGGAGAGTGAGTTACTCGCACTAAAAAGTGAACTTAATACCGAAGGTTTTAAGTTTATAGACGGTCACGATTTCCATGGTGCTGATTTTAGCTGCCAATCTATTGTTCAGAAAGCTACATATGGTAATGGTATCAAACTTAAAATTCTAAATATTCTTCAAAATGTTAATCATACTGTAGATACCATTACTAAGACTCGACGTATTTACCAATTTCACATAGGCCCTAGCTTCTTTGAATACGATAAACCAGCAGTTCAACATGTCAAAATTCAGATAGAACAACTTTCAGACGTCAAGTCAATCATCTAGTTGAAGGAAACTTAACATGGACCCTAGACAAGAAGAACAAATTAATGCCCAAGTCATTGCAGTATTCCCAGATAAAGTACGTATCATCGTGGATGACCTTGAGGATTTTAAAATAGCGGAAGAGTCACTGAAAGTTGGTTCTTACGTCAAAATTGCGGATAACGAAAATGCAGTTCTTATAGCAATCATTGAAAACTTCCAAATAGCAGTTAGCGCTGAAGGGAAGCGGGATCACATCATTGAAGCTTTTCCTTTAGGCATCTTAAGAAATGGTAAGTTTGAACGAGGCGGTGATTCACTAGCTATTCCGCCAAAAGAGGTCCAGCCCGCAACCATCTCTGACATAAAGAAAATCTATGAAGACTCGGTGCCTAAAGAGGCATCTTTTCGTTTTGCTACATTATCCTCAAATATAAGTGTTCCAGTTCCCGTAAACGGAGATAAATTTTTCAACAAACATATTGCTGTCGTCGGGTCTACTGGCTCAGGAAAATCACATACTTTAGCAACTATTATTCAGAAAGCTGTATCCGAAAAAGGAGATGGTTTCTCATTAAATAATTCACATGTAATTATTTTCGACATACACTCTGAGTATAAATCAGCATTTCCTTCAGCAAACCATATTGATATATCCAATTTAGCTTTACCATATTGGATGCTGAATAGTGAAGAATTGGAGGAATTCTTCCTCGATACTGAAGCCAACGATCACAATCAGAGAAATATTTTCAAAGAAGCCATAATAAAAGATCGCCTTGCAAAATTTTCAGGTTCAGCCTCTGAAAAACAAAATATTCACCTCGATACTCCTATTCTATTCGATATTCGGGAAGTTCTTGCGTACGCAATTGCAAAAAATGAAGAGATGGTCAATACCGGAGAGGTTTACGCTTCGAGCAATAAAGAGAAAGCGGGACAGCCAAAATACACACAAGGTAGTCTTCATGGAAAACTGACTAACTTTGTGAATCGACTTGAGAACAAGCTTAATGATAGTAGGCTAAACTTCTTTCTTGGCGAGCAGTCCATGAAAATCACTTTCGAAGAAACCCTCCAAAAACTGCTAGGATACTCCTCGAAAAGTGAATCGAACGTAACCGTTATTGACTTAAGTGGAGTTCCGTTCGAAGTTCTGAGTATAACTGTCTCACTTATCTCACGCCTCGTATTCGAATACGGTTATATATACAAACGTATACGTTGTGCCAAAAACCCAAATGAGAAAATCAATAATGACATTCCGATTCTGCTCGTTTATGAAGAAGCGCATAAATATGTCCCTAATAGTGATCTTTCAAAATATCGAGCTTCAAAAGTAGCCATAGAGCGAATTGCAAAGGAAGGACGAAAATATGGCGTAACATTGCTGCTAGCAAGTCAACGTCCATCCGAAATATCCGAAACAATCTTTTCGCAGTGCAGTAACTTTATTGCTATGCGCTTAACCAATCCAGCGGATCAAGGATACGTTAAAAAGTTACTGCCAGATTCACTCGGTTCGTTGATCGATAAAATGACATCGTTCCGTCAAGGGGAAGCATTACTGGTTGGCGAATCTATAATTCTTCCCTCAATCGTCCAAATTGAGCCATGTATACACACCCCATCTTCTAGTGATATCCCGTACTGGCAACTTTGGAAGGAAGAATGGAAAAATATGGACTTTGCTGCTATTAAGGAAGAGTGGTATAAATAATCGCATCATATCTTGGTAGAAAGCGAATACCATGTATTTACAGATTGAGTCGATTCGTCCTGAATCGACTCAAAGTATAGGAGTTTTAATCTCAATCACACCTTAGCCTTACAAATCTCCGGTGGATCTATATTTGTCAGACTATTATTTATTGTGAATTGGCGATTATCGTAGACTTCAATGCCGTTAAATCCACTTTTCTCTCTTATCCGATTGTCAAATTTGCCCATACACCTGCTCTACATACCGCCCACGTCCATCACCATGCCCCAGATCCATCGCCACCATTGCCAGCGCCTCCTTCCTGCTAAATCCCTGCGCCAGATAGTAACGAATAGCATCCTGCGCCCACGCATAGCGCAGCGAATGCGGAGAATATGCGCCAGTCAGACCAATACGTGCCGCCTGGTTGTGCCAGTAGTCCATAGCACTTTTCAGATCCGGCTTGTCGATCAGTCGGTCATTACGGCTTTCAGCAATATTCAACGCATTATCCAGCGCTTTTCTGACTGCGCCAGTATCCAAAATCACCGTTTCGCGTGGCCGTCCGCCTTTGGTGCCGAACACCACGGTTAAGCGCGTATCGCCGCGCTCAACGGCCTGTTTCCACGTTTTCAGTGACTGTACACTCTGCACCGCCTCCTGCGAACGCAGCCCCATCAGCCGCGCTAGTTCCAGCGCCGCCGCCAGACCCGGATCTTTCGCATGGGTCGTTTCCAGCACATGGAGGTAATGATCCGGTGTGATGGCTTGTCGCGTACCGTTACGCGATGCACCAGACAGCCCCAGCGATTTATTAGTCAGCCGCTCATGCTCTGCCACCTGCTTACGCCCGGCCTGTTGCAGAATGGTGCGCAATGAGGCCATTTCATTTTGCAATGTGCGTTTGCCGATCCCCTGCGCCAGTCTTGCATGAATATAGTTTTCAATGTGGCGAACCTTAATCTGTGCCACGCGCTGGATCTGGACGTTCAGCGCCCGTAAGTGGTGATCGAAACGCTGCACGATATGGATGCGATCGTTCACCGTTTTATGGCTACCGCCACAGTGCTTTGCCAGCGCCTTCATTTCACAGCCTAACTTACCCATGCACTTCCCCTTAATTTTGAGAATACAAATAGTCTCCGGCGTATGCTTTTTGGCTGTGCCAGAACGATACCTTCACGCCGGAGTGGCAGTTTGTTGAGGTATAGGGAGTTTCAGCCAGTACGCGGTACGGGCTGCCTGCGTGAGCAGGAATTCTCCGGGGCATCATGCCCCCCTCGGTATCGATCTTTTTCTCCTTTCTTCTTGCTGACTGCGGCCTAAAAAAGGCGTGTCAGATGCGGGAATGAGCACCGGAACCCCGAAATCAGGCGTATGGTGCGGTGTGGTGGTTGTGCGTCACTTTGTCGCTTTGCGCGACGAAAGTGACGCACTGGTCGGGTGCAGTGCGCGAAAGAGCGCGGGGTCTGGTGCAGTTTTACGGTCACGCGGCAGCAAAGCCTTGCGGCAACGCAGGCCGCAGCCCGTAAAGTAAAAGGCGCTGATGTGGCAGCAGGTGCAGGTTTACCGGAGCGTTTCCGGCGCAGTGCAATATTGGCCAGAGATCTGGCGCAGATAAAAAGCGCTGATAATCAGCAGGTACAGACGAACCGGGAAATCGTGAGACTTCCGGTCGGATGGAAACACAGCCAGCGAGCTGGCGCAGTGAAAGGATGTATCGTGTATAACTCTCAACCTCTGCCGCAGTATCTGCGGCCCGGCATTTTTGCAGAGGCCCTGCCGGTAAAATGGCAACCATCTCCTGACAGGTCAGGCGCTTCTTTCAGGTCATGAAGCATTGGGTGCTGTCGGCGACAGCATAGGGCAGGAGGGAGATTACAGCCGTTTTCCGCGAATGAAAAGGGGAAACCTTTTTTTCGGGAATTGAGTTGTTTGTAGATTTTTTCGCAATTTTATGAATGACACTCTGCCGCGCTTCGCTTGTCTTCTCCCGCTCTTCCGCCAGCAGAGCTGGCAGAAGAGCGGGAGAGTCGGTTTAGCTTCAACGGTATTCTGGCTTTCGGTAACGGGACGGCCAGATCTGTTCAGGCGCAACGCCCAATTCTTCGGCTATCAGCCTTTCGCCTTTAGGCCAGTGTCGGTTAAGGGCATTGGTCAGCGTGGAAGAGGCCAATCCGGCCCTGCGCGATACCGCAGCCAGAGACGTTCCTTTCTTCCGTAACCCGGCGATGATGTCTGCCGGGTGCCAGTCGTCTTTATCCATTGGTTTCTCCCTGTCTGTCATCCTGAACGAAAGCACCGATCTGCTTCCGGCCTCTGCTTTATTTATCTTTAGTAACTCTAAAGATAATGAATCTTAAGGAATGCTAAAGATGGTGTCAACGTAAGTATTAACAAGACACGTAATATGATCCCTGAACGACTGAAAGCCGCAAGGTTACGGGCCAACCTTACCCAGGAGCAATTGGGTGTCCGCGCAGGCATAGCTGAAGACACCGCTTATTCAAGACTCTCTCAGTATGAAAGTGGAACGCACAAACCGACGTTTAAAATGGTTTGTGCTTTTGCCTGTGTGCTAAACGTTCCTGAATGCTATTTCTACACGGTGGATGATAGTTTCGCCGAAGCGCTATTAAGGTTGTATGACGGCGAGGTAGTTCAGTGGAATATGAAAGTGGGGAATTGCTCTTAATACAAAAAGGAAACGGGCGTTTGTTCGTCTTTATGAACTCTAAAGAAAAACATTCTTGAGGAATGCTAAAGATTACCCTCATAAATTCAAACTGATGGTAATTTCGATGATCCCCAAACGCTTAAAAGAAGCCCGGTTGCGGGCGAAACTCACGCAGGAAAAGTTGGGGGTACTGGCCGGAATAGAAGAGGCAACAGCTTACTCCCGCCTCTCACACTATGAGAACGGCACTCATAAGCCTACTTTTGATCTTGTCTGCGAATTTGCCAAAGTGCTCAACGTACCGGAGTGCTATTTCTATACGGTTGATGATGATTTTGCCGAAGCGGTACTGGATCTTTATGTCCGGTGGGAAAGTAAATCCTGATCAGAAAATAACTTTGCCCCTGAACAGGGGCAAAGAGCTGGCTTTCCGTTAATTGACGGAAAAAGAAATAGCTGTATTTTTATTACGACACGTTTTTCAGGGGAGCTGCGTACTGATAAGGGGAAATATACCCGCCGAGATTTGCGTCCAGATAATTCGCCCACCACTGCATCATCGCGATCCGTTCCTCCAGATATTCAGCCTTATGGATATAAGCAGCGCGGACGCTGTTTCTTTCCTGATGGCTCATCTGCTTTTCAATGGCTTCTTTGCTCCACAGCCCGACTCACTCAGCGCGCTGCACGCCATTGCCCTGAAACCGTGGCCGCAGACGTCTTTTTTGGTGTCGTAGCCCATCACGCGCAATGCTTTATTAATCGTGCTGTCGCTCATGCATTTATCCTGATCGTATTCGCCGGGGAAAATGAAGGCCAGATGGCCGGAGAGCGCTTCAATTTGCTTTAAGACAGCAACAGCCTGATCGGACAACGGAACGATATGTTGCGTTTTCATTTTTGTGCCGCGATGAGAGAAGCGCACGTTTTCGATCTGCTCCCGCTCTTCCGGGATTATCCAGAGTTTTTGCTGCCAGTCGATTTCACTCCAGCGGGCAAAGCGCAGTTCGCTGGAGCGCACAAAAAATAGCAGTGACAGCTTAAGCGCGTACCGTGTCAGCAGTCTGCCGGGGTAGTTATTCGTCCGCGATAACAATTCAGGCATTTTCTCAAGGGGCAGGGCCGGGTAATGTTGCGTTTCCGGCGGTGTAAACTCGCCGTCCAGATCCAGTGCCGGGTTTGATTTGATTAACTGCTTCTTCACCGCATAGCGCATGATTTCAGTGACGTAGTTTTTCAGCCGGGCGGTAATTTCCAGAAAGCCTTTGTTCTCCACCTTACGCAGGGTAAACAGCAAATCCTCCGTGAGGATCTGATCGATGAATTTTTCCCCGATATCCGGGAAAACGTACATTTCCAGCCTGCGCTGGATGGTCGTTGCATAATGCGCAGACCAGCGTTTGTGATCGGCGTGCCAGTTCATGGCGATCTGCCGGAATGTTTGCCCGTTTTTCTTTTTCTGCTGCGCGATTTTTTTATCAGCAGAAGGATCGGCCCCTTCACGAACTTTAGCGCGTGCGGCATCGCGTAGCTGACGCGCCTTAAACAGAGAAATATCCGGGTAGGGGCCAAAGGCCAGCTTTTTCTCTTTACCAAAGATGCGGTACTTCATGTACCAGAGTTTTGAGCCGTTGGGTTTGATCAGCAGGTAGAGTCCTGCACTGTCAGTAATCTTGAAGGATTTATCGGTGGGTTTGATCTTGCGGATTGCGGTATCGGTTAATGCCATAGGTGGGGGCTCCATTTTCTCAACGAACCGTGAGGCCCCCGATTAAGCCCCCAAAAACTATGGATGTCAAGAAACCCGGTAAACCTTCGCAGGTCAACCGGGTTAAGATAAGTTCTTGTTTTTTAAACGTCTCCGGACTTACTGGGATGTCCCGAAACTAAAATTTGGCTCCTCTGACTGGACTTGAACCAGTGACATACGGATTAACAGTCCGCCGTTCTACCGACTGAACTACAGAGGAATCGTATAGACAGGCGCATCATATCTGCCCGCCCGAGTGCTGTCAACCGCTGGAAAAAGCCTGTGAGTGTATTTGCTTATTGTTCATCCAAAAAAGAGCGATTTTCGTTTCTATTTTAGCCATGCAGGTCTTTCTTTCATCAACCCATTCTGATTTCTTCTGCATTTGAAAAGCTAACTGTCAGAAATATTTGCATTTCGGTATAGCTAATGAAAAAAGTAATATAGACTTTAAGGGAAAGAGAGAACGAGAGAGACCAGTGAAGAGGTGTATAGAGGTGATGTGTATAAGTTTGATTTCTCTATCCCTTAGCGACGTAATATTTGATGGTTAAGTGGTGGGAAAGTGCGCTTATTTAGATCCGTATCATTAAAACCGTTAGTCACGCTGCTGTTTGTGCTGCTGCTAACGATTACATTAAGCACTGCGCTCTTCCTACAGCTACGTAATGAAATGCGCCTTTTTGAACGGCTGAGCGACCGTGTGACAGCCACCCATATTGAATCCGTTCGTTCCCACCTTTTTAACTTTATGGAAGTGCCCATTCAGGCTAATGCTGCTGTCGAGATCGCTATACGAAACTCTCTCAATGAGTCCGATAGCTCCCTTAATGAGCTAGAAGTGCCGCTTAAGGAGACGATGGAACGCATTTTTCCCAATATGCCTCAGCTAAGCCTCATTGCCTTTGGTTCGGCTAACGGCAATTACGTTGCCGTTGACAGAGATAGCCAGACCGGTGATTTCAGGCTTCTGTTAAAGGATGTGCGAACCCGCGGCGTGATGAACTTTTATTCTGGTATGAGCACGGAAAATCCAGTGATAAACAGCCTTAAGTATTACGATCCGCGACTTCGCCCTTGGTATCGCAACGTAGAGGTAAATCGCCGGGGAATATGGACCACAGGCTATTGGGATTTGAATAAGGTTAGAGAGCTGACGATTTCCTATAATAGCCCCGTTTATGATACTAATAAACGCTATGTCGGCGTGCTTTCCAGCGATATTAAAGTCGAGCGTTTTAATAAGTACCTGCGTTCGATACCCAGCCTTGGTAACGGCGTTATTTTTATCCTGAACGGCGACAATAAAATGGTGTCGTACTCGTCCGATGATAAATTAAAGTTTGTACCTCAAGAAACAACGATTCTTTACGATAAAGCGACTCTCATTTCTCCGCAAGAAAGCATCAGCCCCATCATTCGGGAGATGGCTCCTTACCTTAACGATAAGAGCATCGATAAGATTCTTTTTACCCTTAACGGCGAGGTTTTTCACGGTCGAATTGCATCATTTGGTTCGGGTCTTGGCTTAAAAAATTGGCGCATTGTCGTTGCGGTACCGCAGAGTGATTTTATTGGCAAGCTGGATGCAGACAGGCGTTCCACGATCTTTCTTATTTTGGGCGTTTTTTTGGTAGGCATCACGCTGGCATGGATTATTTTATCAAAAATTACAACGCCAATACTGGACGTCGCCAGGCAGGCTAGATTGATCGCTCTTCAGGAGTGGTCGCCTGCTCGAGCACCTCGCTTCCAGCTTAAAGAGATTAGGCTGCTTAACAATGCGTTTAACGAGATGTCTGCCACGCTGTCGACGGCCTTTTCTAAATTACGACACCAGGTTAACTACGATCCCGTCAGCGGCCTGTTGAGCGCAGAAGGCCTGCTGGAGCAGATGAAGATCTCTGATACGTCCGGAGAGAAGCGTAAATGGCGTGGGTTAGTGATGCTCAGTCTGGACAATATCGGTGACGTGAACAATACATTGGGGTATCAGAAAGGTGAGTGGTTATTAAGCGAGTTTGCGGCAACGCTCAATGATGTTGTACCTAAAGAGGCACTGCTTGCTAGAGTCAATGACGTTGAATTTGCCGTGTGCTATCCGGAGGGGTGCCCTAAAGACATCCTGACTGAAGAAGTGCAAAAGTACGTTCATCTTTACGCACACGCTCAGGGCAGTGAACACCTGATGTTTGTCGGCAGCATTGCTTTTGTCGATGGAGAGTTTGACGATGCGTCGTTGACCCAGCACCTGCGGAAGGCCTCTTTAGCGTTGGTTAACGCTCGTAAAAAGGGCACTGGGGCGTATGAGGTGTATAAGCCGGAAATGATGACTCAGGCAGTTGAAAATACCCAGATGCTGCAAGAGTTAAGTCAGGCACAGATTAATCAGGAGTTACTGGTCTATTTCCAGCCGATTGTTGAACTGCGTGACGGTAGAGTCATCGGTGCAGAGGCACTGCTTCGCTGGCGGAGTAAAGCGTACGGTATGGTCGCGCCCTATATCTTTATTCCTCTTGCTGAGGAATCTGGCCTGATTTTGTCTATCGGACGCTGGGTGCTTAAAGAGTCCTGCCGCCAGTTGGCGCTGAAGATAGCAAGCGGCTGGCCGAGAGACTTTATTATTCATATTAACGTGTCTGCCCGGCAGCTGATGCAAACGGATTTTTATGACGTCATCGTTGAGTCTTTGCGTGAAAACGACCTTTCTCCCTGTAATTTGGCGATTGAGCTGACAGAGTCTATTTTAGTGGAAAAGGGCACTATTATCGGCGAGCAAATTGCACGGATCCGGGCTCTTGGACTTTCCGTGGCGATAGACGATTTTGGTTCTGGGTTCTCAAGCCTTTCCTATTTGTACCGATTGCAGTTTGACTGTTTGAAAATTGATAGGGACTTTGTTTGCGGCGTGTTGGAGAGCGCTCGAAGCGAAGCTATTGTCTCCGCGGTTGTCCGCCTGGCTGACGGGCTGTCCGTTCCGCTAGTTGCTGAGGGGATCGAAACCGAAGAGGCAGCAGCGAAGCTTTATCATCTGGGATGTAAACGCGGACAGGGATACTATTTTGGTAGGCCAATTCCGCTGGATGAATGGGAGAATCCCAGAAACAAATAACAAAAAAGCCCGCTTTAAAAGCGGGCTTTCGAAATTTGGCTCCTCTGACTGGACTTGAACCAGTGACATACGGATTAACAGTCCGCCGTTCTACCGACTGAACTACAGAGGAATCGTGTGAACGGGGCGCATCATATCTATCCTCGCTCACCCTGTCAACGCTAAATTGTTATCTTTTATCTAAGTGTTCATCAACTAATCAAAATGACCGTTCATTGAACAGCGGCGGCGTAAAATGAGTGGGCCAGAAGCTGTATTCATCCAGCGAGAGGAAACGGCTGCTGTTTAAATAATAGAGATAGAGGGTGAAATTTCACAGCGGTGTTGCTATTTACCAAGGCAGATAGCGTTCGTTGAATAACGTTAGAGTAGAAGAGGGGGAACAATAACGAAAAGCTAGCAGGGTAGCTTTTCGTTATTAGGTTGTAATGTTTTTATTAGCGTAAATAAGAAATTATCAAATAAACAAGAGAAATAAAGTGCGGCGTAAGCGTATATTTTTATATAAATCTGGATACGCGAGCATCAGTCAGCTTTGCTTTTATATTACTCTCTGCGCCAGCGGCTGTCTGAATTAAAACAAACCGAGTCAATAGAGTTTATAAAATATCAAAGTGTAAAATGCTTCAGCCTAGTATATTTAATCAGCGCAATAGCTACGAACAGAGCCTAATGCACAGATACCGAAAATAGCGGCGGTGCTCCGCTACGTAATGCTTGTGAAGATTGGAATTATTTCACCTGGAACCAAATGGATTTTGGCACTTTGCCTAGGTCAAAGAGCTTACCGGCAACCAACTCAGCTCTGCGGTGATCGGCAGCGCGGTACATATTGGCGAGAATACCGTTGTCTGATAGGGAATAGTTTAGTTTATCGTAAAGGCGCTCTAGGCTATCCTCATTGGAGCATTTACGGAACATCATTAAATAATCAATATCACTCATTATAGGCTACTTATTATTTAGCTCAACGTGAAGAAATGCATGCATTGATTAATACACGCGGAATATCACTCGGTACGTTGAGGTATTGGATTAGGGGTAATCTGTAACGACATAAAGACGAACGTGTGATGTCGTTACAGATATCATAGTCTGTTGATAGAGAATGAACAAGCACTTATGGCGCCATTATTTGTAATAGCGCACAATCAGTAGCTTAAGCTCAGGATCCTGCGAACTTCAATTTCATTGATATCCTTATGTTCACCCAGCGGTAATAAATTAAATCTTTTTAAATAGTTAATTGCATCTTCAATACAGGACTCAGGGATCCCATAGGCTCTTAAACTGGTAGCGATACCCATTTCTTCGAAAAAGCGTCGGGTTAGCGCAATGGCACTATTTATCCGCATTTCTTCGTCGCCTTCGGTTAATCCCCAAACTCTTTCAGCATACTGTAATAGCTTCAGTCGCTTAGTCTTTTTTTGTATATCCAAAACGGAAGGAAGTATGACCGCGAGCGTTTGCGCATGATCGAGACCGTAATAGACAGTGAAATAGTATCCCATCCGGTGAGTAGACCAGTCCTGAGGCACGCCGAGGCCAATGAGCCCGTTTAGCGCCTGAGTTGCGCTCCACATGATAGACGCTCTGGCGTCATAGTTCTCTTTCTCTACGAGTGCCTTAGGGCCTTCTTCAATGAGTGTTAACATCAGGCCTTCTGCGTAGCGATCCTGAACTTTTCCATAAACGGGATAGGTTAAATACTGTTCGGCAACGTGAACGAATGCGTCAACAACTCCGTTGGCGACCTGTTTTTCAGGCAGGGTATAGGACTTTTTCGGATCCAATAGCGCAAAGCGTGGGAAGAGCAGAGGGTGCTTATGGCTTAGCTTAGCGTTAAGGCCTGCGTGGCTAATAACGGCAGTGCCGTTCATTTCAGAGCCGGTTGCAGGCAGTGTGACAACGCAGCCAATCGGAAGCACCTGGCTGAGAGGAATATTCTTTACCCAGCTTTCCCACACATCGCCTTCAAAATAGGCCGCGGCAGCAATAAATTTTGTGCCATCGATGACTGAACCGCCGCCAACGGCAAGAAGAAAATCTATCTTTTCTTCTTTTACAATGTTAACCGCCTTCATTAACGTGTCGTATTGAGGGTTGGGCTCGATACCGCCAAATTCAATATATTCTCTTGCACCTAGCGCCTGAGTCACTTCAGCTAGGGTGCCATAGCGTTTGGCACTGCCTCCACCATAGGTGATGAGTACGCGGGCGCTGGGAGGAATGTGGGCGTCAATATCCTTCATTCTTCCTTCGCCAAAAAGTATTCGCGTTGGATTGTAATAGTCAAAGTTAAACATGGTTATCTCCCAGCGGTGGGCTATTTGATCACGATAAATTCAACGGAGCGAGCGAGTGCGCACGCTGTGGCTTGAAAGTGTTGCTACGCATTGATGCTTTCGACTATAGCGTATTTATATCGGGCATCTTACTGATATGAGATAAATTATACCCCATTTCTGTGTTTGTTTTTGGCAGCAGTATGAGGCTGGGGGAGACTGTGGGGCTTTAGCTGTGAAAAATTGTCAGAGGAATGACGAGAAAGAGGGGATAAAAAAACCGGCCATAAAGGCCGGTTTGAAGAATTAGACGATCGATTAAAGGAATACGCCGCCAGATTCACCCAGCTTTTGATCCCCAGCCTTAGGCTTGGCTTTTGCTTTTGGCTTGGATGATGTCGCTTTAGCAGGTTCTGCTTTAGCCTTGTCGGCCTTTTTCTCTTCTACAACTGGCGGAGCCAGTCGAGCGATTGCGCCTTTATCAATGGCATCAACTTTACCGCTTTCAACAACACCGTAAGAGATCTTGTCTTTGATAGAAGTAATCACGATGGTTGCCACTTTCTCTTCGGCTGCTCCCAGTACTTCACCGGTATCCGGGTCGACCAGCTCTTCACCCTGAGAATAAATGTCAAAACGGTCGCCGTCATACACCATGGCCTCGCCGCGGTTGATGATGATCTGGCCGTTAGTGACGGCAACAACCTTCGCAGGCGTCAGCTTGTTAACGATTTTATCGGCAATAACGTCGCTGATTTGCTTACGAGCGGTTTCTATATAGCGGCCGCTCTGTTCAAAGACCGTAGAGTCAGACCACTGGATGCCGTGGGTCGCTGCTTCCAGAAGGGAGTAGCGAACGGTGACTTTGGTTTTGGACGAGCTGGTGACGTCAAATTCACCGGTCAGGTCAACGCTGGTAACTTTCGTCGTCGTTCTTACGCCGGCTTCAGTGACGTTAATGACCAACAGGTAGTCGGCGGGAAGGGCAGTTTGGCGCACGTCAACGGAGTTGTCTAAACGGCTTTCCAGAAACTTCTCTTCAGACTCGAACGCCTTATCGTTGACGGCACTGCGATCTAGCACGGTAAAGCGCTGAGACTGTACGATGCGGTCAGTAATTTCCTGGCGCAGCGTATTGGCAAAGGCAGAACGGCTGCGGTTACCGGTGGTGATAATCGCCAGACGATCGCGCTTTGAGGACGCCTGAGAGGTTTTACGCTCTACTTTATCGATTTCGACCGTCAGAATAACGGTACAGCCTTTGGCGTCACAGTCGCGAGTTTTAACCTTATAGCCTTTTACCGTTCCTGCACTGCGCGTATTGATCTGTGCGCTTTTGCCGGTATTAACGGTAATGTCGCGGTTTGCGTTGCCGCCAACGTTGACATCAAGGTTTTCAGTATAGGTTGAGTCACCGGCCTTATTGCTGAGAAACGAATTGTCGTTATTCTTCGTATTCTCAACGTAGGTGCCTTTTCCTTCCACGTTAACGTCGGCTTTGTCTTTTACGCGGACATAGTCGCCGGCACGTTCAGACTGTGTGCTTACGGTCATTCCATTTACCTGACGAACGGCATCAGCCAGAGCGGCGTCAACAGCCTTTTCGTAGGTTTCACCGTATCCTTGCGCTTCGACGGTTTCAATTTTTGCAAAAGCAGCGGGTGAAAGCGTCAGAAGTGCTGCAAGTACCAAGATCCATTTTTTCATTAGCAAGCCCTAATGGATGAAATAAACATATGCGGCGCGCGTCGAACTCTGTCGGGCGCGCCGCGCCCGGGAATCGTTTGATTACCAGCTAGCAGTGCGGTTGTCGCCACGCTTGATGATTGGGTACTCTTTTTCCCAGTAAGCCAGACCGTCGTCCAGGTTAGTCAGTGTCAGTTGGAAGTAGTACTCAACCTGCTGAGTGCTGGAGCTTACGCGACGGTTCTGCTGAATGATTTTACCGGTCAGAGAGAAGTCAGGAGCGATAACGCGACCGTCTTTCTTCACAGTCTTTTGGTTAACCATTTTGGATTTACGCAGCTGGCGTACTTTACGGGTCATTTCGTCTTCAGGACCGTTAGCGCTAATAGCGGTGGTCACAACGAAACGGCCTGAGTTCAGCAGGCTGGTACGAATTTTCTTGGTCAGCTGATCGGTATCGATGCGCTGATCGGTATCGTTAACAATGCCAGTGACAGTCAGAACGTAGCGGCCGCCCTGTGGGTGAACCAGCAGGTCGGAGCTCAGCATGTCGTCAACCATATTGGTTGCCGCCATTTCGAAATCTTTATAGTCGAGGCCCATAATGGCTACGCCGTCGTTTTTACTGTCGACGTAGTAGGCGCCTTCTTGAGCACATCCAGCAAGGGAAAGGGCTACAGCCGCGGCAAGAAAAATCTTTTTGTTAAAAATAGTCATTATTGCGTTCTCAACATAGTTTAAAGGTTATTACGATATCGATCCCTAAAGGGAAAATCTACATCGCATTCTTACTGGTTAGTACGTCCACCTTAGGCGGCATCAGCGAGTTTATACTGCGCACGTATACCACCACGGGCTGTGGCGTAGCAGGCAGGTCGACGGTGATAGCAGAACCGCCTGAAGGGGCGATCTGAATCTTTTGACTGCTGGGCCACTTAACATAGGCAACCTGGAAATCATAAGGAAGCGTATGCCAACTGCGGATATCGGCCTGAGTGGTGACTGCCTGAGCAACCCCAGTGATAGCGCCGAGGATCCTGATCGTTTTATTATCTGAGTTCATCATCGTCGCCTGAGCTGCCGTCTTCAGAATGGCGCGAGAGAGCTCCTTGATAAGGATGCCGGTAAATTCCGTTTTAAATTCACCCTGAATGATTTTATCCATCTGGGCGAACGACTCCGTTTTATTCCCTCCATTGATAGAAAGATAAGGATACGCCGGGCTACCTGATTCCAGCGTTGGCAGTGCAATACCCGCGTAGGCTACTTTACGGGTGACCAAAAGCAACGGTAAATCTATGCGACGCTCAGCCTTTCTGGCAGACGAGCCGTTTTCAAAGATAACCCAAACGCCCGGCGGTACATTGCGCCCCTTGCTGTTTGCCAGATTCAGGTCTGAGCGAATCTGGCGGTTTTTCGTCAATGCATAGGCACGCTTGAGGCTCTCTTTGGCTTTGTTAAGGTCGCCTACGTTTTCATTATTGATCAGGAAGTAAAGGCCGTGCAGATAGAGCGATGCGGGGTTGATATAGCCGTCATACGGCTTCCATTGTGCAACGTCGATCCCTGATCCTTCCAATGTTTCCATTGACTTGGAGTACGATTCGCCAAGATTGTTGCTCTTGATGGCGCTTTTTTGCTCGTTAATCTCTTTTGAGAAGTATTCTGCCGCCCGACGCTGGCGGTCGTCAACCCTGTTCCATTCAACGCGGGCGTTATTAAAGTCAGCCAGCTGCCAAAAGTTCAGCGCTTTATAGGTATTGACCATCACGCGGTCATAGACGCGCGGAGAGTAGTCCATGACGTTATCGTTGACGACCATTGATGCAGCCTGGCTTAAGCCTGATGCGGCAATGTTTTTCGTTTCACTGTCTTTAATCAGCAGCTCTGCGCCGTCAAACACTTTGGTGGAGCGATCCAGCTGATTCGTCATGCGAAGTAGGGCACCCGCCTCAAGAGACCACAGGAGATGAGTGGCTTCTCCACTGCCGGATACGCCTTCATCGAGCGCAATTTTTTCTGCCATTTCTATATGTCCCTGAGACAGGGCATAGTCGAGATTTTGACGTGAAGGTGGATTAGCGCAGGAAGCTAATGCCAGGGCGATGCCGCAGCAAAGAGAAACACGAGTGATCTGATTTTTCATAGATTTTCTGCTGTAATAAAGTGTGTAGTTGTATTTTTTTCGTTGTAAATAGAAAGCGGTCAGGGAGGAGAGGCGATTAACCATGCCTCTTTTATTATTTAGCGTGAAACAGCCCGTCGCCTTTGAGCCAAAAGGCGCGCTCGATGCTGTTACCCCTGCCGCTTTCATCAGTCAAATCTCCGCCATAGCTGATTGAACTGCTGTTGATAGAGATTCAAAAGATCTGGGTTGTCCGTAACGAGAACGTTTTCATAATTGTGTTGGGACGCACTTCTCGTCCAGTTAAAACTGCCGTTAAGCAAATAGCGCCCGTCAAAAATCGCAAACTTATGGTGCATGTGATACGGCGAGTCGTCCATGACAACGGTCACGCCCTGACGAATCAGATAGTCAATATCGCTGCCGTGGTCTTCAGATTTATCGTTATCGGTAATAATCCTGACGTTAACCTGCCTTTTATGCGCCTGCATAATGGCGTCAGTAATATCGTCATCGGCGATGGTAAACACGCAGATATCAACAGACTGTTGAGCGTGAGAGAGAAGGGCTCGGATTTTATCACGGCAGGCGCTGCCGGGTGAGAAGAAGGCGGTGCTGTTAACGCGCTTTTGGCGAGCGGTGGCGTCGAGCGTTTTGACTACCGTTTCTAACCACTTTAATACAGGTTGAAGATCGGTAGGGGCGGAGTCAAGATGGCTGCGAACCATGTCGAAAGCGCGATTGCGCATAAAGCCAAACTGTTCAGCAGAAAGTGACTGACCTATGTCTCTTAGCTGAATGCGCTCTCCCTGACTGAGAGTAAGATCGGCCAGTGAATCCTCGAGGTAGCGTTCCAGCTCGTTGTTTTCCATGTATCCTTTTCTCATCCATAAAAAGAAAATAGCGCTAAGGATTTATTACGGCCCGATCAAATGTGTGGGCTTTTAAATGGCGATCCTTTCTGTAGCTATATAATCCTAGTTTGCTGTAATCAGCGCCCAAAATAAAGGGGAATTGCTGAAAAATTACTTATAACAAGAGAGAATGTTGCCAGTTTGCACTTAGTTGAAACGAATTGCTTCTTTAGCGTTTTATTTCACCTACTGCCGCTATGTGGTACTTCCCTTTCATCAAGGCGTTTTGTTTTTCTCATTCGCCATTTTCTTTCTAGCCACGCATAAATTATGCCAGCGACTGCGCCAGCAATATGACTTTCGGTAGAAATGCGAGAATCTCCCGGCAGTAGCCCCGCTGCCATACCGCCGTAGTAAAACAGGATCAGCAGCGCCAGAGCGAGGTCGAGAAGCTTCCTGCGGGCGAGCCCCTGCGCTAAAAGCAGTGCCCATAGGCCGAAAATCCAGCCGCTGGCGCCAACGTGATAGGCTGAGCGGGCAAATATCCACACCAGGCCTCCCCCTATCACAATCACTGCGAGGCTGGAGTACACGTAGTCTCGTACTGAAGACGCCATCAGCAGCGCACTTAATATCAGTAGGATAGGCAGGTTGCTGAAGAGATGGCTCCAGTCACCGTGGATAAACGGCGCCAGCAAAATTCCCTTCAGACCGCTTAAGGTTCGCGGCAAAATCCCCAGCGACGTCAGTAAACCGCCGCTCAGAGCATTAATGCACTGAACGACGATAAGCAGAGCCGCTAAGACAGCCAAAATGTAAACGCGCTGTGTGAGCCAGGATTTCACCCTAGGTTAGTTCCTCAATGACTGAACGCTTTCGACCAGTGACGCTAGCTGAACAACAACGCGGTCACCCACGTCAGCACCATCGCCACCCAGCGCTTTGTTTCTCGTAAAGTCACGCTTAATCTGCTGCCAGCGCTGCTCTTCCTGAGGTGACAGGGTGTCACGAATTTCCGCCAGCTTCAGCAGGTTTTCTTCTGCCCCCTGTGTAAGCAGCTGTGCTTCACCAAGATAGTGATCGTCAAGGATTTGACGAATTTCCGCCGCATTCATCACTGCGGAGATCTTTTCAGCGAGCTTGTTCATATTGCGATAGCTGCCCTGTAGCTTAAAGGGCGGCTCGGTTCGATACCGGTCTGACTGTGCAGCGCTGGCAATATACTGCTGGTTAACCTTCAGCACTACGTCGCGCAGAGAAATCATTCTTTCCAGTATGGCAACGATTTCAGTAATCTCTGCCTCACTGTACTGATAGCTGAGTGAATTGGAAGAGAATGGTTTACCCATGGCTTTATCGACAAGCAGATAGAGATCGTTCATATCGCGTAGCGCCAGTGGAGCCAGCACGGGGTTAGAGGTCAGGCTGTTTTCGATATAGCTTAGCGAGAAGGATTCCTCCATGCCGCCTAGTACCTCACCGAGGTTATAGATATCCGCGCGGTTGGCCAGCATGTCTGGAATTTTGAAAACTTCGCCGGATTCCGTATAGGGGTTACCGGCCATGACGACGCAGAATTTTTTACCGCGCATGTCATAAGTCTTAGTCTTGCTTTTCCAGACGCCCTCAATGCGCCGAGTGCCGTCACACAGCGAAATAAACTTTTGCAGAAATTCCGGGTGAGTGTGCTGAATATCGTCCACATACAGCATCACGTTGTTACCCATTTCCAACGCCAGATTCAGCTTCTCAAGCTCTTGACGGGCGGTAGCGTTAGGCGCTTGCTCTGGGTCGAGAGAGAGGACGTCGTGACCCAGCGCCGGGCCGTTTATCTTCATAAAGATCAGACCAAGGCGGTTAGCGACGTACTCCATCAGCGTTGTTTTACCGTAGCCCGGCGGCGATATCATGAGTAACAGACCCATCAAGTCAGTGCGCTTGTTTTCACCCACGGTGCCGATTTGCTTAGCCAAGTTATCGCCAATGATCGGCAGGTAAACGTCGTTAATCAGCTTGTTACGCACGAAGGAGCTGAGCGGCTTGGCCTTGAACTCGTGCAGACGCAGGTCAGTACGCTGCTGATTGAGCACTTCCTGGCGCAGTGATTGATAGCGCTGGTAGCCGGGAATAAAGACCTTACGCTGTCTGCGCATGCGGCTAAAGTAGTCATCTAGTCGAAGCGTCAGAGACTGATTAGCGATCAGCGGGTGTTCGCCCATCAGGTCGGTTACTGTAAAGTGCAGGTCAGCTTCGCTGAAACGAGCGCTGCTGGGTTTGTCTAGCAAGGTAAGCGCTACTGCTTCAGCTACGTAGTCGCGCAGTGGTGCATAGTCAGGTAAAGAGCAAAGCCCAGTGAGCCAGTTTTCAACCAGCGCCCATCGCTGGGCGTAGCGTTTCTCTAAATTTTGCTGTGACTGGTTAAAATCCAGCCACATATGAGCCTGTGTCAGATGAGACTGAAGGCCTTCCAGTAGCGTTTTCGCATATTTGCTGAAGGTAAACTCAAGAGGCGTCCTTCCCAGCGCCAGGCTCAGATATTCAGCGGCCTGATGCTGCTGATAGGGCTGGCAAGGGATAGGGTAGCGTTCTAAGAACAGGCTGAGTTCGGCTTCGATTTCGGCTTGCAGATCCAGCAGGCCAGAATCGTGGCGGAACAGCTGCTGAATATTAAGGCTGGTGCGCGCGCGCTCCGGCCATAGGGCTGGAAGCTCCTGCTTTTGAACGTGACGCCAGAAGAGCACTGCCAGCCCGCGAGCCAGAGCGTTAAACCGAAGCAGGTCAGCGCTTTGGCCGACAGGGATCAGCTTTTGTAGAATAGCGACCGCATCGTGATCGTGAATCCCTTTTTCGTATCCTTCACGATAGCGGGGAGCCGCAAAGTCTCTGACTGCCTTTTCCAGCGCTTCCGGCTGGTTAAGCAGGCTGGTGAGGGATGGGATTGTCAGGCCGTCCAGTTCTTTGCTGGCGGCGTAGATCATCGAATAGGCCAGATATTCTGCACGATAGACATCGTTAGACTCGGACTCAATGGAAATAGGCCAGTAGTCTTGTAGCTCGTTGAGTTCTGCGCTGTCGAGCTGTTCCTGATAGTCTGTACCGGTAAGGTGCAGGAACAGGCGATCGCCGTGGGGCAAAATAGTGAGATCCAGCTCCTGCGTGTTGACGCTGAACCGGTGACGAGGCCCCAGTTTGATCACGCTGCCGTCGTTTTCAAAGATTTCCGACTTATCCCGCAGGCTGCGAATGGCCTGATCGCGAGCGGCCTTAAACTTGGCGTCAATGTCGTCCGCTTTTACGCTGTCTTTCAATTCCCTCAGCCGTTCGACGATTTCCCGGGTTTTTAGCGCAAGGGGGTCGGAGGCAAAGAAGGCGTTGAGCTCATCCAGCGCATTAAACTTGGCGGTTCTTCGACGAATGCTGTCGAGCAGGCGCTCGGCGGCGACCTGTAGATTCTGGGCTTTGCGCTGGCGCTCGTCTAGCAGCGCTTGCTTATGGGTTTCAAAGGTTTCAAGCAGCTCTTCGCGCTTGCTGAGAATGTCGTTTAAAAACTCATCGTGCTCGCTGAACTGGCTTTCTAACTCTTCAAGCTGAACCAGTAGCCGAGACAGCTGCTCGTCGCAGCGTTCTGGATCGGTTGCCAGAGAGAGCGCGTTGGCAATCCCCTGGCTGAACAGCTTAAACTGTGCGCCGAACTGAGCGACGGCCTCAACAGACGTCTGTTCTTTACGACGATGCTGCAGGCGCGCTCTGGCCTGATTAAGGCGGGCATAGATTTCGGAAATGGACTCAATAATGCGCGTCTGCTGAGTGGTGTCTTCAAACTTCAGCGACGCCATCAGGTTGGAAAGCATGTCGAGATCCGCCGACATGGTGTCCATATCGGCCATAGGTTCAGACAGCTGAGCGCTGTTTAGCGCTTCCTGAGTCTGCTTTTCAAGGTGTTGCAGGCGGGCATTAAAGGGCGCTAGCGCCGCATCGCCGGCAAGAAATGCCGCTGTTGCCAAGGAGATGTTCTGCTGGCTTTCGGTCAGCTGCTTTTCCATCTCGTCCAGACGAGTTAAATCAATATAGCGGTAGTCGCGTAGTGTAATCAGATGCCCACGCTGGACGCTTAGAGCATTGAGCGCATCGACGAACTGCTGCGCCTCTGTCCAACTGTCTGGCAGCATAGCAGACAGCAGTTGCCTTTGCCGAGTCGTTGCCTCATTCATTGCTCGGACTGACTGACGGCGGATGCTTTCTACTTTTTCATACTCGTCCAGCACCAGCTCGCCGGTGTGGGCAATTTCTTTCAGCAGAATAGCGGCGTGCAGGCTGTGTTCGTCGTTAAGCCAGTAGTAAATATCGATAAGCCGCTTGGCGTCTTGGCTCAGCTTTTCATAGAGCTGAGATGAAATTTGCTGCTGCTCGATTTCTCGAGCTATGTGGTAAAGGTCGGAAATCCCCCGCACCAGTTCGGCGTTACCGATGCGCCCAAAGAAGCTGTTCTTGGCAGGCTGACTGGCGGCAAACTCGTCGGAATAGAAGGGCGTTTGCCAGATCTGCATGGGGTGAATACGCGTAGGCTCTTCAGACTGGCCTTCAAACAGCACCATTCTGCCGTCTTCCAGCATGGCGTAGCCGTGGCCGAACAGCGGATTTTGCAGCTTGCGCTCAATCATGTTGTAGTTAAACAGCGCCAGTCGACCGCGGTTTGGTTCGTAGAATATGTACATCACGTCTTCGCCGTTTGGCGAACGTCGGACTCGGCGAAAACGCATGCCGTCCATCGGCTGATCGAAAGTCTTGTATTCCCCGTTTTGCAGATAGTAGCCGCCGGGGAAAATGATGCCGTGGTCTTCAGGTAGCTGAATACAGGCTTGACCAATGGCGTCGATGCGCTGCACGCCCTGAGTTAGGGTGTTATAAACCAGATAGCGCCAGCTTTCTTCACGATAGGGCAGCACTTTGAGCAGGATCAGACTGCCAGTCTGGGCGTATTCTATTTGAGCATCGTCTAGGGACTGGGTTTTATCCAGCACCGCCTCGCGGTAGATCCCCAGTCCGTCTTCAGTGTTGTTTTCGCACTTGACTGTAAGGTCACCGCCGACGGTTTCTACAAATACCGTATCGAGAATGTTGACGTGAGGATATCGGCCGTTAACGCTGTTTTCACGAGTTGTTTTGTGCCATTCAAAATCGTAAGCAGGGGGCAGGGCGATATCGCGCTCACCCCGATTGTCGATATAGCGAATGTCGGTTTTATCGCTGGAGATGGACCAGCGGAAGACGCGGATATCCGTGATGCGTTCGCCGATCTGGAAACTGGCGAGAAGCTTACCGTCACGCTCAACCAGCTGTAGCAGCTGGGTGTTTTTATAATAGGTATAAAGCTCGTTGAAGTCCTGTACGAAGCTTTGGATGTTGAGGAAAGTGCCTGTTAGAGGGACAGACTCAACGTCGTATTCCCCGTTTTCTTCTTTTAAACGATAGAGGGAGAACACGTCCTCAATGCGGGTTTCTTTTTTTAACCCGAGAAAGACGTTATAGCCAAACAGCAGCCAGTCACCGACCCGGACAATGTCACGGGCGACACAGTTATTTTCTGTACGAATGCGAATACGGCCAACGGCATCCATTTGGCTTTTGCCAAACTCTTCCAGACGGCGAGCGTTGAGCACAGCAGCTTTTTCGTGCAGCTGCTGACCCTGTTCAGATAGTCGCTTGCGTAAGATATCGTAGGCACCGCCTTCGGCAACGGCGTTATCCAATATTTCCTGTTCGCGCTGGTTCGTTTGGCTGTCTGACATGGCGTGTCGCATTCCCTTTGAAGATTTTATACGCACCGCTGCCCGCGGAGCGCTTTACAAAAACTAACTGAGATAAAGGCACGGTATCGACCCTTTATCTCAGCCAGCGAGACTAAAGAACGCCCGGCCTTTATTACCTAAAGGCCGGGCGTAGGCTATTACTCTTCGCTTACGCTACGGCTGTTGGAGACTGCCGGAAGCGTTTTGGATGCGCCAAACTGCTTTATCAGAGCCTGAACTTCAGGGTTTTGCAGTAGGGCGTCAAGATCCAACTTTTGACCGTCCTTGCCGCTGAGCAGTTTATCGACCACGTTTTGCACCAGTGGGCTTTTTTCCACCACGCCGTTAATGGCTTTACCCACGCTAAGAGCTTTAGAGAAGGTGTTAAAGAAGCTGCCGTCGCCGCCAACGATGTCGATGTTGGTTTTGCTGAGGGCAGAGGCCAGCACTTCGGCCTGCTCGCGAGCAATCTCTTTGTTCGCGGCAATTTCGGCCATCGCCTGCTCAAAGTGCTTCTCAAGGCGCATGCGAAACTCTTCGTGATCCCGCGCCGTATCGTTGAGGTTGCCCATGGCGGTGAACTTGTCGGTCAGACCGTCCGCTTCTGCCTTCAGGCGCTGGCGAATCACTTCTGCCTGCGCGGAGCCCAGTTGGCCTTCACCGCGAGCCTGTGCACTCAGCTTTTCTTCCAGAATCTTGGCGTCTGCCAGACCCAGCTTCTCGTTAGCGTTAGCCTGCTGCTCATCACCGCGGGCCTGTGCTGACAGCTTCTCTTCCAGGATTTTTGCATCTGCCAGTCCCTGTTTCTGGGTGGCAGCAGCCTGAGCTTCCATCACGCGAGCCTGAGCCAGGCCTTTTTCCTGCGTACCGCGGGCTTCTGCCAGCAGCTTTTCAGCCGTTACGTTAGCCTGTACTAGGCCTTCTTTTTCTTCGGCTTCAGCCTGCGCCTGACGGACGCGGGCTTCTGCTAGGCCAAGGGCAGCCTGCTCGGCCTCGATACCTTCAGCCATGCGCTTTTTCGCTTCTGCCTGTTTAGCCGCAGCTTCCAGCTCGGCTTGCGCCATGGTGCTGATTTCCAGCGCTTTAAACTTGGCGCTGCTTTCATCGGCTTCTGCCTGCTTGACCTGACGCACCAGTTCCTGCTCGGCTTCTGCCTGAGCGTGGATCACGGTGACCTGCTTCTGGCGGTCAGCGTCGGAAACCAGACGGACTTCTTTAATACGCTCTTCTTCCTGAGCAACAGTCTTTTCTACTGCGACGCGCTCGCGGATGACGTTAGCGATATTTTTACGCTCTTCTTCCAGCGCCTTTTCTTTCTCAATGCGTTGCAGCTCAACTTCGCGCTCGCGGGAAACCACTTCCAGATCTTTCGCTCTGGTGACTTTCTCTATTTCAATGGTGACGGCGCGGGTACGGTTCTGTTGAGCAACTTCGACTTCACGCAGGCGGTTTTCTTCGCGAATTTCAATTTCCTGCTGGGTGTGGATGCGGGCCTGTTCAGCCTTCAGACGCTCTTCTTCCTTCACTTTCAGCGTTTCAGCCGCTTCGCGAGCGCGGATGCTCTCAATTTCACGCTGCTGGCGAGCTTCTGCATCAGCCTGCTGGCGTTCCAACGCTAGGCTAGCTTCGCGGGTTTCCACGTTTTTCTTCTGGATCGCCAGTTCCTGATCGCGCTCTTTCTGGTTGGTTTCGATATTGTGAATTGCGGTGATCTCGGTGATCTTGCGGATACCTTCGGCGTCAAAGATATTGTTTGGATCCAGCGAGTTTTTCGGCGTTTGCTCCAGATAGTCGATGGCAACGTCTTCCAGCGCGTAGCCGTTGAGATCTTCACCAATAACGTCAACGATGCGGTTGCGGAAGTTCTGGCGGTCTTCAAACAGTTTGGACAGCTCGAACTGCTTGCCGACGGTCTTTAATGCTTCAGAGAACTTGGCGTTAAACAGTTCGCTAACGGCCTGGTGGTCAGACGCGCGGTCTACGCCAATAGATTTGGCGACTTTAAGGACGTCTTCTGTTGTTTCATTCACCCGAAGGTAGAAGGCGACGGTAATGTCTGCGCGAAGGTTGTCTTTACAGATCAGACCATCTTTGCCGCGGCGATCCACTTCCAGCGTCAACAGCGAGATGCGCATGAATTCCTTTTTGTGGATGACCGGATAAACCAGTGCTCCGGTAAAATACACCTTTGGCTGTGTACTTGTGTCGTTGACAATAAGCGCCGTTCCCTGAGGTACTTTGACGTAAAACGCCTTAAAAAGGCCAAATGCGCCCAAAATAAAGATGATGACCCCGACGATACCGACGATAAACGGCATGAGGTTTTCCATAGCCATAAGATGAATGTCTCCGTGTTGTACAAAGGTGGGCAAGGCCCGGTTCCTAAGGTTTAAACCGCTATCTGCTTATGGGCGATAGCCATTTTTGACTTCTTTCCTACACGCTGTTGCTGAGGGAGAATGGCCGCGCTTAGGTGAGCCGCGGCTTTCCCACAACATGCAACAGGTGAGATGTGCATTTAGAGTCGATTAAACTCTTCTTCGCTGACCACGTCATAGCTGTGCGTTGCCGCACTGTAGCTAATAATGACAACGCGATCGCCTCGCTTGAGCCCCGCGTCTTCCGGCGAGCGGATTTGCAGAATCAGACCGGCGCCGCCGTCTTCCATCAGGGCTTCTCCGCGCCGATCTGTCACGCTGTCAGAGCGGACTTTTGCGATTTTTCCAATCAGGTTTTTTACGTTCTTCTGTTCGTCGCCTTTTGCTAACACAGCGCGAAACGGCTTCAATAAAAATGCGGTTATCATTAAAGAAACAAACGATACCGCCACTAAGATAGCCGTGGCTACCAGATAGCGGATGATGTCCGTGTCGATAAAGCGTAAAAACCAGTTCACGCTAAAATAGCTGATAAACCAGCCGATAAACGTAAACAGCGAGAGAATGATGGTAACGGGAATGCCAGCTAGACCAAATTTGGCCAACAGGCCTGCCAGACCGCTGAGATCTGCGCCGTCAATGTCAACGTCAGGGCCGTCGATATTAAGAAAGTCGCCGTCCATCAGTCCAAAAGAGGCACAAATCCAATAAAGTAGTACCAGGACGAGGAGGCCACTGAAAATGATGACAGGGAAGGTCAGACAGTTTTGTAAGAATAGCGCCATTAGAATCCTTTCTTAATAGTACAGCTACTGAGAGTGGTGTTCTTGATACAGCATTAAGTAGAACAGTTTTTGCCTTAGTTTTGTAGTGCAAATCGGTGCTTTTTTCGATTTTTGAGACATATAATTTAGTGATTGTATTAATTTTAATCAGTTACGGGATTAAATAAAAATAGGAAAGAAAATCAGTGAGTAAAACGCGTTTATCAATAGGCAGGCGATAGCGTATAGTGGCAGCCTGATTTTCGACGACCGTAGAGTGGTTGGGTATTCATAAGGTTAGGGGCATTTTCTGCTATGCGAGGACGTTACTCGATTGTCTTATTACTTTTTCTAGGGATTGTATCCGGCTGTTCTTCATTTAAGGAACGCAGCGGCTATTGGGTTGACGATCGCTACCCGGCTAAGGGCAATGAACCCCGCATTCAGACTCTGATTTTCCACTATACGGCAGAGAACGCCGATGTTTCGCTTAAGGTGCTCACGGGCGATCGCGTTAGCAGTCATTACCTTGTCGATCGTGTGCCGCAAGAGGTTAGCGGCAAGCCTGTTGTGCTACAGCTGGTGCCTGAATCGCAAAAGGCCTGGCACGCTGGGGCCAGCTTCTGGCGGGGACAGAGCCGACTGAACGACACCTCGATTGGGATTGAGATTGTTAACTGGGGCTATAGGAATACGCCGGGCGTTGAACCTTGGGAGCCCTATACAGAGCAGCAGATTGAGTTGTTGATTGCTCTGTCACAGGACATCGTGCAGCGCTATGGGATCCGCCCTGAAAACGTGCTTGGTCACAGCGACGTGTCGCCGCAGAGAAAAGTTGATCCCGGCCCGCTGTTCCCTTGGGAGCGGCTGGCGCGAGCAGGCATCGGCGCTTGGCCGGATAGCCGAGTTGTCTCTGAGCGGCTGAAGATACGCCGCGAGCAGCCTACTGTCAGTGTGGTAGAGCTACAGGACAGTCTGAGGCGCTATGGTTATGAGGTAAGCGACAGCGGTCGCCTTGACGAACAGACGCGCAGTGCAGTCAGGGCATTTCAGATGCACTTTCGGCCAGCAAACTACAGCGGCGAGCCGGATGCCGAAACGATAGCCATATTGGATGCATTGCTGATTAAGTATCACGACGGAATATGATCGTCGCGCGCTTCCGCCAGAGAAGCGATGCGCTTTGCCATGCCTTTAAAGATAAACAGGTGTGCGGGCATCATGGCGAACCAGTAGAGCAGGCCGTTAAAGCCTGCCGGGTGCCACCAGGCTCTGACGTCAATCTGTCGATACTGAGTCGTGTCGGTGATGGTCAGCGTCAACCTGCCTAACCCCGGAGCCTTCATGCGAAACAGCATCACCAGCTGCCGCTTCGGTCGAATGGATATCACCTGCCAGGCGTCGATGCGATCGCCAACCTGTAGTTCGTCTCTTTCGGGGCGCCCATAGCGCCTTTCTCCGCCGACGGCGTCGTCCAAAATGGCGCGAATTTTCCACAGGACGTTAGCATAGAAGTAGCCGCGTTCACCGCCAATTTCCTGACAGACTGACCACAGGCTTTCCGCACTGGCGCGAGTTTTCACGCTATACCCTGCCTGCTTGGGGTAAAACGCGTATCCAGGCCGCCAGCGTGCTCTGGCTTCGGGCGAGTAGCCCCAGTCTGTTGAGTTCACTGCCTGCTGCTCTTTCTCCAGCGTTTTTCGCACAGCGTCATCGTAGTTGAGCAGGGTTTGCGGAATAAGCTGGCGAATTGGCGCATCGTTAGCGGGCAAATCGTGCTTTAATCCTTCGATCAGCGCTTTGGCCGTTGAGGTGGGCACGGTAGTTATCATGTTCAGCCAATAGACGGAAATCAGCCGAGTAGGCAGAGGGATCGGAATGATCCAGCGCTTTTTACCTGTCAGGCCTATAAAGCGTTCGAACATGTTTTGGTAGCTGACATACTCAGGGCCGCCAAGATCAAAAATTCGATGCTCAGAAGAGGGATGAGCCAGAATGTTTGTCAGGTAAACCAGTAGGTTTTCCAAAGCAATAGGGGACGACTTTGAGCGAACCCAGCGGGGAGGCGTCAGTATCGGGAGGCTATACACCATGTCACGCATGACTTCGAATGCCGCCGATCCGGGACCGACAATAATCCCAGCTCGCAGCTCAGTCACGGGGATACCGCTGCTGCGAAGCACTTCTCCGGTGATTTTTCGCGCCGTCAGGTGCTGGGAATGGCTGGGCTCTTTGGGCTGAATGGCGCTTAAAAAGATAATGTGTTTAACCTGAGAAAAACGCAGCGCCTGCTGAAGGTGCTGAGCCGCCTGACGCTCGCGGTAGATAAAGTCGCTTCCTTCTCCCATACCGTGCACCAGATAGTAGACAACGTCGATATTGTTGAGTACTGGCGGAATAGTTTCTGGCTGCATCAGGTCAACGTACTGGCAGGTCACGTTGGGAAAATGCTGTTCCTCTAGCCAGTCAATGCGCCTGCCGGCGGCAATCACTCGGTGACCTTCGGCGGTAAGATAGGGCAAAAGGTTTTGGCCGATATAGCCGCTGGCTCCTAAAACCAGTATGCGTAGAGGCGTCATGAGAGTAGGCCTTAGTCTAGATAGTGAGGCGAGAAGGGACTGCCTGTTTGCAGAGACTGTATCATAGAGAGTATTGAAAAGTTATTTTTATGTATATTTCTTGTTAATTATATTTCTTATTGTCGATTGATATGCATTGAACAGCAGTGGAGCACAAATGAATGAAAGAAAATATTTACGACAGTGAGCGCTTTTTTGAAAAGTACAGCCGCTTTCCTCGTTCGGTTCAGGGCTTAGCCGCAGCGGGAGAATGGCACGAGCTGCAAAAGATGATGCCCGACTTTTCCGGCAAAAAAGTGCTGGATCTGGGCTGTGGCTTTGGCTGGCACTGTATCTATGCCGCTGAACGCGGGGCGCATTCCGTGACTGGCATCGATATATCTCAGCGAATGCTGGCAGAAGCGATGCAAAAAACGGCGTTCTCCAATGTCGAGTATCGACAGATGGCAATAGAAGATGTGTACCCAGAACCGGAAAGCGTTGACGTAGTAATCAGCTCGCTGGCGCTGCACTACGTTGCCGATTTTGACGAAGTTTGCCGACGAGTTTATGAAGGACTCACGCCCGGCGGCACTTTCATTTTTTCTGTGGAGCATCCAACGTTTACTGCTGAGGGCGGTCAGGATTGGTACTACGATAGCGCAGGGAATCGTCTGCACTGGCCAGTGGATCGTTATTTTGCAGAAGGGTGGCGTAAAGCGGTATTTCTCGGTGAAGAGGTTTCCAAGCACCATCGGACGTTGACGACTTATATCAACGGCCTGTTGAAACATGGATTCAGACTGGCTTCGCTGGTCGAGCCTCAGCCAGCGAAGCACCTGCTGGAAAGCGTGCCAGAGATGGCTGATGAGCTGCGCCGCCCAATGATGCTTTTGGCGGCGGCAGTTAAGCCATAGAGGCTGCTGTTGTTTATCAATGTATTGATTGTAAAAACATTGTTTATCAAGATATTGTTTATCAGTGCATCGACCATTAGGCGATTTCTACACTGCCTGTCAGCTGGCAGCTGCAGGCCAACACGTAGCCCTGACTGATTTCATCTTCCGTCAGGGTTGACTGGCTGGTGGTGGTGTATTCACCCTGTAAAACCTGAGTTTTACATGAGCCACACACGCCTGAACGACAGGCCGCAATAACGGGAAGGCCGTTTTGTTCTAGCGCGTAAAGCAGCGTTGCGCCCACGGGCACAGAAAAGTCTTTTGCCAGGCTGCGAACCCGCATCGTGATTTCATCACCCTGACTGACACTGCTTTCTGCCGAGGTGTGAAATCTTTCCTGATAAAAGCGCTCTGGCGCGACACCCAGACTCAGGCAAACGTCTTGCGCCTTTTCCATATAGCCTTCAGGGCCACAGGTCATGACGGTGCTCTTCGCTACATTAGGGGCATATTGCTGAATCAGCGCTTCACTGAGGTGTCCTTGAACAAAGCTTTCTGGCGCGTCGGATGCGCTTGTAGCCAAATGAAAGCGCAGTCGATCAGCGTAGCGTTCACAAAGGGACGCCCATTCCTGAGCGAAAATTACGTCATTGGGAGTATGCACATGGTAAATCACCGTGACGTCAGGCTGAGCGTCACTGGCTAGCAGCCAGCGTGTCATTGACATGATAGGTGTAACGCCACAGCCGCCCGCCAACATCAGGAAAGGCGTGTTCTCTTTATTGATACAGGTAAATTCTCCCTGAGGCTCAGAAAGCCAGAGTGTGTCTCCGGGCTTGATCTCTTGGGTCAGCCAGCCTGAGCCTTCACCGTTCTCAAGGCGGCGAACGGTTAGTGTAATAAAGCGGCTAAGGCCCGGCGAAGAAGAGAGCGTATAGGCGCGTAGCACGCTGTCACTATGGCGAATACTGACCAGAGCGTACTGACCGGGAGAGTAAGGATAAAAGTCCTGAGCGATAAGCTCTATCGTCCAGACGTCGTCAGTCTCCTGATGAACGCCGTGCACCTGCATCGCGTTAGGGCAAAGGGGTGTGGGGGATGTCATGATGATAATCTCACAAGAGGCGGGAGCCGTTAGCGCACTCCCGCAAAGCCAAAAAGAGACCTTAGGCAGCCAGGATCTCTTTCATATCCTGTTCCACTGTGGTGATTGAGCGCATGCCAAAGTTTTCTTTCAGCACGTTAAGCAGGTTTTCCGTCAGGAACGCGGGAGCGGTCGGGCCGGTATAGATATCTTTTACGCCCAGCGCCAGCAGTGTCAGCAGGATGACAATGGCCTTTTGCTCAAACCAGGACAGCACTAGCGTTAGGGGAAGATCGTTGACTGAACAGCCCAGTTTCTCTGACAGCTTGACCGCCAGCATGATAGCCGAATAGGCGTCATTGCACTGGCCGACGTCCAGCAGGCGAGGTAGGCCTTCTAGCGTGCCAAAGTCCAGCTTGTTAAAGCGGTACTTGCCACAGGCCAGCGTCATGATCAGGCAGTCCTGCGGAACGCTGCGGGCGAAGTCAGTATAGTAGCTGCGTTCAGTGCGACTGCCGTCACAGCCACCGACCAGAAAGACGTGACGAAGCTTCTTCTGGGCAACTAGATCAATTACCGTATCTGCCGCGTTCAGCAGCGTTTGGCGGCCAAATCCAACGGTAATATTGTGTTCGAGCTCAGTATAGGGGAAACCGGAGAGGGACTGAGCCTGAGCGATAATCTGGCTGAAGTCGTCCCCTTCCAAATGCTTGACGCCCGGCCAGCCGACGATGCTGCGCGTCCAGATGCGGTCACCGTAGTTGCCGACGTTAGGGTCAATAATGCAGTTTGACGTCATAACAACGGGGCCGGGGAATTTGGCAAACTCGGTTTGCTGATTCTGCCAGCCGCTGCCGTAGTTACCGACCAGATGCTTAAACTTGCGCAGTTCTGGGTAGCCGTGCGCAGGCAGCATTTCACCATGCGTATAGATATTGATGCCCGTTCCTTCCGTTTGCTGCAGCAGCATATGGAGGTCTTTCAGGTCGTGACCGGAAATCAGGATAGCTTTACCCGCAACCGGCTTCACGTTCACGGCAACAGGCGTAGGATCGCCATAGGCGTCGGTTTCACCGCGATCCAGCATGGCCATAATGCGGAAGTTCATTTGGCCTATCTGCATGGCTTTTGCCAGCAGGTCAGCCATGTCGGCGGGCTGAGTACCTAGCCAGGCCATAATTTGGTGGTATTCCGCGTAGACGCTTTCGTCCTGCTGCCCAAGCACCAGTGCGTGTTCCATATAGGCCGCGGCGCCTTTTAGCCCGTAAAGGCAAAGCATTCTCAGTCCGTGAATGTCGTCACCGATAGCCGCTTTGTCTTTATTTAGGGCGAACTCGGTGGCCTGTTCCAGCAGCTGAGGCAGGGTGTCAGAAAGCGTCAGATCTGCCATAGGATGATCGAGGGTCAATAAAGCGTTTTGAGCGCGGCAGCGCTCGGCCAGTCGGGCTCTCATTTCAATGGCCTCTCTGGCATAGGCAATAATGCGGTCGCTGTCGAAGTTAACGTTGGTCAGCGTTGAGAAAAAGGCTCTAGGCGCAAAGGTGTCTACGCCGTTGTCGACAATATCGAGCTCGCGCGCTTTAACAGCCCAGGCTGAGAGGCTTTCTAGCACCGCGACGAGCAGATCCTGAAGGTCTGAAACCTCAGCGGTTTTGCCGCACATGCCCTGCGCATAGGCGCAGCCGTTGCCTGCGGGAGTACGGATAGTTTGTTCACATTGTACGCAATACATAACGAAGCATCCTATAAGTTGTATTTTATATTCATGTTTAATGATAGAGAACAGTATCAACATTAAACAGGAGTTTTTAATGCAACTTTAACTATGATTGATCGATATCAAATTTTTGCGTACAGACCGCTAGGCGGCAGAGAACAGCGCCATCACGATGGGAGCAAGAAGGCTCAGAATAAAACCGTGAACAATGGCAGCGGGAACGATTTCTACCCCAGCGCTCCGCTGTAAGACCGGCAGCGTAAAGTCCATAGAGGTTGCTCCGCAAACGCCAAGGGCGGTCGACTGCCGCCGCACGATCAGTGAAGGGATAATCAGAATAGCTGCCAGCTCGCGAGCCAGATCGTTAAAGAACGCTGCGCTGCCGAGAACGGGGCCAAAGGCATCGGTCAACAGAATGCCGGAAAGCGAATACCAGCCGTAGCCGGAAGACATAGCGATACCAACGTGAACGGGAAGCCCCAGAACCAGCGCGGCCAGCGTGCCCCCAACGGCGGCGCTCAGGGCAACCACCAGCGCCACAATGGCACCGCGTCGGTTAAGGGTAATCTCTTTAATTGTCATGCCGCTGTTTCTTAGCTGGATGCCGATAAGCAGCAACAGGAGCACCAGTGCCACTTCGCTGGCGGCAGAGGCGTGCGTTAGCCAAGGGTAGTGGGTTAGCCCAATCAGAAATCCGGCAATAACAACGCCGCAAAGCTGTAAAGACGACAGAATGGTGTGCCACGGCGATTGGGGCTCTGAGTGAGTACGAGAAGCCCGCCAGGGCCAGCGTCTGTCCAGAAGGCTCAAGGCGGCCAGATTTGCGCCGAAAATAGCGATAAAAAACGTGACGCTATAGAGCAAAATTGACTGAAGGTTAGCGCTCAGATTGTCGAGAAAGGCCAGCCCAATTCCCATAAAGAACAGGATAACGTAGACCATTCCTCCCAGAGTACGATGAATCGCCCGCAGCGCTGCGGCGTTTTTAAGGGGGATCAGATAGCCAGCGATAAGCGGCAGTAGGACAATAGCCAGTCCAGAGTACATAGTATTGCAGCGGTGTAGATAAACAGTGTGATAACGCTAGCTAAATATGAAGCGAGAGTAAAGTCGTGATGAAAAAGCGCAGTGGAAACAGCGTTATCTCTCGTTTTTTGCAGTGGTTCATCGCTTTCAACGCCATCTGGAATATAATTACTTTGTAGCTCAGCTAATTAACGACGACACAAAAGCCTGACCGACTTTGGGAGAAATTAAGCATGTTTTTAGAGCGCATTGAAATTGTCGGCTTTCGGGGAATTAACAGGCTGTCGCTGCTGCTAAACGATAACGTGGTATTAATTGGCGAAAACGCCTGGGGTAAGTCCAGCCTGCTGGATGCACTGACTCTGCTGTTTTCTTCTGGAAACGGGCTTTACGAATTCAAGATACAGGATTTCCACTATCCCCTTGGCGACGTCTCCTCAAGGCTCGATCATTTACACATTGTGCTAACGTTCTGCGCGCGCGACGTTAACTCTCCCGATTTACCGAAGTTTAAGCGGATCCGCCCGCTGTGGGTTAAAAACGGCGATGCGCGCCCGCGCATTTTTTATCGCCTTGAGGCCGACGTGCAGGACACTGACAAGGTAGTCACTTCACGTTCCTTTCTGGACAGCCACGGTCAGACGCTGGAGCTCGACAGTATTGACGAGATGGCGCGGGAGATAACCGGTCTTCATCCCGTACTGCGACTAAGAGACGCCCGATTCGGCCTGCGGCTAAAGAACGGTAACCTGTTCTCCAACGGGGACAGCGATATCCTTACCAAACAGCTCAGCCGGCTAGCAACAGAGCTGGAGTGTAATCCTCATAAAATCAGCAATAAGGACCTCAGGCTTGGGCTTCAGGCGATTCACGCGCTGTTAAAACACTATTTTTCCGCTCAGTTTGCCAAAGAGGGGGCGGATGTCTCCCCCTACCTTAACGAGCGCTATCGTCGCGATACGCTGCTGTGGCAGTCGCTGGCGTACCTGAACCAACTGCTGTCTGAGCCAGAAAGCCGCCACATGAGGCTGATGCTGCTTGGCGTATTCTCAGCGCTTATTAACGCGCGCGGGCCGGAGCATTTAGATGAAAAAGCCGTTCCACTTTTGCTGATTGAAGACCCGGAAAGTCGGCTTCATCCCATTATGCTGTCTGCTGCGTGGGGGCTCTTGGACAACTTGCCCTTGCAGAAGATCACTACAACCAATTCCGGTGAGCTGCTGTCTCTGGTGCCGCTGGAAAGCGTGAACCGGCTGGTGCGCCAGTCTAGCCGGACGGCGGCGTTTAAAATTGATCCGGGCGAGCTCAGCGTTCAGGAGCGCCGTCGAATTTCATTTCATATCCGATTAAATCGCGCCTCGTCGCTGTTTGCCCGAAGCTGGCTGCTGGTGGAAGGGGAAACGGAAGTGTGGCTGTTGACTGAGTTGGCAAAGCAGTGCGGCTACCACTTTGAAAGCGAGGGCATAAAGGTTATCGAGTTTGCTCAAAGCGGGCTGCGTCCGCTGCTGAAATACGCTAGCCGTATGGGCATAGAGTGGCACGTGCTGGTTGACGGCGACGACGCAGGGAAAAAATACGCCGAAACCGTGCGCTCCTTTGTGAACGGCTCCGGCGACAGCGATCGCGAGCGGTTAACCCAGCTTCCCGCTTTGGACATGGAGAACTTTATGTATAAAGCCGGGTTTAGCGAGGTGTACCACAACGCCTCGGGGATCCCCGCCAGTGTTCATATGCCGATGCGCAAAATCATCAGTAAGGCAATTCAGCACAGCTCCAAGCCGGATCTGGCTATTGAGGTTGCCGAACGAGCCGGTGCGCTGGGAACAGAAAGTATTCCGCCGCTGCTTAAAAAAATGTTCTCCCGCATTCTTTGGCTGGCGAGGGGACGAGCCAGCGTTTAGATACTGACGAGAGCCTGCTTAGCCCTACTGGGCGCATAGAAATATGCGCCTTTTTCTTGTAACGGATTGTGCTATCGGTGAAATCGCCGTAGCGAATGATGGGCTTTTGACGTATAACAGCGGCCGTTTGCAGGTACCGATCAGAGCGAGATGCCACGCGCGGATGTTGAAAAATGCGTAAAAGAGCCCAATGATAGAGAGACGATGGATTTTTACCCTGTCCCGTTTTGGAGCCGACGCGTGGCGTAGAGCGGATCGATGAAATAAGTAAAGAACGGTAAGCGTCATGAGAGAGCGGCACGTAACGCATGAATAATTTACACGATTGGCTAAGCTTGGAAGAGAAGGTTGCATCGGAAGACAAGACGTCGTTGAAACAGCAACCGCCTCCCATGTATCAGGTTATACTGAATAATGATGACTATACGCCGATGGAGTTTGTGGTAGAGGTTTTACAACGTTTTTTTTCCTACGACGTCGAACGGGCGACTCAGCTGATGTTGACCGTTCACTATCAGGGAAAAGCAATATGCGGGGTATTTACGGCGGAGATTGCCGAGACCAAAGTTACGCAAGTTAATCGCTACGCGCGAGAGAATGAGCATCCGTTGCTGTGTACGTTAGAAAAGGCCTGAAAAGGCGATTGATGAGGAGGTGCCCATGCTTAATCAAGAACTGGAACTTAGTCTCAATGTGGCATTTGCGAGAGCCAGGGAACAGCGTCATGAATACCTGACTGTAGAGCACCTTCTTCTTGCTTTACTGAGTAATCCGTCGGCCAGAGAGGCGCTTGATGCCTGTCAGGTGGACATCGTTACGCTGCACAATGAACTGGAAACGTTCATTGAACAAAACACGCCTCTGCTGCAAGAGGGGCGGCCAGAGTCTGACACACAGCCGACGCTGAGTTTCCAGCGGGTACTACAGCGGGCGGTATTTCACGTGCAGTCTTCCGGGCGCACCGAGGTTAACGGTGCGAACGTGCTGGTTGCCATTTTCAGCGAGCAGGAGTCCCACGCGGCCTACCTGCTGCGTAAACACGACGTCAGTCGTTTGGACATCGTCAACTTTATCTCTCACGGTACGCGTAAAGACGGCGCGCAGGATGATTCCGGCGCACAGGGAACGCTGTCCAATGAAGAGGAGCAGCCTAACAGCGAAGAGCGGATGGATAACTTCACCGCTAACCTTAACCAGCTGGCGCAGAACGGCGCTATCGATCCGCTGATTGGGCGCGAAACTGAGCTGGAAAGGACGATTCAGGTGCTGTGCCGTCGCCGTAAAAATAACCCGCTGCTGGTGGGTGAGTCCGGCGTGGGTAAAACGGCTATTGCCGAGGGGCTGGCGTGGCGGATCGTTCAGGGAGATATCCCAGAGGCGATGGCCAACTGCACGGTTTACTCCCTCGATATCGGTGCGCTGCTGGCGGGTACGAAGTACCGCGGTGACTTTGAAAAACGCTTCAAAGCGCTGTTAAAGCAGCTGGAAGCCGATAAGAACAGCATTTTGTTTATTGATGAAATCCACACCATCATTGGTGCCGGAGCGGCGTCAGGGGGGCAGGTGGACGTTGCCAACCTGATTAAGCCAATGCTGTCTAACGGGCGCATCCGCGTGATGGGTTCGACGACCTATCAGGAGTTCAGCAATATCTTTGAAAAAGATCGCGCGCTTTCCCGCCGCTTTCAGAAGATAGACATTACTGAGCCCTCTCTTGAGGACACAGTGCAAATTCTGATGGGGTTAAAGTCAAAGTACGAACAGCATCACGACGTGCGCTACACCTCTAAGGCGATCCGCGCGGCGGTTGAGCTGTCCCAGAAGTACATTAACGATCGTCACCAGCCGGACAAGGCCATTGACGTGATTGACGAGGCGGGCGCCTATGCGCGATTGATGCCTGCCAATCGCCGTAAAAAGACGATTAACGTCAGCGATATAGAAACTATTGTTGCTCGTATTGCCCGAATTCCTGAGAAAACGGTGTCGGCAAATGACAAAACAGTGCTTAAGACGCTGGCAGAAAGAATGAGCATGATGATCTTCGGTCAGGACAGCGCCATTTCTGCACTGACAGAAGCGATCAAAATGAGCAGGGCTGGGCTTGGTGACGAGCGCAAGCCGGTGGGCTCATTCCTGTTTGCCGGGCCAACGGGCGTTGGTAAGACCGAAGTTACCGTGCAGTTGGCGAAAGCGCTGGGTATTGAGCTGCTTCGCTTTGACATGTCGGAATATATGGAGCGCCATACGGTTAGCCGTTTAATCGGTGCGCCTCCAGGCTATGTTGGCTTCGATCAGGGCGGCCTGTTAACTGATGCGGTGATTAAGCATCCGCACTCGGTTCTGCTGCTTGATGAAATTGAAAAAGCTCATCCGGACGTCTTTAACCTGCTGCTGCAGGTGATGGACAACGGCACGCTGACGGATAACAACGGCCGCAAGGCGGATTTTCGCAACGTGATTCTGGTGATGACCACCAACGCGGGCGTGCAGGAGACGCAGCGGGAGTCCATTGGTTTCAGGCAGCAGGACAACAAAACTGATGCGCTGGGGGAAATCAAGAAGGTGTTTACCCCAGAGTTCCGTAACCGTCTGGACGGCACTATCTGGTTTAATCACCTGTCTGAAGCAGTTATCCAGCAGGTGGTGGACAAGTTTATTGTTGAGCTGCAGGCCCAGCTGGATGCCAAAGGCATTTCTCTGGAAGTGAGTCACGATGCGCGTCGCTGGCTGGCGGAAAAAGGCTATGACAAAGCGATGGGTGCTCGACCAATGGCCAGAACCATTCAGGAACACCTGAAGAAGCCGCTGACGAATGAGTTACTGTTCGGCAAGCTGGTAAGCGGCGGCTCGGTTAGCGTCACGCTGGAGGCGAACTCAAACGCCCTTGACTATAAGTTTGAAAGCGTAAAGAAAGCGAAGGTTGAGAAAGCCGTTCAGTAAAGCCTAAATAAAACGCCCTTGCCGTGAGGTAAGGGCGCAGGAGCCTTCAGACTCCACGGCTTTGCGCGTAGGCGCGAGAGCCGTTTATTAGCGGCTACGGAAGATAATGCGGCCCTTGCTCAGGTCGTAAGGGGTCAGTTCGACCGTGACCTTGTCACCGGTTAAAATGCGGATGTAGTTTTTACGCATTTTGCCAGAGATATGGGCGGTCACGACGTGACCATTTTCCAGTTCAACGCGGAACATGGTATTAGGCAACGTTTCTAAAATGGTGCCCTGCATTTCAATATTGTCTTCTTTGGCCATTGAATCCTCTAGGTGTAGCTACCTTAGTTTTTAACCGGCAAGATAATGCCGAAAAACAAGCAAAGAGTAAAGAAAAGAGTGCGAACCGGCTTGGATATGTGCCGGAACGAGGCTCATTATAGCGCATCCTTACTTTTAAAGGATTTTATTATAGCTGAAAGCGAATTTTCTGGCGCGCTATGTCTTTGACTCGGTAAAAATTAAAACATGAAGTCTAATATCTGTGACTGCCAGCACGGTGCGGGTAGGGGAGTATCTCTCAGTGCTAATAGCCGTTGTTGATAGTCTTGTCGGGAAATTTCTACTGCGCCCAATGAAGCCGTGTGGTCGTTAAGTATTTGACAGTCGATAAGCTGGCCGCCGTAGCCAAGAAAGTGTTGGCAGAGGGCGTAGAGCGCCAGTTTAGAGGCGTTGCTTTCCCGGCTGAACATCGATTCACCGCAGAACATGGCTCCCTGTGCAATGCCGTATAGCCCGCCAATTAGCGCTTCTCCCTGCCAGACTTCAACAGAGTGCGCGACGCCCTGCTGGTGAAGCTGTAGGTAGGCCTGCTGCATTTTAGGCGCAATCCAGGTGCCTTCATCCCGCTCGCTGGCACAGGCGTTGATAACCTGCGCAAACGCGTGGTTGAGCGTTACTTGAAAAGTCGTGCGTCGAATAAACTTGTTCATAGAGCGGCTAACGTGCAGCTCGGAAGGGAAGAGTACCGCTCTGGGATCTGGCGACCACCACAGAATGGGATCGTCGGGGCTAAACCAGGGAAATATGCCGTTCCAGTAGGCGTTTTTCAGGCGTTCCGGCGAAAGGTCACCGCCGAGCGCCAGAAGACCGTTAGGGTCATCCAGCGCCAGATCTATTGGTGGAAACTCTATCGAGTGGGGCGAAAGCTGAATCAAAGGCATGGTCTACCGCCGCGAGTTATTAATGATATTGGCATTAAGCGTTACTCGGCGCGCTGGTGGAACCTGTAGTACTGCCCTTGCTGAGCAAGAAGCGCGTCGTGGCTTCCCTGTTCAATAATGCGGCCTTCATCCATCACGTAAATTCTGTCCATATGGTGCAAATCAGCAAGCCGGTGGGTAACCAGAATGACGGTTTTCCCTTGGCTGTGCTCGCGCAGCGTTAGCAGTATCTGCTTTTCCGTTTCGGCGTCTAGGCCTTCAGTGGGTTCATCCAGCAGGATAAGCGGCGCGCTGTGCAGCAGCGCTCTGGCTAATCCAATACGACGTCGTTCACCGCCAGAGAGAGGGCGACCTCCTTCTCCCAGCCAGCCGTTTAGTCCTTCTTGATCAAGCAGGTCGTCAAGACCTACACGCTTCAGCGCATCAATCATATGCGCCTCGTCGGCCTTAGGCGCAGCTATTTTCAGGTTATCGCGCAGCGTTGCGCTAAAGATGTGAACGCGCTGTGTAACCACCACCATCATTTCACGAAGCGTTGCTTCATCATAATCTGATAGAGGGCGCTGATTGAGTGTAATGTCTCCCTGCTGGGGATCCCAGGCGCGAGTTAGCAACTGCAACAGCGTTGACTTACCACAGCCGGTGCGCCCCAGCAGCGCAACGTGCTCTCCAGAGCCAACAGAAAAGCTCACTTCATTGAGAACAGGCGAAGCCTGATCCTGATAGGTGAACTCAAGGTTCTTAGCGACCAGCGCTGCCTGTGGCTCTGCACGGGGGCCCTGAGCTGGAAAGGTTACTTCAGGCTTTTGCTCAATAAGCTGGTGCACGCGCTCAGCGGAGGACATAACCTGTCCTAGGTGCAGAAACGCGCCTGCAACCGGTGCCAGCGCTTCAAAGGCCGCTAGTGAAATAAAGACGAACAGAGCGATATAGGGGCCAGGATGAGGATCGCCACCGATACCGTTGGCCGCCAGCCAAAGCATGAAAATAAAGGTTAGCCCAGAGGCCAAAGTCATTAGTGCCTGAGAGGCGGCGTTAAGGCGCGCCTGCTTCTTCTGCTGCGCTATCCACTGCCGTTCAGTGTCGTCCAGCTTTTGGCGAAATGCTCCCAGTGCACCGAAGACCGCCAGTTCTGCCTGCCCCTGTAGCCATGCTGTTAGCTGCCAGCGGTATTCACCGCGCAGAGACGTCATGGCTACGCCGACGGGTTTTCCCGCTCGGTAAAACAGCACGGGTACGATAAACAGCAGAGCCAGCATAATGCCACCTAGCGTTAGCGCTAGAGTGACATCAAGGAAGCTTAACCCAAAGGTGACCACCAAAATAACCACTACGGCGCTGACCAGTGGCGACATGAGGCGCAGATAGAGGTGATCCAGCGTATCTACGTCAGCGACTAGACGATTTAACAGTTCAGCCTGTCGAAAACGAGCAATAGCACCGGGGGAAAGCGGCAGAATTTTCTGAAAGGTAAAGGTGCGCAGATGCGACAGCACGCGAAACGTCGCATCGTGACTGACCAGCCTCTCAGCGTAGCGTGCCGCAGTGCGAATAATGGCAGAGCCCCGCACGCCAGCGGCGGGCAGCATGTAGTTAAAGGTTAAAAGCCCTGCCAGCCCGGCCAGCGCTGAAGCGGCTAGAAACCAGCCGGACAGCGTCAGTAACCCAATGCTGGCCAAAATAGTCACGATTGCCAGGATCATTCCTAGAGACAGTCGGAAGGCGTGGCGGCGATACAGAGCGAGGAAGGGGAGTAGCGCTTTCATGTTTATACCTCCACGCTTCGGTTAGATAGCAGATCGGCGAACGGCCCCGGTGTGCAGGAAAGAGTCGGGTAATCCCCCTGCTGGACAATCATCCCTTTATCCATGACCCAAACGTCGTGGTAGTGAGAGGCGTCCTCCAGCCGATGCGTTACCAGTAGGGTAGTTTGCTGCGTTGAGGCGTTGTTAAGCGCTGACATAACTAAGCGCTCGCTGTTGGCGTCAAGGCTGGCGGTGGGTTCATCAAGCAGCAGCAGGCAGCATGGCGACATCAGCGCCCGAGCGACGGCAACGCGCTGAGCCTGCCCAACGGACAGCCTAGCGGCACTGTCACCCACCTCGGTATCCAGTCCGTCAGGAAAACGAGACAGGAACTCGTCAATGTAGGCTCTGTTGGCGGCTTTCGCAATTTGCTCGTCTGATGCCTGCGGTGCGGAAAGCGCGATATTCTCTCTGATTGTGCGTGCAGGCAGATGCGGATTCTGACCAACCCAGCTTATCTGTTGACGCCACTGTGACGGGCTCAGAGCGCTAAGCTCGGTACCGTTAACCGTGATGGAGCCGCGATAGGGGAGGAAGCCCAGCAGCACATTGAGCAGGGAGCTTTTCCCCGCGCCGCTGTGGCCTACAATAGCGATTTTTTTCCCCGGGGACAGCGTAAAACTGAGCGGCCCGGCAAGACGATGCCCCTCTGGCGACAGGATTTCCAGATCGGTAGCCTTAAGAGTGATATCGTCGCTGGAGCTAAATGCGCTTCTTTCTACCGGAGCCGTGTCGGCTTCTGTATTTAAGAAGGTTTCCAGCGTTTCCGCTGCGCCAATAGCCTGTGCCTTCGCGTGATAGTAAGTGCCTAAGTCCCGCAGAGGTTGGAAAAAACTCAGGCGCTAAGATAAGCACCAGAAAGCCTGCAAATAGGGTTACAGGCGTGCCGTAATGGCCGAAGTTTAGCTCGCCAAGGTAAGAGAAGCCGAAGTAGACAGCGGCAACGGCGATAGAGACGGAGGCAAAAAACTCCAGAACAGCAGATGAGAGAAAGGCTAGCTTTAAAACGTCCATTGTGCGGACGCGAAAATCTTCTGACGCGCGGCGAATTTGTTCTGTTTCTGCCTCGGCGCGATGAAATAGCCGCAGCGTGTCCAACCCTCTAAGGCGATCGAGAAAGTTACCGCTCAGGCGAGCCAGAGCAATAAAATTGCGCCGGTTGGCTTCTGCTGCTCCCATACCGACGAGCGCCATAAAAATGGGTATCAGCGGCGCGGTAGCGAACAGAATCAGACCCGCAGCCCAGTTAGTGGGAAAGACTGCCGCGAGGATCAGTAAAGGGATAATTGTGGCCAGCATCATCTGGGGCTGATAGCGGGCGTAAAAGTCCTGCATGTCGTCTATTTGTTCAAGAACCATGGTTGCCCAACTGCCTGCGGGTTTTCCCTGTATCCAGGCGGGGCCGAGCGCCTCTAGACGATTTAACACCTGTTGACGAATAGACTGGCGGATAGTTGCGCCATAGATAAACCCGACCTGTTCCCGCAGCCAGACCAACAGAGCGCGTAAAACGACGGTGGTAACCAACAGAATAAAGTACAGAGTGAGCGAGGAACGGGGAGCCTGTTCAACGATAAATGCGTGCAGCAGCGTTGCCAGCAGCCAGGCTTGACCAATAATCAGTAAGCCGCTAAGAAGTCCTAACAGCGTTGATATACGCAACCAGCGGTGGGCTAGGGAACCGTTATTCTTAAGCCAGCGCGTCAGTTCGCGCTGCCGCGTTTTTTTCATTTCAGACATAGGGATCGCCGAGGGTTGCGTAACAACATGGGCTCTAGGATACCATCACTGTCGCAAAAGAATAAGGCGACTCGCGTCGCCTTACTTTATCTTTCATCGAGAGAGAGCCGGCTCTCTGCATTACAGCGCCTATTTGCTGTTTAGCGTCTCAAGATAGCGTTCGGCATCCAGCGCAGCCATACAGCCGCTGCCAGCAGAGGTGATGGCCTGACGATAAATATGATCGGCAACGTCCCCTGCGGCAAAAATACCGGGAATGCTGGTTTGTGTGGCATTACCACGGGTACCAGAGTGAATCGACAGGTAGCCGTCATGCATTTCAAGCTGGCCGGTAAAAATAGCGGTATTGGGGCGGTGCCCAATAGCGATAAAGACACCGGTCAGCGTCAGCTCTTCTGTGACCTGAGTTTTTGTGTCTTTTAGGCGAACACCAGTCACACCCATATCGTCGCCCAACACTTCGTCCAGCGTTCTGTCGGTGTGCAGTACGATGTTTCCGCTGCGCACTTTTTCCATCATGCGGTCAATAAGAATTTTTTCTGCCCGAAAGCTGTCACGACGGTGAATAAGGTGAACTTCTGCCGCAATGTTAGACAGATACAGGGCTTCTTCCACAGCGGTATTGCCGCCGCCGACAACAGCGACTTTCTGATTGCGATAGAAAAAGCCATCGCAGGTGGCGCAGGCGGACACTCCGCGCCCTTTAAAACTCTCTTCTGATGGAAGGCCGATATACTGTGCAGAAGCGCCTGTTGCGATAATCAGCGCGTCGCAGGTGTACTCTTCGCTGTCGCCAAATAAACGGAAAGGGCGAGTTTGAAAATCGACTTTATTGATATGGTCGATAATGACCTCAGTATTAAACTTCAGGGCGTGTTCGCGCATCCGCTCCATCAGGCCCGGCCCGGTGAGGCCTTCTGCATCACCCGGCCAGTTTTCAACCTCAGTGGTTGTGGTTAACTGACCACCCTGTTCGATGCCCGTAAGCAGAACCGGCTTGAGGTTTGCCCGAGCAGCATACACAGCGGCGGTGTAGCCTGCGGGTCCAGAACCTAAAATCAGCAATTGACAATGTTTGGCCATAAACGGTTTCCTGTTAACGAGTAGGGCGGATCAAGTTGTACGATTGTAAGAAAAATACACTATGAAAAAAAGCGCGTAACGCGTTTACATCGATTATTCTGATAGATATTACCTATTGAATAGGTTTGATTGAGTAATAAACAGCGAGATTAGGAATATTTATAGAGATATGTGCTTTTTTTTACTCTTTTACTTTGACAATACAGCGTGTATTTGCGAAAACATTATCCTGTAATTACGCTACTAACTGCGCAAATAGAGTTTATGAAGGTGGGTAATCGGGCAAGGTTACAGAGACTTACTCTTTATTTGCGTGGATTAACGGCTAATTCAACTTGTTCAACTCAGGATTCGGTTGAGTAGCCCTGCTAAAAACAACAACAGGCGGGGGTAACATTCCGATCCAGCAGGTCTTTTGCTATTGCGACGGGAACAATAGCAGAAGGCGCAGAGCGTATGCTGGCTATTCATAACGAGCCTGATTGAACAGCGGTGCCAACTATCTTTAGGAGAGAGAGTGGTGTATCCAGAAACAAGGAAGATATTGAGAGAAAAAAAATGGTAGACAACAAAAAACGCCCTAGTAAAGATCTTGACCGTATTGACCGCAATATTCTGAATGAATTACAAATGGATGGTCGCATCTCTAACGTTGAGCTTTCAAAGCGTGTAGGGCTTTCGCCTACGCCTTGTCTGGAGCGCGTTCGCCGTTTGGAAAGACAAAAGTTTATTCAAGGCTATACGGCGCTGTTAAACCCTCACTATCTCGACGCTTCACTGCTGGTTTTCGTTGAAATAACGCTAAACCGCGGGGCAGCCGACGTTTTTGAACAGTTCAACACGGCTGTTCAAAAGCTGGAAGAGATTCAGGAGTGCCACTTAGTATCAGGTGACTTTGACTATCTGCTGAAGACGCGGGTGTCTGATATGTCGGCGTACAGAAAGCTGCTGGGTGAAACCCTGCTGCGTTTACCCGGCGTTAACGACACGCGTACCTACGTCGTCATGGAAGAAGTTAAGCAGAGTAACCACCTCGTCATTAAGACGCGATAATTCACTGGAGCAGGTGCAAAACCTGTGAATTTCCGTTACACTCCTGTTTATTCATACAGTTTCAGCGCTGGGGTAATCCTGGCGCTGTCGTTTGCGCGTCACTAAGATGACCTGGAGAGCCCTTCTTGAGCCAGGAATATATAGAAGATAAAGAACCCAAGTTGAAGAAGCTGAACAGCCGACAGAGGCTGCTTGAAGCTGCTCTACTCGCGGTTACAGTATTTGCTGTTTACATGATAGCGGCGCTTGTCAGCTTTAGCCCCGCCGATCCCAGCTGGTCACAAACGGCTTGGCACGATCCTATTCAGAATTTTGGAGGAGAAAGCGGCGCCTGGTTGGCGGACGTTTTCCTGTTCGTTTTTGGCATTCTGGCTTATGCCATTCCTCCGCTGATGATTTTTTCATGCTGGATGCTGTATCGCTTTACGCGTGAACAGAAGTCGGTGGACTTTTTTGCTTTCTCGCTGCGCTTAGTTGGCCTGCTGGCGCTGGTGTTTTCTTCATGCGGCCTTTTTGCCATTAGTATCGATGACTGGTACTACTTTGCTTCCGGCGGTGTAGTCGGTAATCTCATTAACAGTGCGCTGTTGCCGCATATGAACAGCGTGGGAGCAACGCTGGTGCTGCTTGGCGTCTGGGCAGTAGGGCTTACGCTGCTTACTGGCTGGTCTTGGCTGACGATTGCAGAAAAGATCGGCGGGCTGGTTATGGGCGTGCTGACGTTTGCCTCCAACAAAACCAGAAAATCCTCCGATAGGGCAGATAGCGCCATCGATAGTGAACCTCAGATTAGTAGTGAGCGTTCCGGCGCGAGTGACGATGATGTTCTGCTAGGGGCATCGTCATTCAGTATTGCTGAGGACGGGCCTAAAGACGATGATCTCAGCGATGAGTTCCAGCAAACCTTTACCTTTGCACAGGCAAAAGCCGACGATGTTGAAGGCAGTGACGGCGCTGCTCTGCAGCCGGGCCGTGTAGATATCTCCATGTTTGATGACTCGCTGTCCCCTCAAGCGATGAACGAACAGGCGCAAAGCGCTCAGGCGAACAGTGAAGCGCTAGTCAACGAACAGCCTATAGACGATCAATGGCTTAAAGAAGGCGGTGAAACCTCGCTTTCTTCGGTCACTGTGGAGCCTAACTCATGGGAAGGCAGCTCTAGTTGGGAAGGTCACTCGAGCCGTGTGGAAGAAGAGTCTCAGCCACCAACGTTCTCCTTCGGGCAAACAACGTTTACCCGCGCATCGACAATTTCTTCTTATTCTGACACCGCGAGCTCTTCGAGCGGCATAGAAAGCCACATGGCTGAAAGCGAAACACCAGCCGTTCAGGATGCCTCTACCGTATCTGCATTCAGTGCAGAAAATCACTATGGCTATACCAATAGTGAATCCAAGCCCGGTTCTGAGGCGGGGGTTGATGTAGAAAGCGATACAGTCTCTGGCGCCTTTAGCGCACTGTCCGCGTCCGCTGCCGCAGCAGCTGCGGCCACGTCGGCGGCGTCAACTTCTTCTGTCAGCATGCCGTTTACGCCAGTGCCGCTAGGCGGTGCTTCTCAGGTGAAGCAGGGCATTGGCCCTGAACTGCCTCGGCCAAATCCTGTGCGCATTCCAACGCGCAGAGAGCTGGCTTCCTTTGGTATCAAACTGCCTTCTCAACGCGAAGCTGAACAGCGTGAACGGGAGAAATTAGGGGGCACCGCGTCCCAGCTCTCAGAACCGAATCTGTCTGTTGATGACGACGATTTAGACGCTATGCAGGAAGAGGCGCTGAGAAGAGCCTTTGCTGAAGAACAGCGCGAACGCTACGGCGACAGCTTCCAGATAGAAGGCGACGCCACTGAAAACGAATCTGATTCTAGCGCCTACCACAGCCCGCTTTCCGGCATATCTGCCCGGGACGATGATGATGAGATAGATTCAGCAGCAGGGCGAGCCGTTGAACCCCTGTTTACTTTACCTTCGCAAACCGGCGTTGCAGATACCAGCGGTCTGCTGCCTGTTGACGTGATTGAAGCGGCACCGAGCGCTCCCGCGTTTAACTCGCCAGTAGCTGGGTTGACGCCAGCGTCGCGCCCAGCGGCTCCTTTTGAGCCCGCAGCGCCAGATGCAGCGAAAGAAGAGTACGGCTACCGAGCGCCAGCGCCTGCTGCTGTGCCGTCTTTTTCAGCGAGTTCAGTGAATCAGCCTGTGGTAGCGTTTGCGCCTGAGCCTGAAGAAGAGTCAGTTTCTCCGTCAGTTGAGGGGCTTATTCATCCTTTCCTGATGCGCAACGAGCGACCGTTGGAGAAGCCAACGACGCCGCTACCGTCTCTTGATTTGCTGGCCGCACCGCCGCCTAATCCTACGCCGATCGATACCGAAGCACTGGAAGAGACCGCTAGGCTGATTGAGCGACGACTGGCCGATTTCCGCGTTAAGGCCCGGGTTGTTGATATTCTGCCGGGGCCGGTGATTACCCGCTTTGAGCTGGATCTGGCTCCGGGCGTTAAAGCCGCTCGAATTTCCAGCCTAGCGAGGGACTTGGCGCGCTCTCTGTCTGTGGTTGCCGTGCGCGTGGTAGAGGTTATTCCCGGCAAGCCTTATGTTGGGCTTGAGTTGCCGAACGAGCATCGCCAAACGGTATACATGCGTGAAGTGCTGAACGGCCCTGAGTTTACCGGCGCGTCGTCTCCGCTGACAGTTGTGCTGGGGAAAGACATTTCTGGGCAGCCGGTTGTTGCCGATTTGGCCAAGATGCCACACCTTCTGGTGGCCGGTACGACAGGCTCCGGTAAGTCGGTGGGCGTGAACGCCATGATCCTCAGCATGCTGTTTAAGTCCAAGCCTGAAGACGTGCGCTTTATCATGATCGACCCGAAAATGCTGGAGCTGTCTGTCTATGAGGGCATTCCGCACCTGCTGACTGAGGTGGTTACCGATATGAAAGACGCCGCCAACGCGCTGCGCTGGTGTGTGGGCGAGATGGAGAGACGCTACAAGCTGATGTCCGCGCTGGGGGTAAGAAATCTGGCGGGGTATAACGAACGATTGGAAGAGGCAGAGTCCTTAGGTCGTCCTGTTCCCGATCCGTTCTGGAAGCCTACTGACAGTATGGACATGACGCATCCGGTGCTGGAGAAGCTTCCCTATATCGTGGTGATGGTTGACGAGTTTGCCGATCTGATGATGGCGGTCGGCAAGAAGGTTGAAGAGCTGATTGCTCGCTTAGCGCAGAAAGCGCGTGCCGCAGGGATCCACCTCGTGCTGGCAACGCAGCGCCCGTCTGTTGACGTTATTACTGGCCTAATCAAGGCTAACATTCCGACCCGAATGGCGTTTACGGTTTCCAGTAAAATTGACTCACGCACCATTCTGGATCAGGGGGGGGCGGAATCGCTGTTGGGGATGGGGGACATGCTTTATCTGCCCCCAAACTCTTCTATGCCGGTTCGTGTACACGGCGCGTTCGTCCGCGATCAGGAAGTTCACGCAGTCGTTCAGGACTGGAAGGCGAGAGGCCGTCCTCAATACATTGAAAACATCACTGCCGCTTCGGAAGAAGGCGGAGGTGAGGGTTTGGGTTTTGACGGTGAAGAAGAACTGGATCCTCTGTTTGATCAGGCTGTAGCCTTTGTGATTGAAAAGAAAAAACCTTCCATTTCAGGTATTCAGCGCCAGTTCCGCATTGGCTATAACCGAGCGGCGCGCATTATTGACCAAATGGAAGCTCAGGGAATTGTGAGTCCTCCAGGGCACAGCGGTAACCGAGAGGTGCTGGCGCGCTCTGACTTTGATTGATCGACATCGGGTCGGAATGCGGCCCAGACTATGAGTGAACAGTATGAGTGAAAAGATAGGTAAAATACATTCACTTAGTGAGATAGCACGATAGTCTGTTGAATACGACCCGTTTACTTTTACGCACGGCGCCTGAGCAGCATAAGCAGAAAGGCGCCGATGCGATAAGCCATAGAGTGGAGTGATTGTCACGATGAAGAAGTCTCTTATTGTCGCAGGCCTGTTGTTGACCGTGGCATCATCTGCCGCACTGGCCGATGCCCGATCTGATCTACAGGGCCGGTTGAGCAAGTTGAACAGCTTTCAGGCGCGTTTTACTCAAACGGTGAAAGACGCCGGTGGCGCTTCTATCCAGCAGGGTGAAGGCGACTTGTGGGTTAAGCGGCCAAACCTGTTTCGCTGGCATATGACTTCACCGGACGAAAGCATTTTGGTATCCGACGGTAAAACGCTGTGGTTCTACAATCCGTTCGTTGAGCAGGTCACGGCGACCTGGCTTAACAGTGTAACCAGCGATACGCCATTTATGCTGATTACGCGCAACAGCAAGGCCGACTGGGACAAATACAACGTCGCCCAGAAAGGCGATGAGTTCGAACTAACGCCAAAAGCGAAAAAAGGGAACCTGAAAGCGTTTTCTATCAGCGTAACCAGCGACGGCACCATTAGGAGCTTTACGGCCGTAGAGCAGGATGGCCAGCGCAGCAGCTATCAGCTTAAAGGGCAGCAGGTGGGCTCTGTAGACGCCTCTAAGTTTACCTTTACACCGCCCAAGGGCGTGACGCTGGACGACCAGCGCAAGTGAGGCTTGCGTGAGTAACCTTTCTCTCGACTTTTCACAAAACGAATTTCAACCGCTGGCGGCCCGTATGCGGCCGCGCTCTCTTGAAGAGTATATCGGTCAACGACACCTTCTTTCTCCCGGAAAGCCTTTGCCGCGCGCCATTGCCGCCGGTCAGCTTCACTCCATGATCCTTTGGGGGCCACCCGGAACGGGAAAAACCACGCTAGCGGAAATTATTGGCCGCTATGCCAACGCTGATATAGAACGCATTTCTGCCGTTACCTCAGGCATTAAAGAGATTCGTGAAGCGATCGAGAGGGCGCGCATCAATCGCGATGCGGGAAGAAGAACTATTCTGTTCGTTGACGAAGTTCACCGTTTCAATAAAAGCCAGCAGGACGCGTTCTTGCCTCATGTTGAGGATGGAACTATCACGTTTATCGGCGCGACGACGGAAAACCCTTCGTTTGAGCTGAACTCGGCGCTTTTATCAAGGGCAAGGGTATATTTGCTTAAGTCGCTGGACGCTGAAGACATTGAGCAAGTTCTGCTACAGGCCATGAGCGATGAAGAGAGAGGTTATGGTAAGCAGAATATTCAGCTGCCGGATGAGTCTCGTAAGCTGCTGGCTGAGTTGGTCAACGGCGACGCCCGTCGGGCGCTAAACTGTTTGGAAATGATGGCCGACATGGCGGAAATATCGCCGGACGGCCAGCGTGTGTTAACAACATCTCTGTTGAAAGAGGTGTCTGGCGAGCGAAGCGCACGCTTTGATAATCAGGGTGACCGCTATTACGATCTGATTTCCGCGTTGCATAAGTCAGTGAGAGGTTCAGCTCCCGATGCGGCGCTTTACTGGTATGCACGAATTTTGACTGCCGGCGGCGATCCGCTTTACGTTGCGAGAAGACTGCTGGCGATTGCCTCTGAGGACGTCGGCAATGCCGATCCTCGCGGTATGCAGGTGGCTATCTCCGCCTGGGACTGCTTTACCCGTGTAGGCGCCGCAGAAGGCGAAAGAGCAATCGCACAGGCGATCGTTTACCTGGCCTGTGCACCTAAGAGTAATGCGGTATACACCGCCTTTAAGGCTGCCGTGAAGGACGCCCGCGAACGGCCAGACTATGACGTTCCGGTACATTTGCGCAATGCGCCGACGAAGCTTATGAAAGAGATCGGCTTTGGCGCTGAATATCGCTATGCCCACGATGAGCCTAACGGCTATGCGGCGGGTGAAAGCTATTTTCCTCCGGAAATGGACGGCCATCGCTACTATTTCCCCGAACCTCGAGGTCTGGAAACCAAGATTGCTGAAAAGCTAAACTGGCTGACTGAGCAGGATCAAAATAGCGTCACAAAACGCTACCGTTAGCCGATAGGTTGCGGTAAGGTACACGAGTACAAGGCTTATCAGCGCCTCTTTGAGGCGCTGATATCATTATTAATATTCAAAAACAGATAGGCACGGGATTAGCATGCTGGATCCGAATTTATTACGTAATGAGCTGGATGCAACCGCAGAAAAACTGGCTCGCAGAGGTTATAAACTGGATGTAGATACATTACGTCGGCAGGAAGAGCGTCGTAAGGTTCTGCAGGTAGAAACAGAAACGCTGCAAGCTGAACGTAATTCCCGATCCAAATCCATCGGTGAAGCCAAAGCGCGTGGGGAAGACATCGAGCCTCTGCGCCGTGAAGTTAACCTGCTGGGTGAAAAACTGGATGCGGCAAAGGCCGAGCTGGATAAGCTGCAGGCAGAAATTCATGATTCAGTGTCCGTGATCCCCAACATTCCTGACGAGTCAGTGCCTTTCGGTAAAGACGATAGCGACAATCTCGAAGTCAGTCGCTGGGGTGAGCCGCGCAAATTTGATTTTCCTATCCGCGATCACGTCGATCTGGGCGAGTTAAGCGGCGGGCTAGACTTTGCTGCCGCGGTGAAGCTTACCGGCGCTCGTTTTGTGGTGATGAAAGGGCAGATTGCCCGTATGCACCGAGCCTTGGCTCACTTTATGCTCGATCTACACACCACACAGCACGGTTACACCGAAACTTACGTTCCTTACCTGGTTAATCAGGCAACTCTATTTGGTACTGGGCAACTGCCGAAGTTTGGTGAAGATCTGTTCCACACCAAGCCGCTGGCTGAAGAAGCGGACAGCAGCAACTATGGTCTGATCCCAACGGCAGAAGTGCCGGTCACCAACTTGGTGCGCGATGAGATCCTTGAAGAAGATGTACTGCCGTTAAAAATGACGGCGCATACGCCGTGCTTCCGCTCTGAAGCGGGCTCTTACGGGCGTGATACTCGCGGCCTGATTCGTATGCACCAGTTTGATAAAGTTGAGCTGGTACAAATCGTGCGTCCAGAAGACTCAATGAACGCGCTGGAAGAGCTGACTGGGCACGCTGAGAAAGTGCTACAGCTGCTCGGCCTGCCGTATAGAAAAGTGTTGCTGTGTACGGGCGATATGGGCTTCGGCTCACGCAAGACCTACGATCTTGAGGTCTGGGTTCCGGCGCAGAATACCTATCGTGAAATTTCTTCCTGCTCAAACATGTGGGATTTCCAGGCTCGCCGCATGCAGGCTCGCTTTAAGGCCAAGGGCGATAAAAAGACTCAGCTAGTCCACACGCTGAATGGCTCAGGCTTGGCGGTTGGTCGTACACTGGTTGCCGTACTGGAAAACTACCAGCAGGCAGACGGTCGAATCGAAGTGCCTGAGGCTCTGCGCGCCTATATGGGCGGCTTGGAGTATATCGGTTAATCGCATTGATGCTATAACACATGCCCGATAAGCGACAAAAGCGTTTATCGGGCATTTTTTATTCTTATTTCAAACAGAATAATAGACACGATAGCGCTGCTTTTTTGTTTCTTTTTATTTTCTTTTATTTTAATGAAGTCATCAGATAATAGCTGTGGCTATTGATAATATTTAAGAAATGCGGTGAAAAATTGTGTTAATACAGAGAGATTTTTTGATAATGATTATTATTGTCTAACCATTATTTAAGAAAATACATGGAGTTATTAGGCTGATTTGTTTGATTTTTTATGCTGATTAATCATCTTTTTTAGGTTGTTTTATCCTTTAAATCTATTAAGTGACTCTTCTTTGACTAAGCGCAAGCTCCCTCTTCACTTTGGCATAGTATAACTAGCCAAGATAGATACAAATAGAAGTGCCCTAAATATACTTTTCTTTCTGAAAAAATAAATAACGCTATTGACGATAAATATCTATCAATTTTAAGTGCCGCTCGATTTTTGTGGTTCTTTTCTATTTCTGATTATTTCGGAAGTCAGCAGTTTAACCAGGTGATTTTTTAGCGATGCTTTGCTATTGGTGTATTTTTCGTACAAAGCGGCGCAATAAAAGAGGCCTGATATATCTATAACAGCAAGTAGGTGAGCTATGAGCCTTGATAAAAAGAGAAACTCTGGAGCGTTACCAGTAAGTCGGCGTACGTTTGTACAAACTGGTGCGATCGGAGGTTTAGCCCTAGCGGCAAGCGGCGTTTCTCTGCCGTTTGGTAAAGCGAAAGCGGGTACTGTTGCGCCACACAGTTCGGCGGATGAAAAAGTTGTCTGGAGTGCCTGTACGGTTAACTGCGGTAGCCGCTGCCCGCTGCGCATGCACGTAGTGAACGGTGAGATAAAGTACGTCGAAACGGACAATACTGGTGAAGACGCATACGCTGATAATCAGGTTCGAGCCTGTCTACGCGGGCGCTCTATGCGTCGCCGCGTTTATAACCCCGACCGCTTGAAATATCCAATGAAACGCGTTGGTAAACGCGGCGAAGGCAAATTCAAGCGTATTTCTTGGGAAGAGGCGTACGATGAAATCGCCAATAGCCTAAAGCACGTTATTAAGGACTATGGCAATGAGGCGGTTTATTTGCAGTATGCGACCGGTACACTGGGCGGCACAGTTACGCGCTCATGGCCACCGGGAAATTCTCTCATTGCTCGCCTGATGAATTGCTGTGGCGGCTATCTGAATCACTACAATACCTACAGTACGGCGCAGATCAGTACCGGCTTGAGCTATACCTACGGCGGCGGTTCGGGCAACAGTATCAGCGATATTGAAAATACCAAGCTGGTAGTGATGTTTGGTAACAACCCGGCAGAAACCCGAATGAGCGGCGGTGGGATCACTTACCTGCTTGAGCAGGCTCGCGAGCGTTCTAACGCCAGAATGATCGTTATTGACCCTCGCTATTGCGATACCGCTGCGGGTCGTGAAGACGAGTGGCTCCCCATTACGCCGGGAACGGACGCGGCACTGGTTGCGGGCATTGCCTACGTGCTGATTACGGAAAACATGGTCGATCAGCCGTTCCTTGATAAATACTGTGTTGGCTACGATGAGAAGACACTGCCAGCCAGTGCACCACGCAACGGTCACTATAAGGCCTATATTCTTGGTGAAGGGGACGACGGCATTGCCAAGACGCCGGAGTGGGCGTCAAAAATCACGGCCATTCCTGCTGACCGCATCATCAAACTGGCAAGAGAGATCGGCGGCGCCAAGCCGGCCTACATCTGTCAGGGATGGGGGCCACAGCGCCACGCGAACGGTGAGCAAGTGGCGAGAGCGATTGCGACGCTGGCCTGCCTGACGGGTAACGTCGGTATCAGCGGTGGTAACACCGGCGCTCGTGAAGGCTCCTATGCGATCCCATTTGTTCGCTTCCCGACGCTGACTAATCCAGTAAAGGACAGCATTTCGTTCTTCCTGTGGACCGACGCCATTGTGCGCGGGCAGGAAATGACCGCCACCCGCGACGGCGTGCGCAATACCGATCGCCTGAAACAGCCAATCAAGTTTATCTGGAACTATGCTGGCAACAGCATGGTAAACCAGCACTCGGATATTAATAAAACGCTGGAAATTCTGGAAGACGACACGAAGTGCGAGATGATTGTGGTCATTGATAACCACATGACTGCCAGCGCAAAGTGTGCCGACATTTTGCTGCCGGATCTCACGACGTCAGAACAGGCGGACTTCTGCCTTGATGCCTCTTCCGGCAACATGGGCTATGTCATTTTTGCCGACAAGGCGATTGAGCCGCAGTTTGAGTGCCGCTCTATCTATGAAATGACAACAGAAATTGCCAAGCGCATGGGCGTTGAGCAGCAGTTTACCGAAGGTCGCACGCAGGAGGAGTGGCTACGCCACCTGTATCAGCTGTCTTGTGATAAAGACCCACAGCTGCCAAGCTTTGACGCGTTTCGTGAAATGGGCATTATCAAGCGTAAAGACCCGAACGGGCATACCATCGCCTATAAGTCTTTCCGTGAAGATCCGCAGGCTAATCCGCTGTCGACGCCGTCAGGCAAAATTGAAATTTACTCAGAAAAGCTGGCAGAGATCGCGAAAACCTGGGAGTTGGAAAAGGATGAGGTTATCTCTCCGCTGCCGATCCACGTTTCAACCTTTGAAGGTGCGGACGATCCGCTGCGCAAGAAGTTCCCACTACAGCTTATCGGCTTCCACTACAAAGCGCGCTGTCACTCGACGTATGGCAACGTTGATGTGCTTAAGGCTGCTGCACTTCAAGAGATCTGGATGAACCCGCTGGATGCAAAAGAGCGCGGTATTCAGAACGGCGATATGATCCGTATGTTTAACGATCGCGGTGAAACGCAAATCAATGTGAAGGTAACGCCGCGGATGATGCCGGGCGTCGTTGCGCTGGGAGAGGGGGCATGGTACACGCCGGACGTCAAAGGGGTTGACCACGGAGGCTGTATCAACGTGTTGACCACACTGCGTCCATCTCCGCTGGCCAAGGGTAATCCTCAGCACACCAATCTGGTTGAAATCGCGAAGATTTAAGGAGTAGCCAATGACAACGCAATACGGTTTTTTTATAGATTCAAGTCGTTGCACGGGCTGCAAAACCTGCGAGCTTGCGTGTAAAGACTATAAAGATTTAACGCCGGACGTCAGCTTCCGCCGCATCTATGAGTATGCCGGAGGAGACTGGCAAAAAGACGGAGATACTTGGCATCAGAACGTGTTTGCCTACTATCTTTCCATTGCCTGTAACCACTGTACCGATCCCGCCTGTGTCAAAGTGTGCCCAAGCGGTGCCATGCACAAGCGCGACGATGGCTTTGTGGTGGTGAATGAGGAAGTGTGTATTGGCTGCCGCTATTGCCACATGGCCTGCCCGTACGGCGCGCCTCAGTTCAATGCCGCGAAAGGGCACATGACCAAGTGCGACGGCTGCCATGAACGGGTTGCCGAAGGTCAAAAGCCGATGTGTGTAGAGTCCTGCCCACTGCGGGCGCTGGATTTCGGGCCAATTGACGAGCTGCGCAAGCGCTACGGTACGCTGGCGGAGGTAGCACCGCTGCCGGAAGCCAAGTATACCCAGCCGAATATCGTGCTGAAGCCTAACGCCTGTGCCCGCCCTGTTGGCGACAAGACAGGTCATTTATCCAATCCAAAGGAGGTATAAGATGGGACTGGGATGGCATGAATGGCCTCTGATGCTGTTTACTGTACTGGGTCAGTGCGCCGTAGGTGGTTTTATTGTGATGGGGCTTTCGCTTCTGTGCAGTAAAACGGATGAAGCACAGCGTAAATCAGTTCATAAAGGTATGTTTTTTATTTGGGTGCTACTGGGTATCGGTTTCCTGCTTTCCATGATGCACTTAGGCACCATCGCTCGCGCGATGAACTCACTTAATCGCGTTGGTGAATCCGCTCTCAGTAATGAGATCGCGTGCGGTATTGCTTTCTTTGCCCTTGGCGGCTTTTATTGGCTTCTGGCAATGATGGGTAAAATGCCCGCGGCGTTGGGTAAACTGTGGCTTATCGTTGCCATGATTGCCGGGGTGGTATTTATCTACGCTATGAGCAGGGTGTACCAGATTGATACCGTACCGACCTGGCATAGCGGCTATACAACGCTGAGCTTCTTTATGACTGCGCTTGTCGGCGGTCCGCTGCTTGGCAGCCTGCTTAAAGGCCGTCAGTGCACGTGTAGCGGTAAGGCGCTTGCTGCTGTCAGCGTGATGGCGCTGATTGTTAGTGCCGCTTTTGGCATGATGCAAAGCGCCGAGCTGAGCAGTATGTCTAGCTCTGTGACGTCAGTGGCAGTCATGGTGCCTAACTACGCTTCACTGATGGCGCTTCGCGTTGCGCTGGTTGCTATAGGCCTAGCACTGTGGATTTACCCGATGGTGCGCGGTCAGCAGCCGGGAACGGCGAGTATGCTGCTAGGGTTCATTGTGGTTGTTGGCGGTGAAGTGATTGGCCGTGCAGTATTCTACAATTTGCACATGACCGTTGGCATGACTTTCGGCGGTTAACGTTATCAAGCGGCGTCTTCTCGGAGGCGTCGCTTCTTTATCTGGTATGTTATTCCATTGTTTTACCAGTGCCAGAAGCAATAAATAAGGTATGTTATGAACTCATCCGTTACGCTGACTGACAGCGATTTAAGCGCGATTTCTTTAACCGGAAGAATGCTCGGCGCCTTGCTGTATTACAGCCCAGAGCAGCAAGAAACTGCCGCGCTGTTGAGCCTGTTTCAACAGCCCGACTGGCGCGACGAATGGCCCTGTGGATCCCCGGCTGAGCTTGACGCAGCGGCACTTGCGATAGAGCAGGGGTTGACTAAAGAGCAACATGCGCTGTTGCCTGAGGCCTATCAGACTCTGTTTATCGGCCCCAATGCTTTGCCAACGCCGCCATGGGGTTCTGTTTACCTCGATAGAGAAATGGTGGTTTTTGGTGAATCGACACTGGCACTGCGCGCCTGGCAGGGTTCATTAGGTATTAGCGTTGAGCAGGAAATGCGCGAGCCAGAAGACCATATTGGCCTGCTGTTGATGATGGCGGCATGGCTGGCAGAAAATCGCCCTGAGCAGCTGAGTGTGCTGTTAGGGGAACATATGCTGCCGTGGAGCGGTCGCTTCTTTACGCTGCTGGAAGAGCATGCGGGCCATCCGTTCTATCAAGGAATTGCGCTGCTGGCGAAGGCGACACTGGGCGACTGGCAGACAAGGGTTCAGCCTACAGTAGTATCAAAAACGCTATTTTTCTAATAAGTCGAGCGGCGCGGGCTGCCGTGCCGCTATTTTTACTTATCTTCAGCAATTCCCATTGACATTTTTTACCGCAGTGGGATGATCGCCGTCACACATATCTTCCTTCCCTTATTGGCATAAACATGTCCGCGTTTAGTCGTCCCGTGCTGCTTCTGTTAGCCGGGCTGTTGCTGTTTACAACGTCGATGGCGGTTTTAAACACGCTGGTTCCCCTTTGGCTTAATCACGCATCCCTTTCTACTTGGCAGGTGGGGGTTGTGAGCTCAGCGTATTTTGCAGGTAATCTAGTTGGCGCACTGATAGCAGGAGCCTTGATTAAGACGTTTGGCTTTGTCAAAACCTATCACGGTGCCTGCGCGCTGTTTATTGCTGCAACGCTTCTTTTAGGCATTTCTGTCGGTTTTATTTCCTGGAGCGCATGGCGCTTTCTGGCGGGGATTGCCTGCGCGATGATCTGGGTTGTTGTAGAGAGTGCGCTGCTGTACAACGGCGCGCTTCGCTGCCGCGGCCAGCTTTTGGCTGCCTATATGCTGGTTTACTACACGGGGACACTGCTTGGCCAAATACTGCTAGGTGCACTGCCAACCGCACTGCATGGCGTGCTGCCTTGGGCAACTGGTGTGCTAATTGCTTCGCTGCTGCCGCTGCTGTTTATGCGCATGCCTAAGCCGGTGAGTGAAGATGGGAAACGTCATCACGTTTGGTCTATGGTGAAGCGAAAAGATGCTCGGATCGGCGTTGTCGGCTGTATGCTGTCAGGCGTTGTTTTAGGCTCGCTGTACGGCCTGTTACCGCTTTATCTTTCCCATATCGGCTATGACAACGCGCGCGTTGGCTACTGGATGGCGCTCATCGTCTGTGCAGGAATGATGGGGCAGTTGCCCATTGGCAAGCTGGCGGACCGCTTTGGCCGACTGTTTATTTTACGCATTCAGGTATTTGTTATTATCATCAGCGCTCTTAGCGTTCTGGGTGGCGATTCTTTGGCGCTGTCTTTGTTTATGCTGGGGCTGTCCGGCTTTACTCTTTATCCTATTGCGATGGCGTGGGGCTGTGAACGGGCGAGCTCTGACGAGCTTATTGCGATGAACCAGACGCTGTTATTGAGCTATACCGTTGGCAGTCTGTTAGGGCCAGCGCTTACGGCGATGTTGATGCAGCAGTATTCAGACAAGCTGCTGTTTGTTGTCATTGCGGTGTCTGCTGCGGTATTTATGACCATGCTGTTTCGTAAGGCGGGTCGCTATCATCGCCCATTGACGATGCAGTAACCCGAGCGGATGTCTTAACTTTGTTTATCCCGCGCCTAGTCGCGGGATTTTACTGCTTTTGCCTTATCGATAAGTCATTGGTTTAACGACGCGTCTTTAATATCTAGCTCGATAACCTGATTCTTTTTTATAGTAGATAAACTGAAGTCCGGCAGAATGCCGCTATTTGACGCTAGCAGTCTTAGTCGAACGGATTGGATTATCCAGCTCTCGTTGGAATAAACGGCTTCTAGCTCTATCTGCCCCGTCATTTTGCTGCCTCTTATCAGAGAGGTGAAGTCAGTACATTCTCGGTTTTTACAGGGGCTGGTGAGGGGAATTGGGTGAACGTCCAGCGGTTCTCCCAGCAGGGAAATCACCTGCCGATCCAATTTCACCCGTTCGGCGACAGAATGATAAAACTGATAGTTTTTAGAAACGGTAGGGGAGAAAACGATAAATCTAATCGTAAACGTAATGGTTAATACCAACACGCCTGCGGCAGCGATAGCTATCCATAGCCACTTACGGCGCAGAAGCGTCGGCGTTTTTCCCACAGAACCCGAAGGAGGGCTGGGTTGAAAATCCTTTTTCACAATGCGTCCTTGTGCGGCTAAACCTGAGATTAATAAATAACCCTGTGTCCGTACTCTTCCAGAATGGATTTGACCTTGTCCATTGTCTCTTTTTTAGGCGGCTTGACGCCGTCGAGCTTGTACTCTTCGCCCATGGCCGTCCACTTGTGCTTACCCAGTTCGTGATAGGGCAGTAGTTCGATTTTTTCGATGTTGGTCATGTTCTGAGTGAACTCGCCAAGCATGCGGGCAGATTTCTCATCGTCGGACCAGCCGGGAACAACAACGTAGCGGATCCAGGTTTTCTGGTTGCGCTTGGCCAGATAGCGGGCAAACTCTAGCGTACGGTGATTGGAGACGCCGACCAGATTCTGGTGAACGCTGTCATCTAGCTGTTTAAGGTCGAGCATGACCAAGTCAGTAACGTCCAAAAGCTCGTCAATAACCGCGTCATAGCGGCGAACGAAGCCGTTGGTGTCCAGACAGGTGTGAATACCTTCTTCTTTACAGGCGCGAAACCAGTCGCGAACGAACTCAGCCTGCAGAACTGCTTCACCGCCGGAAGCCGTCACGCCGCCGCCGGACGCGTTCATGAAGTGCCGATAGGTCACGATCTCCTTCATTAAGTCTTCGACTTCGATTTCTGTCCCGCCGTGCGTATCCCAAGTATCTCGGTTATGGCAGTAGAGGCAGCGCATTAGGCAGCCCTGAAAAAATACGATAAAACGGATACCTGGCCCGTCAACGGTACCGCAGGATTCGAAAGAGTGAATACGACCTTTTACTGACATTGCGCGATGGCTCCATAGGGGCTGTGATTTCCAGCCCTGTCGTTTATTGCTTTGCCTGAGACCCTTTTATTTTACACCGTCTAAAGCAGGATTTCCGGCAAAGCACCGATACTCGTAGAAAGAGATAAATATAAAAGGCTCCACCTTAGGTGGAGCCTTTTATTCTATGCTATTTCAACCGGAGTTGAAATTACATCGTTTGGGTGAACGTACGGGTGATAACGTCCTGCTGCTGCTCTTTGGTTAAAGAGTTGAAGCGAACGGCATAGCCGGATACGCGAATGGTCAACTGAGGATACTTCTCAGGGTGTTCCATAGCGTCAACCAGCATTTCACGGTTCATAACGTTAACGTTCAGGTGCTGACCGCCTTCGATAGAGGCTTCGTGGTGGAAGTAACCATCCATCAGACCGGCAAGGTTAGCTTTACGCACGTCGTCGTCTTTACCCAGAGCGTTCGGTACGATTGAGAAGGTATAAGAAATACCGTCTTTTGCGTAGGCGAACGGCAGTTTAGCAACAGAGGTCAGAGAGGCAACAGCACCTTTCTGATCGCGGCCGTGCATTGGGTTAGCACCTGGTCCGAACGGTGCACCAGCGCGGCGTCCGTCAGGGGTGTTACCGGTCTTCTTACCATAAACCACGTTAGAGGTGATGGTCAGAACAGACTGGGTTGGGATCGCGTGGCGATAGGTGCGCAGCTTCTGAATTTTCTTCATGAAGCGCTCAACCAGATCGCAGGCGATATCGTCAACGCGCGGATCGTTGTTACCGAACTGCGGGTATTCACCTTCGATTTCGAAGTCAACGGCCAGGCCGTCTTCGTCACGAATTGGCTTAACTTTAGCGTACTTGATGGCAGACAGGGAGTCAGCCGCAACGGACAGACCGGCGATGCCGCAGGCCATGGTGCGGACAACGTCGCGATCGTGCAGCGCCATCAGAGAGGCTTCGTAGCTGTACTTATCGTGCATGTAGTGGATGATGTTCAGGGCGGTGACGTACTGCTTAGCCAGCCAGTCCATGAAGTGATCCATGCGGTCCATGACCTTGTTGAATTCCAGAACGGAATCGGTCATTGGCGACTCTTTCGGGCCAACCTGGATCTTCATCTTCTCGTCCATACCGCCGTTGATCGCGTACAGCATAGTTTTTGCCAGGTTAGCGCGAGCACCGAAGAACTGCATTTGCTTACCGACAATCATTGGGCTTACGCAGCAGGCAATGGCGTAGTCGTCATTGTTAAAGTCAGGACGCATCAGGTCATCGTTCTCATACTGAACGGATGAGGTGTCGATAGAGACCTTAGCAGCATACTTTTTAAATGCCAGAGGCAGCTTTTCAGACCACAGGATGGTCATGTTTGGCTCTGGAGACGGGCCCATGGTGTACAGGGTGTTCAGGAAACGGAAGCTGGATTTAGTGACCATGGTGCGACCGTCAAGGCCCATACCGGCCAGAGATTCGGTTGCCCAGATTGGGTCGCCAGAGAACAGCTCATCGTACTCAGGGGTACGTAGGAAGCGAACCATACGCAGCTTCATAACCAGATGGTCGATCAGTTCCTGTGCCTGAGATTCAGTCAGCAGGCCTTTCTTCATGTCGCGTTCGATGTAGATATCCAGGAAGGAGGATACGCGACCGAATGACATAGCAGCGCCGTTTTGAGACTTAACGGCAGCCAGATAGGCGAAGTAGGTCCACTGAACGGCTTCACGAGCGTTAGTCGCTGGGTGAGAGATATCGCAGCCGTATTTGGCAGCCATTTCTTTCATTTGACCCAGAGCGCGGTGCTGTTCAGCAATTTCTTCGCGCAGTTGAATGGTCATTTCCAGATCTTCGCCGTTTTCCAGCTTCTCTTGCAGAGAGTTGAACTGGGCATACTTGTCGGCCATCAGGAAGTCGATACCGTATACGGCAACGCGGCGATAGTCACCGATGATGCGACCGCGACCATAGGCATCAGGCAGACCGGTCAGTACACCAGACTTACGGCAGTTCAGGATGTCTTTGGTATAAACGTCAAACACGCCCTGGTTGTGAGTTTTGCGGTATTCGGTGAAGATTTTCTTTAGCTGAGGATCCAGCTCGCGACCGTAGACCTTACAAGAACCTTCAACCATCTTGATTCCGCCAAACGGAATGATGGCGCGCTTTAAAGGCGCATCAGTTTGCAGACCAACGATAGTTTCCAGATCTTTCTCGATGTAGCCTGCGTCGTGAGAGGTAATGGTAGAAGCAACATCGGTATCAAAGTCCAGAGGCGCGTGAGTGCGGTTCTCGATTTTGATGCCTTCCATCACTTTGGCCCAAAGCTTGTCTGTCGCTTCGGTAGCACCGGCCAGGAATGATTCGTCGCCTTCATACGGAGTGTAGTTCTTCTGGATGAAGTCGCGGAGGTCGACATTGTGCTGCCAGTCACCACCAGTAAAACCTTCCCAGGCACTGACAAACTCTTTTTTAAGCTCGGTCATTTTTCACCTACCTTTATATACTTAAGGAAATGGAGATATTTCATTCTGCAAAAAGCGTCTGTCAATGCTTCTCGCCGCGTAAATGCATAGCCCAGAAGGGCAAACCGACCATAAGCCCGCCGATGATGTTGCCTATCGTTACGGGGATCAGGTTACTTTCAATAAAATTACCAACTGTCAGGCTTGAAAACTGTTCCGGCGTGCTGCCGATGGCCTGCCAGAATTCCGGCGAGGCAGTTTCTTTAATCACAATCCCCATCGGGATCATGAACATGTTAGCGATGCTGTGCTCAAAGCCGCTGGCGACAAACATCGCAACCGGTAAAATCATGACAAACATTTTGTCCATCAGGCTGCGCCCGGCATAGCTCATCCATACGGCCAGACACACCATCAGGTTAGCCAAGGTACCAAGAGCAACGGCTTCAAGGAAGCTGTGGTGCAGCTTGTGATCTGCCGTCTGCAGCACGTTCAGGCCCCAAAGCCCTTTAGCCGCCATTATCTGGCCTGACATAAAAATAATAGCAACAAACAGCAGTGCGCCGACTAGGTTACCGAAGTAAACGTTAACCCAGTTACGAAACATTTGACCCCACGTAATGTGGTTGGTTGCTTTGGCAACGCTGATCATAATCGTGGAGGTGAAGAGGTCGGTGCCACAGGCGACGACTAGCATCAGGCCTAAAGAGAAACAGACACCGCCGAGAAATTTCGCCATGCCAAAGGGCACGTCAGCAGTACCAGTAGTGACTGTAATATAGAAAACAAATGCGATAGAGATAAATACGCCCGCCAAAATCGCCGAGCAAAAGGTAATTGCGGGGTGTTTGTTGGCTTTATATACGCCAGCATTTTCGGCAACCTGCGCCATAGCAGCAGGTGATAGCGCTGCAATAGGATTGTCTGTTTTCACTGAATAAATCTCGTGCGCCTAAATAAAGACTAAAATTGCCCGGTGATACTAACAAAGCAGTATACCGTAAAAATTGATACCGATCATTGTGGGACAAATGAATACAATGCAGAAAAGGACGATAATAGGAGTTTTTTGGGTTATCTATTTGATTATTAATAATAAAAAAATTTTTAAATTTTATTGCATAATTTTAATGTGGCGGAGAGAGAAATCAAGAAATGTTAATAATTAATATTAAATGTATTTTATTGCGGATTTTTTTAATTAATAAATAACTTTTTATTAACTAATGGCGAGTAATTTATCATCTCTACGTGCGCTATATGCCGCTTTTAAAATATACGCGATTGTAGATTATATTTAAAGCAGCGCGATAAGAGGAAAAAAGCGCGACGGCGGCGCTGAGGCCGCCGTCTGAGTCTGTGAAATTAGTGCATCGGTTCGTCGCCGTTGTCTATTGGTGACCAGTCCGCCTTTCCCTGCTCGCGAATTTGTTTCCAGGCCAGGAAAATAAACAGCAGCGTGCTGACGGCATAGCCGAACGTCACCGTAGGGGAGGCGTTTAGCGCCATTTGGTGCCCGTGAATAAAGCCGAAGAATGACAGCATCGTGGCTGCGGCAGAGTAGAGCGCCGCCCAGTTAAAGCGTCGGTCGATGACGAATGCGGCGATCGCGCCCAGCATCAGTCCGGCCAGCACGGCGCCGCCGCCGGTTGCCGCCATACCGTGATACAGCACGCCGTTGTTTGCCATGTTGTTAACAACGTCGGCAGGCAGTTGGACGGTATTTACGCCCGCCGCCGCCAGTGCGCCGTCAACCTGCGTTTTGGCCCATTCAGCGATGTTAGGCACCAGTGCCAGTACGATTGCAGGCGCATGGCGTTTCGGCGAAACCTGAAACGCCTGCGCGCCGATGACGAGGCCGATAAACAGCAGAATAGGGACAATGGCGACCAGCGGAATAATTGACAGCAGCAGCGCGGTCAGGCCCAGAAAGCAGACTAACGCCATGCAAACGCCAGTGCCCAGTGAATAGCCGATGCGTCCGCCCATGGCCTTCCAGCCGGGATGTCCGATATAGACGGCGGGCGGGAAGGGCGACCCGAGTAGTGCACCGACGATGGCGCCGATGCCGTCGGCCGCCAGCACCGCGCGCAGATTATAGCTGTCCCCGCCGACCGAGGCGGACTCCACGTTGTTGAGAATTTCGGTAAAGTTAAAAATTCCCAGCGGGATCGCGGTTACCAGCAGCGGCCAGACAAGCTCTGTCGGCACGGAGAACACATCGCCGGACAGTGACGGCAGGTGTAGGGAGAACATTTTCGCCGCGTCGGCGACGGCGGCTGGGTTCATCACGTCACTCATGCCCAGCAGCGTTGCGCCCCATCCCAGACCGCAGCCGACCAGCACCACCGCGAGTCCACCGGGAAGGCCGAACGGCAGCCGGATATTGCCGACCCAGTTAATCAGAATGATGGCGAAGCAGATCAGGCCTATCCAGGCGGAATCAAACATCTGATAGGCCGGGCGCATGGCGATAAACGCAATGGCAATACCGGCTAGCGTGCCGAGCATCGCTGCGCGGGGCGTATACTTGCGGATAGCGGGGCCGACCAGCACGCCGGCCAGCACGATAAGGCCGACGATCATCGCCCAGATGAGTCCTAGCTTCCAGGCCAGCATCCAGTCTTTATGGATAAGCAGCGTTGGCAACATGACCACGAACACCACAATAAACATGTGCGGCACGCTGGGGCCGTAAGGCAGGGCGGTGACGTCACTGCGGCCTTCGCGCTTTGCCAGACGCCAGGCCAAGTAAGCGTAAAACAGGTTTCCTAACGGCAGCGCGATGCCCAGCGCGGGCAGGATGCGGCCGTAGACGGTATCGGGCGGAATTTGGGCGACGTACAGGGCCAGACCTGAGAGCACCAGCACGTTAAGCAGCACGTTGGTGAACAGGCCGAAAAAGGCGTTCAGGTCGCCAGCGACCCAGAGTTTAGGACGAAAGGAAGGGGGCAGAGCGCTCATGGTTTCCTCCTTAAATTAAGCGATTATTCGCTGTAGTAGTGGCCGGTATAGGAGCGCCAGCCGCCAAGCTCGGTGATCTCTTTCTGGTTTTCTACCAGCCAGGGTTCAGCCAGTACGCCCAGCACTTCACGGCCGTCAGCGAGTTCAATTTTGCCGATGCACAGCCCGGCGGGTTCTTTTTGCAGGATATCGCCCAGACCGGCGGGCGGAACGGCCCATACCTCTAGCGCGATGCTTTTACCCTGACCCGGCGTGCGGATCATGCCGGGGTGACGATCGTTGATAGTCCAGCAGCGATAGCAGGCGGCGGTCGTCTCCTCGGAGACAAACTCGGCGCCAGCGGCCAGCATGTTTGGGTTAAGCTCTAGGCCACGCATCAGGGTACCGTTTACCGCCAGGAGGATTTTGTTGTCTGACATGTCGAATGTTCTCATCTGTTTGGAGTGGTTATATTCAAACGGCTCCGCTTTACGTCGTAAAACGGAGCCGACATGGCGTTATCGAACAAAGCGCGTGCCGCCAGAACCTGTCACCGCTCTCCCCATCGCTTCGGGGCTGGTAATCAGGCCGACGCCGTTAGGCTGTCCGTTCAGGTAGGTCATCATGGCTTCCACCTTGGGCGACATGCTGCCTGCGCCGAACTGCCCGCTGTTCAGCAGCGCCTTGGCCTCGTCGACGGTGAGTTCGTCAAGCCAGCGTTGTTGCGGCGTGCCAAAATGGATGGCAACCTGTTCCACGCCGGTTGGGATCAGCAGCATGTCGGCTTTGAGTTCGATAGCCAGCAGGGCCGATGCGCGGTCTTTATCGATAACCGCCTGGGCTGCCGTCAGGGTTCCGTCCTCTTGACGTACGACGGGAATACCGCCGCCGCCGCAGGCGATCACCAGCGTGTCATTAGCGAGCAGGCTTTGAATGACCGGCGTTTCGATAATTTCTATCGGCTTCGGTGAGGCGACAACGCGGCGCCAGCCGCGGCCTGAGTCTTCGGCGATAGTCCAGCCCTGCTCGCGAGCGAGCCGCTCGGCGACGTCTTGATCCATGTGGGCGCCGATAGGCTTGTCCGGCGAGGAGAACGCGGCGTCGTCAGGGGCGATCAGCGTCTGCGTCACCAGAGCGACGACGCGCGTGTTACCGATACGACGACGTTCCAGCTCGTTGCTTAGCGCGTTTTGAAACATAAAGCCGATGGCGCCCTGCGTATCGCCGACAGCGTATTCCAGCGGCACGGTGGGAACGTTGGCGCTGGCGATTTCGCTGCGCCGTAGGATAAAGCCAACCTGCGGGCCATTGCCGTGGGTCAGCACGACGCGCCAGCCTGCTTCAATCAGGTCGACGACGTGGCGAGCCGTTTCCTTGACCGCCTGATACTGCGCGTCGAGCGTCACCTCTTTAGGGCTACGGATGAGGGCGTTGCCGCCAACGGCGACGACGGCGATTTTTCCTGTACTCATTGATGTGACTCCAGCGTGTGAGCCAGCGCGCTGAGCGCGTTGACAAAGCAGGGCAGCGGCGCGGTAGTTATGCCCGCGCCGATCTGACCGACGCCAGCGCGCTTATGGGCTATGCCGGTGTTGATCACTGGTAGGATGTTGCGATCGACTACGCGTCTGGCGTCAATCCCCGCGCCGGAACCGGCAAAGTTAAGCGCCGGTAGGGTAAACGCCGGGTGCTGCGTCAGCGTAATTTCCTGCATGGTCATGCTGTGCGCAGTGGCGTCGTCCGGCGTGCCGCCGACAAACTTGACGATTGCCGGCGATGCTGACATGGCGAAACCGCCGATGCCCGCCGTTTCGGTAATTGCGGAATCGCCCAGGTCCGCCGCAGCGTCCTCAACGCCATAACCGGGGAAAAACAGACCGTCGACCGGGTTGGCGGGGGCCTGGAACCAGCGGTCGCCGGTGCCGGAAAGGCGAACGCCGAAGTTGACGCCGTTGCGGGCCATGACAGTGACCATTGTGCTGCAGGGTACGTTGGCGGCGGCGTCCAGCATCGATTTACAGGCCGCCATCGACAGATTGAGGAAAAAGTGGTCGTTAGCCGCCATAAACTCTAGCGCTTCAGGCCCTTTTTCCAGTCGGGCCAGGTGCGGCGCCAGACGCTTAAAAAACAGGCCGCTGGCCGCCGCGTTTCGGTTGTGGCATTCGTCGCCCATGTGCAGTGCCTGTGCGATCATTGGCTTGAGTTCAATGGAGCCAGTCGATTCGAGCGCTTTGGCGAGCGTCGGGGCCAGCACCTCTTTCATCCAGCGCAGGCGCGTCAGCACTTCTTCGCCGTTAGCGCCAAAGCGCAGCACTTTTCCCAGACCTTCGTTGAAGTTGCTAAAGGCTCGGTTGCCGTGGGCCGTATTTTCAACCACCCAGACCGGCATTGACGGGCTGATAATGCCGGACATTGGGCCAACGGCGTGGTAGTGGTGACACGGCTCCAGCGCAATGTCGCCGCGCTCGGCCATTTCCATCGCTGCGTCAACGTCTGGCGCCCAGCCTTCATACACGATAGCGCCGGCAATGGCGCCCTGCATCGGGCCGCACATGTTTTTCCAGTCAATAGGCGGGCCTGCGTGTAGGATCCGGCGTTCGCGGCTGAGCGCATCGATTTCCTGACAGGCGGTGCTGATGCCCACCAGCGTCGGCTGTGCCTCCAGATAGCGCTGGAGGGCGACGTCGTTGGCCGCCTCAATGCGCGGATCGTTAAGCAGCGTCGCCAGCGTCCAGTTTGCCTGCGCGTCGCCTTCCGAGGTCGGTTGCCACTCCAGATGAAGCGCTGTGCCGCCCGCTTGGTGAAGGTTGTCGGAAAAACCGTTTAGCCCGAGGCTAATGACCTGAAGAGGTTGTTTAAAAAGGGTTGTCATCGTTTATTTCCTTTGCTGGGCGACAAAGGCGGCAAGCCGGGCCGCCTGTACATTGCTTTGGGCGACCAGAACGCCGGCCTGGCGCAGCGCGTCGATTTGCTGCTGGCGGGGCTGTGGGTCGTTCTCAGTGCCGCAGACGTGGGCAATCAGCAGCAGCCGACGGCCTTGCCGCTGGGCCTGCTGTCTGGCTTCCGCCAGAATCGGCAGTAGCTCTTCCGTCGGGTTGAGGCTGGCGCCGTAGCCAAGCACGATGTCGAACAGTAAGCCCGCTGTGCTGGGGGCGGCGGCTTCCTGCAACAGACGAGCGTTGCGCAGCGTAGGGTCGATCATAGGGTGAGGGCGGCTCTGGGTGAACTGGTCGTCGCCCATGTCGACAAGGCTGTGGCCGTGGCCGCGCGCCGGGTCTTTCAGTTCACTTGCGCCTTTCACCGGCGCGTTTGACTCGCAGGCGAGTCCGCTTTCAATCAGCGCCAGCTGTGCTTCGTAGCAGAAAGTGCCACCCGCGAACACGCCGCGAATGTCGGTCTGCCCGACGGCCATATGGGCGATGTCCGCCATCGCCTGGTCGCAGAGCGCCTGAGGCGCTTGCTCGACGGTCGGAAGGCTGGCGCCGCGCAGCACTGCAACGGCGGTATCGGCGGCGTTCTGAAGATCCTGCGCCGGGATCACGCCATAGCGTTCGAGGCTGGCTGGCTCTGCGCCGAGAAAGTGGACCACGACGGGCTTGCCGCAGCGCCCGGCAAGGCTGAGTACGTTTTCGGTTACTGCCTGAGACGGCGGTTTGGAAATAAGGACAATCAGTTTCGTTTCTGGATCTTCCGCCAGCATTTTGATCGCCTGAAGCATGCTTTGACCGCCGATCTCTTCGTGTAGATCGCGTCCGCCCGTGCCCAGCGCCTGAGAGACGCCTTCGCCCAGATGGTGGATGCGGCAGCTGACCTCCTGTAAACCCGTGCCGGATGCGGCGACCAGACCGATAGCTCCGCGGCGCACGGCGTTAGCGAAGCCCAGCGGTAAGCCGTTGACGATAGCGGTGCCGCAGTCCGGCCCCATAACCAGCAGGTCGTGCGCCGTAGCGTAGCGCTTGATGTCGACTTCTTCGCATTCAGGTACGTTGTCGCTAAACAGCATGACGTGCAGGCCGAGCTTGAGTGCCTTAAGCGCTTCGGCGGCGGCGTAGCGGCCCGGCACAGAGATCAGCGCCAGATTTGATTCAGGCTGGCGTTCGACGCCCATCGCAATACTGCTCGGGCTGCGGCGAACGATGCCCTGCCGATCGCCTGCGCTGTTGGCGGACAGCAGCAGCTCGTCTGCCAGCGCTAGCGCCCTGTGGCCCGCCTCTTGATCGGCTATTAGCGCAATCAGCAGGTCGTTGGGCTTGGCGCTGACCTCAACCGCCATGCCGGCATCGCGCATGCGCTCTATGTTGGCGTCGGTCGCCATCGCCACTGACGCCTGTTTCACGCCCTCGAGCGCGTTGAGTTTGGCGGAAACCTGCATCAGGGAAACGGAGTCCTTGTACAGGTTTGGGTAGCTTTTACAGTGTAATATCATGGTGTGTGTTCCTTGGGGAAAACCAGACCAACGCCCCTGAACGAAGCGGTGCATTGGTTAATGAACGGGCTTTAGCGATGCAGTGCGGTGACGATCGCGTCCGAGCTGCTTACCCAGCCAACAATGGCGCCCTGCGCTTTGATCATCTCAAGCGCAACCCGGTGAAACTCCGGGAAGTAGGAGGCGCAGCAGTCTTCGGGTATCAGCACTTCGTAGCCGCGATCGTTGGCTTCGCGGGCGGTGCTTTGTACGCAGACTTCGGTAGTGACTCCGCAAATAATCAGCGAAGAGATGGCGCGGGTTTGCAGGATCAGATGCAGGTCGGTTGAGAAAAACGCGCCTTTGCCGGGTTTGTCGATAATCGGCTCTCCGGCGATGGGATATAGCTCGGGAATGATATCGTGCCCCGGTTCACCCTGAACCAGAATTCTTCCCATTGCGCCCGGTTCGCCGATAAAGGTTTTTCCGCCGCGCGTCAGTTTAGCGGGCAGGCAGTCAGACAGATCTGGGCGATGGCCTTCGCGAGTGTGAATGACTAACATCTCCGCACGGCGGGCGGCTTCAAGCAGGCGGCCGCATGGCTCGATAGCGCGACGCAACAGGGATACGTCGTTGCCCAATGCGGCACCAAATCCATTGGGTTCGACAAAGTCTCGCTGCATGTCGATAACGATGAGCGCCGTGTGGGCAGGATCAAATGAAAAGGCAAACGGCTGAGCGTTGATAGTGGTCATCGGCATCTTATGTCCCTCATTAAGAAACGGTGTTGTCAACCCAGTGTATGAAGCTCTTTTAGGGATTGCGCAAAAAGGTTTTTTGCCTATGCCTCAAAAAAACTGAGGGATGGCAGAGTGGCGTTCATGGCACAATGCGCAGTGCCCGTCAGTATGGGACTTTGCGGCCGCTTGCGGTTTGACCGCTCGTTTTTCCTCTTCGGCGAGCAGGCGTTGGCGGGTGTTGTTATTTGTGATCTCAGTCAGATTATAGGGGACGTCATGGTTTTTTATCGCTCTTCTCCTCACCGGATAGACGCGCTGAGTCGGTGCGATATGCTCTGTATGCTGTGGGTGCATGAGCGCCGGCTGACGGTGCATTCGGTGTTTCAGCACGCCTGTAATCTGGCAACGCCGGACGGCCCGTTAACGGCTTTTTTAACCCGAAGCGCGCCTTTGGCGCCCGCCAGCATGAGGCTGGATTGCGACGATTTGCGTCTTTGGCTAAAGGCGGGGCAAGCCGTGGCGGTGACGGGGGAGGGGCGCTGCATAGCGCCACAGTTGGACATTCGTTTTGCTGAGGCTCGCGTCTGTTCAACGCGCTTGGTAAGAGGGAACGACGAGGTTGACGGCGGCGCGCTGCTGTCAGCGCTGCGGCGCTTTTTACCCGCGTCTGCGCCGGAACACGGCCTGTGGCGTCAAATGACTGATTCAACGTTACGTATCGACTCGATACGCCGGGCGGTAGCCCAGCTGAAGGGGTGGCTGGAGCGCTCGGAGGGCGAACCGGCGAGCTTTCTGCCGCAGCTGGTGGGATTTGGCTCAGGCCTGACGCCGTCGGCGGATGATTTTCTGTTGGGCTGCCTTTGGGTCATGGATGGTTGGAGGATGACCCAAAGGCCTCAATTCGTAGAGGCGCTGCTGCCGCTGTTGACTCGGACCACCGACGTCAGTCGGGCGATGCTGACGTTCGGCTGTGAAGGGCATTACGGCGAAGCGCTGCTGGCGCTGTTCAAGGCCGCGCCGTTAGCACTGGATGCGGCGCTGAGCCGCGCGGTGAACTACGGCCACTCGTCAGGGCACGATATGCTCTACGGCGCAGCGTTTGCGCTCGGCTGCCTGCCCTTGCCGGCCCGGCGAGACGCCGTCTAATAGAACGGCTGCATGAATTCCCGTTGAATCTCTGGCTGCTGAAGCTGCCTAAGCCACCAGGAGAAGCAGGGGCGAGGCGGCGCGCTGTGCCAGGCCAGATAGAGCGGTGTGGGCTGCTTGCTCTCTTCTATCGTCATGAGGGTTAAGCGTCCGTCGTCAACGTAGTTCTGGCAGATGTGGCGGGGCAGAAAGCCGACGCCCAGGCCGTCGAGGTGCATGCGTATTTTACTGGCGTAGTCCGGCGCTATCAGCGCTTTTTGCCCCCGCAGCTGCCAGGCGATTTTAGGCTCCAGCCGCAGCGACGTGTCGCGAATGCTGATGGCGGGATAGCGGCGCACGTCGTCCGCTTTCAGCGGGCGGTGAAACGCGCAGAGCGGATGGTCTGGGCTGATGGCGAACACCCACTCAACAGTGCCGATTTTTTCGCTGCATACCTCTTCGTTTTGCATGATTTGATTGGGCGCTCCGATAGCGATATCGGCGCGTTTGTCGAACAGCGCATCCCACACACCGTCGTGGACGTCGATCTCTAAATGAATTTCTGTGTGCGGAAAGTGCTGTTCACTTTCTTTGAGCAATGAATAAATTGGCTTTAGGCTGACGATGTTGTTGAGCGACAGGCTAAGGCGAGTTTCCGCACCGGAAGAGATCCTCTGCGTTGCCTGATGCAGCTCTTCCAGCTCGGCGAGAATGAGCTGCCCCTTATTGATGAAGTAGTGCCCCGCCTCGGTTAACTTAAGCTGTTTACCGCAGCGTTCAAACAGGCGCAGGCCCAAGTCGCTTTCCAGCTTGTGCACCGTATAGCTTAACGCCGTCGGAACTTTGTGCAGTTCCTGCGCCGCCGCCGCAAAGCTGCCGCAGCGGGCGGTGGTGACGATAACGTTTAATGCCTGAGACGTAATAAGCATAGCTATACTCCCGAAATATTATGCGGGTTAACGGCGATCTCGCTTTCAATTAACCTGATAGTGCGCCCGCTTGGCGGCCTGTAGCTTTTCATAGGCGCTCAGCAACGCACCATGCGCTGATAAAGAGGAAAGTTCGGCATCGATATCGAACAGTCCGTAAAAGCGCGTTTCGCCTCGGATGGCTCGCCAGGCCGCATCCACCGTTTCCTCTCCATACATACGGATAAATGCGGGATTGTATAGCTCAGGCTCCCTCTCTTCCTCATCAACCAGCATTAAAAGAAGGGTAGTTAGGCAGCGATAGTAGTTGCTTTGCTCTGGCGTAAACAGTGAAGCGTTGAAGTCCTGTGTCCACTCTACCCAGCTCAGCGCCTGTTCCAGATCGCCGCCGGCCAGTGCCAACATGGCCTTGAGTTCGCCAATGCGGAGGCTGCTCCAGCCGTTGCCGGAACCCGTTGCCATGCCTAAAAGCTCGCGAATACGAATGGCGTCATCCAGCCCCTCATCGTCCAGCAGAGCGATAAGCGCCAGATACTCTTCCTGAGACCACTGACTGGAAGGCAGTGACAGGAGAGTCTGCCGAAGATGAATCGCCATATTGTTGTTGGCAAGAACAAGGTCTTCGGCAGGGTAGATGTCTGACATTCCGGGAGCGAGGATCCGGCAGGCGTCAACGCCGAGGTGGGCGTAGTCGGCAATGTAAACCTCTACGTCTTCGCGGCGGAAAATATCCATCATTGCCGCAAACTCTTCTTCCGTGGTGCCGCTGAAGTCCCAGTCCACAAAGTCATAGTCAGACTGCGCTTTGAACAGATCCCAAGAGATAAGTCCGCTGGAGTCAATAAAATGAGTTTCCAGATTGGCGTGGTCGGCCACTTCTTCGTTATCAAAAGTCGGGGCGTTGAAAACGTCTAGGTCTTTCAGGCTCCTTCCCTGTAGCAGTTCGGTGACCGTACGCTCAAGGGCAACGCCAAAGTCAGGGTGAGCGCCAAAAGAGGCGAAGCAGCTGCCGTTGTGTGGGTTAAACAGCACTACGCAAATAACCGGATACTGGCCGCCAAGAGAGGCATCGTAGGCAAAAATCGGGAATCCTTCCGCTTCAAGGGCACTGATGGCCTCTTTTACCGGCGGATAGCGATCGATGACTGCATCGGGGATGTTCGGCAGGCTTATCGCTTCGGCAATGATGCGGTTTTTGACATAGCGCTCGAAGATTTCTGACAGTGCCTGTACTCGGGCTTCATTGCGGTTGTTCCCCGCAGACATGCCGTTAGAGACGTAAAGATTGCCGATGATATTGACCGGAATATAGACCGTAGCGTCATCTGACTGGCGTGCAAAGGGAAGGGCGCAGATACCCCGTTCAGCGTTGCTGGACTGAAGGTCAACCAGCCCGCTGGCCGTCAGGCTTTGTTCTGGATCGTAGAAAGCAAGCAGGCGATCGTCGAGCAGGCCTTCTGGCAGTGATTCATCTTCAGGAATAGAGAACCACTTTTCGTTGGGATAGTGAATGAAATCCCCTTCAGCAACGGTCTGCCCCAGATAAAAGTCGGCAAAAAAGTAGTTAGTCGACAGGCGCTCGAAGTATTCACCCAGTGCGGAAGCCAGTGCGGCCTTGCGAGAAGCTCCTTTTCCGTTAGTAAAGCATAGGGGGCAGTCCTTATCCCGAATATGGACTGACCACACGTTAGGAATAGGGTTTAGCCAAGAAGCTTCTTCAATGTGAAAGCCCAGTTGAGTCAGCTTTTGCTGAAAGCGCTCAATGGAGGTTTCCAGCGCGGCGTCTTTGCCGGGGATAAAGGTTTGTGGAGTGCTCTGCATGGTCATCGTCTCGATAGTAGGCGGTAGCCGAGTTGGCCGTTTTGCTCGCGGCATAATACGGGGTTTTCGTTTAAAGCTCTACTGCATGAGAACACAGGGCATTTTGCGGGCGGTATCTCACAGAATAATCGAGGAATTATCGATAGGATGCGTTGTAGTTTTAATGTTCTTTCTTATTGGAGATGTGAATATGTCCGTATTTAAGAAATTGACTCTTGGCCTTGCGCTTTGCTGTGTGAGTTCCCTGACGGTAGCTAAACTGCCGACTATTACTGTCTTCGCCACGGGAGGAACTATTGCTGGCGGCGGCGCGTCTGAAACCCAGACTAACTACGTTTCTGCCCAAGTTGGGGTGGAGGGGTTGGTGAATGCTGTTCCGGCGTTAAAAGACATTGCCACTATAAAAGGAGAGCAGATTGTCAGTATCGGCTCTCAGGATATGAATGATGAAGTGTGGTTAAAGCTGGCGAAGTCCATTAATGAACAGTGCTCAAACAGCGATGGTTTTGTCATTACGCACGGTACTGACACAATGGAAGAAACGGCGTATTTTCTAAACTTGACGGTTAGCTGCAGTAAGCCAGTTGTTCTGGTCGGCGCCATGCGCCCGTCAACAGCGATGAGCGCAGACGGCCCATTCAACCTTTATAACGCCGTAGTTGTTGCATCCTCACCGGATTCTAAAGGGCGGGGTGTTCTGGTTGCCATGAACGATACGATTTTGGACGCCCGAGATGTGGCTAAGACGAATACTACCGGCGTACAAACCTTTATGGGGCCAAACTATGGTGCGTTAGGCTATATCCACAACGGTAAAGTTGACTATCAGCGTATGCCTACAAGACAGCATGCCCCTAAAGCGCGGTTCAATGTAGATAAGCTGACTGAGCTACCTAAAGTTGACATTGTCTACAGCTATGCGAATGCTTCTCCTGCGCCGGTAAAGGCGTTGGTTAACGAAGGTGCAAAAGGTATCGTTAGTGCAGGGGTAGGAAATGGCAATATGTATAAAGGCATTTTTGATGCTGTTGTGCAGGCTAAAGAGCAGGGCGTTGTGATTGTTCGCTCGTCCCGCGTTCCCAGCGGAGCGACAACCCGCGATGCTGAGGTAGATGACAACAAATATGGCTTTGTGGCTTCCGGCACGTTGAATCCACAAAAGGCAAGAGTGCTTTTACAGCTGGCGCTGACGAAGACCTCCGATCCCGCTGAAATTCAAGAGATGTTCAACAAGTATTAATGAAAGAGTGACACACGCGGCAGAGTTGGGATATCCGACTCTGCCGCTTTTCATTCTCGCTGCTGACCTTAAGTAAGGTGCAGGCTTCGAATCATCTCTCCCGCTTGAAATAGCAATGTGGGTAAATTCCACATTTACTCACTTCTTCTCACTTCTTCATTTAAAAAAGAAAACCGCCAAACAAAAAGAAAAGGCCAATATTTCCTGCATGAGAGAAGAGATAAGCATTGCAGCAAAACTAAGTGAATGATAAAACCGATAGTCTCGTTTTAATTTCTGCTTCTTTGAATACGCTTATCAGGACGGTGAACACAAATGGCACAAGTTTTCAATTTCAGTGCGGGGCCGGCGATGCTACCGGTTGAGGTATTACGTCAGGCGCAGCAGGAGCTGTGCGATTGGCAAGGGCTCGGCACTTCGGTTATGGAAATTAGTCACCGCAGCAAAGAATTTATGCAGGTTGCTGAAACTGCGGAACAGGATCTGCGCGATCTGATGAAAATTCCTGACGGCTATAAGGTTCTTTTCTGTCACGGCGGCGCTCGCGCTCAGTTTGCGGCAGTACCGCTTAACCTGCTGGGCAGCAGCGCACAGGCGGACTATATCGACGGCGGCTACTGGGCACATAGCGCTATACAGGAAGCGGAAAAATACTGTACGCCGAAGGTTATTGATGTAAAAACGCAGGCCAATGGGCTTACTGCTATTCGTCCGATGCGTGAATGGGCCCTGAGCGACTCATCGGCTTTTGTGCACTTTTGCCCCAATGAAACGATTGACGGTATCGCCATTGATGAGCAGCCCGATTTCGGCGACAGGATTGTGGTTGCCGATATGTCATCCAATATTCTGTCCCATCAGGTTGACGTTAGCCGCTATGGCTTAATCTATGCGGGCGCACAGAAAAATATTGGCCCAGCGGGGATCACCGTGGTCATCGTGCGGGAAGACCTGCTGGGGAAAGCTCGTAAAGAAACGCCGTCTATTTTGGACTACGCGGTTCTGGACAAAAACGACTCGATGTTTAATACGCCGCCTACCTTTGCCTGGTATCTGTCTGGTTTGGTGTTCAAATGGCTCAAGGCTCAGGGCGGCCTGACTGAGATGGCGCGTCGCAATGAAGAAAAGGCGCAGCATCTTTATCATGCCATCGACAGCAGTGATTTTTATCGTAACGGTGTGGCGCCTGCCAACCGCTCCAAGATGAACGTTCCCTTCCAACTGGCTGATGGCGAGCTGGATAAACTGTTCCTGGAAGAGTCTAAAGCGGCCGGTTTACACGCTCTGAAAGGGCACCGTGTACTTGGCGGCATGCGCGCGTCGCTGTATAACGCTATGCCTTTGGCTGGCGTGCAGGCGTTGACTGAGTTTATGAGCGATTTTGAACGTCGTCATGGCTAATTGCCCTATCAGAAAATCACGACAGACCACTTTCGGCACCGTCTCCTGCCGAGAGTGGGATTCATCATTTCTCACGTAATATGACGATAGTGCGTCAGGGAGCGACATCATGAAAACCATCGGCCTGATTGGCGGTATGAGCTGGGAATCGACTATCCCTTACTACCGTCATATTAATGAAACAGTAAAGCACCGTCTGGGCGGGCTTCATTCCGCAAAGGTCGTTCTTTACAGCGTAGACTTTGACGAAATTGAACGCCTCCAGCATCAGGGGGACTGGATAGCAGCAGGCGAGGTGCTGGCTGGCGCAGCTCGCCGCCTGAACAGTGCCGGAGCCGACTTCTTAGTGATCTGTACCAATACTATGCACAAAGTGTATGAACAGGTTGCTGACGCGGTGCCAATCCCGGTATTTCACATTGCTGACGCGACTGCGCGAGCCATTCAACAGGATGGCCGAAAAAAGGTTGGGCTGCTGGGGACGCGATTTACCATGGAACAGGCGTTTTACAAAGGGCGGCTGGCGGAAAAATACGGCGTTGACGCTATCGTTCCTGACGAGTCTGACCGAGAAATTGTGCACCGCATCATCTATCAGGAGCTGTGTCTAGGCAAGATTGAAGACGCTTCCCGTCGTGAGTTTCAGCGAGTGATACAGACACTGGTCGATCGGGGCGCTGAAGGCGTTATTCTCGGCTGTACTGAAATCGGTTTGCTGATAGAGCCGAACGATGTCTCTGTTCCCGTTTATGACACGACAGAAATTCACGCTGTGGGCGCAGCTGAACTTGCGCTGGGCGGCTCAGTCAGTGCTGAGTTGAAGAGCTGAATAGCAGAGCTAATTTTTTACCCGTTTACTTTGATAATAAAAGAGAAAATCTATTTATGCTGGAATCTTTAACCCTACAGCCGGTCGCCCGCTTTGATGGCGAAATCAATCTGCCGGGTTCAAAAAGCGTGTCTAACCGCGCTTTACTGCTTGCCGCGATGGCGCAGGGCACAACGCGATTAACTAACCTGTTGGACAGCGATGACGTTCGCCACATGCTGAACGCGCTGAAAACGCTGGGTGTTCACTTCCAACTTTCAGACTGTCGGACGATTTGCGACGTTGAAGGCCAGGGTGGGCGACTCAAGGCTGCTTCTGCCGTTGAGATCTTCCTTGGCAATGCGGGAACGGCAATGCGCCCACTGGCGGCTGCGCTAAGTCTAGGGGAGGGGGACATTATCCTTACCGGCGAGCCGAGAATGAAAGAGCGGCCGATTGGTCATCTGGTGGACGCTTTACGCCAGGGCGGCGCACAGATTGACTATCTGGAGCAGACTAACTACCCGCCTTTGCGGCTTCGCGGGGGCTTTGTGGGCGGCGATATCGCTGTTGATGGTTCGGTGTCCAGTCAGTTTTTGACGGCGTTGCTGATGGCGGCACCGCTGGCGGAGAAAGATACAACCATCTCGATTATTGGTGAGCTGGTATCCAAGCCGTACATTGACATTACGCTGCACATGATGCGCGACTTTGGTGTTGACGTGGTCAATGAAGACTACCGCCGCTTTCTGATTAAGGGGCAGCAGGGCTATCGCTCTCCCGGCCGCTATCTGGTTGAGGGCGACGCGTCGTCAGCCTCCTATTTTTTAGCCGCTGCGGCTATTAAAGGCGGAAAAGTCAGAGTTACGGGCATTGGTAAAAAGAGCGTGCAGGGCGACATCCGCTTTGCTGACGTGCTGGAAGCCATGGGGGCTCAGATTGAATGGGGCGACGACTTTATAGAATGTCGTCGCGGCACTCTGAAGGGCATCGATATGGATATGAACCATATTCCCGACGCGGCGATGACCATTGCAACAACGGCACTGTTCGCTGAAGGTGAGACCTGTATTCGCAACATCTATAACTGGCGAGTTAAAGAAACCGATCGGTTAAACGCGATGGCAACCGAGCTGCGCAAAGTTGGTGCTCAGGTGGAAGAAGGGGAAGACTATATTCGAGTCACTCCGCCAGAAGCCTTGAAGCACGCAGAGATTGAAACTTACAACGACCACCGTATTGCTATGTGTTTCTCGCTGGTGGCACTGTCCGATACGCCAGTGACGATTCTGGATCCAAAGTGTACTCACAAAACGTTCCCTGACTATTTTGTGCAGTTCGCTCGTTTGAGTCACGATCTCTAACCTACCACTCAGCTTCCTGCGCTGTTGCTGCATTTGTTGCAACAGCGCAGGAACGTCTCTCTTTCTTATTGATCTTGCTTGTGTTGCTTTAAAAGTCACGATTCATTCGGCATGCGTTCTATTCGCTAGCGACCTAGATGCGTATAATGGCCGCCGATCCGTTTCTGAGACACAGTTCTGAAACACAAGTTTTTATCTAAGGAGTACATTATGGTGGCAGTGGTGCCGGTTATTACCGTCGACGGCCCAAGCGGCGTTGGAAAAGGCACGCTTTGTCAGGCGCTAGCTCAAAAGCTGGGATGGCACCTGTTGGACTCCGGCGCGATTTATCGCGTTTTAGCGCTGGCCGCGCTGCATCACGATGTTGATCTGTCCTCCGAAGATGCGCTAGTGCCGCTGGCAACCCATCTGGACGTGCGCTTCGTTTATGAGCAGAGTGGCCTGCAGGTCATTCTGGAAGGTGAGGTTGTTACCAACGAAATTCGCAATGAGAGAGCAGGGGCAGCAGCTTCTCAGGTTGCCGCGTTTCCTCGCGTACGTGAAGCGTTGCTGCGCCGGCAGCGCGCCTTTCGAGAGGCTCCGGGGCTTATTGCTGACGGCCGGGATATGGGGACGATTGTCTTCCCCGATGCCCCTGTAAAATTTTTCCTTGATGCCAGTGCCGAAGAGCGCGCCAGACGGCGCATGCTTCAGTTGCGGGATAAGGGGGAATATGTTACATTCGACCGCCTTTTGTCCGAGATACAGGCTCGTGACGCACGGGATCGCAATCGAACCGTGGCGCCGCTAGTACCTGCGGCTGATGCGCTGATGCTGGATTCTACCCATATGAGTATTGAGGAAGTGATCCAACACGCATTAGAGCATATACAGAATGTGCTAAAATAATACTTGCCTATCGCTTGCCTAAACAGGTCAGGCGGTGGGTTTATGTGTAACTCTCTCGCAAGGAATGCGGCGGAGTATGTATAACAACCCCACTAAACCGGATGTCTGGTGGACGTTAATTAAATATCCTGAAGATTAACATTATGACTGAATCTTTTGCTCAACTCTTTGAAGAATCCCTGAATGAAATTGAAACCCGTCCGGGTTCCATTGTACGCGGCGTCGTTGTTGCTATTGATAAAGACGTTGTTCTGGTTGACGCGGGTCTGAAATCAGAATCTGCTATTCCAGTAGAACAGTTTAAAAACGCGCAGGGCGAACTGGAAATTCAAGTTGGCGATGAAGTTGACGTAGCGCTGGACGCTATCGAAGACGGCTTTGGCGAGACTCTGCTGTCTCGTGAAAAAGCCAAGCGCCACGAAGCCTGGATCACTCTGGAAAAAGCGTCTGAAGAAGCCGCTACCGTTATGGGTGTTATCAATGGCAAGGTCAAGGGCGGCTTTACCGTTGAGCTTAACGGTATTCGTGCGTTCCTGCCGGGTTCACTGGTTGACGTTCGTCCCGTTCGCGACACGCTGCATTTAGAAGGCAAAGAGCTAGAGTTCAAGGTTATCAAACTTGACCAAAAGCGTAACAACGTTGTTGTTTCTCGCCGCGCCGTTATCGAATCCGAAAACAGTGCAGAGCGCGATCAGCTGCTGGAAAACCTGCAAGAAGGTATGGAAGTCAAGGGTATCGTTAAGAACCTGACTGACTACGGTGCATTCGTAGACTTGGGCGGCGTTGACGGCCTGCTGCACATCACCGATATGGCCTGGAAGCGCGTTAAGCATCCGAGCGAAATCGTGAACGTTGGTGACGAAATCAACGTGAAAGTGCTGAAGTTCGATCGCGATCGCACTCGCGTTTCTCTGGGCCTGAAGCAGCTGGGCGAAGATCCATGGGTCGCTATCGCTAAGCGTTACCCAGAAGGCACCAAACTGACTGGCCGCGTGACCAACCTGACCGACTACGGCTGCTTCGTTGAAATCGAAGAAGGCGTTGAAGGCCTGGTACACGTTTCAGAAATGGATTGGACCAACAAGAACATCCATCCGTCCAAAGTGGTTAACGTTGGCGACGTGGTTGAAGTTATGGTTCTGGATATCGACGAAGAACGTCGTCGTATCTCTCTGGGCCTCAAGCAGTGCAAAATGAACCCGTGGCAGCAGTTCGCAGAAACCCATAACAAGGGCGAGCGCGTTGAAGGCAAAATCAAGTCAATCACTGACTTCGGTATCTTCATCGGTCTGGACGGCGGCATTGACGGTCTGGTTCACCTGTCTGATATCTCTTGGAACGTGGCTGGCGAAGAAGCCGTTCGCGATTACAAGAAGGGCGACGAAATCGCTGCCGTTGTTCTGCAGGTTGATGCAGAGCGCGAGCGTATCTCTTTAGGCATCAAGCAGCTGGCTGAAGATCCGTTTAACAACTACATGGCGAACGTTAAGAAAGGCGCCATTGTTAAGGGTAAAGTCACTGCAGTTGACGCAAAAGGTGCTACAGTTGAATTAGCAGACGGCGTTGAAGGCTATCTGCGCGCTTCTGATGCTAGCCGCGATCGCGTTGAAGATGCGACCACTGTGCTGAGCGTTGGCGACGAAGTTGAAGCCAAGTTTACCGGCGTTGACCGTAAGAACCGTGTAATCAGCCTGTCTGTTCGTGCTAAAGACGAAGCCGATGAGAAAGAAGCCGTTGCTACTGTTAACAACAACAGCAAGCAGGAAGAAGGCGGATTCTCTAACGCAATGGCTGAAGCATTTAAAGCGGCTAAAGGCGAATAATGGCGAGGGGCGGCTTGCCGCCCCTTCGGTAGTTGAGCGGATATATACCCTAAATAATTCGAATTGTAGGAAGGCTAACGCATCTGCAGCTTGAAGTATGACGGGTATAAGCTTGGAGGAACGATGACCAAGTCAGAACTGATAGAAAGACTCGCTGGTAAACAAACTCATTTACCAACAAAAGTGGTTGAGGATGCAGTGAAGGAAATGCTGGAGCATATGGCGGCTACGCTGTCAGGCGGCGAACGCATTGAGATCCGTGGGTTTGGCAGTTTTTCTCTTCACTACCGTGCTCCGCGCGTTGGGCGCAATCCGAAGACGGGTGAAAAAGTGGAATTGGAAAGTAAATACGTTCCCCACTTTAAGCCAGGCAAAGAGTTGCGCGATCGTGCGAATATTTACGGCAATTAGCCGTAACTGTTAGCCAAATAAATGTAAAAAAGCCCGAGGTGGGTAACTGCCTCGGGTTTTTTATTGCCGATAACATTTTCTCTTCCTTTTAATTTCCGCTGTTTGGTTTTGCGGGCTTCTTCACAACTCCTAAGTCTATTTTCTTAACAAAAGACGGTTTCTCTGGCGACTGGCCGCAAACAGACGGTTTGTGTCTGGTTTATAGCCATCTCTTCTTTTACAACAGCGCCATGTTCACCAAGATATTATGGAATTGCGCTTGTTCTTTAGGCTGTCGTTTGACGCGGTCGCAGTTGCGGCCGCTGTGGGTATCGTCCCCCTGCTGTTCATGGCTGAACTTCCCTCTCCAATGGTGTGGTGGAGTATGGTGTTTGTTGCCTGCGGAGCGGCGCTTTTTCGCTATCGACTTTGTCGATGGATAAGCCTTACGCTGGCTTTTTTCCTCTGGGGAACCCTGTGTGCTGGGCGCCTGTGTGACAGTATCGAACACTATGCCGGTCAGCGAGCTGTCGTTGAAGGCTATGTAGTGAGTGCGAGTTTGCATTTGGATAGACAAGCAGCAGGCAAAATCTTCTATGTCGATAGCGTAAATGGACGGCCGCTATCGTTAACGGAGCGCCTCTCTTTATCGCTGGCTTTTCCTATGGGCACTGAGTCTATTCGTGAACAAATGCAGGCAGGGCAGCGCTGGCGCCTTTCTGTAGACTTCAGGCCCGTTCACTCTCGGCTTAATGAAGGTGGCTACGACAGGCAGAGAGGGGCAATGGCAAACGGTCAGCCTCTGATTGGGCGCATAAAGTCGGCTGAACGCCTAGATGACTCGCCAAGTTTTAGGCAGCGGCTTATTTCTCGCGCTCTTGAAATAACCGCCGGGTTGGAATACCGCGATGTGTTAATGGCGCTGGCTTTCGGTGAGCGGGAGCTTATGTCTAAGGAGAACCGGCAGCGCTTTATGAAAACCGGAACGGCTCACCTGATGGCGATTTCCGGGCTACATGTGGTTTTCGCCGGTGCATTTGGCGCTATTGGGGCTCGCGGCGTTCAGCTTCTTCTTCCATGCCGCTTTATTGAGCCTCGCTTTCCCCTGCTGGTTGGGTGGTGTACCGCTGCCGTGTACGTTTGGCTGGCCGGCGCTAATCCTCCTGCGGCAAGAACCCTTTGCGCGATGAGCGTTTATCTGGCGCTGAGGCTAGGTGGGTTTCACTGGTCTTCATGGCAGATTTGGCTGCGCTGTATGGCTTTTTTGCTGGTGCTGGATCCTATGATGGCGATCTCCGACAGCTTTTGGCTTTCCTGCCTAGCCGTGGCTGGGCTGATTTTTTGGTTTCAGTGTTTTCCTTTGGCGGAGAAAGGGGGGCGATTTAGCTTTATCGGCGGTTGGCTCTCGGCGCAGATAGCCATGATGGTATTGCTTTTGCCACTTCAATTTTTACTGTTTCACGGCCTGAGCCTTAGTTCCCTGTTTGGGAATGCGGTAGCTATCCCTGTTGTATCGTGGTTGGCCGTTCCTTTGATTTTATGCGGGCTAATAACGCTGGGGGTTCCAGCTATCAGCAGCGTCTTTTGGTGGCTGGCGGATCGATCAATCTCTTTTATGATGGCGGCTCTTGGCTATCTGGAATTTGGCTGGATTGAGGTTTCTACCTACGGCGTAGTATTAAGCTTTTTAGGGTGGGGCGTTGCAGTTGCCTGGCGCTTTGGCCTGTGGCACAGCTGCCCGTATTCACTGAGCGTAACGCTCTTTTTATTTTTTCTACCCTGCTGGCAAAATCAAAGTGAGAGATGGCGTGTAGATATGCTGGATGTTGGTCACGGACTTGCCGTTGTTATTCGCCAGAGAAATGAAGCCGTGATATATGATACAGGGCAGCGTTGGGGGGAAACCTCTATGGCGGAGCGGGAAATTATTCCCTTTTTACGCTGGCATGGATTAAAGCTAGTGGGCATTATCCTTAGCCATCAGCATGCCGATCACTCTGGCGGGCTGGAGGAGCTTAGGCGTGAATATCCAGACGCTTGGTTAAAAAGCTCAGTGAACGGCCTAGGCGAGCCGTGTAAACAGAATGAACAGTGGCGGTGGGGAATTCTAGCATTTCAGTCGCTATGGCCGGTACGTCTTACTGACAGCGCCGGTAATGCGGAGTCGTGTGTGGTAAGAGTTGACGACGGGCGCTTCGGGATTTTGCTAACTGGCGACCTTGAACGAGAGCAGGAGCAACTTTTGATTGCCCAATATGGTAGCGTTTTGTCCAGTACCCTGCTTCAGGTTCCCCATCACGGTAGCAAAACGTCATCAACAGCGGCTCTCCTTTTGGCAGCTCAGCCGCAGGTAGCAATGGCTTCAGCGGCAAAGTTTAATCCGTGGCGGCTTCCCGCGAAAAGCGTGGTTACGCGCTATCGGCAGGCCGGTATCAACTGGTATTCTACTTCAGAGGAAGGGCAGCTGAGCGCACTGTTTTATCATGATAATTATCATCTTTTCACGCTGAGAGCACATATAATGCCCCGTTGGTATCACGCGTCATTTGGTTCTTTGCACCATAATGAGTAAAATAACGCGCTTATTCGCATAACGTTGGTATATGAATGATAAACGATAAAGACATTTCAACATGGCAGACCTTCCGTCGGCTGTGGCCCATGATAAAGACCTTCAAGACCGGACTTATCGTTGCCGCTGTCGCGCTGATCTTCAATGCGGGAACAGACGCACTTATGATCTCTCTGCTCAAGCCGCTGTTGGATGACGGATTCGGCAAGTCTGAAAGCAACATACTGGCATGGATGTCACTTGTCGTTCTGGGGCTGATGGTCATGCGCGGTGTGACCAGCTATATATCAACATACTGTTTATCGTGGGTTTCCGGCAAGGTCGTAATGACGGTTCGCCGCCGGCTGTTTAATCACATGATGAGTATGCCCGTCTCCTTCTTTGACCAGCAGTCAACCGGAACGTTGCTTTCACGTATTACCTACGATTCAGAACAGGTTGCCTCTTCGTCTTCGAGCGCACTGATCACCGTCGTGCGTGAAGGCGCCTATATTCTGGCGCTGTTTGGCATGATGTTTTACTACAGCTGGCAGTTGTCACTGATTTTGGTTATTTTGGCACCTGTGGTGTCCGTCGTTATTCGCTTTGTTTCCAAACGCTTTCGCGCCATCAGCAAGAATATGCAAAATACCATGGGGCAGGTAACCGCCAGCGCTGAGCAGATGCTGAAAGGGCATAAAGAAGTGCTGCTGTTTGGCGGCCAGGAAGTAGAAACCAATCGCTTCAATAAGGTCAGCAACCGCATGCGTCAGCAGGGAATGAAGATGACTGCTGCTTCAGCGATTTCCGACCCTATTATTCAGCTGATTGCCTCAACCGCGCTAGCTATGGTGCTGTTTGCTTCCAGCTTTCCTGAAATTATGGGAACCCTGTCAGCGGGAACCATTACCGTGGTCTTTTCATCCATGGTGGCGCTGATGAAGCCGCTGAAGTCATTAACCAACGTGAACGCGCAGTTTCAGCGCGGGATGGCAGCCTGCCAGACGCTGTTTGCGATTTTAGATACCGAAACGGAAAAAGACGAAGGCACGCTGAAGGTCGATCGTGTGAAAGGAGACGTTGAGCTTCGCGACGTTGTCTTTACTTACCCAACAAAAGAAGAGCCGGCGCTGAAAGGCATTAGCCTGACGATTCCTGCTGGAAAAACGGTTGCTCTGGTGGGGCGCTCTGGCTCCGGTAAGTCGACCATTGCCAATCTTTTAACGCGCTTTTACGATATTCAAAGCGGTGAAATCCTCATTGATGGTCACGAAGTGAGGGAATACACCCTGAGCTCCCTGCGAGAGCAGGTTGCCGTTGTCTCTCAGAACGTTCACCTGTTTAACGACACGATCGCCAATAACATTGCCTATGCGCGTACAGAAGAATACAGCCGCGAAGAGATAGAGAAAGCGGCGACAATGGCCTATGCAATGGACTTCATCAAAAAGATGGAGCTGGGGCTGGATACCATGATCGGCGAAAACGGCGTTTTGCTTTCCGGCGGTCAGCGCCAGCGCATTGCTATCGCCCGAGCGCTGCTGCGCGATAGTCCAATTCTGATTCTGGACGAAGCCACCTCGGCGCTGGATACTGAATCTGAACGAGCTATACAGGCTGCGCTGGACGAACTGCAAAAAAACCGCACCTCTTTGGTTATTGCCCACCGTCTGTCGACTATTGAAAAAGCCGACCAGATTTTGGTCATTGAAGACGGTCGCATAGTTGAACGCGGCAATCACGAAGAGCTGCTGCGTAACGGCGGTGTTTACGCCCAGCTGCATCGGATGCAGTTTAGTCAATGATTGAGCGCATCTGGTCAGGAAAGTCAAAGCTCTATCCTCTGCTGCTGCCGCTGTCCCTGCTGTATGGGCTGGTCAGCAGTTTGAGGCGCTGGGGCTATCGACTGGGATGGCTGCGTTCTTGGCGTTCTCCTGTGCCTGTGGTGGTGGTAGGTAACTTAACCGCCGGGGGCAACGGAAAAACGCCTATTGTTATCTGGCTGGTTGAACGCCTTAGCCAAAAAGGGCTACGAGTCGGCGTTGTCTCTCGTGGCTATGGCGGCAAGGCCGAGCGTTATCCGGTTGTGCTGAATAAGGCCACTACGCCCAACGAGGCGGGTGATGAACCGGTACTGATTTTCCAACGCACGGGGGCTCCCGTCGCCGTTTCTCCCGTTCGCCGTCAGGCCGTTGAGGCGCTGCTGTCGCAATATGAACTGGACATTATTGTTACCGATGACGGGCTACAGCACTACGCTTTACAGAGAGACGTCGAGCTGGTGGTCGTTGACGGCGTTCGCCGCTTCGGCAACGGCTGGTGGTTACCGGCCGGGCCCATGCGAGAGCGAGCCAAACGGCTTGAGAGTGTCGATGCAGCGATCGTTAACGGCGGTAGGGCGATGCCGGGAGAAATCCCGATGACGCTGCTGCCTTCTCTGGCCGTTAACCTCGTGACCGACGAAAGAGTGCCTGTCACCGAGCTAGGCTCTGTTGTCGCTATGGCCGGTATTGGCCACCCTCCACGCTTCTTCCAAACGTTAAATAGCCTTGGCGTCAAGCCTGACGCCGTGCACGGTTTTGCCGATCATCAGGATTACACACTGGATACCCTGTCTTCTCTAACGACAGGGGCTCAGTCATTACTTATGACAGAAAAGGACGCGGTGAAGTGCCGTGGGTTTGCAAAAGACAGCTGGTGGTATTTACCCGTTGATGCTCACTTTTCTTCAGAAGACGAAGAGCGTCTGTTATCCATACTGACAGCGGCGATTTCGCGCTGATATTAAGGGTCACAAAAACCTTGATATAGCGCGGGGAAGCGGCGCTTTTGCATGAAATCTTGGTGTGAAATGTGCTATTGTCAGCAGCAGTGTCAATCTTTGCGATTACTAGAGGTTATTCATGGATCATCGACTGTTGGACATCATCGCCTGTCCGGTTTGTGGCGGTAAGCTGGCCTTTAACAAAGAGCGTCAACAGCTTATTTGCAACCTAGACAGTTTGGCTTATCCCGTGCGCGATGGTATTCCAGTGCTGTTGGAAAACGAAGCTCACAAACTGACTCAAGATGAGAAAGCGTCATGAGTTTTATTGCCATTGTTCCTGCACGCTACGCGTCAACCAGACTACCGGGTAAGCCACTGGCGGATATCGCCGGTAAGCCGATGGTAGTTCACGTCATGGAGCGGGCGCTGGAGTCCGGCGCATCCAGAGTGATTGTCGCGACGGATAATGAAGAAGTTAAACTGGCGGTGGAAGCTGCCGGCGGCGAAGTGTGTTTAACCAGCCCGGACCATAATTCTGGCACAGAGCGCTTGGCTGAAGTCATTGACCGCTACGGCTTTAATGATGACGAAGTGATTGTCAACGTTCAGGGGGACGAGCCTATGATCCCTCCGGTTATCATTCGTCAGGTTGCTGACAACTTAGCCTCCTCTGATGCCGGTATGGCGACACTGGCTGTCCCCATTGATGATGTTGAAGAGGCCTTTAACCCTAACGCGGTGAAGGTCGTTATTGACAGCAAAGGCTATGCAATTTATTTCTCCCGAGCGACTATTCCCTGGGACAGAAATCGATTTAGCGTTTCAACGAAAGAGATTGGTGACTTTTACCTGCGCCATATTGGTATTTACGCCTATCGCGCCGGGTTTGTTCGCCGCTACGTCAACTGGCAGCCAAGCCCCCTTGAGCAGATTGAAATGCTGGAACAGCTTCGGGTGCTCTGGTACGGCGAAAAGATCCACGTGGACAAGGCTAAAGAGGTGCCGACCGTGGGGGTTGATACGCCGGAAGACCTGTTCAGGGTCAGAGAGGCTCTGGGCCATCGTTTTTAAATCTGGCACTGCCCGCCGGTACGTTACCGGCGGAGCGTCTGCTGCTACTCTTTGATTTTTAGCCACCAGCTTCCCAGCGTTTCGTACCAGGCGCGCTCGCTGTGCGATAGGTAGAGTGCTGATGGAAACGCTTTTTCCCAAGGGTTTAGCGGTCCATAGGTGGCCATTTGGTTAGCAGGAACCGGGATAGGGTTCAGCCCCGCGTTCTGAAAGATTTTTACGGCTCTGGGCAGGTGATTGGCGGAGGTCACGAGCAGGAAGGGGTTACCGTTAACCAGTTCAGCCACTGCCTGCGACTCTTCAATCGTGTCTTTAGCCCGATCCAGCGCGATGACATTCTGTTTGTCTACGCCAAGGCTTTCAGCCACCATGGCGGCCACTGTCGCACTGGCGACCGGATTAGATTCGGCATAGGCTCCCGTAAACACTAGCTTGCTGCCGGGGATAAGGCGGTGAAGGCGAACGCCCTCTGCGACTCTCGGCAGGCTATTGGGGAAGAGATTGGAGCTGGGAGCCCACTCTGAATTGTAGGTATAGCCGCCGCCGAGTACCACGATGTATTCGATATGGGGCTCACCCTGCGCCTTCGGAGAGTAAGTCGGAAAACGTGTTTCAAGGGGCATGAGTAGTCTATCAGCGACGGGCTGGAGACTAATCAGCAACAGCGTTAACCAGCTTACGGTCATCAGTACTTTGGCGCTTTTTTGCCAGCGGGTGAACCACAGTAGCAGAAGCGCGATAGCCATCGCTGTCAGAAGAAAGGGCAGTGGCAGCAGTAGACCGCCGACGATTTTTTTTAGAGTGAAAAGCATAGATTTTCCAGGCTGATGGTCAGACGGCGTTCAGTGAGAATATCAGGCGTTCATTTTATAGTAAGTTACAGCAATAATAGAAGAATGTGTTGTTGCTTTTAGCCCATTGTTGATAGCGGAGAGAGTCAGTTCGCCGTGAAAGATCGCAATTTTGACGATATTGCCGAAAAGTTTTCGCACAATATTTATGGCACAACGAAAGGCAAAATTCGCCAGGCCGTCCTGTGGCAGGATCTGGAAAAAACGCTGGCCTCTATGCCCGACGGCCCCTTACATATCTTAGATGCTGGCGGCGGTGGGGGCATTATGGCGTGTGAAATGGCAAAACGCGGTCACAGAGTGACCTTTTGTGACATCTCCGAAACGATGCTTGAGAAGGCTCGGCAGTCAGCCATAGAAAACGGTGTGGAGGATAAGATAAAATTTATTCACTGCGCCGTACAGAATGTTGCTGAACGTTTAGATGCGCCAGTAGATCTGGTATTATTCCACGCCGTACTAGAATGGATAGACGATCAGCGCGGTGCGCTCTATGCCGTAGAGCAGTGCCTGAGGCCCGGAGGGGTCTTATCCCTGATGTTTTATAACCATGATGCGCTGCTGTTCCGGAACGTTACGCTGGGTAATTTTGACTATATTGAAGCCGGGATGCGGAAAAAGAAGCGTCGTTCGCTTTCTCCTGATAATCCACTGGTGCCGCAGCAGGTTGAAGGGTGGTTGAGTGACATGGACATGTCGGTGATTGAGAAAAGCGGCGTTCGGATATTTCACGACTACATGCAGGATAAGCAGCACCAGCAGCAGTATTTTGATGCGCTGCTGGCGCTAGAGTTACGCTATTGTCGGCAGGAGCCGTTTGTGAGTTTGGGACGTTATATCCATCTGGTGGCGCAAAAGCCAAACGCATCGAACGTAAGGGATAGAAGCTATGAGTGAATTTTCCCAGACAGTGCCAGAACTGGTTGCCTGGGCGCGTAAAAACGACTTTTCTCTGTCGCTGCCGACGGAGCGTTTGGCGTTTCTGCTGGCGGTCGCCACGCTGAATCACGACCGGCTGGATGGTGAAATGAACGAAGGCGAACTGATTGACGCCTTTCGTCACGTCAGTAAAGCCTTTGAGCAGACCAACGAAACCATAGCGGTTCGCGCCAATAACGCTATTAACGACATGGTTAAACAGCGGCTATTTAACCGCTTTACCAGCGAGCTGGCCGACGGCTACGCTATCTATCGCCTCACGCCTTTAGGTATGGGGATCACTGATTACTACATTCGCCAGCGTGAGTTTTCTACCCTCAGGCTGTCGATGCAGCTTTCCATTGTTGCCCAAGAGCTTAAGCTGGCCGCTGAAGCAGCGGAAGAGGGCGGCGATGACTTCCACTGGCATCGAAACGTGTTTGCGCCGCTGAAGTATTCCGTTGCGGAAATTTTCGACAGCATCGATCTGACCCAGCGCATCATGGACGAACAGCAAACTAGCGTGAAAGAAGAGATTGCGGCCCTGTTGAGTAAGGACTGGCGCGCGGCGATTTCCAGCTGTGAAGGGCTGCTGATGGAAACCTCAGGCACGCTAAGAGAGCTACAGGACACGCTAGAGGCCGCCGGAGACAAGCTTCAGGCCAATCTTCTGCGCATTCAGGATGCCACCATGAGTTCAGCAGAACTGCAGTTTGTCGACAAACTGGTGCTGGATCTTCAGGCTAAGCTCGATCGCATTATTAGCTGGGGCCAGCAGGCGATCGATCTGTGGATCGGCTACGATAGGCACATCCATAAGTTTATTCGTACCGCCATCGACATGGATAAAAACCGCGTATTTGCCCAGCGCCTGCGCCAGACTCTACAAACCTACTTCGATAACCCTTGGGCGCTTAGCTATGCCAACGCGGAACGTCTTTATGACATGCGTGACGAAGAGCTGGCGCTGAGAAACGACGAAGTTACCGGCGAACTTCCGCCGGAAATGGAGTATGAAGAATTTACCGAAATGCGTGAGCAGATTGCCTCGCATATTGAAGCGTCCCTTGAGGTGTTTAAACGCGAAGAGCGGCCTCTCGATCTTGGCGCAGTTATGCGCAGCTACCTGACACAGTTTCCTCAGGCGCGCCACTTTGACGTCGCCAGACTGCTGGTTGATCAGGCCGTCAGGCTGGGCGTAGCGGACGCCGATTTTTCCGGATTGCCTGCCGAATGGCAGCCCATTAACGATTACGGAGCCAAGGTGCAGGCCCATGTCATCGACAAATATTGAACAAGTCATGCCGGCTAAGCTGGCTCAGGCAATTGCCAACCCTTTATTTCCGGCGCTGGACAGCCAATTGCGCGCCGGTCGCCACATTGGAATCGACGAACTCGATAACCATGCCTACCTGATGGACTATCAGGACGAGCTGGAGCGCTTTTACCTGCGCTATAACGTCGAGCTGATACGCGCGCCGGAAGGTTTTTTCTATCTGCGGCCTCGCTCTACAACGCTGATCGCCCGTTCGGTGCTCTCTGAGCTGGATATGATGGTGGGCAAGATCCTTTGCTACCTTTATCTCAGCCCGGAAAGGCTGGCACAGGAAGGGATATTTAGCGGGCAGGAGCTGTATGAAGAGCTGATTGCGCTGTCTGATGAGAGCAAACTGCTGAAGTTTGTTAACCAGCGCTCTACCGGCTCGGACGTTGATCGCCAAAAGCTGCAGGAAAAGGTAAGAACCTCTCTGAATCGACTGCGTCGTTTAGGCATGGTGACGTTTATCGGCAGCGATAGCAGTAAATTTCGCATTAACGAATCGGTGTTCCGCTTTGGTGCCGATGTAAGAAGCTCTGACGATCCGCGTGAGGCTCAGTTGCGCATGATTCGCGACGGTGAGGCCATGCCTTTAGAGAATACCCTGTCACTTTCTGACGCCGATGACGAGCAGGGAACGGATAGCGCAGCGGAGAGCGCGGAGGATGAACTGGAATGAATGAGCGCGGATTAATTGAACGCGGATTCGTTGAGCGCGGAAAGTTTCGCTCGTTAACATTAGTTAACTGGAACGGCTTTTTCGCCCGAACCTTTGACCTTGATGAACTGGTAACTACGCTGTCTGGCGGGAACGGTGCCGGTAAGTCAACGACCATGGCGGCCTTTGTCACGGCGTTAATTCCTGACCTGACGCTCCTGCACTTTCGTAATACCACCGAAGCAGGGGCTACCAGCGGTTCGCGAGATAAGGGGCTGTTCGGTAAGCTCAAGGCAGGGGTCTGCTACTCTACGCTGGACGTGGTGAATTCACGCCATCAGCGCGTGCTGTGCGGCGTGCGCCTACAGCAGGTGGCGGGGCGCGATAAAAAGGTCGACATTAAGCCGTTTATGATTTTCGGTCTACCAGCGTCGATTCAACCCACACAGCTGGTTACCGAAAGTGTCGGTGAGCGGCAGGCGCGAGTTCTGCCGCTGAACGAGCTGAAAGAGCGCGCTGAAGCGATGGAAGGCGTCCAGTTCAAGCAGTTTAATTCAATTGCTGACTACCATGCGGTTATGTTTGATTTGGGCGTTATTCCTAAACGCCTGCGCTCTTCTTCTGACCGCAGCAAGTTTTATCGCCTGATTGAAGCCTCGCTGTACGGCGGTATTTCCAGCGCGATTACTCGCTCACTGCGTGACTATCTGTTGCCGGAAAACGGCGGTGTGCGTAAAGCGTTTCAGGATATGGAATCGGCCCTGCGTGAAAACCGCATGACGCTAGAGGCGATTCGAGTAACTCAGTCCGATCGCGATCTGTTTAAACATCTGATTTCAGAAGCCACCTCTTACGTTGCTGCGGACTATATGCGGCATGCTAACGAGCGCCGCGTTCATCTGGATGACGCGATGTTAATGCGTCGAGAGCTGTTCAGCGGTCGGGCACAGCTTGTCACCGAGCAGTACCGTCACGTAGAAATGGCGCGGGAGCTGGCGGAGCAGTCCGGCGCGCAGTCCGACCTTGAGATGGACTATCAGGGTGCCAGCGACCATTTAAACCTGGTTCAGACGGCTATGCGTCAGCAGGAAAAAATCGAACGCTACAGCGGCGATTTAGACGAACTGACTTACCGTCTGGAAGAACAAAATGAAGTGGTGGCCGAAGCCAACGAACAGTTGGAAGAGCGTCAGGCCGCCGCAGAAGCCTCAGAGATTGAGGTTGATGAACTAAAAAGCCAGCTGGCGGACTACCAGCAGGCGCTGGACGTACAGCAAACCCGCGCTATTCAATATCAACAGGCGCTGGCAGCGCTGGAGCGCGCCAGAGAGCTGTGCCGCATTCCAGAATTGACTATTGAAAATGTCGATGAATGGCTGGAAACCTTTTCTGCTCGCGAGCAGGAAGCCACATCGGCACTGCTCCAGCTTGAACAAAAGCTGAGCGTAGCCGATGCCGCACACGGCCAGTTTGAAGAGGCCTATCGATTGGTATGCCGAATTGCCGGTGAAGTCGGGCGCGATGAGGCTTGGAATACTGCCAAAGCCCTACTGCGGGACTGGCCGTCTCAGCAGCATCAGGCCGAACGCGTCAATGCACTGCGCATTCAGCTGTCCGAACTGGAACAGCGCCTGCGCGAACAGCAGGAAGCGGAACGGCTGCTGCAAGAGTTTTGCAAAAAGTCCGGGCAGGACTATGCAATAGAGGATTTAGACGTACTGCGCGACGAGCAGGAAGTGCTGCTAGAAAGCCTGTCTCAAACAGCGGTCGGCTTTGGCGAACAGCGAATGTCGCTGCGTCAGGAACTGGAGCAGGCCAGTCAGCGAATTAAGATTCTGTCAGATAAGGCACCGGCGTGGATAGCCGCGCAGGATGCGTTAACCACGCTGTCTGAACAGTGCGGCGAAACCCTAGAAAGCAGCACTCTGGTGACTGAGCAAATGCAGTGCCTGCTTGAGCGCGAGCGTGAAACAACGGTTGAACGCGACAAGATTGCCGCTCAAAAGATGCTTGTCGAACAGCAGATTGAGCGCTTGAGTCAGCCTAGCGGTGCAGAGGACGGGCGTCTTCTGGCGCTGGCGGAGCGCTTTGGCGGCGTTCTGCTGTCAGAAATTTATGACGACGTCGTGCTGGAGGATGCTCCATACTTCTCGGCGCTTTACGGCCCGGCTCGCCATGCGATTGTCGTACCTAATCTTGCCCTTATCAGAGAACATCTCGAGTCTCTGGAAGACTGTCCAGAAGATCTCTATCTTATTGAGGGGGATCCACAGTCGTTTGACGACAGCGTGCTGGAAGCGGAAGAAGTGCCAAATGCGGTCGTGGTGAAAGTTTCTGACCGGCAGTGGCGCTACTCGCGTTTCCCTGAAGTACCGCTGTTTGGGCGCGCTGCTCGGGAAAACCGCCTTGAAAGCCTGAGTGCCGAGCGCGAAGCGCTGGCGGAACGCTACGCGACGCTCTCTTTTGATGTACAAAAGACCCAGCGACTGCACCAGAGCTTCAGTCGCTTTGTCGGTGCGCATTTAGGGGTAGCCTTTGACAGCGATCCTGAAGTAGAAATACGCCAGCTGACGACGCGCCGCGGTGAGATTGAGCGGACACTGAACGGCCATGAAGGCCAAGAGCGTCAGCACAAGCAGCAGCTCGATCGCGTTAAAGAAAGCATTGCTCAGCTTAACCGACTGATGCCGCAGCTCCACCTGATGGCGGATGACACCCTGCTGGATCGGGTGGAAACAATCCGTGAGGACTTAGCCGAAGCGCAGGAGGCCGCACAGTACGTGCAGCAGTATGGCGCCGATCTCGCTCGGCTAGAGCCGATAGCGGCCGTTCTGCAAAGCGATCCTACTCAGCACGACAGCCTACAGCAAAGCTACGAGCAGGCGAAAAACGTTCAACAGCAGGCAAAACAGCAGGCGTTTGCGTTGACCGAAGTCGCCCAGCGTCGAGCTCACTTTAGCTATAGCGATTCGGCGGGCATGCTGACGGAAAACTCTGATCTCAACGACAAGCTGCGTCAGCGCTTGGAGCAGGCAGAGTCTGAACGGAGCCGAGCGCGGGAGCAGCTTAAGCAGTCTCAGGCGCAGTGTGCTCAGTTTAATCAGGTCTTGGCATCGCTGAAAAGCGCCTACGAGGCCAAACAGGACATGCTTAAAGAGCTCAATCAGGAGCTCAAAGAGATTGGCGTTCAGGCCGATCCAAATGCAGAGGCCCGGGCTAAGCAGCGCCGCGACGAGCTGTATGCCGCGCTGAGCCAGAATCGCCACAGCTGTAGCCATTTAGAAAAGCAGATCACATTCTGTGAAGCGGAAATGGACAGCCTGCAGAAGAAACTGCGTAAGGTCGAGCGCGACTATCATCAGTTCCGCGAGCTGGTGGTGACTGCGAAAGCCGGCTGGTGTCTGGTCATGCGTTTAGTGAAAGACAACGATGTTGAACGTCGTCTACATCGCCGTGAACTTGCCTACATGGATGCTGATGCACTGCGCTCTATGTCGGATAAAGCGTTGGGTGCCCTGCGTTTAGCGGTGGCTGACAACGAACATTTGCGAGATATTCTGCGCGCGTCAGAAGACGCTAAGCGCCCAGAGAAGAAGATCCAGTTTTATATTGCTGTTTATCAGCACCTGCGGGAGCGAATTCGTCAGGACATTATTCGCACAGACGATCCCGTTGAGGCCATTGAGCAAATGGAGATTGAGCTGGCTCGCCTGACAGAAGAGCTGACAGCGCGCGAGCAGAAGCTGGCGATTAGCTCCAAGAGTGTAGCGAACATTATTCGCAAAACCATTCAGCGCGAGCAGAACCGGATCCGCATGCTGAACCAAGGGCTACAGGCCGTTGCCTTTGGGCAGGTGAAAAGCGTTCGCTTGAACGTCAACGTGCGCGAGTCCCACGCGATGCTGCTGGAAGTGCTGTCTGAACAGCAAGAACAGCATCAGGATCTGTTTAGCAGCAATCGACTGACTTTCTCCGAAGCGCTAGCCAAGCTCTATCAGCGACTGAATCCGCATATCGATATGGGGCAGCGCGCGCCACAGACTATTGGCGAAGAGCTTTTGGACTACCGAAACTACCTTGAGATGGAAGTGGAAGTGTTCCGCGGTTCCGACGGCTGGCTGAGGGCAGAAAGCGGAGCGCTGTCTACCGGTGAAGCGATTGGTACCGGTATGTCCATTCTGGTGATGGTGGTACAAAGCTGGGAAGAGGAGTCCAAGAGGCTGCGCGGTAAAGACATTATCCCATGTCGCCTGCTGTTCCTTGATGAGGCCGCCGACTGGATGCCAACTCCATTGCAACGCTTTTTGAACTGTGCGAACGTCTGGAAATGCAGCTGGTGATCGCCGCGCCGGAAAATATCAGTCCGGAAAAAGGCACCACCTACAAGCTGGTTCGTAAAGTGTTCCAAAACCAAGAGCATGTCCACGTCGTTGGCCTTAAAGGCTTTGGCTCCGTTGATAAAGACAGAGCGCAAAAGGCTAACGAAGAGGGCGATGAAGGCGATACGGAAAGCGATAAAGAAAGTGACAGTTCAGAAGAGTTGTTACACTAAAGATTGTTGATGAGATTGTGTATTGTAGGCGCATTGCGCTAATCTGTAAGTAGAGAGCCGCCAGTGTGGGCGGCTCGGTTTTTCGCATGCCAACAAGTACAGGATGTTTTGGTAAGGGTATTGCTGGATAAAAGTAGTTCAATTTATCAAGCCATTTTTTAGATTTTAGGCATCGATAATAGTGTTGAGACTGTTTTAGTAGAGGACAAAGGATGTTGTTGGTAAAACGAAAAATTCTCCAAAGTCTGACGATGAAGTGCACGCTAGCCACAGTGGCTATTTTTCCTATCGTGGGCTGCGCACAGACCGAAACCGTCACCGAAGCGCCCGCTGTCGACGTAAGTGCGACGACGAGTGTGGTCGTTCCCGCTCAGGAAGGGGCTGCTCTGGCTGCTCCGTCACAAGAGCTCGTTAATCAGCGTCGTGAAGAATTACAAAAAACGCTGCCTGCGGGTGTCTCTCTGAAGTACCTTGCTGAACTTAGCGTCGTCTACGCCTCTGCTGATGAGATGAAGCCTCTGTGGCAGGATGAAAGTGCGCAGAAGGCTTTTCAGGCTCAACTGGCTGAAGTGGCGCTTTCCGGCGTTAACAGTCAGTTTGGCCAATGGGTCACTCAGCTGACGAACCCTGAGCTTACCGGTATGGCGCGAGATGCCGTGCTTTCTGATGCAATGTTGGGCTACCTCCACTTTGTTAACGGCGTCTATGCTAACGGTAACCGATGGCTGTATCGCGCGGATACTTACAAAATGGCAGCGCCAGCCAAGGCGGAAATTGAGCAGTGGCAGCAGGCTGCTAAAGATGGGCGCCTTGGGGACTTTGTTCAAAACTTAGCCCCTAAGAATCCACTCTATCAGAAAATGCGCGCTGCAATGATCCCGCTGATTGCAGATAGTCAGCCTTGGCCTCAGCTGGCTATGGCCAAGCAGAGCCTTCGCCCCGGTAACAGCAGTAAAGACGTGCCTGCGTTAAGAGAGATTTTGACGCGCAGCGGGCTGTTGGAAAAAGCGGCTGATGCGGTAGAAGGCCAGGATGCGGCTAAGAGTCAGGTGTCCTTGGCTTATGATAAAGGTCTGGTAGAAGCCGTTAAAAAGTTTCAGCAGATGTATGGTCTGGAAGCCGATGGCGCCATCGGCAACAGCACGCGTGAAGCGTTAAATATGGCTCCGCAGACGCGAGCCGCCATTTTGGCATTGAATATTCAGCGCCTGCGCCTGCTGCCTGCCGCTTGGGATCACGGCGTTTTCGTCAATATTCCTGACTACTCACTGGTTTATTACGTTAACGGTGAGCGCATTCTGGAATCTAAAGTGATCGTTGGCTCCGTACGCCGTAAGACGCCGCTAATGAGTAGCGCCATGAACAACGTGGTGGTTAACCCGCCGTGGAACGTTCCGGCTAAGCTTATTCGTGAAGACTTGGTGCCTAAGGCCAAGCGCGATGCAGAATATCTGAAGCGTCAGGGCTATACCGTTTACTCAGGATACGGCAAGAATGCGGAAGTGGTTGACCCCAGCACGATTGACTGGTCTGAAGGCAGCGGAAAGTATCGTCTACAGCAGGCGCCCGGTCGCGGTAACGCGCTAGGTCGCTTTAAGTTCAATATGCCTAACGATGAAGCTATCTATCTCCACGATACCCCTAACCATCGCCTGTTTGATAAGAACATGCGGGCGTTAAGCTCCGGCTGTATCCGTGTCAATAAAGCGGCAGAGCTGGCGAATATGCTGTTAAATGACGCAGGGTGGGACGATGGACGTATCCAGAACACGCTCAAGCGTGGCAGTACAACCTTTGCTGAAATTCGTGAAAAGATCCCAGTGCAGCTTTACTACCTGACGTCTTGGGTATCTACCGAAGGTCAGCCTGAGTTCCGCTCTGACATCTACGGCTATGATCGTCTGGCTTTGGCCGGGGTGAAAGAACTGCCCCAGATAGAAAAATTGTTGCGTTAATGCGGTAATTTCCCCATTTCTGTTGTCATAACAGAAGCCATAGTGAAAGATCGAAACGCGCGCTTACATTTTAAGCGCGCGTTAAACAGTTCAGTTCTGGACAATTCTCTCTGGCAAGCTATCCTGTTAAAGATTCATCTTTTTGTTTCCTATAGGAATTCTCTTAGAAAAGGAGAGGGCCTGAAGCAGAGAGCGTGTTGCGTTAATAAACCGTTTTACTGAGTATAGATATACACTATGGATAAAATTGATCTTCACCGCCGAAAGTGGTTAGTCATTGGCGGCGCTGCGTTAGGCCTAGCGCTCCTTCCTGAGGTTGCATTAGCCGCACCGGCAAAGACCAAAACAAAAACCAAGAACAGCCAGCCAAGAACTCGGACGCTGCTGGTAAAAAATATCAATACCAATGAAACGATATCGTCGACCTATTTCAACGGTAAAAGCTACGATAAAAAAGAGCTTTCCCGCCTGAACCATATTTTTCGCGATCGCCGTACCGATCAGGTGATTACGATAGACCCTAAGCTCTACGACAAGCTGTACTACCTGCAAAAGCAGTTTGGCAATCGCCAGATTGAGCTTATTTGCGGCTACAGAAGCACCGCTAGCAATAGCGAAATGCGAGCAAGCAAGCGCGGCGTTGCCAAGAATAGCTATCACACGCTAGGGCAGGCTGCGGATATCCGTATTCCCGGCGTAGCGCTAAAGTCGCTAAGAGATGCGGCGTTGAAAATGAAGTCGGGAGGCGTTGGCTACTACCCCTCCAGTAACTTTGTTCACGTCGATACGGGGCCAGTGCGAAACTGGTAATATCCTCGATAGCAGAAGTATGCGGGCGCCTAACGGCGCCTTTTTTATTCGCTGCGTCGTTGCTCTAAGGGACGGCCTGTGGAATGATAGCGTCACTTGCGCATCGGCCTGAGAGCAGAGGAGAACGCTTTGAAATATCAAATTATTCCGGTTACGCCGTTTCAACAAAACTGTACGTTACTGTGGTGTGAAGAGACCAAAGAAGCGGCGATTGTCGATCCCGGTGGCGAGGCTGAACTGTTAAGCCAGCACATTGACGCGTTAGGCGTCACTTTAAAGCAGGTGCTTTTAACGCACGGCCACTCAGATCACGTCGGCGGTGCGGAAAAAGTGGCTAAACGCTACGGGGTGCCTATTATCGGACCTCATAAAGAGGACTTGTTTCTACTAGAGATTCTGCCGGATCAAACGACGCGTTTCGGCCTAGAGCACTGCGATCCTTTTGTGCCAGATCGCTGGCTGGAGGATGGGGATACGGTAACCGTCGGCAAGCACACGCTTAAAGTGATGTATACACCGGGGCATACTCCAGGGCACGTCGTGTTCTTCTCTGATGCAGATCGCCTAGCGCTGGTGGGCGATGTGCTGTTCTACGGCAGCATTGGCCGCACTGACTTCCCTCGGGGAGATTATCAGACGCTGATGACGTCTATCAGAGAAAAGCTGTGGCCGATGGGGGACGACGTGCGGTTTATTCCGGGGCACGGCCCGATGTCGAGTATCGGCCACGAGCGCCTGACTAACCCGTTTGTTGGCGTGAATGCGCGGGGATAGCTATCTATAGCTATTTGGTAGAGTATATAAAGACGAAAGGGCGCCGAAAGGCGCCCTTTGCATATATGTAATAAAATTACAGAACGGAAACGATGGCTTCACACAGCGGAGCCATGTTGTCCAGCGTCATACCGGCAACGTTAATTCGCCCAGAGTTGACGGCGTAGATAGCGTACTCATTTCTCAAACGCAGCACCTGCTCTTGCGACAGCCCGCTGAACGAGAACATGCCGTTTTGGCGGATGATGAAGCTGAAGTCCTGCTCGGCGCCTTTTTCCTGTAGCGTATTAACGAACAGCTGACGCATGCGATGAATGCGCTGGCGCATGTCGGTCAACTCCTGATGCCAAGCGTCGCGCAGTTCAGGCGTGCTTAGTACCGTCGCAACGATAGAAGCACCGTGAGCCGGTGGGTTTGAGTAGTTGGCGCGAATGGTAGATTTTACCTGACTAAAGGCGCGGTCTGCCGTTTCGCTGTCTGCGGCAACCAGCGTGAAGGCGCCGACGCGCTCGTTGTACAGGCCGAAGTTCTTGGAATAAGAGCTGGCAACGATAAGCTCAGCATGGTTAGCGGCAAAAATACGCAGCCCCTGTGCGTCCTCTTCCAAACCGTTAGCGAAACCCTGATAGGCAAAGTCAAACAGCGGCAGCCATCCGCGCTCGGCGGATAGATTAGCAAGCTGTTGCCATTGCTCTGGCGTTGGGTCGATACCGGTGGGGTTATGGCAACAGCCGTGGAACAGAACCACATCACCAGCCTGAGCGCCGTTTAGGCTAGCCAACAGGCCGTCAAAGTCCAGTGCGTGCTCTTGGGCGTTGTAATACTGATATTCCGGCGTTTCAAGCCCGGCGGCTTGGAAAATGCTCTTATGGTTAGGCCAGGTAGGACTGCTGATCCAGACGCGCTTGGTGCTGGTATTGTTTGCCAGGAAGTCCGCAGCGATGCGCAACGCGCCAGTTCCACCGGGAGCCTGCGCTGTACGAGCGCGCTTATCGGCAATAATAGGGCTGTTAGCGCCAAACAGCAGTTCCTGTGTGCAGGAAGCGAACAGCGGCTGGCCAACAATCGGGAAGTAGTTCTTTGTTTTTTCTGTTTCTAACAGCAGCTGTTCCGCTTTTTTAACGCAGTTCAGTACGGGCGTGTGGCCGGTTTCATCTTTATAGACGCCGATGCCCAGATTGATTTTATTTGGCCGGGTTTCGGCATTATAGAGCTCGCCCAAACCGAGGATAGGATCGGCAGGCGCAGCTTTTACATTCTCAAACATAGTCGGTAGTTTCCATAAAGTAAGAAGCAAACGGGTTAGGTCAGATTACAGCGGATCTTAGCCTTTTGACAAATGGTTAAGAGCAAAAAGTAAATAAAACTATAGTTGAGCAAAGGGTATTGATAAAGCTAATGCTGAACGATAAAAGCGGAAAATAAACGAATAGGGAAGGCTAATGCAGAAAGTAAAAAGGCACTCCGAAGAGTGCCCTTTGAGTTCAATTCGCGTAAGCGATATTAGAACTGGTAAACAAGACCTACAGCTACTACGTCGTCAGTAAGGATACCGGCGCTCTTAGTGAAGGTATTCTCATCCAGCATGTTGATTTTGTAGTCAACCTTAGCAGAGATGTTCTTGTTGAAGTAGTAGGTTGCGCCAACGTCAATGTAGTTCATGATTTCTTCATTGTCGTAGGTTTTGCCGTTAGCAAGACGCAGATCCAGGTCTTTACCCTTAGAGTACAACCATGCCAGAGATGGCTGCAGACCGAAGTCGAACTGGTACTGAGCAACTAATTCAACGTTCTGAGTTTTGTTAGCTACTACAGTTTTCTTGTCTCCACCAGTGTAAGTTACTTTACCGTAAGGAGTCATGTTATAGGTCTGAGCATAGATTGCTGCTAAATAGATGTTGTTAGCATCGTATTTAATACCAGCAGTTACTGCGTCAGCTCTGTCGCCTGCAGCATAGCCATAGTAGTACTGACCATCAAGAGTTTGACCATCAGTACGGTCAGATGAAGAATAAGCTGCACCTAAAGACAGGCCATTGCCTAAATTATAGGTTGAGGACAGACCCCAGCCGTCGCCGTTACGGTCAGTACCGTTACGGTCAGAGCTGTCATTGCGACCCTGATACTGAACAGCGAAGTTCAGACCGTCAACCAGACCGAAGAAGTTCTTGTTACGGTAGGTAGCCAGACCACCAGCACGCTGAGACATGAATACGTCAGTGCGTTGGAAAGTTTCGCCGCCGAATTCAGGCAGAACGTCAGTCCAGCCGCCAACGTCGTACAGAACGCCGTAGTTACGACCGTAGTCGAAAGAACCAGCATCGCCCACTTTCAGACCAGCGTAAGCTAAACGAGTCTTAGAGCCGTTGGTTGAAGAGTTTTCAGAAGAGCTTGCATTCAGCTCAGCCTGATAGAAGCCGTAACCAGTGATTTGGTCGTTAACCTGAGTTTCGCCGCGCAGACCGAAACGAACGTAGGTCTTGTCGCCGTCAGTGCTCTTATCATCGGAGAACAGGTGTGAACCCTGAATTTTACCGGTGATGTCAATTTTGTTGCCGTCTTTGTTATAGACTTCAGCGGCGTTTACTGCGCCAGCTGCTAACAGAGCCGGAACGACCACTGCTAAAATTTTACGTTTCATCATTAACTTCCCTCATTGGAGTTGTTTTATTGCATCTGCCACTGCTTCCGACTAAAGCCGGTTACGTTAGATGCCATTTATTTAGCCACCCGCAGTCTTTCACTCGCGAAGCAGTTAATCTAGCCTTTAAATGCTACTAATATCGTAAACAAGTTACAAGAGGAAAAAAGGTATTTCAGGATGTGGAACTGAGGGAACTTTGTGATAGAGGTCTAATTTTAACAAAATGAAACGGCCGCCAGAGACGGCCTGTGTTGATATCGTTTAAAAAATAATCTTCTGTAAAGAAGCGTCAGAATGAGACATTGCGCGGAGTTCTCGGGAACGGAATGACGTCGCGAACGTTTTGTACGCCGGTTACGTAGGCAACTAAACGCTCAAAGCCGAGGCCAAATCCTGCGTGCGGAACGGTGCCGTAGCGGCGCAGATCGCGGTACCAGGAATAGTCCTCTTTGTTCATTCCTAACGCTTCTAAACGGCTGTCAAACTGCTCTAAACGCTCTTCACGCTGTGAGCCACCGATAATTTCGCCAATTCCCGGGGCTAAAACGTCCATTGCTGCAACGGTTTTGCCGTCTTCGTTTAGGCGCATATAAAACGCCTTAATGTCTTTCGGGTAGTTTTTCACGACGACCGGCGCTTTAAAGTGCTTCTCTGCCAAATAGCGCTCGTGTTCGGATGAGAGGTCAATGCCCCAGCTGACCGGGTTTTCAAACGTCTGTCCGCAGTTTTGCAGAATGGTGATGGCGTCAGTATAGTCGACCTGAGCAAAGTCAGAGGAGACAAACTTCTCCAGACGCGATACCGCTTCCGCATCCACGCGCTCGGCAAAGAAGGCCATGTCGTCAGGGCGCTCTTCCAGTACTGCTTTAAATACGTATTTCAGCATGGCTTCCGCCAGTGCGGCGATGTCGTTCAGATCGGCAAACGCCACTTCCGGTTCAACCATCCAGAATTCAGCCAGATGGCGGCTGGTATGGGAATTTTCCGCACGGAAGGTGGGGCCAAAGGTATAGATTTTAGACAGCGCACAGGCGTAGGTTTCACCGTTAAGCTGGCCGGATACCGTCAGGAACGACTCTTGACCGAAGAAGTCCTGATCAAAGTCGACCTTACCCTTATCGGTACGGGGCAGGTTTTCCAGATCCAGCGTGGAAACGCGGAACATCTCTCCGGCACCTTCGGTGTCTGCAGCAGTAATAATAGGAGTAGAAACCCAAAAAAATCCCTGCTCGTCGAAGAAGCGGTGCAGTGCCTGCGCCAGAGTGTGGCGAACGCGCGCAACGGCGCCGATAATGTTAGTACGCGGACGCAGGTGAGCGACCTCGCGCAGGTACTCGATGGTGTGGCGCTTGGCCGCCATCGGATACGTATCGGGATCTTCCACCCAGCCGCTGACTTCTACATGGCTTGCTGTCAGTTCAAAAGACTGACCTTCGCCAGGAGAGGCGACCACTTTACCCGTTACGATAACGGAGCAGCCCGTTGTCAGGCGAAGCACTTCGTCCTGATAATTGGGCAGAGAATTATTAACGACCGCCTGTAACGGATTAAAGCAGGAACCGTCATAAACGGTTAGAAAGGAAATACCGGCTTTAGAATCACGCCGGGTACGCACCCAGCCGCGTACGGTGACTTCGCTGTCAACCGCTACGCGCCCTTGCAGTACATCGACTACAGGCACTACGCTCATAACTTTCTCTCTTATGGTGTCAATCTGAACTGTATGTAATGACCGACATACCAACCCATAGGGTGGTCGACGGCGTATCTTTTATCATTTATCTGCCGAAGACGTCGGCGACAGAAACGCGGTAACTCAGGCCTCAATGAAAAGCCAAGCCATCATAGTGGAGAATATAGGGTTATAAACCGAATATTTAGCCTGAAGTTAGCGTCTTACTAAAGGTACTAAAAAAAACCGCCTTTTTGTAGAGGAAAGGCGGCTTTTATTTTTAGAGAGGAATCGATTTTTCTTAACGCAGCGATTTTGCTAGCGGCAAATTAAACGCTTTATGCAACGCTTGGACAAACGCAGGGTCTTGGCAGATGGTTTTGCCCGGGCTGTCAGAGAGCTTGGCGACAGGCTTCCCGTTGCACTTCACCAGCTTGATCACAATATTGAGCGGCTCAACGCCGGGGATATCACAGGTTAATCGCGTGCCGATGCCAAACACCAGCTTAACGCGCTGATAGAAACGCTGATAGAGCGCCAGCGCCTTATCCAGATCCAGACTGTCGGAAAACACCAGTGTTTTACTCAGCGGATTAATGCCAAGGCTTTCATAGTGGGCGATAGCCTTTTCACCCCACTCAAAGGGATCGCCCGAGTCGTGACGTAGCCCTTCGTACTGGCTGGCAAAGGGCAGGCCAAAGTCCCGAAGAAAAGCGTCCATCGTGATGCAGTCTGTCAGGGCGATACCCAACTGGTCGGGATATTCATCAAGCCAGCCCTGTAGCGCGGCGCGCTGGCTATTTGCCAACACCGGGCTTATTTGTTGAAACGCCTGAAACCATTCGTGAGCCTGAGTGCCTACAGGCGGTAGGCTGTGGCGCCGCGCTAGGTCGTAGTTGCTGGTTCCTATCATATAGGGAGAGAACGCGCTCTGTAGTTCACCGACAATAGCTTCCTGAACGGCTTTGCTGTAGCGCCTGCGGGTGCCGAAATCGGCAATGCGAAATCCAGACAGATCCACCTGAGCGTATTTGGCGTGAAACTTCGCCAGATTTTTCTGCAGATGAGTGACCGCTGCATCGACGCCGATCTCCGGCGTTCTGTGGTGGTGGATCGTTTCACTAATGACCGCCAGCAAAGGCACTTCCCACAAAATAGCCTCACACCAGAGGCCGCGAATGCGAATTTCCAGTTTCCCCTGACGGTTTGTCACCTGAACCTGAGAAGGGTTGAAGCGAAACGACTTTAGCCAGTCGAGATAGTCCTGCTGGAAAAAGGGAAGAGAAGCGAGATAGCGATACTCTTCTTCTGTCAGGGAAAGATTTGCCATCAGCGCAATTTGCTGCTGGATGTCATCTGCATACTCACCCAGCAGGTCATCGCTGCGACAGCGAAACTCGGCTTCAACGGTGGTGTGACGATAATGATGAAAGACAGCCTGCTGCATGTGCAGCTTGTAGGCGTCGGTATCCAATAGCGAAGTAAGGATGGGGCTGGCCTGCTGTTTCATGTTGCGATTTATGCTTTCTTACGTTGGGTGACGCACTGAAAAGGTTCAAAGAGTATACCTTTAAAAACGATGTAATAAAGGTAGAAAATGCAGGAAGGCGGGAAGATAACCGTCTTGATAAGTGAAAAAGCAGGCCTGCACTAGGTGAAATAAAGGCAATGATTATTTTTATCGTCTTCGTTTACCAAGGTTTTGCAACTATTGGGTAAGAAGCATAGACTCAGAGCATCATTAGGTTGAACACAATAGGGTTTTTATGACGCAGAAGCCTCAGGCGAAGTATCGCCACGACTACAGTAAACCGGACTTCACCATTACCGATGTGACTCTGGATGTTGAACTGGCGCCCGCCGTGACGCGGGTGAACGCAGTGAGTCAGATTGTACGACAGGGGGCGGCACAGGCGCCGCTGGTGCTTGACGGTGAGAACCTGACGCTGGTTTCTATTCATATTGACGGCAGCCCTTGGCATGATTACGAGCAGCGCGAAGGCGAGCTGGTGCTCAACAACGTTCCCGATCGGTTTACGCTACACGTTGTGAACGACATTCACCCTGCGGAAAATAGCGCGCTGGAAGGTCTGTACGTTTCCGGTGAAGCCCTTTGCACACAGTGCGAAGCCGAAGGCTTTCGCCATATAACCTATTATCTCGACCGGCCTGACGTGCTGGCTCGTTTTACTACACGGATTACGGCGAACAAGAAAGCCTATCCTTATCTGCTGTCTAACGGAAACCGCATCGCTCAGGGCGAACTGGAAGACGGCCGTCACTGGGTTGAGTGGCAGGATCCGTTTCCAAAGCCCTGTTATCTGTTTGCGCTGGTGGCTGGCGACTTTGACGTATTAAAGGACAGCTTTACCACCCGTTCTGGGCGTGAAGTTGCGCTGGAGCTGTTTGTCGATCGCGGCAATCTGGATCGCGCAGACTGGGCGATGATCTCGTTGAAAAACGCCATGCGCTGGGATGAAACTCGTTTCGGACTAGAGTACGATCTGGATATCTACATGATCGTCGCCGTCGACTTCTTCAATATGGGGGCGATGGAGAATAAAGGGCTGAACGTCTTTAACTCCAAGTATGTGCTGGCTAAGGCAGAAACGGCGACGGACAAAGACTATCTCAACATTGAGTCCGTTATTGGTCACGAATACTTCCACAACTGGACCGGCAATCGCGTGACCTGCCGCGACTGGTTCCAGCTTAGCCTGAAAGAAGGGCTGACGGTATTCCGCGATCAGGAGTTCAGCTCCGATCTGGGTTCCCGAGCGGTGAACCGGATTGACTCTGTGCGGGTTATGCGCAGCGCGCAGTTTGCCGAAGATGCAAGCCCGATGGCTCATCCGATCCGCCCTGAAAAAGTGATCGAGATGAACAACTTCTACACGCTGACGGTGTATGAAAAGGGAGCGGAAGTGATCCGCATGATGCATACACTGCTGGGAGAAGAAAACTTTCAGGCGGGTATGCGGCGCTATTTTGATCTGCACGACGGATCGGCGGCGACCTGTGACGACTTCGTTGAAGCGATGGAAACTGCATCCGGTATCGATCTTACACAGTTTCGCCGCTGGTACAGTCAGTCCGGTACGCCGCGCCTGACGGTGCGTGACAGCTATGACGAGGCAACGAAACAGTACCGCCTAACCGTCAGCCAGATGACTCCGCCAACGCAGGATCAGGCAGACAAGCTGCCGTTACATATTCCACTGGACGTCGAACTTTACGATCCAGAAGGGCGGGTTATTCCTCTGTTGATCGGCGACAAGCGCGTTTCTTCCGTGCTGAACGTGACGCAGGAAAGCGAGACGTTCACGTTTGACAGCGTGCCTCAGCGCCCGATTATTTCTTTACTGCGCGATTTCTCTGCGCCGGTGAAGCTTGATTATCCTTACACAGACGCACAGCTGGCTTTTCTGATGCAGCACGCGACCAGCGAATTCTCACGCTGGGATGCGGCACAAACGCTATTGATAAAGCACATTCAGCAAAACGTTCAGCGAGTGCAGCGCGGTGAGGCGTTCACTTTGCCCGATGAGGTTGTCGATGCTTTCCGCGGCGTGCTGCTTAGTGAAACGCTGGATCCAGCCCTTGCGGCGCAGATCCTGACCCTGCCATCGGAAAATGAGATAGCGGAGTCGTTCGACGTTATCGATCCCGATGCGATCCACCATGTGCGCGATGAAACGATCGCCCGTTTTGCACAGGATATGGAGGCGGAGTGGCTGGCGGTTTATCTGGCAAACGAAACGGGTGAGTACCGTATTGAACACGGAGATATCGCTAAGCGGGCGTTGAGAAACGTGTGCCTCAGCTATCTGGCGTTTGTTGACGATCGCGAGTTTGCGGACGGCCTGGCGCGTCGTCAGTATGAGCAGGCAAACAGCATGACGGACTCGCTGGCGGCGCTGTCTGCGGCGATCTCGGCTGGGTTACCGAGCAGCGCAGCCATGATGGATGCGTTTGATGAGCGCTGGCATCAGGACGGACTGGTTATGGATAAGTGGTTTATTCTACAGGCCTCTAGCCCTGAAGAGGGGGTACTCCAGCGCGTGAAGGCGTTGATGAACCATCGCTCTTTTAGCATGAATAACCCTAACCGCATTCGCTCCCTGATTGGTGCTTTTGCGTCGGCGAACCCGTCGGCGTTCCACGCGAAAGACGGATCCGGCTATGACTTTTTAACTGACGTTTTAGTGGATCTTAACAGCCGTAACCCACAGGTTGCCGCGCGGCTTATTGAGCCGATGATCCGACTGGGACGCTATGATGCTAAGCGTCAGGACTTGATGCGCCAGGCCCTAGAACGCCTTAAGAGTATTGAAAACCTGTCAGGCGATCTGTTTGAGAAGATAGAAAAAGCCTTGGGAACAGCTTCATAAGGCGCTGATTCAATCAGGATCCATGAGGATAAGGCCGGCGTTTACGTCGGCCTTATTATTTAACACACGTTATTTTAAGGAGTAATGATTTATTTTTATCGAAGAATACTGAATAATGTGGCTCCGGTTAACCACCGGATTAAGGAGAACGTATGTTTTACCCTGTTATCAGGAAAGCGCTATTCCAGCTCGATCCTGAGCACGCCCACGAATTCACGTTTCGCCATCTGCGCCGTATTAGCGGCACGCCTCTTCAACACTTCATTCATCAAAACGTTCCCGATCGACCCGTAACCTGTATGGGGCTGACATTTAAAAATCCGCTAGGCTTAGCCGCCGGTCTTGATAAAGACGGAGAGTGTATTGACGCATTAGGCGCTATGGGATTTGGGGCGATCGAAGTGGGGACTGTCACGCCAAAACCCCAGCCGGGAAACGACAGGCCAAGGCTATTTAGGATCGTCTCCGCTGAGGGGCTGATCAACCGAATGGGCTTCAATAATCTTGGCGTAGACAACCTGGTTGAAAATATAAAGAAGACACGCTTTCAAGGTATTATTGGGGTCAATATAGGGAAGAATAAGCTGACACCGGTAGAGCAGGGAAAGGACGACTATTTGATTTGTATGGATAAAGTCTATTCTCATGCAGGGTACATTGCTATCAATATATCTTCTCCCAACACGCCAGGATTGAGAACATTACAATATGGCGATGCGCTAGACGATCTATTAAAAGCGATCAAGCTGAAGCAAAATGAATTAAACATTAAGCATAATAAATATGTTCCGATCGCTGTGAAGATCGCGCCGGATCTTTCTGAAGAGGAACTGATCCAAATAGCGGACAGTTTAGTCAGACATAATATTGACGGCGTTATTGCAACAAATACGACGTTGGATCGTGGATCTATTATTGGACTCAAGAACAGCGAGCAGTCTGGCGGATTAAGCGGTAGGCCTCTTCGGGATAAAAGCACTGCGGTTATTACGCGTTTAGCTTCTGAGCTTAACGGTCAATTGCCTATTATTGGCGTAGGGGGTATTGATTCCGTGGATACCGCTAAAGAGAAATTAGCCGCAGGGGCGACACTACTTCAAATCTATTCTGGATTTATTTTTAAAGGACCGGGATTAGTAAAAGAAATTGTGACCGGCCTTTAAATTATTTCTTATTAATAAGCAATCGGGGGTTTATTTTTTCCTCCGGTTGCTCTATATTTAAAATGTTTACCCTCGAATGAAATTATCGTGAGATATAAACGGCATTTTTTCACTGAATGTTTATTTACTATTTTATTATTTAACGTGAAAAAATGAATGGCGTTTGTCGTAAAGTTTAAGGAAAAGGCAATGAGGATTAAGCCAGACGATAGCTGGCGCTGGTATTTTGACAGTGAACACGATCGACTTATGTTGGATTTGTCCAACGATATGGTCTTTCGCTCGCGTTTCGCTGGCAAAACGTTGACGCCTGATGCGTTTACCGAATCCGCATTCTGCGTTGATGACGCAGCGCTGTTTTTTGAACTGGAAGAGCGCTGCCGCAGCCTGTCTCTCACCCATGAGCAGCGCGCGGAGTTAACCCTGAATGCGTTAGCTGCACATCGCTTTCTAAAGCCGCTGATGCCAAAAAGCTGGTATTTCGAACAGCAGGCGTTTGAGGTCAATCCGGTTCGCTGTGACATCATCGCTGTCTCTATGATTGAAAGTGGTCAGCACGCGCTGCTGGTTGTGGTGGACGTAGGCGAAAACGCCAGTCTGTGTCTGGTCGCTCAACCGTCAATGACGATAGCGGGCAAGTGCCTACAGCTGGGGGATGCCATTAAGGTGATGCACGACAGGATGATAAGCGTGCGGTTTGAAGAGGCCTATGTGCCTTTTGCTCAAGTAGGTTAAGCTCGAAGCAGTTAACCTGACTAATATGTAGGCGCCCGCGTTCGCGGGCGTTTCAACGTTATCTCTTTCCCTTTCTATTCTTTTCTCGCTCGCTCATTCGTTCGGTTTTCATGCCAGCTCAACGTTGGTTTTTGGCACACAGCTGCAGGCCAGAACGGAGCCGTCGCGCTTAATAGCTCCTTTTCTTAACGGGCTAACTTCTCCCGCGTTTAGGGTAATACGGCAGCAGCCGCAGATACCGGCCCGGCAGGAGTAGGGGATCTGGATACCGTTTTGTTCCAGCTGTTCGAGCAGCACCTGCTGGTTATTGCCGATAAACGTATGTTCTCCGTAGCTGATGACAACGTCTTTTGGGGCGTCATGAGGCTGTTCAACGGCTGAGGCTGCATCTGAGGCGCGATAAACGCGGGGAGGATGCGTTGCCAATACTTCAACGCTGTCGCCTAGGCGAATCACGCCGTGGTTGCGGGCAATCATATTTTGGCCAAAGTCCACATCGCCGTTTTCCGCCGTTCTGAACTGACGGAGCGTGTGCAGGGGCTCCTCTTGTGGGTGTTTACGGCCGCTCTGAGTATTGACCGTGGTTAAAATGCACCGACTACAGGGTTTGACAAGATCGAAAATGACTTCGCCGATGCGGATCGTCTGCCACTGGTCTTCGGCAAAGGGCGCGGCGTCACGCACAATAAGATTAGGTCTGAACTGCTCAATGGTTAAGCTGGCCGGGCAGCGGGACTGTAGAGACTGAAAGGAGGCCTCGTTAATGAGCAGATAGGGGAAACCGTCGGCGAATCCCAGAGGAACTTCGGGGCGGTTTTTTACCCGACGGGTTAATTCTGGACCAACCCAGCGCAGCTGGACATCACGTTTTAAGTAGCCGCTGAGCCATTGGTTGATGCCTTCGGGTGCAATATGGGCTGTAAAGTGGTTTCCCCAAACCTCCGTCGGCAGGCTGTCGGAAGAGAAATCGCTGAAAGAAACGGTTCTGCTTTGCCCATCCGGTGCGGTAAGGGACACGCCGTTAATCAGTAGAGCAGGCGTAAAGCAGACCAGTGCCGGGTACTGCCTAGCGGTAATAAAAGTGCCTGAAGGATCGGTGATCATAAAGATGCGATCGAAAGCCAGCCCGCCGTCCAGAACCTGAGCGTGGGAGAGCTCAAGGCCTCTCATTGACTTAACGGGATGCACATACAGGCGAGATAGAGTAACCACGCATAAACTCCGTATCGATAGGGCGTCTCAGGCTGCTGTTGAAGGGGGCCTGACACGCAGAAGCGTAACCTCACACATTTCGGCCTGAACTGAATGGCTTAAACCGAAGAGCGGATGAAATAATAAATAGCAGGTAACTTTATGACAAAGAGGGCGGATTGGCTATAATGCATCCCTTATTTTTATTTGTGGTGCATGGTTATGATCTCTTTGTTTGCCAGTACGGCTCGCGGCCTGGAAGAACTGTTAAAAACCGAACTGGAAGCGTTGGGAGCAGACGCCTGTAAAGTTGTTCAGGGCGGTGTACATTTTGCTGGCGATAAACGCCTGATGTATCGCTCGCTGCTCTGGAGTCGCCTAGCCTCACGCATACTGATGCCGATGGGGGAGTTCCGCGTTTATAGCGACATGGACCTCTATCTTGGCATTAACGCGGTGGACTGGCCGTCGCTGTTCAGTGTGAAAGAGACTTTTGCCGTTCATTTCACCGGCACCAACGATGAGATTCGCAATAGTCAGTACGGCGCGCTGAAGGTTAAGGACGCCGTTGTTGACAGCTTTATGCGAAAGATAAAACAGCGCCCAGACGTGGCGAAACAGCAGCCCGATATCCGCATCAACGTTTTCTTACAAAAAGAGAAGGCCAGTGTAGCTCTTGATTTGAGCGGGAGTTCCCTGCATCAGCGAGGCTATCGGGATGCCGCCGGGCAGGCTCCGCTAAAGGAAAATCTGGCTGCGGCTATTGTGATGCGTTCTGGCTGGCAGGCCGATACGCCGATGGTTGATCCCATGTGTGGTTCAGGAACACTGCTGATTGAAGCGGCAATGATGGCGGCGGACGTTGCGCCAGGGTTACACCGCAACGCCTGGGGCTTTGAAGCCTGGAGCGGCCACGACGATGAGCTGTGGCAAGAATTGCTAAAAGAGGCTCAGGTGCGTGCTAGCCGGGGCGTCAATAAAACCACATCACGTTTTTACGGTTACGACGTCGATCGGCGCGTAGTTGAGATTGCCAAGCTGAATGCCCGCCGAGCCAGCGTTGGCAGTCTTATTCACTTTGCCTCTCAGGACATTACCCAGCTCGTTAATCCGCTGCCGAGCGGCCCGGTTGGCACTGTTCTAAGCAACCCTCCTTACGGAGAGCGCTTAGAGAGCGAGCCTGCGCTTATCGCGCTGCATACGGCACTGGGGCAAATCATGAAGCGCAGCTTTGGCGGCTGGAACCTTTCACTGTTTAGCGCTTCACCGGAACTGCTAAGCTGCCTGCAGCTTCGTTCCGATCGGCAGTTTAAGGCCAAGAACGGCCCGCTGGAGTGCGTACAGAAAAACTATCGGCTGGCGGAGAGCGCAGGGCGCGAGAAGAGTGACGGCAATGGCGCGCAAAATCACAAAGTCGAGACGCCCTCACCGCTGGCGGAAGACTTTGCCAACCGCCTGCGGAAAAACGTAAAGCGTCTTGAAAAATGGGTCAAGCAGGAAGGCCTAGAGTGTTACCGGCTGTATGACGCCGATCTGCCTGAATACAACCTGGCACTAGATCGCTATGGCGATCGCTACGTGCTGCAAGAGTACGCGCCGCCGAAGACTGTCGCGCCAGAAAAGGCGCGTCAGCGCCTGTTTGACGCTATCAATGCAACTTTGTCAGTGCTACAGCTTCCGGCCGGTGCGCTAGTGTTAAAAGTGCGGGAAAGGCAAAAGGGCAAAAGCCAGTATGAGAAGCTGGCGCAGAAAAACGACTTTTTCCAGGTTAAAGAATACGGCGCCAAGCTGTGGGTTAACCTAACGGACTACCTCGATACCGGGCTGTTTCTCGACCACCGGATTGCACGCCGCACACTGGGGCAAATGAGTAAAGGGAAAGATTTTCTTAACCTCTTTGCCTACACCGGGTCTGCCAGCGTTCATGCCGGGCTTGGTGGTGCACGAACTACCACTACCGTAGATATGTCCAGAACCTACCTTGAATGGGCGGGGCGCAATATGAGCGCCAACGGCCTCACGGGGCGTGCTCATCGCCTGATTCAGGCTGACTGCTTGGGCTGGATGGAAGAAACTGACGAACAGTTCGACCTTATTTTTATCGATCCGCCGACGTTCTCTAACTCTAAGCGGATGGAGGCCACCTTTGACGTGCAGCGAGACCACTTGGCTCTGATGCGCAATCTCAAGCGCATGCTGCGCCCCGGGGGCACACTGATGTTCTCTAACAACAAGCGCGGCTTTAAAATGGATCTTGACGGCATCGCCAAGCTGGGGCTTAAAGCGAAAGAGATTTCAGACAAAACCCTGTCTCCTGACTTTGCCCGTAATAAACATATTCACAACTGCTGGCTGTTGACGCACGTCAGCGAGGATCGTTAATTCATGTCTCTTATCAGTTTATCCAACGCGTGGCTGTCGTTTAGCGACGCGCCGCTGTTGGACAATACCGAGCTGCATATTGAACCCGGTGAACGCGTGTGCCTGGTTGGGCGTAACGGCGCAGGTAAATCAACGCTGCTAAAAATTCTCAACCGAGAAGTGCCGTTAGACGACGGTCAGCTGGTGTTTGAACAGGATTTGGTGGTTTCCCGCCTGCAGCAGGATCCTCCCCGTAACGTTGAGGGAACCGTATTCGATTTTGTCGCCGAAGGTGTGGAAAAGCAGGCAGAACAGCTTAAAGCCTACCATCATCTTTCTACGCTGATAGAGAGCGATCCCAGCGAGCAGAATTTAAATCGGCTGGCCGCGCTACAGGAAACCCTTGAGCATCAGGGTACGTGGCTTATCGACAGCCGGATCCGTTCTGTTCTGGAAAAGCTGGAACTGATAGCGGAAGCGCCGCTTTCTTCTCTCTCCGGCGGCTGGCTGCGTAAAGCGGCTCTGGCGCGCGCGCTGGTTTGTTCTCCCGATGTGCTACTGCTGGATGAACCGACCAACCACTTGGATATTGACACTATCGCCTGGCTGGAGTCTTTTCTGAAAGAGTTCAGCGGCAGCATTATTTTTATCTCTCACGACCGCGCTTTTATTCGCGCGATGGCAACGCGAATCGTCGATCTTGATCGCGGTAAGCTGGTGTCTTGGCCCGGCAACTACGACGGTTATCTATTGGGTAAAGAAGAGGCGCTGCGCGTAGAGGCACAGCAAAACGCTGAATTCGATCGCAGACTGGCTCAAGAAGAAGTGTGGATCCGTCAGGGAATTAAGGCTCGGCGCACTCGTAATGAAGGGCGAGTTAGGGCTCTGAAGGCCATGCGTAACGAGCACGCAGAGCGCCGTAACGTGGTTGGCTCTGCCAGAATGCAGGTGGAAGAGTCTCTGCGTTCGGGGAAAATCGTCTTCGAGATGGAGAACGTGAGCTTTAGCCGCGGCGACAAAACGCTGGTGAAAAACTTTACCGCTCAGGTACAGCGTGGCGACCGAATTGCTCTGGTTGGCCCTAACGGATGCGGAAAAACTACTCTTTTAACGCTGATGTTACAGCAAATCCAGCCGGATAGCGGTACTGTGCGCTGCGGAACCAAGCTGGAAGTGGCCTATTTTGACCAGCACCGTGCCCAGCTCGATCCGGATAAAACCGTTATGGACAACCTGGCCGACGGTAAGCAAGAGGTGATGGTGAATGGTCGCAGCCGTCATGTGCTAGGCTATTTACAGGACTTTCTGTTTCATCCCAAGCGGGCGATGACGCCGGTAAGGGCGCTGTCCGGCGGAGAGCGAAACCGTCTTCTGCTGGCGCGGCTGTTTTTAAAACCCAGTAACCTGTTGATTCTTGACGAACCAACAAACGACTTGGATATTGAAACGCTGGAGCTGCTAGAAGAACTGTTGAGTGACTACGGCGGAACCGTACTTCTGGTTAGCCACGATCGTCAGTTTGTTGACAACACCGTTACGGACTGCTGGATTTTTGAAGGTGACGGCGTCATTAAACCCTACACTGGAGGGTATACCGATGCCCACTGGCAGCAGGCCAACAGCGTTGATATAAAAGCGCCAGCGGCGGTTTCGGCACCGGTCAAGGCGGCGCCAGAAAAAGCAGAAGAACGCAAGAAAGGCGGCAGCAAAATGAGCTATAACCTACAGCGAGAGCTTGAAGGGCTGCCGGCAAAAATTGAACAGCTTGAGGCTGACGTCGCATCTTTACAGGAGCAGGTCGGCAATCCCGAGTTTTTTAATCAGCCTCACGACGTAACGCAAAAGGTGCTTACCGCGCTGGCAGACGCTGAGCAAAAGTTTGAAGAGGCCTTTTTGCGTTGGGAAGAGCTGGAATCAATGAAAAACGGCTGATGTTCAGACGTTCACAAAATCGGAGTCGCACAGCGGGAATGGAATTTATGGTCGAAGAGCGTCTTTACCAAAGCCGGAGAGGAGGGTGCCTATGTGTTTAGGCGCTTCTTGTTCTCACGCCTTAAGCGCTTCGGCTATTCCTGCTGCCGTGCCTGAAAAGGTAGAGGATCTCGCGGCAGTAGAAAAGGACGTTATGCTGTGCCCACAGTGCGATCTCGTGGTCGAACTGCCTACGCTGTCTGAAGGGAAAAAAGCCGTTTGCCCGCGCTGCCACACGACGTTAACCGCGCGCTGGGTTGAGCCTTCGCTACAGCCGATTTGCTTTGCCATCAGTGCGCTCATCATGATGGTGTTTGCCAATCTGTTTCCCTTCGTCAATATGCGGGTGTCGGGTATTTATAGCCAGATTTACCTGATTGAAATTCCTAAGGTGATGGTGGGAGATAACTACACCAGTTTAGCGACGCTGTTTGTTATCTTTGTTCAGCTGATCCCTGCGTTCTGTATGACGGCAATCGTCATGCTTTGCCTGAAAGTTAAGCTGCCCTATCGCCTGAAAGTTGTAATGGGGCGGGCGATTTATCTGGCGAAAGTCTGGTGCATGGTGGAAATTTTTCTGGTGGGTGTGCTGGTCAGCTTCGTTAAGTTGATGGCCTACGGCGATGTAGGTATTGGCGCCAGCTTTATTCCCTACTGCCTGTTTTGCCTGCTACAGGTTCGCGCCTTTCAGTGTATGGATCGCCACTGGTTTTGGCAGAATATTCAACCGGCTCCCGCACTGCCCCATGAGCCTAAAATTGGTACCTCAGGCCTGTCGCAGGGATTGAGATCGTGCCCGTGCTGTCTGGCGATCCTCCCGGCGGATGAGTACCGTTGCCCACGCTGCTTTACCACTGGCTACGCGCGAAGAAAGAACAGTTTACAGTGGACGCTAGCGCTGCTGTTGACCTCCGTTATGCTGTATATCCCGGCCAATATTCTGCCGATTATGATCACGGAAGTTTTGGGCGATCCGCAGGCATCCAATATTATGTCCGGTGTGATCCTGCTGTGGAAAGACGGCTCATACCCAGTAGCGATGGTGATATTTATTGCCAGTATTATGGTGCCCACGCTGAAAATTTTAGCGATAGGCTGGCTTTGCTATGACGCATCAGGGCGAGGGAAAAAGATTGGGCGCCACGAGCGCCAGAAGATGCACCTTGTTTATGAAGTCGTCGAGTTCGTCGGCCGCTGGTCGATGATCGATGTGTTTGTGATCGGCGTGCTGTCGGCGCTGGTGCGCATCGGGCGGCTGATGAGCGTCTATCCCGATATTGGCGCTATTTTATTTGCAATGGTGGTGATCTTAACCATGATCGCCGCCATGATGTTCGATCCGCGACTGCTGTGGGATCGCACCAGACCCGAATTAACTAATGAGTGAGGAAGCCTTCACGTGCAGGAAAGTCATCAGGACAAAACGGCAAAAATAGAGACGATAAAGCGCTGGTCGCCGGTGTGGATCATTCCCATCGTTACGGTGCTTATCGGCGCATGGATCCTTTTTTATCACTTTAGCAATCAGGGGCCAGAGGTCACGCTGGTCACGTCAAATGCTGAAGGTATTGAAGCGGGTAAAACGTCGATTAAGACACGCAACGTTGACATCGGCATCGTTGAAACCGTCAATTTGAGTGAAGACCTCAAACAGGTGGTTATTACTGCTCGCCTTCACACGGGCATGGAAAACATGCTGAATAAAGGCTCGGTATTCTGGGTAGTTAAGCCGAAGATTGGCCGTGAGGGCGTATCGGGGCTTAATACGCTGTTTTCTGGCGCCTATATTGAACTTCAGCCGGGGCGAGACAAGGCTGTCGAAACGAAATTCACACTGCAAGAAAACGCGCCGCTGGCGTCACCGGATATGAAAGGCCTAAGGATCGCGCTGGAGAGTAAACAGCCGACGCGCCTAAATGCGGGCGATCCGGTGCTGTTTCGCGGTTTTCGCGTCGGTACCGTTGAGAGCAGCGAGTTTGACCCGAAAGAGCGCCTGATGCGCTATCGGCTGTTCGTCATGGAACCTTACCGAGGTTTGGTGACCAGCAACGTCCGTTTCTGGCAGGATAGCGGTATCTCGTTTGATATGTCCTCTCAGGGCGTTCGCGTGGATATGGGCTCGCTGGATACGTTAGTTACCGGTGGCGTTAGCTTCGACCTGCCCAACGGCTGGTCAAACGGCGATCCGGTAAAAGACCATGACGAGTTTGAACTGTATTCCGATCAGAAAAGCATTCAGGAGTCGTTGTATACGCGTCATGAAGACTTCCTGCTTTACTTTGAAGATTCGATTAGAGGGCTTCAGCCGGGTGCACCGGTTGAGTTCAGGGGCATCAGGGTAGGGACGGTTGCAGAAGTGCCGTTCTATATGCCTGAGCTGAAAATGATCAACAAGAACTACTATATTCCGGTACTTGTGCGCATTGAGCCCGATCGGGTACAAAACCGCTTTGGCAAGGACTTCGACCTGAAGACCCACTTGATGTCCTCGGTTAACGACAATCGGCTCAGGGCTTCTCTGAAGTCCGGTAACCTGCTGACCGGGGCGCTGTTTATCGACTTGGACTTTTATCCTGATGCCAAGCCGTGGACGGGGCCTAAAGAGGTTATGGGGCATCCGCTTATTCCTACCGTTAGCGGCGGCCTAGCTGAAATTCAGAAGCGCCTGATGGTCACGCTGGATAAAGTGAACAAAATGCCGGTAGAGCCAATGCTGATGGAAATGACTGAAACGCTGAAGCAAACCCGCAGCACGATGGCAAGCCTAGATAAGATACTGTCTAGCAAAGAGGCCAGCGGCCTGCCGAAGGATATGCAACAAACGCTGACCGAGTTGAACCGCAGCCTGAAGGGGCTACAGCCCGGCTCTGCGGCGTACACCTCTTTGGTCAATGATATGCAGCGTTTGGATCAGGTGATGCGCGAACTGCAGCCGCTGTTGCAGAAGTTAAACCAGAAGAGTAACGCACTGGTCTTTGAAGCGCCCGGCGCGAAAGACCCTCAGCCCAAGAAGGCCAATAGCCAATGATGAAGTGGAAAATTGCAGCCTGTGCGCTGCTTCTCAGCGCCTGTAGCAGTCAGACGCCGGTTGCTTACTATCAGCTGCCCTCTGCGAGCGTCACGTCGACTCAGATTTCGTCGATTAATCCACAAAAGCAGCTGTGGGTTGAAAGCGTGTCCGTCGCGGATTTTCTTAGCGGAACGGGGATCGCTTATCAAACCAGCGCTGTGTCCTATACCGTGGCCAGCAGTAATCTGTGGGCCAGCGGTCTAGAACAGCAGCTTAAAAGGACGCTGACCGATAACCTCAGCGCTAGCCTCAACGACTGGCTGGTGGTTAATCAGCCGATTGGAAACGATAACGTTGATACGCTGCGGGTGACGGTTAATGAGTTTCAGGGGCGCTATGACGGTTACGCGGTTGTCAGCGGCTATTGGGTACTTCAGCACCAGGGAAGCCTTGTTCGACGCCCCTTTAGCATGACGCTTCCACTGCAAAAAGACGGCTATGACGAGCTGGTTCGCGTACTGGCTCAGGCCTGGCAACAGGAAGCGGCTGAAATAGCAAAAGCAATAAAACGTTAAAAAACGAATTAATAAACCTGCTGTAATACTGCACCGTTGATAACTGAAGGTTTTGTCTGGAGTTTGAATGAAATTAAATAAGGTTTTTTGGGGAGCGGCTGCGCTCGCGGGTGCGGTCGCTGCACCTGCGGTAATGGCTGAAGGATTTTCTATTGGGCTTGGGGCAGCAGTTGGTCAGTACGCCTATAAGGGCGTCGATAACGATACGCTGCCTTATCCTATGATTAACTATGAGGGAGAGCGCTTCTTTATTCGCGGAACCGGCGCTGGCGCCTATCTTCTAAAAGATTCGCGCAATCAGCTGTCCCTTAACCTGTTTTATTCTCCTTTGAACTTCGATCCGGATGACAGCAACAGTCGCCGCATGAAGCTGCTGGATAAGCGGCACTCGACCGCGATGGCTGGCCTTGGCTATAGGCACATGGCTGACTGGGGGATCGTGCGTACTTCGCTGTCCGCTGACGTGCTGAACTACAGTAATGGATACGTAGCGGATGCTGCTTATCTCTATCCCTTTGACTTTGGTGCACTGACGTTGACGCCGGGCATTGGCGCTAGCTGGTACAGCGGCAACTTCAACGATTACTACTATGGCATTTCCGGAAAAGAGTCCCGTCGCAGCGGCCTGAGCCAATACGATGCGGGAAGCAGCTGGTCACCCTATGCGGAAATATCTGCCAACTATGCATTAACGCAGAGTTGGAAAACGTTCGCCTACGCTCGCTATACTCGTCTGGACGATGAAGTTAAAGACAGCCCGATGGTGGATAAGTCTTATACTACGCTGTTTGCCGCTGGAGTGTCTTACTCCTTCTAGAGCACAGTAGCGTTGAAGAGGGGGCTCAGGATTTTCCTGTAGCCCTCTTTTTATAGAAAGATCTCTGACGGAGTCGAAAGCCAGCATCTGATGACATGCGCTGGCGAGGAGAGGTTGTGCAGAGCGTTGCTAATTTTAGCTAAGAGATAACGAATAGCGGATAGGCAAAGGCCAGTCCGCTATTCTTATAGAGACCCACTGATTAGTGGGGAAAAGGCTTTAAAGTTTTATAATTAGCTGTCCGCATTAGAGAATTCTATGGCTATTCATTCCGATAGCAGCGAATAGACACTGAAAGATAGTGAGGCTTATCGCGAGTCACAGTAATCGGCTGACTGACGCAGGCGGTTTCTACGCAGGCCATGGTTTTATATCCCTCGTTACTCATATCAGCCATCGTAGCTGCGCCTTCCTTACCGGGATTCCACACGACGACATCGGCCGCTTGGCGATGGTGGATCTCAATCGTTCGATTTAGAACAGGATCGCTAATGGTGCTGAACGCCTGCGGCTGCCGGTAAATGCGGTCAACGGGGCCGGGAAACTGCATGACAGGGCTGCTGTCGAGAGCGTCTTTGCCGGTGAGTTTATCCATGTAGGCATCGCCAAGCCCGGCAATGCCGATCTGGGAAATATCCCCTATGTGAAAGTAGCTGTGCAGTGCTGTCGTGATGGCATAGTCACCGTGTGATTCCAGCTCAACCTCGCAGGTCTCTCCTAGTCGAATTCTGGCAATTAGGCTAAAGGCGTGTGGCCACAGCTTATGGGTGCCTTCACTGTCGCTAAGGGTCAGTGTTAACCAAACGCAGTCATCGCTTTCATCATGGGCTGTGAGCTGCCACAGCCCATTGCGAGCAAAGCCGTGAGAGGGCGAGCCCGTTTTACCGAACCACGGCCAGCAGATAGGGATGCCGCCGCGTATAGCAACACCCGGTTCAAAGTCGCTGGCTTCGCTGAGCCAAATGACAGGGCTTTCGCCCGAAGGCTGCCAAGAGACAAGCTGTGCCCCCTGTAGCGTCACGGCGCCTTTGGCCTTTGGGTGATTTATCACAGCGAGCGTGAGGCCATTTTTCTTTCTTAGGGTCAGGCTGGGGCTGAGCTGCTGTTCTATAGGAAGTGAAAATAGTGAGTTTGACATAGTGAGAGCCTCTTTAACGAGTGCACGATCGCGCTGAGAGTATAACTGAAGACGGCATTTCTCATTAGCGCTTGTTGGATTAATACTGGGACGCTAAATTCTCAATAAGATCGTCAATTTGAATAGCAATAATTTCATGCCGTTGCCGCGCGTCAGCAACCAGCCTATTGGCCATCGCCTCTTCCTGTTGACCCTGTAGAACGACGGCTGCCCGCTCAAGATCTTCTAACAGGCGCTCAGCTGTAAGCGTTTTCTTAAAGAAGGCCAGATTTTCTGGCAGCCAGCCGTTGCCGTCAAAGTGGTGATTGAGCTCGGCGAGGTAGGGGCCTCCTCCTCCGTGAGTTTTGCTCCAAGGCCGAAAAATAGGGTTTTCTCCCTCTTCGTAAATCAGGCCGGAAGCATACATCATGGCGGAAACGGCTTTACCCGGGCTGTCTAAAGTCCACCAGCGCTGCCAGATGGTTTCGATAACGGGTTGAGTGGCACCAAGTTCATTAAAAGCGTATAGCCAGAGGTAGGCAGGGGTTTGAAAACCGGTATAGACGAATCCTCGCTCTTGTTCTAGGCGATGAAGAAAGCCGTCGCATAGGACATTTAGCACGCCTTCTTTTTCTTTCGGCGTCAGCATTCTGTCTAAAATATTGCCGCGATGCACGGCATACAGGAAATCCTCAAAATGATGTCCATCGATCATCGATTCACACCAAACCGCTAAACAAACAGGAAACAGATAGCGAAACACTTCAGGCTGCAGGGGATCGACATAGGTGAGGTTAAGCAGATAGTAGCCAGTTAACTCTGCGGCTTGAATCTGACGCCAGTCCTTAACTGCCAGCTGCTGTAGTTCTTTATCACAGTAGTCAAACTCGTGTTCCCACACGTAAGCGGGCGGGGGAGGGTTTCCGAAAAGATATCGGCACTGTTTTCGAACGGTTTTTTCCTGCTGGGCAGATTTCTTTTTACTCATGGGTTTTGAGCGATCAAAAAAGGGCAGCGATGCGCTGCCCTGTAAAGCTTAGATCTTGCGAAATCTCTTACTTAGAGATGTGAGCAATCAGATCCAGAACCTTGTTTGAGTAACCGATTTCGTTATCGTACCAAGCGACCACTTTCACGAAGTTGTCGTTCAGAGAGATACCGGCCTTGGCGTCGAACACGGAAGTGCACTTTTCACCCAGGAAGTCGGTAGAAACAACGTCGTCTTCGGTATAGCCCAGAATGCCTTTCAGAGCGCCTTCAGAAGCGGCCTTCATTGCTTCACAGATGGCTTTGTAAGAAGCAGGCTTGTCTAAACGCGCGGTCAGGTCAACAACGGAAACGTCCGGAGTTGGAACGCGGAATGACATGCCGGTCAGCTTGCCGTTCAATTCAGGGATAACCTTGCCAACGGCCTTTGCAGCACCGGTGGAAGAAGGAATGATGTTTTGAGCTGCGCCGCGGCCGCCGCGCCAGTCTTTGTGAGACGGGCCGTCAACGGTTTTTTGAGTAGCGGTAGTTGCGTGAACAGTAGTCATCAGCGCTTCAACGATGCCAAACTGATCGTTCAGAACTTTGGCAACCGGTGCCAGACAGTTAGTGGTGCAGGAAGCATTAGAAACGATGTCCTGGCCAGCATAGGTGGCGTCGTTTACGCCCATAACGAACATCGGCGTGTTGTCCTTGGAAGGACCAGTCAGAACGACTTTCTTAGCACCGGCAGTAATGTGCTTACGCGCGGTTTCGTCAGTCAGGAACAGGCCGGTAGCTTCAGCAACAACGTCAGCGCCAACTTCGTTCCACTTCAGGTTAGCCGGATCTCTTTCTGCGGTAACGCGGATAGTTTTACCGTTAACAACAAGATGACCGTCCTTCACTTCAACGGTGCCTTTGAAACGACCATGGGTAGAGTCATATTTCAGCATGTACGCCATATATTCAGCGTCAAGCAAGTCGTTGATCGCAACGATTTCGATATCAGAGCGCTCTTGTGCAGCGCGGAATACGAAGCGACCGATACGGCCAAAACCGTTAATACCTACTTTGATAGTCATAATGTTCCACCAGCTAGTTTGTTAGTGAATAAAGTGAGTGTCATAGCCTGCGAGTAAAATTACAAAAACCTTGCAAAACGTCAAGCGGAATCGTGTCAACATTTGTCAGAACTCACAAAAAAATGTGACGCTACAGTGACCTTTTTTGCTCATTTTTTGTTCGATTCAGGCCGTGCTCTCGGGTACTGATCTTCTGATTATAACTCTTTTCGCAAATTATTAGCGAGACGTTATTCCACGTCGTTAAATGTAGGAGCATCTATACTCTCTTTATGTTAATTTATTGTTATTGTTGCCGATGAGGCGCGACGTTGGCGCATGGCAAAAGCATAGGGGGCAGAAATGTCTAATACGTTGAATGAAAAAAATAAACAGCTGACCGAGCGTCAGCGCTTTATCACTCAGGAAAGGGGAACTGAACCGCCGTTCTCTGGGCGTCTTTTAAACAATCGAGCGGTTGGCACATATCGCTGCGTTTGCTGTGATGCACCGCTGTTTACTTCTGATACCAAGTTTGATTCTGGCTGTGGGTGGCCCAGCTTTTTTGAGACGGTTACGCCAAATGCTGTTAGCTATATTGATGATTATTCACATAATATGCATCGCACTGAAATTCGCTGTAGCCACTGTGACGCGCATCTTGGGCACGTTTTTCCTGATGGCCCTCCGCCAACAGGTCAGCGCTACTGTCTTAACTCCGGTGCGATGATATTTATTGACGGCGAAACGGGCGAGACAATTGAAGGTTAAGATAGTTTCAATTAGTTAACATAATCGATTCAGCATTTATTGTTCAAACGATAAATCAGAGTGGAGACACGGGCATTAGGCTCCCAGTAAACTGAAACGATTTTGCCAGCCTTCGCTTTTCCTTTTTTATTCAGCTGTCGTGAGTTCTCCACGAAGGTCAGTTTGCATAAGCTGCCGAATGCTTGCGACATCTCTTTCCTGGCTAAACAAGAGATGCAGTTTGGCCAGCGTAGCTTCAAGCGTCATATCAAATCCGCTGATAACGCCAGCGTGAGCCAGTGCATTGCCAGTAGCATAGCCACCCATATCAACCCGCCCGGACAGACACTGCGTTAAGTTCACAACAATGATGTCACGCTCGGCGGCATCGCTCAGCTCTTTTAAAAGAGAAGGGCTTTGCGGGGCATTGCCGACACCGTAGGTTCGTAAAATTAGCCCCTTAACGGGTTGGAGAAGGAAATTGGCGACGATCTCGGCCGACACGCCGGGGTAAAGGGTAACAACCCCTATCGGCTGTGGAGCAATAGCGTGTGATATAAAGTCTTCCTTTGACGGAGGAAGCGAAGGGGCGAGGCGCTTGATGTGGATGCCGGCCTCCAACAGTGGAGGATAGTTGGGCGATGAAAAGGCGTCAAAACCGTCTGCATGCACTTTGGTGGTGCGGTTGCCGCGAAACAGACGATTGTTGAAAAATAGGCAAACTTCACCGATCGGGTAATTCGCGGCAATATAGAGCGCATTCAGCAAATTAGCCTGCCCGTCTGAGCGCAACTCTGCCAGAGGGATTTGCGATCCTGTCACGATAACGGGTTTACCCAGATTCTCCAGCATGAATGAGAGCGCCGACGCGGTAAAGGCCATGGTGTCGGTGCCGTGCAGAATAACGAATCCATCGTATTGATGATAGTGACGGTGGATATCGTTGGCGATGTTTTGCCAGTCGGCAGGGGTCATGTCCGATGAGTCAATCAGAGGGCAGTATTCATGGATAACGAATTCAGGCATCTCTTCGCGATGAAACTCTGGCATTTGCGCTAGCTGCTGTTGCAGATAGCCAGAAACCGGAACGTATCCTTGATGGGAATGACGCATGCCGATAGTACCGCCAGTATAGGCGACGTAAATAGACTTTCGCTGTTTTAGCATAGTGAACAACGCCAATAGAAGAGAGAATGGGACGATTATAGAAGAGGCTTTATCGCAATAAAACGTTCTTCCCATAATAAAATAGGCCTAATGTTTCCATTAGGCCTATCATTTGTCAGCGCAGCCGGAGAGAGCTAGTTGGAATAGCTACAGCTCAGGCAGTAAACGTAGCGATGGCTTGGATCGCTCAGGTTGCCAAACAGCCCAGGCTGCTGACCAAGGCCGTCGGCAACCTGCTGTAGGGGAGCCGGAAGCTCTATCTTAACCGTCGAGGGGAGCAGACTATTGACGACGGCAGCCGTTTGCCCCAGCAGCGTCTCTTTCAGCTCTGACTCCGCGTTGATCCACTTGATGTCATAATCGCTCAGCTTGGCCAGCTCGGCGCTCTTTTTAAGGGCATCGTCAAAATCTCCCAGTGCGTCAACCAGACCGTTATTTTTCGCGTCAACGCCAATCCAGACTCTGCCCTGAGCGATGCTGTCGACTTCCTCAGGCGTCTTTTTACGCGCTTTAGCCACGAGGTTGATAAAGGTTTTGTAGCCGTTTTCAATGGTCAGCTGCATCATTTCTGAAAACTGAGGGGACAGCGGCTTGGTCACGCTTGCGCCGGCAAGCGGCGAGGTTTCGACGCCGTCAGTATGGACTCCGATAGTATCCAGCGTGTTTTCAAACGTGTTGATAACGCCGAAGATGCCGATAGAGCCAGTCAGGGTGCTTGGGCTGGCGACGATATAGTCGGCAGGGGTGGAAATCCAGTAACCGCCGGAGGCCGCCATCCCACCCATTGAGACGACGACGCTCTTGCCGGAGTCCTTCAGCGCCTGAACTTCCGCGCGAATAGTCTCTGAAGCTGTTACGCTGCCGCCGGGGCTGTTGACCCGCAAAATGACCGCTTTGACGTTGTCGTTCAGGCGAGCGTTGCGAAGCTGTTTTGCGGTGGTGTCACCGCCAACCATGTCGGGCATTTCTTTACCGTCAACGATGGCGCCGCTGGCGAAGATCACCGCAATTTCTGGTTTCTTCACTTTTGACCGCTCTTCAGGAACGCGGTAGTCGTAGATACTGGTCAGATTGTAGTTTTTATTTTTGCTGTCCCAGCCAAAGGCCTCTTTCAGTTTGTTTTCCATATCAGACCGGGACAGCACTTCATCAACCAGCCCGTTTGTCAGCGCTAGGTGTGCGCTATCACCGCCGCTGGCCTTCAGCTGTGCGATGAGGGTTTCTGCGGAGGGATAGATTTTTTCAGGGGTAGTCTTGCGATTAGTGGCCACGTCTTTCAGGTAGTTTGACCAGAGGCCGTTAAGCCAGCGGCTGTCGGCCTGACGCGCTTCCGGTGACATACTGTCGCGCAGAAATGGCTCTACAGCAGACTTATAGGTACCGACGCGGAACACGTGCGTTGTGACTTTCAGGTTGTCTAACAGAGATTTGTAGTACAGGCCGTTGGTTGCAATACCGGGAAGCATTACGCTGCCCTGCGGTGTAAGGTAAACCCGATCGGCAAAGCTTGCTAAATAGTACTGACCCTGCGTATAGCTGTCACCGATGGCGTAAACGGGTTTTCCGCTGGCTTTGAACTCACTGATGGCCTTACCAATATAGGCTAGGGAAGGCTGATCGGCGCCCAGAAAGTCACCGAGCGACAGTACCAGACCGCTTATTGTGGCATCGTTTTTGGCTGCGCGGATCTGCTTAACAATCTCAAACAGAGAGTTTTCCTGAATGTCTCGGCTGCCGCCGATCATCTCTTTTCCCAACTGGCGCAGCACGTTGTCCGGGTTAACAGAGTCAACAACGGTACCCTGTAGATCGACCAGCAGAGCGCCTTCGGCTGGTCGTTCGTAGCCCCGTTCAAACTGAAGGTAAACGCCAAGGGCAAGGATCAGGACAATAAAGAAAATCAGGTTTAAAACGGCTTTGCGGATAACGTTAATGACGTTCCAACAAAGCTTGAAGATGGTCGCAAAAATCTGCCAAAGTGCCTTCATGAGCCTACCTTTAATAAAAACCCTGAGTCAGGGAAAAACGATACCGATTATCCTAAAGGGTCGGGGGTAAAAAGTCAGTGACTATTGCGTACTAGATGATGTAGTTATTGCGTGATGAACGTTATTTTGCTGTTATTAACAAATAATTAACTTTACAATAAAACGATACCCTTTGTCAGGAGAATTCTATGGATGCACTTACGCTATTGCTTAACCGTCGTTCCGCATCGCGCTTGACTGAACCAGCTCCGGCCGGAGACGTGCTACAGAATATTATTCACGCCGGAATGAGAGCACCCGACCACGGAACGCTGGAACCCTGGCGCTTTATTATTGTTGAAGGGGAGGCTCGCCACCGTTTTGCACAAGTGTTGCTACAGGCAGCCATCGAAGAAGGCAAGGATGAAGCTATTCAGGAAAAGTCAAAGACCGGGCCGCTGCGTGCACCGATGATTATCGTGGTGGTTGCGCACTGTACTGAACATCCAAAGGTGCCGCGCTGGGAACAAATTGCCTCTGCAAGCTGTGCCGTTCAGGCCATGCAAATGGCCGCTGTCGCGCAAGGATTTGGCGGCATCTGGCGCAGCGGTTTCTGGACAGAGAATAACATCGTTAAGGACGCCTTTGGCTGCCGAGAGCAGGATGAAATCGTCGGCTTCCTGTATCTGGGAACGCCACAGGTGCAGCCAGCCAAGGTAAAAGCACCGGATACCGCACCGTTTGTGTCTTACTTCTAATTCTGCTGTATAGACCCCGGGCGTTTGCCGCTCGGGTCTTTTCTACTCGCGCATAAAGCGTTTCTCTTAAATCACCTTCTACTCTTATCAATGGCGCCGAGGCGCGTTACTATATGCGCCATACGCGCATTTAATGCGATTCGGAATAAGGGGAGCATACAGATGTCAGAACAAAGCGTTCGTTTAACCCAGTACAGCCACGGGGCGGGATGCGGGTGTAAAATCTCGCCGAAAGTGTTGGAAACGATTCTCCACTCCGAGCAGGAAAAATTTCTGGATCCACATCTGCTGGTAGGGAACGAGACGCGAGATGATGCTGCGGTTTATGACATCGGTAACGGTATTGGCATTATCAGCACCACTGACTTTTTTATGCCTATTGTTGACGATCCTTATGATTTTGGCCGCATCGCCGCGACGAACGCCATCAGCGACATTTACGCCATGGGCGGTCGCCCCATTATGGCGATTGCCATTTTAGGCTGGCCGATTGATAAGCTAGCGCCTGAAATCGCCCAGAAAGTGATCGAAGGCGGACGGGAAGTTTGTCGTCAGGCGGGCATTTCTCTGGCAGGAGGCCACTCTATCGATGCGCCAGAGCCCATTTTCGGGCTGGCAGTGACCGGTATGGTTAGCACTGAGCAGATTAAAAAGAACAGCGCCGCGAAGCCCGGCTGTAGGCTTTACTTGACCAAGCCTCTGGGGATTGGCGTTCTGACCACCGCGGAGAAAAAGAGCAAACTGAAGCCAGAGCATGCGGGAGTGGCAACGGAGGTTATGTGCCGCCTGAATAAGCCGGGAGCAGAGTTTGCGAAGATTGACGGCGTTACCGCCATGACCGACGTGACAGGATTTGGTCTGCTTGGGCACCTGAGTGAAATATGCCAGGGTTCTGGCGTACAGGCTACCGTCTGGTTTGAGGCTATCCCCACGCTGCCTGACGTTGTGGAATATATTGCGCAGGGCTGCGTGCCGGGCGGCACTCAGCGCAACTTCGACAGCTATGGTCACCTGATTGGTCGTTTGACGGATCTACAGCGCAGCCTGCTGTGCGATCCTCAAACGTCTGGCGGCCTGTTAATTGCCGTGACGCCAGAGTCAGAAGGCGAGGTGATTGAGCTAGCTAAAAAGCATCAGATAGTCCTTACAGCTATTGGCGAGCTGACTGTGCCTCAGGCCGGCCGGGCTCTCATTGAGGTTATTTGATGTCTGAGCTTCACTGCGCCGACTATCGCCGCATTTTTCTTAACGATACACCCCTGATTGATGTTCGCGCCCCCGTTGAGTTTGAACAGGGGGCATTTCCCACATCAGTCAACATCGCGCTTATGAATGACGATGAGCGCAAGGCTGTGGGAACCTGTTACAAGCAGCACGGCCAGCAGGCCGCCATTACGCTTGGCCAGAGGCTGGTGAGCGGGAGTGTAAGAGAGGCGCGCTTGGCGCAGTGGCTGGACTTCTGTCGTCAGCACCCTCAAGGATTTTTATACTGTATGCGCGGCGGGCTGCGTTCCCACATTACCCAACAGTGGCTAAAAGAGGACGGGCAGGACTATCCGCTGATTACCGGGGGATATAAGGCGCTGAGGAACTTCCTGATTTCCATCAACCAGCAGCTGGCGGAACAGCCAATGCATATCGTCGGTGGGAATACCGGCAGTGGAAAAACGCTGCTGATACGCGAACTGCCGTTTGGTGTTGATTTGGAAGGGGCAGCCAGACACCGCGGATCTTCGTTTGGCCGCACTGTTGCCGGGCAGGACACGCAAATTAATTTTGAAAACGTGCTGGCGATCGACGTGCTCAAGAAGCAGCATGCGGGCATGAATCGCTGGGTGCTTGAAGACGAAGGGCGCACTATTGGCTCTAATCACGTACCGATAGAGATTTTTGAAGCGATGCAGAAAGCGCGTATCGTGGTGATTGACGACCCGTTTGACGTTCGTCTGGCTCGCTTGAAAGAAGAGTATGTGGACGCCATGTGCCGCGGCTTTATCCAGCGCGACGGTGAAGAAGAAGGGTGGCAGAACTTCAGCAGCTATCTGCATCAGGGAATGTTTGCCATTCGTAAGCGTCTGGGGCTCGAACGCCATCAGTCGCTTAGCAACGAGCTGAACAGCGCCCTCGAACTGCACAGACGAGGCGGCGGCAGTGACGGGCACGAACGCTGGCTGGTGCCGTTATTGCGCGAATATTATGACCCTATGTACATTTATCAACTGGGCCGCAAGGCCGAGCGCATTATCTTTCGCGGCGATTACGCAGCGGTGCGTGACTATTTACTGTGTGATAACTCCTGATGCGTCTGTTTATTGCCGAAAAGCCGAGTCTGGCTCGGGCTATTGCTGACGTACTGCCTAAGCCTCATCAGCGACAGGATGGATTTATTTCCTGTGGTGGGGGGCAGGTTGTGACCTGGTGTGTTGGGCACCTGTTAGAGCAGGCGCAGCCAGAGCAGTACGATCCCCGCTTTGCCAAATGGAATTTGGGTGATTTACCGATTATTCCTGAAAAATGGCAGTTAAAGCCCAGAGACTCAGTGGCAAAACAGCTTAACGTCATTAAGCGACTGCTCGGCGAAGCGGCGGAAGTGGTACACGCAGGAGACCCGGACAGAGAAGGTCAGCTGCTGGTTGATGAAGTCCTGGAGTTTTTAGAACTGCCGCTGGAAAAGCGCCAGCAGGTTAAGCGCTGCCTGATTAACGATCTCAACCCGCAGGCGGTGACGCGGGCGATTGATAAGCTGAGAGAGAACCGCGAGTTTATTCCGCTGTGCGTTTCTGCACTGGCGCGCTCGCGTGCTGACTGGCTGTACGGTATTAACATGACCCGCGCCTATACCATACTGGGCCGCAACGCTGGCTATGACGGCGTTTTGTCTGTCGGGCGGGTACAAACACCGGTTCTGGGGCTGGTGGTGCGTAGGGATGAAGAGATAGAAAACTTTGTGCCAAAGGATTTCTTTGAGGTCAAAGCGCATATTGTGACGCCGTCACAGGAGCGTTTTACCGCAGTTTGGCAGCCCAGCGAGTCGTGTGAGTCCTTTCTGGATGACGAAGGGCGGCTACTGAACAGAGCGCTAGCAGAGCACGTCGTTAAGCGCATTGTCGGTCAGCCGGCGCTGGTTAAAGAATATAACGACAAGCGGGAGTCTGATGCGGCGCCGCTGCCTTTCTCCCTTTCTGCACTACAGATTGAAGCGGCCAAGCGCCACGGCTTTAGCGCCCAGCAGGTGCTGGATCTTTGCCAGCGGCTGTATGAAACCCACAAGCTCATTACCTATCCCCGTTCCGATTCACGCTATTTGCCCCAAGAGCATTTTGCCGATCGCCATGCGGTGCTGTCGGCGATTGGCGCTCACTGCCCAGACATGCTGCCCGTGGCGGGAATGGATACAGAAAGGCGCAACCGCTGCTGGGATGATAAAAAGGTCGATGCCCACCATGCGATCATTCCTACTGCACGTGGAGGCAGCGTTTCTCTCTCGTTTGATGAGAAGAAAATCTATGACTTGGTTGCCCGTCAGTATCTGATGCAGTTCTGTCCGGATGCAGTGTACCGCAAGTGCGTGATTGAACTGGAAATCGCCGGTGGAAAGTTTATTGCCAAGGCTCGCTTTTTGGCGGAAGCCGGATGGCGAGTGCTGCTTGGCAGCAAAGAGCTGGACGAAGAGAATGAGGGCATGCCGCTGCCGGTGGTTGCGAAAGGCGATGAGCTTTTGTGCGAAAACGGTGAAGTGGTGGAGAAGCAGACCCAGCCGCCCAGACCGTTTACCGATGCCTCTCTACTGTCAGCGATGACCGGTATCGCGCGTTTTGTTCAGGATAAAGACCTAAAGAAAATTCTGCGAGCAACGGACGGGTTGGGAACGGAAGCGACCCGCGCCGGGATTATTGAGCTGCTGTTTAAGCGTCGCTTTTTGCAAAAGAAAGGGCGTTCAATTACCTCCACGCCTGCGGGCAGGGCGCTGATCCACTGTTTACCGGGAACGGCAACACACCCGGACATGACAGCGCACTGGGAGTCAATGCTGACCCAAATCAGTGAAAAACAGTGTCGCTATCAGGACTTTATTCAGCCAATGGTGACAGAGCTTCAAACGCTGATTTATCAGGCTAAGCGCAACAGGCTTCCGCCTGTTTTTAAAGGCGTCGCTCAGCCGAAGCCTCAGTCAAAGCCCGAGAAAGGGGCGGGGAAAGGGCAGGAAAAAGCAGCGGAAGACAAACCCAAGCGTAAGCGCGCCAAGAAAAGTGCTGATGGGGAAGGTCAAGGAACCTAGTGCGCTTTATTCAGTCGCTGTAGATTGACGCTGTAGATAGGCGGCAAGAAGCGGCACATCCGCGGGAGCAAGCTGATATTCGGTAGCTTCTTGAGGGAGTACCCAGACTGCGCGGCTGTGGCAGCGAAGCTGAACTTCTTCACTAAAACCGGTGACTCGCCACGCCTGTAGGCTCAGGATTCTGTTTGTCTGAGTAACACTGTGAGTAGCAATGTGTTCAGCGATGCAAAGATGGGTAAGCCCCATCTCTTCATTGAGCTCTCGGCAGAGCGCCCGTTCGGGCGACTCTCCGGTTTCAATTTTCCCACCGGGAAACTCCCAATAGCCAGCCAGATCGCTGTGTTCATCGCGCTGAGCGAGCAGGATTTTACCCTGCCGCTCAATAATGGCCGCGACGACGTGGACAGTAGCCATTGGAATCAAAGCGCAAACTCAGCCCATACCGGAGCATGGTCAGACGGTTTTTCCATAGCTCGAAGGTCATAGTCGATGCCGGTACCGGTACAGTGTTCCGCCAGCGCGCTGCTTGCCAGCAGTAGGTCTATACGCAGCCCGCGGTTTTCGTCAAATCCTTTAGAACGATAGTCAAACCACGAGTAGCGGTCGGCAGTATCCGGATGCTGCTGACGGAATGTGTCTACCAGCCCCCAGTTGAGCAGTTTTTGCAGCCATTCCCGCTCTTCCGGCAGGAAAGAGCACTTGCCGGTGCGCAGCCAGCGCTTGCGGCTGTCTTCACCAATGCCGATATCCAGATCGGTAGGGCTGATGTTCATATCGCCCATGATAAGAACGGGACGAGACGGATCCAATTGCTGTTCAAGATAGCTATTCAGGCTGGCGTAGAATGCCCGCTTGGCTGGGAATTTTACTTCGTGATCGCGGCTTTCTCCCTGTGGAAAATAGCCATTCATGACGGTGAGAGTTCCCTGTGGAGTGGCTAAATCCGCCATAATCATCCGGCGCTGGGCGTCAGGGGCATCGTCGGGAAAGCCTTTTCTGACGGATAGCGGCTTCTCTTTTGTAAGCAGTGCGACACCGTAGTGGCCTTTCTGGCCGTGATAGAAAACGTGATAGCCAAACTGGCTGACCTCGTCGAGGGGAAACATATCGTCGTGGACCTTGGTTTCCTGTAGGCCAATAACGTCAGGCTGGTGTTGTTCAATCAGAGCGGCAAGCTGATGGGGGCGAGCCCTCAGGCCGTTAATATTAAAAGAGACAAATTTCATGGTTAAGACCTTTCCGTGATGGCCGCCTGTCGGGCGACCGTTCTCTAATCTTGGGGCGATGCGCAAAAGGCGCAGTCGTAGATGTTTTTACTGTTTGGCCCAACGATCCAGATTGTGCGGTGTATACGCGTCGAGGTCTCCGAGAAGCTGCTGGGCGTTATCGCTGATAATCAGCGTATTGAGGTAGCTTTGACGAACGAAGCCCTCGTCGGCTACATGCTGTAAGAAGGTATTCATCGGGGAGTAGAACCCTTGAATATTGAGCAGCCCAACGGGATTGGTATGGTAGCCAATTTGGCTCCAGGTCCAGACTTCAAACAGCTCTTCCAGCGTGCCGATACCGCCTGGTAGGGCGATAAAGCCGTCTGCCAGCTCACTCATTCTTGCCTTACGGGCGTGCATGTCAGGAACGACTTCAAGCGTTGTCAGCCCGCGGTGTGCAGTTTCTGCTTCAACCAGGCGTTTAGGAATAATACCGGTAACTTCACCGCCAGCTTCCAAAACGGAGTTGGCTAAAATGCCCATCAGGCCTTTATTTCCTCCACCGTAAATCAGGCGACGCCCCTGTTGTGCGATAGCCTGACCCAACCGCTCAGCGGCCTGGGCGTAGGAAGGATTGTTGCCAGTGCTGGCACCGCAGTAAACACAGATATTCTTACGCATGAGGAGATCCCAATCGATGAAGACGAATGGGGTTGTATAGCGTATTTACTGCGAACCTTCAAGGTTGAGCGCAAAATTGTTGAGGAAATAACAACGCTTTTCCCTGCTTTCTTTGACAGAAGAACGAGTAGGTAATCGGTGCAGGGATAGAGAGTTGGTGGCCCTAGACGGGCCACCAGAGTTTAGAACTATAAGATAACCGTTCTGTTACCGTATACGAAAACGCGCTGGGCCAGTACCTGATGAAGCCCGTGGCTTAATACGTTCTTTTCTACGTCTTTACCTGCACGCGACATGTCTTCAGCACTGTAGGTGTGATCGACGTGGATGACGTCCTGCATAATGATTGGACCTTCATCAAGGCTATCATTAACAAAGTGAGCCGTTGCACCAATGATTTTTACGCCGCGCTCATAGGCTTGATGATAGGGGCGAGCGCCGATAAACGCAGGCAGGAATGAGTGATGAATGTTGATAATACGGTTAGGGTAGTGGCGCACGAAGTCTGGCGTCAGGATGCGCATGTATTTGGCTAAAACAACATAGCTGGGGGCAATACGGTCAATGGCTTCAACCACCTGCTTATCGTGTTCTTCCCGCGTTAATCCTTCGTGGCTTATCAAATGAAACGGGATATCAAAACGCTCCACCAGTGAGCGCAGAGTATCGTGGTTGCCGATAACAGCGGCGATTTCTACATCAAGTCCGCCGTAGGCGCTTTTCATCAACAGGTCGCCCAGACAGTGGGCTTCTTTCGTCACCAACACGACAATCCGCTGTTTTCCCGCTTCGTTTAGTTCTCGTACGGAACCTTCCGGCAGTGCACCGTCCAGATCGGCCAGCAGCGTTTCATCATTAAAGATGCCTTCAAGCTCGGTACGCATAAAAAATCGCCCGGTGCGGTGATCGACGAATTCGCTGTTTTGAACGATGTTGAGCTGATGCTTGTAGCAAATGTTGGTGATTTTGGCGATAAGGCCTTTTGCATCTGGACAGATGGTCCGCAGTATTTTTCTTTGCATGGCGTTGATTAACCCTTTGGTGTTGTGTTTGTTATTTCTATTTGTCTTATTGTATTTATTTGTCACAGTGAGAAGTGGAACGTCAGTCGTCTCCACAGCATTTTTTATATTTTCTCCCTGAGCCGCACGGACAGGGATCGTTCCGCCCAATGCGTGGCTTAACGCCGTGAGTATAGTACCAAACCTCTTCTTGCTTGATAAACGTTGAACGCTCATAGATGGCGTGAGTTTGCTGAGTTTGTGTATCCAGATAGCGGGCAAGAAACTCAACGTATCCGCGATCGGGTGTTTCCATTCCTGAATCGATCACTGTAAGCCCTAACCACTGTGTATTGCTAGCACTGCCCTCAATGGAGGAAGCAAGTTCTGGATAGCGAAATTCTGGGTGCCACGTTGCAACCAAGTAGTTAGCATTATTGTAAACGTAGGCGCTGTAGCGAGATTTCATCAGTGCCAGCGGCGTCTGAGCAACAGCGTCTCCCTGAAGATAGGGCTGACAACACGCATTAAATGCGATTTTACTGCCGCAGGGGCATGGTTCGACCAATTGAGGCCTCCGGATGTGCTATAAGTGTACTTAGTCGATCTTTTGTCCATATACAATCCCTATAGTATGTTCAGCTAAAGGACATCGAACAGGTATTCTCCGATCGACAGAGCGCGCGCGTGGAGTGCGTGTGGCAATATTTGTTAACAAGAATAAGTGAAGTAATAATCAGGCACAAGCGCCAAACTTGAACCAAAATATAAGTATTGAACAGCATGGAAGTGAATAATGACACCCCCTTTAGCCGACAAGCATATTCTTATCGTTGAAGACGATCCTGTATTCCGCGCGATGCTGGGTGGATACTTGGCCTCGCTGGGCGCCAAAACGGGAGAGGCGGAAGACGGTGAGCAGGCTTTGGTTTACGTCAAAAAGCATCACCCCGAGTTGATGATTTGCGATCTTATGATGCCGAATATGGACGGTATCGCCTTGCTCGATCGTTTACGTCATGAAGGAAGCCAGATCCCGGTTATCGTTATATCAGCGACAGAAAAAATTACTGACATCGACAAAATGCTGCGCCTTGGGGTGCATGACGTTCTATTAAAGCCGATCGGTGATTTAAACCGTCTGCGCGACGCGCTGCTGTCCTATTTTTACCCTTATCTTTTTTCTTCGCCAGCCAGCGATGAAATGACGATGATGGAAGATTGGGCGGAGCTGAGCGGCAAGCCTCAGGAGGCTGTGCAGCTTCTACGGCAGCTACAGCCTCCCGCAACACAAACAATAGCCGGGCGCCGAGTCAACTATCGGCAGCTTACTCTGGTGGAACGGCCGGGCATTGTGTTTGATATTGCGCCGCTGTCTGAGCACGACTTTGCGTTTTACTGCCTAGATATTTCACTGGCAGGAGAAAAGGGCGTGCTTGCAGCACTGATGCTTAGGGCTCTTTTTAATAGCTTACTTCAAGAGCATTTGGCTGAGAGAAATGAAGGGTTGCCCCAGATGCCCAGCGTGTTAAACCGCATCAATACGCTACTGCGTCAGTCTTATCTTGAAGGACAGTTTCCTTTTTTAGCGGGCTATTACCATACGATAAAGGAACGACTGCTGCTCGTCTCTGCAGGGCTTCACGCTAGTGTCATCACCGATGAAGAAACGCGACAAATGAGCGAAAGTATTCCAATGGGAACGCTTCATTTGCTTTATCCGGCCCAGTGTCATTTATCAGCCGATCGTTGGACGTGTCGCGTTTGGGGGGCTGGTGGGCGGCTACAGCTCACCTGTAGCGATGCTGAAGTATCAGTAGGATGATAATAAGAACCCTCAAAAAACAAGAGATTGTTGCTATACTACGCCAATATTTTGTTCAGGCGCTTTTGTCTATTCCAAATTGGGTCTGGCGGCATTTGAGCAAAGCTTCAGTAAAATGAGCAGGTTATCGTACTCATTTCGGTGATGAACCGTTTTTATTTTATCTTGGGAGTCAACTATGTCCGTTCAGCCTAAAGTAAGAAAGGCGATTATTCCGGTAGCCGGTTTGGGTACTCGAATGCTGCCAGCAACCAAGGCAATTCCAAAAGAGATGCTGCCGCTGGTGGATAAGCCCCTTATTCAATACGTCGTTAATGAATGCATTGAAGCAGGCATCCAGCAGATCGTTTTGGTTACTCATTCATCAAAAAATTCAATTGAAAACCATTTTGACACCAGTTTTGAGCTTGAAGCCATGCTGGAAAAGCGGGTTAAGCGGCAGCTGTTGAACGAGATACAGGGCATTTGTCCTAAAGACGTGACCATCATGCAGGTGAGACAGGGGCTGGCTAAGGGGCTGGGGCATGCGATCATGTGCGCCTATCCTCTGATCGGTGACGAACCTTTTGTTGTTGTGCTGCCGGACGTGATTATCGACAAGTATGATGCCAATCCTGCCGTAGATAACCTAAGTGAAATGCTTGTGCGTTTTAGTGAGACTGGGCGCAGCCAGATCATGGTAGAGCCAGTGCCTATGGACGATGTCAGCGACTATGGCATCGTTGACTGCAATGGCTATGAGCTAAAAGTTGGCGAAAGTGCACCGATTGTCAAAATGGTTGAGAAGCCGCGGGTTGCCGATGCGCCGTCAAATCTCTCTATTGTTGGGCGCTATGTGCTTTCTGCTGACATCTGGCCTTTGCTGTCGCGCATTCCTCCTGGAGCTGGCGATGAAATCCAGCTCACTGATGCAATAGCCTTAATGATGGCGTCATCACCCGTTGATGCTTACCATATTAAAGGGCGAAGCCACGACTGTGGAAATAAAATGGGCTATATGCAGGCTTTTGTTGAATATGGACTGCGTCATTCAACGCTGGGCGCTGAATTCAGAGTCTGGCTTCAGGGGTTACAGGCTACGCTTAAAAACTAAGATAAAGTGAATCCTATCCGCTATATATAGCCACCGTTAGTGAGGGAATACCGATCGAAAAACCGCGATCGGTATTTTTTCGTCCTTTTCAATAGCCGTTTTTCAATTTTCCCCATTGTCGTATCTAAAATGGTTGCGACACATCTAGCCAATTTAATGTTCCTTTAAGTGATAATTAGGCTGTTATAAAAATGTAGCTTATAGAATGTAGCAAATCGACATTACACAAGAGTGACATTAAATAGGAAGAGGTGTAGGACGGCGGAAGATGCGAAAAGCGCGGTTGTATATTATGACAGGGAGGTTTATTTATGAACCGCTTTAACTAGCTTCGTTGGAATGCCAAGTCTTTTGAATACTCACGGGGATGTTTTTTTTAATTGATATTGTTACATTTGTAACTATGGGTTGTGCATTTTGAGTGAGGGGCTTCAAGGACGAAGGCAAAGAAAATCGTCATTGATGACATAATTTAAATATAATGATTTTTATAAATGGAATAAAAAAGCCCCCGTGAATACGGAGGCCTTAAAAGCAGAGAAGGGAAATTACATCAGGAAATCGTCCAGAGATTTACCTTCTTCCTCAATTGCTCTTTTGATCACTGCTGGAGTGCGGCCCTGGCCGGTCCAGGTTTTTGTCTCGCCATTGTCATCAACAAACTGATATTTGGCAGGACGAGCAGCACGCTTGGATTTTCCACTGATTTTGGCAGCAGAGAGCGTTTGCAGTAACTCATTTGGATCGATACCGTCAGCAATAAGCATTTCACGATACTGCTGCAGCTTACGAGTACGTTCCTGAATTTCAGCCTGGTTTGCTTCGTCTTCTTCACGGCGCTCTTTTACAACCACTTCCAGTTTCTCTAGCATTTCTTCCAGAGATTCAAGAGTACATTCTCTTGCTTGAGCACGCAAAGTACGGATGTTGTTAAGGATTTTTAATGCTTCGCTCATTGTATCGTTCTCAAATTAATTATGGATTGGAATTGCCGTTAATAATAAAACGTGAAATATATTTCTGCAATAGGTTATTACATAAATAAAGTTAATTTATTTACTCACGATAGTCAAATAATGTCAGGTGAAAGGCTTAAATAAGCGAAAAAACACATTCTATGTGGGGTGAAAAATCGTTAGCTCATATCACGCAACTTGAGTCAGTAAGCTTTATTGGCTTTACTATTTAAGGGTTATGTAAAGATGAAGTTTATATCTATGTCTTAGTATGAATGCCCACCATTTTATGATGACTGTTTGTAAAAGGTTTCGGTGATATATCTACGAAATCCCGTTGTTTAACCACTACAGGCTCTTTTAATCAGATATCATCCGATTTCCTTTTAAAGAGCGCGATAGAAGATCGCACATAATGGATGAAATCTATACTATTCGAGCAAAAAAATCGTGCTTTCATCTTGAAAATATTTTTAATTTCAATGAAAAGGAAAGAATTATCTGAATAACAGTATTCATTCTGGATAACATATTTAGAATATATTATATCTCTAGTACTCTTTGTTTTTCTATCTGCATGTTTCTTCCATCTTTATGATATGTAGTGATAATTTAGGTTTTTTATGCGTTATTTTATGTCGGGTATTTTGACCGTGTATAAGGCTAAACGTGTGTGGTAAAAAATGTGTATCTAAATGGGATATAACACATTGTGTGTAGACATATGTTACTAATTCCTATTGATTATCCAATCCTTAATAAGGAATACCTCAGCGGTAAGCGGCCAGCATAGTGAGCTGAGAATAGGCTGGTGATCGGATGGGAAAAAGAACATTGGGATGATTCTTGAAGCGGTGAAAGGTTTCTGTAGTAGCGAAGGTGCCCTGTAAGGCCCGACAGTAAAGATGAGGCTTTAGGATATAGAAAGCGCAGGTTCTCTAAAGCCGTGGACAAAAAAGAATAAAGCCGTCCAAAAAGGACGGCTTTAAACATTACAGGATGATGCTTATTTCTTTGCTTTCTTAGCGGGCTTTGCAGCAGACGCTTTTTCAGCCTTTTTCTCTTCAGCTGGCAGCAGTTGCGGTGCTTCCGTATAAGGGCGACCGTAATAAGTATCCAGTAGAATAGTCTTCAGCTCAGAAATCAGCGGATAACGTGGGTTTGCACCGGTACACTGGTCGTCAAACGCGTCTTCAGACAGTTTATCCACTTTAGCCAGGAACTCAGCTTCAGGTACGCCTGCTTCGCGAATAGAGGCCGGAATATCCAGCTCTTTTTTAAGTTCGTCTAACCAGCCAAGCAGTTTTTCAATTTTGGCCGCAGTGCGATCGCCCGGTGCAGAAAGCCCCAGATGATCGGCTATTTCAGCATACTGACGGCGAGACTGAGGCCGATCGTACTGGCTGAACGCGGTTTGCTTGGTTGGGTTATCGTTCGCGTTATAGCGAATGACGTTACAAATCAGCAGGGCGTTGGCTAGGCCGTGCGGCAGGTGGAACTCTGAGCCAAGCTTGTGCGCCATTGAGTGGCAAACGCCAAGGAACGCGTTGGCAAAAGCGATGCCGGCAATAGTGGCAGCGTTATGGACGCGTTCACGAGCAACGGGGTTCTTCGCGCCTTCTTTGTAGCTTTGTGGTAGATACTCTTTCAGCAGTTTTAACGCCTGTAGACCCTGACCGTCGGTATATTCGTTCGCCAGAACAGAAACATAGGCTTCTAGTGCGTGAGTAATGGCGTCAAGACCACCAAATGCGCACAGGGACTTGGGCATATTCATGACTAAGTTAGCGTCAACGATAGCCATGTCTGGAGTCAGCGCGTAGTCGGCCAGCGGATACTTCATGCCGGTAACATCGTCGGTGACCACAGCAAACGGCGTAACTTCAGAACCGGTACCTGAGGTGGTCGTGATAGCGATCATCTTGGCCTTCACACCCATTTTCGGGAACTTGTAGATACGCTTGCGGATGTCCATAAAGCGCAGCGCCAGCTCTTCAAAGTGAGTATCAGGATGTTCGTACATGACCCACATGATTTTAGCCGCATCCATTGGAGAGCCGCCGCCCAGAGCAATAATGACGTCTGGTTTGAAAGAGTGCATCTGCTCAGCGCCCTTGCGGACGATGCTTAGGGTTGGGTCTGCCTCAACCTCGAAGAACACTTCTGTTTCAATACCGTGCTGCTTTAATACGTCAGTAATCTGATCGGCGTAGCCGTTGTTGAATAGGAAACGGTCGGTTACGATAAACGCGCGTTTGGCTCCGTCGGTCGCTACTTCTTCAAGCGCAATCGGCAGCGAGCCGCGGCGAAAATAGATAGATTTAGGAAGTTTATGCCATAACATGTTTTCAGCTCGCTTAGCGACGGTCTTCTTGTTGATAAGATGCTTCGGCCCGACGTTTTCAGAAATCGAGTTACCGCCCCAGGAACCGCAGCCTAGCGTTAACGAAGGCGCCAGCTTGAAGTTATACAGGTCGCCGATGCCGCCTTGAGAGGTTGGGGTGTTGATCAGGATACGAGCGGTTTTCATCTTGTCGCCAAAGTAGTTAATACGGTCAGCTTGGTTATCCTGATCCGTATACAGTCCTGACGTATGACCGATACCGCCCATCGCAACCAGCTTTTCGGCCTTTTCTACCGCATCCTCAAAGTTCTTGGCGCGATACATGGCGAGCATAGGAGAGAGCTTTTCGTGGGCGAAAGGCTCTGATTCATCTACGTGAGTCACTTCACCAATCAGCACTTTAGTGGTTGCCGGAACGGTGACGCCTGCCATTTCGGCAATCTTCACCGCCGGTTGACCAACGATAGCCGCGTTGATCGCGCCATTTTTCAGAATGATATCCTGAACCGCCTTCAGCTCTTTACCTTTCAGCATATAGCCGCCGTGGGAAGCAAAGCGCTCGCGAACGGCGTCATAAATTTGGTCAACGACGATGACTGACTGCTCAGAAGCGCAGATAACGCCGTTGTCGAAGGTTTTAGACATCAGGATAGACGCAACGGCGCGCTTGATATCGGCAGTTTCGTCAATCACTACAGGGGAGTTGCCGGCACCAACGCCAATTGCGGGTTTACCTGAGCTATAGGCGGCCTTAACCATGCCCGGCCCGCCGGTTGCAAGGATCAGGTTGATGTCAGGGTGATGCATCAGCTGGTTGGAGAGCTCTACGCTCGGCTCATCGATCCAACCAATGATATCTTTCGGCGCACCCGCTTCAATGGCAGCCTGTAAGACCAGATCGGCAGCTTTGTTAGTGGCCTTTCTGGCGCGTGGGTGAGGGGAGAAGATAATGCCGTTACGGGTTTTCAGGCTAATCAGCGCTTTGAAAATAGCTGTAGAGGTTGGGTTTGTGGTGGGTACAATGCCACAAATGATCCCAGTTGGTTCGGCAATGGTGATGGTGCCGAACGTATCGTCTTCTTCCAGGATGCCGCAGGTTTTTTCATCTTTGTACTTGTTGTAGATGTATTCGGAGGCAAAGTGGTTTTTTATCACCTTGTCTTCCACAATACCCATACCTGATTCCTCAACGGCCATTTTAGCCAGCGGAATACGGGCGTTAGCGGCGGCCAGCGCGGCGGCTCTGAAAATTCTGTCTACCTGCTCCTGAGTGTAGTTAGCGTACTCACGCTGCGCTTTCTTCACTCGTGCAACAAGGGCATTTAGCTCAGTGCTGTTGTTTACTGTCATGAGACTCTCCTAAGATTGATAAATTTTTTTAGTCAGTAAACCACGGGGTAAGCAGTTTTCTGGGTAATATGTCAACGAACGATTCACTGACTGAAAAAATCTCATTTATCCTTTTTATTCAATGCATTAACTTATTTACGGTGCCTAGTGTTTATGAACAAAAAGGTAATTAAATACAGATTACCTATTAAGAGGGGGTAATAGAGTGACGCTGGTCACAAAACCGCCATGCTGACACCATTCAGCATGGCGGTTTTTGCACAATTTGACACTTTTGGGATCGTAAGGGCATTTATTCAAGGTGAATTAACTATAGTGAATAAAGTGTCGCGTCTGGCTATTGGCGCTTAACTCTATTACATTAGCCGCGTTTTCATTCCCGCTCTTATTTATAGGGAGTCCTAGATGGCGCATGCCGCACTGGATTTTTCAGGATACGTTAAGTTTCTCGTTGGCCTGTTTGCGCTGGTAAACCCGGTTGGCATTCTGCCGGTTTTTATCAGCATGACCAACTATCAGTCTCCGGCTGCAAGGGATAAAACTAACAGAACGGCCAACCTTTCTGTCGCTATTATTTTGTGGTGCTCGCTGTTTCTTGGCGATGCGATACTGCGTCTGTTTGGTATTTCTATTGACTCTTTCCGTATCGCAGGCGGTATTTTGATTGTGACTATCGCTATGTCGATGATCAGCGGCAAGCTGGGGGAAGATAAGCAAAACAAGCAGGAAAAAACTGAAACGACCGCCAGAGAGAACGTGGCTGTTGTTCCCCTAGCGCTTCCGCTTATGGCTGGGCCCGGCGCGATCAGCTCAACGATCGTCTGGAGCACGCGCTACAATACCTGGATTGACTATATTGGCTTTTTTATCGCTATTGCGTTTTTTGCCTTTTGCTGTTGGCTGCTGTTCAGGGCAGCCCCTTGGCTGGTGCGCCTGCTGGGGCAAACGGGCATTAACGTGGTAACGCGAATTATGGGCCTGTTGCTTATGTCGTTGGGTATCGAGTTTATTATCACCGGAATTAAAGTGTCATTTCCCGGGCTTCTGGCCTAAAAAAAGCCCCGCCGTTTATAGAGTCAGTTCAAATAAACGGCGAGGCTTTTTTCTGTCACTGTCAGTTTATTCTTTCCACAAGATGTGGCACAGCTTATGGCTTTTTTCGCGGCAGATAAGAACGCGGGCGAAAATGTCATCTACCTCGTCCTGTTCGTTAGTGAGTCCAATAATCACTTCGGCAAAAAAGTCTGGATTGAGGTCGAAGTCCACATGTTCGAGCCATTCCTCTGAAGGGTCGTGTAGCTCCGCCGCGCCGCGCTCTTCAAACTGCAAGTTAAACAGTAAAACGTCAGCAGGATCGAGATTGTCGGGAGCCAGTTCAAGGAAAATGTCATAGGCCTGATCCAGCGTTTCATCATCGTCCAGGCGATTGTTCAGATCGAAATCGTCGCTATCCATCAAATAGGGTATCCGTTCATCGGGAGATAAGGCCGCTATAGTAGCGGACTGAAGAAATAAAACAAACGCTCAATGATGCGCTGCCACAGAGGGCGCTTGACCCATTCTTCAGGGTTTAGCAGCGTTGAACGAGCGATATAGTCAGCCTGCACACAGGCCAAGTCTTCGCCAAAGGCTTTATCGTCAACCAGCACGGTGACTTCAAAGTTGAGCCACAGGCTGCGCATGTCCAGATTGACGGTACCAACAAGGCTAAGCTCTTCATCAACCAGCACGCTTTTGGTGTGCAGCAATCCACCTTGGAATTGATAAATTTTCACACCGGCTTCCAGCAGTTCGGTAAAAAATGATCGACTGGCCCAGCCGACCATCAGAGAGTCGTTTTTATAGGGAACGATGATGCTAACGTCGACGCCGCGCAGGGCGGCGGTGCAGATTGCGTGCAGCAAGTCGTCGCTGGGAACCAGATAGGGTGTGGTCATGATCAGCTGCTTTCTGGCGGCGTAAACGGCGGTCAACAGTGACTGATGAATCAGCTCTTCTGGAAATCCCGGGCCAGAGGCGATGACCTGAACGGTATGTCCGTCTTCTTCTTCAAACGGCAAAAGGCGAGCGTTGGGAGGAGGAGGGAGCTGCCTTATGCCCGTCTCAATTTCCCAGTCACAGGCGTATATCAACCCCAGCATCGTTGCGGCAGGGCCTTCAATTCTGGCCATTAGGTCAATCCACTGGCCCACGCCTGAACCCTGTTTGAAGAAGCGCGGATCGACCATATTCATGCTGCCGGTATAGGCAATATTGTTATCGATAATGGCAATTTTACGATGCTGGCGGAGATCCATACGGCGTAAAAAGACTCGCAGCACGTTAACTTTCAGCGTTTCAACCAGCTCAATGCCCGCTTCGCGCATCAGCGCTGGGTAAGGCGTGCGGAAAAAGTGCATGCTGCCTGCAGAGTCCAGCATTAGGCGGCAGCGAACGCCGCGGCGAGCGGCTGACATCAGCGCTTCTGCTACGTTGTCTACCTGGCCGCCGCTCTGCCATATATAGAACACCATCTCTATGCTGTGCTCTGCTCTGTCAATATCGCGGATCATCGAAATCATGGTGTCGCTGGTATTGGTTAACAGCTGAAGGCGATTTCCCCGTACGGCAGGGACGCCGTTGCGGCGTTTACAGAGCTGAAACAGAGGTTCTGATACAGGGCTGATGTAGGTCGTAAATACGTTTTGGCAGTTTTTTAATCCGTCCAGCCAGGTTGCGGTTGAAGGCCACATGTCTTTGGCGCGTTCGGCTCTTCGCTTTCCCAGATGCAGTTCACCAAAGAGCAGATAGGCGACGATGCCCACCAAGGGTAGGATATAAATAACCAAAAGCCAGGCCATCGCTGAAGGAACGGCTCGTCGCTTCATAAGGACTCTGAGCGTAACACCGGCTATCAGCAGCCAATAGCCAACCACCAGCAGCCAGCTTAGAACAGTATAAAAAGTGGTCATTTAGAATCTGCCATCCCATCAACCTATTCATATTAATCAGTGAGGCTAACGTTGTTTCTACACAACGGATGATTATCCAGATTTGGATTGCTTGGATTGTATAGCTAAACAGTTAGGATAAAAGCTCACACCGCTATGAAGAATAACACAAGTTTGAGTCTTCTTATTATGAACGGCACTTTTGGGCGGTTGAGATTAACGACAGAAACAGGGAGTCTGCATGTTTCTGCTTATGACACAAACTGTATAGGCCGCTTGAGCAAAAATCGACTGATCCTGATGGCGAATGCGTTACAATAGGCATTCGTTAGCTTTCTCGGACTTTTTTATTACTATGCACAGATCCAGGACTGAAGTGGGGCGCTGGCGCATGCTTCGCCAGGCACAGCGTCGCCGTCACCGTTGGTTGGAAGGGCAGTCAAGGAGAAACAGCCGAATTCATCATATCAGGACAGAAAAAGAGCTTGGCCGTCAGCGCCGTTCTTTGCTGCTAGTGCTCAGCTATACGTGATGAGGGACGCAGAGGAACGCGAGTGAATGATTAGGGGCTCTTGATAAGCCCCTTTTTATGAGTTAGAAAGCGCGCTTGAACGGTTTGATTGTCACGTTTTTGTACACGCCCGCTTCAATGTAGGGATCTTTGTCAGCCCAGGCTTTGGCGTCTGACAGGCTGGGGAATTCGGCGATAATCACTGAGCCGGAGAAACCGGCGCTGCCAACTTCTTCGCTATCGGCAACGGGATTGGGCCCGGCAACGATAAGGCGGTTTTCATCCCTTAACTGCTGCAGGCGTGCCAAATGAGCAGGGCGCGCGGCCAGGCGCTGTTGCAGTGTATTTTCAACGTCTTCGGCATAGATGAGATATAGCACGTTATTATCCTCAGTAGGGGGTAGATCGGTCGATGTAATCTTTAACAGACGGTTAGCTGTGGCGTGAACAATGCCTCATTTTTAATGTGCACTGTCTGTTCGGCACTAACGTTAGGGGATTTTCGTCACGACATCAATGCTAATTTTTATCTTATAACGTACCGATTGTTAAATGAAAACCGTTGAGCCAGTGAGTATCTGTACGGCATTTACTGCAGGATGCGTTGCTAATTTGATATTGAATATCATTACCATTTTCATTTAGAATCGAACCCTATCGCCCCTATTGCTAAACACTGAAGTGGCTCTTTTTTGAAAAGTTTCTTTCTAGCGCGCCGTTTTTCATGGCCTATAACGTTTTCGGTTTGTCTTCACGCCTCTCTGCTTGGTGGGATTGTTTTCGCTTCTATACAGGAAAGCGTTGTTTTACCAGAAGAAGAGCAGTCGGCACCCATGAACGTTGTTATGGTCAATCCCGCTATGTTTGCTGCGCCACAGCAGAGTGAAGAAACGACGGCAGCTCAAACCGCCAGCGAGCCAGAAACGACTACTGAACCAACTCCAGAACCGGAGCCCGTTCCAGAACCGATACCTGAACCCGAACCGCTTCCCGAGCCTGAGCCTATCCCTGAACCAGCGCCTATTCCGGAACCTAAGCCAGCACCGGAACCGCCTAAGCCAGTTGAGAAGCCCAAGCCTAAACCAAAGCCTAAGCCGAAAAAGCAGGTGAAGAAAGAAAAGGTGGATGAAACCGCCCAGCGTGCGGAGGTCTCAAAACCGGCAACTGCACCCGTTGCAGCACCGAATGCAAGTGCCGTCGCCAGCGGCCCTGTGTCATCGCAGGGAGCCTCTACATCCATGGGCTCGAAGGCGCTGAAGCAGACTCAGCCTGGTTACCCCAAACAGGCTTTCGATCGCCGGATTGAAGGCCAGGTGGTTATTCTGTTTGATGTCAGCGACAGCGGCAGAGTTGAAAACGTGCGTTTCCTCTCTTCAACGCCGCCCAACATGTTTGAGCGGGAAGTTCGCGATGCGCTGAAAAAATGGCGCTATACGCCGTTGCTGCCAAAGATAAGAAAATGACTATTATCTTCAGAATAAACGGCGGCGCCCAGCTCCAAGGGGGCTAATGGGGGATTCTCAATACAAAAGGCCGCTTCTGCGGCCTTTATGCGATATGGTGGTGAGTGTCTGAGGGCTATTCCGCCGTGTAGTTTCTCTTTCCTTCCGGCAGTGAGCGCGACCGTCCATCGTCAGTGACTGCCACATAGGTAAATACTGCTTCTGTGACGCAGTAGCGCTGCCCAATAGGCTCTGAAGACACTTTCTTCACCCAGATTTCCATATTGACAGTCATTGAGCTTTTACCGGTACGGGCGCAGTGGGCATAGCAGCAGACTACATCACCAACGGAAACGGGCTTTAAGAACGTAATCGCGTCAACGGCAACGGTGACGACTCGACCCTGAGCTATTTCTTTAGCGAGGATTGCGCCACCGATGTCCATCTGCGACATAATCCAGCCGCCGAAGATATCGCCGTTGGCATTGGTATCGGCTGGCATCGCCAGCGTTCTCAAAACGAGCTCTCCACGAGGAGAGCGGCTTTTTGTACTCATACGTTTTTCTATTTTATTAGTTAATTAGTAGGGTGATTGCGTCGCTAGGCGATTTCCCCTGATGTTGCGCTAAAAAGAGAGATTCTCTTTGCGCTTATTCAGGCGTGTTGGTATCGCCCTTTTCCTTTTCTGCCATGTGGCGATAGATATAAACTCCACTTAACAGCGTAAAGGCGAAGGTCAATCCCGTAAGGCCAAAAACCTTAAAATTCATCCAGGCGTCCAGAGAGTGCCAAAAGGCAATATAAACGTTTAGCAGGCCGCAAAAAAGGAAAAATAGCGCCCAGGAAATATTCAGGCGTGACCAAACCGCGTCTGGAAGCGAAATTTCTTTGCCCAGCATGCTTTTAATGACGATTTTTTTAAGCACCAGCTGGCTAAATAGAAAACCACCGGCAAATAGCCCATAAATAACGGTGACTTTCCATTTAATAAACTCAGTAGAGTTATATTTAATTGTCAGGGTTCCGAAAATAAGCACCATCACGAACGTGACCAGCATCATTTTCTCAACCTTGCGATATTTGATTAGACTGTAGATAACAGCAATTGCTGTGGCGACAATCAGCGCTTTGGTGGCGGTAAGAATGTCGTAAAACTTATAGAAACCAAAAAAGACAACCAAGGGTAGAAAATCAAGTAACTGCTTCATAACGCGTCTCATCAATAAGCAAGTGTCAAACTATACCTGATTTGGCTCAGTCTGTGTACTCTCGCTAGGCTCGACTGAAAGCGTAGCGTCCTAACTATGGATTGGGGTAGGTAACGCGCTCTTTCATTAGCGTTTTTATGCCGTGCGGTTTTGATGTGATCGGGTATGATAGTGCAATATTTTGTCGGCATAATCAGGTATATGAAGTGAGTTCGGCAGATGGGATGAGCCAACTTCAGAGGTTAAAAACAGTATGTTTTCGCGCGTATTTTTAAAGTGGATGCCCGGATTGGCCAATCTGCTTGCTTACGATAGGGCCTGGTTAAAACCCGATATTCAGGCGGGGCTGTCTGTGGCGGCTGTCGCTCTGCCGGTGGCTATTGCCTATTCTGAATTGGCCAATCTAGGGGCGATTGTCGGCCTGTATTCCTGCATCCTGCCGATGATTGCCTATGCGTTTTTTGGTTCGTCTCGCCAACTGATTGTTGGCCCCGATGCGACCACCTGTGCGGTTATTGCTGCGGTAGTAACACCTTTGGCGGCGGGCGATTCGTCAATGCAGTGGCAGCTGACCGTTATCATGACACTGATGATGGGCGGCTGGTGCCTGCTGGCCAGTAAGTTCCGACTGGGTGCGCTGGCGGATCTGCTTTCCCAACCCATTCTGACCGGGCTGCTCAACGGCGTTGCCGTAACCATCATGGTAGGGCAGATAGCCAAAATACTGGGTATTACTCTCCAGCCTAGCGAGCTTATTGAGAAGATTATTGCGCTGCCGTTTTTGATCTTGGACAGTCACCTGTTCACTGTGGGCATGTCAGCTCTAACGCTGTTGCTGCTGATAGTGATTAGAACGTTTCGTCGTCAGTGGCCTGCACCGCTGTTGGCAATAGCCATTGCGACGGCTTTATCATGGGGCGGTTCACTTCAGAACTACGGGATCGAAACTCTTGGTAACTCTGGGCTTGACGGTGTACTGCCCATGGTTGACTGGCACAGCTTTCAGCCAGGGCTAATGCGAGAATTGGTGATCCCTGCGCTTAACCTGGCTCTGATAAGCTTTGTTAGTCTTATGCTGACTGCGCGCAGCTTTGCCGCCAAGAACGGCTATGACATTGACGCTGATGCCGAGTTTCGCGCGTTGGGCATGGCGAACATTATGTCCGGCCTGTCTCAGGGATTTGCCATCAGCGGGGCGGATTCCCGTACGGCAGTTAACGATGCTAACGGCGGCAAGAGCCAGCTGGTTTCTATTATTGCCGCGCTGGTTATCGCAATTATCGTGCTGTTTTTTACTCAGCCCCTGCAATATATTCCCGTTTCTGCATTAGGTGTTGTGCTGGTATTTTCCGCCTGGTCGCTGATGGATTTGAAGGGCATCTGGCACCTTCGGCGGCGTAACCGTTCGGCGTTTTGGCTGGCGAGCTTTACCTTTATCTGCGTTTTGATGATCGGTGTGATACAGGGAATCGGCCTAGCGGTGCTGCTGGGGCTGTTGCAGTTTCTTCGCACGGTGTTCCGCCCAACAGAACAGCTGTTGGGTGTGAATGACGACGGCATGATCCACTCTTTAGGCAATAATAGCGAAGTAAAGGCTGTGCCGGGGGTGATGATGTACCGATTTAACTCACCGCTCACCTACTTTAACGTCGCCTACTTTAAGCGCCGCATTCTGAACTTAGTGGACAGCACGCCGTTCCAGCCTCGTTGGGTGGTGATTGACGCTGTTGCGAGCTTTACCTATGCGGACATCAGCGTTTTAGCTTCAATTGATGAGCTAAAACGAGACCTAAAGAACCGGCAGGTAAAACTGGTGCTGGCAGGGCGGAGAACCGAGCTTACGCGCTGGTTTAAAGACAATCGTCCGGCTCATAAAGAAGAGGATATGCTGCTGGTGCCCGACCTGTATCTCGCATTAAAGCTTATTCAAAGCAAGGAAAGTGTAGATGAGGCGGTATCGGATACGCTGTAAACAGAATCTGGTGCGTTTTAGCTCATAACAATAAAGCCGGCGTTTGCCGGCTTTATTGCGTTACCGATTCTGCATATAGAGGCGAAACAGATATACAAACATAAATGCAGTAAGCATATTGCTGATAGCCGTCATCAAAAGTACCGCCAGAGTTGGCGAGACAGAAGAGGCGTTAACCGTAAACGCAAAGAGAATGAATTTGGCAGACAGAGTGAACAGCAGCATCGGCAGTACCAGACGCACGTGGGCAAACGCCAAAGTCCAACTGGTTGTGATAGCGTAAATCAGGCCTTTTTTGCTTTCTAATAAAACAATAGGAGAAAGCACCAGCACAAAGGCGAAAAAAATGCCGGGAAGTAGGTAGATAGACATTCCAAACAGGATCAGCAAGTAGGCTGCAGCGGTGAGGATCATCAGAGTGGGTAGTGAGGTTGCTGAGGAACCAATAGCCCTGAGCGCGCTGGTACGCATTCCTTGAGATACCTGAATCGTCAAAGTAATCACTCCAGCGACCAAAATCAGATCGCTAAGAAAAACGCTAAGCGCAATAGAGCCGAATAGAGGAACCGCCATACGAACGATTTCCTGCTGTTGCTCAAGGCTTAAACTCTTTAGTGAAGTCTGAAGTTCTTCTGCACTGAGCTGTGCGCTGCCCACTGATTGAATAATCAGCTGATGAAGCTGAGTGACGTCGGGAGCGGTTGCCTGTATCAATAAATAGAAAATAAACGAAGCCAGTAAAGCCAGCATGATAAAGCTGGAAAGCTGATAGCGAATAAAATTCAGGCTGTCACGGAAAAGGGAATTGGCCGTGATGGGCATACTGTCTCCTGTTAGCGGTATAAATAGGTACGTAAATTAGAGGCTATTGTACCGCGAGTGTGTCTTTTTGCCTTAGCTATCTTACCACTCGTCTTTGTTAGGTGTTTTTCAGATAGCCTTTCCTATTTTTGGATAACTATTATTTACTCCATGCTCTTGGTCTCCTGATAGCTACAAGTGGTTATTTAATGCTCAATATTATCGATTTTTGGCTGTTTTTGATTTGGATCAATAGCAACACATTGCAGGTAATTGAAAAACTTCCTCAATTGTCAATTTTTGTCATGAAGTGTGATCTTGGTTGGATCTATTTTACTACCAAGGAGGTATATTTCCTGAACATGAAAAACCTTAAAAGGAATATGGATAATGAAAGTAAAAGCATTACCTTTGGCATGTTTAGTGGCTGCAATGTTGGCTCCCTCTGTCACTCTGGCGCACGAGGCCGGTGAATTCCTGTTCCGTGCGGGTTCTGTAACGGTTAGACCGAATGAAGGTTCTGACAACGTATTAGGCTTAGGCTCATTTAACGTTAATAACGACACGCAGCTTGGCTTAACGTTTGGCTATATGATTACCGACAACATCGGTATTGAACTGCTGGGCGCGACGCCGTTCCAGCACGACGTCGGTGTGGGTAAGGTTGGTACTATCGCTACAGTGAAGCACCTGCCGCCTTCACTGATGCTGCAATACTACTTTGGTTCTAAAGAGAGCCAGTGGCGTCCTTATCTGGGCGCTGGCGTAAACTACACGACCTTCTTTAGCGAAGACTTTAACAAGACAGGTAAAGGCGCAGGTCTGAGCAACCTGAGCGTTGATGACTCTTGGGGCGTAGCGCTGCAGGCTGGTCTTGACTATAACGTTGATAAAAACTGGATGGTTAACGCATCCGTTTGGTGGATGAACATTGAAACTGATGTGAACTTCACCTCTACTGACTCATCAGGTAATCGCACTCGCCACAGCATTGATACGCGCCTTGACCCATGGGCGTTTATGTTCGGCGTTGGCTATAAGTTTTAATTGACGTAGACAGTAAAGCAAAACGTCGGCTTAATAGCCGGCGTTTTGCTTTTTGTCGTTTCTCTTAGCTATCGCTTTCTAATATAAGGCTCCAGCCGCTGACGTCTTCCCAATATTCCTGTTCCCGCTCCAAATCGGCCTGTACCAGACTGTTGGTGTCCAGATAGTCGAGGGGGAAGACCAGAGTCATATGAAAACCGTCGCTTTTAAGTGTTAAATAGTCCGGCTCTGTTGTTGCTCGCCGCTGGTTGCTCAGCAGAACGGCCAAACGAAGCAGCTGAATCACCGGAATGACCTGACGTCGTCTGAACAGGTTAAAGTCCGGCAGATCGTCAATCTTGATGCTTTTACGGTGAAAGCGCACCAGCGTAGCCAGCAGCAGCTGGTGCTCCTGGTTAAAACCGGGCAGGTTGGTATTCTGTAAAATATAGGCAGAATGCCGCTGTAGGTTACTGTAATTGATGCTGAGACCAACTTCGTGCAGCATGGCGGCCCAGCTTAGCAGTGCCTCTAGCTGGGGATCGGCCAACTGCTGGTTTTGTTCAAGCCACTGGGCATATAGGTTTTTGGTAAGCTTTAAAACCCGATTGGCCTGATCGCGATCGATATTATAGTGCTCCGCTAGGCTGAGAGCCGTGCGGCTGCGAATATCCTGATGTCTGAAATGATGCTCCATTTCATAAATAACGCCTTCACGAAGCGCGCCGTCGGACAAATGAAGCGCCTTGAGCGACAGGGCGTTGAACACAGCACTCAGGATCGCCAAGCCGGCAACAAACACGCCCTGACGGTCAGGAGAAAGCCCCGCCAGCTTGAGTGAGCGAAACGATTTGAACTTCAGCGTTTGCTTGATTACCCAGTCAAGCCGCTCCGGCGTAATAACGCCGTCGGACTCACCCATTTCTTCAATGATGACGTTGTGAACCGCTTTGATGGTGCCTGATGCACCGAAGGCGTACTGCCAGCCGTGAATTTTGTACTGCCAGGCCATGCTTTCCAGCTTTTGTTCCGCAGTAATCCGAGCTCTGTTGAAGTTCTGCTGGCTGATTTCACCGTCTGGAAAGAACTGGCGAGAAAAGCTGACACAGCCCATGCGGCGGCTTTCGGCGAGAAGGGGGGTGAAGTCCTCACCGATAACCATTTCCGTTGAGCCACCGCCGATATCAAGAACTAGCTTGCGGCCTTTTTCTGGCTGTGTATGGGCGACCCCCATAAAGATAAGCCGCGCTTCTTCCTGCCCGGAGATGATTTCTATTGGGTAAGGTAGGATCTCTTTAGCGCGTTCGAGAAATGCCTGACTGTTGACCGCCTGCCGGAGAGTGTGCGTTGCGACAATGCGTACACTATTAATGGGAAAACCCTGCAGACGTTCGGCAAACAGGCTAAGGCAGTTAAGCCCGCGGAGCATCGCTTCTTCACTCAGAACGTTATCTTTGTCTAACCCGTCAGCGAGTCGTACCCGCTGCTTCAGGCGACCAAGAACCTGTAGCGCACCGTTAACGACTCGGGCAATAACCATATGAAAGCTGTTCGACCCCAGATCGATAGCGGCAATTTCTTGTTGTTGTGATGCGTTAGTTTCGGTTAAAGGCATAGAGAGTCTACTCGCTTGGCGTATCGGTCTGGGCTTCTTCCTGCGCTTTTAGATAGTCATAAATGGCTATTTGAGAGCGCACTTTTCTGCGGTTTCCGCGGGAAACGTAGTCGTTGCTTAAGTCTTTATCAATGATGCGAGCCTTAACCGTATCGGAAAGCTGTAGATCGATAATGTCGAGAACGCGCTGCTTGATCGCCGGATCGAGGATCGCTACGCCGACTTCGATGCGGTAGTCAATGTTGCGCGTCATCCAGTCGGCGGATGAGATGAAAACCTGCTTGTCTCCCTGATTTTCAAAGATATAAACGCGGGCGTGCTCCAAAAAGCGATCGACAATGCTAATAACCTGAATATTCTCGCTGACGCCGGGAACGTTGGGTACAAGGGCGCACATGCCCCTGACGATAAGGCGAATCTTGACCCCAGCACAGGAGGCGGTATACAGCCTGTCGATAAGTTCCTTATCTACCAGGTTATTAATTTTTAAGATAATCCCGGCTTCCAGACCCGCCTGAGCGCAGGAAATCTCTCGATCGATATGCTTATTGAGCATCAGGCGTGAGTTTTGCGGAGAAACTAAGAGATGCTCAAAGCTCACAGGGCGATAGGGGTTCTCTATAAAGTTGAATACACGGCGGACTTCGTTGGTGATCCTCGAGTCAGCGGTTAAGAGTGAAAAGTCAGTATAGAGACGGGCTGTTTTCTCGTTGAAGTTGCCGGTACCGATGTGGGCGTAGCGAACAATTTGCCCCTCTTCAATTCGGGAAATAAGAAACAGCTTGGCGTGTATCTTGAGACCAGGTGCGGAGAAAATAACGTGCACACCCGCTTCCGTTAGGCGCTTAGCCCAGTGAATGTTGGCCTCTTCATCAAATCGCGCCTGTAGCTCAACGACAACAGTCACTTTTTTGCCATTGTGGGCGGCGTTGATCATCGATTCTACGATGCGAGAATCTTTAGCCACGCGGTAAATGTTGATTTTTATCGCGATTACGCTGGGGTCAAAGGAGGCTTGGCGCACCAGTTCAAGCACGTGTTCAAAGGTGTGATAGGGATAATAAAGCAGCACGTCGCGCTCTTTAATGGCTTCAAATCCGTTGCGGAACAGATTAAACCAAGTGTGGCGCAGGCGGGGAAGCGGCTTGTTCACTAGGTTGTCTTTTCCCACATTGGGAAAGTTAATGAAGTCTTTAAAGTTGTGGTAACGCCCGCCGGGAATAATGGAGTCATAAGAGGAAATGCCTAGCTTGTGGCGTAGGATTTCCACCATATCGTTAGGCATGTCCCGCTGATACACAAAGCGCACGGGTTCAGCGGTGAGGCGCTGTTTGAGGCTGGATGACATCAGCTCAAGCCAGCTGGATTCCATTTCGTTTACCAAATCGTATTCGGCGTCGCGCGTCATCTTCATGGAATAGGCTTCGAGGGATTTGGTAGTCAAAGAAGCCATTAAAGATGTCATTCAGGCAAAGGCGAATAATGTTGTCCAGCAGGATCATCGGTTTACGGCGTCTTGGGGGCTCAGGCGGCAGCGTAATAAAGCGAGAGACTTTATTCGACGGAATTTCCAGCAGGGCATACTCTTTTCTTTCTTCGTTAATAATGATTTCGACGGCCAGATAGGTAAAGTCGTCTTTTAAAAATGAAACCAGATCGGTGTCGTTAGTCAGGATGATTGGCGTAATAAATTGGCGAAGGTGATTCTTAAAGTAGTGCCGCAGCCACACCTGCTGGTTCTCTGATAGCTGGCGCTCGTTAATGAGAAAGATCTGGTTTCGCGCCATTTCCAGCAGCAGTTCGTTGTACAGGTTGTCGAATTCCAGATCGGTTTTTAATACTTTGCTCTGGATTTTTTTCAACACCTGCTTGGAATTGGACGCTGAGCCCTGTTCCTCTTTAATCAGAATGCGTCGCTTAACGTCGGCAAAGCGGACTTTATAAAATTCATCCAGGTTGCTTGAATAGATCCCCAAAAAGCGAATGCGCTCAATCAGCGGATTGCTTTTATCCGCAGCCTCCTGAAGAACTCGTTCATTAAACGATAACCAGCTTAGCTCTTTTTCGATATAGAGTTTTTCCTGATTCATCATAACTCCGTGCATCTGAATGATGGTGTCATTATGGCGGCTTGTTAGAGGGTATGTCTATTGTTGAGCGTGGTAATTACGTTTACAGCGAGGGCTGTGGATTGATGTATTATTGTAGAAAAGGCGGTAGCCAAAAAACAAAAGGCGCCCAACCTGAGCGCCTCTTTCTATTTTTCCTGCGCTTAGAAGGCGCTGGTGTCTTTAAACAGCCCCACCTTCAGGTCGGTGGCAGTGTAGATCACACGGCCGTCAACCAGCACTTCGCCATCAGCCATGCCCATAATCAGGCGACGGTTAACTACACGCTTCATGTGGAGGCGGTAGGTCACTTTTTTCGCTGTCGGCAGAACTTGGCCCGTCAGTTTGACCTCGCCAACGCCCAGCGCGCGGCCTTTACCTTCACCGCCCAGCCAGCCCAGATAGAAGCCAACCAGCTGCCATAGAGCATCTAGGCCAAGGCAGCCTGGCATGACGGGATCGCCAATAAAGTGGCAGGCGAAGAACCACAGATCCGGATTGATATCCAGCTCGGCTTCAACATAGCCCTTATCGTACTGGCCACCGGTTTCTGTCATTTTGATAATGCGATCCATCATAAGCATGCTGGGAGCGGGGAGCGGAGGACCACCAGCGCCAAAAAGTTCACCGCGACCAGAGGCTAAAAGGTCTTCTTTGGTATAGGATTCGCGTTTCTCAAACATAATGACTAACCTTATTTTTTTAGTAGATAACGGGCTGTATACCCACAAACATAGCCGACGAGTTTAGCTTACAGATGTAAGCTGAACAAGTCCGATCAGCCACGATTAAACCAATTAATCCAGCGTAGAGGCCATGGCAGGCGATGACGGTCACTACCGCCGGCCTGAGCAATTCTCTCTTGAATCGCGCTTAATATGCAGGGCGCATTCTCATCAATGTAAGGAAGGCCGGTTAACAGAGGTAGTGCATCGCGAACGTGTTCAACCGCCCACAGATTAAATTTCCCTTGCTGTACGGCTTCAACCACTTCGTCTTTTAGGCATAGGTGACGCACGTTGGTCAGCGGTAGAATAATTCCCTGTGAGCCAGTCAAACCACGGGCGTTACACACGTCAAAAAATCCTTCAACCTTTTCGTTGATGCCGCCGATAGTTTGCACGTTACCAAACTGATCGACAGAGCCGGTCACGGCGATTTGCTGGCTTATTGGCAGCTGAGAAAGGGCGCTTATTAGTGCGCATAGCCCTGCAAGCGATGCACTGTCTCCGTCAACTTCACCGTAAGACTGCTCAAAAACAATGGAGCTGGAGAAGGGAAACTGTTGGTCGGCGGCCAGTTCAGAAGTAATAAATGCCTGCATAATCATAATGCCCTTGGCGTGCAGATTGCCGCCGAGCTCCGACTTACGTTCGATGTCTGTCACTTCTCCGTCGCCCATATGGACGACACAGCTGATGCGCGACGGTTCACCCATTGCGCGTGGGTGACCGGGGTATTCAAGAACAGACAACCCGTTAATTTGCCCAATGACAGCGCCTTCAGTATCAATATGCACCTGGCCCAGATCGATATCGTCCAGAACCATTTCCGACAGATAGCCTTCACGCCAGCGTTTTTCTTCCCGCGACTGAATAAGCGCTTCGGCTGTAATAGAAGGTGAGGCCCAGCGCGCAGCGTCCGACAGAAGCTGGCTGATAAACAGTGGGCACAGCGGCAGCCTTTCCTGATCGCCGCTTCTTCTTACGCCCTCTTTGATAAGCAGCGGATAGGCGTCTGCGCTGACTTCGGGCAGCTTATATTGGCAGGCAACGCGCGTGACGTAATCGCACCACTTGGCGACATCGTCTTCGTCACTTAGGGTAAGGTCGTCCTCAAATTCGGCATACAGAGCCTGTTCGATAAGTTCAGGCTCCTGCTCTTGTAAAGCGCCAAGGCCATAGCGATCGCCAACTAAAATAACTTTGAGCTCGACAGGCATCGAAGGAATTGAAAGCGGCAATGGCTTGTTTTCATCCGTCGAGCGCCACTGAAAGCGTTTGCTGAGCACAGTTTGCTTTAGCCACAGCCATAAGTAGGGCTGTGCCAGCAGCGTTCTGACAGAAAGAATAAGCACGCCACCGTTAGCTTCGTGAACCAAGCCAGGTACCAGCGTATAGCTATCACCGCACTGACGTACGCAGCCAAAGAGCTGTTCAGCCTCCAACCATTCTTCATAGAGGCTGAGGGAATGCGCGGCAAAGTTGTCCTCTGGGCTTTCAGCATCAATGCGAGTGACAGCATTTTGCTGGATGTCATAGCGGCTGCCAAAGGTCTGTAAGCGAGGCGTGAGAAATTTTTCAATGCAGTCATTAATCAAAGCCAGATAGGCGCGATTGTCCACTGCCTTAACGACCATAAAGGGAGAGGCGGTTTCATGCTGGTGGCAAAAGGCATCTAAAGCACGATGCAGCCGGGGCTGTATGGCTGAAAAGTTGATAGGCTCGCTGCTGTACTCTTGTGCAAACAGTCCGGCGTAGGGCGTAGTGTCCGGCAACAGCTGTTGCCACTCAAGCTGATTAATCGTCAAAATAGTCGCTGCTTTTATGTAAAAGAGAAAACGAGATTATACAAGAATCGGGCTGAGTTCATACTCCCTCAGAGGCGTTTAAAATCAAAGGTGACGAAAGGGGCTCATTAGGGTTGTGATGGTGAAAAAAAGTGCTATGCTACGAATGTTACGCGGTCACTAAACGGGCTATTATGATATGAAATATCAGCAGTTGGACAATCTGGAAAGCGGCTGGAAGTGGAAGTATCTGGTCAAAAAGCACCGGGAAGGTGAAGAAATTACGCGCTACGTTGAGTATAGCGCGGCGCAAGAGGTTATTGAAGAGCTGCTACGGCTGGAAAATGAGCCTACCAAGGTATTAGAGTGGATTCAGGCACATATTAACCCTAATTTGGATAACCGACTTAAGCAGACCATTCGAGCCCGGAGAAAACGCCACTTTAACGCTGAACAGCAGCATACTCGCAAGAAGTCTATCGATCTGGAGTTTCTGGTATGGCAGCGGCTGTCAGCCCTTTCACAAAGAAGGGGCATTACCCTGTCGGAAACGATTGTACAGCTTATCGAAGATGCGGAAAGAAAAGAGCAGTATGCCAGCCAGATGTCTCTGCTTAAGCAGGATCTGAAAGCCATTCTGTCACAGGATAATTAATACTTCTTTGACGTATTGCGTTACATGCACTGAGCAGCCGGTCAGAAAAGTGACAGCCAAAGAAAAACCCCGCCGAAGCGGGGTTTTTTTACATCAAGAGAAAGTCGGTCTTATTTAGCTGACTGAACGACTTCTTTAACCTGAGTTACAACGTCTTTAGCGCCAGTAACTTCGATTTCTACACGACGATCTGGAGCCAGGCAGTCGATCAGAGCTGCGCCACGCTTCATACCATCACAGGTAGAACCGGTAACTGGGTTAGACTTGCCTTCGCCACGAGCGGAGATCTTGTCTGCAGGGATGCCTTTGCTAACCAGGTAGTTAACAACGCTGTGAGCGCGCTGCTCAGACAGCTTCTGGTTGTAGCTTTCTGAACCGATGCGGTCAGTGTAGCCAAGAACCACGATAGAACCGTCCTGAGGCTTGATTGAACTCAGTTCGCCGTACAGCTGATCCAGAGCCTGCTTGCCTTCAGCTTTCAGAGTAGACTTGTTGAAAGCGAACAGAACGTCAGACTTCAGGGTGAAGCGCTTGGTTTCTACTACAGGAACAGCGATAGGAGCAGCTGCTTTAGTCTGACCGAAGCGGTAAGCAACGCCCAGGCTCAGCATGCCGTTGTCCGGACGAACGCCGACGCTGTCTGCATCACCGATGTTGCTAACCCACTGGTAGTCCAGACGAGTTGCGATGCTAGGAGTGATTGCATATTCAACGCCAACTGCTGCCAGCGGAGAAACGCCAGTTTCGTGATCCTTGTAGGTACCACCAACTGCTGGATGAGCAGTTCTGTCACCGCGCCAGCCCATTGCGCCTAAACGAGTGTACAGATCCAGATCGTTCATGATTGGGTAGCTCAGCTTGGCAGACAGTTGAATGCCTTGCGCTTTGTAAGCTGCGCTGTCGTCACCACGGTAGGTCATACGACCCAGCCAGTCGTAGCCGAATTCGAAGCCAACATACTGGTTAACCTGATAACCAACATAGGCACCTGCGCCCAGCTGGTTAGGATGAGTGTTGTTGCCTGAAGCATACTTGTTGTAGAAACCAGTGTCGTGGTAGTCAGACCAACCCACTTTAGCACCAGTGTACCAAGTATTATCCAGCGGGGCGGCTTGCGCTACAGTAGCGAAACCGGCCAGTGCCACAGCTAATGCAATTGCTGTCTTTTTCATTTTGCGCCTCGTTATCATCTAAATTAGTTGTGATTCAGTTGTACGCTTATCGGGCCCGGAACAATGGTTCGACGTTAACATTCAGCTATCATTCCATGATTGGCATCGAAAAACCGGAGCCATAACAAGCAACCTAATCAAGCTAAAGTTTACCGCTTGTAAGAAAAGTTACAAGTCTTGAAGACTAAAAGAACATAAAAATATCTTGTTTAGCGTTCTTATTAACATTGTTTATAGAATGAAATACGGTGTAATAAAGGAAAGCGTTTTCTCCCGTAATAATAGCCTGCAGTAACACTTGAGGCGATATTAAACACACCACTTTTAACGTCTGAGAATCTATGAGCATTTTGTGCGGTGCTTAAGGCTGGAGTGGGGATATAGGGTGCTTGAGCTGAAGAGAAATGTAATGTTATGTTAGTTTAGGTAAAGAAGCATATTCAAAGCGTTAATAAATCATCTGGTTAATACCAAGATGAAAGTCGAAACATCAATTAAATTGACTTATTTAGGCAGCAAATAGCAGCCTTTTCCTTAGCAAATTAAAAAGGGGTTTCTTAATTAGAGGGCACTATTATCTTATGTTTCTTTCTCTAGTGCTCATTTCATTATAAGGGATGAGAGGAGCTTAGGATTAATCGGTAGACACCTTTTCCACCCCCTAAACGCAATTTGCTCACCGTTTGATTTTCTTCATAAAAAATGGGGAATCGCTGCATTTTATAAATTTAATTCGAAAACGGTGTGTTTAGTGCTCTCAATTGGCCAATATTAATGCCAGTGATTGCCAAAGATATCGTGAGAAATATTGTTACGGTATGTTGCCATCGGTTGAAGAATGAAGCAGTAGCAGTCGCCTTCTTCTGCCGCTAGATCCAAACGCTGTCTGTCTTCAACGCTTAATGCGGGCAGCCAAGCAGTGACTGAACTGAAATTTCCGCTGCGTAGGGCTTTTTCCAGAGTCTGAACGCTTTCCTGAATGGAGGCAGTACGTAGTGAAACGCTCTTTCTTTCTGATAGACCTAAACGGCTTATCCAGTGCCGATTTAAGCGGCGCTCCGGAGAAAGCCACAGTTGCCAGCGTTCTTGCTGCCCTAACTGCTGTAAAAAAGGCATTAACAGGTGGAGTGTAAAAGGGTTTTGCGGATCGTACACAATTTCGCTAACCAAGTTGACAGCCTTACTGGCGTGTGCGTTTAGCTCACGCAGAGGGGCATTTGAAGCATTATTGGCGACGATTGACGTAGTGTACATAGCAGGCTCCTTTAATCTTTACTGTATGTCCGTACAGTATTCTTATCACTAAAGAAAATCAACTATTTTCACGATATCTCGCAAATTTAATATTCTCAGCAGATTAACTCTCTATTAATTCTGAGGAAAATTTGGTAATTGTTAATAATGTAAATAATTTCTTATGATAACTAATTTGACTTAGTTGAATGATGAAACCTGGCTTTAAACCGTAAAATAGTGAAGGGATAATATGGAAAGAGATGTAATGAGGCAGTACGTCAGAGACATCATCGTGTACTTTCGTGATTTTGGCGATTTACGTTCCCAGTCGATGTTTGGTGGATATGGCATCTGTAAGGACAACGTTATGTTTGCTCTGGTCTCTGAGGGAAAATTCTATCTAAGAGCCAACAGTAAACTGGAGCAGATGTTTATTAATCAGGGAATGGCTCAGTTCGTCTACAACAAAAGAGGCATTCCTGTTTTAATGAAGTACTATCACGTTCATCAAGCGCTTTGGCAACGTGAAGACATGCTAAGGCGCTTTCTTTCTTATGCCCTTACGGCTGCGCTGGCAGACTGCAAGAATAAGAGCAGGCCAGAACAGATGCGGTTAAAAGATCTCCCCAACCTGACGTTGGCGACAGAGCGTCTGTTACGCACGGTTAATATACGAAGTATTGAAGACTTGATTAATGAAGGCGCTCTCAATACGTTTATCAAAATTAGAGAAATCAGGAAGGACGTCAAAACAGCGCTGCTGTTTTCCCTCGCAGGCGCTATTTTAGGCTGCCATGCGGCGGCGTTGCCCTGTGAGGTTCGTCAAGAGCTGATTGATGGGCTGAGTCAGCACGATGACCCTAAAGAAACAGAACTTCCCCTAGGAGCATTAAGCTACAAGCCATAGTTACTCTTTGGAGGATAAAGGCTCCGCCGGAGTTGGCGTTTTGTTAGTCACTTCATTAGCTAACGTCGTAAACTCTGGCAGGAGATTAACAATGAGAGTCAACTGTTGAGCAATAAGCTGGGCCGTATCATCATCACCTGCGCTTGCTAAGGCTATTTGTTGAGTAACACTTTCCAATGGCTGAGCCAGCACGCTTTCATCTACTTCTCGCTGTAGGGCGCTATCAATATAGCAAACGGCATCATTAAGCAGGCTAAGAATAGCCGGGCTGTCAGCTCGATTTTCCCTGTGCGCACCCAGTGCAGAGATGTAGCCAAGAAGGGTGTGGTTTAAGCAAAGAAGGCGAAAGCCTCTCTCGACTAAAACGTTATCGCGCTTCGGTTCTGCAGCCATGCCAGACACCACAGAAGCCAGCTCGGCATCGCAGTTATGAGCGTTACGGCGAACAATACGGTAATCAACGCTGTTGCTCTTGCCGCTGTGGTACTGCTCCAGTATGGCATCAAGATAGCGGCAGTTGGCGTTAACCGCTTTTTCCAACACTGTAGCGATATGGCGAAACTTCCAGTCTGGCCAAATAAAGCTAACAGCGGCCCAGGCAATAGCGCAGCCTATCAACGTATCGACAATGCGGGGAATAGCCACTTGAAAGCCTTCACCCAGCAGATTAAAGCAGAACAGAACGAGCAGAGTAATGAACATTGTCGCGTAGGCGTAGCGCACATTGCGAAAGAGAAAGAACAGTACGCCGCTAATAACGATAAGGATCAGCTGCCCTTCCTGCGACGGGACGAAATAGAGGATGGGGAGTCCTATTAAAATACCGGCCAGCGTTCCGACAACCCGCAGTGTGAGGCGGGTTTTTGTCGCGTTATAGTTGGGCTGACAGACGAACAGGCTGGTGAGCATGATCCAGTAACCGTTTTCAAGATGGGCAAACTGAATGATGGCGTATCCGACGCACAAAACGAGAGACATTCTTACCGCGTGACGAAACAGCGTTGACTGCGGAGTTAAGTGTTGAACAAAACGCGCCTTGATGTCTTTGAAGCCCGTTATTTTATCGTCAGCAAGAACGCTGTCCTGCGGCGTTTGTTCATTTGTACCGCGTTCAGCTTCAAGGCTGCTTAACTGTGCATCTATCGACTTCAGGTTATCCAACAAATGAGACAGCGAAAGCGCCAGACCATGGGGCAGTGTGCGACTAGCAGTCAGATTGCCCAGACTGGTTTCCAGATGGGAAAGCGCCTGTGTCTGATAGGTGTTATAGACATATTTTTGGTGGTAGCGAATGGCGAGCGCCAGGCTCTGGCACGATTTTGCCTGTAGCGTTAACAAGCGCTGAAAGCGAAACAGGATATCAGTATAGCGAAGGGTGTTGCTAAGCTGCTGGTACTGCGCGTGAGAAGAGCTTGCTCTTTCATGAATATCCTGAGCAATAAAGTAGTAGTGCAGCATCTGTCGCGTACTGCGTTGACCGCGGTCTCCCTTTAGGCGAGTCAACAAAGAGGCTTTGGTTTGGTTTAGCGTATTAACTAGCTCGCCGTTTACCATAGTGGTTTGAATAAGCTGGCGAGTAAAGTGCTGCTCTTCATCTGGATCAAACAGCGAAGCCTTCGCGTCAAGGTAGGCCGCCAGTTTTTCAAAACACTGAGCCAGATTGTCCTGAAGGGGGCGAATGGGAAGAATTATGTGCCCCAGCAGCGTAAGAAAGTTATACCACACAGCGCCGGTAAGCAGTAATGCAGGCTGAGTGTACCAGGATGAATACATCGATACACCGAGCATGGTGTAAATCGCAATAAGCAGGGCGCCAAAGGCAATCGTAGCGTATCGCTGACCTAATGAGCCGAGCAGAATAAATCCCGCTGTTGATAGCATCAGACCAAGGGCGAATAGCCAAGGATAGGGAAATAAAACTTCAATAGAGACGGAAGCGATAAAAAAGCACAGTAGAGTAATAATCAAGTTGCGCAGCCGCCCCGTTAACCGATCGTCTAAGTCGGTTAGCGCAGCGGCAACGACGCCCAGCGTCAGAGGGATGGTCAACAAACTGTTTCCCAGCCACCAAGGGACAAATACGGTGCCGCTAAGAGCAATAAAGATGCGTATACCGTACAGCCAGTGGCTGTTGTAAAAGTAGCGACGTAGTCCCTGCCGTGCTGTCATTGATATCAGCTCCTGAGGCCGTTATGAGCGCATTTGGCGTCTAACGCTGTCTACGCGAGCCATGCGCGCCATTTCGACGGGAACGACTCTGCGACCGACAGGCCACAGGGCGATAACGGCAATCTTGAAGTTGGCAATACCAACCGGGATACCGATGATCGTCAGGCACTGGGCAATACCTGCCGTAATGTGGCAGAGGCAGAGCCACCAGCCGAAGAAAATAAACCAGAATACGTTCAGCAGTGTTCCGCCAGCGTTTCTCACCGAGCTGCGGTCGTCAGGATTAAGCATGTCAACGTGGACGGCTTCGTTGCCAAAAGGAAACAGAGACAGCTTGGTAATTTCCCAGCAGGAGCGAGTGAGGGGCAGGGTGAAAATCAGCACCACAGTGACGACTGTCGCCAGCAGCCAGCCTAGTGTGGTAAATACACCACCAAGAACAAAGTTAAGAATATTCAATATACTGCGCATAAATGGCTCCTGAAGGCCGGTTGTCGTATTGTGCGTTAACCGCACTGTCGACGGTAAACAACATGACTAACTGTCTCTATTTCTATCGTCTCTATTTCTATCATAGTGCGGCAAAATAGATGAAGACCCGCTATGTTACGGTTTATTTTGCGTTACTCAATCGGAAAGCGTTAGATCTTCCTCTTATCATGATAAATTGTTCGTTCACGCGCGGTGCGGCGGTGAGAGCACGTCAGCGTTAAAAACATTAGCGACACAGGTCGAGCGGTAGGCGATGGAATTAAAGTCAACGGCGGTAGGGCAGCATTTAGCGCAGCATCCCTACAATAAAGTAAAAATGCTAAATGCCGGGGTGGAAGTTAGCGGCCCTCGGCACGTCATGGCCATTCCCTTTAATCAGCTTTTGGCCGTGCGCTGTAAAAGAGGGCTGGTTTGGGGAGAGTTGGAGTTCGAGCTGGCTGAAGAGAAAGTCGTTCGCCTTCATGGAACCCAGTGGCAGGAGACCCAGCATTTTTACCAGCATCTTATGTCGATATGGCAGCAGTGGGATGTCGCCATGGCGGAGATAACCGCTTCTCTGCTGTCAGCCTGCGTGCAGGCTATTCATGAACGTCAGAGCCAGCAACGCTGGTTGGCGCAAGACGATCTGGCGCAAATTCAGACAGAAATTCAAGAAACTCTGTCGTCCGTTCCTTTACCGAAAGAGAGGATCTCGTCCTTCTCTTCTTGTCAGAATGCCTATAAAGAGTGCCAACAGTGGCTGACGGGCGGTGAAGAGAAGGTGGAGAATCTTAACCAACAGTGGGTTCAACATATGTTGGAAGAGCACCGGGACTTTTTTGCCCGCGTTGAGTCACAGCCTCTCAACGCCTCACAGTGCCGTGCAACCATCAGCGGAGAACGAAATGTGCTGGTGTTAGCGAGCGCAGGCAGCGGTAAAACTTCTGTGTTGGCTGCCCGTGCCGGATGGCTGCTCTATCGGGGCATTGCTAAAGAAGATGAAATACTGCTGTTGGCCTTTGGCAAAAAAGCGGCACAGGAGATGAACGAACGTGTGCGAAGCAGGCTGTCTGCTTCTCAGATTGAAGCAAAAACTTTTCACGCTTTGGCGCTGTCAATCATCACACAATGCAGTAAGAAAGTGCCGCTCATCAGTGAATTGGAAACTGACGCGATAAAACGCAGAGCCTTTCTTTGTGCCGAATGGCGTGCCCAGTGCGCAGAGAAAAAGAGTCAGGCCGCGGGCTGGCGCAGCTGGATTTCACAGGAGCTTGCCTGGCCTGTTAACGAAGAACAGTTTTGGAACAACGACGCGCTGACTGAACGTATGGGGGCGCGTCTGGACGGCTGGCTACACCTAATGCGCGATAGTGGAGGCAGCCAAGCGGAAATGATAGCTTTAGCGCCGGAAGCGCTTAAAGGGGATTTCCAGAAAAAGATCCGCCTGCTGGCTCCGCTGTTAAAAGCCTGGAAAAAGGCGCTGAAAGAAGAAGGGGCGGTGGATTTTCCCGGTCTGCTGCATCAGGCCATTAACCTGATTGAAAAGGGCAAGTTTGTTAGCCCTTGGCGCCATATTCTGGTCGATGAATTTCAGGATATTTCACCGCTGCGCGCCGCGCTGATAAAGGCGTTAAGGCAGAAGAACCCTGACATCAGTCTGTTTGCCGTCGGTGACGACTGGCAGTCTATTTATCGTTTTAGCGGCGCTTCACCCTCATTAACCACCCGGTTTAATGACATTTTTGGCGCAGGAGAGCGGTGCGCGTTAACGACGACCTATCGCTTTGGGCAAGAGACAGCAGAAATCGCCGGTGATTACGTCCAGCAAAACCCAGCACAGATAAAGCGCCGGGTTCAGAGTGCGGTTGAAGGGGAGAAAAACCCTATCATTATTCTTCCTGAACAGCAGTTAGAGGGATTGCTCAATAAGCTGAGCGGTTACGCTTTGCCGGATGAGTCGATTCTGGTGCTGGGGCGCTACCATTACACCCGACCAGAGATCTTGAATAAAGCTTCAACCCGCTGGCCAACGCTGAACATTGAGTATTCAACGATTCACGCCAGCAAAGGGCGGCAGGCTGACTATGTTATTGTTGCCGGGCTTAAAAGCGGCCCTGATGGCTTTCCCGCTGAGGAAGACGAAGGGATCGTTGAGCGTGTTCTCTTACCTCAGGTAGAGGCATTTCCTGATGCTCAGGAGCGTCGACTGCTTTACGTGGCTTTAACGCGCGCGCGCTGTAAAACCTGGCTGCTTCAAGACGTGGACGCACCGTCTGTATTTGTTAAACAGCTGGTTAATATAGGGGCTTCGGTAAAGCGTAAGCCTTAGAGAAATGAAGAAGTAAAAGCCCGGTGAAAACCGGGCTTCTTTATCTGTCTGCAAGAGGTAATTACTTCAGCCTATCCTGAAGGTAGCGCTGATAGTCGGGAATCGCGATCTCTATTTCTTTTTCGAACAGGCCTGATGACATCAGCATGTCTGCCGTGGCGCGGTTGGTGGCAACAGGAATGTTCCAAACGGTTGCCAGCCGCAGAAGCGCCTTTACGTCAGGATCGTGAGGAACAGCGTTTAGCGGATCCCAAAAGAAAATCAGAACGTCAATTTTGCCTTCGGAAATGAGGGCGCCTATTTGCTGGTCACCGCCCATTGGGCCGCTGAGCATACTGTGTACGGCAATGCCGGTTGCACGCTGAATCATATTGCCGGTGGTGCCTGTTGCAAACAGCCTGTGCTTGGCCAGTGTGTCTGTGTTGTCCTCTGCCCACTTGAGTAAAAATGCTTTACAGTGGTCGTGGGCGACCAGCGCTACGTTCTTTTGAACCGGAATGGTTCGCGTCGTCAGTTGCATAGTGGCTAAAATTCCTTGAGAAAATAGACTATAGGTAGATTACTGAAACTGCGTTTCAGAAAAAAGCGATAAAATGGAAAATGCCTATTTTATTCTTACAGATGAGATCTAAAGGGGGAAACATGGTCGACAGTGAAATAGTCTCCATTCTACAGACAGTAAAAACAATCGCGCTGGTGGGAGCCAGTGACAATCCTGAGCGGCCAAGCCACGAGGTGATGGCGTTTTTACAAGGGCAAGGATACCGAGTGATCCCCGTTAGCCCCAAACTGGCAGGGCAAGCGCTTCTGGGGGAAAAAGTGTATGCCGAACTGAAAGACATCCCTGAACCTGTCGATATGGTTGACGTTTTTCGCAATGCCGATGCGGCATACGGTGTTGCCCAAGAGGCTATTGCTATCGGAGCGAAGGTGCTTTGGATGCAAATAGGCGTCGTTAATACTGAGGCAGAAGCGCTAGCACTCAAGGCTGGTCTGACAGTTGTTATGGATCTCTGCCCCAAAAAGGAAATAAAAAGGCTGGGAATACAGAAGTAAGGTAAAGCAAAGAGGCGTTAAAAGAGGGGCATTTTCTCTCTACTCTATAGATGAAAGGCAGAGAGTCGCCCTTAGCCCTATATATTCTTTATGGCTTAAGGTTTCTTTAAGAAACGGGTAGATATACTTCCTGTATCGCTGATACGTAATAGGGGAAGTGTTGTGACGCTTGTCAAAGATCTCACTGTCTTTACGGCTTTTTGCTTACTTTTTTATATCGTCGCCGAAGGGATGAACTGGATAAGGTAGACGGCCCTGTTTCACGACTGATGCGCTAACAATAAGCGTACCGTGGCTAGAAATGCGGCAAAAAGCAGTATTTTGCTGTTTTTTCAGCCGAACAGACGAGATTGCTGAATTATCTACTTTACAAGCGACCTCAAGCTGTTTTATATTTCACGCCGTTACGGAGGAGTGGCCGAGCGGCTGAAGGCAACGGTCTTGAAAACCGTCGATGGGCGACTATCCGTGAGTTCGAATCTCACCTCCTCCGCCAAATTTTAAACGGGTCAGCGAAAGCTGGCCCGTTTTGCTTTGTGTCTTTCTCTGCTGCGCTGAACTAACGAATAGCGCACTCTTATCGTTTTGTTTTTCTTTGCAGTCCCTAGTGAGGTTCCGTAAGGCAGAAGCGGCCTTTTTGACCTCAGAATACATAAGCCTTGGATACTGTACTTCTCTCTATTTCCATCAACCCAGCGACAGCACACTCCGACCCCAACTAATTCACCGAGTAACTATTAGCAACGCTTTAATATTAATTTTTAAAGATGTTCCTACAGTATAAGTAGTACCTTATTAAACGGTGGTTAATAAAAAATATTTCACCATCATTTAATCAAAAATTCACTGAATTTTTAGATTGAGTAATGACTCTATTGTCGATCATAAAATCTTGTTTTTCTATAAAAACACTTTAAGAGTGTCGATATTTTTTAAATTTCAGAACTAAATTCATGAAATTTATGGTTTATCAATATATTGTAAAGTTGACTTTTAAGTCTAATTTTTATTCAATTAACAGATCAAGTATCTAAATAATATTATTTGTTTAGTATTTTAGATCGTTTACACGATTTTTTTGATGTGATAGCTTATCGATACTTTACGGATGGTAACTGTCTTTTTGTGTGTTTTTTTGAAATTTAAAAAAACAAAGACACGCTTTAAGTTTTAATTTTTAACTTTCTTGGTCTCCGGCCTTATTAGGCTGGGGCTTGATGGTGAAGTACAGGAAGTACTCTTCCTTCCTTATTTCATGGAGTGTGACAGAAGAGAAGTGAAATATTTTATCAAAAAATGGAGTTTTTATGAAACTGAAGAACGTTGTTTTATCCGCAGCTATCGTTGCCGCTTTCGGCGCTGCTACCGCTCAGGCTGCTTCTAACGGCACCGTTAACTTTACTGGTGAAGTTATTGATAAAACCTGTGATATCACCATCGACGGCGCTGCTAGCCCTGCAACGGTGATTCTGGCTGCCGTTGACAAGAGCCAGCTGGCTGTTGCTGGCGCCACCGCTAAGCGTACTGGTTTTAACATCGAATTGAAAAACTGTTCCGGCGGCGCAACTGTCAGCAAAGCTGCGGCGTTCTTTGAAAACGGTTCTACGGTTGATGCTATCGGCTATCGCCTGAACAACACTGCTGCTGCCGGTACGGCGGCGACTCAAGTCCAGCTGCAACTGGTTGATGCTGCAACGGGTAACCCGATCAAGGTGGGTAGCCCGACTCAGCACACTGCTACAACGACCTACGATCTGAGCTCCGGCTCTGCCACGCTGCCGTACGCGGTTGAGTACTACGCAACGGGCGCAGCAACGCCTGGTCTGGTTGCCAGCTCCGTCAACTTCACTGTCAACTACTTCTAATCGTTGCCTGTATCTGGCGAACAGTATGTATTGATGTGCGTAACAGGGGGCGGGCTCACCCGCTCCCTGATTCAGGGAGGATCTTTCGATGAATAACCGTACCGTCTATCGCAGCGCCGCAGCGCTCGCTTTATCTTTCATCCTGACAACGCCCGCGCTAGCAGGGATTGTCATTACCGGCACACGCGTTATCTACCCTGCCGGTGAGCGCGAAGTGACGGTGAAAATCGATAACCGCGGTGACAAGCCGGTACTGGCTCAGAGCTGGGTGGACGACGGTGATGCCGACGCTACGCCGGAAACCGCCAAAGCGCCGTTTACAGTCACGCCGCCTATCAATCGAGTGAATGCGGATAAAGGGCAGACTCTGCGGGTGAGGTTCACCGGAGAACCGCTGCCGACAGACAAAGAGTCGGTATTCTGGCTCAGCGTGCTGGAGATCCCGCCGCTGAATAAGGAAAAGCAGAGCCAGCTGCAGATGGCGTTTCGTTCACGCATCAAGATTTTTTACCGACCTTCAGGCCTTCCGGGGGACGCAAACCTGGCCGGTCAGTCTGTTACATGGAAGAGAGTGAAGGGCGGGATAGAGGGGACTAATCCGACGCCGTACCACGTATCTCTGGCCAATATCGCTGAAGATCCGGCAGGCAAAAAGGCTATCGGTGACGGTGGCATGATTGCCCCAGGAGGAAAAGCGTTTTTCCCACTGAAGAAGAGTCTGTCCACTATTTACCCGTCTTACATCAACGATTATGGCGGCATTAAGCCAACTCCACAGCCAGTTGCGCCCTGAACAGGGGACTCAATGACGCTGTCGCCCGCATGCGTGGCGTCAATGAAGAATTGAATCAAAGAAGCATATTCATACTGCTGTATATCGGTATTTTTAGGTGAAGGGAATTCACATGTTATCTTTTAACCGTTCACTGTCGCCGCTGGCTGCCGCTGTTCTGTTCGCTCTCTCTGGTTGGGCTGCAGCGGAAGAGGTGGACGACAGCATAGAATTTAATCCCCATTTTATGAGCCCAGACAGTCAGCGGCGCATTGACCTGACTCGCTATAATCAGGATCTGGCGCCTGCCGGGACTCATAGCGCTGAGCTTATCGTCAACGGTCGCCGAATTGGCCGAGATGCGGTGCATATTCAGGATCAAACCGTAGACGGCCAGCGCATCCCCAAAGTGGACATATGTATTAAGCCAGTCACTCTGGTCACGCTAGATATTAATGTCGAACAGCTAGCGCCTGACGCACAAAAAATGATTGCTGATGCCAAAGGGCAAGAAGATGAATGTTTGGCTCTCAATAAGCTGCTGCCGGAGGGCAGTGTTGCGTTTGACGCCAACGAACAATCTCTTAACCTGACTCTGCCAGAACTGTATATCGTTCAGCGGCCGCGCGGCTATGTCAATCCGGAACAGTGGGATACCGGCATCACCGCAGCAACGCTGGGCTATAACCTGAGCGCCAGCCGTACCACCTACAGTGGTAAAGATTACGACACTATATACGGCAACCTCAACAGCGGTTTCAATCTGAAAGGCTGGTATTTCCGCCACAACGGCGTCTATACCAAAGTGACTGACAGCAGCAGTGACTACAACAATATTAATACTTACCTACAGCGAGATATTCCCGCTATTCAGGGACGGCTGCTGGCAGGAGATGCCAACACCAAGGGCGAACTGTTCGACACCCTGTCGTTTCGCGGTGCGCAAATTGCCAATGAGGAGCAAATGCTGCCCAACTCGGTGAGAGGCTATGCACCTATTGTTCGCGGAACGGCGCGTACGGCAGCTAAAGTGATTATCCGTCAGAGCGGTAATGTGATTTACGAGCGAACTGTCGCGCCGGGGCCGTTTGAAATCACCGATCTGTATCCCACAGGCTACGGCGGCAATCTGGACGTCTCTATCGAAGAGGCGGACGGTTCACAGCAAAATTTCCAAATCCCTTACGCGTCCACCAGTAACCTGTTGCGACCGGGGACTCACCACTACAGCCTGACCTACGGCAAGCTGCGATCAACTCAGTTAAGAAGTGAACCGATACTGTTAGAAGGCACCTACCGTCGAGGCATCAATAACAGCCTGACGCTTTATAGCGGCCTGCAGGGCAACAGCAGCTATCAGGCTCTTCAGGGTGGTGCGTCTATTGGTACATCAATCGGCGCTTTCTCTCTGGACGTCACTCACGCGAAAACCAAATTGGGAGACGCCTGGGGTATCGATCAGGGCAATCTATCAGGGCAAAGCTATCAGCTTAAGTACAGCCAAATTCTTGAAAGCACCGGCAGTAACCTGTCTGTAGCGGCTTACCGTTTTTCTACTGACGGCTATATGGACTTCCTGACCGGGATGTCGACCCGGGAGTCGGTATCTGAGGGCTATGACAAAAATCTAGTCAGACGCGCAAAGAACCGTTTGATGGTCAGCGCTTCACAGCCCCTGCCGGAAGGCTGGGGACAGTTCTATGCCAGTGCCTGGCAGCAGGCGTACTGGAACCACGATCGCACCGATCGTCAGTATCAGTTCGGCTACAACAATAGCTTTAGAAGAGTGAATTACAGCCTAAGCGTTAACCGCAATCAGGATCAGTTCGGCAAGTTTCAGAATACCTACATGCTCAATCTGGTGCTGCCACTAGACGGCCTGCTTGGCTTTAGTCAGGTGGGAACCACTGTCACTCGGGGGCCGGGGAATACCATGAATGAACAGCTGTTTGCTTCAGGGACGTCCGGAGATGAGCGGCAATACAGCTACAACGTGACGGCAGGCCACAACAGCAATGGCGGTAAAGGACGCGGCAACGGCTCCAGTCTGGTAGCCAACGGCTCTATGCGAACACCGTACACCACACTCAGCGCGCTAGCGGGAACGGGGAAAGGCTATGAGACCTACTCGGCAGGGATGAGTGGGGCGATGGTTGCTCATTCAGGTGGTTTGACCCTGTCACCGTACAGCGGTGACACCTATGCACTGGTGGAAGCGAAAGGGGCGAAGGGCGCCAAGATGGTGAGCTATCCCGGCATTAAGGTCGACGGTTTTGGCTATGCGCTGGTGCCGTATCTAACGGCCTACCAGCTTAACGAGGTGGAGATTAGCCCTAAAGGGCTATCGAACAACGTTGAATTGAACCTGACCAGTCAGAAAGTTGCGCCGTACAGCGGTGCGGTGGTGAAGCTGAAGTATGACACCACCGTTGGCTATCCGGCGTTGATTCACGCGCCAATGGCTAACGGCCAAGCGCTGCCGTTTGGTGCAGAAGTGTTTGATGAACAGGGGTTACATGTTGGCGTTGTCGGTCAAGGCGGTCGGGTATTTGCTCGCGTACCAACGACAGAAGGTGTTCTGAAGGTGGTTTGGGGAGAGGCGACGGATCAGCAGTGCCGAGTGCGCTATATGCTGCCCGCAAATGCGGATCTGGAGAAAGATTCTGCTATCAAGTTCAACTCGGTATGTGAGTAACAGCATGATAAAGACACTACCGCCAAAGTGCCCGTTTTGTGATAAGCGGGAACAGGTGAAGAAACACGGCTCGGGAAGCGCCGGTCTGCAGCGCTACCGCTGCCTTGATTGCCACAAGACGTTTCAATCGCACTACTACTACCGTGCAAACAGTCCTTTTATTGATGAGCAAATTGCGCGGCTTTCTAAAGAGGGGTGGAGCGCGAAGCAAATCGGTGACTATTTAAGAGTCAGTCTGCCGACGGTGAACAAGCGTCTCCATAAGCTGCAGGGAAAGGAGCATCAGAATGAACCCGCATAGGGAGAGAAATATTGTGTGCAGCACTATTCTGTACATATTGAGACTAGGAACAATAGCGATTTTTGCGACATTTCCTCTAGTGAAGGCTCATGCAGTGGTTACCTGTGGACCTTATGAAGGGTATAGCCGGAACGCGACAGTTCCCATTATTGGTAACGGAGTTATAACTTCGGGAGACGAGCTACCGATTGGTAGCGTGCTTTATACTCAAGCCTATCGACCCGTGAGTGGATTTTACGGTTGGAGATGCAACTATAGCAGTACGGATTTACCGGTAACAGTCAAACCGTATTTGAAAGGTGCGGCAATCAGTATGCCGTTGGGTGCACCGACTACATCTGGGAACAAAAGCGTTTTCCCGACAAACGTACCTGGTATTGGTTTTTATGTGTTCACCAACCTAGCCGGGGGATCGCTGCAGTATCCCTTTTATACGGTTGATTTGGAAAGAGTGATTGAAAGCGGATCGGGACACGGTAGCGGAAAAGGGGTACATACTACTACTATATACCTGATAAAAACGGGGCCGATTCCGTCTTCGGCACAGATTCAGGCGGCTTTGTTTCCCACATTTCAGTATTCCTACGGCATCACTGAGCCTGCGCCTTTTGAGGAGAATTTCCTTACTGTGAATTTTTCCGGGGTGATTAACGTTGTTAGCCGCAGCTGTCAGGTGGATGATGTGGATGTTGATTTGGGAAGCCACCAGCTCACTTCATTTACCGGTATTGGTACAGTGACAAACTGGAAGGATTTCAACATTACGCTAAGAAACTGCCCACCGTTTCACGGCTATTACGCGACGAGAGACTCTTTGGTCTATTCGGAAACCAGCGGCGTTGTGACCAATAATGCGCCGACGAGTAACCGTATTGATATGGCTTTTAGAGGCGCTAACGGATACAGGTCTTCTAATATGGCCTACCTGAATGCGGGCAGCGATCAGGCTAAGGGAATAGGTCTACAGATGACCGACGCAAGTGAGAACTTAATTCTGTTTAATGGCACAACCTACGATCCAGCTCTAGCCTTGACCAAGGTTGACGGAGCCTCTTACGTGATCCCACTAAAGGCGCGCTACTATCAGTACTCTTCCACTGTGACGGCCGGTAAAGCCAACGCCTCGGTGACATTTACGATTAACTATTATTAGATGAGCAACGCGTCTGGCTAAAGCTTCTAGGGAGAAAAAACGGATAGTAATTCATGCAGAGTATCTTACTGTATAGCAGGTTCCCCCTTCAGTCTGGGGGAAACAGAGAAAGTCTCCCTTTGATTTGCTATAAGAACGTTTGATATCCTGCTTTAGTGCACTCATAAAAAGCCGCCATCTTTCAAAGATGACGGCTTTTTTATGTTTGAAAAACAATGTGTTAAGCGGCCATTCTGGCAAAGCTATTTCCCCGTTTGGTACCTTAAAAAGGCCGCTACTAGGGCTTTGTTTGTAAATGGAATAGTTATTTACGGTACTATTGCAACGCTTTGAGGTAATCTTTTGGGAAAATTTTTAATGAAGCAATTAACTGTCTATTTTAATTAATGGTTATGTAGTTTTACGTTGAAATAAAAAATATTTTCAGCTCAAAAATTCACCTCCAAGCGGTAATGGTTCAATCTTCTTTAGCGTCTTTTTATCGATCATAAAGTCTGACTTTATGATCAAAATTGATTGGCTGAATCGTTAATTTTTTTATGATCAGAATTAAATACATTAAAATTTAATTAATTCGCTATATTATGAATTTGGTTTTTAGGGCTATTTTTTATACAAAATTTAGTCTATATTCCTGATTGATTATGAATGATTGGAGTTTTAGATCGTTTGCATGGGGTTTTAGCTGTGATAATTTTACGTCACTTTCTGTTAAACAACCGTTTTAAAGTCTGATTTTAAAATTAAAAAAACAAAAAAATAAAATAAAAACTTTTTTAAATTATTTTTAATTGAAATGATTTCAGCATTCAGTACATGTGATTGAGTGCTCAAGTATGAAGTACAGGAAGTACTCTTCCTTCCTTATTTCATGGAGTTCGAAAGAAGAGGATTGAAATACTTTTATCAAAAAATGGAGTTTTTATGAAACTGAAGAACGTTGTTTTATCCGCAGCTATCGTTGCCGCTTTCGGCGCCGCTACCGCTCAGGCCGCTTCTAACGGCACTGTTAACTTCACCGGTGAAGTTATCGACAAAACTTGTGACGTTACCATCGATGGTGCCGCTAGCCCGGTAACTGTCGTTCTGGCTGCTGTTGACAAGAGCCAGCTGGCTACTGCCGGTTCTACTGCCAAGCGTACCAGCTTCAACATTGAGCTGACCAACTGCTCTGGCGGCGCGACCGTTAGTGAAGCTGCTGCGTTCTTTGAAAACGGCGCAACGGTTGATGCTATCGGCTATCGCCTGAACAACACCCTCAACGACGGTACTGAAGCTTCTAACGTCCAGCTGCAACTGGTTGATGCCGCTACAGGCAACGCCATCAAAGTCGGTAGCCCGGATCAAAGCACTACTACGACTACCTACGATCTGAGCTCTGGCGCAGCCACTCTGCCGTACGCGGTTGAGTACTACGCAACCGGCGCCGCTACCCCAGGTCTGGTTGCCAGCTCCGTCAACTTCACCATCAACTACTTCTAATCGTCGCTTTCATTTGACGATTAAGCATTGATGAGCGTTACAGAGGGCGGGCCTGCCCGCCCTCTGATTCAGGGAGGATCTTTCGATGAATAACCGTACCGTTCGCAGCCTGACAGCGCTGCTGCTTTCTTTTGTTCTGACCGCACCGGCGATGGCCGGGATCGTGATCACCGGGACTCGGGTTATTTACCCCGCCGGCGAGCGCGAAGTGACGGTGAAAATCGATAACCGCGGCGACAAGCCGGTGCTGGCGCAAAGCTGGGTGGACGATGGTGATGCCAACGCCACGCCGGAAACCGCTAAAGCGCCGTTTACTATCACGCCGCCATTAATCGGGTCAACGCGGGCAAGGGACAAACTCTGCGCCTGATGTATACCGGAGAACCGCTGCCGACCGATAAAGAATCAGTGTTCTGGCTAAGCGTGCTGGAAATTCCACCGCTGAACAAGGAAAAGCAGAGCCAGCTGCAAATGGCGTTTCGTTCACGCATCAAGATTTTTTACCGTCCTTCAGGGCTGGCAGGAAATGCCAATCTGGCGGGCCAATCTATTACCTGGAAGAAGGTAAAGGGCGGTGTAGAAGGGACTAACCCGACGCCTTACTACGTGTCATTAGCCAATATTGCTGAAGATCCAGCGGGTAAGAGCTCTATCGGTGACGGCGGCATGATTGCTCCAGGCGGTAAAACCTTTTTCCCATTGAAGAAAAGTCCGTCGACCATTTATCCGTCCTACATCAACGACTACGGTGGAATTAAGCCAACACCGCAGCCGGTGAACTAAATAGATGATAGAGATTGGCGCCGCCGTAATGAGGCTGAGGCGCCGCAGAAAGTTGAAGAATAAGTCTATTTACCCTGCCTTTGGCAGGTATTTTTAAGTGAAGGGAATTCACATGTTATCTTTTAACCGTTCACTGTCTCCACTGGCCGCCGCTATTCTGCTTGCTTTTCCCGGATGGGCTTTAGCAGATGACGTAGATGACGGCATTGAGTTTAACCCCCATTTTATGAGCCCAGACAGTCAGCGCCGTATCGATCTGACTCGCTATAATCAGGATTTAGCGCCAACGGGCATCCATAGTGCAGAGCTTATTGTTAACGGCCGCCGTATTGGTCGGGATGCCATTCGCATTCAGGATCAGACCGTTGACGGCAAACGCATTCCGAAAGTGGATATCTGTGTTAAGCCTTCTACGCTGACCGTGTTGGATATCAATGTCGCTGAGCTAGAGTCGTCTGCACAGAAGATGGTTGCTGACGCCAAGGGGCGGGAAGACGAATGTCTGGCGCTGAATCAGCTATTGCCAGAAGGCAGTGTAGCGTTTGATGCTAACGAGCAGTCTCTTAATCTGACTTTACCGGAGCTGTATATCGTCCAACGGCCGCGAGGCTACGTCAATCCAGAACAGTGGGACACAGGTATTACAGCAGCAACGTTGGGCTATAACCTGAGTGCCAGCCGCACATCGTACAGCGGTCAGGATTTTGACACCCTGTACGGCAATATTAACAGCGGCTTCAATCTGAAAGGTTGGTATTTCCGCCACAACGGCGTGTACACCAAAGTCACTAACAGCAACAGTGACTACAACAATATTAATACCTATTTGCAGCGAGATATTCCCGCCATTCAGGGGCGACTGCTGGCAGGGGATGCCAACACCAAGGGCGAACTGTTCGATACCCTGTCGTTTCGCGGTGCACAAATCGCTAATGAAGAACAAATGCTGCCCAATTCGGTAAGAGGCTATGCGCCCGTTGTTCGGGGAACCGCGCGCACAGCAGCTAAGGTGATTGTTCGACAAGGTGGCAATGTGATTTACGAACGTACGGTGGCACCAGGGCCGTTTGAAATCACTGACCTGTACCCTACGGGCTACGGCGGCAATCTGGACGTGTCCATTGAAGAGGCGGACGGCAGCCAGCAAAACTTTCAGGTTCCCTATGCGTCAACCAGTAACCTGCTGCGTCCGGGCACTCATCACTATAGCCTGACCTACGGCAAGCTGCGCTCAACTCAGCTAAGAAGCGAGCCAGTGCTGGTGGAGGGAACCTACCGTCGCGGCATTAGCAATGGCTTAACTCTGTACAGTGGGGTGCAAGGCAACAGTAACTATCAGGCTTTGCAGGGCGGTGCCTCTATCGGGACGCCAATCGGTGCCTTCTCTCTGGACGTCACCCACGCCAAAACCAAACTCGGGGACGCTTGGGGCACCGAGTCGGGGCAAAGCTATCAGGTTAAGTATAGCCAGATGATCGAAAGCACTGGCAGTAACCTATCTGTTGCGGCCTACCGTTTCTCTACGGATGGCTATATGGACTTCAGTACTGGTATGTCAACGCGGGAAGTCGTGTCACAGGGCTATGACAAGCAGGCCGTGAAGCGTGCCAAAAATAGGCTGATGCTCAGCGCGTCGCAGCCGTTGCCAGACGGGTGGGGACAGTTCTATGCCAGCGCCTGGCAGCAAGCGTACTGGGATAAGACCCGTACCGATCGCCAGTACCAGCTTGGTTACAGCAACAGCATCAAGAGGCTGAACTACAGCCTGAGCGTTAACCGCAATCAAGACGAGTTCGGCAAGTTTCAGAACACTTACATGCTGAATCTGGTTCTACCGCTGGATAATCTTCTTGGTTTCAGTCAGGTGGGGATGACGGTCAACCGGGGCCCGGGCAGTACCATGAACGAGCAGCTGTTTGCTTCAGGAACGTCTGGGGATGAGCGCCAGTACAGCTATAACGTGACAGCTGGCCATAACAGTAACGGTGGTAAAGGTCGCGGCAGCAGTTCCAGCCTGGTAACCAACGGTTCAATGCGTACGCCATACACCACGCTAAGCGCGCTGGCAGGTACCGGTAAAGGCTATGAGACCTATTCAGCGGGGATGAGTGGTGCAATGGTAGCGCATTCCGGCGGCCTGACCCTGTCACCGTACAGCGGTGACACCTATGCACTGGTGGAAGCGAAAGGGGCGAAGGGCGCCAAGATGGTTGGCTACCCCGGAATTAAAGTAGACGGCTTTGGATATGCCCTGGTGCCGTATCTGACTGCCTACCAGCTTAACGATGTAGAAATCAGTCCGAAAGGCCTGTCAAACAATGTGGAATTAAATCTGACTAGCCAGAAGGTCGCACCGTACAGCGGGGCAGTGGTGAAGCTTAAATATGAGACCACTGTAGGCTACCCGGCGCTGATTAGCGCGCCTCAGGTTGACGGCCAACCTCTGCCGTTCGGCGCAGAAGTGTTTGACGAGCAGGGACGGCATATTGGCGTGGTCGGACAGGGCGGTCGGATATTTGCCCGAGTACCGACAACGGAAGGCGTTTTGAAAGTGGTTTGGGGAGACTCGACCGATCGACAGTGCCGGGTGCGTTACATGCTGCCTGCTAATGCGGATCTGGAAAATGATTCCGCTATTAAATTCAACTCGGTGTGTGAGTAGCAATATGATGAATCTATTACAACCTGAGTGTCCGTTCTGCCAGTCTCGGGAGCGGGTTAAAAAGCACGGCTTGGGAAATGCTGGGTTACAGCGCTATCGGTGTAACGGCTGTCGCAAGACGTTTCAGACGCGCTACTACTATCGCGGCAATAGCCCGTTAGTTGATGAACAAATTGCACGGCTTTCTAAAGAAGGGTGGAACGCCAGAAAAATCGGTGCATATTTAAAAATTAGCCTCGCGACGGTGAACAAGCGTATAGCTAGGCTGCAAGAGGAGTTACGGCATGAAACTGCATAGGGAGAGAGGCATCATGCGACACGCTGTTGGGTACATGCTGAGACTGGGAACCTTAATACTTCTTGCGACATTACCCTTATTTAAGGCACATGCTGTAGTAACCTGCGGACCCTATGAGGAATACAATCAAAACGTTGTTATTCCTATTATTGGCAACGGTATCATTACCGCCGGTGAAGAGCTGCCGGTAGGTACCGTGTTATATACTCAAACATATGTCCCTGTAGCCGGGTATACCGGCTACAGGTGCAACTATGCGTCAACCGATCTGCCCGTAACGGTGAAACCCTATAAGCGCAGAGAGGCTTTGACTATGCCGCTGGGGGGACCGACACTGTCTGGTAATCAGAGCATTTTCCCTACTAACGTGCCGGGTATCGGTGTTTATATTGGTACTAACTCGATTGGCGGTAGTGGGCAGTATCCAATTACGGAGAACGGTTCAGACAGAGTCATTACTTCTGGTAGCGGCAGCGGTAACGGGTCTGGTATAAATCCCATTACATTACGCTTGGTAAAAACGGGGGCGATACCGTCTTCGGCACAGGTTCAGGCTGCACTGTTTCCTACCATTCAGCTTTCTCATGGTATTACCTCGCCCGCTCCGTGGGAAAGTCCTTATCTCACAGTAAGCTTTTCCGGAATGGTTAACGTGGTTAACCGCACCTGCCAGATAGATGACGTTGACGTTGAACTGGGTAGCCACCAGTTAACATCGTTTACCGGTATAGGCTCGACAACAGACTGGAAGGATTTCAACATTACGCTGAGAAACTGTCCACCGTTTCACGGTTATTACAAGACGGATAAGGATCTGACATATTCCGCGCCGGGAGGAGGCATTACGTCTAATAATGCGCCGACGACTAACCGAATAGAGTTTGTTTTTAAAGGTTCTAATGGCTATTTCAATAACATGGCTTACTTAAACGCGGGTTCTAGCCAGGCTAAGGGAATAGGCGTGCAGATTGCTGATACTAATGAGACACTACTCCCGCTGTACGGACTTAGCTATAAGCCAACAATGGCGCTAACTAACGTCGATGGGGCTTCTTATGTCCTTCCACTAAAAGCGCGCTACTACCAGTATACCAACACCGTGACAACAGGATCGGCTAATGCGGCGATCACCTTTACGGTTAACTATTACTAGCTTCAATATGCTGGCTTAGCTTTTAAAATCTGTAATTCACCCTCGCGAGTAATGAGTTATTAGCGAGGGTGATTCTTTTATAGTAAAGCAGCAGAGGCTAATCTTTATTGAATAGCTTATTACTGCAGGGTAAACGCTATCTTTTTCATTACCGCTTTCTCTTCAACCTCGATAGAGGTTTGATAGGGGAGCCCCTGTTTAGCCGCGGCTATTATGTCTTCTAACGCTATACCATGCTGATTAAGCGATTCGATAGCAGAAGCCGGCAGCAGCCCTTTTAACAGATGAATAAAGCCCAGTGGGATCGTGAAAGACTCATCAAGATGACGATCAACGTACTTATCAATCTTTAACTTTTTCATATCCAGTTCTCCAGTTCCTTATGGTGCAAGATTAAAAAGCGTTTTGAAGAGGCTTTTTGGGGGAGAGTACTGTCTGTAGCACAGCAGAGAGGCTTCCCGGTTCTGCGGCAAAAGTTCTTTCTATCAGCGTAAGCATTGCCTGCTTTCTGGCCTGTTCTTCAGCGGCAGACCAGTTAAAGGTTCCTTCGCCAAACAGGCACTGAGAACCGGCTAATATAAACTGGACAGTGCTGAGAGGGTCGTCCACGTGGAAAATGCCGTCTCGGTTTCCCTGACTGACAACCTCAGCCAATATAGGACCAAATACTCTAACGGTTTCAACGTTAATACGATCGTGAAGCGCCTTGTTTGTAGGGTGGTGCATACCGTCAACAACGCTTTGCCTTTCGGCCGCTAGCGCACTTTGTTTGCTGATGATCGACACTATTTTCTCAACGGCATTGAGATCGCCATTGTTAGCAATCAACCGGGATTCGTGTGCCATATCGGCTACTAGTCGCTCTGTTAATGCATCAAGGATCTCTTCTTTTGATTTGAAGTAGTGGTAGAACGTCCCTTTGGCAATTTCCGCCGTGCGCACGATTTCATCAACAGACGTTTTTTCATAACCTTTCATTTGAAACAGCCTTTCAGCAACGGAAAGTATTTCCGTTCGCCGAACCTCGGGGGCTTTAACGATTCGCATTGGGAGTACCTTTTTCTTTTTTATATTAAAAATTCGCGACGGCACCTTGTTGATGAACATACTGTATAGTATTGACCGACCGTCGGTCAATTATAAAAAATGGTTTTTGAGAGTTTACGTTCTAACGTGTGGAACGCTGCGCGTAGCGGTTGGCGGAGAGAGAAGAGGACATTTAGTGGTGTAAATAAATACTTTCAAAGATTTACTTTTTTCTATTGAAAGCATTAATTCAGAGGCGTATTTTATTTGTCAGACAAAAAGGGCTGTTAGCTCAGTTGGTAGAGCAGTGGACTCTTAATCCATAGGTCGCGGGTTCGAATCCCTCACAGCCCATCTCTTTCCTTTCTGTTCGTTCTGCATATCTCTTCATATTCTCTTGCATCAGGATTACGTGTGTTATCGCCCGCGTTTTATGTGATTTACAACCCTTTTTTCGCTATGATAGCCGGACGTTAGATAGGGGCTTTACGCTTCCATGCTGAGTGTTATCACCTGATAGAGACGAGATTAAAGTAGAGGATTGACTGAGATGAATCGTTTTTTCCCATACGTAGCTGCAACGCTTATCTGTGTTTCATCATCGATTTTCGCATCCCTTTAGACGCGTTTAAAGACGCTAAAGGCAGCGTCAATATCGCTGGTGGAACGGCCCATATTCCCGTGATGGTTGGCGCGGCCAAAAATATCATGAGTGCAAATCCCAATGTAAACATTACCGTTACCGGTGGTGGTTCGGGCGTTGGCGTTCAAAAGGTGGGTGAAGGCTTAGTTGAGATTGGCAACACCGGTCGTGCCCTGAAGCAGAGCGAAATAGACAAGTATGGACTGGTGAGCTTTCCGTTCGCTATTGACGGCGTAGCCGTTGTTGTTAACGAGGCGAACAGCGCGAAGTCCCTAAGCCGTGAGCAACTGAGTGATATTTTCTCTGGGAAGATCGCTAACTGGAAGCAGGTTGGCGGCAGCGATGCGCCTATTTCCCTGTACGTGAGAGAAGACGGAAGCGGTACTCGAGAAGTGTTTGAAGAGAAGGCTCTGAATAAGGGAACCGAGCTTGCTCAAGCCAACGTGGTGAACTCAAACGGCGCCATGAAAACTGCCGTGATGCAGGATAAAAACGCCATTGGCTACGTGGGAATTGGCCATCTGGACAACTCTCTTCACGGCGTAACGGTTGACGGCATGATTCCTTCACAGGAAAACGCTGCCAGCGGTAGCTATAAGATCACCCGCCTGCTCTATATGAACACCAAAGGCCAGCCGCAGGGGCTGACCAAGGCGTTTATCGACTACGTATATAGCCCTGAAGGAACGGCCATTATCGAAAAATCTGGCTACCTGCCGACGGGGAAAAGTGAGTAACAGTCACGACGGCGCCGGTTTGCCACTGCGTTTGGCAACGGCGCTTACGGTGTGCGGCATCGGCTTGATTTTCCTGATGGTGTTTGCTTTTGCCGTACCTGTCTTGGCTCCCCACAGCGGCACTGATGGCTCAGGCCTGTTTTCCTGGCTGTGGAGTCCATCAAAGGGGCAGTTTGGAATTTTACCGATGATAGCGGGCTCAGTGCTGCTATCGCTGTCGGCAGTGGCGCTGTCTTGGCCGTTGGCGATTGGGCTGTGCGGGTGGTTACTTAACGCAACCGCGCCGAACGCTTCAGTGTTTACTCGCCTTTTGACTCGACTTATTGCCGGGCTTATTCGCTTTATGACCGCCGTACCGACGGTGGTTTACGGTTTTGTCGCAATCTTTCTCCTGACTCCTCTGGTGCGCGGTGCAGTAGGAGGGGGCTCTGGCTTAAACTGGCTGTCTGCCTGCCTTATTCTTAGTTTACTGCTGCTGCCAACAATGGTGTTAGTCATGGACACTGGCCTGCGCCCACGTATGGAAAAGCTGCACCTAAGCGCATCCGCTCTCGGCTTTAATCGACTGCAAACTCTCCTGTACTTTGTTTTCTCTCAGGGAAGACGATGCCTGTTAACCGCTCTGATTCTTGGATTTGGGAGAGGCATCGGCGATACGCTTATTTCTTTAATGCTGTCGGGAAACTGGCCTCAGTTGCCTATTTTTCCGACAGACAGTCTGCGAACGTTAACGGCTCACATGGCGCTGGTTACTGCAAATGAGGTTGGCGGCACGGCCTATAACTCACTGTTTGCCGCTGGCGCCGTTTTACTGTTGATTAACGGCTGCGTCAGTCTGGCTTTACGGCGTTTAGAACGGGGAGTCGGCAGTGAAGTCTGAGCGACCGATTGTACTACTCACGGCTGTTGGGTGGTTGGCAGTGGCTATTCTGCTGGTGGCAATGGGAAGCCTGCTTGGCTTTTTGCTGGTGAAGGGCGTTCCGGCGCTTAACGTTTCGCTGTTCTTTGGCGATACCCCCGTGAAAGAGGCGCTTTTTGGTGGACGTCCCGTATGGGATGGTATATGGCCCGCCTGTGTGGGAACGCTTTATCTGGTTTGCCTAACGGTTGCTTTGGCGCTATTTCCCGGTATTGGCTGCGGAATTTATCTGGCGGAGTATGCGGGGCCTCGGCAGAAGCAATGGTTAGGGTGTGCAATTGACGTTCTGGCCGGTATTCCCTCTATCGTGATGGGGCTGTTTGGCTTTACCCTGATTCTTTTTCTTCGCTATACCTTTTTCCCTCAGGCCAATACGGGTCTTTTGTTGGCGGCTGTCTGCCTGGCGCTGCTCGTTTTACCCTCTGTTGTACTGACTTCTCGAGAAGCGCTGACGGCGCTTCCGGAGGAGCTGAGGCTGACCTGCTCCGCTCTGGGATTTAGTCGCCGAGAGCGTTTGCGCTATGTTTTACTGCCTGCTGCCAGCAGGGGGATTTTGGGTGGCATCGTTCTGGCTTTTGGCCGCGCAGCAGAAGACACGGCGGTGATCCTGCTTACCGGTGTGGTGGCCAATGCGGGGCTGGCAAACGGCATCTTTGACAAGTTTCAGGCGTTGCCGTTTACCATTTACTATACCGCTGCGCAGTATCAGACACAGGAAGAGCTGCAGCGTGGGTTCGGTGCTGCACTGGTTTTACTTTTACTGGCAGGTAGTTTACTGCTTGGCGCTTACGCCATTGAAAAAACCTACCGTTTACGTTGGAAAAAGGGAGTTCTATGACTATCGCCGCCCGAGTGAGTGATGTGTCTATCGCGTTTGGTGGGCAAAGCATTGTTAGCAAAGTCAGTCTGGAGGTTCCCGCACGAAAGATCAGCGTGCTGATTGGGCGGTCTGGTTCTGGTAAAACGACGTTCTTACGCGCTTTTAATCGTCTGAATGAAGAAACGGCTGACTGTACGACGACGGGAAATATCCAAATAGACGTTGGCAGTGGCTTAGAGGCGCAGATGAGAGCCTGTGGCGGCTCGCTGATGGCGCTAAGACTCAAGGTCGGCATGCTGTTTCAAACGCCAAACGTGCTGCCTGTCAGCATTGGAAGAAACGTTGCTATGCCGCTAGAAAAGCTGATGCGGCTTTCCCGCTATGAGATTCATCATCGGGTAGAGAAGAGCCTAAGGGACGTCGGGCTGTGGCCGGAAGTCTGCGACCGCTTGAATACTTCCGCTTCGCTGTTGTCCGGTGGGCAGCAGCAGCGCCTTTGTCTGGCACGTGCACTAGCGTTGGAACCTCAGATTCTTTTGCTGGATGAGCCCACTGCTTCGCTGGATATTTTGGCTTCTGCGCGAATTGAAGCCCTGCTGAAAGAACTTGCGGAAACCTACACCGTTATTATGGTGTCCCACAGTCTTTCTCAAGCCTGCCGTCTGGCTGACAGGCTGTTTGTGTTTGACGACGGGCGGCTAGTAAAAACGCTCAACGACCGACAAGAGATGGAGGAGGAGAGGCTGGCGTTGATGATCGCCTCTCTGGCTGAATCAGCGCTAAAGTAAGAAAGATAAGTTAGTCAGGGCGAGGCTGTATTTTGCAGCGGCAGCCTGAGAAAAATTGCTATATCGCTCACCAATATTGAATGATTTCCGTTCTATAACAACGGACTATTTTAATCTCTCACCTGTTTATTTATTCCCGCGTTAAGCGCTTCGGTGTTTTATACGCTATTTATTTAGGTGAGGAGGTACAGTTCGTGAGTTTTTATATGTTTGAAGGTCTTGTTCCCGTTGTTGACCCTACCGCCTATGTTCACCCTAGTGCAGTACTTATTGGCGACGTCATTGTTGGAAAGAACGTCTATATCGGCCCTCATGCCTCACTGCGTGGGGACTACGGGCGGCTGATTCTGGAGGATGGTGCAAACCTTCAGGATTGCTGCATTATGCACGGCTATTGCGACACCGATACGATAGTGCACTCATGTGGCCACATCGGTCACGGTTCAATACTGCACGGCTGTACTATCGGCCGAGATGCGCTGGTAGGAATGAACAGCGTGATTATGGATGGTGCGGTGATTGGGGATGAAAGCATTGTTGGCGCCATGAGCTTTGTTAAGGCAGGTTTTATTGGGCAAAAGAGGCAGATGCTGATGGGGATCCCGGCTAAGCACGTGCGCGACGTGACGGAGGACGAGCTTTATTGGAAACGGCTCAACACGCAAGAGTATCAAATGCTGGCCGCTCGCTCTTTGCTGTCTTTACATCCGGTGACTCCGCTTACTGAAATTGAACCCCATCGCCCTCGCCTTAAGGGCAGTACTGAGGTCAAACCGAAAGCAGAGATGTAGCCTCTTTTCCTTTCAAACGCGCAGCCGACTGTTATATCTTGTTAGTTGATATGGGGAAGACCCCGTTGCATTTTAGCGCGTTGGAGAACAGCTATGATTGTGGTTATTTTTGAGTTAGAGGCCGCAGAAGGAAAGCGTGACGATTACTTACAGTTTGCAGCAGAGCTTAAGCCACTGCTTTCTCAGATGGACGGCTTTATTTCCATCGAGCGTTTTCAAAGCTTGAGTCATCCGGAAAAGCTGCTTTCCATATCCTTCTGGCGAGATGAGGCGTCAGTTGCGCAGTGGAGAAATATTGAACAGCACCGACTGGCTCAGGCTGAAGGGCGTCGCCACATTTTTGCGGGGTATAGACTTCGAGTAGCCAGCGTGCTGCGCGACTATAGCCTTGACGAAAGAAGGGAAGAGGCTCCAATGGATAGCCAGGAGTTTCATCGTTAGCTATTTAGTTTATTCACTGTGTGATAACGATACCCCGCAGCCAACGCCGCGGGGTGCTTGGAGAGGTGAGCTTAGTTCCAGAAGATCAGTTCCAAAAGAGGGTTTGTAGCATTTTCAGGCTAAGCAGGATTAGCAGGCAGGCAAAAACTTTTTTCAGTGTAGCAACGGGCAGCCGGTGGGCTAATTTAGCGCCTAGTGGGGCAGTAAAATAGCTGATGACTGAAATAAGAACGACCGCAGGAAGATAGACATACCCGATACTGTAGTCCGGCGTGCCGGAAGATCCCCAGCCGTTAATCATGTAGCCGACGCTTCCCGACAGGGCAATAGGTAGCCCCACCGCAGCAGAAGTGCCGATAGCCTGCTGTATACGAACGTTACACCAGTTCAAAAATGAAACCGTGAGTGAACCGCCGCCAATGGCGACCAGCGCTGAGATCCCACCGATAGAAAGTCCCGCAATAGACATTCCCAGAAAACCAGGGAGCTGACGGCTTGGCTTAGGCTTAATATTCAGGATCATCTGCAGGGCGACATAGCCCATAAAGCAGGAGAAGAAGATGCCCAGCGCTTTAGTTGGCAGCAGAGCCGCTAGCCAGGTAGCGGAGAGCGTTCCCAGCAGGATCGCCGGCGTGATTTTCCAAACGACGGGCCAAAGTACACCCTGATGCTTGTGGTGTGCTCTTAAGCTGGAGAATGCGGTAAAAACGATAGAGGCCATAGAGGTTCCGAGAGCCATATGAACCAGGTGATCGGGCGGCGTACCTTGAGCAGCAAAAATCGCTGTGAGAATGGGAACCATGATCCCACCTCCGCCTATGCCTAATAAACCGGCCATAAAGCCAACCACTGCGCCTAGCGCTAAGTAGGCCACTACCCATTCAATCGCCATGAACTTACCTTATTTGTTGTTATCCCGGGAAGAGGTGAACACTATACACCGCTGAAATGAGTTAATCATTTGTTATGGATCTTTACTATTTTATCCGCAAGCGCGCAGGCAGGGGGCTGTATAGGATCCAATAGGCCTCCTTTTTGCGGTACAATAGTGGAAGAATGGCTATTTAAGCGCTGAGGTACTATGTTTGAATTTGAAGGCCGAGTGATAGAAACCGACGCTCAGGGGTATTTACTCAATATTGATGACTGGAGCGAGGCCATAGCGGTAGAGCTTGCTCGTCAGGAGGAGATTTCCTTAAGTGAGGAGCATTGGGAGGTTGTTCGCTTTGTCCGCGACTTTTATAAAGAGTTTAATACCTCGCCGGCGATTCGTATGTTAGTTAAAGCCATGTCGCAAAAGTATGGCGAAGAGAAGGGTAACAGTCGGTATCTGTATCGGCTGTTTAGTAAAGGTCCGGCGAAGCAGGCTACAAAAATTGCGGGACTGCCGAAACCGGTAAAGTGTATCTGATTGCTTTGCAAAGAGAGTGATGTTCAAGAAGGGCTTTTTACTGGATGTAAAGTTAAGTCAGTGTTGTCAAAGCTGGCTTGAAATGTGACCACCGCCCCCCATATTTAAAGGGAAGGCATAGCCTGAATAAAAGGAGGAGACAGTGATTACCAGCAAATTCTCTATTGGTCAGCAGGTCAGACATTCACTATTGGGAAGCCTGGGTGTGATTATTGATATCGACGCAGAGTATTCTCTCGAGCAGCCGGCTTCTGAGGATGAGGTTGCCGCCGACGATCGCCTGAGGAAGTCTCCTTGGTATCATGTGGTTATGGAAGATGATGACGGGCAGCCAGTGCACACTTATCTGGCAGAGATTCAACTGATGCGCGAAGAGGATGAAACGCATCCCGAACAGCCTTCTCTTGACGAACTGGCCGCGTCTATTCGCGATCAGCTTCAGGCTCCTCGTTTAAGAAACTGATCGAGACGTTCAGGAACGTTAATTAATGATTAAAAAGGCCGTGCAGACAGAGCCGCACGGCCTTTTTATTTCTGAAAAAAAATAGCCGTGAAACCAAAAAGTGTGTGGAGTCGGTTTCACGGCAAACCAAAAACAGTCATGTCTAACGGATAAAACGCTGTGATAATTATCACCGAGTTTTGCTATATAAAACAAGCTGGTAAAATCACTAGGTTTTTTTGAGAGTATTTTTACGTCATTATCCGTGCCTTTTTTATAATTCATTGATTTTTTGAAATAATAATTTTTATTACACACATTGAAGCTGTCAGAGTTCATCTTCAACCCGAATCCCTACTTTTCTGATTAAAAAACGAACAATCTATCTGAAAAGCAAATAACGCGAAGGGGAAGAGACAAAGTAACGTGGGTTACGGTAGCTGCGGTGACTATTTTTTTATTAAAAGTAGATTATTAATTTGTTATTAACCTACAATAATCTATTATCATTAATAACTTATTTGAATTTATGATTTTCATTCTATTTATCGTATGAAATATATGTTTTTCAATTTAATAATTTAACAGTGGCTACATTTTTGATGAGTATTTAATTATTTGAATGAATTTTAATGCCTTTTTATTGGCTTTGATTTGTTGATTGGTTTATATTTTATTTCAGCAACTCTTATTTATGAGATTTGTAATCAGCTTGTAAAGCGTCTATTTGGTTTTTTATATCATCTAAGTATATTGTTTTACAAAGTAAATTTTTGATGACTTGCTCCAAACGGTAATCTACATAAATCAGTAAACGGACTTTTTAATTCCTTATTAAAAATAAGGATAACTGTGCGTGTAATCAGTGCAGCGTATTCCCGTCTGGACCCAAAAGTTAAAGGGTCATAATGATCGATTTTTCTGAAACCGAATATTTTCAAAAGATTAACCAACAGCGTCGAAAGAAAAAGCATTATTTAAAAGACATTGGCGATCAGTGGTGCACGCCCGATGCACTTTTCTGGGCTATTGATGCTTTGTACGGCCCGATGGTACTCGATCTCTTTAGCGATGGTGAAAACAGCAAGTGCTCTTATTTTTATACCGTTAAAGATAATGCCCTTACTCAAGACTGGTCAGCCAAACTGGATAAAATTAAAGGGGCTGCGTTTGCGAATCCACCGTATTCCAGATCGAAGCAGCACAAAGGGCAGTATCTGACGGGAATGTCTCACATCATGCGCTATACCCTCAAACAGCGGGAAAAGGGAGGGCGCTATGTGTATCTGGTTAAAGTTGCGACAGCTGAAGAGTGGTGGCCAGGGGAACAGGCGGATCACGTTGCGTTTATTCGCGGCCGAATTCCCTTTGAGCTGCCGAAGTGGTTTGTCGCCGCAAATGAAAAACAGGCCGTAACAACCGCCTCTTTTGGCATTGCGGTGCTGATTTTTGATAAAGACTGGCAGGGCCCAAAGATAAGCTACTTAGAGCGGAACACGCTGTTAAGCATGGGTAATGACGTCATGAATAAAAGGGCCATTCAGCTTACAAGGTAAGTCAGGCCCTTAATAGCTGAACAGCCTACGGCTCAGCGGGTAGAAAGCCTTCTATCAGCTGACCTGACCGTGGGTAATCAGAGTTAAGGGAAGATTGATATCGAAAATCTTGCAGTTAGCCTGAGTAACTCCGAAGGAGGCAATGCGCTGTTTGTGCATTTGCCAGTAACGCTCTGCGGAGTCTCTGTCGGTAAATAGATAAATACCGCCGGCTTCTTTGGTTTCCAGGTTTTCTGTCCAGATTTTTGAAATAAAGCCCGGCTCCTGATTAATACTCTCTGCCAGCCCTACAGCGCTTTTGGACAACGCCTCCCCCAACATTTCTGCGGGCATGCTGAAGTCTACTTGAAGTACAACCGCCATAAACGTCTCCTGATGGCTCTAACGTAATGAAATAGACGTTGAATGTGCCATTTTTTAGAGAAAATGCCAACTTTGACATAAGGTTTCATTAGGCGGGGCTAAAAATTCCGATGTTTGAATAGAGAGTGGGTGCGGTATACTAGTCTTAGTATTGACTACAGAAAAATGCGCCTTAGGCGGTTGCGCCTATTCATACGATAGTGATTGCGTTAATGGGGCTCAGCTGAAATAATTACTTGATTTCCTAAGAGGATGTTGTAGAAAACGTTAGTTCTACACTCATCTGGCTTCTAGGTACGGCGTTTTTTGCGGATAAGTGCGTCGATTTTATTCTTTCTGTTTGGAGATTTTCTGTTGATAAGCGTTCTTCTTGTTGATGACCACGAACTGGTGCGCGCAGGGATCCGACGCATTTTAGAAGATGTCAAAGGAATAAAAGTGGTTGGCGAAGCTCAAACTGGTGAAGATGCCGTTAAGTGGTGCCGCGCCAATGACGTTGACATCGTCCTGATGGACATGAATATGCCGGGAATTGGCGGGCTGGAGGCAACTAAAAAGATCCTCCGCTATTCGCCGGATATTAAAGTCATCATGTTAACTATCCACACTGAAAACCCGCTGCCGGCAAAGGTGATGCAGGCGGGGGCTTCTGGCTATCTCAGTAAAGGTGCTGCTCCGGATGAAGTGATTAACGCTATCCGCGCCATTGCCTCTGGTCAGCGCTACATTGGTGCAGAGATTGCTCGTCAAATGGCTCTAAGCCAGTTGGCACCAGAGGCGGATACTCCTCTGTCAGCCCTGTCTGAGCGTGAGCTACAGATTATGCTGATGATCACCAAGGGGCTTAAGGTAAATGAGATCGCTGAAGCGCTCAATCTGAGCCCTAAGACGGTTAATAGCTACCGCTATAGAATGTTTAGCAAGCTGAATATCAGCGGCGACGTTGAGCTTACCCACTTGGCAATACAGAACGGCATTGTTTCATCGGATAAATTGTTAAACAGTGACTGATCATTTCGACAGCCAGGCTTTTCTAAAGCACGTCACTAACGAGCCAGGGGTTTATCGTATGTACGATGCCTCTGGCGTCGTTATTTATGTCGGTAAAGCCAAAGATCTTAAAAAGCGCCTGTCTAGCTACTTCCGCCAAAACGTCTCCAGTAAGAAAACAGAAGCGCTGGTCAAAAGCATCCACAGCATTGACGTGACGGTAACCCATACGGAAACCGAAGCTTTGCTGCTGGAGCACAACTACATCAAACTCTACCAGCCGCGCTATAACGTACTGCTTCGCGACGATAAGTCATATCCTCTGATTTTCCTGAGTTCCGACAGCCACCCGCGCCTGAAAATACACCGCGGCGCCAAGCACGCCAAAGGGGAGTACTTTGGCCCGTTCCCTAACTCAGGAGCTGTACGGGAAACGCTGGCGCTGCTGCAAAAGATTTTTCCCATCCGTCAGTGCGAAGACAGCGTATACCGAAACCGCTCACGCCCCTGCTTGCAATATCAGATTGGTCGGTGTCTAGGCCCCTGCGTTGCAGGGCTAGTGACCGAAGAGGAATACCGAAAGCAGGTAGACTACGTGCGGCTGTTTCTGGAAGGAAAAGACAGTCAGGTACTCGATCGTCTTATTGTCAGTATGGAAGAGGCCAGCAAAGCGCTGAACTTTGAAGAGGCGGCTCGGATCCGCGATCAGATCCAGGCTATCCGGCGCGTTACCGAGAAGCAGTTCGTGTCAGGCGATAGTGATGACTTAGACGTTATCGGCGTAAGCTATGAGTCGGGCATTGCCTGTATGCATGTGCTGTTTCTGCGTCAGGGAAAAGTATTGGGAAGCCGCAGCTACTATCCTAAAACGCCGAGAGGAACTGAGCTGGAAGAGGTGGTGCAGACCTTTGTCGGTCAGTTCTATCTGCAGGGAAGTCAGGCGCGCTCGCTGCCGGGCGAGATCCTGCTGGATTTCAGCCTGCCTGATAAGGCAGCACTGGAAGACACGCTTTCTGACGTGGCCGGTCGAAAAATACAGATTCAAACTCGTCCTCGCGGCGACCGGGCTCGCTATCTTAAGCTGGCGAGAACCAACGCCAGTATTGCGCTGAAGACGAAGCTTTCTCAGCAGTCTACCGTTCATCAGCGACTAGCCGCTCTGGCTGAACTGCTAGAGTTGCCGGAAATTCACCGCATGGAGTGTTTCGATATCAGTCACACGATGGGGGAGCAGACCGTGGCTTCCTGCGTGGTTTTTGATAAAAACGGGCCTCTGCGTGCAGACTATCGTCGCTATAACATTACCGGCATTACCGGTGGAGACGACTACGCGGCTATGGCTCAGGTGCTGAAACGCCGATATGGTAAAGAGCTAACTGAAGAGAAAATACCTGACATTATTTTTATCGACGGTGGTAAAGGGCAGCTTGGGCAGGCGATAGATGTTTTTCAGCAGCTAGACGTTTCATGGGACAAGACAAAGCCGCGGCTGATCGGTGTGGCTAAAGGCAGCGATCGAAAAGCAGGTTTAGAGACACTGTTCTTTGAGGCTGAAGGTGAGGGGGTTTCTCTGCAACCTGACTCTCCGGCACTGCACGTTATTCAGCACATCCGGGATGAATCTCACGATCACGCCATTTCTGGGCACCGCCAGCGCAGAGCGAAGGTTAAGAAGACCAGTGCGCTAGAGCATATTGAAGGCATTGGCCCTAAACGTCGACAGGCGCTGTTAAAATACATGGGAGGCTTACAGCCTCTCCTTGAGGCTACCGTTGACGAAATTGCGAAAATTCCGGGAATTTCGCAATCTTTAGCAGAAAAGATACACAATGCATTGAAACATTGAGGGCGATGTAGCAACATAAGAGGTAGCCCTCTCCTATTTCTTCTGAGTGATAGAGCACCAGAACACTATGCGACTTAATATACCAACTCTGCTTACCCTGTTTCGCGTCGTTTTGATTCCGTTTTTCGTCTTGGCGTTTTACCTGCCCTATACTTGGGCGCCGATGGTGTGCGCAGCGATTTTCGTTGTTGCAGCAGTAACCGACTGGTTTGACGGTTTTTTAGCGCGAAAGTGGAAACAGACAACCAGGTTTGGCGCCTTCCTCGATCCTGTAGCGGATAAGGTGATGGTTGCAACAGCTCTAGTGCTGGTGGTTGAGTATTACAACGTCTGGTGGATTTCACTACCTGCAGCGACGATGATTGCACGAGAAATCATTATCTCCGCTCTGAGAGAGTGGATGGCTGAAATCGGTAAGCGCAGCAGTGTAGCCGTTTCATGGATAGGGAAGGTGAAAACCATGGCCCAAATGCTGGCGCTGGTCGGCTTGCTTTGGCGCCCAAACCAGTGGATTGAGATACTGGGCTTCGTGCTTCTTTATATAGCAGCCATTCTTACTTTTTGGTCTATGTTCCAGTATTTAAAGGCATCGCGAAACGATTTGCTGGAGCACTAGTCAATACGCCGGAAAAAGCAGCAAACGAACCAAATGTTTTCATTATTCTATTGACTCACCCGGTCAGGTAAGTAGAATGCTCCCCATCCAACGGCGACTGGGTCGCTGGGGGAGTGAGTTAGGCCAGCATTTTTGCTGGTTTTATCTTAAAAGCGGGAATAGCTCAGTTGGTAGAGCGCAACCTTGCCAAGGTTGAGGTCGCGAGTTCGAACCTCGTTTCCCGCTCCAATTTCAATCTCTCGATTGAAAATCAAAGTAAGGCGCGTTGGCAGAGTGGCCATGCAGCGGATTGCAAATCCGTCCACCTCGGTTCGACTCCGGGACGCGCCTCCAATTCAGCCCGGGTGGTGGAATCGGTAGACACAAGGGATTTAAAATCCCTCGGCGGCAACGCCGTACGAGTTCAAGTCTCGTCCCGGGCACCATTCAAATCAATCAGTTATAAACTCACCATTACTCAAATTTTGTGCTTTTGGCGTTTTTCTAACGCATTCAAATTTCAATAAATATCTCTATTTTTACTTCTTTGCCTAAAGCGTAACGTTACTATATATCCTACCCTGAGTGGAAAACGCGTAGTGCTGCTATCAGAGGATGATATAGCCAGAGGATGTAGAAGGTTTCTTTACAGGGAAGTGACATGCCATGCGGGAAAAAAAGAGAAAGCAGAGCGTGAGGCGTTTTTGCACCTCGCTTTGTACATTGGTACTTCTGTACTTACTCTACACGGCCGTATCCATTTGGAACTATAGTGGAAAGAGTGAACATGCACCCGTTGACGCTATCATCGTTCTTGGTGCTGGCGTTTATAAAGGTGAGGTTTCTCCCGTATTCAGAGAGCGTATTCACCACGGTATTTCTTTATACCAAAAGGGCATGGCTAAAAAGATCATATTTACCGGCGGCTATAGCGAAGGAAGCACACAGTCGGATGCGGCTATTGCAAAACACTATGCAAAAGCCCGCGGCGTGCCAGCCGAGGATATTCTTTGCGAGGAGAAATCAACGATAACGCAGGAGAATATTCAGTACGCGAAAGAGATTATGGCGGAGCAGGGGTACCAAAGCGCGATAATTGTGAGCGACCCGCTGCACATGAAGCGAGCCATGCTGATGGCTGAGGACGCTGGGATTAAGGCATACAGCTCGCCTACGCCAACAACCAGGTACGTTAGCCTCAAGAACAGGCTGGCTTTTCTGGGAAGAGAGACGTTTTTTTACGTGACCTATGTAATACACAGAATGTTTTAGCCCGCCTTTTCTTCTTTGAATGTACTTCACTCACGTTTGTTTCTTTAGATAATTTCAAAGAGAAACAGTTTGAGAGAACCAAAAACCGTAAAAAGACTTCCTGTAAAATGCTTGTCTTTTGGTCATTTTCTAGCAGAGCACTCCTATCATCGCTGGTTATCATGTCAATGTTAAATGAAGTTAGTAGTGTCAGTGAGTTACGATTGTTTTCATTGGCAATGATAAGCGCTAACGCTTGCCATGAAAACATCTAAAAAGCGGGTATTACACACCAAATTCATTAAGTTAAATGTGTTGCTATAATTATTTTTTTAAAAACAAAAGGGGTTATTAATAAATTATTGTTGAAAGTAATCCATTACTTGTGAGAACATGAAAATCACTTTTACCTCAGTGTAAAACTCTTACATATCCATCTGGTATCATATGAAGATGTAGTTAATTGAAATAAAAATATCAATTAAAACATGTTGATAATGATTTTATTTTGTTGGTTATGAGAATAAAAACACTTAACAAGATAATAATTACATGGTGTGTTGAAACTTTCGATTTTTTAGTGAACCCTATCGGTCAGATTATCGTTGACGGTAATAAAGTGAAGGGGAACGTTATTTATTGCAGTGAGCCGAGCCGTTTGAGGTAATCGGCAACCGTATAAAAGTCAAAGGACATGAACAACCCGTACCGCGATGACGCCTTTTTTATAAAGCTTGATATATGAAAAAATATATTTCAGGAGTGATTTGGTCACAGATCCTGCTACAGACTTTTTTGCCTATCGCCGGCTGTACCCGTATGGAAAACGGTACATCCTCTCTTGCCGCCGGTGACCTTCAGCGTACTGAAAAACTCAGTGAACAAAAAGCCAATGATGTGGCGGCTCTTCCCTACGCGACGGAAATGGGGCAGGCGGCCCGCATGTTGACGTCTAACAATGTCTCTGACTCCGCTCGCTCTCTTGCGGTAGGGGCGGCCTCGGGCGAATTACAACAGTGGTTCAGCCAATTTGGCACGGCGCGTGTCCAGCTAAATATGGACAGGCACGGCAGTTGGAGCAGAAGCAGCGCGGACCTGCTGGCGCCCGTCTACGACAATGAGAAGTCTCTGCTGTTTGTTCAGAGCGGCATACGTAACCCGTCCGATCGCCTGACGGGAAATCTGGGGGTTGGCGTTCGTACCTTCTGGCAAAACGGCTGGATGTACGGCGGCAACGTCTTCATGGACAAAGATTTTACCGGCGGTAACCGCCGAGTTGGCATGGGTGCAGAAGCATGGCGCGACTATCTCCGCCTGTCCACCAACGTTTATCTGGGAACCACGGACTGGCATAAGTCCCGCGACTTCGACGATACCTGGCAGGAAAAGCCCGCCGACGGATATGATGTTCGGGCGGAGGGATGGCTTCCGTCTTACCCTCAACTGGGCGCTAAGCTGATTTGGGAACAGTATTACGGTAGTCAGGTCGCGCTCTTTAATAAAGACAACCTTCAGCGTAACCCCTACGCCGTCACTGCAGGACTAGAATATACTCCAATTCCGCTTGTTTCGCTGGGCGTAAATCAGAAACAGGGGAAAGGAGAGCACGATACACAGTTAGCGCTGGGTGTCAGTTGGCGCTTTGGCAGCAGTTGGAGTTGGCAAACCAATCCGGCAAACGTGCAGGCGACGCGCACGCTGGCGGGAAGCCGCTACGATCTGGTAGACCGCAATAACGAAATTGTGCTTCAGTATCGTAAAAAGCCGGAACAGGGTGTTGCACACCTAGCGCTTTCGGTCGTTACGGACAACAGCCCAGCCGACGGTGCTACTCGCAACGTGCTTCAAGTACTGGCGACAAACCGCGACGGTCAGCCCGTGCGCAATACTCCCATAGTCTGGAACGTTCCGGCCAACAGCGGCGTAAGCCTGAATGCGGCCTCAGTTCTAACCGACGACGGTGGATTAGCCACTGTCACTTTGACTAGCGCAGTTGCGCAAACCGTCCCGGTTACGGCGCAGAGCGGTAGCGTTTCTGCCTCACAAAACAGCCATTTTATAGCCGTTGCCGTGAGCCACATTGCGCTATCGGTTAAGGAAGATAATGCCGCAGCCGATGGTAACAGCACTAACGTAGTCGTCGCGACGCTGACCGACGGCGATAGTCGTCCGGTCACGGGTCAAAAGGTAATCTGGAAAGTTCCACAGGGCGTCACGCTTAAAGACGATGAGAGCCTCTCTGACAGCAGCGGTAGAGTCACAGTACGTTTAGCCTCTACGACGTCTGGCGATATTGCCGTCAGTGCGACCGTCGGTAGCCAGACGGCCAGCGGTACGGTGCACTTTATCGGAGACTCCGTCAGTGCGCAGATTGCTAATCTGCTGGTCACTACGGACGGCAGCCCGGCTGACGGGAGAACGGTCAACGTAGCGCAGGCTATCGTTACCGACGTAAACGGTAATGCACTGAACGGGCAGTCCGTCACCTGGAGCAGCGATAAAACCACGGTCACTTTCGGCCAGTCGGCCGTGACGGACAGCAGCGGAAAAACCACCGTGGAGTATACCGACACCGCGGCGGAATCTCTGACGCTCACGGCAACGCTGGCAAACGGCAACAGCGCTACCGCATCCAGCCTGTTCATCCCGGATCAAAACTCAGCCCGGCTGAAAGACCTTGCTGTTACCAGCGGGGCAGTCGCCAACGGAAGCGACACCAATACGGCTACAGTGACCGTAACTGACGCTAACGGCAATCCGTTAACAAACGCGGCAGTGACTTTTAGCGTAACAGGTAGTGCAAGGCTAAGCTCGGCTAGCGCAAATACCAACGGCAGCGGCCAGGCACAAATAACCCTCACCAACACGCAGGCCGAGACGGTTCAGGTGACGGCGAGGCTGTCCACCGGCAGCAGCATAACGAAGGAAAGCAGCTTTGCGGCAGACCTCAACAGCGCCACACTGACCGCGCAGTCCACCACCGGCGCGCTGGCAGACGGCATCGCCGTTAATACGGTTACCATCACCCTGAAAGACCGCGCCGGCAGAGCGCTAGAGGGAGAAAGCGTCACGTTTGCCGCGACCGGCGACGCTGTGCTGTCTGCTGCATCGGGTACCACGAACAGCAGCGGGCAGGTGGCCATAACGTTAACGAATACTACGGTGGAAACGGTCACAGTCACTGCCGCCATAAGTAACGGCAAGCAGGCTACGGTACAGGCGGCATTCCTTGGATTTAGCGTAACTAACCTGACGGCAAATAAGTCTACTGTAAATGCCGATGGCGTAGACAGCGCTACCGTGACGGCCACCGTAGCGACCAGCGGTGGAAAGACTGTAGCAAACACGCCTGTGACGTTCAGCGTAACGGGCAGCGCTGTACTGAGCGCTGTCACCGCAACCACCGACAGCAGCGGCAAGGCGCAGGTGTCGATAACCGACAGAACGGGAGAAACCGTTACCATTACGGCAAAAGCGCAGAAAAACGGTACCGATACGGGTAAAACGACAGCGATTACTTTTGTCGAAAGGCGTATTACCAAAATCAGCGTGAATAACACGACACAGGCTTATAACCGCCTCTTTGAGCCAAACAGCGGATTCCCTGAAACAGGCTTTCTCGGCGCCTCGTTTACGTTGAGGGTTGACGACGGGACAACGGCCAATAGCGACTATACCTGGAGCAGCAGTCAAGGATGGGTAACCGTTGACAGCAACGGTATCGTCAGGCTGTCGGGAACGCCAACGTCGGGAACGAAAAACGTCACCATTACCGGCGTGCCTAAGGTAGGAACGGGAACATTAACCTGGTCATTTAGCCTGTCACACTGGTTTACGTTCAGTAGTGGAACGATGAACGCCACAGGAGCCGATAGCTATTGTGCCAGCCTCGGTCAAGTTGTGCCGTCAAAAGACCTGCTGGATTACACCGATTACGGCACAACCCGGGTCGGTAGCCTGTGGAGCGAATGGTCAGATAGTCTGCAAAAAAACAACGGCTATCAGGCCGTATGGGCGTCGGAAACCGGGCGCTATTCGCGTTACTATATGTTCCTTTACAGCGGCCATATTTACGATAATGCGCCAAACCACCAGTTCGGTGCCATCTGTCAGACCGATATTTAATACAGTCAAACGATAAAGCGATAGTAAAAGGCCACCTGCATAGCAGGTGGCCTTTTACGTATATTTAATTTAGTCCTGCACTTTTTCCAACAGTTGCTTCTTGCTTCGCACATACGTATTTCTTACGCCAAGAAACGAACCCAAGGTGGCACAAACTGTTGATAGCGTGAGCACAATGCCAGTATGTACATTGGGCTCGAAAGACAGGGTGTGCCAAAAGGCGAATGCGGTATAAATCAGAGAGCCGGAAATGCCAAGGGCAAGAACTGTTGCAACGGCCGTGCGCTTGCTTGGCGCGGCAGCGGCGCTGACTTCAACCACGGGGCAGTAAACAATTAGCGTTGCCACAGCACCCACATAGTTTGCCACCAGAGGCATGCTCTGTTGCATGATATTTAACACGGTGCCGACAAACAAAATTCGGACAATAAGAAAAACGACAATGGCAACGGGCAGAATGCTTAACCAACGCAAAATAGCAGGCCAGCTTTCCATAAATCGTAAGCCGTGAACGTCGTCAAACAGCGGTTTTTTTTGCTTTTTGCTTTGCTCTTCCATAAGCGAAATACTCCAAAAATATATTCGGCGCACATGTTATCACAGGCGTTGAAATACACAGGAGCATTTAGATAAATTCGGTAAATTTTGCATGCACCACATTTTTAACTTGCACGATACTGAATCAATAAAACGCTTTGGAATTGCTAGGAGACGGGAAAGGATTTGGCGTTTCTGTAACCGTCAATAAAGGCAGGGGACGGGCTATTTTCTGCTGCATCGATAAAAAATTCTGACAGCTGCTCTTGGCTAAGACGGTATTTAAAAGTCAGTTGACCAGCGCGGTAGTGGGCAATCGTCACGTTATTGCACCGCTTCTCCAGCGCGTGGGAGAAACCGCAGATGAAACCCTTGCGATAGTCGTCGCTGTGTAGCAGCATATCCTCTGGCACCGGGGGCGTCAGGGCAGCGAGGCCGTTCATAATGCCATCACTAAAGGTCTTTTCCATAGCTCTGAGACGATAAAAATACGTTGTGTAAATTATTGCATACCGAGGCAGCGCTGAGGATACCTTTTAATAAGTAGGCTATGGCTGTTTTAATTAACACATTGTGGAACTTAGAGAAAAGGTGATTTGGATAATGTATAGTCACTGCATTGAATCATGAATGCTGAACATTGCATGGGTATAGCATGGAAATAGCCGATTTTCTTTCGCGAGCCGCTGAGCTGCGACCAGATGCCAAAGTTACCATCGTGCTTGCGCCAGAAGGACGTACGTTAAGCGTAGAGTGGTGCAGTGAAAACAACGGCGAACCTGTTTGTTTCCAGCGCCGTCTGTTGATAAAAGAGTTGCTGTTTGATGAAGCCATTGAAGCGTTTTTCTCCTCCTGTAACATAGGGATGAAAAACGGCATAGCCCGCTAAGTCATCATGGCCTATCGGGGCTCTGTCAATTCACTCTTTTTTATGCGACTTTTTTCTCAAGACGACCACCAAAGAGCCTAAGAGCCCAAGGACTAACAGGGCAACCGGTAAAATCATCAGCCCATCCATCACTATCTTTTCGTTGTGCTTAAAGAACGGCGTTAGGCTAATCAGGTAGCCAAGGCTGGTCACAGAGGTTACCCATAAAACCGCGCTTAGCCAGTTGAATATTTGAAAGCGCTTCGCGTCCAGAGCAGACAGACCGGCAATTGTCGGTAGAAGCGTTCTGACAAAGGCTAAAAAGCGCCCGATTAATAGCGCAAAAAAGCCGTGCTGATGAAACAGGTTATGGGCTCGCTGGTGGTAGTGAGCGGGAATTTTGGCCATCCATCCCTGCACGGTTTTGGTTTTTCCAAGCCACTTTCCCTGTAAGTAACTTATCCAACAGCCCAGCGCAGCGGCGGCTGATAGCACGGCCAGCGTCAAAAAGTAGTGAAGGGAGCCTTGTGCGATCAGCGCGCCTGCCAGCAGGAGCAGACTGTCCCCAGGAAGAAATGCAGCGGGAAGCAGGCCGTTTTCCAATAAGATAATCGTGAAAAGAATGCCGTAGATGGCCCAAAGAAACTCCGGATTCGCCAGCGTTTTGAAATCGTGCTGTAAAAGTGCCTGGAAGAGATCTGTTATCGAACCCATTTTCTTTCCTAATATGTCGTCATAGAGCAGCCTGTAGGCTGTCAGCGCTAGCGGCTGTGAATGAAGACATACACGACAGCCGTGAGCAACAGGCTGAAAAGGCTAAGGGATTGCCCGCAGGTGAACTAAGTTTAACACGACCGCGCTGTGCGATACAGGCGATGGGGTAAGGATAGCACCAAAACGCCAACGACATTTTTTCAATTAGCATCATTTCACCTGCTTTCGGCGTTTCTCTGCGATAAGATTTTCAGAAGAGATAGAGAAAGGTGGGATGACTGTTTTATGGATGCTTAAGCGAGCCAGAAGAACAGGTTTGCTATTAAGGTTCGCATACGGGTTCAGTAAACCAGTTTTACCCTGCATGGGGCTGTGTTAACGTAAACAGCAACGATTTCATACGTAAAGGTAAATATGATGGATATTGTCGATCGCTTTATTTCCTATACCAAGATCAACACGACTACGGACCGCGACAAGGGCGCTGCGGGAATTATGCCATCCTCTGAAGGGCAAAGGGTTTTAGCCAATCAGGTGGCCGAAGAGCTGCGTGCACTCGGGCTTGAGGATGTCGCGGTCAATGAACGATCGATACTTACCGCAACGCTTCCCGCGAACGTAGACTATTCTCTGCCCACCGTGGCTTTTTTTGGTCACTTAGATACTAGCGCCGAGCAAACCAAAGACACACACGCTCAGATCGTCTCTTATCAGGGCGGCGATATCTGTTTGAATAAGGCTCAGCAGATTTTTTTGCGTAAAAGCGAGTTTCCCGAGCTTGAAGAGTATGCGGGTGACGACATTATTGTCACTGACGGCACCAGCCTGCTAGGGGCTGACGACAAGGCGGCGATTGCCTCTATCGTTAATATGGTTCAGTTTCTGCTGGCTAATCCCGACATCAAGCACGGTCCAGTAAAAGTTGGCCTCGTGCCTGATGAAGAGCAGGGGCTAAGGGGCTCAAAAGCCTTTGACGTTAAGTCGTTCGGTGCAGACTTTGCCTATACGCTAGACTGCTGCGGCATTGGTGAACTGGTTTATGAGAACTGGAATGCTGGGGACGCCGAGCTGGTGTTTACCGGGCAGTCAGCTCACCCGATGTCTGCAAAAGGCCGCTTGAAAAATTCACTGCTGATGGCGCATAAGTTTATCGCTATGCTGCCGGGAGGCGAGGCTCCAGAGTACACAGAAGGGCGTGAAGGCTACTATTGGGTCAAACAGTTACAGGGTAACAGCGCTAGGACTGTGTTGAAAATGGACGTGCGGGACTTTACCGAGCAGGGATATCATCAGCGTATGCAGTTTCTGGATAGATTAGCGAAGCACTGTGAAGACCTGTGGGGTGAAGGAAGCGTTGTATGTAAGCTGTCCGATCGCTACTCTAACGTGTTTAATAGCCTACAGGGCGAGGCGAGTTTCCCTATTGATATCGCCGTTGACGCCTATCGGAAACAGGGTATTGAGCCTAAAGTTATCCCCATGCGGGGCGGCTACGACGGCGCGGTGCTGTCACAAAACGGCTTGCCCTGTCCTAACGTATTTACCGGTGGTCATAATTTCCACTCGATCTATGAGTATCTGCCGGTTAAATCACTCAGGGCTGCCAGCAATGTACTGGTAGAAATCGTGAAGCAGACGCATGAACGCTTTTCTAAAAATGGCTAAAGTCGTATTGTAGTTTATGCCGTTAATAAGACGGGGCGCTCATCAGCGCCCCGTCTTAGTTTGTGATGACCGATCAATTTATTTGAGAAGGTCGACCATCTCTACCGCGTAGCCAACGTAGTTAGCCGGGGTCATGGTTTTCAAACGCGCTTTCTCTTCTGTCGGCAGCTCAAGGCCGTCAATAAAGCGGTGCATGTCAGCCTCTGTAACGCGTTTACCGCGAGTCAGCTCTTTCAACTTCTCATAGGGCTTTTCGATGCCATAGCGGCGCATGACCGTCTGAATCGGCTCAGCCAGTACTTCCCAATTTTGGTCGAGTTCTTCACGCAGGCGGCCTTCATTCACCTCAAGCTTGTTAAGGCCTTTCATTGTCGACTGATAGGCGATCAGGGCATAGCCAAGGCCAACGCCGAGGTTTCTGAGTACCGTGGAGTCAGTCAGGTCGCGCTGCCAGCGAGAGACGGGCAGTTTACTCGCAAGGTGACCAAGTACAGCGTTAGCCAGACCAAGGTTGCCTTCGGAGTTTTCAAAGTCGATAGGGTTAACCTTATGAGGCATGGTTGAGGAGCCGATTTCCCCGGCAATGGTCTTTTGCTTAAAGTGGTTCAGCGCAATATAGCCCCAGACGTCGCGATCGAGATCCAACAAAATGGTATTAAAACGCGCAACGCAGTCAAACAGCTCGGCAATATAGTCGTGGGGTTCAATCTGTGTCGTATAGGGGTTCCAGGTGATGCCTAAAGAGGTCACGAACTCTTCGCTAAAGGCGTGCCAATCAACTTCCGGATAGGCGACCACGTGAGCGTTATAGTTGCCTACTGCACCGTTGATTTTGCCAAGAATATCTACCTGAGCCAGCTGAGCGTACTGACGCTCCATGCGGTAGGCCACGTTGGCCATTTCCTTGCCGATTGTGGATGGCGTAGCGGGCTGGCCGTGGGTGCGGGAGAGTAGGGGAATATCGCGATATTGAGAGGCCAAAGATTTCACTTTATCAATAACGGTGCGCCAGTTTGGCAGCAGAACGTCACGGCGAGCGGTGGTCAGCATCAGGGCGTGAGAAAGGTTATTGATATCTTCTGAGGTACAGGCGAAGTGGATAAACTCCGAGACGGCGTTAAGCTCTGCTACGCCAGCCGCTTTCTCTTTCAGAAAGTATTCGACGGCTTTCACATCGTGGTTGGTAGTGCGTTCGATAGTCTTGATTCTTTCTGCATCCTGCAGGCTGAAGCCGGTAACAATCGCGTTAAGGTAATCGTTTGCTTCTTTGCTAAAAACGGGAACTTCTTTAATGTGTGCGCAGCTAGCCAGCTTCTGAAGCCAACGAACTTCAACCTCAACGCGGAACTTCAGTAAACCGAATTCGCTGAAAATAGCGCGCAGAGCGCCAACTTTGTCGCCATAGCGTCCATCAATCGGCGATACGGCGGTCAGTGAAGATAATTCCATCAGTAGGACTCCTGAAGTCTGAAAGTTTAACGATGAGAAAGAATTTGGTGCACCTGTGAAAGCAGGCGACTGCGTGAAAATACAAACTGTAGCCGACGCCCGCCGACCTGCTGCCACAGCACGGCAGCGCGGATCCCCGCCAGCAGGGCTGCGCGCACTTTTGCCTGAACCAGCGGTTTCTGTAGCGCTTCAGGGGATCCCGTCACCTGAATTCTTGGCCCCAGCGGACTAATCACATCGACGTAAATGTCGGCCAGAGCGTGGGTTACCGTCTCGGAATCAATGTCGAAGTGTATAAGCTGGCGTTCAACTTGAGAAATACGGTTAGACAGTTCGTTCAGTGCCTGAGGATTCGCAGAAAGCTTGCGTTCAAGGACTGTCAGGCTAAGCAGGTAGCGGGTTAGGTCGGCACTGAGGGATTTACGGTTGCTGGCAAAGACGGCCGGAAGGGTTTCCAGTCCGAGACGAAGATCGCTTTCTTGACCGAAAATAGCCAGCGTGGTGGGCGAATCCGTCACCATAATACTGCGAAGAGAGACATTTAATGCATGTGCATCGTATTGTTCTCCAAGCGCGAGTTGTTGAACCAATCGAGCGGACTGGGCAACGCCAGCCAGCGCGATCGTAATGTCATAGTAGTTTTTGGCCACGGTTAGTCCTGTAAACGTTCTTCAATAATGCCGCCGCCGAGGCACACTTCGCCCTGATAAAAGACCGCGGACTGCCCTGGAGTAACTGCCGCAACCGGCTCATCAAAACGAACCTCTAGGCGATCCGGCCCCAGAGGCACAACAGAACAGGGGATGTCCTGCTGGCGGTAGCGAGTTTTCACCGTGCAGCGGAAAGGTTCAGTGACTTCATTTCTGTCAACCCAGTGCAACTGTTGAGCGATAAGCCCGGTTGAAAACAGGCTGGGGTGATTGTGCCCCTGAGCGACAATAAGGCGGTTAGTGGTCAAGTCTTTGTCGACCGTGTACCAAGGGTCTTCGCCGCTGTCTTTCAGGCCGCCGATGCCAAGCCCTTTACGCTGGCCTAGGGTATGGTACATCAGCCCTTGATGTCGACCGACCACTTCACCATCGACAGTGACAATATCCCCCGGCTGGGCGGGCAGATAGCGGGCAAGAAAGTCTCGGAATTTGCGTTCGCCAATAAAGCAGATACCGGTAGAGTCCTTTTTCTTTGCTGTCGCCAAATCGAGCGTTTCAGCAATGCGGCGCACTTCCGGTTTTTCCAGTTCACCGACGGGAAACAGGCTTTGGGCAACTTGCTCATGGCTTAGCGTATAGAGAAAGTAGCTTTGGTCTTTGTTTTCATCGACGCCGCGCAGTAGTCGGCTTTTGCCATCAATGTCCTGACGGCGGACATAGTGACCGGTAGCGATGTAGTCCGCGCCCAAATCCTGAGCGGCAAACTCCAGAAAGGCTTTAAACTTGATTTCTTTATTGCACAGAATGTCTGGGTTAGGCGTGCGCCCGGCGCGGTATTCCGCCAGAAAGTGCTCGAAAACGTTATCCCAGTATTCTGCGGCAAAGTTAATGGTGTGCAGTTCAATCCCTAAGCGATCGCACACAGCCTGAGCGTCGGCCAGATCGGTCGCCGCCGAACAGTACTCATCAGAATCGTCTTCTTCCCAGTTTTTCATAAACAGGCCAACGACCTGATAGCCTTGCTGCAAAAGCAGATGGGCCGAAACGGAAGAATCAACACCGCCGGACATTCCGACAACGACTTTTTTCTGACGATTATCTGACATAGGGATCTCGTGTAGCTACCTTGTGTGACTGTCTCACATGATGAAAAAATTCTGCTGTTGCCATACAGCATAATAACCAACGATTCTATCACGTTGTAGAGCCGTTGGCACCGCCAATCGAGTTCCTGTTCTATCCGTTAAAATGAGCCAGAATTTCCAGCGGATAGCGCTCTGGCTGCAAATAGTGCAGCAGGCATTCTTTCACCAGAGGTGAACGAAGATTGGAGGCGGAGAGGATTTCTTCTTTACTCAGCCACAGGCAGCGGTCGATATCGCTGTCGTTTGGTGAAGCCTCAACGAGATGCTCAAGATCGATAGCAAAGGTGAAGCGAATAAACGGCGTGCCGTCAGGGGCAAGCCACTGGTAGATACGAAGCAGCGTTTGGGGCTGGGCGCGAATGCCTGTTTCTTCCCACCGCTCACGGACGGCGCCTTCCAGTACGGTTTCCCCCGCCTCCAAATGTCCGGCGGGCTGATTTAGCGTTGGGCGGCCGTTAATCCGCTCTTCTACCATTAAAAAGCGACCTTCTGCCTGAACAACACAGGCGAGAGTGACATGGGGCTTAAACTGAGTTTCAGACATCGTGCACTTCTCTCCATTCTCCCGGTTGAAGATTTTCCAGGCTCCAGCAGTCAACGCTATAGCGGATAAGACGCAGAGTAGGGAAGCCTATGTGAGCCGTCATTCTGCGAACTTGGCGATTTCGACCTTCTCGAAGTGTGATTTTAATCCACTGTGTGGGAATCGACTTCCGCTCGCGGATAGGCGGTTCGCGTTTCCACAGCCATTCTGGTTCATCAACGAGTTCAGCGCCAGCGGGAAGCGTTGGGCCGTCGTTAAGAGTCACTCCCTGACGAAGTTTTTCCAGTGAGGCATCGTCAGGGATCCCCTCAACCTGAACAAAATACACTTTACCCGTGTCATGTTGCGACTGTGTTAATTTTGCCTGTAGGCGACCGTCGTTAGTTAAGACAATAAGCCCTTCACTGTCGCGATCGAGGCGGCCGGCAGCGTAAACGCCGGGGATGGGCACGTAGTCTTTAAGGGTTCGTCTTCCTGCTTCATCGGTAAACTGAGGCAAAACGTCAAACGGCTTATTGAGCAGAATAACGCGGCGCGGCCCTTTGTATTCTAAAGATTTTTGTCTTTTTGGGCGGCGTCGGTTGGCAGAATGCTTTTTAGTGGCTAATGTTAACATGATGTTTTGTGCGTTGAATCGTTAAATCATTATACCCGAAAACATTTTTTATTGGCGGTGAGAATTTATTCAAGTAGTATCCTCTCTGTCTTACAAAAAATTAACAAACGGGTCCTCAGAGGAGAGTTTGATGGAAAGCAAAGTTGTTGTACCGGCTACAGGCACGAAAATTACGATTAATGCCAAGGGTAAACTCGACGTTCCGCACGATCCTATTATCCCCTACATTGAAGGTGACGGCATCGGCGTTGACGTAACGCCGGTCATGATTGAGGTTGTTGATGCTGCTGTACAAAAAGCTTACGGCGGCAAGCGTAAAATTTCCTGGATGGAGATTTATACTGGGGAAAAATCCACTGAACTGTATGGTAAAGATGTCTGGCTACCTAACGAGACACTGGACTTTATCCGTGAATATAAAGTGGCAATCAAAGGGCCTCTCACTACGCCAGTGGGCGGCGGTATTCGTTCCCTTAACGTAGCGCTTCGCCAGCAGCTGGATCTCTATATTTGTCTGCGTCCGGTTCGCTACTACGACGGCACTCCGAGCCCGCTAAAAAATCCTGAGTTGACTGACATGGTCATTTTCCGTGAAAACGCTGAAGATATTTACGCTGGCGTTGAGTGGAAAGCGGGAACGCCAGAAGCAGACAAAGTGATTAAGTTCCTACAGGACGAAATGGGCGTGACAAAAATTCGCTTCCCTCAGCAGTGCGGTATCGGTATTAAGCCGTGCTCAGAGCAGGGCAGTAAGCGCCTGATCCGCGCCGCGATTGAATACGCCATTGATAACGGCCGTGAATCCGTCACGCTGGTTCATAAAGGCAATATCATGAAGTTCACTGAAGGTGCCTTTAAGGACTGGGGCTATCAGTTGGCAAAAGAAGAGTTCGGCGGTGAGCTGCTGGACGGCGGCCCGTGGATGAAAATCAAGAACCCGAAAAACGGCAAAGACATCATTATCAAAGACGTGATTGCAGATGCCTTCCTGCAGCAAATTTTGCTGCGTCCGGCGGAGTATGACGTTATCGCCACGATGAACCTGAACGGTGACTATATTTCCGACGCACTGGCGGCACAGGTTGGCGGTATCGGCATTGCGCCGGGCGCCAACATCGGTGACGACTGCGCGCTGTTTGAAGCGACTCACGGCACTGCGCCTAAGTATGCTGGACAGGATAAGGTCAACCCGGGCTCGGTCATTCTGTCCGCAGAAATGATGCTGCGCCACATGGGCTGGTTCGAAGCCGCCGACCTGATTGTTAAAGGCATGGAAGGGGCGATTGCCGCCAAGACCGTGACCTATGACTTTGAACGCCTGATGGACGGCGCTAAGCTGCTGAAATGTTCAGAGTTTGGCAAGGCGATGATTGCGAATATGTAATCCTCTGGTTTGCTGGAAATGTTAACGGGAGCTTGATGCTCCCGTTTTTTACTTCTGACTGAAGAGGTTTATAGGTAAATCAGGATATTAAAGGCGAAAGGGAGCTTCTCGATAGTCATATTCAATGTGGATGGTTTATACAGTGCAACGCATTTCGCAACCTGTTAAAATTTATTTCGTGTGATTAAATGTATTTTAAAGGATTAAGGGGGGGAGTGATGGAGAACGATAACAATCTCGCATTACAGAAAGGGCAGGCTAAAGTAGGGGTAATTTTAGCTCTATTTGGAACTGGGCTTCCTTTTCTAGGGCTGTTAAGACAGCTTATTGAGCCAACTGGCGACAAAGAAGTCATTCTTATCTTGGGGGCAGTAGTTACGCTTTTTTTTGTTATATCTCTCATCTTGCTGTACTCCATTAAACAAATAGCGGTAATAGAAAAAAGAAGATTTTGGTCTAGGCTCCAGAAAAGATTTGGAATTCTTTTTTTGTTTTATCCATTTGTGGGTTTTTTGGCTAGCATATTTCTTATTAAAGCAGGAAATACGGGCTTAAAAACAATAGGCTGTGAAAAATAAAAGTCACAGAATTTGTTTTGGTTCGCTTCCAAGATGAATAAAGGCTTTTTCGCACAATATGTTGACTAACCGCTTCGGTGGTTTTTTATTTCTAACTGAATATCACGTCTTGTGGGCGTGGTTATCGATTTTTTGGCTATGCCGGAAGATATTTTCTTGCCTAAGTTAATGTTGTGAGAATGATAGTAGAACAGTAGTTGAACTATAAAGCCCAACACCATATATCAGATGTGTTAGAAGACTTAATAAGCGTGCCAGCCATGGGCGGGGTGTACGGGACGCTGCTATGCCAAAGCCAAACGCGGGCTGCAGAATCATCAGTGGAGCAGGTAAAGTTAACAAGCCTGTCAAAAGCCCTGTTAAGAGAGAAGGTTCATGGAACCAGGCTGAGCCGTTCAGCATAATCGGTACAGAAGCAAAAAGGAGCCCGGTCAGATAGTGGAATGCCCAGCCAGTAAAAATTTCTCCACGCACTGGTGATGTTGAGACGATTGTGCGATGTGATAGTTTTCCTCTAGGAATCCATAAAATCCATCGACCAACAAGAGAATAGTTCAACGGTGGGATATTAAGTATATGCTTCTGACCCAATGACCATAAATCCATGGTCAGTGTTGCGCCGATACCTGTTATGACAATTTGAAGAGCAAGAATTATATCCAATGTCTGTTTCCTTTTTTGATGGAATGCTAAGCTGAGAACTAGTGTGCAACTTAAAGTAAGGTTCAAGTCAACAATGAAAGAACTCGATATCAGAGAAATTTCTGACCTGTCTGGCATTAAGCCTTCAGCATTGCGGTTTTACGAAAAGAAGGGATTGATCAAACCTGTTGGTCGAAATGGTCTGAGAAGGCAATACAATGAAAATGTGCTGAGTAAATTGCAGCTGATCACGCTGGGACAGGCTGCAGGATTTTCTCTGAATGAAATAGCTGTAATGTTTGGGGCGGAGGGCAAGATTGCTATTAACCGTGAGCAGCTTCACCAGAAGTCTAAGGAAATTGACGGCACGATTCGTAAGTTGAAGCTGTTAAGCCTAGGGCTAAAGCATGCTGCTCGGTGTACAGAACCGGAGCATACTCATTGTGAAGAATTCAAAAAAATTGTCTCAAGAGGGCTTCGGCTCATCAGATAACTATTTCTCAACGGTGTAGTTCTTAATTTATTTGGTCTCCGATGTTTTTTGTCGTTTCTGTTTCTGTATAGATTGCTTCTGTAAATCTGACCATAGTGCCATTTCTTGTAAATAATTTTATTTAAATTGTTTTTAATTTGTAATTAAATTGTTTAATTTGATTTTTTTAATTAATTTTTCTCTTATTTTCTGAGCGTTTAAATAAGATAAATTAGAGTGCTCACTCAGATTCTTAAGAAAAATATTATATTTTTTAATAAATATAAAAATGTAATTATCAGACTGGTGTTAACTTTGCGTTATTTTTAGAAAAAACAAATTTATGTTGATTTAATTAAATGTGAAATATAATAAAAACGCTTTTGATTCTTTGTTTTGATAATTTTTTAGAATCGATTTTATAAGCGAAGGATTCTTTTTAAGGGACTGATATATATGAAAATAAATAATTTTCACTTGCCGGTGAAAAATAACAAAAAACTCTTTAGACGCAGCGCTGTTTCGCTTTCTCTGCTAATGTCGCTCTCTTGTTTGGCCTACGAGGCCGAAGCTGCCTGTAGTGAGTCATTCCCTGGCAGCGGTGGGTATACCTGCATCGGTGCAGGTAGTGTTTCTCAAACGATTATCGGTGACAACCTATCTATATCAATTTCTGATGATTTCTCTTTTGAACAAAATGCTAACTCGGGATTAGAGATTAGTGCTAGCGGTGGGGTCAAGGTTGAGCAGGCTGTTGGCGGCCCTAGTCTGATTACTAATGGAACGGCCCTCTATGTTGAAAAGACGGGATCGGGTTCTGTTGAGGTTGATATCAACTCATTCATTAGTGGGATCTATATAGATAGTACTGATGATAATGAAAATATCTCTATTCGCGTAAAAAATGATGTGGATGGAAGTATTGACGGCATTGCCTCTTACAATCGCGGCAGTGGTACAACTCTTATTAATATTGACGGCAACGTTATCGGGCAAAATGGTCGAGGCGTTATTGCTTCAAACTACGGTAGTGATATTCGCGTAGACGTTACGGGAAACGTAAACGCCTTTTACAGCGGTGTTGAGGTTGAAAATCAAGGCTCTGGAAAAAGTGATATCTACGTAGGCGGCAATATTGTTAGCCAAGGGATGGGGTGGGCAGACGGTATCCACGCAATTAACGGCGTGAGCAGTACCGACCTGACGATTCTTGTTGATGGCAGCATTACCGTTCCTAACGGTGACGCAAGTTATAGTAATGGTATTTACGCGCAAAATTCGGGAACAGGAAACACTGATATTACCGTTAAGGGGAAAGTAACCGGTGGGAATAGCCTGTCTAACGCACAGGGTATTTTTGTAAGGCATGGCGGAAACGATCTGACGATTAACGCGCTTGGCGGTGTATCCGGCGGCTATGCAGGAATAAAGGCGCAGAACGAAGGGACTGGATTGACTCTGATTAATACCGCAGGGGAGATTAACAGTGGCTTGACGGGTATAGATGTTCAAAATGACAGCAGGGCTACTGGGTTGACCGTTCGTTCATCTTCAGATATTCAGGCCGGGATGGTAGGCATTAAGGCTATAAACTGGGGAAGTGGGGCGACTGACATTTTTTCTGCCGGTGCAATTGAAAGTGATGATGACGGCATTTATCTCGATCATCGAGGAGCCGATCTCAGGCTAGTTGCCCAAGGCAGCATTACCTCCGAACAGGCAAACGGAATTAGCGTAGTGAGCTATGCCCAGAGTGATGCACGCCTCTCCATTACCGCGACGAGTCAAGTCTATGGCGAAGAGGACGGTATTTTCGTTATAGGCGGTGGAAATGATGGTGTCGTTAATATTACCGCCTCTGACAGCGTGACCGGTCAGAACGGTACAGGTATTTACATTTATTCAAATCTGTTGGATGCCACCGTTGATATTGCCAGCACAGTAAAGGGCGGGAACGGTACGGCTATTGACATGGAAAACGCGGGCAAGAGCGCCACACTGGTTCTGCGTCATGGCTGGGCTCTGGAAGGACAGGCCATTGCAACGCAAGAGGGTAACGATACGCTGCGCCTGGCCGGGTTGGCGAACGGCAGCCTGTCCCTTGCCCAGATAGGTAACGATGCTGATGCAAATGCCATTATGGGTTTTGAGCGCGTTGAAAAAGTGGATAGCTCAATTTGGACGCTGACGGGAAATCAACAATTTGGTGGATTTGAGTCCGCAGCGCTATCTGGTGGGGGATTAGTGCTAGATAACGCCTCTTTTTTACTGGCCGGAGCAGCATCTACATTCGATATCGAACGCGGCACGACGCTTTATGTTAAGGGAGCATCTTCTATTGATGGTGCCTTGTCTTCCCGAGGCACTATCGATCTAAACACAACCGGAACCCCGGATAATACGCTTACCGTCACCGGCGACTTTACCAGCAGTGACAGTCTATTGCGATTTGGTACCCAGCTCGGTGCAGATGGCTCCCCAACGTCTCTACTCGTTGTTGAAGGGAACACTTTTGGACAGGGGCGTGTACAGGTTGACAACTTGGGTGGTCTAGGGGCTCAAACCATTGAAGGCATCAAGCTTATCCACGTTGAACAGGATTCCAATGCTACTTTTGAGAAAAACAGTCGAATTGTGGCAGGCAGCTATGATTACGATCTGGTGAAAAAAGGCGGTAACTGGTATTTGACGAGTGTCTATCAGGAACCCACACCAGAGCCAGAGACAGAAATAGAGCCAAAGCCGGAAGAAGGGAAGCACGTCTATCGTCCTGAAGCCGGTAGCTATTTGGCCAACTATATGGCGTCGAATACGCTATTTATAACCAGACTGCACGATCGACTGGGTGAAACGCAGTATACCGATGTGCTGACCGGAGAGAAAAAGGTGACCAGCCTGTGGATGCGCCACGTTGGTGGGCATAACCGCTTTAGAGACGGCAGTGGTCAACTGCACACGCAAAGCAATCGCTATGTTTTGCAGCTGGGCGGCGATCTGGCACAGTGGAGCACCAGCGGGTTGGACCGCTGGCATCTGGGCGCTATGGCGGGTTACGCTAACCAGCGCAGCAACACCGAAGCTAAGTACTCTAAATACCGTTCCCGAGGATCCGTAGAAGGTTACAGCGCGGGCCTTTACGGCACCTGGTATGCCAACGATCGGGAAAAGACCGGCAGCTATGTCGACGCTTGGGCGCTTTATAACTGGTTTGACAGTGATGTAAAAGGGGAAGAGCTGAAAAGTGAGAGCTACAGTTCTCGCGGCGTTACTGCCTCAGTCGAGGGGGGTTACACGATTAAGCTCGGAGAGCGGCTTTCCGACGGTGTGGTTTACTACCTTCAGCCAAAGGCTCAGGTCGTTTGGATGAATGTCAGAACCAAGGATCACACGGAATCTAACGGAACCCGAATAGCCTTTCGCGGTGACGGCAATATTCAGACCCGGCTTGGGCTACGCGCCTATATGAACGGCCGAGCGGATAGCGATAAAAATACAGATCGTAAGTTTCAACCGTTTGTTGAAGCCAACTGGCTCCACAATACCAATGATTTCAGCCTCCGGATGGATGACGTGAACAATCGCGTCGCGGGGGCTAAAAATCTGGCAGAGCTGAAGCTGGGCGTTGAAGGACAAATCTCAAAAGAGTTGGATATCTGGACCAACGTTGCCCAGCAGCTAGGGGATCAGGGTTACAGCGATACTCAGGCGATGATGGGGATAAAATATCGTTTTTAACGTAAAGCAGACGCCTAAAAATACAGGGTAGGCCTAGTGAGCTACAGCTGTGAGGTAGAGAAAACGATAAGAAGTTAGTGCTTATAATTAACCAGTGAAATTGAATTTAATTTCGCTGGTTTTTTTGTATATAGCCCCCAGCTAGGCTGGGGGTTCCGTGAAGCTTTCAGCTATAAGTCAGTGATAAAACCCATTTTGAATAGAAAGAGATTGGCTGATTTAAGATATGTCAGCTGCCATTAAGTGGTACACATTGGCTATTTGTGATAAAGAATTTGAAAGTTTCAGACAACGATATAGTTGATGATGTTAGAGAAACAAACAGGGAAATGTTATGAAACCAACCGCATTACTATTATGCATATTCCTCTTCGGATGTGTATCAAGTGAACCCGATCCTAATGACGTTCCTATTGTTGGATGTGGCGATATTTGCGTGGGTTCAGGAAATGAAACGCCAGAACCAGTGGTTATTCAACCCGTGATGTGTGCAGGGGATGGAACGGGGCCTTAAAAATTCTGACCTAAGAGAACGGCTGGGCTTTTATTGTGTGTGGCCTCTCATTTCGATAACTTTCTACAGACTTAAAAGAGACTAAAGCAGTGAGTCAATGGCGAGGATCCCTTACCATTTAGTGGGCGCAAAAGGGTGGAATCAACAGTGTCCAGATTCATCTAAAACCTCGATAGACGCTGAACTTGGTGAGCTAAGTGAGGGCGATACTGTAGATATGCTGTGAAACGATATAAATAACAGGAGTGACGCTTTGTCTAACGTTATTACTTCCATCTCCGAGCTGAGAGCGATAGTCAAGTCTTGGAAGCAAGAGGGGAAAAGCATAGGGCTGGTGCCGACAATGGGATTTTTGCACGAGGGGCATCAAAGCCTAATGGCTCGGGCTAAGACGGAAAATGATAAAATAGTCGTGTCCATTTTTGTTAACCCTATGCAGTTTGGGCCAAAGGAAGACTTGGCAAGCTATCCTCGAGATCTTGAACAAGACCTTCAGCGTTGTGATAACGAGGGAGTTGACGTTATTTTTCATCCTGAAGCGTCTGAAATGTACGGTATCGATTTTTCCAGTAGTGTCGACGTGACGGGATTGACTGAAGAGCTGTGTGGTAAAAGTCGCCCTGGGCACTTTAAGGGGGTATGCACCGTCGTATCAAAACTGTTCAATATTGTTCAAGCCGATCGCGCCTACTTTGGTCAAAAGGATGCCCAACAGCTGGCGGTTATCCGTCGCATGGTTTGCGATATGAATATTGATGTTGAGGTGGTTGGCTGCCCCATAGTGCGTGAAGAAGATGGCCTGGCGAAAAGTTCCCGCAATAGCTATCTGAGCCCTGAACAGCGCAGAGCGGCAGTTTGTCTCTATCGGGCACTTCAGCTAGGACAAACGTTAGTTCTTGAAGGTGAAAGAGACAGTCTGACAGTGCTGGCTCGCTTGAAAAACGACATTGAACGAGAGCCTTTGGCTAAAGTCGACTATATCAGTCTGGTTGACGCCGATAGCTTAAGGCCGATTGAATACGTTGAAGGGCGAGTGCTTTGCGCGTTAGCGGTTTATATCGGCAGGACGCGGCTGATAGATAACTGCACGCTGTCGGTGTGAATGAAGGACTAACACAACCCCGGTAACGGCAGGGTGAACGTTCTTTAATGTGATGCTCTGCCCGCAGAGAATTAACCGTGTCCGTTTTAGCTGAGGAAGCGTCACACTAACTCCCTCAACGTACCGCCACACATTTATCCAACAATTCTCTATTCTGAATAAACTCGCCTGAGTCAGCAGACGTAATCTTAAAGCTGTTATTTAGCTCCCCATAGATGCGAGCCTTAAGGAGAACGCGATCTTTGTAGGAAAGAACGGCCTCTTTGAAGATGTTTTCACGAGAGAATTGATTTATTTTTTTGCCTTCTTCTTCGTTGAATACAATGGTGATGTAGTTGCGTCTGTTAGAATCTTTCCCGCTGTCTGCGGAGATAAGATTTTTGCATTCAAGACTAATTTGGTTTCCTTCAGCCGTCATCGTTAAAAACTCATTAGTACCGCATGCCGCTAAGAGAGGAATAAATAAAAGCGCTAAATATTTCATATAAGGTTTAATCCCAAGAGATTCCAGAACAAAAGAGAAAAGCGGCCTGACGTAAGCCGGTTAACGTATCGTATTTACCTGAGTGTGCCCAGCGTAGCAAAAATGCGCCTTTGCACACATATCTGAACTACAGCCCGATATCAGCAGTAGACTGAAAACAAAAAGTAATGTTTTAAACATCAAGGGGTACCTGGTAGTAGAGCTCAATGAGTAGAGCTTACACAGGTTAAGGTAAAAAACCTAGGTGAGGATAACGTGTGTGAATCGCTGTGATGAGGCTCTAAGTGATTAGAAGAGATATAAAGGATGTGGTCTACCGAAACTCGTATTCACATCCTTTCTAATAGCGTGTGACCTGCGCTTGGACATGGAGTATATAGGGCAGGACAATGTTATTTGTAAACCTCAGCGGCGGCATAAACGTTATTTTTCTCATTCATAGAGATGACAACAAAATAGGCGCCCCCTTTTTCATCAGCCAGTTTTGAAAGCATTTCCATGGCTTCTTCAGGCGTTTTTACATCCGTGGTTGTGCTTACCTCGCCCAGAAGCTGATATTTATTTTGTTCAGCCTGCTCTTTTGTAATTTCAGTAGCTGCTAAAGCGCTTAGTGAAAGAGTACCGGCAACTAAAGCAACAGTCAGTGTTTTTAACATTTTCATGGTATACCTCAGTAAAATAGTTAAACAGCGTACACATTGCTAATAAAGTGTTTGCGATATTCTAATTGCTGTCAAATTTTGCAATATAATGTATTGCTTGGATTTTATTTTGTAGCATTATAAGCCATTGAATAATAGTCTGGTGGTTTTATGTGAAAATAGAAAATTGGTGACTGATTTTAACCAGAATGAATAAGAAACAGGTTAGTGTAGGAAGAAAAGACATCAGGCCTACAGGCAAGAGCCTCGCAGAGCGAGGTTCTTACTCTATAGAGGGAATAGGGCGTTTAGACGCCCGACGAAAGTAAGAGAGAGGGAGCCTGTCACTGGCCGCTTTACGATTGATATTTTCCTGAGAGATAAGCCTATGAATCAACTGTGAGTCACTGATTTCAATAACGCTTTCCCCTATGGAAGAGTCATCGTTACTGAGTGGCTCAATAGTGACCCTGTAGCGCACTTTATTCATTGGCATCTCCTTCCTGAAGCTCGGTTTCGATGTCGTGAATAGCATCATTCAGCACTTTGGCTATTTTCTTACTTTGTGCCTGTGAAAGCTCTTTTCCTGCCAGATTGTGGCGAAGTACTCCACGCAGCCGGTGAATGGCGTCTTCAATTTCTTCAGCCAGATGACTAACGTGTTTTTCTCCAGCGCCTTTGATACGTTCAAAAATAATGTCTACCGCCATCTTACTGGCTATAAGGTGTTGTTCTCCGGCCGATGTAATTTGGTAATTCTTTCGGCTGTCTTCCGTGCTGGCGGGCTCAATAAATCCCTGTTCTTCCAAAAGCGTGAGGGTAGGGTAAATTACGCCGGGGCTTGGGGTATAAAGTCGTGAAGTTGTTTCTTCAATCAGCTTAATCAGTTCATATCCATGGCTGGCCTTTTTTTGGATAAGCGCCAATAGCACCAGGCGAAGATCCCCTTGTTCAAACAGGCGGCGCAGCTTCATTTGGCGGCCGCGACCGTGCCCTCTGCCTCTTTCTCCTCTATGGTGCTCATGATGACCATCGCCTTTTGCGAAAGAGGGATTATGGTGAAGGCATTCGCCTTCTGCACAGTCCGCATCGGCATCATGACGGCGGCGGCGGTGAAACATTGATTTCATATACTCTCCTTTTAGATATATCTAAATCGATATTAGATATATCTAATCTGGGGTAAATGTGTCAAGGACTGTTTTTGTCTGAAACAAGCGCTTGTTTTTAATGCATTGAAAAATATAGCTTATATATTTGTGAAGGTAATGGGATGAAGAAAAGAAGAAAAGTGAAAAAGAGCCGCTAAGGCTTAATCACGTTCGTGAAGCTATAGCGGGTTATTCGATGGAGTTAACAAAAACGTGTTTTTTATTTGCATTATAAATCAGTTCGTTATTTAATTATTTAGCATATTATTTCATCATTTACTTCATCGGAAGTCCTGTCCAGTTATGTAGTGTTGAAATATATGCCTCCCCCCTGCCTAAAGGCAGGGGGATTTTTAAGCGTGGCTCACTAACGGATTAGAGCTAGAGTAGACCGACAAGGAGGTTTCACGATGAGTAGAACAACATTCTTTTTCGCCTGCACCATGGTAATTCTGCCGCTAATAAAGCTGCTGTGTGACCTAGAGCTGAGTTTTATAAACTGAGTGGGAGAGTTTTGGCGCTATCAAAAAAAAAGCCCTGCAGGGGAATACAGGGCGGCAAGAAAATCATGAAAATACGTTAGCTATGTTCCTATAGCGTTATTGATACTAATGGGTGCATTTTCATTCATCAATAATAATTACCCTGATTTACATTGTGAGGGAAAATTTACGTTTCTCTATATTTCAAGGTGTTTATCTTTTGATATATAAAGCAATGCCAGCGCTTAACCAAAATAACGTGTAACGGGACATGCTTTATGTGGTGTCACTAAGGCGTGGTATCACAGGATGCGCCTATAAATGTGCACTTATAAATTAAAAAAGCGCGCCGTTTGGCGCGCCCAGCTATCATGATTAAAAGCTGTACTTCATACCCAGAATAACTTGCGTATCACTATAGCCAGCATCGCCAAGCTGCTGAGCAACGTTGCTCCAAAGCGTGAAGGGCTTTGAAATTTGCCCCTCTACGCCAAGCTTGAGTTCAGCAATATTTCGGGTTCCATCAATATGGTTGCGATCGCCATTCATTGAGGCACCGAAGTTATGGGTATTGTGTATCCAGTTGGCTTCAATAAACGGTTCAAACTCTCGTTCTTTACCCTTATCGATATCGCTATGGCCGTTTGCATAGGCGCGAAGGCCTAGGCGGGTTTGAATGTTCCCATTCCCCTCAAACGATACGCGGCTATTGCCGCTGTCGCTATGTTCCGTATGGCTATTCGCGCGCACGTTCATCCAGATAGCCTGAGCTTTAGGCTGTAGAAAGAAGGTGACATTGTCAGTTTGGCGTTCGCCGAGCTTAAAGGTATAGCCTGTCTCTATCGACGCGGTTACGCCGCGAGACGTGTATTTCTCGGAGCTTAGTTCATCGCCTTTAACTTCATTATCAAACCAGTTATAGAGTGCCCAAGTATCAACGTAGCTGCCTGTTTTCTCTCGATCGTTGGCATACCAAGTGGCGTAAAGCCCCGCGCTGTACCCATCAACGGAGCCTCTGGAACGATATTTTGAGTACTTGGCTTCGGTGTTGCTGTGCTGGTTTGCGTACCCCGCCATAGCCCCCAAATGCCAACGATCTAAACCATCAGAGCTCCACTGGGCTAGATCACCACCGATTTGAACAACGTAACGGTTGTCTTGTGTTTTTAACTGACCACTTTCGTCGCGAGAGCGATTGTGCCCGCCAATTTGCCGTAGCCACAGGCTGGTGACGCGCTTTTCGCCAGTTAGCGCATCGGTATACTGGGTTTCCCCCAGTCGATCGTGAAGCCGCATGATGAAGAGCGTATTGCTTGCCATGTGATTAGCCATATAGCTGCCGGGCTCTGGGCGGTAAACGTGCTCTTCTTCTCCCGGTTCGGGATCCGTGCCGGGATCGGGAGGCGTTACGGTAGGAATTTCGGAGCGTAAGTACCAGTTACCGTCCTGATTGTTAACGCCATTTTTATGCAAATAGTATTCATAGGCTCCAGCGACGATGCGTCCTTCCTGTGTGAAAGTGCCGGATGAGTCTCCGTTGACTTCAATAATTTTTATACCTTCGGTGGTTAACGCACCCGTGCCGCCCTCGTTATTGACTTTCACGCGCGTGGTACCAGACGTATCCCCATCAACCACTAGCCTGTCAGTAAGGGAGGCGTCATTGTTAAGCTCGACGTCCATCACCAAAAGTCCATTGTTACCGTGGTAGTTTCCTTTAATGGTCCAAACGTCTCCCTGAGTAGCATTGTTAGAGAGGTTAATACGTCCATTGTTGTTAACATCGGCCCAAAGGGTTCGAGCGTAAACAGGTGAAGGGGTCTGTTGGACGGCCAGCGTAGAGGCGCTGTCTATATTGACGGTATTGTTGGCCGTCGCGCTCGTTGAGTCAGACAGCAGCTGTTCTCCGGTAAGCTGTAGAGTTGCTCCATCGCGAAGATTGAGGGTATTCCAGCGGTAGATATTTAAGCCATTGGTAATATCTGTTGTTGCATCATCGGTATAACCGCTTAGAGATATATTTTGGAATGTTATCTCGCCTGTATTAGCTGTGGTACCGTCTGCACCGCCGTTGACATTATGTAACTTGCTTAGATCGGCCGATGAACCGAAAAGAGCGGTATCGTTACCGGTTCCCATTTCTATCGTCGGTGCAATGATTTTACCTCCAGTTGCCTCGAAATGGTCGTTACCATCCCCCATGAAAACGCCGGCTCCTACACCAGTGTCAGTCATTGTGGTTTCAAGCAGGCCTGAGGTTAAATAGATCGCGTCATTTCCACGTGAAAGATCAATGTTTCCTCGAAGTGAGCCACCGTCTATCCTGACTACCTCAATACCCGTATTTCCCTCAATAGACTGGTTACCGAAGAAGCTAGGGTTCATAGAGTCCACAGATCCTTTGACTGTGATGTTGACGTGCGGTGTGGTGCCTAGAATTTTAATTCCCTTTGCAGCTTTGACTGTCGCATTTTGGCCAATATTGATTTGCCCAATGCTACGGTCTGCTTCAAGAGCCTGATTAACCGATGCGCTCTCACCCAGACTTAAAAGTGACGTGCCGCCAAACCAGATCCCGGAACCGCCTGGAGAGGCTGTAGTGAGACTGGTTGTTCCTGTCGACGTTACCAGCGCGCTTTCATTGATGGTAATGCTCTCTTTCAGTTTGCTTGTTACTGAGAGGTCGTTGAATTCCGAGCGGCTGCTTCCCGCTGCAACAAGCGCGCCGGTAGCGGAAGAGGCGGTATTATTATTGACGATCGTTGTTTTACCACTGACTTTCAGCACACTGTCTCCGGCAGATCGCAGCGCGAATCCTGACGTTGAGCCTTGCTTGACTTCAATCCATGCATCACCGCCAACCGTCAGCGTTCCTCCGTTGAGGCTAACCAGATCCGGAGAGTTGCCTGAAGAGGTAATTAAGCTTTTGGCGGTAAAATTGCCGACAACGTTCAGCCTGCCGTTAGTGATTTCAATCACTTTTTGAATATAGGTTTGTACCGTATTGTCGACAGTAAAACTGCCCTGTGCCAATACGTTGCCTCCGTTGGTAATGGAGACAGCCTCTTTGGTTTTGCTTAAGGTCACTAAACTGTTGGTTAATGTCAAAAGTGAGTTAGCGTCACTAACGGTAAGCTTTGAGTAGGTATCCCCAGCGGTATTTGATGAACACTGATCGCCACCGCTTGCTGTTAGTGAGCCACAGGTGGCCATGGCGTGGGAAGAGAAAAGGAGAGACGTTAACATGATAGCTAATGATGAAGTGCTAAATTCATGAGGCATTTTAAACATTCCCTTATTTAATAAATATATAACTCACTATTTAATATGATATTAAATAGTGATTATTCAATTTTTTCGTGACGAGATGTATTCTTGTTTACATCATCATACTTCATTTCTTGATGGGATTTATATATTTTTAATGAGTTGCTTTTTGGTTTTTTGAAATGAAAGCGTCGTGTTTAATTGTGTTATTGATTGTTATGGGTATTTCAATGAAAATTAAAATTCGTTGATTGTTGAGTGAATTATTATTTTTATTAATCTTTAACTATAGACTGTATGAATTATTTCAAAATGAGTAGTGATGGGCATTTTTTATTTCTATTAATAAAGAAATAACGATGTGTTGATTTCAATAGCCCCATTATTTTAACTGAATATGACACATTATCTGTATTCAATATGCTTTAGGTGGTCAGAGAACGGCGTTAAGGCTTTCTTTCCTTCCGTTTCTTCTCGGGAACCGGGGGAACAGGCCTGCGATCGTCAATTAAATGACGAATAGCTAAAATAGGGTGATGCAGAAGCATTCTTGGGCCGGCCCAGCGCATGACTGCTCTTATCTCCTCTCTTTTTTGCGGTTGATAGCAATGAATAGGGCATTGTTTACAGGCGGGTTTTTGCGCGCCAAAACGGCACTTTTCCAAACGCTTGAGAGCGTATTGATAAAGCTGTGCATAGTGAGAGGTGTCATCCTGATGTTCAAGAGGATGCGCGCGAGCGTAAAGCGCAATCATTTTCTCTATTGTATTTGCTTCTCGCTTAAGGCGTTTATCCAAGGCCAGACTCTCCGATTCAGGATCTAAAACCCGAAGATAATCGCAATCACATCGGGGGTAAAGCATAAAGTGTATTTTTTGTGCATGTTAATTGAAGTGAGTATCCAATAAAAACGGGGCCAATAAGGCCCCGTGTAGATAAAACCAAGCGATCAGTAGATAGAACGATATAGCCCTTTAATATCTTCGATATTCGTGTCGCGCGGGTTGCCACCGGTACAGACGTCAGCAAAGGCCGCTTCAGCCAGCGCGTCAACGTCGGCTTCTTTCATGCCGACATCGCGCAGGCGCGCGGGAATGCCAACGTCTTTGCTCAGCTGTTTAACGGCGTTAATTGCCGCTTCGCGAGCCTGAGAGATAGACATGCCCGCTACGTTTTCTACACCCATGGCAATGGCTACCTGACGGAATTTCTCTCCCGTAAAGTCGGCGTTATAGGCCATGATATGAGGCAGCAGAATTGCGTTTGCTACACCGTGCGGCGTATCGTAAAACGCACCCAGCGGGTGCGCCATGCCGTGCACCAAACCAAGCCCTACGTTAGAGAAGCCCATACCTGCGATGTACTGAGCAAGAGCCATGTCTTCAACGCCGGTAGGATCGCCTTCCACCGAGGCGCGCAGCGCACGAGCGATGATTTCGATAGACTTCAGGTGCATCATATCGGTGAGTTCCCAGGCGCCTTTGGTGGTATAGCCTTCAATGGCGTGAGTCAGGGCATCGATACCGGTCGCCGCCTTCAGCGAGGCGGGCATACTGGCCATCATTTCTGAATCGACAATGGCAATGACGGGAATATCGTGCGGATCGACGCAGACAAACTTGCGGCGATTTTCTTCATCGGTAATCACGTAGTTAATGGTGACTTCCGCCGCCGTACCCGCGGTTGTCGGGATAGCAATCATCGGTACGCTGGCCTTCTTCGTTGGAGCTACGCCTTCAAGGCTTCTAACGTCCGCATATTCGGGGTTATTAATAATGATACCGATGGCTTTTGCTGTGTCCTGCGGGGAGCCGCCGCCGACGGCGATCAGGTAGTCAGCCTCGGAGCGCTTAAAGACGTCAACGCCGTTTTTGACGATAGCAATCGTGGGATTAGGCACAACGTCGTCAAAAATCTCATAGGCCAGCCCGGCTTTTTCCAGCAGGGCGCTTACTTTAGTTGCTACGCCAAACTTAATCAGGTCTTTATCTGTTACTAGCAGGGCTTTTTTAAAACCGCGCTTTTGCACTTCCTCTACGATGTGGGAGATAGCCCCTGGGCCAAAGTAAGAGGTTTCGTTAAGGATCATTCGGTTTGCCATAAGTAAGCTCCATAAGCGTGTGAATATAAAATATTAAAAAATCAAAATTCGTGTCGTTTACCCGAGCTGTCGCTAAATTCCACTATGCTGGAATTCACTTCACCATAATGGATATCAGGGTAGGTTTACTTATTGGCTGAATCGTTGATATAGATTATAAAACGCTAATTTCAGGCTTTTTCTCGCTGTTTCTCTATTTGAAAGTGATAAATATAAGGGGAAGGGGAGAACAGCAACATATCAGCGTCTAACAGAATGGAAAGGTTGGAAAACGTCGTTGAGTGGGGTATGTTTCTGTCTTCATTTTACGGCACTGGTGATAGCCGCCCTGATATTAACCGATAGAGAGCACGATGAACGTTACCCGCATTACCCGTACTGACGATCCCCTGTTTGTTCCTTTTCGTGAGCTGTACCTCCGCGCTTTTCCCAAGTTCGAGCAGCGGACATTCGAGCACCAGGCCAAGGGGCTGACGGCGGATAGCCACTTTCTTTATGTATATCAAGAAGGCGAAACGTTTATTGGCTTTGTTATCTATTGGTCGTTTGATGACTATATCTATATCGAGCACTACGCCATTAGCGATGCAGTACGAGGTAAAGGCTACGGTTCCCGCCTGTTGACAGAGCTGGTGGCTAAAACGGAAAAGACCGTTATTTTAGAGATTGACCCTGTTGTTGATGAAGTTTCTACGAAAAGGCTGCGCTTTTACCGCGGTCTTGGCTTTATTGAAAACGATTATGACCACGTTCACCCTCCATATCGCCCGGAGTTTAATGGTCACGCTTTAAAAGTGTTGAGTCATGGTCGAACGCTTTCGCCTGAGGAATATCAGCGCTTTTGCCAAGATCTCAGCCATGTTGTTATGGTGAAGTAGGTCTTTCATATATCCACTTATTGATCATTTGCTCGATTCTGTTTCAGGGTGAAAACATTTGCCCTGTTATGTTTTTTTATTTTCTTACTTGCCTTTTTTAACATTCAAGCATCATTGTTATTACCATTGCCGCTAATGTGAACATTATGTGAGCTGAATCGTATCCCTTATCTTTGCTAAAGCGAAGTTATTGACCCTAAAAAGCTCAAGTGATAATTAATCATTTGTTCTTTATTTGTATCAAATGATCTTTGGCGTGGGTATGAAGAAGAGGTATAGACGTAAGTATGCTTTTACCCACACCAAGAAGTCACCTCATCATACCAGTTTGGCAGGCAAGGATAATGCCGCGTAAAAGAGCGCTGTCGGAGAAGGGAAGTTATTCGCTGGCGTACAAAAGAGAGGGCAAAACGGTGCATGCCGTAAATAGACATAACGATCCTATTGCTACTGTGTTTTTTCTGAAGCGGGGCTGTTGAACTGACTGAACGTCGCATAGCGCGACGGACCGCTGGCAATACTCACTGATTTTTTCGTTCGTTCAGCCTCTGTACCCACAGGCGTTGAGCAAATCATTATTCATATAACAAGATATCACCTCATCATACCAATAAAGATAATCAATATAGATAAAGCAAGGGTTAGGTAGGTGATAGCAGCGAGGTAGCTCAATGAGTCATCAAAGTAGCGTTACCGGGCAGGCTGAAAAGTCAGCCATCAAGAAAATTTCCATGCGACTAGTGCCGTTTGTGGCTCTGATGTTCTTTATCAACTTTCTGGATCGCACGGCGATTTCTTTTGCGGGGCCAAACGGCATGACCCAAGATTTGGGACTCACCGCAGCACAGTTTGGGCTGGCGTCCGGCATTTTCTTTATTGGCTATATTCTGCTGGAAATTCCCAGCAATCTGGCTCTGCACCGCTACGGCGCCCGCAAGTGGCTGGCAAGGATTATGGTGTCATGGGGCATTGTCTCCCTGTTGTTTACCTGGGTTTCCAGCTCCACAGAGCTTTATGCACTGCGCGTACTGTTAGGGATTGCCGAAGCGGGATTTTTTCCCGGCGCTATTTTGTATTTAAGCCTGTGGGTTCCGTCGGCCTATCGCAGCAAGATTCTGTCGCTGTTCTATTTGGCTCAGCCTTTAACGACCGTGATTGGCGCCCCGCTGGCCGCCATGCTGATTGAACAGCACGGTCTGTTTGGTCTGCCGGGCTGGCGGATAATGTTCCTCGGTGTGTCTATTCCCGCCATTATCGTGGGGGATCGTGGCGTGGTTCTACCTGGTGGATAAGCCTGAGGAGGCCAAGTGGCTTAACGACGAAGAACGTCGCTGGCTGGTGACTGCGCTTGACCGTGAACATCAGGCAAAGCAGGGCCATAAGCACCCTACGGTGATGACTGTCATGTTCAACGGGCAGGTGTGGATGCTATGCCTGATTTATTTCGGCTTTATTTACGGCCTGTACGCGCTGGGCTTCTTCCTGCCAACGATTATTAACGGATTTCAGCAGCAGTTTGGCGTGACGTTCAACGTATTTGATAAGGGATTGATTACCGCCGTACCTTATTTGCCTGCCGCGATTGCGCTGTATTTTTGGTCGAAGGATGCCTCAAAGCGTGGCATTCGCAGCTGGCACATTACGATCCCTGCAGTAGCGGGAGCAGTAAGCGTACCGCTGGCACTGTATATGGAATCGCCAACCGCTGTTATCGCGGTGATCACCATAACCGCATGTGCCATTTTCTCTGCTTTACCCAACTTTTGGACACTGCCCACACGATTTTTAACCGGCGCGGCCGCAGCGGCTGCCGTAGCGTTGATTAACACTATCGGCAATATCGCCGGATTCTCTGCGGGTTACATCACCGGCGCACTGCGCGATGCCAGCGGAAGCTACGCCATGCCAATGTATGTTGTCGGAGGCTTCATGCTGCTCTCCGCCGTACTGATGGTTTTGCTGCAGCGCTACGGCTCAATGTCGGCACCTGTCGAGACCAAACACACATTATTACCAGAGGAAAACTGATCATGAGCATAGGGCTAAGCACATACTGCTTTTTTTGGCGGGCGTCCGATCGCGTTGCATCCCCAATGGGGCTACCGCAGATGCTTGAACAGTGCGCAGAAATGGACGTGAAGCTGTTTCAAATCTGTGACTTTGAGGCGATCGTGCAAATGAGCGACGCCGGGCTGGCTGCGCTGCGTAAACAGGCGGAAGACTTTGGTATAGAGTTGGAATTAGGCACAAAGGGAGTTTCCCCGACGTGCTGGATCGCTACTTACACATCGCCCGCCAACTCAACGTGAGCCTGCTGCGCAGCATGTTCAATTCGCCGACTCACCGCCCAACGCTGGATGAAGCAGAAGCGCTGTTGCGACGGGCACTTCCCGAGTTTGAAGCCTCAGGCGTTCGCCTTTGTCTCGAAACCTATGAGCAGGTAAGCAGCAGAGACATGATGTCGGTTATCAACCGCATCGATTCCCCGTGGCTGGGTGTTTGCCTCGACCCCGCTAACTGCGTTGCAGCGCTGGAACAGCCGAGCGACGTGATCAATAACACTGCCGACAGGGTGTTTAACCTGCACGTGAAGGACTTTCACTTCACGCGCCAAGCGGGCTGGGTAGGATTCAATCTGGTTGGCTGCCCATTGGGAGAAGGGCTACTGGCCTATGACGAGATGATAGAAAAAGTCCGCCCGAAGGAAAGAGGAATTCACCAGATCGTTGAACACTGGCTGCCGTGGGAGACCAACGCGGTCACTACCAGTCGACTGGAAAACCAGTGGACGCGCCACAGCCTGAACTATATCCGTAATCGCTTTTAACTTAATAAAAATCCATAAGGAGCAAGTCTATGTCTACCGAACTGAAAAGTATCACCCTGCTGGGCGCCGGCGGCAAAATGGGGATGCGCATCTCTGACAATCTGCAAAAGAGCAGCTATGAGGTTTACTATTGCGAAACCGCTCCGGCGGGGCAGGAGAGGGTTGAAGCCGCTGGGCGCAAGGTGACTGACGGCGAGAAATCTATTCCCAACAGCGATGTGGTTATTCTGGCCGTGCCGGATATCGCGCTACAGAAAATCTCCGCCGACGTGGTGCCGAAAATGAAGCCCGGTGCGATCCTTTTAACATTAGATCCTGCCGCCTCCTACGCGAACCTGATTTTCCAACGGGAGGATATCCAGTACGCGGTCGCGCACCCTTGCCATCCGTCAGTGTTTCTGGAGCGCTACACCAAGGAAGAGTATGCCGATGCTTTTGGTGGCGTAGCGGCCGTCCAGTCCATTGTGGCGTCGTTTGAACAGGGCACCGATGCGCAGCGTCAGTCACTGGAAAAAATCGTTCGCCAAATGTATGCCCCGGTTGACGACGTTCACTGGATAACTGTCAAGCAGCTGGCCTACCTGGAGCCCACGCTGGTGGAAACCGTCACCTGTATGGTCGGCACATTGATGAAGGAGGCGCTGGATGAAACCGTGCGCTACAGCGGCGTGCCGGAAGCGGCTGCCAAGGCCATTATGTACGGTCACGTGCAGATCGCACTGGCCGTTGCCTTCCGCGCGACTAACCCGTTCTCCGACGCCTGTATGATCGCGATTGACTACGGCAAAGAGAAAATCATCAAGCCGGACTGGAAAACTATTTTTGACGAAAAAGAGCTGGATATTGTGCTGGCACGCATGCTGAAAATTGATGCGATAAAAAGATAGCGGATTTTTTTAACCGAGTCCCCTTAGCGGGCCTTTGCGCAGTTTGGCAAACGGCCCGCTTTTTTACGTTTATCAGGAGCTTCTAGGGAGCGGCGTTGACACACAAATAATTAAAGGACAGGGTCTGGTTATACCGATAGAATGCCATCTTACTGATAATGTTTTTAAAACAGGTGCATTGATGACCACTCCCGAAATGAAGCCTCGCGTGATCCAGCGTAAGAAGCTGTCTGACGAGGTGTTTGAGCAACTGCTTAATCTGATTCGCGAAGAGGATATGCAGCCCGGTGACTCGATGCCGACGGAGCGCGAGCTGATGGCGCTGTTTGGCGTTGGCCGTCCGGTCGTGCGTGAAGCGATGCAGCGCCTTGCAGGGATGGGGATTATTTCTATCCGCCACGGTGAGCGTTCGCGCATTGCCCGCGTGGATATGCACTCGATGATCGAACAAATTGACCTAACGGCTCGGCACATGCTGTCGAGCTCCAGTAAAAATATCGACTATTTGCTTGAGGCTCGCATCTTCTTTGAATCCGGCATTGCCAAGATTGCCGCACAGAAGGCGAACGCAATCGATCTGACTCGCCTACAGCACGCGCTGGACGCCATGCGCAATGCGCCAACCCACGAAGAGTTTGTGCTATCAGACATGGCTTTTCATCAGGAGCTGGCGCGAATTTCTGGTAATCCTATCTATATGGCAGTTTCTGAAGCGGTGTTTCAATGGATGGCGGACTTTAGGGGCGAAATGCTGAACTTCAAGCCGCGCGACGTCACGCAAAAAGAGCATGAAGACATCTATCGCTGCGTTGCTGCACACGACCCTATCGCTGCGGAAAAAGCGATGATTGAGCATCTTGATCACGTGCTGATGAAGTCAGCATAAATAGTGTAGCGATGACCCCAAAAGCGCTGCTGGTGGACATACTGTTTTATCCCTCTGAACCGGGGCGACGATCGGCGGCGCCCAATTTATCCTGTGGCCGATACTGTCCTCATCTTATCGTGAAGGGAACGAAAGACTACCTCGGCATCCGCTTTGTGGATGGTGATGTAGCCCCTTTGGGAAACTGGATTACCGCCTCCCTAGAAACAATGTATGACCGAGTAGACTACAGGCTACTGCTTTCAGAAGGCGCTGAGTTTTATATCGCCGAAGGGGGCAATATCGTGGGGGAAGGCCGAGTTGTTGGGATTGAGATGAATGATTGACGGCTTTTGAGTATTTTTAGTCTACGAAATACACAGTTCAGATGGATTTCAACGGTATATCTCTTTTCTATTCCATAAAAAACCAATCTTTGACTTCATTTATTGACTTCATTTTTCATGTGAATAATATGACTTCATAAAATGAAGCCATGGGGTGGTATATGCAAGAAAAGGTTCTATTGCTTAGGAAAAAGCAGTATTCCACCCTGTCGCAACTTTTTAAGATCCCTGCTTTGGCAGGGATAAAATGGAAAGATATTGAGTCGTTGGTGATTGCTCTCGGCGGTGAAGTTCAGGAGGGGAATGGCTCAAGGGTAAAGTTCTTTCTGGCTGGCAGCATTGCGCATTTTCACCGTCCGCATCCGTCACCCGATACGGATAAAGGCGCTGTTGTCAGCGTTGGTGATTGGCTTATGAGTTTGGGGGTAACGCCATGAATATGAAGAAACAGCCTGATATTAATACACTTAATACCATGGTTGTGGCCGGTCAGCCGGCTATTATTAGTTTTGTTCCGGAGCTGGGAGCTTTTCGCGGTCGCTTTCTTGGCCTGTCAGGCTACTGTGACTTTGTCGCTGACAGCATTAGCGCATTAAAGCATGAAGGTGAAATCTCTTTACGTGAATATCTGGAAGACTGCAAAGAGCATGGGATAGAGCCGTATGCCCGAAAGGAAAAGCAGAGGACATTTACGCTACGCTATCCAGAATCGTTTGGCGAACAGTTAGAGCACGCCGCTGCCGCGTCTGAAGTTTCGCTGAACTCGTTCATTGTTGACGTTTTGAAAGAGCGGCTGTCGCGGCAGTGAGAATAAGCTAAAGCCGCCTTAATTTGGCGGCTTTAGCGGGTACTTAAATTGTCTCCAACAGGAGAACATTTTTAGAATACGTTCGCGTTTTTGCGAGGTTAGGCGTCGCGCCGAACGTGTACTGCATAACTGAAGTATTGCTGCCACGACGGATCAAATTCGCTGCTCAAGTCATACTGCTCGATGCCCGCTCGCTGTAAGGCCAGTCGGATAAGCTGCTCGGTTTTCGCCGCGTCGCCGGAGTAATACACCGCTTCACGGAAGGGGGCTTCCAGCAGCGAATAGGCCATAATGCCTTCACGACGGGATTCTAGATAGGCGTCGATTTCATCCTGTACTTCTTGTACGGCTTCCAGCTCGCTTTCTACAACATTTACGCGAAGCGTCGTCGCCCAGCTTAAATCAGCGCGCATTGCCACTGCTTTGGCGCTGTCGTGTACAGTAATCAGGATTTCTCCTGCGTCCGTCTCCGCTCTCAGTCCGCTCCAGCTACGCCCCTCGCCAACGGGGAAAACGCCGGTATAGCCGGAAACGTCTCGCCAGAAGCGATCAAACACAGTAGGAAGTTGGCCGAGAGGCAGCCAGACGAGGTTTTGCTGCTCTTCTTCGCTAGCATCAAACTCCACAAAGCCAATTTTAACGGCAAAGTCGTATTCACCAAGAATGTGGTCGAGGGCGATATAGGCCATGTTCTGCACGCGATTGCGCATATCGTACGGAACGTCGAAGTCGAACTTCAGAAACAGGCCTACCTGACCGCCGTCTGGTTCGCAGGCGAAGCTCATTTTCTCAGCGCTTAGTTCAAACGCGTTATCCACCATTTTGAAGGCAAAACGTTCAGGGTTCCCCATCCGTTGACGAAAGGCGACGACCTGATGGTATTGCAACTTCGGCGCACTAGCTGTGAGCTCCATCACCAGCGGAAAGTCATCGAGTGCGCCGTGGGCTGTAAAAATCATCTCCATAGGCTCATGTTCTGGTGAACCAGACATCTCTAGTGCAATGTCGGAAAAATAAGATTTCAGAACGTCATTGGCTTTATCAAAACGATCCCGGGTAGAGAGGCCTTTAAGAGAGGGTTCAAGCTGTACGAAGTCGCGCCAGAACTGGTTAACCGCGTCAATGTTATCCGTTATGCCTAATGCCATTTTTTAGTTTAACTCCATTTTTTAGAGCGCCCATCTCAGCGCCATTAACGCGACAAAGAATAATAACGAGAGGGTGCAATCTTCATCAACCGGATTTTGTCGGTTTTCTGTTATTTTGAAAGGAAAAAATGAGATGGATAGATAGTGTAAAGAGAACCGAAAGGCGAGGTGTATGGTTGAACATATTCCCGCCGTAGCGGGAGTGTTTTCGCTTGAGCCGCCAAAAAACACCAAAAAGGCGGCATTTCACCATTCCATGAACGCCGCCTTTATTGACTACTTATTGACTACTTATTGACTACTTAATTGATTACTTAATTGATTACTTAATTGATTACTTGTGCCTTTCCCTCAGTCGCCCAATTACCGCGCTTAGGTCCAGCTCCTGATCCTGTAGCAGAACCAGTAAGTGATACATTAAATCGGCGGCTTCATTAGTCAGCTCTTCGCGGTCGTGTACGGTCGCGGCCAGCGCGGTTTCGACGCCTTCTTCCCCCACTTTTTGCGCAATGCGCTTGGTGCCGCTGGCGTAGAGCCGAGCGGTGTAGGAGCTTTCCGGTGAGGCGCTCTTACGGGAGGCGAGAAGCTGCTCCAGCTTGTAGAGGAACGTCCAGTCCGGCTCTGCGGGGGCAAAGCAGCTGTCGGTACCGTTGTGACAGGTCGGACCCTGCGGATTCACCAGGATGAGTAGGGTATCGTTATCGCAGTCCGGCGTAATGCTGACAACGTTAAGAAAGTGGCCCGAGCTTTCACCCTTGGTCCACAGCCGCTGCTTAGTACGGGAAAAGAAGGTCACTTTTCCACTTTGCTCGGTAGTGTGGAGAGCCTCCTGATTCATATAGCCCATCATCAGAACTTCACCGGAGACAGCGTGCTGCACAATAGCGGGCATCATGCCTTCGGTTTTTTCCCAGTCGAGCTGCTGGCGCTGTTCCTGCGTTAATGGCGTTAACATAGACGAATCTCCACTTGCCTATCGGCCAGATAGCGCTTTAGCTCGCCGATATTGATAATCTGTTTGTGAAATACGGATGCTGCCAGCGCGCCGTCGACGTTGGCGTCGTGGAAGGCATCATAGAAATGCTCCATAGTACCCGCGCCGCCGGAGGCGATAAGTGGCACGCGGCATACGCTTCGCACCTGCTTTAGCTGCTTCAGGTCATAGCCGTTACGCACGCCGTCCTGATTCATCATATTTAGCACAATTTCGCCCGCGCCGCGCGACTGGACTTCCTGAACCCAGTCGAGAGTGTGCCAAGCGGTTGCCTTAGTGCGAGCTTCGTCGCCGGTGAACTGATAAACCTGATAGCTTTCCTGCTCGGCGTTGTACCAAGTATCGATGCCGACCACCACGCACTGAACGCCGAAGCGATCGGCAAGCTGAGTAATCAGCGACGGATTAGCCAGCGCCGGGGAGTTGATGGAAATTTTATCCGCACCGAAGGCGAGAATTTGCCCAGCGTCCTCAACGCTTTTGATACCGCCTGCAACGCAGAAGGGGATATCTATCACTTCTGCGACCTTGGAGACCCAGCTTTTGTCTACCACGCGCCCATCGGAGGAGGCGGTAATATCATAGAACACTAGCTCGTCGGCGCCTTCTTCTGCGTAGCGCTTGGCCAGCGGCACGATGTCGCCAATGATCTCGTGGTTGCGAAACTGGACGCCTTTTACGACTTGGCCGTCTCTAACGTCCAGACAGGGAATTATCCGTTTTGCCAGCATGCGATAGCCTCCTCTACGGTGAACTTGCCTTCCAGCAGAGCACGCCCGACGATGACTCCGGCCACGCCGCTGCCGCGAAGCGCGGCAATATCATCCAAGCCGCCGATGCCGCCGGAGGACTGAAAGGCAATGTCTGGGTAGCGGGCGCAGACTTCGCGATACAGCGCGACGTTAGAGCCTGCCAGCGTGCCGTCCCGTGAAATGTCGGTACACAGTACGTGCTTAAGCCCATAGGGGCGATAGCGTTCGATAACTTCTTCCAGCGTCTGGTCAGAATTTTCCTGCCAGCCGCTGACGGCAACGCGCTTTTTGCCGTCTTCACCGATGCGCACGTCCAGCGCCAGCACCAGTGCATCTGCGCCGAAGCGTTCAAACCAGCCGCTGACCAGCTCCGGCTGTTTCACTGCCGTGGAGCCAATAACGACGCGGGTGGCACCTGCATCAAGCAGAGCGCTGACATCTTCTTGGCTGCGAACGCCGCCGCCGACCTGTACAGGGACGCTGACGCCTGCCAGCAGCTTGCGCAGCAAGAGAATTTGCCGAGCCTGGGGATCTTTGGCACCGGTCAGATCGACTAAGTGAAGCAGTTCGGCGCCCTGTTGCTGATAGTTTTGCAGACGCGGCAGCGGATCGTTGCCGTAGTCGCGTTTCTGTCCGTAATCACCCTGATGCAGGCGCACAACGGTGCCGTCAATCAGGTCTAGTGCGGGTATGATCATTTGGGCTTACATCTCCAAAAAGTTTTTCAGCAGCTGAGCGCCTGCCTTACCGGAGCGCTCTGGGTGAAACTGAACGCCGAAGAAATTGTCCTGCTCGACGGCGGCGGTAAACGGGCTGCCGTAGTCGCTTTGTGCGATTGTCGCCGCGCAAATCGGCATGGCGAAGCTGTGGACGAAGTAAAAGTAGGCGTCGTCATCAATGCCGCGAAACAGGCGATGCCCTGCCAAAGGCGTCACTCGGTTCCAGCCCATGTGGGGCAGAGGAAGCTCGCCGGTCTTCATCTGGTTAATGGGCGCGTCGATAATGCCAAGGGTATCAACGTTGCCTTCTTCGCTGTGCTTTGCCAGCAGCTGCATGCCGAGACAGATACCCAATACAGGCTGAGTACAGGCCTTAATTAACGTAATCAAGTCACGTTCTTGCAGCATGTTCATGGCGGCAGGTGCAGAGCCAACGCCGGGAAGAAACAGCTTGTCGGCACGCAGAACAACCTCCGGTTCGCGGCTGACGACCGGCTCATAGCCCAGACGTTTGATGGCGTAGGCGACAGAAGCTAAGTTGGCGCAGCCGGTGTCCAGAATGGCAACGTTCATTACAGCACTCCTTTTGAACTCGGCAGCGTATTGCCTTCAATACGAATGGCTTGACGCAGTGTACGACCAAAGGCTTTGAACAGGCTTTCGACTCGATGATGGTCGTTTTTGCCTTTGGTTTTCAAGTGCAGCGTTACTGCCATGGAGTAGGCCAGCGAGTGGAAGAAGTGCTCGACCATCTCGGTACTCATATCGCCAACGCGCTGATGCTTAAACTCGGCGTTGTATTCCAGCCACGGGCGGCCGGAGATATCCAGCGCACAGCGCGCCAAGCACTCGTCCATAGGCAAGAAGAAGCCAAAACGGCCGATACCGCGCTTGTCGCCCAGCGCCTTTTTCAGCGCTTCGCCCAGCGCCAGGCCGGTATCCTCAATGGTGTGGTGATCGTCAATAATCAGGTCGCCCTTCACGTTGACGTTCATGCGAAATCCGCCGTGAGTGGCGATTTGATCCAGCATGTGGTCAAAGAAGCCGATACCGGTATTGATTTGGCTACCGCCTTCGCGGTCTAGCCACACTTCCACGTCAACCGAGGTTTCTTTGGTGGTGCGAATGACGTGGGCGTGGCGGTCTGGCTGGGTGAGCTGTGTGACGATCTGATTCCAGCCCATATCATCGCGCTGATAGCGAATGCCGCCAATGCCCATATTGGCAGCCAGCTGTAGGTCAGTTTCCCGATCGCCGATAACCCAGGAGTTGCTGTAGTCCATTACCGTGTCGTTTAGATATTTCTCAACCAGCTTGGTTTTAGGCTTGCGGCAGTCGCAGCCGTCGGCAGGCATGTGCGGGCAAATAAGCACGTCGTCAAAGCGGATGCCCTGTGACTCGAAGATTTGCATCATCAGGCTGTGGGGCGGCAGGAAGTCCTCTTTGGGGAAACTAGCAGTGCCAAGCCCGTCCTGATTGGTGATCATGACAAGCTGAAAGCCCGCTTCTTGCAGCTTCAGGAGAGCGGGAATGGCGAACGGTTCTAGAGCCAGCTTGTCCAGCCTGTCGACCTGAAAATCGACAGGGGGTTCGGCAATTAGCGTGCCGTCGCGGTCAATAAAAAGGAACTTTGTACTCATTGGCGCTTTTCCTTACAGGGCTTTCAGGGCGTCGATGACGGCGTCGCATTCAGGCTGCGTACCGATGGAGATGCGCAGGCATCCTTGCAGACCCGGCTGTTTGTTTTGATCTCTGAGTATAATCCCCTTATCCCATAGCGCTTTAAATGCGCGTTCGGAATCTGTGAGTTTAAACAGCAGATAGTTGGTTTCGCTGTTGTAGGTCGCTGTGACGATGGAGCATTCAGCGAGCTGTTGCACCAGCAGGTCACGTCGAGCGTTGAGAGACTCGACGCGCTTTCTCATGGTGGAAATACCCGCTTCGGTTAGCGCCTGTGCTGCGATGTCTGCCACCGGCGTGGAAAGCGGGTAGGGGGCAATAACTTTTTGCAGCAGGCCGATGACTTCTTCGCTTGCCAGCGTAAATCCACAGCGCAGTCCCGCAAGAGCAAAGGCCTTAGAGAGCGTACGCAGAACCACTAGGTTAGGATACTGTTTTAACCAGCTTACGACGCTGGCCTGTGGGCAGAACTCAATATAGGCCTCATCAACCACCACCAGTGCACGCCCAGAAGTCATATCCAGAAGCGTGCGAATATCGTCTGGATTGATCAGGTTGCCCGTCGGGTTGTTGGGGCTACAGACGTAAACCAGCTTCACACCGTCAAGGGAGCGCTCAATAGCCGGAATGTCTAGCTGCCAGTCTGTAGTCGCAGGCACAGTGCGGCGCTCGACGCCCAGCGTTTCTGCGCTGACGCTGTACATGCCGTAGGTCGGCGGGCAGTAGAGAACTGCGTCTTTCCCCGGCTCGCAGAAGGCGCGCATCAAAAGTTCGATCCCTTCGTCAGCGCCGCGGCTAACCAGCACCTGCTGTGGCTTAACGCCCGCATAGGCGGCATAGCGCTCAATCACTTTGACAGGCTGGCATTCAGGGTAGCGGTTAAGGGTTTGCTCTGTTAACTGATAGGATGTCGCTTCCGGGTATTCATTGGCGTTAAGCCACACGTCACCCTTACCGCCGATTCGACGAGCGGACTGATAGGGCGTCAGTTTTCTGACGTTATCGCGGGCCAGCTGTTCCACACTTATGGTGATAGTTTCAGTCATACTCACGGTTACGCCTCCTGATTAATCTGATTGAATTTTTCTACCCGCAGAGAAACGGCTCGGCGGTGGGCGGTAAGCTGTTCCGCCTGCGCTAGCGTTTCGATGGTCGGCGCCAGCGCCATCAGTCCGTCGGCAGTGAGCTGCTGAACGGTCATGCGCTTTTGAAAATCTGCCAGACCGAGGCTGGAATAGGTGGCGGTATAGCCATAAGTCGGCAGCACGTGGTTGGTGCCGGAAGCGTAGTCACCCGCAGATTCTGGCGACCAGTCGCCAAGAAATACCGAGCCTGCACTGGTGATGCGGTCGACCAGCGCTTCGGGATCGCGAGTTTGCAGAATAAGGTGCTCTGGCCCGTAGCGATTGCTGATGTCGACACACTGATCCAGACTGTCTGCCACGATAAGGCGGCTTTCCGCCAGTGCCTGAATAGCGATGTCTCTTCGTGACAGTGTAACCAATTGTTTGTCCAGCTCATCAGAAACCGCCTGCGCGATGCTTTCATCAGGCGTTAGCAGGATAACCTGTGAGTCTGCACCGTGTTCCGCCTGTGACAGCAAATCGGCAGCGATGAAAGAAGGGGTTGCGCCCGCGTCGGCAATCACCAGCACTTCCGACGGTCCGGCGGGCATATCGATAGCCGCGCCGCCGACGGCCTGACTGACCTGACGCTTGGCTTCGGTCACATAGGCGTTGCCGGGGCCGAAGATCTTGTCGACTTTCGGAACGCTTTCGCTGCCGAAGGCCATTGCAGCGATGGCCTGAGCGCCGCCGATCTGAAAGATGTTCTCAATGCCGCACAGCTTTGCCGCGTATAGGATTTCGTCGGCAATGGGTGGCGGCGAGCAGAGAACCACTTTACGGCAGCCCGCCAAGCGGGAAGGAATGCCGAGCATCAGTACGGTTGACAGCAGCGGAGCCGTGCCGCCGGGAATATATAGACCAACAGCGTCGATAGGGCGTGTCACCTGCCGGCAGCGCACGCCGGGCTGCGTTTCAACGGCAACTTCTGGCAGCGTCTGAGCGCGGTGAAAGGTGTCGATATTACGCGTCGCGATGGCCATCGCCTGCTTGATGTCGTCGCCGAGGCGCGCTGCGGCAGCGTCAATTTCTTCTGGGGTAATCTGCAGGCTGTCGATCTGTACTTTGTCGAAGCGGGCGCTCAGCTCGCGCAGGGCGCGATCGCCCCCGGCTCTGACCTGCTCAATGATGCCGCTGACGGCCTCATTGATGCGCGCTGACGCATTGACCGCCGGGCGTGACAGCAGCGTTTGCTGCTGCTGTGAACTGCACTGCTGCCAGTATGTCAGTTGCATATCGTTACTCCATCATCTTTTCGATTGGCAGCACCAGAATAGAGCTGGCGCCGAGGCTCTTCAGTCGTTCCATGGTCTCCCAGAACAGGGTTTCGCTGCTGACCATGTGCATCGCTACGCGGTTTTGGTCGCCTGCCAGCGGCAGAATGGTAGGGCGCTCGGCGCCGGGCAGCAGGGCGACGATTTCATCCAGACGATCGCTTGGCGCGTGCAGCATGATGTATTTAGACTCTCTGGCCTGAATAACGCCCTGAATGCGCGTCAGCAGCTTGTTAATCAGCTCCTGTTTGTCGCTGGACATTTCGCCGTCACGTTGGATGAGCGTTGCTTTAGAGCGATAGATAACCTCGACTTCACGCAGGCCGTTGGCTTCCAGCGTTGCGCCAGTAGACACCAGATCGCAGATGGCATCGGCTAGCCCAGCGCGCGGGGCAACTTCCACAGAACCGTTCAGCAAGCAGGACTTGAAGCGGACGTTTTGTTCATCCAGATAGCGCTTCATCAAGTGTGGGTAAGAGGTGGCGATACGCATATTTTGCAGGCTTTGCGGGCCGGTATATTCTGCGTCCAGCGGCATGGCGATAGAGAGACGGCAGCCGCCGAAGTCCAGACGGCGCAGAGTGTTGTAGCGAGGATCTTCACCCTGAGCGCGGCGGTCAAGCAGCTCTTCTTCCAGCACGTTCTCGCCGACGATCCCTAGGTCGACCACACCGTCCATCACCAGCCCGGGAATATCGTCATCGCGCACGCGGAGGATATCCATCGGCATATTTTCTGCAAAGGCGATCAGGCGCTGTTCCTGAAGGTTGATTTTGATACCGCAGTTGGCAAACAGCTTTTGTGATTCTTCGCTTAAGCGACCTGACTTCTGAATGGCTATCCGTAAACGACTTTTGTCTAACATGGTGATCCTCTTCTTCATTCTTTATTTGACGTTGCGATGTTAAAAACGGCGGACATAAAAAAACCCTCGGAAGGATTCTTCCGAGGGCTCTCTTTAATTAACGCTTTGTCCGCCGCTGGAAGAATCTAGACTGTCTTCCAGCACCAAGCGCCTGAAAGACTAGTCAGGGTGATGGTGATGATGGTGGTTGAACAAAACGTTAAACATAATTTGCTGCGCCTTTAAAAGTTATGACTGGGTTAATAATCATGCACTAGGAGTTAACCTACTCCATACTGACCCACAATGGCAACCGTTTTTTTCATTCTTTTTACTTTTTCCCGCGATTCTTAAAAGAGGGCAGAGGAAACGTTTGCGTCGCTTCCTGACAAAATGACAGTGTAAAACAGCTTTACGCTGTCACTCTGTTCTATATTGTAGGGGAGCAGACGCACAGTTTAGGTTAAAAATACGGTGGTCATACATAATGAAAAAGATTTCCATTGTTGGTTTGGGCTGGCTAGGCATGCCGCTGGCGCTTACGCTGCTGGGGCAAGGGTATCGAGTCGTTGGCAGCAAAACGACACAGGACGGCGTGGAGGCTGCGCGCCTGACCGGTATTGAAGCCTACCCGCTGGTGATGACTCCCCAACCTGAGTGCGAGGAAGAAGACTGGCAGCAGCTAACAGAATGCGATGTGCTTATCATTACGCTCCCCGCCGCCAGAGATGAGCTGGGGGCTGAACGCTACCGTCAGTCTGTTCAGCTGCTGGTGGACAGCGCACTGAGCAGCCGCGTAGGCAGAATTATTTTTATCAGTTCGACTTCGGTATACGGTCGTGACGAAGGTGAAGTCACAGAGACGTCACCGCGGCTACCACAAACGGCCAGTGGGCGAGTGCTGGTATCACTGGAGGATTGGCTGCACGATTTACCCCATACCTCCGTCGATATCCTTCGCCCTGCGGGACTAGTAGGGCCACAGCGCCATCCCGGACGATTTATGGCAGGCAAGCAGGAGCTGCCTGAAGGTAATTGTGGGGTAAATCTGGTGCATCAGGAAGACGTGATTGCGGCCATTAAGCTACTACTCAGTCAGGAACGCGGTGGGCGAATCTATAACCTTTGTGCGCCAGAGCACCCGCGCAAGCGTGACTTTTATCCTGCTGCGGCGCAAAGCATGGGGCTGGCAATGCCGACGTTTACACCGACGGACAGAGCCTCCCTTGGACGCATCGTTAATGGGCAGGCTATTTGCCGCGATCTGGGATTTGAATACCGCTTTACCGATCCGATGCGCATGCTGAGTATATGATTTTTGACGGTTAGCCAGTGAGGGTTAGCCAGTGAGGGTTAGCCAGAGAGTTGCCAGATAAGAAAAAGCCCGGCATAGCCGGGCTTAGTCGAATAAGTGGAAATGAAAATCAGCTATCTTTAACCTCTAATGGCCATGAACTAAACAAATAGCCGTCAAAGTTAATATCATCCACGTTGGACAGTTCCAGAAGTCGATTTTTTACATTTTCAAGATGCTGCCACATGGCCATTTTGGCTGCTTTGGCGTCTTTCTTAATCAGTGCGGCAAGAATAACTTTATGATCGACCAGCCACTCTTTTCGATACTGAGTGTCTTTTAAATGAGCGTGAAGCTGGATCCACATGGGATTGTTTACGCGCCATTGCCACGACTGTTTGAAAAGCTCAACGAGCATCGTGTTATGCGTCGCTTCTGCAACCGCAATATGGAATTCCATATCGCCTGTTTCATGGTTACCGGACTCCAGATCTTCTTCCTGCATGAGCAGTGCCCGGCGCATTTTAATAATGTCTTCACGCGTGGCCTGCAGGGCGGCAAATTCAGCAATGTTGCTTTCCAGTAGCTGGCGGGCTTGAAGGATCTCAAAAGGACCTGCGTCATTGTCTTCCATTGTCTCAATGACGTTGGATTTTACGGGTTCGTCGTACGGCATTTTCATCACAAAAATACCCGCACCTCTCCTCACTTCAAGGATACCTTCAATTTCAAGCATGATGAGAGCTTCGCGAATAACTGTACGGCTGACGTTCAGTATCTCTGCAATTTCTCTTTCAGGAGGTAAGCGCGTTCCTGCCGAGTATCCACGCTCGACAATTAATGAACGAAGCATCTTACCGACTTCCTGATATGGGCGCTGTTGCGAAGCTATCTCTTTCATGGAACTAGTGGTTTTCAACTGAGGATTTAAAGAAAGTCATATTATATCATAGTTTATGTATCGACCATACCTGCACCGCAGGGATTTGGATATGTTCAAATTATTCTTAAAAAAAACGGCTAAAAGTTAATTAGCCGTTTAAATATTTATATCGTTAATGAAGTTTAAGAATATTTAACCGAAAAACTGTCGGGCATTGTTATAGCAAATATCCTTGACCATATTGCCCAGCATGGTTTCATCGGCAGGGATTTCTCCATCTTCAGCCCATTGTCCAATCAGGTTACAAAGCAGGCGACGGAAATATTCATGCCTGGTATAAGACAAGAAGCTGCGGGAATCCGTTAACATGCCGACAAACTGGCTGAGAAGCCCCATTTGAGCATGCTGTTCGAGTTGCCGCAGCATGCCGTCTTTCTGATCGTTAAACCACCATCCTGAGCCAAACTGAACTTTCCCAGCGATACCGCCGCCTTGGAAATTTCCTATCATTGTTGCCAATACTTCGTTGTCCCTTGGATTCAGACAATAAAGGATAGTTTTCGGCAGTTCGTTGGTGATATCCATGCTGTCAAGCAGCCGTGAAAGCGCCCAACTAATGTTGTTATCGCCAATAGAGTCAAAGCCGCTATCCGGCCCCAGCAGACGGAACATCCGGGTATTGTTGTTACGGATGGCCCCAATATGAAGCTGCATGACCCAGCCTCGAGCGGCGTACTGTCGGCCTAGCCACACCAGTACGGCAGTGGAGAACTGTGCAATTTCCGTTTCGCTGAGTTCAGCGCCGTTGAGGCGCTTGCTCAGAATATTATCAAGCTGTTTATCATCTGGAACTGGGGCAAAGCGCAGGACTTCAATGCCGTGATCGGATGCGCGGCAGCCGTGAGCGGCAAAGTGATCGAGCCGACGGGTTAATGCAGTACGTAAGTCCTCGAAGCGAGAAATTGCGATGTCTGCTGCACCTTCCAGTTTCCGCAAATAATCGACAAATCCTTCCAGCTCGATTTTGAATACTTTATCGGGGCGCCAGCTGGGAGCTACTTCAATATCAAAGCTGCCGTCTTCGGCTATCTGGCGATGGTATTCCAGAGTATCAATAGGGTCATCTGTGGTGCCTACTGCTCTGACGTTCATCTGGCGCATAATGCCTCGTGCAGAAAATTCTGGCATAGCGAGTTTTTCATTACATTCTGCCCAGATTTTTTCTGCCGTTTTGGCGTTAAGCTGCACGTTGGCTATAGCAAACGGGCGACGCAGCTCCAGATGTGTCCAGTGATAGAGCGGATTACCGAGAGTTTTCGGTACGGTGTTTGCCCAGGCGACAAACTTCTCATAGTCGCTGGCATCGCCGGTAATTAACGTCTCGTCAACCCCTGCGGAGCGTAAAGCTCGCCATTTATAGTGGTCGCCTTCCAACCAGATTTTTGTCAGGTTCTCAAACTGCCGATTTTGGGCAATTTCTTTTGGATTCAGGTGACAGTGGAAATCATAGATGGGCATGTCGGCTGCCCAGCTGTGGTAGAGCTTACGTCCCATCTCATTTTTAAGTAAAAAATCTTCCGTCATAAATGCCGTCATTTCTCATCCCCTTAAGCGTTCAGCATGCTAATGGTCTTGCGAGCGCCATTTTCTATCAGTTGACTATAGGCAGTCGTTACTGTGTCCAGAAAGGCGGTATTCTCTGGTAAGTCATGACCAAAAATGGCGCTGAGACTCATCAACTGGCGAACGCGATCGGCTGGCTCCGTATATTCACGATGAATAGCCTGATACTGTGAAACCAACGGGTCAACCACATCAATCGCATTGCCTTTTTCATCGAGTCCGCCAACGTAGCGCATCCATCCTGCAATTCCCATCGCCAGATAGCGATAGCTATGCCCCTGAGCAAGATGCAAGCGAACAGGATCAAGCAGTCTCTGCGGAAGCTTTTGGCTGCCATCCATGGCAATTTGCCAAGTGCGGTGCTTTAACGAGGGATTACTGAAGCGTTCGATCAACAGCTGCGCATAGGCTTTCAGATCTGTGCCTTCAGGCATAGAAAGGGTAGGAGCTTGTTCATCAAGCATTAACGCTAGCGCAGCTGCACGATAGTCAGGGTTAGTCATGGTTTCAGCGATGGTGTCATAACCGCCGAGGTAGCCCAAGTAGGCCAGAAACGAGTGACTGCCGTTAAGCATACGCAGTTTCATCATTTCGAAAGGAACCACGTCTTCCACAAACTGAGCGCCAACTTTATCCCAGGCCGGTCGGCCGTTAACGAAATTGTCCTCAATGACCCACTGGCGGAATGGTTCACAGGCGATGGCACACGGGTCATACACGCCCAGTTGAGCGGCGATGTCCTGTAGTGTTTCAGGCGTGGCGGCAGGCACGATACGGTCAACCATTGTGCAGGGAAACGTCACATTGGCTTCAATCCACTGAGCCAGTTCAGGGTCGCGAGCCACAGCCAGATCCAGAACGGCAGCTTTTGCGACATGGCCATTCTCTCGCACGTTATCACAGGAAAGAACCGTAAAGCCCGGTAGCCCGAGCTGGCGACGCATGTTAAGCGCTTCGACAATATATCCCGGCGCTGATTTTGGCTGCTGTGGGTTTGCCAGATCGTTTTGAATCAGCGCATTGTTGATATCAAGCCGCCCCGTCGCCGCCTGCGTGCAGTAGCCTTTCTCGGTAATAGTCAGTGAGACAATAGCCGTTTCTGGGCGAGCCATCGCGTCAAGAATACCGGCAATGCCGTCAAATTCAGGGTGAAGCGCCTCTTTAACCGAGCCGATAATTTTGAGCTCTGTTGAGAGCGCACCGCGTTCCGCAACGGTATAAAGTAAATTCTGTTCTTTTAGGGACGAAATTAGTCGGGCATCGTTACCCGGCATCAGGTTGACTTCACAAATTCCCCAGTCACTGTCGCTGCATTCCAGCAGGTGGTGGGTAAACAGCGCCTGATGCGCTCGGTGGAATGCCCCACAGCCTAAATGCACAATACGTGACGTCAGGCGTGACGCGTTCCAGTTCGGTTTAGCGACCGTCACTGAACCTGTAGCAATATTTTTTTCCATAACCGTTTCCTGTTGTTTGGTACTACGGGCAGGTGCAGCCCATTATATTCATGAGACTGGTAAGCAGGTAATCAGCGGTATAATCGGCTTCAGGCTGTGGACATCCTCTAGAAGCCATGATGGCGGTTTTTACCCTCTCCATGTTAAGGAGAGGGTACCCGTCGCGCTTCGTTTAGCGTTGTCAGCAGTGTGAAGTGATATAAGCGACGCTATTTATTTGCTAAAGAAGGCTCGTTGGATAGCGACCTCAAGCCCTCTCACCTCTGCGAGTCCTTTCAGTCGACCAATGGCGGAATAGCCTGGGTTGGTTTTCTTTTTCAAGTCATCCAGCATCTGATGTCCATGATCTGGACGCATCGGTATCAGATCGCAACCACCTTCAGTCTCGCGTCGGTGCTCTTCTTCCACGATTGCTTTTACTACAGCGTACATATCTACATCGCCGTAAAGATGTGCGGCTTCATGGAAAGTCTTAGGATTTTCTTCACGCAGGGTTGAGCGCAGGTGAGTGAAATAGATGCGAGGAGCAAACTGCTTAATCATTGTCACCAGATCGTTATCGCCGCGCACGCCGTAAGAACCCGTACACATCGTAAAGCCATTCGCCATACTGTTGACGGTATCAACCATCCACTGCATGTCTTCGATAGTGGAAACAATCCGTGGTAGGCCGAGAATAGGGCGCGGCGGATCGTCCGGGTGTACCGCCATACGAACGCCCACTTCTTCGGCTACCGGAATGATGCCCCGTAGGAAGTATGCAAAGTTTTCACGCAGTCGGGCTTTATCAATATTGTCGTAAGTTGCTAAATGCGCTTTGAACTGCTCCAGAGTGTAACCTTCTTCCGCTCCCGGAAGACCCGCGATGATGTTGCGGGTCAAACGCGCTTTGTCTTCATCACTCATCGTTGAGAAACGTTCGTTTGCCTGAGCGATTTCTTCTGCGGTATATTCCGCTTCAGCGCCTGAGCGCTTGAGGATATGCAATTCAAACGCAGCAAATTCAATTTGATCGAAACGCAGTGCTTTTGAGCCGTCGGGGAGAACGTATTCTAGGTCAGTACGTGTCCAGTCCAATACCGGCATAAAGTTGTAACACACGGTTCTGATGCCGCATTGAGCTAGGTTTCTTAACGTTTGCTGATAGTTTTCGATCCACAGGTTATATTGGCCCGTATGTGTCTTGATATCCTCATGAATCGGCACGCTTTCCACGACAGACCACTCTAATCCGGCATCTTCAATTGTGGCCTTTCTTTTAAGGATTTCATCAATGGACCAGATTTCACCATTAGGGATATGGTGAAGTGCCGTTACTATGCCGGTTGCGCCCGCCTGGTGTATATCAGAAAGAGTCACAGGGTCGTTAGGGCCGTACCAGCGCCAAGTTTGCTTCATTTTCTCTCCTTGTGGTGACGATGGTTTCATTTAAATACACCATCAGGTCAACCAATTTATCTAATCAAACACATTCTCTGTTTTTCTTGAATGTGAAACCATCAACGTACGGACATATTGGCAAATAAAATTGAGAATTGATACACCTTGCTGTTATTTTGGTTAACCAAATCACATTTAAAACAATATATAGCTCAACCAATTTACTTTTTTTGATCAACCTCACATAAATTAATCAACCAGTATGCAAAATCGTTGAGGTTAGTTCAGTACGGTCAGAGACAAAATTTGAACGCTTTATATGGTGAGTCATTGGCAAGGAAGGAAAAGGCTTTGCCCAATATCCGCCTCTTAAAAAGATGCTATGTGCAAAACGTGCACTCAAAATAGGCAAAATATGAAAAAACTCAAAAACTTAAGATGGTATATGATACTTCTGGTTTGTTTCATTACTATCATCAACTATCTGGATAGAACCGCGCTTGGTGTTGCCGCACCAACCATTATGGAAACGACAGGAATCACTAAAGAACAGTATTCATGGATTGTGAGTGCCTTCCAATTGGCCTATACCGTTGGCCAACCGATTATGGGATTCTTTATTGATACTGTTGGACTGAAACTCGGATTTGCTATTTGTGCGGTTATCTGGGGCTTGGCTACGATGGGGCACGCGCTAACGGGCTCTTGGCAGGGATTGGCTGCTATGCGCGCCATTATGGGATTCAGTGAGGCTTCCGCTATTCCTGCCGGTGTAAAAACGGCTTCAATATGGTTCCCGGCAAAAGAGAGGGGTATTGCTGCCGGGGTCTTTAACATGGGGACATCGTTTGGCGCAATGCTTGCTCCGCCTCTGATCGCCTGGTGTATTCTCTTCCATAGCTGGCAGTTCGCTTTTATCGTTTCAGGTAGTCTTGCTTTGATTGCCGCCGTTATTTGGTATTTTTGCTACAAAGATCCAAAAGATGCTAAGCGTCTTTCAGAAGAAGAACGCATTTATATTGAATCTGGGCAGGAAACTCATCTAAAAGTAGAGAAGCGTGAAAAAACCTCCATCAAAAATATTCTTAAACAGCGTAATTTTTGGGGTGTAGGCATTGCGCGTTTTCTGGCTGATCCAGCATGGGGTACCATTAACTTCTGGGTTCCTATTTTCTTTGTTGAAACGCTTCATTTTAGCCTCAAGGAAATTGCCATGTTTGTCTGGCTGCCATTCCTGATGGCTGACTTAGGCTGTCTGGCAAGTGGATTTGTTGCGAAATTCTTTAACGACCGCGGTATCACGCTGATTAACTCACGAAGGATCACATTCACTATCGGTGCTGTCATTATGACCACGATAGGGTTTGTCAGCATTGTTGAAAATCCCTATGTTGCGGTTCTTTTGATTAGCATTGGTGGTTTTGCCCATCAGTTGCTCTCTACCGTTGCGTCAACGCTGGGTGCCGACCTGTTTAAAAAGAATGAAGTCGCTACCGCTGTTGGCATGGCTGGTGCTTGTGCCTGGACTGGACAGCTTATTTTTAACATCTTCATCGGGGCATTTGTTGGAATTATTGGATTTGGGCCTTTCTTTATCGCCCTGGCTGTTTTTGATTTGGTTGGTGCTATTGTGCTTTGGATATTCATTAAGGAAGATACTAATGAAATCAACAATGAGCCAGCGGCGTTAACCCACTAAAAAGAGAGTTCAACGCTCATTGTAAAACCACCTCCTAATGGAGGTGGTTGAGATTGCTGACAAAGGTCTTAAATAAAGTCTGCAAAGTCAAACGGAGGGAGAGTCTTCCGTTGGGGTCGACTTGGCGTAAGCCAACGAAGTGCCCGTAGGAAGGCTATGCCCGACGCACTCCCAAAGCTAATACAGGCGCCCTTCCGGCCGAGCACAATGGTGATATAAGTAAGTTGTATATACGGCCGGAATATCCTCAGAAGCTAATTAAGCGGGTTTGTCAGCAGTCTGAACCACCTCCTAATGGAGGTGGTTCTTTTTACGGATGAGACAGATAAGACAGGGGACTTCTTACTTAACGCTGTTCAAACGCCAGCGCCTTCTTCTCAACCATTCTCATCATCAGCGTCAGTAGGCCGTTGACGCACAGGTAGATAATCCCCGCCGCGCCGTAAACCATCACGTCGTAGGTGCGACCGTACATCAATTGGCTATAGCCCATCACGTCCATCATAGTAATGGTGAACGCTAGCGAGGTACTTTTAAACACTAACACTACTTCGTTAGAGTAGGACGACAGCGCACGCTTAAAGGCGTAAGGCAGCAGAATGCGCAGCGTTTGTCCTTGAGACATGCCGAGAGATTGGCACGACTGCCACTGACCGTCAGGAATCGCCTTAAGCGCTCCGTGAAACAGCAAGGTAGAATACGCTGCGCTGTTAAGAGCCAGCGCGGCGATCGCACAAAGCCAAGGCTGAGAGATCAGATTCCACAGCGCTGGGTATTTTTGCAGGCTTTCAAACTGGCCGGGGCCATAGTAAATCAGAAAGATCTGCACCAGCAGCGGAGTACCGGTAAACAGCGTAATATAGCCTTTCACCAGTTGGGTAATGACCGGCGTTTTCAGCGTGAGCACGACAGTGAACAGAAGCGCCAAAAACAGGGCAATAATTAATGAAATCAGCGTTAACAGCAGGCTGACGTGCAGCCCCTGCATCACATCGGGCAAGTAGTCCAGCACGATCATGCCCTCCGCTCAAAGCGGGTGATCCGCTGTTCGATATAGGCCAGCAGGCGCTGGCTTATCAGCGTGATAACCAGATAAATAAGCATCGCGATGATAAACCAGTTAAAAGGCTCCTGCGTGCGGATAGCAATGCTTTTAGTCTGCATCATCAGGTCGTTCACGCTGATAAGGGATACCAGAGCCGTATCTTTCAGCAGCACCAGCCACTGGTTGCCCAGTCCGGGCAGGGCGTGGCGCCACATTTGCGGCATAATCAGGCGAAAGAAGATCGCCGCTTTACCAAGACCAAGCGCTTGACCTGACTCCCATTGCCCGCGAGGAACGGCTTTCAGTGCGCCGCGTAGGGTCTGAGAGCCGTAGGCGGCGTACAGCAGGGAAAGGGCGATGACGCCGCACAGGAATGGACTGACATCGAAGTTTTCAATGTTAAGCTGAATGACAACGCCAAACAGGGTAAAGCCGTCAGCCAGCGTAATTAAAAGCTGTGAAGCGCCGAAGTAGATAAACAGCACCACTAGAATTTCTGGTAACCCCCGCAGCACGGTAACAACCAGCGTTCCAATAAACGCCACGGCGCGAAGGCGCACGGATTCCCAAACGGCGAACAGCATAGCCAGCACCAGCCCGAGAGCCAGTGAGCAAACGGCAAGGCTAACCGTCATCAGGGTAGCGCTTGCCAGAGGAAATATCTCATTCATCGATGGGTTTACTTACTTTTGAAACCACTTGTCATAAACGGCCTGATAGGCGCCGTTTTGCTTAATCTTTTCCAGCGCAGCGTTTAGCCTGTCGCGCAGATCGGTATTCTTTTGGTTGACCGCAATAGCGAAGCCGGTGCCGAAATAGGCATCGTCATTGATCTTGTCGCCAACAGTGGTCAAGTCGTCGTTTTTCTTCAGCCATTCAGCCACAACCGCGGTATCACCGAAGACGGCGTTAATGCGGCCGCTTTTCAGATCGAGGATCGCGTTCTGGTAGCTGTCATAGGCGACAGGCTTCATGTCTGCGTGCTTATCCAACAGGAACTTCTGGTGAGTAGTACCGTTTTGCATGCCGACACGCTGGCCTTTCAGAGCGTTAAGATCGGCAACTTTACCCTTGATAGCGATAAACTGGGCAGAGTTGTCGTAGTAGGTATTGGTAAAAGCAACCTGCTGCTGGCGCTCTGGCGTCACGTCCATCGCGGCGATAGCGGCATCAAAGCGGCGGAACTTCAGGCCGGGAACCAAACTGTCAAAGCCTTGGTGAGAGAAAGTACACTCGGCCTGCATCTCTTTACACAGTGCATTAGCCAAGTCGATATCAAAGCCCTGGATTTGGTTGTTAGCGTCCATAAACTCAAACGGAGGGTAGGAGGCTTCGGTCGCAAAGCGGATTTTTTCTGCCGCAGCGGCGGACAGGCTCATTCCGGCGATTAGCGAGGCGATCAGCAGTTTTTTCATAACGTGCTCCAGAGAATTTAGTGAGAAAGATAGCCGGCAAACGCTTCGGTTTGCGGCTGGGTAAACGCCTGAGCGTCGCCGTATTCGACGATGCGCCCCTGCTCCATATAAACGACGCGGCTGGCGGTTTTCTTAGCGAAGTCCACTTCGTGGGTCACGATAACCTGCGTAATGCCGGTATCGGCCAGCTCGCGAATAATGCCGACAACTTGGGCGGTGATTTCAGGATCCAGTGCAGCAGTCGGCTCATCAAACAGCAGAATTTGCGGTTCCATCATGAGCGCTCGGGCAATAGCCACCCGCTGCTGCTGCCCACCGGAAAGGTGCAGCGGATAGCGAGCGCTGAACTCACCCAGCCTCAGGCGCGCCAGCAGCTTTTCTGCACGGGCAACAGCCGCCTCTCTTGATAGACCAAGCACGCGACAGGGGGCTTCAGTCAGATTTTGCATTACCGTCAGATGAGGCCACAGGTTGTACTGTTGAAACACCATGCCAACGTTACGGCGTAACTCACGCACGGCCCCTTCGGAAGGGGGAACGCTAAAGTCAAAATTGTTACCGGCAATGGAAAGCTGGCCAGAACGCGGCATTTCCAGCAGGTTGAGCACCCGGATCAGTGAGCTTTTACCTGCGCCGCTGGGGCCCAGCAGCACCAGCGTCTCGCCGCTTGGGCAGTCCAGTGAGATATCAAACAGCGCCTGATGCGTGCCGTAAAAGCAGTTAATGTTTTTTAAGTGAATACTCATGCGACATTAATGAATAGTAATGAATGTTGTAATGGTATCGTTGACAGGGTGGGGATGCAATGCAAGCCGGAGAAATTTTATCTTTGTATGATGAAGTTTGAACAACGGTGGACAGTATCTGAGGTTTAGTTAAAGAGGAAAGTGGCAGTGAGAAAACGGCGGCCGATAGCACGGCCGCCGGGGAAATGCGTTACATAATCAAGCAGTGTATCTCATAGGCTACCCAACCCAGTACCGCGCCTGCGGGCAGGTCGAGAAGGTAGTGCTGCTTGGTAAAGGTACAGGAAAGGGCGATCAGTACAGGGAATAAGAAGACCCACGGGCCCAGAGTGCTGTAGGCCAACAGCGCTGTCAGCGTAGCGACAGAGACGTGCATGCTGGGGAAGCAGTTGGATGAATCATCAAACTTCTGTACAAATAGCAGGAATTTCTCAGACCAGCTCTTGCCCGTATTGATTGTCCGCCAGTGCTTAGGCGTGGAAACGGGGAACAGAGAGAAGAACGTCATTTGCATCACCAGAAGGATGATGTAGCTAAAGACGATCATGATGAAGTGGCGAGAGTCTTCCACAATCCAGTTGATGTACAGAATCGCCGGGTAGTAGAGAAAGCTGTAAATCCAAGACCACCATGGCCAAAAGGGGATTTTTTCGTCAATCGCCGAATTGAATTCGCGCGGTTTGACCAGCATGTGACGCTGGGTAAAAAAGTAGAACTGATAAACGCCAACAATAAGAATGCCGCTAAGAATCAGGTGAATAGCATAGTCAATGGGACTCACGGGTTATTCCTTTAACTTGAGGTGATTTATTATTACAAAGCCGAATTAGTCCACAGATGGTATAGAAAAGTTCGGGACTTGGGTATTAAAATCCCGTAAAGCGTTTAAGAAAGAAACTTATCATTTGTTTCAAAGTGTGAAAAATGTGTATCTTTACAATAAGTTAATTGTTTGTAAATGAATTGGACTCTGTGAGAACGTTTGTATGCCTATAGCGTAAAGCTTGTCTCGACGGTCTGGAGCGCAAAGGCTATGATATCTGTCACTTTATGGCCTTTCCCTCAGCGAGAGGAACGATATGCAGCGCATTACTATCTCTATAGACGACGATCTGATGGAAGAAATCGATAGTATTATCAAGAAGAAAAACTATCAGAATCGTTCCGAAGCCATTCGGGATTTGGCGCGGGCGGGCATTCAGAATTCGTCTTTTGCGGTAGAGGGAAATCCCCCCTGTGTAGGGGCTCTGGTTTATGTGTACGATCACGATTCCAGAGAGCTTTCCAAACGCCTGACGCGCACGTTTCACGAACAGCACGATCTGACATTGGCCAGCCTGCACGTACACCTCGATCACGGCAGCTGCATGGAAGTCTCTATGCTGAAAGGGGAGGCCGACAGGGTTAGCCAGCTGGCGGAACAGGTGATTACTGAGCGCGGCGTCAGGTACGGCAAGCTGATTTTGGTGCCGGATAATACCGCTGGCCACGACCATCACCACGAACATTCTCATCATCACGACGAGTCTGATTCTCACGACTAAACGGACTTTGCCGATTCTATAAGGACTGTAGACCCATGATGCTTTTCTCCTTTTTGACACCGCGCCGCATCGGGCGAGTAACGGCAGCTTTGACGCTGCTCAGTGCGTCGCTAAGCTTTTGCGCATTCGCAGAAGATTCCCTGAAAACTCTACAGCAGCAGGCTGAACAGGGCGATCCGGTGGCGCAGTATCAATTGGCGCTGAAGTATCGCCACGGCAAAGGCGTTGAACAAAATAATGCACGAGCCGTTGAGTGGTATCAGAAAGCGGCAGAGCAGGGAAATGTTAACGCACAGTATAATCTAGCCCTGATGTACCGTAAGGGGGCGGGCGTAGCGCAAAATGATGCGCTGGCAGTTCAGTGGTATCAGAAGGCGGCAGAACAGGGCGACTCAGGCGCGCAGAGCAACTTGGGCTTTATGTATCAGAACGGACTGGGCGTAGAGAAAGACGAGGCCCTCGCGGTGCAGTGGTACCTTAAAGGTGCGGAACAGGGTAATAAGGACGCTCAGTACAATCTCGGTACGCTTTACAGCAACAGCAAAGGTGCTTTACAAAACAGCGAGCTAGCAATGAGCTGGTATCTTAAAGCGGCAAATCAGGGCGATGCAGATGCCAGCTACAATATCGGCATTCTTTACTACAAAGGGAAAGGCGTGGTTAAAGACTACGGGCAGGCCTACGTCTGGTTTTCACGTGCGGAGCTGCGGGGTGACAAAGATGCCTTGGCGATGAAGCGCCTTTGTACAGAAAAAATGACCGCCAGCGAGCTGAAGAAGGCAAACGATGAGTTAGCCGCCGATAAGAGTCAGTTAGAAACGCCGCCAACTAGGTCTGAATGAGATACCATAAAAAAACCGCCGTCAGCGTTTACTCTGACGGTGGTTTTTTATTCTACGAAAAGGCTGTTAACGAGCCGCCTCATAAATCTTCCGGCTCTCTTCCAGCGTAATGTCGCGATGTTCACCGAGCTTAGTCATACCGTGTTCTTCCAGCTTTTTCACCAGCGCAGGGATGCTGCTGCCGTCTAGTCCATAGTCGGACAGGTGCGTTGGCGCGCCCATCTGTTGGAAGAAGTGCTCGGTGGCCTTAATGGCGGCTTCGATGCGTTCATCTTCGGTGCCGGTATCAATGCCCCAAACGCGCTCTGCGTACTGCAGCAGTTTCTCCCATTTCTGCGCTTTTCTGGCGCGCAGCATTGCGGGAAGCACTACAGCCAGCGTTTGTGCGTGATCGAGGCCGTGCATGGCGGTTAGCTCGTGGCCCAGCATATGGGTTGCCCAGTCTTGAGGAACGCCCGCGCCGATAAGCCCGTTTAGCGCCATGGTGGCGCTCCACATGATGTTAGCGCGCACGGCGTAGTTTTCCGGCTCTTTCAGCGCTTTCGGACCCTCTTCAATCAGCGTAAGCAACAGCCCTTCAGCAAAGCGATCCTGCACTTTGGCATCGACCGGATAGGTCAGGTACTGCTCGACAGTGTGGATAAAGGCATCGACTACGCCGTTGGCAACCTGACGCGGCGGCAGAGTGTAGGTAGTTAGCGGATCCAGAATGGCAAAGCGCGGCAGAACCAGAGGAGAATGGAACGCCTGCTTGTCCCCGGTTTCTCTTCGGCTGATGACCGCGCCGCTGTTCATTTCTGAACCGGTTGCAGGCAGCGTTAGCACACTGCCGATAGGCAGCGCGTCGGTGACTTTTTTGCCGCCGCTGCTAATGATGTCCCATGTATCGCCTGCGTACTTTGCTGCGGCGGCAATAAATTTAGTGCCGTCAAGCACCGAACCGCCGCCGACAGCCAGCAGGTAGTCCACTTTGTTGTTATGCACGGCTTCAACGGCTTTCATCAGCGTTTCATAGGCCGGGTTGGGTTCAATGCCGCCAAATTCAAACAGCGTATAGCCTGCGAGTGCGCTGTGTACCTGATCGAGGACACCGTTGCGCTTGATGCTGCCGCCGCCGTAGGTAATTAAAACGCGCGCGTCGGCGGGAATAAGGTTAGGAAGCTGGGAAATTTGCCCTTGGCCAAAAACGACTTTTGTGGCGAGGTGAAGCGTGAAGTTGTTCATAAGGATGAACCTCCGAAGGAGAAAAATGGAAGGACAGATGCCGCCTAGCGCAACGTGCGGGCGAATTTCGCTGAGGCACTCATGCCTTTGGTCGTACCTGAACTGATGCAAAGTATGGGGGGCGTAGAGGGGGATTTCAATGTAGGGGGCGATTTTTCCCTATAGAAATCGCACAGAACGTATGCAAACTTTTTTGGCTGAGCAATACTTTATAGATGAATAGCGCGTTTACGCTAAATCAGCAATAAGTCAGCAGGAGAAAACGACATGCCGAGTACGAACGTTAAAGAATGGGCAAAGGTACGTGAGACGTCGATTGAAATTGCGGAAGCTATTTTTGAACTGGCGAATAACGATGAAGTGAAAGCTCAGCAGATTTGGGATGAGGGGGTAGATGAAGTTCTGCCTCTGGCATTCAGCAAAACCAAGGCGGACGTGCTGTATTGGGGAGAGGAGTCCATTGAGCGTAAAAACGTGTAGTGCCTGAACGAATCAAGGGCCGTTAGCGTATTTGCCAACGGCCCTTTTTGTTTATTGAAAAGGCGATTCTACTAAAAACGGCGTCACTACAAACTACTCAGCCAGAGAAATGCTTACCGGCCGGAACTGCGTTACGTCAAACAGGCCGTTAGAGGTGAGCTTTAACTGTGGGATCACCGGCAGCGTCATAAACACTAGCGTCATCAGCGGCTGAATGGCATTGTTAATGCCAAACTCATTACCGGCAAGTTGCAGCATGTGTTCAATTTGCTCGGCCACTTCCTGTGCGCTCTTGTCTGACATCAGGCCGCCAACCGGCAGCGGCAGGTGGGCAAGGATTTTGCCTGCACGGCAAAGAGTAAAGCCGCCGCCCATAGACTCAACGTCTTTGACCGCCGCCAGCATATCGGCATCGTTGTCGCCAACGACCACAATGTTGTGAGAATCGTGCGCCACAGAAACCGCAATAGCGCCGTTTTTAAGGCCGTAGTCAGCCAGAATGCCCAGCCCCATATTGCCCGTCGCGTGGTGACGTTCAATCACTGCCAGCTTGTTAAGCCCGGGGTTAAGCTCGCAGGTAAACTGACTCTGTTCGTCAAGGTTGACGTCCATAGTCAGGCTTTTCGTCACAACGCTCTTAGGGATCACGCCGATAACGCGAGCCTGATTGCCGTTGAGGGTGAGCCTAAAGTCGTTTTCACAAAGTGGCGCCAGACGAACGGTATTGAGCACCGTGTCGGAAACGTAGGTGGGCAGGTCGACCAACATTTGACCGTCGCGGGCAATTTCTTTACCGGCAGTTAAAACGTGCTTAGCGCTAAAGTGCTTCAGGTCGTCAACAATTAGAATGTCTGCATCGTAGCCCGGTGCCAGCGCGCCTTTACCGCGCAGGCGGAAACACTCGGCGGCGTTAAGCGTGGCCATGGTGATAGCCAGCATAGGGTCTAAACCGGCTTCTACTGCTAGACGCAGGCTCTTATTGATGTGCCCGGTAGACAGAATGTCTGACGGCTCACGGTCGTCAGTACACATGACGCAGCGGCGAGCATTGGCTGGGGTGATTTCCGGCAGCAGGTTGAGCAGGTCTTTACAGGTCGAGCCTTCGCGCAGCAGGATGTACATTCCCAACCGCAGGCGAGTAAGCATATCTTCGCGGCGGCTGCACTCGTGGTCGGTCATAATGCCAGCCATAACGTAAGCCGTCAGGTCTTTACCCTTGACGCCGGGGCTGTGCCCGTCGATGACGCGATCGTGACGTTTGGCCATCATGATTTTTTCCATCATGGACGGCGCGTGGTTGATGACGCTAGGGTAGTCCATCACTTCACCGAGGCCCAGAATGCCTTCGTCATTAATGAGCTTAACCAGATCTTCCGCTTCAAGCACTGCGCCAGCCTGTTCAAACGGCGTAGCGGGAACGCAGGAGGGAAGCATCACCTTCACGTTAAGAGGAAGCTCACGGGAAGCGTCCAGCATGTAGCGAATGCCGTCCAGTCCGCATACGTTAGCGATTTCATGTGGATCGGCGATGATCGTCGTGGTGCCGTGGGGCAAAATACAGCGGGCAAACTGCGGCGGCGTCAGGGAGGAAGACTCGATGTGCACGTGGCCATCGATAAGCCCCGGCATCACGTAGCCGCCTTTGGCGTCCAGAATCTCTTTGGCTTCATAGTCGCCACAGCCGATGACTTTACCGCAGCCGATGGCCAGCGGGCCGTCCATCAGGGTTTGGTTAAACACGTCGACGACTTTACAGTTGATAATCAGCAAATCGGCGGGAATACGGCCTGCGGCCATGTCTATTAGCGTTGCCAGCTGGTCTTTATCGCTCACGGTTTACCTCAGGAATGCATGTGGAGTTTGCGACGCACCTTCGTGCGCCGCGGTTGAAACATAAAACGAGAAACATCAAACGAAAGAACTAAAACGACTAGTGCTTGTGCAGCTTGCCGTGACTACAGCCGCAGCGTAGAACCGGATCGAAGGTCTTCTGCTGGTGGAAGTCAATCACGCCCAGATCGGTAATGGCATAGTCTGGGATAGCTGTAATCTGTAAACAGCACATATAGAACAGTGGGTCAGGCAGATCGCAGCCCAGTTCACGGGCGATTTGCAACAGTTTTTCTTCTTCTGCCGCCATGACTTCCGGCTCAAGGTCGGAGACGATACCGCAGATTGGCAGCGGCAGGAAGCCTAAGATCTTGCCGTCGCGAACGATAACCTGACCGCCGCCGTTTTCTGCCAGATGGTTAATCGCCATCGCCATATCTTCAGAGTTAGTGCCAATACAGATGACGTTATTGTCGTCAGGCGCGCAGGAGCTGGCCATGGCGCCGGCTTTTAGCTTCCAGCCTGAGCAGAAACCAACCGCTGGTTTGGTCGTCGTTTTGCCAAAGCGCTCAACGACGGTGGCATACAGCACATCGTTGGCAACGTCTGGCAGGACGACGCCGTTGACCACGTCGAGTTCAACGTTGCGGCCTTTACGGACAAACGGCACGTTAAAGTCAACGTCCAGCGACAGGGCGTGAACGCGCGGTGCGTCGAGATCTGTGCGAACTTTCATATCGTCAGCGGTGACGGGCTTCAGCTTCATGCTCTGCAGCAGCGTTGCGCTGCGAACCGGAGGCTGTAGGTCATAGGCCATCTTGCCGCCTTCGACCGTCAGTTTGCCCTTGGCGATAACGGTATCGATGTTGAATTCACGCAGGTCTTCCACTAGTAGAATGTCGGCAAAGCGCCCCGGAGAGATAGAACCGACCAAGTGATCGATACGGTAGGCTTCCGCCGAGTTGATGGAGCCCATCTGGATCGCTGTGATAGGGTCTACGCCGCAGGAAATTGCCATGCGGATCAGCTTGTCCATGTGGCCGTTGGTCATGATGTCTGATGCGATGACGTCGTCGGTACAGAAGCTGACGCGGCGAGAAATGCGCGGGTTCAGGTGAGTAACGATCTTCATGTTTTCATGCATGAAGTGAGAAATAGACGATTCGCGGATCAGCACGTACATGCCTTTGCGCACTTTTTCCATCATTTCCTGATGGTCGTAGCTTTCGTGATCCAGACGCAGGCCGGCACACAGCACGGAGTTCAGCTTTTTGCCGCGGGTCATTGGCGCACAGCCAAACACCGGCAGGCGGTTTTCACGCGCCAGCTCAATAGCTTTCATCACGTCGTCGTGCTGGTTTTCCACGAATTCAGAAACGGTTTCCCACACGCCGAACACTTCTGGCCACTTTTGCACTTCGCGATGAGTTTCTGCCGTGACGTTAAAGCCGACGTTGCTCTGGGGCAGGGTATAAGGCGTGATAAACGGCAGACCCCAGAAAACCTTCAGCGGTCCCTGGTCGATTTCGTTAAGCACTTCGCGAATGCCTTCAAGCCCGGAAGTGACGATGTACTGATCCAGACCAGAGATAATGCTGGTGGTGCCGTGAGGCACGACCGCTTTGGCGAAGCTGGTCATAGAGAGTTTGCTGCACTCAATGTGCAGATGGCCGTCGATAAGACCGGGTACCAGATACTTGCCTTTGGCGTCGATACGCTGGGTATTCGGGCCGATATAGTCAGAGACATCGCCAGTGGCGACGATTTGTGAACGGTAAATAGCCACGTCGGCGGGATAGATTTCCGCAGAGTTTACGTTGACCAACTGGCCATTGCAGATAACCAGATCCGCGGCGCGCTTGGCGGCGCCGGCGTCGATCATTTCACGTAAGTCTTCTTGTAACATGCCTGATACTCCAGTTTTTATAAAAAGATATAGCGTCCTAAGAACAATACGGTCATCACTGCGGTGCAGGCGGAAATTTCACGCCAACGCCCAGTGCCGAGCTTCATAAACGAGTAAACAACAAAGCCTGCGGCGATCCCTTCGGTAATCGTGAAGCTAAACGGCATCATTACCGTTGCAACGAAGGCCGGAACGGATTCTGTAAGGTCGTTCCAGTCAATACGGGTTAGGTCGGCCATCATCAGTACGCCGATATAGATCAGCGCACCCGCGGTAGCATAGGCCGGCACCATTTCCGCCAGCGGCGAGAAGAAAATTGCCAGCAGGAACAGTACGCCAACGCCCACCGCCATCAGGCCGGTACGACCGCCGACTACGACGCCGGAGGTGCTCTCAATATAGGCAGTGACCGCCGAGGTGCCCATAAAGGCGCCGCCGACGGAGCTTAGGCTGTCAATACAGAGTGATTTTTGCTGGTTCGGATAGCAGCCTTTTTCATCGGCGAGTCCGGCTTTGTCGGTAACCGCGATCAGGGTACCGGACGATTCGAACAGGTTAATCAGCATCACAGAAATGATGATGCCCGCGAGTGTCATATTGAGCGCGCCGCTCAGATCAAGCTGGCCGACAACTGGGGAGATATCCGGTGGAATACTCATTACGCCTTTGTACTGCACATCGCCTAACAGCCAGCCGATAAGGGTAACAACGGCGAATGAAATCAGCACTGCTGCGTGCAGGCCGCGATAGGCCAGAATGGCGATCAGCAGGAAGCCCAGACTACCCAGTGCGAAGGGGATAGACTTGACGTTACCGATGGTGACCATGGTGTCTGGGTTGGCGACAATGATGCCTGCATTATGAAGCCCGATCAGCGCAATCAGCAGACCACACCCGCTGCCGATGCCGATGCGCAGAGAAAGGGGAATGTTCGATACCATCCAGTAGCGGACGCGGAAAATGGAAAGCAGGAAAAAGCCCACCGCGCCGAGGAAGACAATGGTCATGCCGGTTTGCCAGGCAAGCCCCATACCGGCAACCAGCACGTAGGCAAAGTAGGCGTTAATGCCCATGCCCGGCGCTACGGCAATCGGCAGGTTAGCGATAAGCCCCATTAGGATACAGCCGACGGCAGTGATAAGCGCGGTGGTGACGAACACCGCTTTCATGTCCATACCGGCGGCGCCTAGGATCTGTGGGTTAACGAAAATCACGTATACCATCGTGATAAAGGTAGTAAAGCTGGCGATAAGCTCCGTTCTTACCGTTGTGCCATGCTCTTCAAGTTTGAACAGGCGTTGCAACAGGGAACGCTTGGGCTTGGTCATGGAAACGCTGCTTGCGACATCGGCCACTTTTTTTCTCCGTAGGCTTGAACCAGGGTTAACTAACGCTACCTTCCTGATTCAGGGGGCCAAAAAGTAAAAATGCCGCTACACAAAGTGTAGCGGCACGACCGTAAATCAGAGAGGTTAAATTTTATGTAGTGAACGCGCGTTTTTAGCATTCTTTGGCGTTCTGCGAGTAGAATAGCAAACGTTTTCGTTGAAATGCAATCGTTTGCTTACTCTTTTTGAGACGACACCTTCGATGTAAAATAAACTTATTGATTCATAAGGTATTATTTTATTTCCGATAGTGAATTTCAGCCAGGAAAGGGGGATGTCGACTCACTTCATGATGAGCACATAAAAGCGTTTTACAGTGGGGTTCTCTCACCGGCTAATGGACTAACCGTAATGCGTCGACCACTCTCTTCCTATCATCCTGCTCTTTACTGGCTGCGGGTGACCCAGCGCAGACTGCTTCGGCGATTGAGCTGGCGTTTTTCCTCTCGCCGCTATGCAAACTTACTCACTTCCGCAAGGCTTGAGTATCGCTTTATCAAGCACACCTCGAAGCTTATCCGCAAGCTGGGGAACAGCGACATGGCTCTACAGCACAACAAGGTGATCAACCTGCGTCTGGCGACGGCGGCAACCAGCGGTATTGTCATTGGCCCCGGCGAATACTTTTCTTTCTGCAAGCTAGTGGGGAAGCCCAGCCGTAGCCGGGGCTTTGTTGAGGGGATGGAACTGTCGTTCGGTGAGGCAAGGAGCGGCGTAGGAGGCGGTATCTGTCAGCTCAGTAATCTTATTCACTGGATGGCGCTGCACTCGCCGTTGAAAGTGGTGGAAAGGGCGAACCATAGCTTTGACCCATTCCCCGATGAAGGGCGCATTCTGCCGTTTGGCTCTGGAGCGGCTATTTTTTATAACTACATCGATCTGGTACTTTATAACCCAACAGAAGAAACCTTCCAGCTGGTGTTTAACGTTGCCGAGCACCAGTTGGAAGGGGAATTGCTGTGTACAGCGCCGCGCGAAGTGAAGTATCACGTTTATCAAAAAGCACATCGGTTTGTTCGCGAAGGAAGGGCGGTGTATCGCCATAACGAGATCTGGCGAGACGTCTCCACAAAAGGGCAAAACGCTCAGGTTTTACAGTCAGAGCGGCTTTATCACAATCGAGTGATAGTTAAGTATTCTGTTGATGAGGCAATGATTTCCTAAAAATAATTGTTTTTCACGCTGCGTATAGCGTTGTATGATAACTATTACCCTGAAATTAGCATTAAATATAAATAGTTATCATGGGTTATGAATAGTCTATTACTCTTTTTTGCAGCGGTATTCTGGGGCGGTAACTACGTTGTTGGCGGTGTGCTCGTCAAAAGCGTTAACCCCATGCTGCTGTCAGAACTGCGCTGGCTGTTTACCGCACTGCTGCTGTTAGTCATTTATCGTAGCGCGTTCAGGCAAAACCTGAGCCTGCTGTGGGGAAGTCGACGATCGGTGACGGCTCTGGCCATTCTGGGGCAGGTTCTGTTTCCTCTGACGCTCTATATTGGCCTTCAGTACACCTCGTCACTGAACGCAGCGGTGTATATGTCAGCCACGCCCTGTGTGGTCTTAACCATCAATCGGCTGGTTTTTCGCGATCGCATTACCTCCTCTAACGTCGTCGGCGTGCTTATCAGCACTCTGGGTGTGATCTATCTTCTGTTTAAGGGAAACCTGCTCGATCTGGAACGAGTCTCTGCCAGCGTAAACCGGGGCGACCTTTGGGCTATCGGTTCTGCACTAAGCTGGGCGCTATACTGCTCTTTTTTGAGAGTGAAAGACGGGCGCATCAGCGGCTATGCCTTTGTCACCGCCTCTTCGATAATCGGTGCTCTGATTATGCTGCCGATATGCGCACTGTTTTACCTGTTTGCTTCTGATAGCACTCTGGGGCAGGACTTAACGTCACTGTTTAGCCGAGTAGACGTCACTGCGGGGTTGATTTATCTGGTGCTGTTTCCCTCTTGGCTGTCCTATCTGTTCTGGAACCGAGGGATCATGGCGCTGGGGGCAACCAAGGGAGAGATATTTACCCACGTGATCCCACTCTCTGGCGGCCTGATGAGCATTCTCTTTTTGAACGTGGAGGTGGGTATGTACCACTTAGTTAGCGCACTGTGCATTCTCGGCGGCATTTACCTCTGTTCGATAAAAAAGGCTCGCGTTGAAAAGTAGCGGGCGGCCTTGTTTATGCCCTTATAAAGCTCATTGGTAGTGTAAGTTGAGCTAGAGTGCTAAAAAACGGTATCCTTGCGCCAACGCGTTTACTGTTGACGCTGCGCAAAGGTAACCATTTGCTATGTCCTTATCCATCATGCTACAGGGAACGGCGTCAGACGTCGGAAAAAGCGTCCTGACTGCTGGGCTGTGCCGCATATTTCGACAGGATGGCCGCCGCGTCGCGCCGTTTAAATCACAAAATATGGCTCTTAACTCGGGTATCGCAGCTGACGGTGCAGAGATGGGGCGTGCGCAAATCTTTCAGGCTGAAGCAGCGGGCATTGCCCCCGACGTTCGCATGAATCCCATTTTGCTGAAGCCGACCAGCGACTGCCGAGCGCAGGTTGTCCTGATGGGGAAACCCCTTAGCGATATGGAGGCTCAGCACTACCATCAGCATAAGCCTCGTCTGCTGGAAACCGTTGAGCGCGCTTACCGAAGCCTAGCGAACGACTTCGATACGATAGTTATTGAGGGGGCGGGTAGTCCGGCGGAAATTAATCTGCGTGAAGGTGACCTGGTCAATATGGGGCTCGCGGAGCGCATTGATGCGCCGGTGATTCTCGTGGCTGATATCGATCGCGGCGGCGTTTTTGCCGCAATTTATGGCACGCTGGCGCTGTTGCCGCAGGAAGAAAGGGATCGGATAAAAGGCGTCATCATCAATAAGTTCAGGGGCGATATCGCGCTACTGGCGCCCGGCATTGACATGATAGAGAAACTGACGAATGTGCCGGTGCTGGGCGTGATGCCCTTTATGACGCTTGAGCTAGAAGATGAAGACAGCGTTGGCCTTAGCCAAAATAAATACCGGCGCGAACGCTTTGCCAGAGGCGACGCGTTGGATATTGCCGTTTTGCATCTGCCGTACATGTCTAACTTTACCGATTTTAACGCGCTGGCCGCTCAACCAGACGTTTGCCTGCGCTATGTGATGCGGGGTGAATCAATAGGCCATCCGGATCTGCTGATTATTCCCGGCAGTAAAAATACCGTTGGTGACTTGCAGGCGCTTCATGACAGCGGATTGGCGAATGAAATTCGCCGGCTTTCTGCTCTTGGCACGCCGATAATGGGTATTTGCGGTGGCTACCAAATGTTGGGGAACGAGATTGTTGACGGCGTTGAGTCTGGCATTGCGCGCTGCGAAGGGCTCGGGCTGTTGCCGGTGAATACGCGGTTCTACCCGCATAAAACCACCACGCAGGCGTCGGCGAAGGTCAACACGCCTGAGGGGGAAGGGCTCTTTTCTGCGCTTGATGGGGTTAACGTCACGGGGTACGAAATCCACATGGGGCAAACGACGCTGAACGCGCCGCTGGCGTCCTTTTGTCGTCTGCTGTTTCGTAACGGTGAAGCGGTTGACGAAGCCGACGGTGCAATCAGCGAGGACGGTAACGTGATGGGCAGTTATCTTCACGGCCTGTTTGATGAAGGGCCGTTTGCCAGAACCCTGCTGAACAGGCTTCGCCAGCGTAAGGGGCTGGATCCTCTGGAACAGGACAGCGGCTTTAAGGCTTTTAAAGAGCGTGAATACAATAGGCTAGCGGCGCAGATGCGCGCCAGTATCGATATTGATCGGGTCTATCGCATTATGCAGCAGCATCACGGAGAACAGTCGCAATGATTTTGATTACCGGCGGAGCCAGAAGCGGCAAGAGCAGAGCGGCGGAGCGGCTGGCTAACGAAGCGGCGGCAACCCTTGGCGGCAGTGTGCTTTATATCGCGACGGCCTTACCAACCGATGATGAAATGGTCGAGCGTATCGCTCGCCACAGAGAGTCCAGACCTCAGCACTGGCATACTTACGAGGGGTATCAACAGCTGAGTGAAACAGTGCGAGCGCAGAGCCGTACGCATTCCGTTATTCTACTGGAGTGTATAACTACGATGCTGACTAACTTGCTGTTTGATTGGGCCGACGGCCGCGATCCGCAAACGCTGGATTATGACGCACTGGAACAGTGGCTATATCAGCAGGTTGACGCGCTGTTGGCGGCCTTTGGCAGTGTAAGTGTAGAGAGTGAGGTCATTGTGGTCACTAACGAGCTGGGATGGGGCATCGTTCCTGATAATACGCTGTCCCGACGCTTTGTTGACATTGCCGGGCGGGTGAATCAAACGCTAGCCAGACGGGCGGATAGCGTCTATATGACGGTGTCCGGCATTGAGTTAAAAATAAAAGGTTAATTGCCATGATCGCGTTTTTCAGACTGTTTCTACTTTCACTCCAGTTTCTTACCCGTATCCCCGTTCCCGGGCGCTATACCGACCCGATCCCGCTTGCCGACTATCGACAAATGGTCAGGGCTTTTCCTCTGGTTGGGCTGGTGGTTGGTCTGATCAGCGCCATGGTGTTTACTCTTACCCAGCTTTGGTGGGGAAATCTGCTGGCGTCAGCCTTTGCCGTGCTGACTATCGCTATGATCACTGGCGGCTTTCACCTAGACGGCTTGGCCGATACCGCAGACGGTATTTTTTCCTCTCGCCCTAGAGAACGCATGCTGGAGATTATGCGCGATAGCCGTATTGGCACGCAGGGGGCGCTGGCGCTTATTTTTAAAATAATACTACACGTTCTGGTGATTTATCAGATTGCCGAACATAAACCTTCAGTGATTGGGCTGTTGATTGTCGCTCCGGTCGTTGGGCGGGCTCTAGGATCGCTATTAATGTATCGCCAGCCCTATGCGCGGGAAAGCGGCATGGGAAACCTGTTTATTGGCAATATTGGCGCGAGTGAGTTCTATACTGCGCTTATTCTTGGCGCCATGTTGACCTTTCTCTTTACCGGCGGCTATGGCGTGCTGATGGCTGCCGCCAGCGGCGTTTTTCTACTGCTGTATCGGGCAATGATCCAAAACAAACTGGGTGGGCAGACCGGCGATACCGTTGGTGCTGGCATCGAGATTGCAGAGCTGGTCTTCCTTCTCTTAATGGCGCACTAAGAGATGCGTATTTACTTTGTTCGGCACGGTGAAACCTCTGTAAACCAGCGCGGGGTTTATGCCGGGCTGACTGACTATGGTCTTAACGAGCAGGGCATCGCTCAGGGCGAGCGCTTGGCCAGCGCCATTGGTCAACAGCCGTTTGATGTGGCTGTAGCGAGTGGACTTTGCCGCACTCAACAAACCGTTGAGCTAATATCTCCGGGGCTTCGCTGTGAATCGATTGAGGCGCTTAATGAAATCGACTTTGGCGAGTGGGAAGACCGCCACTATCAGGAAATCGCTCTTAACGATGCAGAGAACTACGAAAAATGGTGTGCTGACTGGCTGAGTGTCGCTCCACCTGCGGGGGAGAGCTTTGAGCATTTTTCTGCCCGGGTTTCGACCGCTTTCAACGATTGGCTAGTTCAGGCAGAGAGGCAGTCGCTGCAAACTGTTCTGTTTGTCGGCCATCAGGGGACTCTGCGCTGTATCTTGCTGTCGCTACTGAACATGCCGCCAAAGGCGTTTTGGCACTTTACCTTCTCTCACGGCGCTTACAGCGTGGTGGATATTCATCAGGGGCACGCGGTGATCCGTCAGCTAAACGTTGACGCTTAACCGAGCGCCTTGGCTCGACGTCTTGGAAATTAATATGAAAACCCTCACTCGAATTATTAATGCGATTGGCTCACCGGATGAACAGTGTCAAAGACATATGGCGCTGCATCTTGATGGTTTGGTTAAGCCGATTGGAAGCTTGGGAAGGCTGGAATTGCTAGCGGTTCAGCTCAGTGGGATATCGCATACTCTTGAGCCAGCCTATCCACGCAAACTGATTGTGGTTACCGCTGCGGATCACGGAGTTTACGATGAGGACGTTTCCAGCGCGCCGCAAATCGTGACTCATATGCAGATGATTAACATGGTTGAGGGAAAAGCGGGCGTTAACGTGCTGGCCAAGCAGGCGGGCGCAGAGGTTTTGCTGGTGGATACGGGCATAAAAGGTGACGTTATCCCCGGTGTAGTCGATTTCCGGGTTCGTCAGGGCAGCGACAATATCGCTCAGGGCCCGGCGATGCGCCACGATGAGGCGTATCACCTTATTGAGCGGTGCGCCAATTTGGCGATGCAGCAGGTCGAAAAGGGTGTAAATCTTATTGGTGTGGGGGAGTTGGGGATGGCGAATACCACACCGGCAGCGGCGGTTGTTAGCGTCATGTGCCGCGCGTCTCCAGCGTTAACCGTAGGCACTGGCGCTAACTTTCCCGCTCCGCGTCTACAGCATAAGGTTGATGTGGTAAGTCGCGCTATTGCGATTAACCGTCCTGATGCAGAAGACGGTATCGATGTGCTGGCGAAAGTGGGGGGATTCGATCTCTGCGGCATGGCGGGGACAATAATTGGTGCGGCGGCAGCGGGAATACCGGTGGTTCTCGATGGCTTTCTATCCTATGCATCAGCTATCGCGGCGATGAAGATTGCGCCCTCGATTCGACCCTATTTGATTCCGTCTCACCGTTCGGCTGAAAAAGGAACGCAAACGGCACTGACCTTTTTGGCGTTAAGTCCTGTATTGGATATGGATATGAGGTTAGGGGAGGGAAGCGGTGCTGCACTGATGTTCCCGCTGATCGATGCAGCCTGTGCGATCCCTGCGCAAATGGGAACTTTGGCCTCTGGCAGCATTGTGTTAACGAAGTCGTAATCATCGGCCCGCAGGCGTTTTTGCGGGCTAAATACCCCTGATGTGTCTTGCTGTTTTTACAGATAATTTTAGTAAATTTATTGATTTTAATGACTTATTCGATCGATAAGATCGTTATTCTACACTTAAAAGAGTATTATTCTGTGTAATTGGGTGGGGCAAACGCAATTAACAGGAAACTTTTTATTCCCGATAATAGAAAAGAGTTTCTCTTTTTTAGATATTAAATAATCTAGAAAAGATTGAGTACTAACGCCTTCACTGCGGCAGCAGTTTTATTGGAAACAGAAAGTTTCTTGATAATATTATTTATATGGAAATTAACCGTTCTATCGCTGATAGACATAACGATAGCAATTTCATTCGACGTTTTGCCTTCGGCAGTCCATCGAAGAATATCTTTTTCTCGCTTTGTTAGCTGAAAGTCGGCTTCAGTTCCTTCTTGCGGAATTAAGTATTCTGACAGTCTCGCGTGGGCAATTTGGGAGAGCCAAATAAGAGAAGGTGCATGGACGATCAGGCTTTTGTCATCCAGATTATTGTTCGCGCTGGCAAAGGAAAGCATGCCTATACGCCCCTGAGCGTCCTTTTGTGCCTGAGACATACCGTAGTTGATGCCAAAGGACTTTGCCTCTTCCCAAAAGAAAGATGACTCTTGATGAATACTCTCTTCCCAGATAAAAGCCTGCGTTGAGCGTAGCCCGTGATGAACAGTAGGATCGATTTCGAAGTAGTTATTTAACTGGTACTTTAGGTTCCAGTCATCTGGATAATTGTTGATGACGTGTGTTTTGCTCGATGAAACGGGATACGTTGACCGCACTCCATAAGCACAATATTCAAAGCCAAGATTCTTGGCGGCTTTTTGAAGCGTAGCGAAGAACGTATCCTTGTTTTTGGACTTTGATAAACTTTCATAGGTCTTATATAAATTGATTTTCAATATCAGTCCTTTTTTAATGGCATAGCGACAGACTAAAAATGAAGACGCCAAACGCTATTATAGTATAACCGATATAGCCAATGTGTTACTTACTCTATTGGTAGTATAGGTGTTGTGAAAATGCACAAAAAGTAGCCTTACATATTCGCATAATGTTGGCGTGATTAAGTAACATATTAAGGTTACTAGCATACTAATATCATAATTGAGTGCTGTAAACGAAGGAAGCTACAATAGTCACATTTCTTGTTTGAAAGCAGTAGAACAAAAAGAGAGGGGGTATTCATTAGTGAGTCAGGTTGAAATGGCCCACAGCGGGCGCGACATGGACTATCGCGTGTATCTCAGCGTGAATGACTTTTACGACGTCCAGCTTTCCCATTTGTATTCCGCCGCCTATGAAGAGCCTGAATGGCTGCGAACCGGTGGCAGTATCGCTACGACTATCAGCGGCTATACCGAATGGGTGAGCGGTACTTCTCCCACAGTTTCTCTCGGCTGGGACTGGGAGCTACGCTATGAAAATGCAAGCTGCCGCTTTGTAAAAACCGGGCCGATTTTCAGCAATATAGCGTTTAAAAGCACAGAGGGCAGTGAGCTTATTTTGTGTGATGAAGCGCATCTTCAGCAGGTGCTTAGTGACAAAATAGGCTCTATAAAATGGGAGCACGAGATCCTTCATCATATCACCTAAAAAGAGTGATTTATAGCTGGTAAAACTGTCAGGTTACCATCAGTAATCCGATGTTATTAATATGTTTTTTTCTCACTGTTAATAATATTGGAGTATACACAATGGAATTTTTAACCGGTTCTACAAGCACACTTCCCCGCGGTTTAGAACGTGAGCTTGCTGCCTACAGGTATCGCGTTTTTGTTGAAAAACTGGGCTGGGAACTGGATACCCCGGTCGGATACGAAAGAGATCAGTTCGACAAGCCCGATACCGTTTACGTTGTTGCTAGAAATGAGAAAAAAGAGATCGTCGGCTGTTCGAGACTCTTACCTACCAGCGAGCCCTACCTTCTTAGTGAGGTATTCCCACAGCTGCTAAACGGCAACCCTCCGCCGCACTCGCCGTTTATCTGGGAAATTTCACGCTTTTCAGCGTTAGATTTGAATGCCTCAAGTCTGGAAAAACAGAAGGGGAGTCTTTCTTCTACAGTAGCGGCAGGGCTGCTTAAGTCCTCTGTGGACTATTTAGCGCAGTTTAACGTAAATACCATCATTACTGTCTCACCTCTGGCGGTAGAGCGGCTTATTCGAGGGCTGGGCTATCGGGTTCACCGTGGCGGGGCGCCAATCAAGGTGGATGGTCAACCGGTGATCGCCTGTATTATTAATTTAGACCGCTAAGGCACAGCCTAGGGTGTGTACGATAGTCAGCAGTGGCGCAGATTGCGGCACCGCTGGCGCTCGTTCACCCCTCATTTCACCTCCCGCTACCAGTCGATGCCTTGACGAGCCTGAAGGCCCTTGTCAAAGGCGTGTTTTACCGGGCGCATTTCGCTGACGGTATCTGCCATATCAAGCAGCTCTCGATGGCAGCCGCGGCCAGTAATAATGACTGTTTGTTCCGGCGGACGATGACTAAGTGCGTCTGTAACTTCCTGTAGGTCAACGTAGTCGTAGGCAATCATGTAAGTCAGTTCATCCAAAAGCACCAGGTCGAGGGTCGGATCCTTCAACATACGCTTAGCGTGCTGCCAAACGGCCTGGGCGGCTAGTCTGTCAGTGTCCTTATTCTGCGTTTCCCAGGTAAAACCGGTAGACATTACCTGAAACTCTACGCCGCACTTTGTCAGCAGATCGCGTTCACCGCAGGCCCATTCACCTTTAATAAACTGGATGACTCCCGCTTTCTGTCCGTGCCCAACGGCCCGGGTAACGGTGCCGAAAGCTGCGGTGCTTTTCCCTTTACCGTTGCCGGTAAAAACAATCAGCAGTCCGCGTGACACTGTCGCGTTAGCAATTCGCTGGTCGACTTGGTCTTTAAGTTTTTGCTGTCGGGCGCGGTGGCGCTGCTGGGGCTGTGTTTCCATAGAACAATGAATTCCGATATTTTATTTATGCTAAGAGTAGCAGCGCGCAGAGGAAAGCGAAACGCTTTCTACCTTTATCAGCGGCTGGACTATCGCTTTGGTGGGGGAGTTATGGTATTAAAATGGAACGCGTTTTACACGGGTAACGGCCTAAAAGAGCAAAAGCGGCACACATGAGCCGATAGATACTGATGATAAGGGGTAAGGAATGTTTGAACACGTTAATGCGTATGCCGGAGACCCAATTCTGTCTCTGATGGAAGCGTTTTCCAAAGATGAGCGTCCAAATAAGGTTAATCTGAGTATTGGTCTCTACTATGACGATCAGGGCAGAGTGCCGGTACTGCGCCCTGTGGCTGAGGCGAGAGAGCGTTTGTTTAAACATCGAGACACTCCTTTGCTCTATTTACCAATGGACGGTATGCCCGCCTATCAGTCTGTAACGCAGCGCCTTCTATTAGGGGATAGTCATCCAGCTCTTGAGGCCAAGCGGGTGGCGACAATTCAAACGCTGGGGGGATCGGGAGCGTTAAAGATCGGCGCAGACTTTTTGAAAGCCTATTTTCCTGACTCTCAAGTGTGGGTAAGCAACCCCACCTGGGACAATCACGTGGCGATTTTTGAAGGAGCAGGGATCAAGGTCAACCGCTACCCTTATTTTGATGAAAAAACCGGCGGCGTTGATTTTGAAGCGATGCTGGCAACGCTGAAAACTCTGCCACCGAAGAGTATCGTTTTGCTTCACCCCTGCTGCCATAATCCCACCGGTGCAGACCTTTCCGCCGAGCAGTGGGATCGCGTTATCGCCGTACTGAGGGAGCGCGATCTGCTTCCGTTTATGGATATTGCCTATCAGGGATTCAGCCAAGGGCTGGATCAGGACGCATACGCGATCCGTGCAGTAGCCAGCGCAGGGCTACCGGCTCTGCTGTCTAACTCTTACTCTAAAAACTTTTCGCTTTACGGCGAGCGCTGCGGCGGCCTGTCAGTATTCTGCACAAACGCTGATGAAGCGGTCAGGGTTCAAGGTCAGCTCAAAGCGACGGTTCGCCGTAACTATTCCAGTCCGCCCCTTAACGGTGCACAAATCGTGGCCACTGTGCTTTCAGATCCTGAATTGAAGGCGCTGTGGGTAGACGAAGTTGCACAGATGCGCACCCGCATTCTGGCCATGCGCCAAAGAATGGTTGACGTGATGGCGCAAAATCTGCCGGATTTTGATGCCTCATACTTAGTGAAGCAGACCGGGATGTTCAGCTATACGGGTCTGTCTCCTCAGCAGGTCGACCGCCTGAAGGAAGAGTACGCCATTTATCTGGTGAGAAACGGGCGGATGTGTTTGACGGGATTAAACGAACGTAACGTTGACCGAGTGGCTAAAGCGTTTGCCGCTGTGATGGCATAGTCGCGTTTTTCAATCTTCGAAACGGCCTAGTCTCAACGCTAGGCCGTTTTTTTATGCTCTGTTTAATAAATATTCGAATGAGTTAAGTTTTATTAAAAATGAATTTATATTCAAAATTTGCCGTGATATAAACATAAAAAATCGTTGGTGAGTGTGCTGATATCTCAGTACTTCACTGATAAAAATGTAATAACGACGTGGAGAGTAAAGTCAGTGAAAATGCATAAATTAGCGGTAGCTCCGCTATTGCTGGGGCTTAGTTTTTCTTCTTTTGCTGCGCTGAACGCAGAGCAGGTGAAAAAGGCTGTGGGGGACGCGTTCCCTGCCTACTTGGTGGATCATAAAACGATTACAGAAATTGAGTCGCCGACCGGAAATCTGGAAGGCAGTAAGAAAATGGCAGAATGGGTTAAATCGCAGTTTGAAGCGTTAGGCTATAGCGTCGAATTTCGCCAAAACGAACAGGGAACTCACGTTATCGCCAGCGTGAAGGGAAACGGCAAGCTGCGCATACTGCTGCTGGGCCATACTGATACCGTACAGCCAATTGGTAGTTTGGCGAAGCAGCCATACAGCTACGATGAATCAACCGGACTGGTGAAAGGCCCCGGCGCTGGGGATAGTAAGGCCTCTGTTGCTCAACTGGTTCATTTTGCCAAGACGCTCAAGCAGCTAGATTTTAACAATTTTGCCGAGATGACCTTCTACTTTGACGCTGAAGAGGAAACGGGTTCTGCAACAGAAGACCAAATTCTTGAAGAGCTGGCTCAGCGCCACGATCTGACGCTTTCTGTAGACTCTTCTCCGACAGGCTGGGGAATGAACACTCAGCGTAAGTGGGTTGTGAACTATGAAATCAACATTGAAGGCCTGACTGGGCACGCGGGCAACAGCGCTCAGTCCAGCGCTAGCGCGACCGTTGAGCTTGCTAACCAGATTACCCGCCTTATGAAGCTGGCTACGCCGCTGCCGGGAAATCCTGCCGACTATACAGCCGAAGCGTTGAAAAAGCGCAATATCGTCGATCACGGCCAGTTCCTACCGGAAATTACCATTAACGTTGGCGTCATTAAAACGGGTAACACCAAGGTTAACGCCATTCCGAAAGATGCCTATGCCAAGCTAGACGTGCGCGGATTTAAGAGTGCAGATCGTGACCGTATCGACGCTGAGCTGAAAAAAATTGCCGCTTCACCGACAGTAAAGGGGACAAAAGTCACGCTAGTAGGGCCGTTAAACTCGATGCCTGCAATGGAGAAAACGCCACAGGCGACCAAGCTTGCCGATATCTATAAAAGCATTGCCCATAAAGAGTACGGCGCTAACGTGGTTGAATGGGCAACAGGGGGCGTTTCCATTGGTAACTTCACCTCTCGCTATATTCCGACTATCGACGGTTTAGGGGTTGAAACCAGCAACGCTCACGATTTGGAAAACGAGCGCGCTGACGTGCGCACTTTTGTTCCTCGCACCGTTGTGATGATCATGACCTTGGATAAAGTGGTTGAAGAGGGTGTGATTGCTCCGGCGAAATAGACCATTAGCCCTATTTTGGGTACTAGCATGTAGACGATAAAAAACCGCCCCTTTAGTGAACGAAGGGGCGGTTTTCTCTTTCTGAACGATAGAACGCGATTAGGCGCAGTAAACCGTCTTCCCGCCAACGACGGTGCGTAGCACTTTCACGTTTTCAATATCAGCGGCCGGAATGTCGAACACGTTGCGATCGAGCACGATCATATCGGCAAACTTGCCCGGCTCCAGCGAGCCGATAACATCCTCTCTGTGCTGTGCGTAGGCCGAGTCAATCGTGGCTGAACGCAGGACTTCCGTCACGGTCAGATTGCGATCGTTGTCCAGACGCGGCGGCGTAACGCCGTCTACGGTGCGGCCTTGGCGAGTCGCGGCAACCTTTAAGTCGTACCATTCGTCCAGTGCATCTATGGGCCAGTCGCTGCCAAAGGCAACCACGGCACCTGCGTCAATAAACTTGGCAATAGGCTCGAGGTTTTCCATGCGCTTGGCGCCCAGCATCATGGTTTCTGCGGCAATAAGCTCTGTGGTTGGCGCAGCCCATTGGAAAGACAGGCAGGCAATAACGCCTAGGTGGGCAAATCGGGCGTAGTCCTTTTCGTGAACCAGCTCGTTGTGAGCTAAACCTGGGCGGATATCTTTACCTGGGTGAGCTGCCCGCATTTTTTCAATGGCGTCTAGCGCAATGGATACAGCCCCTTCACCAACGGTATGAAGATGAGGATCAAAACCGGCGGCAGCAATTTTCTCCATCAGCTCATCAAGGATTTCTGCCGTAAAGTAAAGATCGCCGTAGCGCTCAGTGACCTGCCAGTTCGGGGCAGCTTCGGTGCCGACGTTGATGGTATAGGGCTCAAGCAGTGAGGCTGTCATGGTCGGCGGCTGAAGCACGCCGTCGACAAACATTTTGATATTGTGCAGGCCAATGCCCGGCTCCGGCGTCCACTGAGCCTGATGATAGCGGTTAGCAAAAGCCACGGCATTTTCTACCGCTTTACCGACTGCCTCAACGCTGTGTGCATCGTCTGGCGTGATCTCTTTGGCCGCTTGGAAGCGAACAGTCAGCTCGCCGGACTTCTGGAGCTTGCTAAATGCGTCTAGCTGAAGAGGGGATACTCGCGCATCCATCACGGCGGTAACGCCCTGTTTGTTCAGCTCGTGCTGCACCATAGCGGCAACCTTAACGGCCTGTTCGGCGTTAAGAGATGGAATGCTGTCGGCCGCGCGCATGGCTGGGGCGTCTTCCAGAATGCCGTTGAGTTCACCGTCTTGGTCTTTACCGATTTTGCCATCGCTCGGCTCTGGGGCATATTTATCAATGCCGAACAGTTCCAGCGCCCGGCTGTTGGCCAGTAAAGTATGGCAGTCGTTAGAAAATAGAATGACAGGGCGCTTGGTGTTAAGGCGGTCCATATCTGAACGGTACATATCGACACCGGCGGGCAACATGCCCTGACGGAGCCAGGCCGTGACTTTTAGCCAGTCGTTCTCGCCTTTTAGGATGTCTTTGTCCAAGTGCTGCTGTACGCGCTCAAGAATTTGTTCGATGGTCAGCGATTCGTAGTTTAAATGGCAGCCGGAGAGCTGCTCTCCACCCCAGAACGGATGCATATGGCCGTCGATGATGCCGGGCATCATCATTTTTCCCTGCAGGTCAATCTGCTCAGTATGCGGGTGAGCATGCTGCTTAAGCTCTTCGACGCTGCCGCAGGCAAGCACCTTGCCATTGGCGATGGCAATGGCGTTGACAACGCGATTTTGTGCATCGGCAGTGTAGATATAGCCATTGTAGTAAATGACGTCGGCCGCTGTTTTCGTCATCGTTGGAATTCCCTTTATATCAAGGTGGATACCCATCGACAGAGAGCCCTGTCGATACTGTGCATTTCTTCCCGTAAAGCGCGGGGATAAAAATAAATAAAACGGGAGGAAACTAAATTCCTCCCGTCAGGGGTTCACAGGCAAACTGTTTTGGCCGCTTACCCAATAATCAGGTCGACTTCTTCGGCGGAGATTGACGGTGGCGTTTTACGGAAACCACGCGTAATAAACGTAAGATACGCTGCCCCTACAGTGAGCCAGATTATCCCTACCGTCAGCGCTTCTTTATCCAGACTGGTCCATAGCCACAGCGTGAGCAGCACGCCGATGGACGGCAGCACCAGACAGGTAAACAGCTTTTTCGCACCGAGGCGCTCTTTGCTATCAATAACGAAGTGCTTAATCACCGACAGGTTAACGAAGGTAAAGGCAATCAGAGCACCAAAGCTAATCATTGAAGCAACCATGCCTAGCGACAGCACTAGTGAGAACAGCGACACCAGACCGACGAAAATAATCGACAGGACAGGGGTCTGCAGGCGTGGATGAATATAGGCAAAGACTGACTTCGGCAGCACGCCCTCGCGGCCCATGGCGTAGAAAATCCGCACAATGCTGGCCTGAGAGGTCATCGCCGAGGCGAAAACGCCAATGACATAGGCCATGATAAAGCTGAACGCTAGCATTGTTCCGCCCACGCGCTTCATGACTTCAATACTCGCAGTATCGGCGTTTGGAATGAAGTCCTGCCACGCTGGATAGGTCAGGTGGGCGAAGTAGGAAATGATGATAAACAGCGTGCCGGCAATAAACACGGTGTACATGATCGCGCGCGGCAGGGCTTTCTTGGCATCTTTGGTTTCTTCCGCCATGGTAGAAATGGCGTCAAAGCCCAGAAAGGCAAGGCAAAGCACGGCAGCTCCGGCAAATATCCCAGAGATCTGATCGGATGCAAACAGGATTGGCCGCAGCAGCACTTCCGGATCGAAAGTAAACGACGTTTTTATGCAAAGATATAAAAGGATGGCGATAAAAATCAGCTGCATCACGATGATCAGCATGTTCATCATGGTGACGAGTCGAATGCCGAGAATGTTTAGCATCGTGACGATAAAAATCGTACAGCAGATAATCACGCTCATCGGGATCGAGGGGAAAGCCTCGTGCATATAGATGCCGATAGCGATGTAGTTGATGATGGGTAAAAACAGGTAGTCAAGCAGCTGAGTCCAGCCGACCAGAAAACCGAGATTGCCACCAAAGGTTTTTTGTACGTAGGAGTAGGCCGAACCCGATAGAGGGAGGGCGCTGGTCATACGACAGTAGCTTAACGCTGTAAACAGAACCGCAGCGAGCGTGATGACGTATGCTACAGGTAGGTGACCCTCGCTAAGTACGGTTACTTGGCCGTAGGTAGTGAAGATACCGAGAGGAACCATATAGGCCAGACCAAAGAATACCAGCGCAGGGGCGGTGAGCACTCTTTTCATTCGTACCGCATTTTGTTGCATTATTTTCCAAGCCCTTCCCAAAAGCCCTATTCAATGTGAATAATCCAGTCAATGACCGATACCCACACCTGAAATAATCAATTTTGCGTTCATTTTCAGAGAACCTCCGAACGATTGACGCCAAAAGGTCGTCAATAGAACATGCTTCAATGAAACGTCGGCGACAGAGAACCTGTCAGCCATCCGCTGGGGTAAACGCAGGGGGCGTACCTTATAGCACTTACTGTAGTTTGGCAATCCTTCACGGCAGCAAAATTTATCAACCCCAGAGGTAATCGCTCTGAAGCCAGATACAGCAAGGGTTTACGGATAATTTATTTTGTAAAAAAATACTGCCCCTATAGAACAAAATCTTGTTTGAACCGCGACTTTGCCGCGCATTCTATTTTCGATAAAGAAAACGCCGCGCTATAGGCCATAAAGGCTATAGCACGGCGAAGTTTTTGACGTAATACTCACGCTATGGCGTCACTGTTTGGCCTGTTTTCTGCCTTGACGGCGCTTCAGCGCGTTTATCCTCTTTGACGATTTCTATTTCATGATGACGATGGTAACCGTCGATCATGGAGTGGAACGAGGTCGTTGGCGTATCGCCCGTGGTGCAGAGATACAGGTGACCCAGCATGAACATCAGGCCGGCCAGCGCCAGCAGGAAGTGGAGCTTCAGCGCCCAGAAGCCCATACCAGCCTCAAGACCTAGCGAAGGATATTGGCAGAGAAAGCCCGTCAGCAGCAGTGCCGGAACCAGAAGATACATTATGGCGACATAGGCCGCCTGTTGTAGAGGATTAAACTTATTTTCCTCGTTAGATTCGAAAGGGTGCGGTTCTCCTTTCATAATGCCAAAAAGGTAAAATCTGGCCTGTTTTATGGCACGAGCAATGTATCCTTTGAAGCGAATAATATAGTGGTGCCCATTTCCGCCGTAGGCGTTAATCAACACAAAGCCTACCCAGCTTATCAGTAGCAGATATCCGGCTATTTTATGCACTTGAACCAGCGTTGCCATCATTTGATGAGGGCCAACCGCGAAGTGATTAAGCAGGCCGCTAGTCAGAAGCGTAATAAACAACGCAGCGTTGCTCCAGTGCCAGGCTCTGACGCCAATAGGATAAAGGTAGTTTTTATGCTGATGCCCCAGCTTGATTTTAGGGGCGAGTCGATAGCGTAAAAAGGCGTGCAAACCCAAAACGGCCAGCATGCCGACGATAGCCAGCGCAATGAGAATAAGCCAAGTGGGCCAGTAGTCGGGCGTGTAAACCTTTACCTGAGAGGCTAACTGAGACTGAAACTGTTCAGCGTTCCATGAGTGACTCATCGTTTTCCTCCTTCCTTATAGAGAGACAATGCGGTAGATGTGAGGTTGACCCACATTCTTTAACCGATGAACGTAATAATGGCCTGAGTGCAGGTGATACTGCATCTCTGCACTCTCTTCTTCGCCGAAGAACAGTGCGTTTTTAGGGCAAATGCGAACGCACACCGGCATAAAGCCCTGACTTAGGCGCTTTTCACTGCAAAAGTCGCATTTGTCGGCAATGTGTTTAGTGGGGTGAATATAGCGGACGTCGTAAGGGCAGGCAGAAACGCAGTAGTCACAGCCGAGACACAGGGCTTTATTGATCTGCACAATGCCATTTTCATCCATATAGGATGCGCCGGTAGGACAAACATCGATGCAGGGAGCATCGTCACACTGCTGGCAGGAATGACGGAAAAAACGCTCTTCATTATCGTATTGGGCGCTTTTAGGCAGTGGGATCATGCTTAGCCGCGAATAGCCAATGGGGACATCGTTAGCCTTGGCGCAGGCAACGGCGCATTCGTTACAGCCAATGCAGCGCGTTTCGTCATGGATCAGCACATAGCGCTTTCCCTTTTTCGTTACAGCGTTAGCGATGACTTTTCCTGAACCGATCCCAAGCAGCGCGGCCGAACCGACGGCAAATAAAAAACGGCGGCGGGAATGACTCATAGCGAACCCCTTTTGGCAAAGCCGACGTTTTCTTTCGTCAACACATGTGTCAGCGAAGGGGGAGTGAAGGGGCATATCGACCGTGGTCGCTTAAACCAAAAAACGGCACTCATTGTTTTTTCCTCTCAGCACGGTTCCAGTCTGTATTTTTAATTTTTATTAAACGGCTAGATAAAAGCCCTATTCTTTAGAAGAATAGAAAATTCGTTATGCGGATAATCATTTTCCGATTTTTAGATAATGGCTCTTTTTGTTCTTGGGTATTAAAAGCCAGTTAGTACTTTAGAGTTATTCATGGCAATTTTGATTGATCTATCTCAATTTCATATTTGGTAGAAAAATAATCCGAGCCAGATAGAGAATAAAATTTTTATTATTTGATGTGGAGCAACAAAGAGAAATAATGCAGTTTAAGGGATTAATCTTTGTCGCTACTATCTGTGAGGTAATTCAATATATGAGAAAAAGTGGTTAGCATTATCTATTTCTCCGAAGTTTGATGCCAGACGTATAGAAATAACCAGAAAATAAAATATACAAGAGCGACTTTTTTTATATAAATACTTTTTGTAAAGGAAGCGATAGATGAAGCACACGGTGTACGTTCGTTTTGGCAAAAAGCGTTTCGGTAGAAAACGTGTTAGGTTAGAGAGAGGTTTGCCATGATCCCTGAAATTGGTCACTTCTTTCTCACGCTTTCACTGGCTTTGGCGGTTATGCTTAGCATTTATCCGCTTATTGGCACCTATCGTCAAAGTAGCCAAATGATGAAAATGGCGCGACCGCTGAGCTATGCGCTGTTCACGTTTACTCTGCTTTCCTTTCTTTGCTTGATTTATTCGCTGATTATCAATGATTTCTCCGTTGTGTATGTGGCGAATAACTCAAATAATTCACTGCCAGTTTATTACCGCATTGCGGCAGCCTGGGGGGCTCACGAAGGCTCTTTGCTGCTGTGGGTGGTATTGCTGGCATCCTGGACGCTGGCTGTGGCGCTGTTTAGCCGACGTATGCCGCTAGAGGCGGTTGCCAGAGTGCTTTCCGTGATGGGGATGATCAGCGTCGGCTTTTTGCTGTTCGTTACTCTGACTTCAAACCCGTTTGAGCGCCTGCTGCCGTTCTTCCCCATTGACGGGCATGACCTGAACCCGCTGCTGCAGGATGTCGGGCTGATATTTCACCCTCCGCTGCTTTATATGGGATATGTCGGTTTCTCCGTTGCCTTTGCCTTCGCCATTGCGTCACTGATGAGCGGGAAGCTTGATACTGCCTGGGCACGCTGGTCAAGGCCGTGGACGCTGGCCGCTTGGATATTTCTGACGCTGGGTATCGTTCTGGGGTCTTTTTGGGCCTATTACGAACTGGGATGGGGCGGCTGGTGGTTCTGGGATCCGGTGGAGAACGCCTCACTGATGCCGTGGATTTCCGGTACTGCGCTGCTGCACTCTCTTGCTGTCACAGAAAAGCGCGGCACCTTTAAGGCCTGGACTGTGCTGCTGGCCATTGTGTCGTTCTCTCTGTGTCTGTTGGGAACGTTTCTGGTGCGTTCGGGCATTCTTGTTTCGGTTCACGCCTTCGCTTCTGATCCAACGCGCGGGATGTTTATTTTGGGCTTCCTAGTGCTGGTCATTGGCGGCTCTCTGTTGCTGTACGCCTTTAAGGGCGGGCAGGTGAATAAAAACCGCGTTGGCTATGAGCTGTTTTCCCGAGAAACGATGCTGCTGGCGAATAACATTTTACTGACGGCGGCCATGCTGGTTGTGCTGCTGGGCACGCTGCTGCCGTTGGTACACAAACAGCTGGGGCTAGGCTCTATCTCTATCGGTGAGCCATTTTTCAACACCATGTTTGTTTGGATTATGGTGCCGTTTGCCGTGCTGTTAGGGATTGGCCCTATGGTGCGCTGGCGCAGAGACTCTCTGTCTCCGCTGATGAAAAGGCTCATCATTGGGCTGCTGCTGACTGTGGGCGTATCCTGGGGGCTATTGCTGACTGAGTCCCGCTTTTCTCTGATGGCGTTTCTCGGGCTGACGATGGCGATATGGGTTATCACGCTAGGCTGCTTTGCATTCTATGAGCGAATAACCTATCGGCACAGTTTTGGGCAAGGGATTCGTCGACTGTCGGCAGGCCAGTGGGGCATGTTTTTAGCGCACATGGGGTTGGCAGTAACGGTTATCGGCATTGCATTTAGTCAGAACTACAGCATTGAACGGGACGTTCGTATGAGCCCCGGAGACAGCGTCGTGCTTGAGGGGTACAGCTTTAAATTGGCAGAGGTCAAGCTGATTGATGGGCCGAACTATACGGCAGATATCGGTACGCTGATCGTGACGAAAGGCGATCGTGAAGTGGCGACGCTAAGGCCTGAAAAGCGCTACTACACAACAACAAAAATGGTCATGACTGAAGCGGCGATAGACGCAGGCATTGGGCGAGATCTTTACGGAGCGCTAGGGGAAAACCTCAGTGCAGGGCAGTGGTCAGTCCGGCTGTACTATAAGCCCTTCATGCGCTGGATCTGGTTTGGTGGTCTGTTTATGGCTCTAGGAGGCTTCCTGTGCATGCTGGATGCGCGCTATCGGCCTTTTAACGCGGCAAAAAGAGAGGTAACTCCGTCATGACGCTATTAATTCTCTCTGCGGTGCTGGCGCTGATGGCTAGCCTGTTTGCCTTTGTCTGGCCGCTTTATCGTCAGCGGGGAAAGGCTGAAAAAACGTCAGGACGAGACGACCTGAATAAGCGCTACTACCAGCAGCGGCTGGACGAGCTGGCTCGCGAAGAAGGGCAAGGGCTGGTGACGGAATCTGCGCCGATGGTGCAGGAGCTGCAGTACAACCTTTTAGACGACGTTCCTAACAGCAAAGCGAAAGCTGAATCCAAGCCGCTTTCATCATCAGGGCGGATGATGCTGGTTGCTTCGGGTACGCTTATTTTGCTGGCGGTTTCTGTCGGCGTGTACGGATTAAACGGCAGTTATGAGAAAGTGGACGACTGGCAGCGGGGCATCAGCCAGACCGATGCTCTGCGCCAAAAGCTCAACGAGTCTGGGGTTGAAAGCCTAGATCAGCAGCAGATAGCCATTCTGGCCGTTGGGTTGCGTAGTCAGCTGGTTAATAACCCTGAGCGAATCGACGACTGGGTCATGCTGGGGCGGCTAGGACTATATATGCGAGATATGACCACCGGCATTGGGGCGTTTGCTGAGGCCAGCCGCAGGGCGCCGGAGAATATGGACATTCAGTTGGGATATGCTGAGCTGCTGGTGCGTTCCGAGGAGCGTAACGATAACATCCGCGCCAGCGAAGTGCTGGTAGGCGTGCTCAATCGGGAAAGCGATAACATTCAGGCGCTCAGTCTGTTCGGCTACAACGCCTATGAGCTACAGGACTATGCTCAGGCTATCCGCGCCTGGAAGCGCCTGCTGTACCTGCTACCGCCAAACGACAAGCGCGTGAGTGCGTTAGAAGAAAGCATTCGACTGGCGGAGTCGGGAGGAAAGTAGTTTACCGAACGATGAGGTAGCGCGTTATCAAAGGCCGTTCACGAGAAGTGGGCGGCCTTTTTGCTAGGCGTCGTAAGAAAGCGGGGCTGAGAGGAAAACATCTGTTGGTGCTAAGTGAGCGGGGGAGTTATGGGGGAGAAGATAAAGCTGCTCTAGAAGGCAGAAGAAACTCGCGTAACGATGTGCGATCAAAACGACACGAGGCAGTATGTCGAACACTGATGGGATTGAGCTGAGATAGAAAATACAAAGCGTATATTAGGCGTTAAAAAGGGCGCTGATGCGCCCGTTGAACGATCCCATAGGGAAGAGGAGGGGATTAACTTTTCCCCGGCGTAAAGTCCTTTTCCTCTATTTTTCCACGCTCTAAATCTTTGCCCGACTCCATCCAGCCAAAAATGCCGTCCGGCATGGTGTATACGTGGGCATATCCCAGTTTTTTGGCCTCTCTGGCAGCGTCGGTGCTAGCGGTACAAAGCTTATTCATGCAGTAGAAAATAAGCGCTGCGCCCTTGTCCTTTGGCAGCAGGGCTTGCCAGTTTTCTTGATTGAGATGAGTGGCGCCGGGAATGTGCCCCTGGTTCCAGATTTCATCAGGATTAACGTCAAAAAAGTGGACGTTTTTCTGCCCGTGCATCTCTTCAGCCTGATTTAGCGTGATATGCATCGGCGTATATTCATCAATAACGCGCTCGGGAGCCTCCATGCCGCCGGCATAAGAGAACGGAGAAAGGGCTAGAGCCCCTAGAAGCGTCAGTGCGGGAATACATGTGCGTCGAATTAACATAGAACGTCCTTACCGGTTGAATATGACGGCGCCCCGAAGGGCGCCGTTGGTGTCGCTCACTGAGCAACGGTGCTGAATCAGATTTTGCCTTTATTCTTACGCGCTTCACCACTCAGGATGGCCTGCGCTTGTTGGATATAGGCTTGACCTTCTTCAATCCGGCTCTTGGTAAAGTGCGGGCCGTGAACGCCCCATGAACCGTCTTTCTTAACCGCATCGGCGATTTCTCTAGCCTGCTTGGCAAGCAGCTGTACCTGAACTTTTTCGTCCAGACTCAGGCCGCTCTTAGGCAGTTTTTTGTCGATGAGCTTCAGGCCGTTTTCGATTTCGGCATAGCCCGTTTTAACCGGAGTTTGCCACTCAACGACTTTGCCGTAGATGGTTTCCTGGTCCTTAAACTGCAGTCTTTCAGACAGGACAGTTTGAACTGGGCTGTGGCAGCCGCCGCCTTCTGCAACGTCAATGTCGCTGAAGCTGGTGCGTCCGCAGGACCACATCAGGTCAACATAGCCTTTTCCGTCCTGCTTGGCGATACTCCAGCCTTTGACGCTAGAGTCACGCGGTTTACCTTCAGGCGGGTTAAGGGTTTTTGCCTTCTCGTCAACTTTGATTTTCCAGATATGAGATTTACGGACGTTGTCGAAACCGGCCATATCAGGGAACTGGATTGCCGCAAAGTTTTCACAGCTGCCCATGTTAGGCATGTGGCAGGCAGTACAGTTGTTCTTGCTGTGAGTATCCCCTTGAGCCATAAACTCTTTTTGCTGTTGGTGGCAGTCCGTACACTGCTTTTTCAAGTTAGTGCGGGTAAAGCCAGACTTCCAGTCATTAGAGGTGACTTCATGCGGATCGTGACAGGTAGAACAGCGCATCCCTTTTTCATAGTGGGACGTGTTGAACATCTGTGAACCTTCAGTACCGCAAGACGGACAGGCTGATTTGAAGTACGAGTTGAAGGGGTTCTTCGGATTGGCTTCAGCCTCTTTCGGATCGTAGGCAAAGCGCTGGTGGCAGCGTTCACAGTTAGACGGCATACCTGCACCGCGTGCACCGTACAGGTGAGCACCTGCACCGTGACACTCTTCACAGGCGATACCTTTACTGATGGTATGCTTTCTCAGCTCTTCTGGCTTGCCCAGCGCGGCGAAGAATTCATTCGAGTTCTTAAAGTCGAACTTGAACGTGTGACAAACTTCGCAGTAGGAGCTGGCGGGCTGGAACAGGAAGTTTTTCCTGTCTGACGCGCCGTAGGAAGTCATACCCCACACTTCAGAACCGCGAATGCCAAACTCGTCTGCCTTGGTCGGGAAACCAGGAACGTAGCTGGCGATCCTTTTCACCATATCCGGTGTTAAAGATTCTGCCCAACCGCGTGAGAACTGGTTACCGCCCGCGACCAGCGTACCAGTACCGTCTTTTAACAGACCGTCCTTAACGTGATATGTACCGCGGACCAGGAAGCTATCGACAAAGCCGTACTTGGTGCGCGGCGTACCGATAATGGCGTAGATGGCATCGTGTGTGATGCCCTGAGGCAGAATGGAGGCTTTACCGCCATACATACCTTTGTGGAAATCCTTGTCTGGAACTTCATCCATTTCGCTAGGGAAGCGAATGGTTTTAGCGTGGCGTGAACGCTCCCATCTTTCATACTGGGCTGGGTGACATTCACCGCACTTGGCCGGACCGACGAACTTGTTGGGCAGGTCCAGGAAGGATTCTGCACCCAGACGGTAGGTCATGGCGGTAGGACGTCCGTGCTTCTCTGCGTAGGCTTTACCGCCGCCGAATTCCACAAACTCCTCACCGCGGTCGCTCAGCTGGGGTTCACCCACTATGCGCCCTGCGGCCTGGTATTTGAAGACGGGATGGTTTTTAAGCAGATAATCCCAGTAGTCCTTTTCTTGAACCACATATCCTTCCAGCGTGCGGGGAGGATAGGGTTCAACTGGCGGTGTCGTCGCCTGCGATGCCCCTGCGGTAGCGGCGGGCGCGGTAGGTTGCGCTTGAGCTACAGTAGGGGGCAACAGTACTCCTAGTGAGAGTAACAGCGCACAGGAAAGCGATCGTCGACGTATGCTCATTGTGGGCCCCTTGGTATAAGAATAAATGCATTGCTTCTTGGGTGTGTACACCCTTTGTTGGTTATTTTCATGAGCCAACCTCCACCGCGGGCGCGATGGAGGCTGAGAGTGATCCTTGCCTTAAAAATTAATCACAAAGAGGTATCACTGAAGCATAAGATAACCATAACCAGAGTATGGTTTTTGATTTTAGTCATTAAATTTAAGTAGATAAGCGTTGCAAGGAGCACGGCTATAAAGTGTATGGGGGGTTGGATCCCTATATTTTTTAACAATTCATTCATTTTCCGAAAAGTGGAAAAGAACTATTCAATAATCATAAGATCTATTTCGCTATTAAATGCTGATTAATGAAGATGACTGAGATCGTTTCAGATATTTTTTTATATATCGTTATTGCAGGTATCATCTATTTGTTTTTCTTGTATTCATTATTTTTTCATTTTTATTACATTTTCACATAGTGCTTTTATTTATATTTTTGTGATCTGCATCATTATTTATTTTACAGTTCTTTACGATTTAAAGAGGTATTTTTGAATGCTAATTTATCTTGGTGATTAGTTTTTAAGATTAGCGTTAACAGTAAAGATAATATAAATAATCAAAGATGAGAATGACTATTGTTTTTATTTTTCTATATGGATAATTATTCGGTAAGGCAAATCAATAAACATAATAAGAAAGAGATTCTGGAGGACTTTTTTGATAAATGCCTAGCTAATATATTGTCGTTCATACCGACTCGACTATTTATGCCGACTATTCACCTGTGCTGTTTAGCGTTACCATAGCGGCCTGATTGATGAATAACGAGAGTGATGTTTATGGCCTACATTCCTAAAAACTATACAAAGCTGGAAAGCGGCTACCGTGAAAAAGCGCTGAAGCTTTTTCCCTGGGTGTGCGGGCGCTGCGCTCGCGAGTTTACTTATTCGAATCTGCGTGAGTTAACGGTTCACCACATCGACCACGACCATTCGAATAACCCAGAGGACGGGAGTAACTGGGAAATGCTTTGTCTGTTTTGTCACGATCATGAACACTCGAAGTATACCGAAGCCGATCAATTCGGTTCGACGGTGATCGCTGGTGAAGACGCACAAAAGGATGTTGGTGCGGCAACCTATAGCCCGTTCGCCAACCTGAAAGACTTAATGAAAAAGTAGCTGACTGCGCTCGCGCCCCTTCGGCGCAGCGCGTTAGTTTTGACTGCCAGACTCTCGCTCCAGCCTTTCATACACCTCAGTAAACGCGGCGGCGTTTTTCATCATGCTCTTTTGAAGAGTATGTTTGCTGTGTGACGTGGTTATCGCAATGGCCTCATTGAACTGCGCGTTAACGCACTCGACGCTGAGGATATCGTGATAGGGAATAACAATAGCTTTAGGAAAGACGTGGCCTTTGGGATAGCTAATAGCCGTATCGCTAAAGGTAATAGCGCAGCGAGAGGAAAACAGGCTATTTGCTAGAGTAATCAGAGACATCACTGTTAATAGTGCGAATACTGCGGTTGTTGCTGCCAACAGTAGTTGAGTTTGCTCTATGGACAGCGTTGAAGAGCGACCAACTTCCAGCCAGTTTTCCGTTTCGCCTATTTGCTGATAGGAAAATCCCGTAAACCAGCCAAAAAACAGGATCCCCAGTAGAATGACGCCGCGCTTTAATCGATAGGGGTACTTTATCTCACTCACAATGCCACTCACGGTTTCCTCTCCCTTTGTCATAAACATGTGTTAATTGTCTATGTTAGCAAAAGGGAGAGGTTAAAGCGCAGACAGTACCGACTTTTTCAGTGTTCTAGTAAAACAGGACAGCTACCAGCCGGTAATGCGCGTCCAGACTTCTCGCGTTCCTTCTTGTTCATCTATTGCCTGATACTGTAGGTGCATTGCCGTTGTTGCACAGGCGTGATTGGGGAGAATGCGTAGGCGGCTGCCGATGGGGAAATCCGCCAGTAAATAGGGGCTGTCAGCGGGCAAAACGACCACACCGTGTTCCTGATTGGCAGAGCTAACCTTAACGCCAGCCAAAACAGTACCCGACATATCGCACACTTGGCCGTACAGGTAGTCGCATTTTTGTGAGGCGGTTCCCCGATCGCGAGACAGCGCCATCCAGCCTGCATCAATAAACAGTGTATTGCGCTGTGCGTTGTGGCCAATAACCGTGGCAACAATGGAAACGGCAATATCGTCCATATTGCAGACGCCAACGTTGTGCATAAAAAGGTCGAAGAGTGAAAAAACGCCAGCCCTGACTTCAGAGATCCCCGTTAAGTCCTCGGCAAAGTGGGCGGTTGGCGTAGAGCCCACGCTGAGGACTGGGCAGTCGATGCCTTCACGCTGCAGCAGAGCAGCGGTTTTTCTCAGCGCGTCACATTCCTGACGCGCCGCTGCGCGAATGCACTCATCAGTCGTACAGGAGTAGGACTCTCCCGCATGGGTTAAAAGCCCTTGGAACCGCGCGCCGGGGTCTGATAGGCGGCGAGCGATATTTATAACCTGCGGGGACGACTCAGGAAGACCGCCTCGGTGACCGTCACAGTCGATTTCAATAAACGCGCTAAACGTTACACCGTGAGCGAGGCCATAGTCAGCAACGGCATCGGCCTGTTCCAGACTGTCGAGCAGAATGTGAAGATTGATTCCGCGGCGCAGCAGCTCCGCGACTCTTGCCAGTTTGTTCGTGGAAATGCCTACGGCGTACAGCAGGTTGTCGTAGCCTGCGTTGGCCAGCGCCTCTGCTTCTGCCAGCGTAGAAACTGTCGCCGGAGCGCTGAGCTCTGGCAGAATAAGCGCAGTAGCTTCGATAGACCGCACGGTTTTTAAGTGGGGGCGTAACACCGCACCAAGATTTTCGATGCGGGACTGTAGGCGATGAACGTTTGTCCGCAGTTTGTTTTTATCAATCAGTAAAAAAGGCGTCTGGAGCCCGTCGGTGAGCTGGTCTGCGTTCATATCTTTTCTCCTCTAAAAAGAGTGTATATTTTTTCACTATTTTCATAAGATGGAAATAAACGATAGGTTAGTTATAGATTAAGGTAAAGCTTAATGATTAGCAGTGACGATCTCCGCTTTATGCGAGAGTTAGCCTCTCATTCCAGCCTGGCGAATGCCGCGAGGTATCTCGGCGTGTCGGCTGCGTCGGTAACCCTTAGGGTCAAAGCATTGGAAAAGCGCCTAGGCGTTCAACTTATTCAGCGCCCGGCGCGAGGGCTGCGCTTTAGTGAAGAGGGCAGGCTGTTGCTTGAGCGAGCCGATAGCATTTTGAACGATATGGAGGAGCTACAGTCGCTGTTGGACGATCGCTCTCGCAAAGTGTGCGGTACGCTGCGCGTTCTGGCTCCGCTAGGATTTGGCAATCGCTACGTTGCGCCGCTGTTGGCAGAGTTTAGTCGAAAGCACCCGGCGCTTCGCGTTGAACTGACACTTTCTGATGCGCCGGACTGGTCAACGGCTCAGGCTTGGGACATCGTTATCTATATTGGCGAGCTGAAAGACTCTTCACTCAGACGGATCCTGTTGGCGAAAAACGCACGCTACCTGTGCGCATCACCGGAATACGTTGGCCGAATGGGAATGCCGCTGTCGCCGGATGAACTTCATCGTCATCACTGCATTGCGCTGAGGGAAAACAGCGAGGACGTTACGCTGTGGCGCTTTACTGAACGGGAGACCGGAAAGACGATGGCTAAGCGCATCCGTCCGCTGATGGCAAGCAACGATGGGCAGGTAGTGAAACAGTGGGGATTAGCGGGGGAAGGTATTATCGTTCGCTCTGCGTGGGATGTGGAACACGAGGTAGCTTCAGGAGGGTTAGTCAAGCTGCTAACACAGTACGAGCTGCCCGATGCGGACATTGTGGCGTTGGTAGCCGGAGAGCGACTGCATAGTTCTCCCAGAGTGGATGGATTTATTACTCTGTTAAAAGAGCGGCTTTCAAAACGCCCGTGGGAAAAATAAAAAAAAGCCCGCGCGCAAGCGAGGGCTATCACCTTGGTATAGCTGTCAATTATTATTATGAACGCAGAGATAGAATTACGCTGCTGAATTTAAAGTGTCATAGGTAGGGGGTTGGCGACAAATTAATAATAGTGATGAGACGGCGTTTTCATTAAGCAGCGCTTAAGTGCGGTATATAAAAGAAAGAAACTCTGTGTTGTCAGCATCATGGTGCGCCTTGAGGGCAATTGCTAGATGAATGTGGCGAAGAGCGAGCAACAGAGAGCGTATATTTTTTTCACTTTTGGTGAGTTTGTGCCCTTTGTTCACAGAAAAAGTAGTCCATAATGAATAAAGTTAATAGGAAAGTATCTTTTCATATTTGAAATGGGGTCAGATCTCAATAGAGGAGAGTGCACTATGTACCGGTCTATTTTAGTCCCTGTGGATATTCTAGAAGAAGAACTTACCAACAACGCAATTAAACACGCGGTTTATTTGGCAAAGCTGACAAATGCTCGCGTTCATTTGCTACACGTTTTGCCTATTTCAACCGCCATCATTAACTCCTATGCCCTAGGCTATCTGGAATTTAAGGACAAAGCCTCTGTTAAGGCCGAAGAGGATCTTAAAGCGCTAGCTGATGGGTTGGATTTACCTTCAGAATCCGTTTCTTACTCTTTAGCCTTTGGCTCGCCGAGAGATGAAATCGCTATAGTTTGTGGAGAGATAGGAGCGGATCTTATCGTTATTGGATCGCGTCGACCCAATATCACGACGCATCTTTTAGGCTCCAACGCGTCAGGCATTGTGCGCTATGCAAACACTTCGGTGCTGGTTGTCCGATAGAATAACGAAGGTATATGTACAGAAATAGAGTCACCTGTAGGAGGCCGGTGGCTCTATTTTATGATTAACCGAACAATGCTTTTCCTAGTAGAACATCTTAAAAGAAAACGTATAATCGTTGGGGAAAATCAACAGATCCAGAAAGTCATCTTTTTTAATTATGTGATTAATCAAGGAAGAGATTGATGTTTTATAAAACATTTTTGTTTGGCGCCCTAATGTTAGCCAGCGGTGCTGCAATGGCTGCCAACAGTAGCTATGTTGAAGCCTGTGCCGATATGCAGCAGCAGGCGAACTCCAAGATTACCCGCAGCCAGGCCGTAAAAGCCTGTCAGTGTATTGAGTCTCGTCAGGATAGCGATCTGGAAAAAATTCAGGCGATGGATAATCCAACGCAGGCGCAAATTCGCAAAGTCATGGAAGATACGGCCAGATACTGTATTAAAAAAGCCGGTATTGCCAATAGCGGGAAAACAAGCAGCAAGAAGCCCAGTAGTTCATCTGATGAAAGCGAGTCTGAAAGCAAACCGACGATCAGACCCGGCGGTACTGTGGGTGGGATTCCAATTCGCGGTATTCGCTAAAGCTCAGCTACCGCGACAAAACATAAAAAAGGCGTGAGTTATCACGCCTTTTTCATACTTTTAGCATCAAAAAACGCTTAGGAGTTAACCTCTGCACTAACCGGTCTTGGGATCAGGAAAGAGGTCAGCAACGCCAGAACAGTGATGCCTAACCCTACCAAGATGCCGTTAGCATAGCCCGAGGTTACTGAGTCACCGGATGAGGCTGTCATTATTTGAACCGCTGGGAGCAGCGCAAAGCTTAAGCCCGCGCCGAGGTTAAATGCACCCGCGTTCATACCCGGCAGAAAGCCGGGGTTGTCTTTAGGCGACAGCACAATGCCTAACCCGTTCAGCATAATGTTAGCGATGCCTGCATAGCTGACGCCAATAAGCAAAACGGCGCCAATCATCCAGGGGAGTGAACCAAGACCCATCATCGCCATCAGCCCTAAGGAAATCAGGCTGCCGATCAGGCCAAAGCGCAGCACTCGGTTGTAGCCCAGCGTCGGCGCTAGTCGCCCGGAGAAGGGGCCGACTAGCCAGCCAATAAGCGCGTAGGGCGTTAAAAATGCTAGTGCGGCGGTATCTGCTCCCATTCCAAAACCAACGTTTTGATTTTGAGCCAGTGACATGACCAGCCCGTTCACAACGGCGAAAATGCCGGTCATGGTCAGCGTGGTGGTTAGCAGCAGCGCCCAGGTGCTGCGCTGCTTGAGATAGTGCGTCGTTACCAGAGGCTGCTCGCTGCGTTTTTCCACCTGCCAGAATGCAATAAACATCACGACAGAAAAGGCCGCCAGTCCAAAAACCAGAAGCCAGTTTGCAGCAGCGAGGTTCCCAGCCTGACCAAGGGCAATCAGCATTGCAGCGAGCGAAAGAACCAGCAGTATAACGCCGGGCCAGTCCATTTTAACGTTTGCAGAAGGCTTAGACTCTGGAGCCCATTTCATTACCATCAGAGTGGCGATCGCGGCAACGACGGTGATTGTCCAGAAAACCGAGCGGAAGCCAAAGTTGGCGGCTAACACGCCGCCAGCAATGGCATCAATACCGGCAATACCGCCGTTGACGGCGGTGACGACGCCCATCAGTGTGCCGTAGACTTTGGCATCAGAGATTTCGTGACGCAGCATAAGCAGGCAGAGTGGCACCACTGGCCCTGAAACGCCCTGAATGACTCGAGCGATATAGAGCACGGTAATATTGGGTGCCAGCGCCGCTAAGACGGTTCCTGCTGTCATAATCGCCAGCATCCAGCTCAGCACCTTTTTACGCCCTTTAATATCGCTGAGGCGCGGTAAAAACAGGGAGAACAGCGCAGCGGCAGTGAAAAACGCCGTTTGCGATAGAGAAACCGCTGCCTCATCGGTATGCAGCTCTTCGGCGATAGTGACCAGCACCGGGCCGAGCATGCTGGCATTAAGCTGAAACGCGACGCAGGCCGCCAAAAGGGCGACCATTAGGATCGTTGCGCTGACTCTCGTTTCTGAAGAGGGCGTTTCGGTCATATGCGCACCTCACCGATGCGCTTAAGGGCATCGACAACCATGTCCCAAAAGCGTGTGTGGTCGAGCTTAACGGCGACCTGAGTATGACAGTCTGACGGTGCGGGGGCACGGAAGTCGGCAACGGTCATGCCGAGTGTCAGTGTGCCTGTTAGCTCAATGTCTACAGGAACTTTCTGTACAGTCATGACGGAAGGATCGATAACATAGGCTACTGCGCACGGATCGTGAACCGGCGGGTAGTCAAAGCCCTGTGCGTCTTTGTACATTTTGCCAAAGAATTCCAGCAGCTCCAGCACAAACTGGGCGGGTTGAGTGCCGACAGCGGTGATTTTCTCAACGACGTCTGGCGTTGCCAGCGCCTGGTGAGTGAGATCCAGACCGACCATGGTTAACGGCCATTTTTCATTGAAGACGATGTGTGCGGCTTCAGGGTCGATCTTGATATTAAACTCAGCGACGGGGCTCCAGTTACCCACGTGGTAACCGCCGCCCATCAGCACAATTTCTTTTACTCGTTCAACAATGCGAGGTTCCATACGCGCCGCGAGGGCAATATTGGTCAGCCCGGCGGTAGGAACGATGGTCACCGTTTTTGGCGGATGGGACATGATGGTATCGATAATCAGATCGACAGCGTGGCGATTATCAAGAGCCAGCGTCGGTTCTGGAAGTACCGGGCCATCAAGGCCTGAGTCACCGTGAATATCAGGTGCGGTTTCAACCTGACGCACCAGCGGGCGTGCCGCACCGGCGGCAAAGGGAACCCCTGTAATATTGGCAATTCGGGCGACAGCCAGAGCGTTGCGAGTGACTTTCTCCAGCGTCTGGTTACCGACAACCGTAGTGACGGCCAACAGCTCAATATCTGGGTTACCGTGAGCAAGGAGGAGGGCGATCGCGTCATCGTGCCCGGGATCGCAGTCAAGGATAATTTTTTTGGTCATTTCTACACCCTCTATAGGATAAAAGACGAAAAAGGCCTTTTTGAAAACGGCCACCCCGCTCTGTGGCCAAAAGGCAAAATAACGACTGAAGCCTATAGGGCGAGTGGCCCAAGGCTGCGGTCACGGGGAGTTAATTGGTAAAGTTGTTGCGGCTGGCCCTAAACGCTATTTTTCATTTGGGCTATAGGGCAGCTTCCCTAAGCGGTAGGGATTGGTGCGAAAGAACTCAACGCGCTCCTTAAAATAGGCCTGTAGCTCTTTGGGAATAACGGCTTCAATATCGCGATAGCTAAACGGCATGCCGTAGCGTTCTTTATAGGCAATGCCTGAAGCGTGCAGGTCGACGTCGATTTTTTCCCGCTCTTGTGGCGGCAGTTCGGCAAGATTATGGCTCATAGGCGACTCCTCTGTATTTGACGAAGTATATCCCAACCCGAGAGCAATTTCATGACGTTATTAGAGGCGTAAATCGTTGGCAACGCGTGCTGTGCGCTGCCATAGCGTTGCTATTTGAGGACGAGACTTTTCATAAAAAGATGCACTGCAATCCTCAAGAGGGCTTACTATCGCGACAGCGTCTTTTATAATACTCTCTGATTTTTACGACGCGTCACTTCATACAGGCAAGGAACGGCATGGACTCTGAAGATCTCTTTCGCATTGCGATTATTATTGGCTGTCTGGCATTGGCGGCTAGGGGGCAACGATTTCACCTGCGCTATTTCTTGATTGCTATTGCCGCGATTGCCGGATTGGCCATGCTGTTGGACTATTTTGGTCTGGCATAAGGCGGTAATCCTGCTTACTACTTGAAAGCGTAGCGCTATCTACTCATACTGAGCCCAGACGCAGTTCTGACAGAATAACCCTATTGAGAGGCATACCATGGCTGAAGAGACGATTTTTAGTAAAATCATTCGTCGGGAAATCCCGGCTGATATCGTATATCAGGACGATTTAGTCACTGCGTTTCGCGATATCTCTCCACAGGCGCCCACCCATATTTTGATTATTCCCAATGTGCTTATTCCTACGGTTAACGACGTGAAGGCTGAACACGAAGTTGCCCTTGGTCGCATGCTGGTTGTTGCTGCAAAAATTGCTGAGCAGGAAGGCATTTCAGAAGACGGCTATCGTCTGATTGTGAACTGCAACCGCCACGGCGGTCAGGAAGTGTATCACCTGCATATGCATCTGGTCGGTGGGCAGGCGTTAGGGCCTATGCTGGCGCGCTGAAGGAGTGGATATGAAAAAGACACATTGGCTTTTTTTGGTCGCAGCGATGCTTGCGCTGACGGGCTGTCAGGTTAATCAGCCCAAAAACAAGGCGCCGGTAGTCGTTGTACCGCCCGCACCTCCGCCCTATGAGCCACCTCCTGTGCCGCCAACGCTGCCAGAGCCTGAAAAAGCGATTAACTGGGTAGCGAGCGTTGAACCGCTGGTGGCAAAAATGGTGGGTACCCCATCTATAGAAAGCGAAAAGGGGATCCTGCTGTTAGAGCAGATAAAGAATAACACCAGCGGCAGGCTGGCTTCTGCCGCCGCAACGGAAGCGCTGAAGGATTCTTTGGCGTCAACGCAGAAATTTGAGCTGGTGCCGGACGACAGGCTTCAAGAGGCACGACAGGCGCTGGGCATTCAGGGAGATGACAGCCTGATTTCCCGGAGTAAGGCGATGAGCCTAGCCCGCTATTTGGGGGCAAAATACATTGTCTACGCATCTGCTAACGGTAGCCCAAGCGCGCCAGAAATCACGATCCAGCTGATGCAGACCGCCACCGGTGAGATAATCTGGTCCGGTCAGGGGGAAACTCAGCGCTAGTCTGGCAGCTGAGTGAATTGCTAACCTGCTAAGGCCCGATTTTGCCGGGTCTTTTTCTTCGTCTAGCGCCCGTTAGCCGAATGTGTTGCGCGACTATTTTGTTATTTCGACAGCGCGATTAAAATGAACTACCCGTTTTGGGCTATGTATGCTGCACAAGACGATTACAAATAGAAGAGAGGTATATGTGGGTCCGGTAATGTTGGACGTCGTCGGTTATGAACTGGATGCAGTTGAGCGTGAAATTTTGCAGCATCCGTCGGTAGGTGGCCTTATCTTTTTTGCCCGCAACTTTCACGATCCGGCTCAGCTGGCTGAGCTTATTCGCCAGATCCGAGCTGCGTCAAAAAACCGACTACTGCTAGCGGTGGATCAGGAGGGCGGCCGAGTTCAGCGTTTCCGTGACGGATTTACCCGCCTGCCTGCCGCTCAGGCGTTTGCTGCACTGTTGGAAGGTGAGGAGGCAGAAGCTGCCGCTCAGGAAGGCGGCTGGCTGATGGCGGCTGAGCTAGTCAGTATGGATATCGATATCAGTTTTGCTCCGGTATTGGACGTTGGTCATATTAGCGCCGCGATTGGTGAACGTTCCTTTCATCAGGATCCTTTGGCGGTAACGGCCCTCGCGAGCAGGTTTATTCAGGGAATGAATGACGCAGGCATGCGGGCGACGGGAAAACACTTCCCCGGTCACGGCGCAGTGTCAGCGGATTCTCATAAAGAGACGCCGATCGATCCACGCTCTTATCAGACACTGTACGATAACGATATGGCGGTATTTCGACGCCTGTTCAGCGCCGGGCTGCTGGATGCCGTAATGCCTGCCCACGTGATTTATCCGCAGGTGGACGATCGCCCGGCAAGCTGTTCCCCGCATTGGCTAAAAACAGTGCTGCGCGAACAGTTAGGCTTTGACGGCGCTATTTTTTCCGACGACCTTTCAATGGAAGGCGCAGCCATCATGGGCAGCTACGCCGAGCGCGGCAGAGCGGCGCTGGAGGCTGGGTGTGACATGGTGCTAGTCTGTAATAACCGAGACGGTGCCGTTAGCGTGTTGGAAAATCTACCTCAGGGCATTCAGGCAGAGCGCGCAGAGCGACTGCGCCACAGGGCGACATTCACCCGTAAGGCTCTGTTGGAGAGCGACCGTTGGAAGCGTGCCAGTCAGCGCATGAGTGCGCTGAGCGCGCGGTGGGAAGAACACAAACAGCAGCTGGCGGGACGTTTAGAGAAATAGAGCCCGAAAAAGGGTTGACCTAGAAAAAGGTTGAATAAAAACCGGCTTTTTGGGCAAGATTAACGCGTAGGCATACACACAGCAGAGTGAGGCTTAGATGATTATTTATTTACACGGCTTTGATTCAACCAGCCCGGGCAATCATGAAAAGATCTTACAGCTGCAGTTTATCGATCCCGACGTGCGCTTTATCAGCTACAGCACGCTGCATCCGCGTCACGATATGCAACACTTGCTCAAAGAGACCGATAAGGCAATACAACAGTCAAACGATCCGAATCCGCTAATATGCGGCGTTGGGCTGGGTGGGTTCTGGGCTGAAAGGGTTGGTTTTCTTTGCGGTATCCGCCAAACGATACTTAACCCAAACCTGTTTCCCCATGAAAACATGCCGGGGAAAATTGATCGGCCGGAAGAGTATCTGGACATTGTTACTAAGTGCGTGACGGATTTTCGCACCAAAAACAGGGAAAACTGTCTGGTGATCTTATCGCGCATTGATGAAGTGCTCGATAGCCAGCGCAGCGCTGACTCTCTATCTCCCTATTATCCGATTGTGTGGGACGAGCAGCAGGGGCATAAGTTTAAGGCCATTTCAGCCCATTTACAGAAAATAAAAGACTTCAAGCTGCGCTAGCGAAAACAAGTACAGAGACAAAACGCCCCGACAGGCATATCTGCCGTCGGGGCGTTTATTTTTATGTAGCAAAGAGATAGCTTGAATCTTAAAGTATTCAAAGCGTGTTAAATAGGTTGAATTTGATTTACATCAAATTTGGTATGACCAAATGCCCAAGTATGATATTCTGCCGCAATTAGTGTGATGGCGATCAAATGTTAAGTGCCTTTATGCCGAAGCGTTGCGCCATGACCGACCTGAATTCATAGTCTATTTAGGTGGAAAACAGCGTGCAGAGCGAAAAGAAAAAAAATTGTTATTGTCGGCGGTGGTGCCGGCGGACTTGAACTGGCAACGAGCCTGGGCAAAAAGCTGGGGCGTAAGGGCAAAGCGGAAATTACGCTGGTGGATAGAAATCAAAGCCACCTGTGGAAACCACTGCTGCATGAAGTCGCGACCGGCGCGCTGGATGACGGCGTCGACGCGCTGAGCTATTTAGCCCATGCCAGAAATAATGCCTTTCATTTCCAGCTGGGAACGCTGATTGGTATTGAACACGAGGCCAAGCGGATACGACTGGCAAGAATCGATACCGAGCAGGGGGAAGAGCTGGTACCCGAACGCGAGCTTTCTTACGATATTCTGGTGATGGCGCTGGGCAGTGTGTCTAACGACTTCGGTACGCCCGGCGTAAAGCAAAACTGTATCTACCTCGATAACCCTAAGCAGGCTCAGCTGTTCCACAACCGCATGCTGGATCTGTTCTTAAAGTTCTCTGCAAACTCCGGCGAGCGTGAGCGCGTGAATATTGCCATTGTTGGCGGCGGCGCAACGGGCGTAGAGCTGTCGGCGGAGCTGCATAACGCGGTGAAACAGCTGCACAGCTATGGCTATAAGGGGCTGGACAACAGCGCCTTGAACGTGACGCTGGTTGAGGCCGGCGAGCGCATTCTTCCCGCACTGCCAGTTCGTATCTCTTCTGCTGCACATCAAGAGTTGACGAATCTTGGCGTTAACGTAATGACGCAAACTATGGTCACCAGTGCGGATGAAAACGGCTTGCACACAAAGAGTGGAGAGTTTATTCAGGCCGACCTGATGGTGTGGGCAGCAGGCATCAAGGCTCCCGACTTTATGAAAGAGTTGGACGGTCTGGAAACCAACCGCATTAACCAACTGGTGGTGGAGCCTACACTGCAAACAACGCGCGATCCCTCCATTTTTGCCATTGGCGACTGCGCAAGCCTTATGCAGGAAAGCGGTGTACCGGTTCCCCCAAGAGCTCAGGCCGCACACCAGATGGCAACGCTCTGCTACCAGAATATTCTGGCTCTGCTGAATGGGCAGGCGCTAAAAAGCTACCGCTATACGGATCGGGGCTCACTGGTTTCTCTGTCACAGTACAGCACGGTTGGTAGCCTGATGGGCAACCTAACCAGAGGCTCTATGATGATTGAAGGGCGCTTGGCAAGGTTGGCCTACATTTCACTGTACCGCATGCATCAGGTGGCGCTGTTTGGCTACGTGAAAACGGGGCTGATTATGCTGGTGGGCAGCATTAACCGCATTATTCGACCTCGGCTGAAGCTGCACTAAGTATGCAGAACCCGCAGAATTAAAAAATAGCGTTAAAAAGCAGGGCGATCGGAAACACCGATCGCCCTGTTGCGTTATGAGGACTTTAAAAGCCAGCCTGTCGGATGTTCGACAGGCTGACTGGTTAACTCAAGCGATGCTGTTCAAACTGCTCCAGTAGCTCGCTGATAAACGTCAGTCGCTTGGGGCGTTCGCTCAGGTCAAGGCTAAACTTCAGCTTGCTGGGGCCGTCAAGCTTATAGCGCTGAGGCTGCTTTTGCAGCAGGCCGATAAGAAAGGCCGGATCGACATGGTTGCTGTCGCTAAATTCGACAAATCCGCCTTTTTCATGTCCCTCAATGCGTCGAATGCCCAGACTTTTTGCCCGTAGCCTCATAGATGCCGTTTTGCAGCAGATTGCGGGCTGCGTCCGGCAGCAGACCGAAGCGGTCGATAAGCTCTACCTTGAGCTCGTCCAGTTCTTCTTCCGCGGCGGCGCTGGCGATGCGCTTATAGAACGACAGACGAGTATTAACGTCCGGCATATAGTCATCGGGCAGCAGCGCAGGCACGCGCAGCTCAAGATCTGTCTGGCTAGAGGTTAAGTCTTCCAGAGAAGGCTCACGCCCCTCTTTGAGCGCATCGACGGCGCTTTCCAGCAGCTCCATATAGAGTGAAAAGCCGATAGAGGCGATTTGGCCGCTCTGATCTTCACCCAACAGTTCCCCCGCACCGCGAATTTCTAAGTCGTGTGTCGCCAGCGCGAACCCGGCACCGAGGTCTTCCAGAGACGCGACGGCTTCCAGGCGCTTCACCGCGTCCGGCGTCATGGCTTTTGGATGCGGCGTGAGCAGATAGGCGTAGGCCTGATGGTGTGAACGGCCCACGCGGCCACGCAGTTGGTGCAGCTGTGCCAGACCAAAGCGATCGGCTCTCTCCATAATAATGGTGTTAGCGTTGGGGATGTCGATACCGGTTTCAATAATGGTCGTACAGACCAGCACGTTAAAACGCTGATGGTGGAAATCAGACATCACTCGTTCCAGATCGCGTTCGTGCATTTGGCCGTGGCCAATCGCTACCCGAGCCTCGGGTACCAGTTGGGACAGGCGCTCGGCTGCCTTATCGATGCTGGCGACGTCGTTATAGAGATAGTAAACCTGCCCGCCGCGCAGCACTTCACGCAAAATAGCCTCGCGGATAATCAGGTCGTCATACTCGCGAACGAAGGTCTTTACCGCCAGACGGCGAGCCGGAGGAGTTGCGATAATCGACAGGTCGCGCATGCCGCTCATGGCCATGTTCAGCGTGCGGGGAATAGGCGTGGCGGTAAGCGTTAAAATATCGACGTTGGCACGCATTGCCTTGATGCGTTCCTTTTGACGAACGCCGAAGCGGTGTTCTTCATCAACGATCAGCAATCCCAGATCTTTCCATTGGATATCGCTTTGTAGCAGCTTGTGGGTGCCGATAAGAATATCCACTTTGCCCTCGGCGGCGTCCTGTAAGACGACCTGCTGATCCTTGGCGCTGCGAAAGCGCGACATCACTTCAATACGCACCGGCCAGTTGGCAAAGCGATCGCGGAAGTTATCATAGTGCTGCTGAGCGAGCAGCGTGGTTGGTACCAGCAGCGCGACCTGCTTGCCGTTGATCGCCGCTAAAAACGCGGCGCGCATGGCCACTTCGGTTTTGCCAAAGCCGACGTCACCGCACACCAGCCGATCCATGGCGGACTTGGAGCACATGTCTCCAAGCACTGCGCCAATGGCGTTTTGCTGATCCAGCGTTGGCGTATAAGGAAAGGATTCGCAAAACAGCTGGTACTGTTCTTTGTCCTGCTGAAAGGCAAAGCCGGGCTTGGCTTCCCGCTGGGCGTAGACGTCCAGCAGCTCTGCGGCAACGTCGCGCACTTTTTCTGCGGCTTTCTGTCGTGCTCTGCTCCATGCGTCGCCGCCCAGCTTGTGCAGCGGCGCATTCTCTTCCGCTCCGCCGGAATAGCGGCTTATTAGATGCAGGGAGGAGACGGGCACGTACAGCTTGTCTTCTCCGGCATAGGTCAAGATCAGGTACTCTGCCTTGATACCGCCGGCCTCGAGGGTTGTTAAACCCGCGTAGCGGCCAACGCCGTGCTCAAGGTGCACAACGGGCTGGCCGGGGCGCAGCTCTGCAAGGTTGCGGATAAGAGTATCTGTATTGATGGCGCGTCGACTGTCCTGACGACGCGGCGTCAGGCGTTCACCGAGCAAATCACTTTCACAGATAAGCGCCAAGCGGCCTTCGTTGTCCAAAAAGCCCCGCTCGCAGGCGCCAATCATCAAATAGTGACCCGACTTATCGGCCTGGTGCAGATCGTCTATCGGCGTTGGTCTGAGCTTGATGCGAGAGAGCAACTCCTGCAGGGTTTCCCGACGCCCCTCGCTTTCAACAGAGAAGACGACTCGTCCGTCAAAACTCTCGAGAAAGCGGCGCAGGTTATCAAGGGGAGACTTGTTTTGGTGCTGTACAGCGAGTTCAGGCAGCGGCTGATAGTCCAGATTAACGCTGCCTGCCTTCTTAGTGACGGGGTCACTTTTTAGCGCAATTCTGGGCCACTGCTTTAATTCATGAAACAGCGTATCAGTGGGAAGCCAGAGGGCGTCTGGCGGTAGCAAAGGACGCATGGGGTCAACGCGTCGGCTCTCAAAGCGCTGATGAACGTCCTGCCAGAATCGCGCGCTGGCGCCTTCAATATCCCCTAGCGTCAGTAGAAGAGTGTTTGCCGGAAGATAGCTAAACAGCGTGGGTAGCGGCTGGCTGAAAAACAGCGGCTGCCAGTATTCAATACCCGCAGGCCAAACGCCTTTGCTGACCTGCTGATAAACGTGTTCCGGATCGCGGCGAACCTCGAAGGTTTCGCGCCACTGGCTGCGGAACAGTTCAATAGCGGCTTTATCCGTAGGAAACTCGTGAGCGGGCAGCAGGTTAATGGCGTCAACTTCCTGAAGCGTGCGCTGGGTGTCGACGTCAAACAGGCGAATGCTGTCAATCTCATCGTCGAAAAAGTCTAAGCGATAAGGCACATCGCTACCCATGGGGAACAGGTCGAGCAGCGCGCCTCGAGTGGCGAATTCACCGTGTTCTAATACCTGATCGACCGAGCGGTAGCCAGCCTGTTCCAACTGGGCGCGCAGGTTATCTCGCGACAGACGATCGCCTTTGTTCATCACCAGCGCGTGCCCCATCAGAAAAGCGTGAGGACACACCTTCTGCATCAGGGTATTGATGGGCAGGATAGTGACGCCGCTTTGCTGCTGCGGCAGCTGATAAAGGCTGGAAAGACGTAATGAAACGATTTCCTGATGGGGAGAAAAGCTGTCGTAGGGCAGCGTTTCCCAATCCGGCAGTGCGGTTACCGGCCTGCGGGTAAACTGCTTGAGCTCATCGCTGATGCGCAGTGCCTGCTGCATGTCAGCAGTAACGAGCAGCGAGGGGCCGCTGTGGCGCTCAATAATGTCGGCAGCGACAGCCGAAGAAGAAGAGCCGAACAGGCTGCCGACCTGTCTTAGGTCACCGGCGCGGGTAGGTAGAGTAAAGCGGTGTTGAGCAGGCATACGGTATATCACGTCTCTTTAATGCTGTGGACTATGAGGCTTTGACCAAACGGTCAAGTTATCCAACGGTATTCAACAATATTCAACGAACAGACAAATAGCATCCACTGGGCATGGCGAACAATCGCCGCCCCATGGAATAAAGTTTGTATTCACAGTGGCTAAAAGGCGACCGTGAAAATGTACCGCTTATAGTAATCTAACCCTGCACTGTTGTCTGAAAAAATCGCTATCCTTTTACCGTCACCTTGCCGCTATTGCATAAAAAAACGGGGATTCTTCCTATCGCCTAACGATGGTAAACTTAGCGCGCCGTTGAAGACCAAAAGCACAAAGCGACATGGCAAAACGACATTGAAGCCGCGCCGTGAACGATACGCTTCGCCCTGTGAAGGCGAGCGTATATTCCCGTGAAGAAACCGATGTCTTTGACTGACCGCGCCGCTGGCTGAGCCTTATGCCGGTGGCGATAAACTGAGTACATATACCTTAATGTATCAACCCGTTGCGTTATTCATAGGCCTGCGCTACATGCGCGGGCGAGCGTCAGACCGATTCAGCCAGTTTGTTTCTTGGCTTTCTACTATAGGCATCACGCTTGGCGTTATGGCGCTGGTAACCGTACTGTCGGTGATGAACGGCCTTGAGCAGGAGCTGGAGAAAAACATTCTCGGCCTAATGCCGCAGGCGCTGGTCACTACGCCGGAAGGTAACCTCAATCCGCAAACCGTTCCCAGCGCTCCGCTACTGGCCCTTTCTGGCGTGACGCGCGCTGCGCCGTTAACGACAGGGGATGTGGTGATGCAAAGCGCGAAGGGCATCGCTGTTGGCGTTATGCTCGGTATCACCAAAGAGGACAATGACCCGCTGGCTGGGAGTGTCTACAGTACCAGCGTGTCAGCGCTGGTGCCCGGCAGCTATAGCGTTATTCTGGGTGAAAAACTGGCGGAGAAGCTCGGCGTGCGCGTCGGTGACCAGGTACGCCTGATGGTCACTGGCGCGAGTCAGTTTACGCCGATGGGGCGCATTCCTAGCCAGCGCCTGTTTACCGTTATTGGTACGTTTGCCGCAGGTAGCGAAGTGGACGGCACACAGCTTCTGGTCAACCAGCAAGACGCCTCAAGGCTGATGCGTTACCCTGCGGGCAACGTCAGCGGCTGGCGTTTATACCTGACTCGTCCACTTAACATTAACGTAGTCAGCCAGCAGGCCTTGCCTGACGGGCTGGTGATGAAAGACTGGCGGGAACGCAAGGGCGAACTGTTTCAGGCCGTTAAGATGGAAAAGAACATGATGGGCCTGCTGATTGGGCTGATTATTGCCGTTGCCGCTTTCAACATCATTACGTCTCTGAGCATGATGGTGATGGAAAAAGAGGGCGAAGTGGCGATTTTACAAACTCAGGGGCTGAAGCGCCGTCAGATTGTGAGCATCTTTATGGTTCAAGGGGCGACCAGCGGCATCATTGGTTCTCTGTTGGGGGCAGGCATTGGCCTTCTGCTTGCCAGCAAGCTTAACGCTATTATGCCAGCGCTAGGACTGTCTCTCGGCGGCGCCAAGCTGCCAGTACTTATTGATTCCTCTCAAGTTATTACTATCGCGCTGTTCTCTATGGGGCTAGCGCTGCTTTCCACGCTTTATCCGTCATGGCGGGCTGCCGCCGTTCAACCAGCAGAGGCGTTACGCTATGAATGATTCTTTATTGCTGCAATGTGTCGACCTTTGCAAAACCTATCAGGAAGGCAAGCTGAAAACAGACGTGCTGAAAAACGTCAATTTCTCTATGCGGCCCGGAGAGCTGATGGCTATCGTCGGCAGTTCAGGTTCGGGCAAGAGTACGCTGCTGCACCTGCTGGGCGGGCTGGACGCGCCGACCTCTGGTGAAGTGATTTTTAACGATCGCTCGTTAAACCGCATGAGTGCGTCAGAAAAGGCTGAATTGCGTAATACTCAGCTCGGATTTATCTATCAGTTTCACCACCTGCTGCCGGACTTTACCGCACTGGAAAACGCCGCCATGCCGCTGCTGATTGGCCGTAAAAAGTCATCACAGGCGATGGAACAGGCGCGGGCCATGCTGGCTGCTGTGGGGTTGGAAAAGCGCGCCTCTCATCGGCCGTCTGAGCTTTCCGGCGGTGAACGTCAGCGGGTAGCGATTGCACGCGCGCTGGTGAATAACCCTGCGCTAGTGCTGGCGGATGAGCCGACAGGCAATTTGGATCAGCGAACCGCTGACGGTATTTTTGAGCTGTTAGGCAAGCTGAATCAGCAGCAGGGAACGGCGTTTCTGGTAGTGACTCACGATCTTAGTCTGGCGCGCCGCCTCGATCGCCAGCTTGAAATGCGCGACGGAGTGCTTAACCAGCGCGCCAGCCTGCTGGAGGCAGAGTAATGTCGGCACTGCCTCTCTCGTTAACGATTGCTCTGCGGTTTATTCGCGGGCGACGTCGAAGCGGCATGGTGTCGCTGATTTCTGTGATTTCCACTGTCGGTATTGCTCTGGGCGTAGCTGTGCTGATTGTTGGGCTTTCTGCGATGAACGGCTTTGAGCGGGAGCTAAAAAACCGTGTGCTGGCAGTTGTTCCTCACGGGGAAGTAGAGCCAGAACAGCCGTTTAACGACTGGCTGCAGACTCAGCAGAAAATGGCACACGCGCCGGGCGTCGCAGCGGTGGCGCCTTACATTCTGTTCACCGGTCTGGTTGAAAGCGGAACCCAGCTAAAGGCCATACAGGTTAGGGGCGTTGAGCCAAAAGACGAAGAGCGCCTGAGCGCGCTGCCTGAGTTTGTGCAAAACGACGCCTGGAAGGGCTTTAAAAGCGGTGAACAGCAGCTGATTTTAGGTAAAGGCATTGCCGACTCGCTGGGGGTAACGCAGGGCGACTGGGTGACAGTGATGATCCCCAACAACGACGGCAACGGCGACGAGCTTAAAATAGGTCAGCCTAAGCGCATCCGCCTGCACGTCACCGGTATCTTACAGCTTAGTGGAATGCTGGATCACAGCTTCGGCATGGTGCCGCTGAGCGACGCGCAGCAGTATCTTGATATGGGTGACAGTGTCACTGGTATCGCCTTTAAGGCCAACAACGTGTTTGCTGCCAACGTGGTGGCAAAAGAGGCGGCGGAAGCCAGCGGCAAGTACGCCTATTACCGCAGCTGGATCGCCACCTATGGCTATATGTATCGCGATATTCAGCTGGTGCGCAGCGTGATGTATCTGGCCATGATTCTGGTGATTGGCGTTGCCTGTTTTAACATTGTGTCGACGCTGATTATGGCGGTAAAAGACAAGAGTTCAGATATCGCTGTGCTGCGTACGCTCGGTGCAAAAGACCGGCTGATTCGCTCGATCTTTATCTGGTACGGGCTGCTGGCAGGGCTGGTTGGTAGCCTGTTTGGCGTGGCGACTGGCGTACTGATTTCGCTGCAGTTGACCAATATTATCAAGGGGATTGAGAAGATGGTCGGGCATCAGTTCCTTTCCGGCGGCATTTACTTTATTGACTTTTTACCGACTGAACTGCACGGGCAGGACGTTGCCATCGTATTGGCGACTGCTCTTGTGCTAAGCCTGCTGGCCAGCTGGTATCCGGCACGAAGGGCCAGCCGCATTGACCCTGCGCGAGTGTTGAGCGGCCAGTAAGTTGCTAAAAGAGGAGAACGGGAATGTATTACGGCTTTGACATGGGCGGTACAAAAATTGAGTTTGGCGCCTTTGACGTCCAGCGCAATCGGCTGATGCAAAAGCGCGTTCCCACTCCTCGTGACGACTATGAGGCGCTGCTGGAGGTTTTTACGCGTCTGACGCAGGAAGCTGACGCCGAGCTGGGTGTGATGGGAAAAGTGGGCATCGGCATTCCCGGTATGCCTGACGCGGAGAGCGGCGCACTGTTTACTGCCAACGTTCCCTCAGCCATGGGAAAGCCGCTGGCGGCGGACTTAGCCAAACGCCTTGGCCGACCGGTAAAGGTAGAGAACGACGCTAACTGCTTTGCGCTGTCTGAAGCCTGGGACGACTCGCTGATGGGCTATCCCAGCGTGTTGGGGATTATTCTCGGTACAGGCGTTGGCGGTGGGCTGATTATCAACGGCAGGCCGTTTTCCGGTCGCCACCATATTGCCGGTGAGTTTGGTCATCTTCGACTCCCTGTTGACGCGTTAGATCGCTTGGGGAGCGATATTCCTCGAGTCCACTGTGGCTGTGGCCACGACGGCTGCCTTGAGAACTATATTTCCGGGCGGGGGTTCGAGTGGCTGTATCAGCATTTTTACCAAGAGTCGCTAAAAGCACAGACGATTATTGAACGCTATAGAGCACAGGATTCGCTTGCCGTTGAACACGTTGAGCGATTTATCGACGTGTTGGCGCTGTGTCTGGCGAATATTCTTACCGTTTTTGATCCACACGCAGTCGTGTTAGGTGGCGGGCTGTCTAACTTTGACGAGATGTATGCTCTATTGCCGGAGCGCATTCAGCCGCACCTGCTTAGCGTAGCCCGAGTGCCGCCGATTGAAAAAGCGCGCTGGGGTGATTCCGGCGGCGTTCGCGGCGCGGCCTTTCTTAATTTCGGCGTTTAAGACAGAATAGAGAGCCGTTATGCGCTGAGGCAGAGTACTGCTTGAGTACCGCTCAGTGTCAGACTAAATAAAAAGGAGTTTTGTGCCATGCGCGTTCATCGCCGTCTGCACCACCGTAAAATGAAGCGTTCCGGTCATCGTCTACAGCGCATGCGCTATTACTATGGCCTGATTTACGCAGCGTGTAGTGAGATGAAAGCCAGCATTTATCCTTCTGTTGTGGTTCTTACGGGGGCGGGTATTTCCGCTGAATCAGGCATTCGAACGTTTCGCGCTTCCGATGGCCTGTGGGAAGAACACCGCATTGAAGACGTGGCGACACCGGAAGGCTATGAGGCCAATCCAGAGCTGGTACAGACGTTTTATAACGCCCGTCGTCGCCAGTTGCTCAGCCCCGGTGTGATGCCCAATGACGCCCACAACGCGCTGGCAAAGCTGGAAAACCTGCTGGGCAGCAAGTTTTTATTAGTCACGCAAAACGTAGACAATCTTCACGAGCGAGCTGGAAATCTGCGGGTCGTTCATATGCACGGTGAACTGCTGAAAGTGCGCTGCACCGGTTCAGGAAAAGTATTTGACTGGAAGGGCGATCTTTCCGTTGACGATCTCTGTGACTGCTGTACGCCGCCGCAGCCGATGCGCCCGCACATTGTCTGGTTTGGCGAAATGCCGCTGGAAATGGAGAGGATTAACAAAGCGCTGGCCGAGGCGGACTACTTTATTGCTATCGGTACCTCAGGCCACGTTTATCCTGCCGCCGGTTTTGTTCGCTCTGCTAATTTATCCGGTGCGCACTCTGTTGAACTTAATCTGGAACCGAGCAACGTTGGCAGCAGCTTTGCCGAAACGCACTACGGCTTAGCCAGTCAGACCGTGCCTGAATATATTCAACAAACGTTTCTCGACGCGTTCTCTTTTGACTGCTGCAAAGAGATCGATAAGTAGCGAGTAGGTCGCGAATATAGCGGCAGGAAAAGCGCGTTTATAAAGGTAACACTGTGAAGAACCGCCCACAGATAGACACTGTTTCATCCGATGAATTTCCCGCGTTAACGGCGCTCTGGGAGCGTTCAGTGCGCGCTACTCACCATTTTTTACCCGAATCCTATATTAATGCGCTCAGGCCGCTGCTGCTGAACGACTTTTTGCCGCAGGTTCAACTGCGCTGCACGCGTAATTCGCTCGGTGAACCGACTGGCTTTATCGGGCTGTCAGACGATAAGGTTGAGATGCTGTTTATTGATGATACCTGTCGCGGTCTGGGGCTAGGAAGGGCACTGATGGATTATGCGGTCAAGGAAGTCGGTATTCGCCTGGTTGACGTGAATGAGCAGAATCCTGACGCGCTGGCGTTTTACCAGCGGTACGGATTTAGCGTTAAAGACCGCTCTGAGCTCGACGGTATGGGAAAACCTTATCCGCTGCTGCATTTGGCGCTAGACGTCGATAAGTAAGGTTAAGGTATCCGCCATGGACTGGCTACTGCGGGCGTTAACACTGTTAGGGGCAATTCTGCTGTGGGGATTCCATCAGCTTATGGCGCTGTTCTTAACGATTTACCTCGGCATGGCGCTCTATTACTGGCAGGATATTCGTCCGAACGATCAGGCGGCTCTGGTATCAGCTCAGCCCTATTTGAGTAACGATCCAGAGATGTTGTCGCTGCGAACCATGGCGATAAAAATCCACAGTCACGCCTACGGTTTTATTACCTATACGATAAGGCCTTCAACGCCGGTAAAAAAACAACTCTATCGCCATGTGAGTAATGCCGTGTGGACCTTTTGGTTAACGGGGCTGTATAGCGATGATGAACTGTATGCCATGATGCTGTCTAAGGCCTATTTTGGCCAAGATATACAGGGTAATGCCGTCTACGGCGCGCGAGAGGCCGCGCAGGCGCTGTTTCATATCAAGCTGGAAGATATGACCTGCGAACAGCGGCTACAGCTGGTGTATATGCTGAAAGGCCCATCCCACTTTCGACCGGGATCCCCGAGGCTGATTGAAGGAAGCCGGCGATTTATAGCGCTGTGTGAGTGAGGCTGCCAGGGAAGAAATAGTCAGAAGTATTACTTTAAGGAATCATACTGATGTCAATGGAATCTGATAACTCCTATTTTTTCGACCACTCGAATCAAGCCGAATTCAAGATGGCTATCCCCGTAGGTTCCCTGTCGTTTAAAGACTATATGCAGGGATGCCGTTTGGCGTGGCGGTCAGCGAGAAAGCGTCGTTACTGGGTGTCCCCCTTACTTATTGGCGTCGCCTCCGGACTGGCATTCTGCTTTCTTTACTATTTAGTGTGTGAATATCTCTTTGTGATGAAGGGATTTAATCTGTTTTTTTCTGGCTGGTTTGACAGCGCAGAAGAGGCTGAATTTCGCGTTTTTAACGCGCGGATTTTGCTTATCTTTATTTACACCTTTTTTATGGGCTACTTTGTTCGCTTTGTTTTGCAACGCCTCGTTAATAAGAAAAACCATCGGCGTATATATCTGGCTAATGACAGCATACGTGAAGGCTACTCTCTGGAGCTAACAGACAAGGGGATCCGCTGTGCAAATAGGCTAGCCGGTAGCCATATCAGTTGGCAAAAAGTGCGGGGTGTTACCAGCAGCGGTGAAATGGACTTTATTCTTATCGGTAGCGGGATGTTTTTGTGGATACCCTCAGCGCTTGAGGGGTACCCGCGTAATCAAGCGCTGGCATTTATTCAGGCAAAGTGTGCAGAGATGGCTGAAGAGCGGAGCAAAACAGAGTGACTCATCAAGAAAACGGTCAACGAAATGACGTCAGATTTCGTATTGAAATCCCGGCTAATGCGCTGTCGTATAAAGAATATATAAGGAGCAGCAGCAGGGCGGTTAGCTCGATTGCCAGTGCGAACCCGCGTAAACTGCTTTCACGATTAAAGGGTGCTGCGGGCGGTTTTATTTTTACCCTTGCCGCGATAGTCGGTTTTCAACTGTTGTCGGAATACAGCGGTATCAAGCTGTTTGCTGCGGTTTGGTCTGAGGCTAGGGAAGACTATCTGTACTATACCGATAGCGCATTTTCTTTATGTCTTGTGCTGTTATTTTTGGGCGGATTTGCCGGCATGTTATGGCTGGGAAAACTGCTGCGGCAGCAGGGTAGGATTGTTTACCGCAATAACACCAGCATTAGGGATGGATACCTGCTGGAGCTGACGGAAAACGGTATCTGTGCAACCAATTTGAAGCACAGTGAATCAGAACATTGGCGAATCGACTTTGGATGGGGAAAGGTCAGCGGAGTGGTTAGTGACTCGGGCGTGGACATTATCCTGTTTAATTCGGCGGTGTTTTTATGGATCCCCGAGTGGGCGGAGGGGTATTCCCGAAGTGAAGTGCTGGCCTTTATTGAGGCCAAGCGCCGCGCTTAGTCGATAATCCTAAGAGAATGAAAACAGCGCTTCACTAAGCTACCTGTGAGGCGCTGCTTTTTTACGTTTAGGCTGCTTAAGCGTTAGCTTTCATCTTCATTGGTTCATGAATCGTTAACAGAATAATGAACGTCAAAATTGAGATGCTGGCCATAAAGACAAACACGTTGTTCCAACCGTAGTGATCAAGAATAAGGCCGCCGATAAAAGGCGTTGCCGCGCCGCCCAGCTGGCCGCCCATGTTGATTAACGCATTGGCAACCGGGAACTTCTCCTTAGCGATAAACGACATCGGATACACCATGTAGGCCGAGAAGCCGATGCTTAGCAGCAGGCCGGTCATAAACAGCAGCAGGGCGCAAACGACAGGGTTAGCCGGCGTATAGACCAGCAGCAACATCATCAGCGAGGTGGAAAGCGCCGAGATCATCATGCCTGGCTTTCTTCTTTTGCCCAGAAACTTGTCCGACAGCACGCCGCCAATCAAGTTACCCAGTACGGCGCCGACCCAGGGTGCCGCAGCAACAAAGCCCATGCCCATAACGGAGAGGTTCTTCTCGGTTAGCAAATAGGTGGGTATCCAGGCTAAAAGCAGACTGGAAATGCCCAGCTGGAAGCAGTAGCCCAGACTGCATCCCCATACGTTCCACGACAGGCAGATGCTCTTGGTGGTATCCAGCAGCCGAATTTCTTTTACTCGAATAAGCGAATCCAACACGGCAATTTTCTTATATTCGTCTTTTGTTGAGACGACGCTTTCGGTTCCGCTGGCCTTTTCGTCAATCAGGTCAACTTCTGCCTGATTAGTAAACTTTGAGCTTTCGGGGCGATCGGTAACGAAGGTGTACCAGAGTAAAGGGAGCAAAATGCCGGGAATAGCAAAGAAAATAAACACCTCTTTCCATCCCCAGGCGGCGATGATAGCTGCGCCGACAATAGGGGTAATCACTGGGCCTAGCTTTATTGAGGAAAGAAAAATGCCGGAGGCGATGCCTTTTTCTCTGGAGGGGAACCAGTTATTGATGGTGGACGTCACGCCAATAGGTAAAGGCCCCTCAGCAACGCCCAGCAGCACGCGGCATATCTTCAACTGCAAAATAGAGCTGACCATACCGGTCATGCCGGTCACCAGTGACGTTAGAATCATTGAGGAGGTAAAGACCTTACGTACCCCGAATCGCGAAATCAGCCAGGCAGAGGGCAGCTGGATCAGCGCGTAGGCGATAAGGAACAGGCTGACCAGTGCGCCCGCTTCGGCGTTGGTCATCGCGAATTCCTTGCGGATAAACGGCAGAGCTACGCCGAGATTCGCGCGATCGGCCGCCGCAACCGTATAGATCAGGAAGAAGAGGGTTGCCACCCACCAGCGATGGTGTGTGGGCTTTGTCGACGTCATCGCGCCGTTAACGATAGAGCTCATCGCGATAGTCCTATTGTAAGTTTAAGAGGCGGAAGGTTTCGCTAAGGTTCATCAGTTCGGCAGTTGTTGCGCCCTGAGTGATTTTGTCCTTAAAGGCGTCTTCTTTGCGCTCGCGAGCAAGAGACAGTTCGAGCGCGCGTTCAGCGCTGTCGGCAGGGACGATAGCCACGCCGTCTCTGTCGCCGATAACGATATCGCCGGGCGCCACAGTGACGTCGCCGATAGTGACGGGGACATTAATCCGCCCCGGCTGTGCTTTGCCGGTTCCCTTAATGGAAAGACCGCGTGAGAAGACAGGAAACCCTAAGCGAGCGATGGCCTCTGCGTCTCTAACGGCACCGTTAACCAAAATACCGGCTAGGCCGATATTTAGTGCCTGGGTGGTTAATACATCACCCCAAACGCCGGCTTCAAGAAAGCCTTTGCAGTCGAGAACCAGCACGTCGCCAGGCTGTGCGTGCAGTAGGGCATAGTGGATCATCAGGTTGTCGCCAGGGCGCATATCAACGGTAAACGCCGGGCCCGCCAGTTTCATCTCAGCGCAGACGGGCTTGATGCCGGCATCGAGCGCACCGTAGGCTCCCTGCGCTTCATAAACGGTGGCTGAACCCAGCGCGACAAGGCGCTGAGCGAGTTCTTTATTATTCATAGTGTCGTTGCCTGAGAGTGTTTATTTATTGGGATTGCGCTGCAGCAGGTGGTAGTTGTGTTTTTTACGAGCCTGTGAAATTGACATGCCGTTTAAGACGTCGCTTAAAATATCGTTTTCGACGGCCTGCATAATCAGCGCTCTGTCGATAACGGCTTGAATATGGTTTTTGGCCACAGCGACGGCGCCGTCAATATCGGCGACGATCAGATCGCCCTGTTTAATCAAGACGCCGCTGATGGTGACGGGCTCACACACGGCGGCGACCTGCACGCGGTCTTTCCCGGTTCGCATATAGCGGTCGCGGGCATAGAGTGGGTAACCGGCAGCGTTAGCCTCTTGGGTGTCGCGGCACACGCCGTTAATCACCGTGCCGGCGATATTTCTCTTGGCAGCGAGCTGGCTGAGAATGCCTCCCCAGACGGTGCAGTCTGGGCGGGCGGCGTTATCAATCACCACGACGTCTCCGGCCTTAACGTCATCGATAAAGTCACCGACGGTGCCCATATTGTCCCTGTCGACGGCAATATATCTGACCGTCCAGGCGGTGCCGACGAAGGCGTTTTTACCGGCAATATGCTTTATTCCCAACAGTGAGCCGGGGAGTGAAAAGTAGTCTAACGCGTCGGATATTTCCGGCGTCGTTAACCGCTTTGCTTTTTCTATATAATCGTTTATATCTAAACCAGACATCATATTCTCCTGTGTGTTTTTTGGAGGATGATTAGATATAACCCTATATTGCACAAGCAGTTAAAATTGAGCCTAGGATAAGAAAAAATGAACTTAAAACAGCTTGTCTATTTCTGTAAGGTGGTTGAATCCGGCAGTATTAGTCAGGCGGCAAAGCTGCTTTTTGTTGCGCCAACAGCGATTAGCATGCAGATTTCAGCACTGGAAGAGCTGCTAGGGGGAGAGCTGTTAAATAGAAGTACGCGTCCGATGACGTTAACGAAACTGGGGGAGTTTTTTTACTCCCGATCACAAGAATTAATTTATGATTTTAATAAGCTCGAGTCAGATACTGAGCTATTTATTAATAATAAATCTGCGGCGCTGAATATAGGCTTCACGCGATCGGTTATGTTCAATATTTTGCCCGAGGCGATTAAAAAGTTTAAAGAGCGTTACGGGCACGTACAAATAAACCTGACGGAGGTTCTATCGGAATATCAGTCAGAGATGCTGCTGAGCGGCGCTATCGATATCGGCATTACGCGGGAGCTGGAAAACGACAGCTTTATCTCTGATTCGCTTGAGCACCGGCTGATCCTCGTTGACCCGATGGTGGCAGCTATTCCCAGAGATCACTATCTGTCCAGAAAGCAGTTTTTGACGCTGCGGGATTTCGTGAATTCTCCGTTTATTATTTATCCTAAAGACGATCGAAGCGGCTTTGCGGGCAAGCTGTTTGATCTCTTTATTCAACGCCAGTGCCAGCCGATAGTCTCCTATCGGGCTATTGAAATTCATACCGCACTGGCGCTGGTTGGTGCCGGACTAGGCGTGACGCTGGTGGGTAAATCGACCATCCCAAATAACAGGCAGGACGTGCTCTTCTTACCGATTCAGGACTTTAATATTTCTAGCTATATTTATTCAGTGTGTCGCCCGGACAATAATAACCCCATGCTTGCGGACTTTATTGATGTGCTGGAAGGCGTATCGGGATAACTGATATTAGAATAGGCCAGTCAAAAATCACCAGCGTAAGGTATCAATAAATATCCTGATGAAATAGGCGACGCTTTTGTGATGCCATCTATTATTTATTCATGCATGCATGACAAATAACGAAAAAGCCGGGCATAAAGCCCGGCTTTGTACTGTGTTTATATTACGGTGGCGTGAGCGCGATTACGCGTCAGCCAGTTCGCCCATGGCCTGCTGCAGAATTTCTGCTGCCAGCAGAACGTCGTCAAACTCGCTGTATTCATCCGGGTGGTGGCTAACGCCGTCCTTGGATGGAATAAACAGCATGCCTGCCGGGAAGTCCTGCGCCATGTACATAGTGTCGTGGCCTGCGCCGCTCATCATGGTGACAGAAGGTACGCCTTTCTCCTGGCAGATGCGCTCCAGACGGTGAACGATGTCGTCAGTCATCAGTACCGGCATGTCGTTGGCCAGCTCGGAGACGTTAATAACAACGTCCTGTACTGACTTAGCGTGTTCAACGGACGCCAGGAACTTGGCGACAACACGGTTAACGCTGGCCTTGTCTACGCCGCGAATATCAACGTAGAAAGTGACGTCGCCCGGGATAACGTTGATAGCGTTTGGCGTAACGTCAAGACGGCCAACGGTACCTACGGTGCCGTAAGCGGACTCATAGCAGGCAGCGGTGTTGATATCGGTAATGATTCCCGCGCTGGCTACCAGAGCGTCGTGGCGCTGGCTCATCGGCGTAGCGCCAGAGTGGTCTGCGTGGCCGTGAACCTCTACGCGATAGCGGCAGGGTGCAGCAATGCCGTTAACGACGCCAATGCGCTTCTGCTGGTGCTCCAATACTTTGCCCTGCTCAATGTGGGTTTCGATAAAGGCGGCAAAGTAGTCTTTCGGCAGGCGGCACTCTTTCAGCTGTTGGCTTTGATAGCCGCAGTTGTCCAGTACCTGAAAGATGTTGTTACCCTGACTGTCGGTATTCTTGGCCCACTTGTCAAAGTCAGCCTGGCCGGCCATGACCTTACTGGCCATACAGGCAAAGCCAAAGCGGCTGGACTCTTCCGCGCGGAAAATAACCAGCTCTAAAGAGCGCTTGAGCTGCTGAGGCTTGAACTGAGAAATGGCGTACAGACCGGCCATAACGCCAATCACGCCGTCGTAGGCGCCGCCCTGAGGCACGGAGTCAATGTGGGAACCGGTACCGATCGCAGGCAGTTCAGGGTTTTTACCCGGCAGTCGGGCGAAAATGTTGCCCATGGCGTCCTGACGAACTTCAAGCCCCATTGCCCGGCACTTCTCTATCATAAGCTGGTGAGCCTGTTCGTCCTCTTTTGAGTAGGCTAGGCGGGTAATGCCCGGCGAGCCGTCGTTGAGGGTAAAGGCGGTGATTTGTTCAAAAAGATCGAGCGCCGATTGTTTCGTGAGAGCTTGGGTCATTCCTGTCGTCCTCTTGTTGTTACCGGTTTATCGAAATAGGCGGTAAACGCCGTGAGTTAAGGCGTAATTATCCATTTTGGCTATCTGAGTGTTAGATGACATATCGCTTAATGAATTCTAAATCCACACGTTCAGAATGCACTATACGATAGCCAACACGCCTTGGATAATCATAACAGGGTAGAGATAGTGACTTTAGTCTAATTTAATCTGAGGTTGACATAGGTCATAGAGAAAGGGGCGGTCGGAGGAAAAAGCATCAGCCGGCGAACGCTCACCGGCTGATGCTGGGCAGGGGGGATTAACCTCCCGCCTTGAGGTTTTGGAACAGCGTCTCGTAGAGCAGGCCCGCTTCGCCAACCGAGTCCATCCACTGCCCGTTCTTCAGCACTTCAGGATCGGGATAGAGGGACTTATCTTCGGTCAGAGACTTAGGCAGCAGCTTACGCGCCTCTACGTTCGGCGTCGGGTAACCGATTTCATTGGCGATTCTGGCGGCCACTTCCGGGCGAAGCAGGTAGTCAATCAGCTTGTGTGCGCCTTCAACGTTCTTGGCGTTGGCAGGAATAGCCATGCTGTCCATCCAGAACACGGCACCTTCTTTTGGCCAGATGTACTGAAGGTGAACGCCTTCCTGTCTTGCCATGTACGATGAGCCGTTCCACAGCATGCCGATGTCGATATCGCCTTCAATGTAGGGGTTGGCGGGAGCGTCGGAGTTAAAGACGACGACGTTGTCCATTAGCTTGCGCAGCTCTTCGTAAGCGGCTCTGATCTGTTTAGGATCTTGGCTGTTCATCGGGTAGCCCAGCTTAAGCATGGCGATAGGGAACACTTCTCGCGCATCGTCGAGGATCAGAATGCGGTCTTTAAAGCGAGGCTCCCAAAGGTCAGCCCAGCTGGTGACAGTTTTCGGATCGATAACGTCGGTATTGACCGCAATACCGGTGGCTCCCCACGTGTAAGGAACAGACCACTCGTTAGTGGGGTCAAACGGCTTGGACTGCAGGGCAGGGTCGATATTTTTGAAGTTTTTAAGCTTGCTGGTATCGATTTTTTGCAGCATGCCCTCGTCGCGCATTTTGGCGATAAAGTAGGCGGAAGGCACTACCAAGTCGTAAGCCCCGTCTTTGTAGGTCTTCAGCTTGGTGTACATGGTATCGATTGACTCAAACGAGGAGTTGATCACTTTGATACCGGTTTCTTTGGTAAAGTCGTCCATCAGGCCGGGCGGAACGTATTCCGACCAGTTATAGAAGTAAACGACGTTTTCTTCAGCGTGGACAGGAAGCGCGCTAAAAGAGAGTAACAGCGTTCCTGCCGCCAGCAGGCGAGACCACTTTTTCATGTAGGCCGTATCTCCAACATCGGATAAAAAACGTCGCCGACGAGCCTGTCGTCGGCGAACAACCCTATTTTCCGCTGCGTTCGCGAAGAATAAGCTGACTGGCCATGACCATCACCAGCGAGAAGACCAGCATAATGGTCGCTAGCGCGTTGACTTCCGGCGACATACCCACTTTTACCATTGAGTAGATTTTCAGCGGTAAAATCTCGTAGGAGGGGCCCGTCACGAATGAGGAAACCACCACGTCATCCATCGACAGCGTGAAGCTTAATAGCCAACCGGCGATCACAGCAGGCATGGCCAGTGGCAGAACGATTTTACGCATAATGGTAAATTCGCCAGCGCCCAGATCGCGCGCCGCTTCCAGCATTCTGACGTCAAAGCCTTTCAGCCGTGAATACACAGTAATGACAACAAAGGGCAGACAGAAGGTGATATGCGCCAGCATCAGCGTCCAGAAGCCTAGAGAAAGCCCCAGCAGCATATAAAGCGCCAGCAGTGAGATCGCCATGACGATATCTGGCGACATCATAACCACGAACAGCATACCGCCGACAAAGGGCTTACCGCGAAACTGGTAGCGATACAAAGCCACCGCTGTCAGAGAGCCGATAAGCGTAGCGAACGTTGCCGACAGTGAGGCAATGACGATAGAGTGCCCGGCGGCCTGCAGCAGGCTGTCGTTATTAAGCAGGATCCCGTACCACTGAGTCGTAAACCCGCGCCAGGTCACACCGTACTTGGCGACGTTAAACGAGTTAACGATCAGGATAACGATAGGGATATATAAAAAGGCGTAAACGGCGGTCATAAAGCCGCCTTTAAAAAGGCGTCCAATCATTCCAGCTCATCCTTTTTGTTAAGCAGCTTGCCTACACGATAGTAAACAAACAGCATCAGCCCCATTAGCACCGTCAGCACAATGCTGGTGGCGGCACCGAACGGCCAGTCGCGAAGCCGCAGGAACTGGTTCTTAATCACGTTACCCACCAGCAGGTTCTTGGCGCCGCCCAGTAGGTCAGCGATATAGAACATGCCCATGGCCGGCAGCAGCACCAGCAGGCAGCCTGCAATGATACCCGGCGTAGTGAGCGGAATGATCACCCTCGTGAAGGTTTGCACTTTACCCGCGCCCAGATCTCGCGCTGCTTCAATGTAGGCTTTGTCCAGCTTCTCGATGCTGGAATAAAGCGGCAACACCATAAACGGCAGCAGAATGTAAACCAGACCGATAACGACCGCCTCTTGCGAGTACATAATGCGCAGCGGCTGGTCGATAAGACCAATGTTAAGCAGGATCTGGTTCAGCACGCCTTTGGTGCTGATAAAAATTTTCAGCCCGTAGGTGCGGATCAGTGAGTTCGTCCAGAAGGGCACGATCAGCAGAAACAGCATAATAGGCTGTATCCGCTTGGGCATGTTGGCGATGATGTAGGCGAATGGGTAGCCGATTAACAAGCAGAAGAACGTGGCGATTAACGCCATGTTTAGCGAGTGCATCAGCACCTGAGCGTACATCGGGTCAAATAGCCGGGTGTAGTTATCCAGCGTAAAGACCATGGCCAACAGGTTGGCGTCGTCACGGGTCAGAAAGCTCGTGCCGATAATCATCAGGTTAGGCAGGAAAACGAACAGCACTAACCAAGAGACGATAAGCGTAATCGTGAGCTTCTGAAACAGCTTGCGCTGTGAAGGCTTATTGAGCGCTGTCATCATCTGGCAGTACCACCTCCCAACGTTCGGTCCAGGTTATGGCGACCCTGTGGTTGATCGAGTGGTCGACGTCTGGATCGTCTTCGTTAAAGAATTCACTGATCATCACCATCTTGCCGTTTTCCAGCTCGACGATAGAGTCCAGCGTCATGCCTTTATAGTTGTGTTCGCGAATGTGACCGATAATACCGTCAACGCTTTCGCCGTCTTTCACTGCAACAACGGATAGATCTTCAGGGCGGAGCAGCACTTTAACTTTATCGCCAGGGCTGACTTCCAGATCGGTCAGAATGCCGCACTCACGGCCTTCGACGTTGGCCAGAACGCGCTTTTCATCGATGCGGTGCAGGACCACGGCGTCAAACACGTTAATTTCGCCAATAAAGCGGGCGACAAACATGTTCTTCGGCTCTTCATAAATTTCGCGCGGCGTGCCGTCTTGCTCAATGCGCCCATTGCGCATCACCACAATACGGTCAGACATCGTTAGCGCCTCTTCCTGATCGTGAGTCACGAACACGAAGGTGATGCCCAGAGTGCGCTGTAGCGCCTGAAGCTCGTTTTGCATTTGCTTACGCAGCTTGTAGTCCAGCGCGGAAAGGGATTCGTCTAACAGCAGCACTTTCGGCTTGTTGACTACTGCGCGAGCGATGGCGACGCGCTGCTGTTGACCACCGGAAAGCTGATGGGGCTTACGCTGGGCAAAAGCGTCCAACTGAACCATTTTCAGCGCTTCCATCACGCGGGGCGTAATGTCAGCAGACGGCGTTTTTTGCATACGCAGGCCAAAGGCAACGTTGTCAAAAATGGTCATGTGGGGAAACAGCGCATAGCTTTGGAACACGGTATTGACGTGGCGCTGCTCGGCGGGCTGATGGGTAATGTCCTGCCCGGTAAGCATGATTTGTCCGTCGTCAACGGTTTCCAGCCCGGCTATTAAGCGAAGCACTGTCGTTTTCCCGCAGCCAGAAGGGCCGAGGATCGTCAGGAACTCGCCGTCGTTAATCGTTAGGTTGAACTGATTGATAATATCCCGTCCGTCAAAGCCTTTACGCAGGTTTTTCAGTTCGACGACCGGTGAAAGAGAGGAGTTTTCAGTCATTTTTTTCTGTCACTCTATCCCATATGGTTAATATTCCCTAAATACTCCAAGTTGCGGGAAGTCGGCAAGTGAATAAGCCCCCGATGAACTTACATTAAGTAAGTGTTCGGGTGAACGAGCACAGCCAACGCACCTATAGCTTGAAATATGGCGGGTATAAGCAGATAGAACCACCGCTGCAAAAGACTGCATGAAAGAACACAAGACCGTACTCCCTAATTATAGACGGTCTAAACCCAAAGTGGGCCTCCCTGTGTAATTCAAAACTAGCGGCACCCTTCGAAATTTTCGAAGCGCGGATAATAGACCGACTGGGCAATAAATGAAAGCCCGTTAGGGCTAAAAAAGCGTTTTTGTAGCCCTGCTGTTTTTATCTGAACGGCCGCTGCTTTTTTAAATGAACGTGTACTCGGCGGGGTGGGCTTTATTGCACTCAACGGAAAGTAATGATGGGGGAAAACAGGTTGAAAACTGACTTGACGCAATATATTAGTGCCGGGGATACGCATAATGATTAAAGCCTATTTGTGGAGAAAAAAATGGAACGGTTACTGGATCGCTTTTTTCACTATGTTTCGTTTGACACCCAGTCAAGACCAAACGCCCGTCAAACGCCCAGTACGGAAGGGCAAAGCGCCCTAGCGGAGTCTCTACGACTTGAGCTTATCAATATGGGGCTAAACAACGTTGAATTGAATCCATACGGCTGCCTAACGGCGACACTGCCGTCTAACGTTGACTGGCCCGTTCCCGCTATTGGATTTTTAGCCCATATGGATACCTCACCGGACGTTTCTGGCAAGGGGGTCAGGCCGCAGATTGTCGATAACTATCGAGGTGGAGATATCGCCTTGGGCATAGGCGATGAGGTACTGTCTCCGGTTATGTTCCCTGTGTTACATCAGCTGTACGGTCAAACGCTGATCACCACTGATGGAAAAACGCTGCTTGGCGCTGACGATAAAGCGGGGATCGCTGAAATCCTTACGGCCGTAGCGCGCCTGAAAGGGGAAAATCGCCCACACGGTGACGTGCACATTGCCTTTACGCCAGATGAAGAGGTCGGTAAGGGCATGAAACATTTCGATGCTCAGGCGTTCGGCGCGCAGTGGGCCTACACCGTTGACGGCGGCGGCGTTGGTGAACTTGAGTGTGAAAACTTTAATGCGGCTCAGGTGACAGTCAAGATTGTTGGTAACAGCGTGCATATTGGCAGCGCCAAAGGCGTGATGGTCAGCGCGCTGACGCTCGCTATGCGCTATCAGCAGCAGCTTCCTGCGGGAGAGACGCCAGAAAATACCGAAGGCTATGAGGGTTTTTACCACCTTAACGCAGTGCGCGGCAGTGTCGACTATGCGGAGATGAGTTATTACATCCGCGACTTTGAGCGCGAAGGATTTGAAAAGCGTAAACGCACGATGATTGAGGCAGCCAAAACGGTGGGGGAAGGTCTGCACCGTGACTGTCATATCGAAGTGGTGATTAAAGATATGTACTACAACATGCGCGATGAAGTTGCCAAGCACCCGCACGTTGTTGAGATAGCCCGACAGGCGATGCTGGATAACGGCGTTGAGCCGCAGGAGCGGCCTATCCGCGGCGGAACGGACGGCGCCGTACTTTCATATATGGGATTACCGTGCCCAAATATCTTTACCGGCGGCTATAACTTCCACAGCAAGCACGAGTTTATTACTGTTGAAGGCATGGAAAAGGCGACGTCTGTGATTATGAGCATTGCCGAAATTACGGCGCAGCGCGCACGCCAATAGGTAAACGTAACTTATAGAAATGGATAAAAGAAAACCCGGCGGTGACATTGTCACCGCCGGGTTTTCTTTTACTTAGCAATACTATCAATAGTCGTTGAAGTACCAGTATCCGCTGTTAACGAGTCGAGCCAGCTCTGCGACGAAGGCTGGGTCTTCCAGCGCGTCGCCCAGCTCTTTTTGCCCAATGAGCGGGGAGCGGCAAAGGGAATCCGCCGCGTCAAGATGGTCAGTATCGATGAGTTCGCCGTTCGCATAGCAGGCGTCACCGACGCGTAAAACGCGCAGGCCGCTTAGGCGAATGAGTTGCTCTCCCTGAACCAGTGAGTCATAGATCTCATCGGAACGATACGGCGGCTCGGCGGGTGCGATGTCCAGTTCATGCCTTGAGGTGGTGACAAACCGACCAAACCAGGCGTTGAAATCGTCAGGCTGGTTGATAAGACCGATCATCATATTGCGGATCCGCTCTAGCTCATTTTCCTGAACTTCAGCAGGATTGTCGCGCAGCTGCAGATCGGGATCGGCGTAGTGTTCACCGCCGAGGTCGTGCTCCAGCACATAGTCAGCAAAGCTGCTGATGAGATCTCGCCCGTTAGGGCCGCGATAGCCGACAGAGTAGTTCATTGCCGTTTCGTGGGTAAATCCGTCGTGAGGGAATCCCGGCGGAATATAAAGGATATCGCCAGTTTCCAGATCTTCGTCAATGATGGGGTCAAAGGGTTCAACGTGAAGCAGCGCAGGGTGTGGGCAGTACTGTTTCAACGGCAGCTTGTCCCCGACCCGCCAGCGGCGACGGCCCATTCCCTGAATAATGAAAACGTCATACTGATCGATATGCGGGCCTACACCGCCGCCCGGCACGGAAAAGGAGATCATCAGGTCGTCAAAGCGCCAGTCGGGAAGCTTGCGGAAAGGGCGAACCAGCGCAGCAGAGGGCATATGCCAGTGGTTAACGGCCTGAACCAGCAGCGACCAGTCTTTTTCTCCCAGATGGTCGTAGCTTTCAAAGGGCCCGTTGCTGGCCTGCCAGTGACCGTTAGGGCGATTCACCAGACGGCTGTCTACTTCATTTTCCATGGCCAGCCCGGCCAGCTCATCGGGAGAGATGGGGTCGATAAAGTTTTTTATCGCATTCTTTAGAATAACCGGGCGCTTTTGCCAGTAGTGCTCGAGAAAGTCATTCCAGTCTAAGTCCAGTTGATAATCCATACTGTCAGTCGCCTCGTCGGAGAAATTGGCGTGATTATATCTGACGTAAAAAGAAAATACCGGGGCGCATTCTCACTTTTTATTGACGGACATAAAAGAAGTGGGAGAGCGCAGCGCTAAAAACGCCATAAGAATTAACTGTTAGTGCAAAGCGGCATTAGGCGCTATGATAAAAGACATCCCGCAATTCGGGTGTTTATGGCGTTCTTCGTGGTACAGCCTCAGCCTATTATCTATTGATTAACCGATTGTTCATGTCATCTGAATTAACTGAATTGAAGAGTGGCGACGGGTCGACATTCTTGCTTTACGATCTTCACAGCCACACGACCATGTCTGACGGCAGGCTTACGCCAGAAGAGCTGGTTTTAAGAGCCAGCAGCATGAGAGTGGGCGTATTGGCGATCACTGACCACGATACGACGGACGCGCTGGCGGCAGCCAGGTTAGCCATCGAGGCGCACCAGCTTCCACTACATCTGGTTAACGGCGTGGAGATTTCTACCGCTTGGGAAAGCTTTGATATTCACATTGTTGGATTAAACGTCGATCCCGGTGCGCAAGCTATGGTGAAATTGCTGGCTTCGCAGGGGCAAAAGCGCTCTGAACGGGCGGAAGAGATAGGGCGACGGTTAGAGAAAAATCGAATTCCCGACGCGCTGGCGGGCGCTAAACGCTGTGCCGGTGAGGCGGGCATCACCCGAGCTCATTTTGCCCGTTACTTAATTGAGGCGGGTATTGCATCGGACATGGTGCAGGTGTTTAAAAACTACATGGTGAAGGGAAAGCCCGGCTATGTACCACCGCCGTGGTGTCTGATTGAAGAGGCCGTTTCGGCAATCCACGTGGCAGGCGGGCAGGCGGTGCTGGCTCATCCTGGCCGGTATGGGCTTTCCGCCAAGTGGTTGAAGCGACTCATTGCAGAATTTAAGAGCGTTGGCGGTGACGCCATAGAGGTGGCTCAGTGTCAGCAGCCTCAAAATGAGCGCACACAGCTGGCCGCCTACGCGCGTGAATATGGCCTGTTAGCCTCGCAGGGCTCGGACTTCCACTATCCCTGTGCCTGGCTTGAACTGGGTCGTCGCCTTTGGCTACCGGCGGGCGTTACTCCGGTTTGGCACGATTGGCCTCGTTAATTTATCGTAGCCCGCGTCCAGACGGTTTGCAGTCGGAGCGTAGCGGGTGTTAGAGGAGTTTATATGTCACAGTTTTTTTATATTCATCAGGACAACCCGCAGGCGAGGCTGATTAGCCAGGCCGTGGATGTTTTGCGTAAAGGCAGCGTGATTGTCTATCCTACGGATTCTGGCTACGCGCTGGGCTGCATGCTTGAAGACAAACATTCGATGGAGCGCATTTGTCGCATTCGTCAGCTTGACAGCAATCACAACTTTACCCTGATGTGTCGCGACCTGTCGGAGCTGTCTACCTACGCGCACGTGGACAACGCCGCCTTTCGCCTGATAAAGAACAACACGCCGGGTAACTATACCTTTATTCTCAAGGCAACCAAGGAAGTGCCGCGCCGCCTGATGAGTGAAAAACGTAAAACCATTGGCCTTCGCGTGCCGTCTAACCCGATTGCGTTGGCTTTGCTGGCAGAGTTGAATGAGCCGATGATGTCAACGACGCTGATGCTGCCGGGCAACGACTTTGCAGAGTCCGACCCAGAAGAGATCCGCGATACGCTGTCAAAGCACGTTGACTTGATTATTAACGGCGGCTATCTGGGGCAGCAGCCGACAACGGTAATTGATCTGACAGAAGAAACGCCGGTTGTGGTGCGCGAAGGGGCGGGCGATCCCACGCCTTTCCTGTAAGCCGCGAGAAAAGTTGAAACGCGGCCGTGACGCCGCGTGAGGTTGTCGTTATTCGATAGCATTACTGATGTAGATGTAGGCCCTTGATCGCTTTGTCGACTGCCTTTTTGGGGCCCTGGAGGGCCAAACCCACCAGATTTAAACGATGGGCGTCTTCTGCCAAAAAAACCTCTCGGTTAGCGCTATCGTGACCCGTTGAAAACATGGCCTGCACGTAAGGAATAAGAATCAGGTCTCGCTCAAGACCTTTCTGATGAGTTCGTTGAAGTCCGTCCAGATCTGAAGCAAAAATCAGCATCGGCTGACCGGACATACTGCCGTAATGTCGGCCAAGTGCATCAACGTAAGGCTCGCCTATAATATCGGGAACCATCGTCGCAACGCCCGTCGCTAGAAAGGCTACTACATTTAAACGCTGCCATACGGCAAGGTCGTCTCGAACGACAAAGGCAATTTTAGTATCGAACATCGGTACTTATCTCCATCTGATTTCAGGATGGAACATCATCGACAAAGTCAGCCCTCTAATATAGAACGTTTGTGCAACTGCGCTGATAGGCTGCGGGTGAAAGCCCATAGGCGCGCTTAAACCACCTTCCCATATGGCTTTGATCGGAAAAACCTACCTTTGAGGCGACCAGCGCTGGCTTTTCGCCCCGAGACAGAAGTGTTCGCGCCGTTCGTAGGCGAAGCCTCACTAGATAAGCGTGGGGGAGAAAGCCCAAATGTTTTCATAAATAGTCTACTGAGGCGAAAGCGGTCAATGCCGCAGTAGCTGGAAATGTCATCTAGGCCAATATCACAGGCGATACGATCGTGGAGATAGTCTCGAAGCTGGTACATCTGCCGTTGGGCGTAATTTAAAGAGGAAACTGGCCTAGCACTGATATGACGAGACAGCAGGGCGACCAAACGATCCAGACTTTCATCCCGCGCCAGTCGACCTTCTTTATGATGCAAAGAAAAAAAGGCCTGCTGTATGGTCTCACTTAACCGTAAGTCATTGATGAGGGTATGAGTGAAAGCGGCTTCAATTGCAGAAATATTTCCTAGTCCCTGACGCAGCATTCTTTCAGAAAGCCACGATTGGGGGATGTAGAGCATGTCATAGGTGAAGCCGTCCGCGTCCGGTGCATGCCCATCGTGCACCGCGCCAGGCTCGATAAGAATCGCCTGACCGGGGCTGCTAGTGTGAAGCGAGCGGCGGCAGTGAAAGCGCTGTAGCCCTTGGCGCGTTACGCCAACGAGAACTTCATCGTGGTCGTGAGGATCGTAAGCGTGGCCGGAAAAGTGTGCGCTGACGCTTTCTATGCCAGTTTCGCCGTCGCGTTGGAGTTCCAGCCAGTCAGTAGAGGTCGTAGAGGTGTTCATTTTGTCCATAGTACAGCACGCGTATTTTGCTGTTATACCGCATTTCAAGAGAACACAGAAAAGAGATTGACGTAAAAAAGCGTGTTAATGAGAGTCACCATAGAATGATTTTTCCGATATTTGATTAAAAAACCATCGGACAAACAGGATTACAGAAGGGTTAAAACGCGGTATAATGCACGCCCTGTTATTTTTAATTAGCTGAAAATAACCAGATTTTATTCCCCACGACGCCTGTGAAGGCGACAGCAGAGGTTGCTCAATGAGCGAAAAGCTACAAAAGGTATTGGCCAACTCTGGTCATGGTTCCCGTAGAGAACTTGAGACGATGATTCAGGCCGGGCGCATTAGCGTCGACGGTAAAATCGCAACACTGGGCGATCGCGTTACCGTTATACCAGGAATGAAGGTACGCATTGACGGCCACATTGTTGCCATTCGCGAAACCGAAGAGACAATTTGCCGTGTTCTGGCCTACTACAAGCCGGAAGGGGAACTCTGTACACGTAAAGATCCTGAAGGTCGCCCAACCGTATTTGAACGCCTGCCTAAAATGCGCGGCGCACGCTGGATTGCCGTAGGGCGCCTAGATGTCAATACTTCAGGCCTGCTGTTGTTTACAACAGACGGCGAGCTGGCGAACCGACTGATGCACCCGAGCCAAGAGGTTGAGCGCGAGTACGCCGTCAGGGTGTTCGGTAAAGTTGATGATGAAAAGCTCAACAGCCTGAAAAAGGGCGTTCAGCTTGAAGACGGCGTAGCGTCATTCCGCTCGATTAGCTATCAGGGCGGTGAAGGCATGAACCAGTGGTACAACGTGACTCTGACTGAGGGGCGCAACCGCGAAGTTCGCCGACTGTGGGAAGCCGTTGAGGTTCAGGTGAGCCGTCTGATCCGCGTACGCTACGGCGATCTCGGCTTGCCAAAAGGCTTACCTCGCGGCGGCTGGATTGAGTTAGATCTGGATAAGGTTAACTATCTGCGCGAGCTGGTCGGTCTCCGGGCGGAAACGGAAACCAAACTGGCACCGGAACGCGATCGTCGTCGCACAAAAGCCAATCAAATCCGTCGGGCTGTGAAGAAACACAGCCAGCGGCCATCGTCTCGAAGAGGAAGCACCTCTCGGCGATAGAATCAAAACGGCGCTCACAGTAGCGCCTTTTTTTATATTATTAATCATCTCGTTATATTCTCTTCCTGACCACTCAACGCTTTCCTATTTCTATTTTTCTTCCAGTAATTTCCACTTCAACTTTGTGATCTATGTCCGCGTTTCCAGTTTATTTCCACTTTGAAGCGGAAAAACTCAATCTCCTAACGTGACGTTAACAAGTGTAGTGTGGCCCACATAGGAAAAGGCAGAGCAGCGTTTGGCGTGCCCTCTGCTGTTTACGACTATATTTACCTTTGAATCTAGAGACACACAGCATGAGTAATATTCGTTTCGACATGAGTAAAGACAACCTAGAGCCGGAAGAAGTAACAAAAACGCTTTTGGCCACTATCGACGACTGGCTGAAAGAGGAAGGTGCCTATACCACCGACGTACAGGGGCAGATGTTGGCTTCTCACGTTAAGGCCATGGTGATGCGAGCGAAAACCGGTGAACCGCTACCGGAAGTGGATCGCTCTCTGTTTGAAGAAATCTCTGATGAGTCAATGCGGTTAGCAGAGCGTGCAGTGGACATGCTGCCAGGGCTGCCGATTGAAGAGGCTTATTTGCTGTCCGTCCATTTTGAAATTGCGCGTTCAAACGCATAACCCAACCCTACGGGAGAGAGAAGTATGAAACAAGTTGTTGTCGTTATTGGCGATCGTTTAGGCAAAGGCCAGAAAGTTGCAGCGGGCGTAGAGGCTGCGGGTGGTAAGGCTATCGTTATTCCCGGCGTTGCCGCGGACATGAAACTGGGTGACGTGATGAACGCAGAAAAAGGGGACATCGGTATCTCTTTCTGCGGCAGCGGCGGCGCAGGCGCCATCACAGCACAGAACAAGTACGGCTACAAAGTGCGCCACGGTATGCGTTCTATTGAAGAAGGCGAAACAGCGCTGGCAGACGGCTGCACAGTGCTGGGTTTTGGCTTTATGGATAAGGAAGAGCTGGGCGAGCGCCTGGTGAAAGCCTTCATCAAAAAATACGGCGAGGCCTAATGAAAGAGCGTCTTGAAACATCGGTTCGCGTCAGCGGTCGTGGAGACACAAAACAAAAGGCAATCGCCGACGCGCTTAGCGCCGTACAGCGTACGGTACTGAAAGAGAGCAGCAACATTATCCTGAGGATTGAGCCGGTAGACGTCGAGGTCGTACAGGCAACGGTAAAAGTGACAAACGAAAAATTTCTGTTTTTCTTTTTACCGCGCAAGCGCGAGCTCTACTCCGTTGTTTTAGACGTGGCTTTAGACGTAACCCTACTCAATGTGCAAGAGATTCACTTCGACGCGGCTTAGCAAGCGTTTGAAGTGTATTAGAGGAAAAACCAATGGATGCATCTACCACTTATTCTGTGTTTGAGATCCTGATTAAATCATTGATTATCGGTGGTCTCTGCGGTTTTGGACTAGGGGCAGGCGCAGCGCGCATGTTCCATGCGCCAACCGTACAGGGAATGGGGGCTTTCCGTACACTGGGAGAGCTTAACTCCTGTGAAGGCGATCCCGCTTCTCACTTCTCTTTTGGTCTGGGCTTCTTCTTTAACGCCTGGGCTTCATCAGTTGCTGCGGGTGCGTTCACCCAAGACGTTGACCACCGCATTATCCCTAACTGGGGTGCGGCAGCGCTGATGATCAAAAATCGCAACGTGGCGGAAACGCTGCACAATCCGAAAAAAATGGCTATTGCCTGCGGCATCATCGGTGCCCTTGTGGTGGCATTCCTGAACACCACGGCTTCTGCGGTGCCTGCATCGCTGCAAACAACGGCAACTAACGTGCTGGTGCCTGCGGCTAACCTGCTGGTTAACACCGTGATGCCCGTGATCTTCTGGCTGGCTGCAATGGACGCCGGTCGTCGCTCTGGCTTTTGGGCGACGCTGTTTGGCGGCTGTGCGCAGCTGATTATGGGTAACGCGATCCCTGGGCTGGTACTGGGCATTCTTATCGGTAAAGGCGTTGACGACAACGGTTGGAACAAAGTCACGCGTACCATGATGGTTGCTGTGATCCTGCTGTTCGTGCTGAGCGGTTTCTTCCGCGGCTTCGACGTTAAGCTGCTGCAGTCGTTCATGCTGGGCGTGCCCGATTGGCTACAGAACGTTCATAACGTACTGAGCGGCAAGTAATTCTATTAATGCTCTCAATAATTCGAGTTGTATGCAGCCAAGACTCATTCAGCTTGAAGTATGACGGGCAGAGACGCGGGATTGAATAATGAATACTGAATTAAAAAACGACTTTTGGTACGCAGAGTGGACGTTTCCTCTCTTCGTCGGACTGCTGTCGGCGGGGGTATTCGCCGGTACGCACATGTATGTAGTTTACGGCTTTGGTGCCTTTAACGAAGTGGCGTTTGTCGCCATGCTGCGCTCCGGTATTGATACCGGTGTTTACGGCGCGGTGGCGGCGTTTGGTGCAAGTTTCCTGTTTGCCCGAATCATTGAAGGCTCTCTGGTAGGGATCCTCGATATCGGCGGTGCTATTCAGACGGGGCTTGGTCTAGGCGTTCCTGCACTGCTGCTGGCGGGTGGGTTTGACTATCTTGTCACTAACTTCTATGCGGCGCTGGTTGTCGGCATGGTGTTGGGTATCGCGGTAGGTGCCGTGATTATCTTGGCGCGTAAGTTCACCGTTGGTCAGGGTAACTCGACGTTCGGTGCAGACGTCATGATGGGGGCAGGTAACACCTCCGGTCGCTTCCTTGGTCCGTTGATTATCTTAGCCGCCATGGCCGCGTCGATTCCTATCGGCATCGGTTCACTGATTGGCTCGCTGATTTTCTACGTGTGGAAAAAGCCAGTCGCCGGTGGCGCAATCCTTGGAGCAATGGTCTTCGGCTATTTCTTCCCATTGGTTGCGGCGTAAGTAAATTGACAGAGAGGTGAGCAGATATCATGAATGATTTAATTATCAGACAGGCAAGGCGTACAGAGGGCGATGTAGTTGACATCGTCATCCATGAGGGAAAAATCAGCGCTGTCGGACCCGACGTTGCCAAAGGGCAAACGGCCAAAAAGCAGATTGACCTGAACGGAAAGTACTTTATCAGCGCCGGCTGGATAGACGCTCACACTCACTGCTGTCCGTCTTCGCCCATTTATTTTGACGAACCGGATCTGGCCGGCGCCGCCTGTGGGGTGACAACCGTCATCGATGCAGGCAGCGTCGGTGCAGATGACGTAGACAGCTTCTTTTTACAGGCCAAAGCCGCTAAAACGAACGTCTACTCTTTTCTGAATATCGCCCGTATCGGCATCATTGCGCAAAATGAGCTGTCCGATATGAGCAAAATTGACAACGATGCTCTCCAAAAGGCGGTTAAACGCCATCCTGATTTTGTTGTCGGCATCAAGGCGCGCATGAGCAAAAGCGTCGTGGGTGAGAACGGTATTAAGCCGCTGCTTGCCGCTAAAGAGATGCAAAAAGAGAACGGGCTGCCGCTGATGGTGCACATTGGCAACAACCCGCCAAATTTGGACGAGATCGCCGATCTGCTGACGAAAGGCGACATTATTACCCACTGCTTTAACGGTAAGCCAAACCGGATCCTGAATGAGCAGGGGCAGCTTAAAGAATCCATCAAACGCGCACTGGCACGCGGTGTGATCCTCGACGTCGGCCACGGAGGAGAAAGTTTTAGCTTTTCTGTCGCCGAACAGGCTATGAAGATTGGCACCTATCCAGACCTTATTAGCTCTGACATCTACCATAAAAACCGCATTAACGGCCCGGTCTTTAGTCTGGCGGCGGTAATGACCAAGTTCCTGTGTATGGGATTCTCCCCTAAACAGATCGTCGACTGCGTGACAGTGAAAGCGGCAGATCTGCTGCGACTGAAGGGTAAAGGGCGTTTGACCGTCGGCGACGATGCTGACATTACCGTGTTTGATATTAAAGAAGAGCGCGTAGAGCTCTCCGACGCGGAAGGCCAGGTCAGAACCGGTACATATCGATTTATTCCTCTGGCGGCGATTGTCGCTGGGGAAAGTATTGCAACTAAAGAAGGTGAGTCCGACTATGCCATCAATTTATGAGAAGTATCAGCTGCGTGAAGTGATCAACGCCTCTGGGCGTATGACTATTCTTGGCGTGTCAACGCCAAAGCCAGAAGTGGCGAATGAAGTTCACTTTGGCCTGAACCAGTATTTTGAAATGAAAGATCTGGTCAACAAGACCGGTGCCTATATTGCAGGCCTGCTGGGTGTAGAAGATGCGGTTGTGGTGTCTTGCGCTTCGGCGGGAATTGCCCAGTCAGTGGCGGCAGTTATCGTGAAGGACGATGCTGACCTGCTGTTTAATCTCCACAGTTCAGACAAACAAGTGCCAAGGGAAATCGTGATCCCAAAAGGGCACAACGTTAACTTTGGCGCACCGGTAGACACCATGGTGTCTCTGGGGGGCGGTAAAGTTATCGAGGCGGGCTTTGCCAACGAGTGCAGTGCCGATCAGCTGGAAGCGAAAATTACCTCTCAAACCGCAGCCATTCTGTATATCAAGTCTCACCATACAGTACAAAAAAGCATGCTGTCAGTGGCCGATGCTGCTGCAGTTGCCAAGCGCTACTGTCTGCCGCTTATTGTTGACGCTGCAGCGGAAGAAGACTTGAAAGCCTATTACGCAATGGGCGCAGATCTGGTGATTTACAGCGGAGCGAAGGCGATAGAAGGCCCAACAAGCGGCCTAGTTATTGGTAAAAAACAGTACGTTGAATGGGTTAAGTTACAGGGTAACGGTATCGGCCGCGCCATGAAAGTGGGAAAAGAGGGCATTCTTGGCCTGACGCTGGCGATTGAACTCTACCTGACCTCTGCCAAAGAAACGGGTCAGGAGATGGTGGAAAAAATGACACCGTTTATTGACGAGCTCAACGGCATCAAGGGCATTTCTGCCAAAGTCGTGTGGGACGGCGCAGGCCGTGACATCGCGCGTACTGAAATTTCGTTTGATGAGAAAGTGATTGGTAAAACGACCGTCGCTTTGATGAAAGCCCTTAAGCAGGGTTCTACCGCTATCTATTTTCGTGAATACAAAGCGAATGAAGGCAAAGTTGAAGCTGACGTGCGCAGCGTGTCGCCTGCCCAGTTGGCTGTGATTGCCAGCGCCATTCGCCAACAGGTTACTGGAGCATAATTAATGAAACTCACCCCAAACTACTATCGCGATCGCGTTTGTCTTAACGTTCTGGCTGGCTCTAGGGAAAACGCCCGTGATGTGTATGCAGCCGCTGAAGGCCACGTAGTGGTCGGCGTACTGTCAAAAAACTACCCTGACCTCGCCAGCGCTATTGCGGACATGACTAAGTACGCTAACGACATCGATAACGCCATTTCGGTGGGACTGGGCGCAGGCGATCCAAAACAGTCTGAGATGGTGTCGCAAATTTCTCGCGTCATTCAGCCACAGCACGTCAACCAAGTGTTTACCGGCGCGCCTATCAGCCGTGCGCTGTTGGGGCAAAACGAGACAGTGGTTAACGCCCTTGTTTCACCAACCGGTACTGTTGGTCAGGTGAAGATTTCTACTGGTCCTATTAGCTCAACGTTCCCAGATGCGATTATTCCGGTAGACACGGCGATTGCGATGCTGAAAGACATGGGTGCTAGCTCAATCAAGTTCTTCAACATGCGCGGTCTGGCCCATAAAGATGAATATATTCGTGTCGCTAAAGCCTGTGCTGAGCACCATTTTTATCTGGAGCCAACCGGCGGTATCGATCTGGATAACTTTGAAGAAATCCTGAAGATCGCACTAGACGCGGGCGTGGAAAAAGTCATACCACACGTCTATAGTTCTATTATTGACTCGGCGACGGGCAATACTCGACCAGAAGACGTAAAAACGCTGTTGGCTATTGTTAAAAGGCTTACCGCCTAACACAACGCTTTTACTGACATATGAAGCCTTTCATTAGGAAAGGCTTTTGTCACGTTCAGCGCATTATTTTTGTTCTCTCTGCGGGTTAAAAGGTGGTTTGTGGCGCTATTTCCTTATCAACGCCTTGCCTATTTATTTGATGCAATCCAGTCCGAAACGCTGCCTCAGGACGAACTGGCAAAGCGATTCAACGTTTCAACGCGAACGATACGCACTGACGTGTCGGCGCTGAACGACGTGCTGTCCGGATATGGAGCAACAATCGTTTACGATCGCGGCTTCGGCTATCGCCTGTCCGTGATAGACGCTCAGCGCTACAGCACACTGCCAACGCAAAATCATCAGGTAAAAACGATCCCTCGTTCCTCAAAAGAGCGAGTCGACGCGCTGCTGCTCAAGTTTTTATTAGCGCCGCTGCCGATGAAGCTGGACGATATTGCCGAAGAATGGTTTGTCAGCCGAGGAACGCTGCAGCACGATATGTCCACCGTTAGAGAGCTGCTGGAAAAGTATCAGATTGTATTGGATACCATACCGCGTCAGGGCATTAAGCTTGCCGGGGCGGAACAGGCGATTCGCGCCTGTATTACCGACATTCTGTGGCAGCAGTTTTCCAGTGAAAATGACCGCTCGCTAAACAGCTTCAAGCAGGACATTCTCACTAACATTGACCTCAGCTACATCGAGAAGGTTTTAGAAAACAGCGTAAGCCGCTTTGACATTCGCCTGACAAATGAAGGGCGGCAGTACCTGATTTTCAACTGTGCAGTGTCTATTCTGCGCATTACCCGCGGTCATGAAATGATTCATTACGCCACTGAAGGCATTGATGACGTTATCAAAAGCGCAGCATCGGAGATTGCCAAGGGATTTGACTACTTTCTCGGTGGACAGCTTTCAGGCGCTGAAGAGGCCTATCTTAGTGTCCAAATTTCTGCACAGCGTATCCCCAGCGGAGTTACTGAAAGCGTGCAGGATAGCGAGGTTAACAGCGATCGGCTGGTAGACTATATCCTCAGCTATATTAACGATTCCTATAACTACGACCTGCGCCGCGATGAAAAGCTAAGGTCGGATTTGTCTTCCCACTTGGCGGCGATGCTGACGCGCGTTCGCTATCAGCTCAATACGAAAAACCCGCTGCTGTCCGATATCAAGCAATACTATCCGTTTGCCTACGACGTTACGCTTAGCGCGATGGCGAACGTAGAGCCTCAGCTTCCCTACGCGATTAGTGAAGACGAGATGGGATATCTGGCGGTGCATATCGGGGTTGGTCTAGAGCGCAACTATAGCGCAGGATATACCCGCCACCCGCACGCACTGCTGGTGACGGATGCTGGAAATTCAACAATCCGCATGATAGAAGCCAAGATTGTGCGCGAATTTCCCCAGATGAAAGTGCAGCGCGTTGTTTCTCTGAGAGAGTATGAAGAGCTTGACAGCGTCGCTGAAGATTTTGTCGTTACCACGGTCAGGCTGACGGAAAAGAATAAGCCGATCGTTAAGATTGCGCCTTTCCCCACGCCGTATCAGATCGAACAAATAGGGCGGTTGGCGATGGTAGACCGCACCAAGCCCTATATTTTAGAGCGCTTTTTCGACGAGCGGCACTTTATGATCGTCAAAGGTAAAATGACTCAGGAAGCGCTGTTTAAGCAGGTGTGTAAAAAGCTGGAGGCGGACGGCTGCGTCACTAAGGACTTTTATCCGTCGCTGATCGAGAGAGAGTCTATTGTTTCCACCCTGTTGGGCGAGGGGATCGCGCTCCCTCACTCTTTAGGCCTGTTGGCGAATAAAACCGTCGTGGTAACCATTCTTGCTCCTAACGGCATCGAATGGGGCAGTGAAAAGAAAGAGGTCGCTAATGTTATTTTCCTGCTCGCTATCAGCAAGGCTGAGTATGAAGAAGCGATGGCTATCTATGACCTGTTTGTGACTTTTGTTCGTGAAAAGGCCACTAAGCGACTGCTGAACAGCAAAAGCTTTAATGACTTTCAGGCAATTGCGAAAGACAGTCTGGGCAGAAGCGCATAGCGTCATACTGTCATCGGTATCAGGCGGCTTTTGCCGCCTGATACCGATGACAAACCATACTAAATTAGCTTCAGCGGATATTCCGGCCGAAAATACGACCTACTTATATCGCTATTGTGCTTGGCCGGAAGAGAGCTTGTATTAGCTTTAGGAGTGCGTCGGGCATAGCCTTCCTACGGGCCGTTATGAAGCCCTTTCAGGGCCAGCGCAAGCGCTGTTCAAACCGGCAAAGCCGGTTTGTCGTTGGCTTACGCCAAGTCGACCCCAACGGACAACGCCTTTAGGCGTTGAGCAACACGGAGTGTTGACCCGCAGGGCGAGCTAAGCGAGTAACACTCTCCCTCCGTTTGACTCTGTAGACTTTATTCAAGGCCTTTGTCATCAATCTCAGGAGGCTTTTGCCGCCTTTTTTGTCGGTTAAACGTTCTGCCAAAACTGTGAGTTATTCTTGATATTTTCAGCGCAGTTACCGGAAAAATAGCGCTATATCGGCATTTTACTGCGCTATAAAAGATATATTTGCTATGACACTAATAGAGACGCGAAATATTAATTCATGTACTTAAAACATATTGTTGTTATCTTGTTATCATTTTGCAACTCAATGAAATAACCGAAAAATATTTGTTTATTTAAATGACATAATGTTATTTATTATTCGTCAACACGCCTATTTAAAATAAATTGATTTATTTTTTGCCTTTGTGATGCATTTAACTGTTTCGGCACTAAGGCCGGCCTTTTTTGACATCCATCAACGATATCGAAGTATCAATTGCTATAGTGGAGCCGTAAACAGCAATTACTTTGAGTCTATTGCTCAATTGTCAGTCAATTGGTGGCTTAAATTAGCATTGGGAGCCCTGACTTTTTATTATATGATTCGATTTGTGATATAGGTGTGGACGCGGCAAAGTCATTGCCGTTTTGATGAGTGAAATAGTGAGAATAACATGATTATACAAATCATAGCGTTGGTAATTGTTGCAATTACCATATATCTGTTGATAAAGCAGTATGAAACACGGATGGTGCTGATAGGCTCCGGTCTGATTATGGGGCTGGTGGCGCTTAATCCGATGGCTGGTCTCGATGCATTTGCTAAGAGCATGACATCTGCAAGCCTAATACAGGCTATCTGTGCGAGCATGGGTTTTGCCTATGTGATGAAATTTACCAAGTGTGATATGCACCTGGTTAAAGCTCTTACCGGTATGATGACCCGTCTGGGCTTTTTCCTGATCCCAGCTACTGTTGTAGTGACCTACTTTATCAATATCGCCATTCCTTCCGCTGCTGGCTGTGCTGCTGCGGTGGGGGCAACGATGATCCCTCTGCTTATCGGTGCTCGCATCCATCCCGCTATTGCTGGCGCGGCAGTGTTAAGTGGAACCATCGGCTCTTTCTTGAGCCCAGGTATGTCTCACAACGCCTTCGTTTCCAACCTGTATAACGAAATCATGGTCGGAACTGACGGCTTCACTAAAATGGAAGTTATCGACCTTATTAAGCATCATGCGCCGTATAGTATTGCCATCGGCGTTATTGGCGCAGTTTCTCTTTCTATTGTTGCGCTGGTTCGCAAAGAGTTCCGTATTCAACCCGTTGAAGGTGAAACGAACGCGGCCTCTGCTGATGGAAAAGAAGAGGGTGGCGCTAACTATCTTTATGCCACCGCTCCATTCATTCCTTTGATTCTGCTGCTGATTGCCGGCACGACAACATGGTTTGGCAGCGTGAAGATGACTGTTCCTGCTGCGATGGTTATTGGTGCTATCTACGCGCTGGTCATTACCCGCTGCAGCCCGACCAACATGACCAAGCAGTTCTTCAGCGGTATGGGGAATGCTTACGGTGACGTTCTGGGTATCATTATTGCGGCAGGCGTGTTCGCCGCGGGTCTGAATGCATCTGGTCTGATTGACAGCTTCATTTATTTCCTGACGCATAACCCTGAACTGGCTCGCTGGGGCGGTACGATTGGCCCATTCCTGATGGGGATTATCACCGGTTCTGGCGATGCGGCAGCATTGGCCTTTAACGAAACGGTAACTCGTCACGCAGCAGCATTTGGCTACACCATTCCCGATCTGGGCATGGCGGCTGCAATGGGCGGTGCGCTGGGACGTACTATGTCTCCTATCGCCGGTGTGACCATTGTTTGTGCTGGTTTGGCAGCGGCTAACCCGGTTGAGCTTATCAAGCGCACAGCGCCAGGTATGATCGTCGGCGTTATCTTTGTCGCTCTGGTTATGCTGTAAAAGAGTTTCGGTATATTCCGTAAGTTAAGTAATAAAATAAGGAAACAAGTCATGTCGACAGTTGATTTAAACCAGTTAGTAGCGTGGCGGAGAGAGCTTCACCGCTTTCCTGAAATCGGTTGGTCTGAGTTCACCACCACTGCTCGTTTAATTAAAGAGCTTCGCGCAATGGGGCTGGAAGTGTTCGCTGGCCCGAAAGTCATCAATCGCGAGTTTGTGCGCGGCCGTAAGGCTGACGTCGTAGAGAAAGGACTGGCGCTGGCGAAAGAGCGCGGCGTAGACGAATCACTGCTGGCTGAAATGGAAGAGCTGACAGGCTGTATGGCTGTGTTCGACAGCGGCAAGCCGGGCCCAACAGTTGCTCTGCGTTTTGACATTGACTGTGTAAACGTGCAGGAATGCGCGACAGCTGAACATATTCCGAATAAAGACGATTTTGCCTCTAAGAGCGCGGGCCTGATGCACGCATGTGGCCATGACGGTCACATGTCCATCGGTCTGGGTATCGCCAAGTGGCTGGTAGAAAACGGCAGCGGCCTGTCAGGCAAAGTTAAGCTGCTGTTCCAACCGGCAGAAGAGGGTGTTCGCGGCGCGAGCGCTATGGCAGCTAGCGGTATTGTTGACGATGCTGACTATTTCCTCGGTATGCACTTGGGCTTTATCGCCAAGACCGGTGAGATCGTGGTAAATCCTAACAACTTCCTGTGCACCACCAAGTTTGACTTCCGCTTCTACGGCGCACCGGCTCACGCTGGCGCAGAACCACACTTGGGCCGTAACGCTCTGGCGGGTGCCTGTCATGCAGCGACGCAAATGCTGGGCATTTCCCGTCACGGTAAGGGCATGTCACGTATCAACGTCGGCGTTATCAAGGCGGGCGAAGGTCGTAACGTTGTTCCAGCCTACGGCGAGCTTCAGGTTGAAGTCCGTGGTGAAGATGAATCCATCAACACCTTTATGTCTGAGCAGGTACAGCGCATGGCTGAAGGCGCGGCTCACAGCTTTGAGCTGCGTCTGGAAAGCGAAGTGATGGGCGAAGCTGTCGATCTGGTTAACGACAAAGAGCTGGTTGATCTGCTGACCGGTGTTGTTAAACAGCACGCTGAACTGACTGTCGTACCTGAGCGTTCATTTGGCGGTAGTGAAGATGCGACAATTCTGGCCAAGCGCGTACAGCGCAACGGCGGTAAGTCCATTTACTTCATCGTCGGTGCCGATCTGACAGCTGGTCACCACCAGGCTGGCTTTGACTTTGACGAGAAGCAGCTGAAGACCGCTGCGGATCTGTTCATTGGCTGCCTGCAAAAGCTGATGGTCAAATAACGCTTCCTTAAGGATTTCCATTAAGGGTAATGTAAAACCGCCTCAGCAATGAGGCGGTTTTCTCATTCTTAAACGACCGTTTTATGTAATCACAAACGCTACTTTGACGGCCCGGGTACTCTTCCCGGCTGTGCGTCGAGACTGGTGCCGTTTTCGTGCAGACTGTCGTCACCCATCAGATATAAGTAGGTGGGCATAATGTCAGCAGGCGTTTTTAACAGATTTGGATCTTCCTCGGGAAACGCGTGGGCTCGCATTGCTGTGCGTGTGCCTCCCGGATTGATACAGTTAACCCGCAGGGAAGTCTCCTGATATTCGTCAGCCAGTACCTGCATAAGTCCTTCGGTAGCAAATTTAGACACCGAATAGGCACCCCATCCGCGTCGGCCTTTACGACCTACGCTGGACGAAGTAAAGATTAACGATGCGCGGGGTGACTTCAGCAGCAGAGGAAGTAGAACCTGTGTCAGCATAAATCCCGCATTCACGTTAACCTGCATAACCTGCTGCCACGTTTCTGCATCCTGCTCGATAACGGGAGCGATCTCTCCAAGCAGTCCTGCACTGTGAAGCAGACCGTCCAGGCGATCAACTTCTTTCATCAGCTCTTCCTGCAGCATGGCGTAGTGCTTAGGCTGTGCGGTTAATAGATCGTAAGGAAACACAGTGGCGGGCTTCCCACCTTCGGCAGCAATAGTTTGCTGAACCTGCTTGAGCTTGCTTTCGCTACGGCCAAGTAGAATAAGCTTAGCGCCGTGTCTGGCATAGGTGAGGGCGGCCTCTTTGCCAATACCGTCGCTGGCGCCGGTAACCATGACAATCTTCCCATTGAGCAAATCGCGCGATGCCTGGTAGTGCATACTCTCTCCTTACGGTATATTTATCCGGTGTATGGGGACTGCTTAATCATAGCTGAAATAGCGAGTGATATCAGTTAGTCACGGTAAAGGTTCTCTGCTTTGTGAACCGGCAGAGCCCATATCGTTATCCGATTTTTGTTAACTCGATAGGAAAAATGCCGTGGAGTGGATATCTCAATATGGTTTGTTTTTGGCGAAAATCGCGACGTTTGTCGTCATTATTGCCGCAGCTGCGCTATTTATTTTTAGTATGGCCCAGCGTAAGGGAGAACGCAGAGGGGAGCTTATTCTGACGGATTTAGGCGAGCAGTATCGCCTGATGAAAGAGGATATGCAGATTTCTCGCCTGCCAGAGGCAGAGCAAAAGCAGTGGAACAAAGAGCAGAAGAAAAAGGACAAAGCCGAGGCTAAACGCGCCAAGCTGGCAGCGAAAAGCGGTGAGCAAAGCGCTAAAAAGCCCTGTCTGTACGTGCTTGAGTTTAAAGGCAGCATGGATGCACATGAGGTTGAAGCGCTGCGTGAAGAGATTACGGCAGTGTTGGCTGCCGCAGGGCCGGAAGATGAAGTATTGCTCAAGCTGGAAAGCCCTGGTGGTGTGGTTCACGGCTACGGGCTAGCCGCATCCCAGTTGGATAGGCTGCGTAAAGCGGGTATTCGTCTGACCGTTGCGGTGGATAAAGTCGCCGCCAGTGGAGGCTATATGATGGCCTGTGTCGCCGACCGTATTGTCGCGGCGCCGTTTGCTATTATTGGATCAATTGGCGTTGTAGCACAGATCCCAAACTTCCACCGCCTGTTGAAAAAGAACGCTATCGACGTAGAGCTGCATACTGCAGGGGAATTTAAGCGGACGCTAACGCTGCTGGGTGAAAATACAGAGGCTGGCCGCGAGAAGTTTCGTGAAGAGCTAAATGAAACCCACCAGTTGTTTAAGGATTTTGTCCGCGAGCAGCGCCCCTCTTTGGATATTGACGCGGTAGCGACCGGTGAGCACTGGTTTGGCGTTCAGGCAAAAGAGAAAGGTCTGATTGATGAAATCGGCACCAGTGACGACCTGCTTATTGCTCAGTTGAGTCAGCGCGATGCAATTGGCGTACGCTACGCCCAGCGTAAGCGTATGATCGATCGCCTGACGGGCAGCGTCGCGGAGAGCAGCGATCGCCTTCTGCTGCGCTGGTGGCAGCGCGGTCAAAAGCCGATGCTCTGATAGGATATCTGTCTCTAGGCGCTCTGCAGCGTGCCCTTATTGGCTGTAGAGCGCACTTATCTAAATCTAAGCTGCTTTAAGTTTTTACATAAGATTCTTTGTGTGTTCTCCTCTTATTGGTAAGTATTTTCCTTTTAGGTATTTCTAAATTAACTACACTTAAATTAATAAAAAATAAATAACATAAATTCACCTTAATATCAGAAAAATCAAAATGCTATATTCCCGAGTTGAAATAATCGTTTCATCATTATTTCTTATTCATTAATCATTGAGGGAATATCTATGCGCGAATTAAATAAGAGTGAAATTAACGACGTTAGCGGCGGCTTCCTGACCGGTGCTCTTGATGGCGCTAGCGCTGGGATGGCGTTAGGGCAGCAAGTTGTTGCCGATAAAGAATGGAATAGCGTTATTTCTTACGCGTTTTCAGCAGCTGGTGCCGTGATTGGCGGTATTTTTGGCAGCGAAGCAACAGCTAAGTTTTTCAAGCTTTTTTACTAACGACAGCGTTGCTAAAGAAAATTAAATCAAGAGCAGAGAATAACGTTCTCTGCTCTCATTCTCTTTGCTAACTCACACCAGATGGTATTTTTCAGAAAGTACGTGAGCTAAATGTTTAAACATATTAAATACAGCGGTTGTTTTTGCCGTTGGCAAACCGTCTTGGTCCATAAAGAACTCCCCACGAAACACTAAAACGTTTCCTTTCTGCTCTACGTCCGTCGCCTCCATACCGTGAATAAAATCTTCATGGCTGCGAATAATGCGGTTTGCCTCTTCTAATAGTGCTTCGCGAGAGATAGGGGTAGTTTCGTTTTTCATGATTGACTCCAACTGCGTTAACCTATTTAAAATCGTTCGCGCATTTTAGCGCCCGTAAGGCGAGGGAGCAATGCATTGAGGCCTGATGTAAACGGCTTTTTGCCTGATAGTTGAGTGTATTTTACATGGATAAAAAACGGCGAATCGCGCTAATTTTGTTGCGTAGCGCTTTTTATCAGGTACAGTTATGGGCTTTTGGGACACAGGGTCAGCGTGGCAATAAGGTATGCTGTGCGCCTGTAGCGAGCTGTTTTGTTATAGACTGAATGCTATAAATAGAGGTAACAGAACAGGGCGAAGAAGCGGCACTTATAGCGTCCTCACTTACGTCACGTTTTGTACTGTCCTGCAGAATTCGCTATGTTGTATCTTATTTAAGAAGGGCCAATTAGGTAAACAACGTTATGGGTAAATCGCTCGTTATTGTGGAATCCCCGGCTAAGGCCAAAACGATTAATAAATACTTAGGCAACGACTACGTGGTGAAATCCAGCGTTGGTCACATCCGGGATTTGCCTACGAGCGGTTCAGGAACGAAGAGTAGCCCTGCTGCAAAAGGTGCTGCCAAGGTTAAGAAAGATGCCCAACAGGCGCTGGTTAACCGTATGGGTGTCGATCCGTACCACGACTGGGCCGCTAACTATGAAATTCTCCCTGGTAAGGAGAAAGTGGTCGCCGAGCTTAAGGCGCTGGCAGAAAAGGCCGACACTATCTATCTCGCAACCGACCTTGACCGCGAAGGAGAAGCCATTGCCTGGCACCTGCGGGAAGTGATCGGCGGCAGCGACGACCGCTATCGTCGCGTTGTATTTAACGAAATTACCAAGAATGCTATTCAAGAGGCGTTTAAAGAGCCGGGCGAGCTGAATATCGATCGCGTTAACGCTCAGCAGGCGCGTCGCTTTATGGACCGTGTCGTTGGCTACATGGTCTCTCCACTGCTGTGGAAAAAAATAGCCAGAGGGCTTTCAGCCGGCCGCGTGCAGTCTGTTGCTGTTCGCCTCGTGGTTGAGCGCGAGCGGGAAATCAAAGCCTTTGTGCCAGAAGAGTACTGGGAGCTGCACGCCGATCTCGATCACGGCAGCGATGCGCCGCTGCAAATGCAGGTGACGCACCATAAAGACAGCGCCTTTAAGCCCGTTAACCAGCAAGAGACGCAGGCCGCGCTGGCGCTGCTGGAAAAGGCCAGTTACGACGTTTTAGAGCGTGAAGACAAGCCAACCACCAGTAAGCCTTCCGCGCCTTTCATTACCTCTACGCTGCAACAGGCTGCCAGCACACGGCTCGGCTTTGGCGTTAAGAAAACCATGATGATGGCGCAGCGGCTGTATGAAGCTGGCCATATTACCTATATGCGTACCGACTCAACTAACCTGAGTCAGGATGCGTTGAAGATGGTAAGAGGCTACATTGGCGAGAGTTTTGGTGATAAATACCTTCCCGCACAGCCGAATGTTTACAGCAGCAAAGAAAACTCTCAGGAAGCGCACGAAGCGATTCGTCCTTCTGATGTCAACGTGCTTGCTGAATCCCTGAAGGATATGGAATCAGACGCACAGCGCCTGTATCAGCTGATTTGGCGTCAGTTCGTTTCATGCCAGATGACTCCGGCGAAATACGACTCCACGACGCTGACAGTAAAAGCAGGCGATTTTCTGCTTAAGGCGAAAGGGCGCACGCTGCGCTTTGACGGTTGGACGCGTGTGCTGCCTGCACTGCGTAAGAATGATGAAGACAAAACGCTGCCGGTTATCGAGGTTGGTACCAAGCTGAACCTGCTGCAACTGCTGCCTAGCCAGCACTTTACCAAGCCGCCTGCGCGCTTTAGCGAAGCCTCACTGGTTAAAGAGCTGGAAAAGCGAGGGATTGGCCGACCTTCAACCTATGCCTCTATCATCTCCACGATTCAGGATCGTGGCTATGTGCATACGGAAAATCGCCGTTTTTATGCCGAAAAAATGGGCGAAATCGTTACCGACCGTCTGGAAGAAAACTTCCGCGATCTGATGGACTACGACTTCACCGCGAGAATGGAAGACAATCTGGACAGCGTGGCGACCAATAAGGCCAACTGGAAGGGCGTGCTTAACAGCTTTTTCTCTGAATTCAGTCAGCAGCTTGAAACGGCAGAGCGGGAGCCGGAAGAAGGCGGGATGCGGCCTAATCAGGTTGTATTGACCTCTATCGACTGTCCGACCTGTGGGCGTAAAATGGGCATCCGAACCGCCAGTACCGGCGTTTTCCTTGGCTGTTCCGGCTATGCGCTGTCGCCTAAAGAGCGCTGCAAACAGACAATCAATCTTATCCCTGAGTCCGAAGTGCTTAATGTGCTGGAAGGGGATGATGCGGAAACCAACGCGCTGCGCGCCCGTCGCCGCTGTCAGAAGTGCGGTACCGCGATGGACAGCTACCTTATCGATCCAAGCCGTAAGCTGCACGTTTGTGGTAATAACCCAGCCTGTGACGGTTATGAGATCGAAGAGGGCGAGTTCCGCATTAAGGGATATGATGGCCCGGTTATCGAGTGCGATAAGTGCGGCTCTGAAATGCACCTGAAAATGGGGCGTTTTGGTAAGTACATGGGCTGTACGAATCCAGACTGTAAAAATACGCGTAAGATTTTGCGCAATGGCGATATCGCGCCACCGAAGGAAGATCCGGTTCCGCTACCAGAGCTGCCCTGTGAAAAATCCGACGCTTACTTTGTGCTGCGCGACGGTGCTGCTGGGGTTTTCCTCGCCGCCAATACTTTCCCTAAATCAAGGGAAACGCGAGCACCGATGGTAGCCGAGCTACAGCGATTTAAGGATCGCCTGCCGGAGAAACTGCGCTATCTGGCTGACGCGCCAGCGGCTGACCCTGAAGGCAACCCGTCTATGGTGCGCTTTAGCCGTAAAACTAAGCAGCAGTACATCTCATCAGAGAAGGCTGGCAAGGCAACCGGATGGTCACTGTTTTATACTGACGGGCAGTGGCGCGAAGCGAAAAAGTAATCCCGTGTGGGAAAAATGATGACTTACCATGCAACGCTCTGTATGTTGATTTAACAGCAGGGCGTTTTTATTCCTTTGAACAAACGAAAAAAAGTGACGCAGGAAGTCCGGGCAGATGCGCGTTTTTAACGCAAAAGCGCAGTCAATGCCTAACGTGAATGGACCGTAGGGATACATGACTATCCTATCCATGACAGCTATTAAGTAATGGTGTTACGTATGAAACTGCAGCAGCTTCGCTATATCGTTGAAGTGGTTAACCATAACCTGAATGTCTCTTCTACAGCAGAGCGCCTTTATACTTCCCAGCCGGGGATCAGTAAGCAGGTCAGAATGCTGGAAGATGAGTTAGGCATTCAGATTTTTACCCGCAGCGGTAAGCACCTGACAGAGGTGACACCGGCAGGGCAGGAAGTCGTGCGCATAGCGCGTGAAGTCCTGTCTAAAGTTGACGCGATCAAGTCGGTTGCCGGTGAGCATACTTATCCCGATCGCGGCTCGCTGTACGTGGCGACAACGCATACACAGGCGCGCTATGCGCTGCCTAAGGCCATTAAGGCTTTTATCGATCGCTATCCTAAAGTGTCTTTGCATATGCATCAGGGATCGCCAACGCAAATCGCTGAGGCCGTATCAAAAGGCAACGCTGACTTTGCTATTGCGACCGAAGCACTTCATCTCTACGAAGACTTGATCATGCTTCCTTGCTATCACTGGAACCGAGCTATCGTGGTGAAAGACGATCACCCGCTGGCGTCAAAAGGGCACGTTTCCATTGAAGAATTGGCATCGTATCCACTGGTGACCTATACCTTTGGCTTTACCGGCCGTTCTGAGCTGGATATCGCCTTTAACCGTGCTGGCCTCACGCCGAAGATCGTCTTTACCGCAACCGATGCAGACGTGATTAAAACCTACGTTCGACTGGGCTTAGGAGTGGGCGTTCTGGCGAATATGGCGGTTGATGCGCTTGAGGATCCGGATCTGGTGGCGCTTGATGCCAGCCACATCTTTGCACCCAGCACGACAAAAATCGGCTTTCGCCGCACGACCTTTCTGCGCAGCTACATGTACAGCTTTATTGAAGGATTCGCACCCCATTTGACTCGAGACGTTGTGGACAAGGCTGTTTCGCTAAGATCGCCGGAAGAGATTGAGGCGCTGTTTAGAGACGTTGAGCTGCCGGTGAAGTAGTCAGTTAGATCTGGACAAATCAAGGGATAGACAAAGAGAATAAGAAACAGAGTAGGGAAGATTGATCGCCAGACGCAGAGCGCGTCTGGCGCTATAGAAAGCGTATTTACTTGGACAACAGGTGACCCATTTTCGCCGCTTTAGTATCAAGATACTTTTCGTTTTTCGGATTACGTCCTACCAGAAGCGGAACGCGTTCAACGATGTTGATACCCGCCTGTGTCAGAATTTCTACTTTTTTCGGATTGTTGGTCAACAGCCTGACAGAGTCTACGTCCAGCAGCTTGAACATATCCGCACACAGCGTAAAGTCGCGCTCGTCTGCCGCAAAGCCCAGCTGGTGGTTGGCTTCCACAGTATCAGCGCCGAGATCTTGAAGCGCATAGGCGCGGATTTTATTCAATAGTCCAATATTGCGGCCTTCTTGGCGGTGATACAGCAAAATACCTCGCCCCTCTTCCGCAATATGCTGCATGGCGGCTTCCAGTTGAAACCCACAGTCACAGCGCAGGCTAAACAGGGCATCCCCCGTTAGGCATTCAGAGTGAATGCGCGCCAGCACGGGCTTATTGTCGCTGATATCACCAAACACCAGCGCTACGTGGTCATGCCCGGTGGCAAGCTCTTCAAACCCGACCATCAGAAAGTCTCCCCAAGGGGTCGGTAGTTTGGCTTCAGCCACTTTTTTTAACTGCATGATGTTCTCCAATGACGAATAACTTTGTTTTGTCTGCCTACATTGAGGCTAAGTTAACGTGTTGCAACGACATTAAGCGCATTAGTATAAACGAACCAGTGAGAATTGTTACTAATTAGTTAATAAAGAATGTGCAATAGTTTTATCGTTTCAGGCGCTTTTGTGGAATTATAGTCAGCCGTTATGAGTACAGGAAGAGTTTGTTGTATGCTGAGCTGCTTAACTGCTCGTCTCGCTGCTGGCGTTTTACTGTTGTTGATTGTCCCGTTGGCTGTCTTGGTCACAGGATGGCAGTGGAGCCCGGGAGGAGCCGAAGCGTTCCTTTTGCCCATGTTTTGGCTGACAGAAACGGCAAGTTCTCCATGGGGAGCAATAACCAGTGTTATTCTGGCTATCTGGTTTATCGGTAGGCTTTCTCTATCCTGGCGTCGAGCTATAGCGATGACAGCTCTGCTGGCGGTAACTATCGTTGGCGGGCAGGCGATAAAATCAGCCGTTAAAGAAACTGTGCAGGAACCCAGACCTTATGTGCTCTGGATGGCAAATCAATACCCGATTGACGCTCGCGAGTTCTATGCCCAAAGCAGAAAAGATCGCGTGAAAGTGATTAAACAGCATCTGAGTGAAGAGCCAGAAGTGCCTCGGTGGCTGTCGAAGCACTGGCAGCGGGAAACCGGATATGCGTTTCCCTCTGGGCACACGCTGTTTACCGCGACCTGGGCTTTACTGGGCGTTGGTCTACTGCTGCCACGCCGGCGCTACCTGAGCGTCGCCGTGTTAACCGCTTGGGCTATTGCTGTGGAGGGAAGTCGCCTGATGTTGGGTATGCACTGGCCGCTAGACTTGATAACGTCTATCTTGCTGGGTGGCATTCTGGCCTTTGGCGCCTGCTGGCTGGCTGAGAAAAAAATTCTCTTATCAACTCAGGCTCACGAGTGAACTATTGCTGAGAATGGCGCTAGGCGCGTGCATAAATAAGGGATACGGCCTAGTATTTTAGAGCGATTTCAGTGAAAATCGATGTTTGAACAGGGCTTATTTTTAGACCGAAGCGACAAAACGCTAAGTTAAAGGACAGGCTCAAGCATTCTTGGTATAATTCATCCGTTTATCTCTATGTTTGGATAGCAATGTGAAATATTTACTGATTGGATTAATTGCCGTCGTTATTTTGGTTATCTCTGTAACCTTAGGCGCCCATAATGAGCAGGTCGTAACGTTCAACTTCCTGATTGCGAAGGGCGACTATGCGTTGTCTACGCTATTGGCTGTGCTGTTTGGCAGTGGCTTTGTCTTGGGGTGGCTGGTAACGGGGATTTTCTACCTGCGTTTACGCCTGCGCCTTGGGCGCTCAATGCGTCAAATCAAACGACTCCAAAATGAGGACGCCGCGTCTACCGCGATAGTTCCCGTTGCGCCGCAGACGTCCGATAAGGAATAGCGCTGTATGCTTGAACTGCTGTTTTTGTTACTGCCCGTGGCCGCCGCCTATGGTTGGTATATGGGGCGACGGGGCATACAGCAGGAGCGCCAACAGGAAGCGAATAAGCTGTCCCGTGGTTACGTGGACGGCGTAAACTTTTTACTTTCCAATCAGCAAGACAAAGCCGTCGATCTGTTCGTCGATATGCTAAAAGAGGACAGTGGCGCCTTTGAAGCTCACCTTACACTGGGTAACCTGTTTCGCTCTCGCGGCGAGGTTGACCGGGCAATTCGAATTCACCAATCTCTAATTGAAAGCGCCTCTCTGTCATTTGAACAGCGGCTTCTGGCTACTCAGCAGCTTGGCTGGGACTATATGGCCGCCGGGCTGTATGACCGGGCGGAGCATATGTTCGCTCAACTGGTCGATGAAGAAGATTTCCGCCTACCGGCCTTAAAGCAGCTGTTGGCCATCTATCAAACAACCAGTGACTGGCAGCAGGCCATCGACATGGCAGAGAAGCTGGTTAAGGCCGGCAAAGACGCTTACCGTATTGAAATTGCCCATTTTTACTGCGAACTGGCTTTACAGGCCATGGGCTCGGACGATTTGGATAAAGCGATGGGGCTGTTGAAAAAGGCCGCTGCCGCAGATAAAAACTGCGCCCGAGTGTCGATTATGTCCGGACGTATCTGGATTGCCCGTGGAGATGATGCCAAAGCGATTGCTGAACTGGAAAGAGTCATCGAACAGGATAAAGATTTTGTCAGTGAAACGCTGCCGATGCTGCACGAGTGCTATCAGCGCCTTGATAAGCCAGAGCTTTGGACGTCTTACCTGAAGCGCTGTGTGGCAGAAAAAACCGGCTCGGCCGCAGAGCTGATGCTGGCGGACATGCTAGAGCTTCGTGAAGGGCGGGATGCTGCACAGGCCTATATTAACCACCAGCTTCAGGCTCACCCCACGATGCGCGGCTTTTATCGCCTAATGAACTATCAACTGGCGGAAGCCGAAGAAGGGCGAGCTAAAGAAAGCCTGATGGTGCTGCAAGATATGGTTGCCGAACAGATCCGTACTCGCCCGCGCTACAGCTGTGAAAAATGTGGATTAACGGCTAACTCCCTTTATTGGCACTGCCCGTCGTGCAAAGCCTGGTCGACGGTTAAGCCGATACGCGGTTTGGACGGTCAGTAGATGCGCGATTTATTTATTCATTTTATGTGTACATAGTACAAATTGATTCAATAGAAGAAGAACAGGAAAACAGCATGTCGATATCGACTTCCCCCGTTATTGTGGCGCTGGACTTTGACAATCAGCGCGATGCGCTGGCGCTGGCTGATAAGATTGATCCTGCCGATTGTCGCGTGAAAATCGGTAAAGAGATGTTTTCTCTCTGCGGTCCAGAGCTGGTTCGCGCGCTTCAGCTGCGTGGGTTTGACGTTTTCCTGGATTTAAAATTTCATGATATTCCCAATACCGTGGCTAAAAGCGTTGCGGCAGCGGCTGAGCTGGGGGTATGGATGGTTGACGTTCACGCCAGCGGCGGGGCGAGAATGCTGGAAGCCGCGAAAACTGCGCTGCTGCCGTACGGTAGCGACGCTCCGGCGCTGATTGCTGTCACCGTATTAACCAGTATGGAAGAGAGTGAGTTAAGAGATATCGGCATTCAGGGGACGTTACAGGATCACGCTGAGCGATTGGCGCGTCTGGCTAAGAACAACGGCCTTGATGGGGTAGTATGCTCCGCCCACGAGGCGACGCATCTGCGCTCACTGTTTGGTGCCGACTTTCAGCTAGTCACGCCGGGCATTCGCCCTGTGGGCAGCGCCCTTGGCGATCAGCGCCGAGTAATGACGCCACCACAGGCCATGGACGCGGGCGTGAGCTATATGGTGATTGGTCGGCCCATCACACAGGCGGCCGAGCCTGCTGCTGCACTGCGCGATATTTTATCCAGCCTGAGGCCTGCATGAGCGATAACCGCGTAGTTTACAGCACTGAGTCTGGGCGGATTAAGCCGCAGGAAGAGAAGGTTGAGCGTCCTAAAGGGGACGGTATCGTTCGCATTCAGCGCCAAACCAGCGGCCGTAAGGGAAAGGGCGTATGTATCATCAGCGGGCTGGATCTGGACGATGCAGAGTTGCAAAAGTTAACCGCCGAGCTGAAGAAAAAGTGCGGCTGTGGCGGCGCGCTGAAAATGGGGCAGATTGAAATTCAAGGCGATAAGCGCGATGAGCTCAAAGTCTTGCTAGAATGTAAAGGTTTCAAGGTAAAGCTGGCCGGTGGTTAAGCCGAGGTAGCTATCCTGTGAGATATTGAGCGGTATCTATTGATAAAATGAGTAAAAAAGCGTTTTATACCGAGTTGAACAACACGCTTGTTGCACTACTTGACGGCGAAACTGACATGATTGCCTCGTTGGCTAACGCCAGCGCTCTGCTGTTTGAGCGATTGGAGAACGTTAACTGGGCGGGTTTTTATTTGCTGAAAGGTAATGAACTGGTGTTAGGGCCTTTTCAGGGGAAAGTTGCCTGTACCCGAATTCCGATGGGAAAAGGCGTATGCGGAACGGCAGCTGTAGCGGCTCGCATTCAGCGTATCGATGACGTTCATCAGTTCGATGGTCATATTGCCTGCGACAGTGCAAGCAATTCAGAAATTGTGCTCCCTCTCTACTGCGGCGATCGGGTAGTGGGGGTATTAGACATAGACAGTACATTGTTTAGCCGTTTTGACAGTGAGGATGAGGCCGGGCTTAAGGCTATTGCTCTGCGTCTTTCCGAGCATATCTCAAGGGCTGAACAGTAAGTTTGTATTAAGTAGTTAAACTTGACGTGCGGAGAGCGTGGCTTTTACTCGCACTGCGATTATAATGGCGCCTGATCTGCGCCTGTATTTTCGGGCTAGTTTGTTGTCATCAGGAAATTTCATGGAAAACCAACCCAACAAGTTGAACAGTAGTAAAGAAGTAATTGCCTATCTGGCTGAGACGTTCCCACGTTGTTTTACTCTCGAAGGTGAAGCTCGGCCTCTTAAGATTGGCATCTTCCAGGACGTTATTACTCGTCTACCGGAAGAAACGCTGTTTAGTAAGACCCAGCTGCGTACTGCTTTACGCCTGTATACTTCAAGCTGGCGCTATCTGCATGGCCTGAAGGCTGACGCTCAGCGCGTCGATCTGGACGGTTCTGACTGCGGTGCGCTGGAGGCTCAACACGTAGAGCACGCCCGCAAGCAGTTGGAAGAAGCTAAGGCTCGCGTACAGGCTCAGCGCGCTGCACAGCGCAAAGAAAGAGAAGGCAAAGAAAAGTCCGAAGCGCCTGCTCGCCGCACTCGTCCTCCTGTGAAGAAAGCTGAGAATAGCGCGTCAGCCAAGCCTGCCGCTCGTCGTCCAGCAGCACCTGCTGCGACAGCGAAGCCGAAGACTGTTCCCGTTAGCGATATTACTTCGTTGAAAATTGGTCAGCCGGTACAGGTTCGCGCAGGTAAAAGCGCAATGGACGCCACCGTTCTTGAAATTGCCAAAGACGGTGTCCGTGTGCAGCTGGCTTCTGGCTTAGCTATGCTGGTTCGCGCCGAACATTTACAGTTCTGAGCTGGAGGTCAGCCAACGCATGAATAACTTAATCCGACTAACGGCCATTGCAAGCTTATTTCTCGCAGGATTAAGTTATGCGAAAGAGGCAACTCCCCGCATTGAGCAAATTCCGGACCTTCAGCAGGAGGTCCAGCATTCTGCCGTCAGCGAACGCGTCACCTCTCGCTTTACCCGCTCTCACTATCGCCAGTTTACGCTGGATGACGCCTTCTCAGAGAAAATCTTTAATCGCTATCTAAACATGCTGGATTTCAGCCACAACGTGCTGCTGGCGTCAGATATCGAAAAGTTTGCCGATAAGAAAAGCGCGCTGGACGATGAGCTAAAATCAGGGCAGTTAGACACGGCCTATGCGCTGTATAACTACGCGCAAAAGCGTCGCCTTGAGCGACTGAACTATGCGCTGTCTCTGCTGGATAAACCCATGACGTTTGATAACGATGACGTCATTGAAGTTGACCGCAGTAAATCATCGTGGCCAACCACAGATGCCGAGCTGGACAAGCTTTGGTATCAAAAAGTGAAATACGACGCGCTGAACCTGACGTTAGCGGGCAAGAAATGGCCAGAAATTAAAGACATTCTGACCAAGCGCTATCAGTCGGCGATCAAACGCCTGACGCAGGCTAAGAGTGAAGACGTTTTCCAAACCTTTATGAACGCCTTTGCTCGGGAAATCGATCCGCACACCAGCTATCTGTCTCCGCGCAATACTGAGCAGTTTAATACCGAAATGAGCCTGTCCCTTGAGGGAATTGGTGCGGTATTAATGATGGAAGACGACTATACCCAGATTAACTCCCTGGTGCCTGGCGGGCCGGCGGCCAAGAGCAAGGCTATTGCTGTAGGCGATAAGATTGTTGGCGTTGGTCAGCAGGACAAGCCGATTGTTGACGTTATCGGCTGGCGTTTAGACGATGTTGTTGCGCTGATTAAAGGGCCTAAAGGCAGCAAGGTTCGGCTGGAAATTCTACCGGCAGGAAAGGGCGCTAAGTCGAAAGTCGTCACTATTACTCGTGAACGAATTCGCTTGGAAGACCGCGCCGTTAAGATGACGCTGAAGACCGTCGGCAAGAAGAAAGTGGGCGTGCTCGATATTCCCGGCTTTTATGTCGGCCTGACGGACGATGTGAAGACTCAGCTGCAAAAGCTGACGAGTCAAAACGTTGACAGCATTATTATCGATCTGCGCGGCAACGGCGGCGGAGCGCTGACGGAAGCGGTTTCTCTGTCTGGTCTGTTTATTCCCAGCGGGCCAGTCGTTCAGGTGCGGGATAACAACGGTAAGATCCGCGAAGACAGCGATACCGACAGCATCGTTTACTACAAAGGACCGCTGGTTGTGCTTGTCGATCGCTTTAGCGCATCTGCGTCTGAAATCTTTGCAGCCGCCATGCAGGACTATGGCCGAGCGCTGATTGTCGGTGAACCTACCTTTGGTAAAGGAACTGTCCAGCAGCACCGTGCTCTGAACCGTATTTACGATCAGATGCTGCGCCCTGACTGGCCGGATTTAGGCTCAGTTCAGTACACGATCCAAAAGTTCTACCGCATCAACGGTGGAAGCACACAGCGTAAGGGCGTGACTCCTGATGTCGTTATGCCAACAGGTGTCGATCCGGCTGAAACCGGCGAGAGCTTTGAAGATAACGCTTTACCGTGGGATAGCGTAGCCAAGGCCAACTATACGCCTCTGGGCAACGAAGCTCGCTATGTACCGACGCTTATTGGTGAACACGATGCACGCATCGCCAAGAACGCTGAATTCCAGTATATCGCGCAGGACATTGCTCGCTATAAGGCGAATAAAGACAAGCGCAGCACCATTTCTCTTAACCTCGCCAAGCGGGAAAAAGAGAGTGCAGAGGATGACGCGACTCGCCTGAACCGTATCAATGAACGACTGGTTCGTGAAGGCAAAAAGAAGCTGAAGTCGCTGGAAGATTTGCCGAAAGACTACAAAGAGCCCGATCCCTATCTGGATGAAACTGTCCAAATAGCATTGGATCTTGCCGCGCTAGAGAAGGCGGATGCGGCTACGGCGGCAAAAAAATAGCAGTAAAATCATAAAAAAGGCGCCAAGGGCGCCTTTTTTGTGCCCGCGGTTCGCGGTATGAAGACCGTATAAATGTAGACTATTGTAAAGTTATGACCGAATTGTTAATCAATATGCGTTATTGCTTGAAATTTGCCTGATAGCCCATAAGATCTAGGAGTAAGAAACATTTTTTTACTTCTTTTTTGAGGAAGCGATAATTTTATGATGCGTATAGCGCTCTTTTTATTAACTAACCTAGCGGTTATGTTTATTTTCGGCATTATCCTGAGCCTGACGGGCATTCAGGGCCGCAGCGTGCAGGGGCTGATGATTATGGCTGGCCTGTTTGGCTTCGGCGGCGCACTGATTTCGTTGATGATGTCAAAGTGGATGGCGCTCCGTTCTGTCGGTGGGCAGTTAATAGAACAGCCGGCTAACGAAGTTGAGCGCTGGCTGGTTGAGACGGTTAGACGTCAGTCTGAGCAGTCTGGTATCGCCATGCCGCAGGTTGCTATTTATCACGCACCCGATATTAACGCATTCGCGACCGGTGCAAGAAGAGACGCGTCTCTGGTTGCCGTAAGCTCAGGACTTCTGCAAAACATGAGCCGTGATGAAGCAGAAGCAGTACTGGCTCATGAAATCAGTCACATAGCTAATGGTGATATGGTCACAATGACCCTGATTCAGGGGGTAGTGAACACCTTCGTGATCTTTGCGTCTCGTCTGATTGCTCAACTGGCGTCGGGCTTTCTTAACCGCGATGGTGAAAGCTCTTCTTCAGGCAATACGATGGTTTACTTTGCCGTTTCTATGGTACTGGAACTGGTATTCGGTATTTTGGCCAGTATTATTACCATGTGGTTTTCCCGCTATCGCGAGTTTAAGGCTGATGCAGGCTCCGCTAATCTGGTTGGCCGTGAGAAAATGATTGCGGCACTTCAGCGCCTGAAAACCAGCTATGAGCCGCAGGAAGAGTCCAGCATGATGGCGTTTTGTATCAATGGTAAAGCAAAAACGTTCAGTGAACTGTTTATGTCTCACCCACCGTTGGATAAGCGAATTGAAGCCCTGCGTGCGGGCAGCTATCTGAAGCGTTCTGCATAATCGACCTTTGTGAAAAAGAGCTCATCATTAAGATGGGCTCTTTTTTTGAGCTTTTCTAATAGATTTTTTAAAGCATTACCAGAGTGTACCCAGCTTAAACTCCCAGCGGACGTCCTCCATTTTGGTCGGTTTTTCCGCGTTCTGTAAAAGAGGGAAGAAAGTACCAAAGCCTAACCAGACGTTAGTTGATGGAATAGAGTAGTTGATCGAAGGGCCTAAAACCCACTCTTTTGTTGACGAGTAGTTATCACGCTTCTGCCGTTAATCTTTTTATTACCGTTTTCTGACTTGCTGTAGGTGGTTTCCAGCCCTATATCAACGGGAAAGCTGTCAGGTAAATAGCGCAGTTGCCCACTGATTTGATACTCAGTTCCTCGTTTGACGTCGCTGTTACCTCGTTCAAAAGGCCCCTGCACAATAAAATCTAGGTCGCCTTTAAACTGTGGGGTAAATAGGCGCGTAGCGCTGATCCCCGCCTTTCCACCCCAGGCATTGCTGCCCGCCAGATGATTATCGCCACGCTGCCCAGTCGGCAATAGAAAGCCGCCTTTCAGCGTTAGCCAGAAAGGATCTCCTGCGCGCTGGCTCAATAAGGCATAAGAGAGTGTCAGTGGCATATCTCCCAGTCCATCAATGTATTCAGGATACATATCGTCCCGGCGATTATTGGTATAGGGAACAGACGTAACTAGCTCCAGACGATCTGTTAACCCATAGCGCATTTTTAATAGCCAGATTTGCGTGAAGGTATCCGAACTGCCGGTTCCTTCAACCTGATGGGTTTTATCTCTGAAGGAACTGTTGAGGGTAACGATTGCCTTTCCCTCAGCGAGAACCGACGCACCGGCAACATTGATATTTACCGGAGCACCGTGTCCGACATAAGCCTTTGTAGCGCTAGTACAGGGAAGAGAATAGGCCAATAACGCAATGGAAAGGCTAAGTGTCAGTTTCTTTTGCATAACGTTATACAGTGCGCCGATCAAAGCGCACTGTTCCTTGGAGTTAGATAAAGAATATTGACCACCGCGATAAAAGACGATGGTCAATAGAGGCGTTATTTGGTGAAGGCTTTGTGTAGGCTAAAGGGCATAGCCTGATAGCCTCGGGTTCCGTGCAGCTGGATTTCAACTGACGGTTCTTTTTCACCCCATTTGAATTCTTCAATGTAAGGATTTGGCAGGCTAGTGAAGGCGCCGACAGACAGATCGAAAGTTCCGCCCGCAGTTGCAGAATAAACAAACACAGAGTTTTTATCCTGTTGGTACTCGGTGATAGAGGTGACAGGGCTGAACCACTCGTTTCCGCGTTCTTTACCGTATTCCCATACCTGTTGTACTGTTTTGTTTTTCTGGTCGATCTTATAAATAACGGAGCGGCTGTACTTCATGCTGGGCATGGCGGGCTGCTCCATGCCGCGACCGTCACCGTTGTCAAAGGCAGAGACATAAATGGTGTCACCTTTGCTCATGCTGTCGATTTTAAACGCGGTATGCTGTGTCCACGTCCAATCGAAGCCGCCTTCACAGACACTGTTTTCACACTTGATTTTCTGACCATTAGCATCAACGGGCGTCAGAACTTCAGCATCAAAAGGCGCTTTCCAACCAACCGGCGAGCTAAGGATCCACTTCACTTTTTTGTCACGACCAATTTTTATGATGGCGCTTTGGTGGCGGGAGCTGATAATGATGGAGTCGTCCTCACTGTCATAGTCCACGCTGTTGACGTGGGCCCAGTTGCGGCCTGGTCCACTGCCGACGATATCACCAAATTTATCTGAGGAGTCCAGTGCGGCTAAGTCTTCAGCGCTTAGCGTATGACCAGCCTGGCTAGCATCTATGTTCAAGCATACGGCGCCCTGATCGAGAGTTTTCATGACCACATCGCGATAGGGATCGAGAATATCGAACAGTCTCCATTCATCAACCACCACGCCGTTTTGATCGACCTCAGCAATAACGTCGCGCACGGTGCGAACGTTTTTACCATCGGCACGCTTGTGGTTGGAGCTGGCTACACGCAGAAAATAGTGCCCGTTAGCGGCGTTGTCCATCGAATGGGAGAAGTCATTATAGTTATCGGGCAGGCGGCGATTAAAAATTTCACGCCCCATAATGTCATACTTCACATAGCGCTGACCGTAGCCCCAGGTTAAGGCTCCATCATCGTTTTGCTTGAACCCCATCATAACGCCGGCTTTATAGATGGATTTCAAATCGTAAATTGGGTTGGCAAACATGTACCAGCGGATATCTCCAGAGGTATCAATAACTGCGTTGACGGGATAGAAGTTCCATTCCAACGCGCCGCCGACGGGGTTGTTCCACACAGTGCGAGTGCCGTTGCCAGATTTATCCTGAAGGTTGTTTAACAGGTAGAGGCGATCTTTAAATTCGGGAGCAACCTTTTTGACATCGACGGTAAAGAAGGAGGTCTGTTCTTCTTTCGTACCCGCCGATTCGGCATAGGCTGGGGGAGCGTATAGGGTATAGCTTTCTTTGATTTTTTCAGTTTTGGCGCCGTAAACGCGGGTGTACTCCACCTCGACGGTGTTTACATAGTCGGGGTAGAGGCCAAAAACTGGGATCCCGCCGTAGGTTAGCAGATATTTGTCATTTACCTGATAGGTGATTTCCTGACCGTTTTCTTTCGGCACAATTCGAACCGACGCTTCTTTCAAAACGTATCCGCCATTGCGAATAATGGCTGTCAGTGGGGCAATATCATAAGGGTTCATCACTACTTCACCGATGTGCCCTTGAACCTGATAGTCTATTCTTGCACCGCTCGCGCCACCAATAGCCAGAGCGGTAGACGGCAGGACAGAAAGAATGGCGGCTGACAGAGCGAGAGTGGGTAACGCATATTTAAGCTTCATAACATTCTCCAATAGGTTAAATGTAAATGTGTCTTATCTATTTTTCTGTTCAATCCCGAAGGAAGCGATGTTGTAGGCTGCAGTTAGACTAATAATTATTTAAATAGTAACGATTAGTTACAATTTGAAGTGAATATAGTCCCTTTTTAAATCAAAGAGAATCGTCAGTTTTCGGATAATGATTTTTCGAAAATTGGAATATCGGCGTGGAAAAGAGGAGGGCTTTGTCGTGTAAAAGAGACTGTTATATAGGGAAAAAATCAGTAAATGGCGTAAACATCACTGTCGCGAAACTCTAGCGTAATCAAGCTCGCCCGCTCAAGCTCAAGGCGATGAGCCCCCTTACTGCTATAGCGCGCAAACAGCAGAACTTTATCTGCAGGCTTACCGTAAAGAGGGATATTTTTATGTGTAACAGCTGTTCCTGGGCGTACGGTAAGAGGCCAGACGGTAAGCTCCTTGGGATTTTTAGCCAGCAGGCGATCTTTTTCTGTAAACCATTTTTCAGAAGAATAGCCTTCTAGTCGTGCAACCAGCGCATCCCCCTTAACGGCAACAATGTCGACAGATACAGGATGTCCGCCGTTGGCTTTATCGGTCACGCTGTATTCTATATGGCTGATTTGTACACCGGGCATTAGCGCGCAGCTAACCATAAGACAGAGGGGAAACATCAAAACAGCAAAGTATTTTATTCGTTTCATAGGGCGCTTACCTTGTTAGCATTCGACGGTGGGTGAGATGCAGTAAAGGGTCGTCCTGAACCTGAGCGCTTTTCTACTTTAGGTAGTTTTTCTGATTTAACTATAGGAAGAGAGTAGCCGTAGGGCAAACAAAAGACCCGCTGAAGCAGCGGGCCGGAGTGAAACGCTATTTTTTAAGGTGTGGGCCGTCGGCGACAGAGTTCCGCTCTACCAGCTCAGGATGCAGCTCAATAGAGTGGTAAGTTTCTCGCTTATTGATTACGCGATCTAACAGCATGTCGAGCGCCATTTCGGCTAGGTTCTCTTTGGGCTGCTGAATAGTTGTCAAAGGTGGATTATAAAAACGGGTGTTTCGGATATTGTCATAACCGATCACCGAAATATCCTGAGGGATTCTTAACCCCATTTCTCCCGCCGCGCACAGGGCTCCCATTGCGATAACGTCGCCGCCGCAGAACAGCGCCGTTGGGCGCTTTTTCAGTTTTAGCAGTTGCATCATGCCTTCATGACCTTCCTGAGGCTGAAAGTCCGCTTCGATAATCCACTCTGCTGGAATATGGATGCCTGCTTCTTCCAGTGCATGGAGAAAACCGCGATGGCGCTCGCGGCCGGTAAACTCATTAAGCTGACCGGTAATAGTCGCGATGTCTCGGTGCCCTCTGTCTATCAGATAGCGAGCCGCCAGATAGCCGCCGTGGAAACCGTTATCTTCAATGTTGTCGGTAAAATCGCTGTGTTTGCCCCAGTCCATGACCATCATGGGAATATTTTGATAGTCATTTAACAGCTCAAGCAGAGGGGGATGATATTCCGAACACATCACCAGCAGGCCATCCACACGTTTTTGCGCCAGCATTGCCAGATAGGCCTGCTGCTTTTCCAGGTCGTTTTGTGTATTGCACAGGATGAGCGTGTAGCCTTTTTTATAACAGGCGGACTCTACGGCCTGAATCACCTCAGCAAAGTAGGGGGATCCACTGCTGGTTGCCAGTAGTCCCAGCGTTTTGGTGCTGTTCACCTTAAGGCTGCGGGCAACGGCGCTGGGGGAGTAGCTGAGTTCTTTTATGGCTGCCCAAACGGCGGTTTTTGTATCTTCCGCTACAAAACGGGTTTTATTAATGACGTGAGATACTGTTGTTGTTGAAACGCCCGCGCGTTTTGCTACGTCTTTGATCGTTGCCATAAAAGTGAATTCTCCTGTGTCCACACCATCGTGCGTTGCTCTCCTGACAGTGTAAACGGATAAGTAACCGTTTGCCTTCTCTTTATTCGTTCGATTACACATTAAAGGCAAAAAGGTGTAGAATTTATTACGTATACACTGGCTTTAGCTTACATTGCCGCTGTCAGTGCAGTTTGGCGATGGATTTTGGCGTATTTAATTAAAAAGTCAAAGAACTATAGTTAAAGGCTGCGACGTTTTTGTTGTTTTATACGGCTTCGTTGAAATGAAGTTCGTAAGTTTGCGTTAACAGCACTTATGTTGATGACACTTAAGTTGATAATAAAAGGAATCCAAGATGTCTGCTGAGTTAAAATGGTCTTTAAGTACAGTCGTTCTGGCGTTGGCGGTGATTGTTACCTATAGTCTGATTGCCGTTACGCACTGATTGATAGTACATACCCGGCGCGGTTAAAGCCGGGTATTGTTTTTGATAGCGCCAAAGAGCAACGATGGAGCGATACGCTTTCATTTTGGCGATTTGTCGGTAAGTGAAAAATGCTCCCTTTGTGGAGCCTATTTTTTGAGTAAAGTAAGTAAGATTCGGTGTTTCAACATGGAGGCAGAATGACTCACCACACGGCTAGCGCGCTGGCTTTAATCAAGCGGATCGCGGGTATTGTTATTTTTATCCCCTCGCTTATATCGACCGCGATATCTATGCTTAAGTATCTGGTTGCGCCTAAAAGCCAAATGCAGGAGATGACGGCGACCATCATGGACTTCCTGCAGGTCATGTTTAATATCGTACGTCAGTACACCTCCTTTCTTGAGTATTTTTGGGTTAACTCTCCGGTGCCAAACACCAAAGACTGGTCAGCCACTGGCAGCATCTGGTTTATCGTGATTTTCGCGCTGATATTCGTGGGCATGGCGCTTTCAGCCTCTGGTGCTCGCTTGGCCAAGCGCGTTTACAACGTGCGGGAAGGCGTCACAGAGCGCGCGGTGCTTGAAGCGTTAAACGGCGAGCAGGGGCGTTCGAAGCAGGAGTTAGAGAAGCTGATTTCTATTCCTAATACTTCTATTTTTGCTCAGTTCAGCGAGCTTTATGTTGCACCGATACTGTGGGGCGCGTTTCTTTACGTGATTTTGCGTCTGGTAGATATGCTGTAGCCTGCGCAGTCGTTTTATTTTTTTGAGAGCCGACGTTTATCGTCGGCTTTTTCATTTATTGGCGACATTATGCCGTATAGAGGGCACATTTAGCGCAAAGCTGTGCATTAGATCGACGTTTCACTATGCTCAAAGGGTTAACCTGAATTTGTCTTGATCATAACCTTGAGGTGATGTCATGTGGCAATCCGTCAGTCGTTTATTGAGTGAGTATCTGGGCGAGACTTATACAATCATCGAAAAAGAGGAGTTGCCGGGAGGGGACATCCATCATGCACGCAGGATCAGTAACGGCGTAACTGAGGTTTTTATCAAGTATGACACGCGCGATATTTTACCCATTTTTACCGCTGAGTCCGATCAGTTGGCGGCACTGGCAAAAAGCGGTACCGTTCGAGTACCGAAAGTCTACGGTGTCGGATCAGATCGCGACTTCAGTTTCCTTCTTCTGGAATATCTTCCCCTCAAGCCGCTGGATGCACACTACGCGTACTGTTTGGGGCAGCAGCTAGCCAGGCTTCATCAGTGGAGTGAACAGCCTCAGTTTGGCTTTGATTTCGATAGCGACTTGGCAACAACGCCTCAGCCTAATCGCTGGCAGCGATATTGGAACGTTTTCTTCGCTGAACAGCGTATAGGATGGCAGCTGCAGTTGGCTCAGGAAAAAGGCTATCACTTTGGTGATATTGACGAAACGATTGCCCTTGTTAGTCAGCGCTTGAAAGGGCACCACCCACAACCTTCACTGCTGCACGGTGACCTGTGGCCAGCCAACTGTGGCGTTAGCGCGGCGGGCGCTGTGATATTTGACCCGGCCTGCTATTGGGGGGATCGAGAGTGTGACCTTGCCATGCTGCCTTTGTACTCTGAGCTTCCGGCACAGATCTACGATGGCTATCAAAGCGTCTGGCCGTTGCCCGTTGATTTTATCGAACGACAGCCGCTGTATCAGCTCTATTACCTGCTCAATCGCGCTAATCTGTTTGGCGGCGAACACGTTGAGGTTGCTCGGCGTGCTGTTGAAAGAGTGTTTGGTAAAGAAGGTTAAGTTGCTCTGATTTTCTAGAGATAATTTTACTGTATAGGGGCGGGCAGGGTGTTCGCCTCTCTGTTTATTATTGATTTGTCGCTGTTAACCCGCTGGCCTGAGTGGTAGAATTCTCCCTTCGCATGTCTTTAACTGCGAAATCGTCAAGTCAATGTGTACACATCATTGCGTACCATCTCGATACTCGTGAATCGAATAGTGATACCAATCCATTGATTTAAAAAATAAATTTTTACATGTGATCTGTCGTGTGGGTCACCACTGTAATAAGGAACTATCATGCCAGTAATTACTCTTCCTGATGGAAGTCAACGTCAGTACGATCACGCTGTTTCTGTTATGGATATCGCTCGCGATATCGGTCCCGGTTTAGCCAAGGCCTGTATTGCCGGTCGTGTTAACGGTGAACGCGTAGACGCCTGCGATCCCATTGAAAACGACGTAAAGCTTGAGATCATCACCGCAAAAGACGATGACGGTCTGGAAATTATCCGACACTCGTGCGCGCACCTGTTAGGGCACGCCATCAAGCAGCTGTGGCCGGATACCAAAATGGCGATCGGTCCGACCATCGATAACGGCTTTTACTACGATGTCGACATTGACAGAACGTTAAATCAGGAAGATCTGGATCTGCTTGAGCAGCGCATGATGGAACTGGTCAAAAAAGACTACGACGTCATTAAAAAGAAAGTTAGCTGGCAAGAGGCTTACGATACTTTTGCCGCGCGTGGTGAAATCTACAAGCAGCGGATTCTGGATGAAAACATCAGTCGCGATGCGTTTCCTGCGCTGTACCATCACGAAGAATATGTCGATATGTGCCGCGGTCCGCACGTGCCGAATATGCGATTCTGCCACCATTTCAAACTGCAAAAAGTCTCTGGCGCCTACTGGCGCGGCGACAGCAATAACAAAATGCTGCAGCGCATTTACGGCACCGCCTGGGCGGATAAAAAGCAGCTAAGCGCTTATTTACAGCGTCTGGAAGAAGCCGCTAAGCGCGACCACCGTAAAATCGGCAAGCAGCTTGATCTTTACCACATGCAGGAAGAGGCTCCTGGCATGGTGTTCTGGCACAACGACGGCTGGACCATCTTCCGCGAGCTGGAAGCCTTTGTGCGCATGAAGCTCAAAGAGTATGACTATCAGGAAGTCAAAGGTCCGTTCATGATGGACCGCGTGCTGTGGGAAAAAACCGGCCACTGGGAAAACTACAAAGAGGCGATGTTTACCACTTCGTCAGAAAACCGTGAGTACTGCATTAAGCCGATGAACTGCCCAGGACACGTACAGATTTTTAATCAGGGTCTGAAGTCCTACCGCGATCTGCCGCTAAGAATGGCGGAGTTTGGCAGCTGTCACCGCAATGAGCCCTCTGGCGCGCTGCACGGTTTGATGCGCGTTCGCGGCTTTACACAGGACGATGCCCACATTTTCTGTACCGAAGAGCAGGTACGTCAGGAAGTCACCAGCTGTATCAAGATGGTTTACGACCTGTACAGCACCTTTGGCTTTGAAAATATCAGCGTGAAGCTGTCCACTCGCCCTGAAAAGCGCATTGGTTCCGATGAGATGTGGGATCGCGCAGAGCACGACTTGGCTGAAGCCTTAACGGCTAACGGCCTTGAGTTTGATTATCAGCCGGGCGAAGGGGCATTTTACGGTCCTAAGATCGAGTTTACGCTGCACGACAGTCTCGATCGCGCATGGCAGTGTGGTACTGTTCAGCTAGACTTCTCTCTGCCGGGCCGCCTGAGCGCGTCTTTTGTGGGTGAAGACAACGAACGCCACGTGCCGGTAATGATTCACCGCGCCATTCTTGGCTCGTTAGAACGTTTTATCGGTATACTGACCGAAGAGTGCGCCGGGTTCTTCCCAACCTGGCTGGCACCACAACAGGTTGTCGTGATGAATATCACTGACGATCAGGCCGATTATGTCAGCGATTTAGCAAAAAAATTGCAGGCAGCAGGCATTCGTGCGAAAGCGGACTTGAGAAATGAGAAAATAGGCTTTAAAATCCGCGAGCACACTCTAAGGCGTGTCCCTTATATGTTAGTTTGTGGCGATAAAGAGGTAGAGGTCGGCAAAGTTGCCGTTCGTACCCGCCGCGGTAAGGATTTGGGTAGCCTTGACGTTGATTACGTTATTGAGAAACTGCAGCAAGAGATTCGCAGTCGTAGTCTTAACCAACTGGAGGAATAAAGTATTAAAGGCGGAAAAAGAGTTCAAACAGCGCGTCCTAATCGCATAAACACAGAGATTCGCGCCCGTGAAGTTCGACTGACAGGTATCGATGGCGAGCAGATAGGGATTGTTAGTCTGAATGAAGCGCTGCAAAAAGCAGAGGAAGCGGGTGTCGATCTTGTCGAAATAAGCCCGAATGCTGAGCCGCCAGTTTGTCGTATCATGGACTACGGCAAATTCCTCTATGAAAAGAGTAAGGCTACGAAAGAGCAGAAGAAGAAGCAAAAAGTTGTTCAGGTCAAGGAAATTAAATTCCGGCCTGGTACCGATGATGGCGACTATCAGGTAAAACTCCGCAGCCTGGTTCGCTTTCTGGAAGAGGGCGATAAAGCCAAAATCACGCTCCGTTTCCGCGGTCGTGAAATGGCTCACCAGCAGATCGGCATGGAAGTGCTTAACCGCGTCCGTGACGACCTTGCAGAACTGGCCGTTGTTGAATCCTACCCTAGTAGGATTGAAGGACGTCAGATGATCATGGTGCTCGCTCCGAAGAAGAAACAGTAAGGCTTGCAAGTAATAATGTCCGGGCGGCTCGTTCGTCCGGATTTTATTCGCCCAACTGGTTCGTTTTATTAACAATGCGAAGTGGATATAGAAAATGCCAAAGATCAAAACAGTGCGTGGCGCAGCTAAGCGCTTTAAAAAGACTGCCTCTGGCGGTTTTAAGCGTAAGCATGCCAACCTACGTCACATTCTGACCAAGAAAGCGACTAAGCGTAAACGTCACCTGCGTCCGAAAGGCATGGTCTCCAAAGGGGATCTGGGTCTGGTCGTAGCGTGCCTGCCGTACGCATAACTTTTTATTCAGAATTAAGACGATAGGAGAGAGCATATGGCTCGCGTAAAACGTGGTGTAATTGCACGCGCACGTCACAAGAAAATCATGAAGCAGGCGAAAGGTTACTACGGTGCCCGTTCGCGCGTTTACCGTGTTGCCTTCCAGGCAGTAATCAAAGCAGGTCAGTACGCTTACCGCGACCGTCGTCAGCGCAAGCGTCAGTTCCGTCAGCTGTGGATTGCACGTATCAACGCTGCTGCTCGCCAAAATGGTTTGTCTTACAGCCGCTTCATCAATGGCCTGAAAAAGGCTTCTGTTGAAATCGACCGTAAGATCCTAGCTGATATCGCTGTATTCGACAAAGTAGCTTTCGCTGCTTTAGTTGAAAAAGCAAAATCAGTTCTGGCGTAAGTCGGATGAAAGAGGGAGTGTTAACTCCCTCTTTTACTTTATTTTCTCTAGTGCGTGAAATCTTTATCAATTCATAGTAGTGTACAGATTATCACCAGCATCTTTAGCGTAAGAAAACTCAAGGTAACGCAAGTATGAATCCTGCTATTTTCCGCTTCTTCTTTTACTTTAGCGCCTGACATCAGGGGGCTTGCGCGTAAGAGAAGAAACGAAAAACAGCGCCGAAAGCCTCCGTCAGGAGGCTTTTTTATTATGTGCCGTTACGAGTATCAACGTATTTGAGTCTATATCGCCGGGTTTTATGACCTGATTATCAGAACTTCAGAGTAGGAAGAAGAGGAATAGAATGCCACATCTCGCCGAACTGGTAGCTAACGCCAAGGCCGCTATCGCAGAAGCCCATGATGTTGCCTCGCTGGACTTAGTCCGCGTGGAATATTTAGGCAAAAAAGGCCACTTGACGCTGCAAATGATGTCGCTACGCGACGTTCCCGCCGAAGAGCGCCCGGCTGCTGGTCAAGTCATTAACCAAGCCAAACAGGACGTTCAGGACGCGCTAAACGCCCGTAAGCAAACGCTGGAATCAGCCGAACTGAACGCACGTCTGGCAGAAGAAACGATTGACGTTTCCTTGCCGGGGCGCCGTATGGAAAACGGTGGTCTGCATCCAGTCACTCGCACCATTGATCGTATCTGCGACTTTTTTGGCGAGCTGGGCTTTGCTGTTGCCAGCGGCCCTGAAGTGGAAGACGACTACCATAACTTTGATGCGTTAAATATTCCTGGCCACCATCCGGCACGCGCTGACCACGATACCTTCTGGTTTGACGCCAAGCGCCTGCTGCGTACGCAAACGTCAGGCGTACAGATCCGTACGATGAACGAAAAGCAGCCGCCGATCCGCATCATTGCTCCCGGCCGCGTTTATCGTAACGACTACGATCAAACTCACACCCCGATGTTTCACCAGATGGAAGGGCTGATCGTTGATAAAGGCATCAGCTTTACCAATTTAAAAGGCACACTGCACGATTTTCTGAATAATTTCTTTGAAGAAGATTTGCAGGTGCGGTTCCGTCCTTCTTACTTCCCGTTTACAGAACCTTCTGCTGAAGTGGACGTGATGGGTAAAAACGGCAAATGGCTGGAAGTGCTGGGCTGCGGAATGGTACACCCGAACGTTCTGCGCGGTGTGGGCATTGACCCTGAAGTGTATTCCGGCTTTGCCTTTGGCATGGGCATGGAGCGCCTGACGATGCTTCGTTACGGCGTCACGGATTTACGCGCCTTCTTTGAAAACGATCTTCGTTTCTTAAAACAATTCCAATAACAGCGGGAGCCAAAACATGAAATTCAGTGAGTCCTGGTTGCGTGAATGGGTCAACCCCGCGCTAAGTCGTGAAGAACTGTCAGAACAAATTACTATGGCCGGCCTGGAAGTAGACGGCGTCGACCCTGTTGCCGGCGATTTCTCCGGTGTTGTTGTTGGTCGCGTAGTGGAATGCGAACAGCATCCTAATGCGGACAAACTGCGCGTGACGAAAGTGGACGTAGGCCGCGCTGAGCTGCTCAATATCGTCTGCGGGGCGCCGAACTGCCGCAAAGGCTTGACCGTTGCCTGTGCAACCATCGGCGCTGTGCTGCCCGGCGACTTTAAAATCAAAGCGGCTAAACTTCGCGGTGAGCCTTCTGAAGGCATGCTGTGCTCATTCTCTGAGCTTGGTGTTAGCGACGATCACAGCGGCATTATCGAACTGCCGGAAGACGCGCCTCTGGGGCAAGACATTCGCGAATACCTGAAGTTTGATGACGCGACTATTGAAATCAGCGTGACGCCAAACCGTGCTGACTGCCTGGGCATGATCGGTATCGCCCGTGACGTAGCCGTGCTGAACAAGCTGCCGCTGAATGAGCCTGATACATCGTCTGTAGCAGCGACAATATCCGATACGTTGCCGATTCAAATCGAAGCGGCGGATGCCTGCCCGCGCTACCTCGGTCGCGTAGTGAAAGGTATTAACGTTAAGGCCGCCACGCCGCTGTGGATGAAGGAAAAGCTTCGCCGCTGCGGTATTCGCTCCATCGACCCAGTTGTTGACGTAACTAACTACGTCCTGCTGGAGCTCGGCCAGCCGATGCACGCCTTTGACCTCAGCCGCATTGAGGGTGGAATTAACGTGCGGATGGCAAAGCAGGGCGAAGAACTGGTGCTGCTTGACGGCAACAAAGTCACGCTAAGCGACGACATCCTCGTTATTGCTGATCACAAAAAGCCTTTGGCAATGGGCGGCATCTTCGGCGGTGAGCACTCCGGTGTGAACGAAGAAACGCAGGACGTCCTGTTGGAAAGCGCTTTCTTTAACCCACTGGCGATTGTTGGTCGTGCCCGACGCTTTGGTCTGCATACCGATGCATCCCACCGCTATGAGCGCGGCGTCGACTCAGCAATGCAGGAGCGCGCAATCGAGCGAGCTACCCGACTGCTGGTTGACATCTGCGGCGGGCAACCTGGCCCTGTGATTAGCGCCGTTGCTCAAGACAAGCTACCAAAGCCTGCAACTATCGTTTTGCGTCGTCAAAAGCTTGATGCGCTGATTGGACATCACGTTTCCGATGAGCAGGTAACAGATATCCTGACTCGCCTGGGCTGTCAGGCTATACATCAGGATGACAGTTGGACTGCCGTAGCGCCGAGCTGGCGTTTTGATATGGCTATTGAAGAAGATCTGATCGAAGAAGTGGCCCGTATTTACGGCTATAACAGCATTCCAAACGTGCCGCTTCGTGCCGATTTGGTGATGACTGAGCATCGTGAGGCTGACCTAACACTACGTCGAGTGAAAGAGATGCTGGTCGATCGCGGCTATCAAGAAGCGATTACCTACAGCTTTGTCGATCCCAAGGTTCAGGAACTGTTACACCCTCAACAGAGCGCGTTGATTTTACCTAGTCCGATTTCCGTCGACATGTCTGCTATGCGTTTGTCCTTGTGGAGTGGTCTGCTGGGTGCGGTTGTCTATAACCAAAATCGTCAACAAAGTCGTGTACGCCTGTTTGAGAGCGGTTTGCGCTTTGTGCCTGATGAGAAAGCCGAATTTGGTGTGCGCCAGGAGCCTATGCTGGCGGGAATTATTACCGGTTCTCGTTACGATGAACATTGGGATCTTGCGCGGGACGCAGTTGACTTCTATGATTTAAAAGGCGATCTTGAGGCCGTGCTGGCGCTTACCGGCAGGCTATCTGAGATTGAGTTCAGAGCGGAAAGCAATCCGGCCCTGCATCCTGGACAAAGCGCAGCGATTTATTTAGGTGACAAACACATTGGATACATCGGCGTTGTGCACCCTGAACTGGAGAAAAAGCTCTCTTTGAACGGTCGTACTGTGGTGTTCGAAGTGTTGTGGGACGCGCTGGAAAACCGCCGCGTACCGCAGGCTCGCGAGGTTTCACGCTTCCCTGCGAACCGTCGTGATATCGCCATTGTTGTCGCTGAAAACGTACCTGCTGCCAATGTATTAGATTTGTGTAAAAAAGTTGGCGTAAATCAGGTGGTTGGCGTAAACTTGTTTGACGTATATCGCGGCAAAGGTGTTGCAGAGGGTTACAAGAGCCTCGCTATCAGCCTAACGCTGCAAGATACCGCACGTACTCTAGAAGAAGAGGAAATCGCCGCTACCGTTAATCAATGCGTAGAGGCATTAAAACAGCGATTCCAAGCATCCTTGAGAGATTGAACCTATGGCGCTTACTAAAGCAGAAATGTCTGAACACTTGTGCGAAAAGCTTAACCTAAGCAAACGCGATGCCAAAGATCTCGTCGAACTTTTCTTTGAAGAAGTTCGAAGGGCTTTGGAAAATGGTGAACAAGTCAAACTTTCCGGGTTCGGTAATTTTGATCTGCGTGATAAAAGTCAACGCCCTGGGCGTAATCCCAAAACGGGCGAAGATATTCCTATCACCGCCCGCCGGGTTGTCACTTTCCGTCCGGGGCAAAAATTAAAGAGCCGGGTTGAGAACGCGACACCAAAAGAATAAAAATAACCACCTCAAAAAGGTCGCGCAGGCGACCTTTTTCTTTTATCTCTCCGTTTACTCATCTATGGATATCGAATCGTCAGGGCAATGAGATAGAGCATGAATTCGCACTTTACCTCGCTAAAGCAGCACCAGCGCCTTCAAGACAGAAGGACGTTCTGGCTATTGCTGTTGCTGCTCTTGGTCGTAGCGATCGTTAGCCTGTCCGCAGGAGATATCTGGTTACCCCCAAACCGCTGGTTTAACGATCCGCAGGCCGACCTGTTTGTTTGGCGTTTGCGCCTACCGAGAACGCTGGCGGTCATGATGGTGGGAGCTGGGTTAGCCATGTCCGGCGCGGCTATGCAGTCTTTGTTCGATAATCCACTTTCCGAACCGGGGCTACTGGGCGTGGCCAACGGTGCGGGGGTTGCGCTGGTGCTGACGATACTCGTCGGCGGCAGCCTTTTGCCCGTGTGGTTACTGAGTATGAACGCGATTGCCGGTGCTCTGCTGTTAACGCTGGCACTGCTGGTGTTAACTCGCAGGCATTTTCTTTCCGGTTCACGGCTGCTGCTGATTGGCTTTGCCTTAGGCATTGTCTGTAGCGCAGTGATGACCTGGGCTGTCTACTTCAGCACCAGCATGGACTTACGTCAGCTGCTGTACTGGCTGATGGGCAGCTTTAGCGGAATTGATTGGCAGCAGCGCTGGCTAATGCTGGCTCTGCTGCCGGCACTCTTGGGTTTGGCAGTGCAGGGAAATCGATTAAACCTGCTTTCGCTTGGGGAAACTCAGGCTCGCCAGCTTGGTGCCCCCTTGGCACTGTGGCGCAATGGTTTTGTACTGGCTATTGCCTGGATTGTCGGCGTCAGCGTGGCGATTTCCGGCATTATTGGCTTTATCGGGCTGATTATTCCTCATATGCTCCGCCTGATTGGTATTACCGATCATCGATTCCTGCTGCCGGGATGCGCTATATCAGGCGCAGCACTATTGCTGGCGGCGGACTTGCTGTCACGCATTGCGCTGCCTTCTGCGGAGCTGCCAATCGGTGTGATTACCTCGACGCTCGGTGCTCCGCTGTTTATTTGGATGCTAATACGCCATGTTAACGCTGACTGATCTCTCTATTGAGCACCGTTTGACAGGCGTCAGCGCGACTGTACAAGCGGGCAGACTGGTGAACATCATTGGTCCTAACGGCGCAGGGAAAAGCACGCTGCTGGCTGCTGCTGCCGGGCTTTTACCGTATAGGGGAAGCGCGCTGCTCGGTGAGGATGAAATTGCTGAACTGTCTCCCCAGCGTTTATCCCATCAGCGCGCCTATTTAGCCCAACAGCAGGAAAGCAGAGCAATGATGCGGGTTTTTCAATATATCGAGCTGCATCTGCCTAAAGAGGCATCGGTTGGTAAGGTTGAAGGCGTCGTGATGCAGCTGGTTCAGCGTTTGGACTTAGGCGATAAGCTCGACCGTCTGCTCACCCAGCTTTCCGGTGGTGAATGGCAGCGTGTACGTTTGGCGGCAGCTTTTTTGCAGGTGTGGCCGGAGATAAACCCGGAAGGGCGGCTTTTACTGTTAGATGAGCCGATGAACAGTCTCGATGTGGCTCAGCAGGCGTCTCTGAATCGACTGCTTAAAACGTTCTGCCATTTAGGAGGCTCTGCCGTCGTCAGCGTCCATCATCTAAACCATGCGCTTAGCCACGCTGATGATATTTGGCTGCTCGACGCTGGTAAGCTGGTTGTGGAAGGGCCGGTTGCAAAGATTATGGTACCTGAACGCCTGTCGCCGGTTTTTGGCGTTGAGTTTGAACTGCTGCAAATGGGTGAGAAAAAGTGGCTAAGCGTAAAGGCATCTAATTAAGCAGTTGGATGAGAATAAATAGAAATAAACATTACGTATTTTGAGGGAATAGCGATTAAATAATATAAGAGTCTCTTTTTGATATCTCATTTTTTACTCTTTATGAAAAAACTGCTTTAAAGGATTCAGTTGCCGATAATTAGTCTATTTTATTAACGTGAGTCATCTAATAATAAGATGGGAATCTCTATTTTATTTGGCTTCATAGTGGAGGTTTTTATTAAAGAATAAATTTTCTTTTTTAAAGTTTATTTCCTTTTTTTTATGTCAAAAATGAAATCATTCATTTTGAATGTATTTTATTGACTTTGAATTCAAGTTTTTATTTTATTTTCAATTAATTGTGGTTTTTTGTTGGTGTTTTTTTAAATTTATTAACCTCAGTAAATCATGCAAACCCCATTATTAATTTAATGATTTCTAATGATTATCACTTTTTCATTCAAACCCCGTAGTGTGAGTTAATTGTTTTTTCAATATGATTTTTTTGTTTTTTTAATTTTGATTAAATGTGAAACATTGCTTATACATCTATACACAACACTTAGATAAACGCTTAAAAAGCCCTTTTTATTCTCGTGGAAATCTTTTTCATCATGGACAGCCGATCATTTGTCGGACGCTAAAACTCCGTCAGATGAATTATCTGCGTCGTTATAACGGCGCTTTTGCATCTATTGATTGTGGTAAGGGGATGTAAGACATGGCTCTCGAAAACAACATATCGGTTATTTCTCTCAGCGGCGGCGAAGAGGTGGCGACTTACGAAGCGGGAAGTCGCACTGTAGCTATGGCACAACCTAGCGTTGTTCATATGCAGGGTAGTCCGGCGATGGTCGCTCGCTATGAGCGCGCCGGAAACGATCTTATTCTGCATATGAAAGACGGTTCGACTGTGCGCTATCAAAACTTTTTTCTTAGTACTGACTCAGAGCAAAGTGAACTGGTTTTTGACGACGGTGAGTCTCAACAACATGCCGTGTTTCCTTTTGCCGAGCTGCCTGCATCCTCTGCTGAACAAACAATAGTACCAACTTATGAAGTAGTAGAAACTAACGATAATACTCCAGTCGCTCTTGCACTAGCGGCTTTAGGGGGGCTTCTTGCGGTAGGCGCAGCTGCATTTGGAGGATCTGGCGGCGGAGGAAACCACCACAATAACGTATTTTCTGGTAGCAACAACGGAAATAACGGAGGTGGTAACAACGGAGGGGGCAACAACGGAGGGGGCAACAATGGGGGCGGCAACAACGGAGGTGGCAATAATGGAGGCGGTAACAATGGAGGAGGCGATGCGCCCACAGTCACCATCATCACCGTAGGTAACGACGCCTATATTAACGCCCTTGAACACCAGCAGCCTCTGCTTATTTCCGGTACAACCACCCATATGACTGCCGGTTCAAGTGTACAGATTACGCTGAACGGTAAATCCTATACGGCGACGATTCAGGCCAACGGCAGCTGGAGCTTTACCGTTCCGGCGCAGGATGTCCAACAGCTACCGGACGGTAAGCTTACAGTGACTGCCAAGGTACAAGACGCGGCAGGAAAAACAGGGCAGGACACTCACGATATTACAGTGATCGCTTCGGCTGAGGATTTACCCACTATCACCGTTAACACGGTAGCTGGTGATGACGTGATTAACGCACAGGAAGCTCAGTCAAACGTCATCATTAGCGGCACAACAACGCACGTGACGGCGGGTCAGAAGGTCACTATTACCATTCAGGGCAAAGATTACACCACAACGGTAGACGCCTCTGGTAACTGGTCATTTAGCCTACCTCCCAGCGCTGCTCAGGGATTAAACCAGGGCGAACAAACAATTACGGTCAAAGTCAGTGACGTTGCAGGCAATACTGCAACAGACAGTCATACTGTCGACGTAGATACTGTTCCACCTCTGCTGACGATTGATATTTTTATCAAAGATAACATTTTGAACTACGCCGAATCACTGCTGGAACAAATTCTGAGCGGTACAGCGGATCCCGATGCAAAGGTCACGGTAAAAATAGGCGATAGCACCACAGTTGTTACTGCTGATGGCGAAGGCCATTGGGAACTTGCAGTGAGTGCTGAAGAGCTGGCGGCGCTGTTGGATGGTAGTGTGACGATCACCGCCTCGGTTACCGATGAGGCAGGTAATGAAACCACCGTGTCGTCAACGCTGAACGTAGCGACCCATGAGCTACCCGTACCAACGCTGAATACGCCGTTTGGCGACGGTATTTTGAATCAGGCTGAGGCCGACGCTACGCAGACGCTGTCGGGAACAACGGGCGTTAGCGGTCTTGGACAGACTGTTACTGTCAATATTGGCGGCAAGGACTACACGGCGACGGTTGATATTAACGGCTCGTGGACTTTACAACTCACCTCATCAGACCTGCAAGGATTAGATGAGGGGAGCGTATCGATAACTGTGACAGTGAGCGACTTTGCGGGCAACAGCACGGAGCTTAACAGTACCTTTGTGGTTGATACTACACCGCCAACGCTGACAGTAGGCACTATCGCCGGTGACGGGGTCATCAACGCCGCTGAAGCGCTAGCGGCCATTCTGATTAGCGGTACAGCCTCGCTGAGTGAGGCCGGGCAGACAGTGCATATTACTCTGGTACCGGGCGGAGGTGACTATACTGGCGTTGTTCAAGGTGACGGCACCTGGCAAATTACTCTACCGGCGGGAACGTTCAACGGCCTGTCTGACGGCAACATTACGGTAAAAACCTCACTAAGCGATACCGCAGGGAACTCAATCAGCGATGAAACCTCCGTAACGCTTAACGCGTCCAGCAATAGCTTTCCAACCGTAGACATTGTGGCGGTCGGTAACGACGCCTACGTTAATGCCACTGAGCACCAGCAGCCGCTGGTGATTTCAGGCACCACAACCGGTATGGCCGAAGGGCAACTGGTCACCATTACGCTCAACGAAAAAACCTATACAGCTGAAATCCAGGAAGACGGCAGCTGGAGCTATACCATTCCCGCTCTTGACGTACAGCAGCTGCCGGACGGGCCGATTACTGTATCGACCAAGGTGGTGAACAGTGTGGGTAACCCAGCCACTGATTCACAAGACATTACCGTTATCGCCTCTCCGGGCAATTTACCAACCATCACGATTAATACCGTAGCCGGTGATGACGTAATCAATGTGAAAGAGTCTGAGTCTGATGTCGTTATTAGCGGCACAACAACACATGTTACCGAAGGGCAAGAGGTCACCATTACTCTGGATGGGAAGGAGTACACAACTACGGTAGACTCCTCTGGAAACTGGTCATTCAGCGTACCGTCCAGCGTCGTTGAAGGATTGGATCAGGGCTTACAGACTATTACAGTAGAAGTCAGCGATGTGGCGGGTAACTCAGTATCAGGTAGTCACAATGTAGTGGTAGATACCGTACCGCCGCTGCTGAGTATTGATATCTTCGTCAACGACAACATTCTTAACTATGCTGAAGCGCTGTTAGGCCAGCTGCTGAGCGGCTCAACCGATCCCGACGCGAAGGTCAGTATCACCATCGGCAGCAAAACTACCATTGTCACCGCAGACAGCGAAGGGCACTGGGAGCTAGCGGTGAGCGCCACCGATCTGTTGGCGCTGGAAGACGGTAGCAGCACAATCACCGTGAAAGTCACTGACGAGGCGGGCAACAGTACCGAGGAGCTGTTGAATATCACCGTCGCGACTCACAATCTGCCAGCGCTGACGCTGGATCCGATGTTTGGCGACGGCCTGTTGAGCATTGCCGAGATGCTGGACGGCGGTGCGTTGACCGGATCTTGCACCAATCTGCCGATTGGCACGGTGGTTTCCGTTACCATTGGCGGTGATACCTACACTGGCTCGGTAACAACATCGGGGCATTGGACAGTAAATATTCCGGCCGGTGTGCTGAGCGGGCTTGATAACGGGCCGACTGAGATCGTCGTAACGGCGCAGGACAGCTACGGAAATCAGGGCAGCGCCCACGGTTCGCTTGACGTACACCTTCAGGCACCGCTGGCAGTGTTGACACTACCGCTGTTTGGCGACGGTATACTTAATCTGGCTGAAGCGCTAGCGGGGCAGACGTTAACTGGTTCTTCGGGCCTTATCGGCGCAGGGCAGAGCGTTTATATTACCCTGGACGGTGTTCGATACGACGGTACGGTAAACGCCAACGGTAACTGGTCAGTACAGCTCCCGCCGGACGTGCTGCAAGGGCTGCTTGATACTGGGCACTCCATCAGCGTCACCCTGACTGACGCGGCAGGCAACCATGTGACCTGTCCGGATCTGTCATTCACCTCCGTCATCCACAATATTCCGGCACCAACACTCGATCTCCCCTTTGGCGACGGCATTTTGAACCATGCGGAAGCGCTGCTGGGCGGCGAACTGAGCGGCTCTACCGGCGTAATCGGTTTGGGGCAAACGGTTATCGTTAGCGTAAACGGCATACCTATCGAAGCGACGGTAGATGCCAACGGTCACTGGACGCTGCCTTTGGATTCGACAACGCTGCTTGGCCTTCAGGACGGTTCTTGGACAATCACTATCAAAGCGACTGACAGCGCCGGTAACAGCACGACCGTTAGCGATACGCTACAGGTGCTTATTAATCACCTGCCTAACGCGACAATCAATACCCCGTTTGGCGATGGCGTTTTGAACCTGTCTGAAGCAAGTAGCGCGGCGGGTCAAGTCATTAGTGGAACAACTGGCCTGACCGGGCCGGGGCAAACGGTGGTTGTTACTCTGGACGGCGTTCCTCAGACTGTCACCGTTAACGATGCCGGTCAGTGGAGCATTACGCTGGGTAGCGGAACGCTGACCGGGCTCGATCCTAACGTGCCGCACGACATTCACGTCAAGGTTACCGACTCCGCAGGCAACGTTTCAGAGAAGGATTTGAGCTTTAACGCCTATCTGACGCTGCCTACGCCAAGCTTTGACCCGGTGGGAAATCCCTTCCTGGACGGCTATCTGAATCTCAGCGAAGCGGGGCAAACCATTGTTCTGACCGGTAAGACCGGTATCACTGGAACAGGTCAAGGCGTGATGCTGACTATCGACCTAGGGGGCGTTTCATACCCCGTGACGATTGACAGCAACGGTAACTGGACTGCCACTATCGATGCCAACGCACTGCTTGGCTTGAACAACGGCTCCCATACACTAACACTGACAGCAACCGATGCGGCGGGTAACAGCAATAGTGTTGACCTGCCGTTTAACGCACAGCTGACGCTTCCTCAGCCCACTATTAACTTGCCGTTCGGCGACGGCTATCTGAATGAGAACGAAGCATCAATAACTCAAGTGATCACCGGTAGTCTTGGCGTGGCGGCAGGCACGCCGGGAGTGACAGTACAGGTAACTATCGCAGGTGGTACGCCAATAGATGCCATTAACAACGGTGATGGTACTTGGAGCCTAGAGCTTCCGCTGGGTTCGTTTATTGGAATAGACGACGGCGTACACGATATCGTTGTGACCGTGAAAGACGCAGCGGGCAACAGTAGTAGCGCTGACTATGCGGTACACTTCTCACTGACACCGCCAACCATTACGGTGGGCAGCTTTGCCGGTGATAACGCGCTGAACTATGCAGAAAGCCTGCTGCCTCAGGTGCTAAGCGGCACGACTAGCGCTGAAGTTGGACAAACGGTCACCATCACACTAGGTGGGCAGACTTTTACGACCAAGGTACAGGAAGGCGGCGTTTGGAGCTTAACGCTGCAGCCGACCGAGCTGGATACGCTGACCTCGGGTACTTTACAGGTGTCTGTAACCGACAAGGCGGGTAATACCAACAGCACGCCGTTGACGTCGATTAGCGTTGACCTGACAACCGTTGATCCTAGCTTGAGCATTAATCCGATTGGCGGCGATGGCTACCTCAATTTCTCGGAGTTGAATGGGCAAACGACATTTACCGTAAGTGGTAAAAGCCACGGAGTGCTTCCGCCGGGGATAGTTTTGGTCTATCTAAACGATATGCTTGTTGGATCTCCATCGGTAGACATCAATGGTAATTGGTCAGTAAATATTTCTACTTTAGATCTGATAAATGGAGATGGTTCGTATACTGTCAAAGCTCAGACAAGCTTACCCATTATGGTGGATATCAAGAACGTTATTGTCGATACCGTGGCTCCCACCATTACTATCGGTACCTTTACCGGTAATGACAGGCTTAACTCTACCGAAGCGCAGGCGTCATTGGGGCAAACTATTAGCGGCACCACCAGTGGTGGCGTGGTTGGCCGCCAGGTGACGGTGTCACTCAATGGCAAAGACTATCACACTGTGGTGCAGGGTGACGGCTCTTGGTCTGTCACAGTACCGAAGGGCGATTTAAGCCAGCTTCCTCAGGGGGCAAACACCATTACCGCCTCGGTCAGCGATGCCGCGGGTAACCCCGGCTCAGCAAGCCATCCTATTCAAGTAGACACTATCGCACCGCTGCTCACCGTAGACGTACTGGGCGTTGGCAACGTGCTGACGGCGCTAGAAGCACTTGTGGATCTGCTGATCACCGGAACGGGTAACGCTGGCGACACTATTCGAGTTTCGCTGGGGGGAACTATCCTGACGGCGACCGTCGGTGGGGATAACAAGTGGCAGGTAAGTTTTACACCAGAGCAGCTGGTAAATCTGGTTGACGGCCCAATAACGATTGGTGTGACCTCAACGGACGCCGCGGGTAACGTGACGTCAGCCAACGTTGGCCTCAACGTAGCGATTAACTCACTGCTTGGCGTCGGCGCAGGGCTGGTCTTCGGCGGTGACGGTATCCTTAATCTGGCAGAGTCGCTGCTGACGCAGGTGATTTCCGGTACGGCTACCGGTAACTATGCGGGCGCCACGGTTTCTCTGACTATCGCAGGTCAAACGCTGACAGCGCAGGTTGGCCCTAACGGAAAGTGGAGCCTGTCACTCGATCCTTCTCTGTGGGCAGGGCTTATCGGCAATACGCTGGCGCTGGATCTTTCGATTACCGACGCCAACGGCAACGTGGCTCACCAGCTTATCAATACGCAGCTGGCGTTAACCAATCTGCCGACCATTAACTCTGTTGTCGCCTTTGGCGACGGTCTGTTGAGCCTGCTGGAGTCAACGGCATCGCAGCTGATAACCGGCGTTATTGGCAACTGGTCTCCGGGTGTGAGCGTAACGGTTACACTGGGAACCCAGACGTATGGAGCAACCGTTCTACCGAACGGTACTTGGTCTGTCTCCATTCCTTCAAACATCCTTAGTGGATTAAGCGATGGCATCACTACTGTTGGCGTCAAGGTGACCGACACCTCGGGTAACTCCGTACAGCAAAACGTCAATGTGAACGTAATCACCCATAACCTGCCGACGATTTCGCTCAATCCGCTGTTTGGTGACGGCACGCTCAGCATTACTGAGCTGCTGGGGGCGCTGTCCATCGGCGGCACTTCAACCGGGCTGGCGGGAAGAACCATCTCTGTCAATATTGCCGGAGCGCCGACGCTTAGCGCCGTCGTCAACGCCGACGGTACTTGGAGCGTGGCGCTAACGCCTTCTGTTATTGGTATTCTTCAGGGGATTGGCAGCGGTAACGTTACCGTATCCGTCAGCGCCAGCGACGTTGCCGGTAACCCGGCAAATACCAGTGTCGGTCTGCATCTGGATCTGCTGCCGCCGCTGCTGGGCAGCATTACGCTGTTTGGTGACGGTCTGCTTAACGCGACAGACGCTACGCTGACGCAAACTATCAGCGGTATGTTGAGCAATGCGCCAATCGGCACGGTTGTGACAATTAAACTGGGTAACAGCACGCTGGTTGGCGTTGTTACACAGGCGGACGGCTCCTTTAGCATCAATGTGTTGCCATCCGTACTGTCACAGCTACCGGACGGTAACCTGACGGCAAACATCAATATCACTACGCCGGACGGTAACAGCACCAATACGACCGCAAACGTTCAGGTTGGTCTGAAAAACCTGCCAGTGGTGAGTCTCGATCCGCTGTTTGGCAACGACGGCTTCCTGAATCAGGTCGAAGCGGCTGCCGGTCAGCTTATTAGCGGAACGGTGACTAATCTGACTTCCGGTCAGGTGGCGATCAATGTAGGGGGAACCCTGATTAACGCCACCATCAATCCGAACGGCACGTGGAGCGTTCTGGTTCCCGGTAGCGTATTGAGTAACCTGCCTGACGGTACGTTAAGTGTCAGCGCCTCGGTAGTGGATGCGGTAGGCAATAGCAACAGCGCCAGCGCCTCGCTGAACGCGATTATTCACAAACTGCCTTCGATTTCTATCGGATCGCTGTTCGGCGACGGCCTGCTGAGTGTGGTTGATCTGCTGACGGCTCAAACCATCAGCGGCACCAGCAGTAACTTGAGCGTTGGTACACAGATCCTAGTGACTATCGGCAGTAGCACCTATAACGCCACTGTGGGAGCCAACGGCGCGTGGAGCCTTTCCCTCTCTCCGGCCATTTTAAGCACCATTCAGGACGGTAGCTTTACCGTTAGCGTCTCGGTGAAAGACGCCGCCGGTAACCAGGCTTCTTCTTCGAGCCTGCTGCAGGTTACTGCCCATCAGCCACCGACGCTGTCGTTGACCAATATCTTTGGCAATGATGGCCTGAGCGCAGCGGATCTGCTGTCAGTTCAAACTATCAGCGGTACATCCACCAATGCCCAAGGCTCTACGGTAAATATCACCATTGGAACACAGGTCTTCCATGCGCTGGTAGGTAGTGACGGCAGCTGGTCGGTGAGCGTTTCCGGCTCTCTGCTAAGCGGCCTGCTGGACGGAAACTATACGGTCAGCGCATCGGTGACTAACGGTGCGGGCAATACAGTCTCAGCAAGCAGTCCGCTGACGGTCATTACCCATAATCTCCCGACAGTTACGCTTAATCAGCTGTTTGGCGACGGTGGCTTGAACATTGCGGACGCTTTAGCGGGTCAGGTACTCGGTGGAACCTTAACCAACGCCATTGGTGCGACGGTGACGGTGACCGTGGGGGGCGTCAATTTTAACGCAACGGTTGGGCCTAACGGCACTTGGTCGCTAAGTCTACCCAATAACATTCTGCAATCACTGCCAAACGGCAACCTGCAAGTGGATGTTACGGTACGCGATGCGGCAGGCAATACCAGCTCGGCGCACGCGTCAGCAGAGGTGAAATTAACCGCGCCTCAGCTGTCCTATAACCCGCTTTCGTTGCTCAACGTCACTCAGCTGTTGAACAACGGTTTGACCATCACAGGTAACTCACGCTATCTGGGCAGCAGCGGCAAGCTGATGGTGTCAGTACTGGGACTGGCTGGCGTTGCGGCTCAGGTTAGCGACAACGGTACCTGGACGGTCACGCTGCACCTGACGCTGACTCAACTACTGTCGTTGACTCTGGCTTCACTGGTGAAGCTGGAGGCGGTGGACTCCGTCGGAAACGGGGTTAGCGTCGAAGTCGGGTTGGGAACTGCGCTGGTGCTGCCGCCGTTAGTACAACCGACTGCGCTTGCACACGACGCCTTGGCGACGGACGGAAGCGGCCATGAGTCCTCTACATCGGCCACGACCTCAGAGCACACGGATACGGCAAGAACAGCGGCCAGCACGCCAGCCAGTACACCGGCTGAAAGTGAATCACATACGACGGAGAGTTCAGCCGTTGAGAGCCAGCACAGTCTGTCAGCCGTTCTATCCAGCGGCGTACAGCTTAGCGGTGAAGCGGTGGTGGGCAGCGCCGGTAACGACGAAATCCATCTCAGCAGTCTCGGTTTCAGCCACATCGACGGCGGAGCGGGTATCGACACCCTGATTCTGGCGGGCAACGGGCTAAATCTGGATCTGACCGCGCTAGGAGATAAAGTTCAGAACATCGACATCATCAATCTGGGACTGTCAGGGAGTAACGGCATTACGCTAGATCTGAACAGTTCGCTTAACGTGACTGACAGACCAAGCGACAGCCTGATTATTCAAGGGGACGATGATGACTGGGTCAATCTGGTCAGCAGTCATGGAGATACCTGGTCGGTCAGCGGTCAGCGTGAAGTCGGCGGTGTGACCTACGACGTGTACCACAACTCGGCTCAAGAAGGCAGTACGTTAGGGGACGTGCTGATCCAGCACGGCCTGCATGTAAATCTGGTGTAGTGAGTTAAGCGAGCGCGCACGCTTTGCGCGCCGCATATTTCGAGCTGGAGTGCTCTAAACCTGGGCTGCCGCGACCTTCCTTTTCGGGGCGCGGCCTGACGACGCAGAACCGTTGAGTCAACGTGATTTCAGCTTTCTGCGCGTAATAAATAGCCGTCATCACACATAGGTGGGGCACATGATGTATACGATAAATCGCTTCAGGCCGCGCGCAGCGCGGCACTGGAGTATTCTGGGTTTGGTAGTTATCAGTAGCATATCGGTATTGGCTTTCTCAGAAGCTAACGCCGCTGAACCGGATGACTACCGCTGGAGCGCAGCGCCCAGCGAGGCACAGCTTAATGCACTAACCATTCGCGATGCGATCCTGAGAGCGTTTTCTCGCAATCCACAGATTGCTCAAGCCGCAGCTCAAATTGAAGTCGGGCAGGCAAACCTAAGTGCAGCTGAAAGCGCCTGGTTTCCACAGGTTTCTTTGCAGGGGGGGGCTGGTCGTTCTCACCAAACGGACTCTGCGGGATCGTTGAATAACAACGGGTCGGTGGGGATGAATCTGCAACAGCTGCTGTACGACTTTGGTAAAACCAGCGGCAGCATTGACGAGCAGAATAATCTGACCGCCGCCTATACGTATCAGATGTACAGCACGATGAACGCCGTTGGGCAGCAAACGCTGCAAAACTATCTACAGGTTAAGCGCTATCAGGAATTGGCTCAGGCGTCGATGCGCAACCTGCTGTCGCTACAAAAGGTGCGAGATATGGCGCAAATGCGTGCAGACGCCGGGCTCAGCTCGCAGTCTGACGTGCTTCAGGCCAGCTCGCGCATTGCTGCAATGAACGCCACCTATGAACAGTATCAGTCACAGGTGCGCTCTTCTCAGGCCGCGCTGGCGGCACTGACCGGCGCCATCTCCGATAATCTTCCCGATGTACCGCAAAGCCTGCTCAAACAGGAAATGAAGCAAACGCTGTCTTACCAGCAAAACAACGCTGTGCGCAGCGCTCAGGCAAAGCAGCAGGCGGCGGCTCAGCGCGTTGAGCAGGCTAAGGCGCAGCGTTGGCCGACGGTGTCGGTTCAGGCCGGGCGTACTCGCTACTCCTATAACACCGGCAACTACTGGGACGACCAGATTCAGCTGGTGGTCAATGCGCCGATTTATCAGGGAGGCGCGTTGAATGCAAAAATTGACGCAGCTGAAGGAGAACGGCGTGCCGCTCAGGCTGAAGTCGAAGCCAATAAGCTGGATATTAACCAAAAGGCAGCGACGGCCTATGCCGATATGTACGGCGCTGGCCAAAGGCAAATGGCTGGAAAGGCTCAACAGACAAGCGCAGAGCAGACGCGCGGCGTTTATCAGGATGAATATAAGCTCAGCAAGCGCAGCCTTAACGATCTTCTTAGCGTCGAACAGGACGTCATGCAGGCTGACGTTGCCGAGATTGGCGCGCGCTATGACGCCTGGGACGCGGCGGTTCGCTATGCCGGTGCAGCAGACAACCTGCTGGACATGTTGGGTATTGTTCGCCACAAGGCCGAAGACGATGCGCTGCCCGCTCTGTAACGACAGGGCTACGCGCTCCATCCGCATATTGGGGAAACTGCAATGACAAACTATCCCGATACCGAAGTCTGGATCACCACCATGGCGAGAGCCGCCGGGCAGTTTGGTTTATCTATCGACGTTCCCGCGCTGCGTCAGCAGATGCGCTGGTATGAAAGCCTGCCTTTGCTGCGCCGTTTGGAATGCATCGGTGGAATGATGGGGCTACAAATCAGCACATCTCCGGCGGCTAAGACGCGCTGGAGAAACGAGCTGCTGCCGGTTATCGCTCAGCTTCAGGACGGCTCTCCCATTGTGCTGGAGTCGATGGACGCCGACGGTAATGTGACCTACTGGCTAGGCGCTAGCGGCAATATGAAGCGCGAAGTGGCGCTGGATGAGCTGCTGACGAGGCTTCAGCCAGACGTCATCCTGTTGGGCATTGCCGATCGGGGTAAAGATGCGCGAATTGACGAATTTATTCGCCCTTATCAGCAGCACTGGTTCTGGCAGCATTTTCGCCATGCTGGCCGCCAGCTGGGGGAAATCTCGCTGGCGTCAGTCGTGGGTAACGTGCTGGCGCTGGGGGGCATTCTGTTTTCCATGCAGGTGTATGACCGGGTTATTCCCGCTGAATCCTATCCTACGCTGTGGGTGCTTTTTTTGGGCGTGCTGGTAGCCGCAGCGCTGGAGTTTGCCGTTCGTCAGGCGCGTACGCACATTTCGGACATTATGGGAAAGGTCGTAGATCTCAAAGTCTCCTCGCTGTTTTTTGCCCGAGCGATGGCGATTAAAAACGACGAGCGGCCGAAGTCTACCGGCTCTTTTATTTCTCAGCTGCGGGAAATCGATCAGGTGCGCGAGCTGTTAACGTCGACAACGCTGGGGGCAGCTGCGGACATGCCGTTTGTGCTGCTGTTCCTTGGCATTATGGCGTGGGTTGGCGGCTGGCTGGTGCTGATTCCGTTGTTAGCTATTCCTCTTATTGTGATCCCCGGCATTTTGGTGCAGTGGCCCATGGCGAGGCTGGCTAAAGAGGGGATGCGCGAGAGCGCCATCCGCAATGCCGTTTTAGTGGAGTCGATTGAAGGGGTTGAAGACATTAAAGCACTGCAGGCTGAACCCTATTTTCAGCGGCAGTGGGAGCAAACTCATGCGGTTAGCGCGTCGATTGGCATGAAACAACGGCTGTGGGGCTCACGCCTGACGGGGTGGGCTTCAACCGTACAGCAAATCACCTATGCGGGTATGCTGGTGTTCGGTGCCTATCTGGTGCTGGCGGGAGAAATCACCACCGGAACCATGGTGGCCTGTAGCCTGCTCTCGTCTCGCACTATTGCACCGCTGATGCAGTTGACGATGGTGTTTTCCCGCTGGCAGCACGCTAAAAACGCCATGGAAGGGCTGAATGAGCTGTTGAAAAAGCCCCTTGACCGGGATACGGAAAAGAATATGGCGCGCTGTCCGGTACTGTCCGGGCACTATCAGCTGCAAAACGTGCAGTACAGCTATGATGAAGAAAAGGCTGTACAGGCTTTGCACATTGATAGCCTAGAGATTAAGGCCGGGGAGCGAGTAGCCGTTCTCGGCAAAGTGGGCATGGGCAAATCAACGCTGCTTAAGCTGCTTTCCGGTCAGGCTGAAGCCAACCGGGGAAAGGTGATTATCGACGGTGTGGATATGAGCCAGATCGATCCGGTAGACGTGCGCCGTCAGGTTGGGCTGCTGTCTCAGGATTCACGTCTGTTTTTCGGCACTCTGCGTCAGAATCTGATGCTGGGGCATCCACACGCCACCGAGCAGGAGCTTATTCAAGCGCTGCGTATCAGCGGTGCATTGAGCCTAGTGCAACAGGACGCCGCCAGTCTGGATCGCATGATCAATGAAGGCGGCCGGGGGCTGTCTGGCGGTCAGCGGCAGATGGTGATGCTGAGTCGACTGATTGTGCGTAATCCACAGGTAGTCCTACTGGATGAGCCTACTGCATCAATGGACGAGCATCTGGAAAACTATGTGATTCATCAGCTTGGAAACTGGATGACGGGCAGGACCCTGGTATTGGTAACGCATCGCCCTGCGCTACTGGCGCTGGTTGACCGAATTATCGTGGTGGAAGGGGGCAAGATCGTTGCTGACGGCCCGCGCGACGAGATACTGACAAAGGCCAGCCGCAGCGCTCACGTTGCGTCTGCGGTTGCCTGAGAGGAGGCGCTTTATGATTCAACCTTCCATGAACGATGAGCTGGCGCGCCACAGCCGCTGGTACTCCTCTGTGGTTTGGCTAACGCTGCTGGGGCTCATTCTGTTTTTCCTATGGGCGGGCTTTGCCACACTGGATGAGGTCACCGTCGGAACCGGCAAGATAACGCCATCGTCCCACTCCCAGCAGATTGAATCTCTCGACGGCGGCATTGTGTCTGAGCTGCCCGTGCAGGAAGGGGACATTGTTAATCGAGGGCAGGTATTGGCTCGCCTTGACCCTAAACGCTTCCAGTCAAACTTCGGCGAGGCTGCTTCTCGCGCGCGAACGCTGAGGGCTTCTGCCGAGCGCCTTCGGTCAGAGTTGAGCGGTGAACCGCTGGTTTTCAGCGCTGACACGCTTCGAGAGCCGGAGCTGGTTGCCCGCGAGCGGCAGCTGTATGAGTCTCGCCGCCGAAATCTGGATGAAACGGTCGAGAACTTTCAACAGTCCTACCGTTTGATCATGGCCGAATTGAAAATGACTCAGCCACTGGTAGCGAAAGGGGCCGCCAGTCAGGTAGAGGTGATTCGGCTACAGCGGCAGGCCAGTGAACTCAAGGGAAAAATCGACGAGGCGCGCAACCAGTATGCGGTAAGAGCCAGAGAAGAGCAGGTCAAGAATAACGCCGAACTGGACGCCCAGCTTGAAGTCGTCGCGGGTAAAGAGGATCAGCTGAATAGAGCGACGCTGATTTCTCCTGTGCGCGGCATCGTGAAAGACGTACAAATTACTACCGTCGGAGGCGTGCTTGCGCCGGGCGGTAAGCTAATGGAGATTGTACCGCTGGAAGACCGCCTGCTGGTGGACACGCGCATTAACCCGAAAGATATTGCCTATATTCGCAGCGGCCTGCCCGCCAAGGTGAAAATTACCGCCTATGACTCTTCTATCTATGGCGATCTCGAGGGGACGGTTGAAGTGATTTCTCCGGATACGCTACAGGACGAAGTGCGACGCGATCAGTACTACTATCGTGTCTATGTGCGTACACAGAGTGCACAGCTGCACAACAAAGCGGGAAAAACGTTCCCGATTTTACCGGGCATGGTGGCCAGCGTTGAAATTAAAACTGGACAAAAAACGGTGCTCGACTACCTGATCAAACCACTGAACAAGGTCAAAGAAGCGCTGAGGGAGCGCTAAAAGAGACTGCAAGTTTCATCGCTACGCTTTTGCAATAGACAGACATCTCAAAAACGACGCGTTGGGATATACTGTGCGAATATGAGACAACGGAACATGTCTGAGACGTAAAGATGAAGTTAACCGAAATGTATCCCTCGCCTTTGCTGCGCGGTTACGTGAGCCGCTACTGGTCATGGCAAGAAGAGGGCAGCCTGCCGCCTTTACTGCCCGGATGCGGCGGCGAGCTTTTTTTCTATCAGAGCCCTGTCGATACGATCCAATCCCACGTTAACAGCGTGACGCGGCCAGCCAGTTCTCTGCTTTTGCCTAGACGCGCGGCCTTTCACTTTCAGCTTAATGCCCCAGTGAGCTTTATTGCAGTGCGCTTTCGAACCGGCGCGCTGAGGCACTTTAGCCCGCTGCCGGAAACAGTGATGACGGATACTTGCCTCAGTCCGATAGACATTTGGGGGAAGCCGGTAGCTGAGCTGGAGCAGCGCCTTTGCGAAGCAGCGAACACTGCCGCGCAGGTACAGCTCATCGAGCGGTTTTTACTTCAACAGCTGGCGCTGAATAAAAAATCGTCCCATCTCTGGCTAGATGAAGTGGTTAACCGAATGTACTACCGACATCGAAGCGTTACTCAGGGCGAACTTACGGCATTTTCGGGCTTTGGCGCTCGACATTTTCAAAAGATATTTAAAAATCATTTTGGCATCGCGCCGAAGCGCTTTCAGCGAATTATTCGTTTCGAGCAGCTTACTCGGCACCTGTTGTTAAACCGCCAGCAGGACTATCTGTCGGCCGTGCTAGACTACGGTTATTACGATCAGTCGCACTTTATTAAGGACTTCAAATTTTTTATCGGCGCATCGCCGTCCGGTTTTCTCCAGGAAAAAAACTTTAGTTCGCATTTTTACAATACCCCTTCATTGCGCTCAGTAGGATAGAGGCGGTCAGAAACGGTTTCTGACCACGCTTAATATCACTATGGAGGCACTGTATGTCGCTTAAAGCCGCTTTTATTTTTATTTCACCCGAAGGAAATGCCGATATTCATCACGCTGATGTCTGTACGGACAGCGTGAGTGTGACCACCTGTGCAGTAAACAGCTATCAGGCTGCTTGCGATCTCGCTATAAGGTTGGTTAATCAGGGGACTGTCGCCATTGAGCTCTGCGGTGGTTTCGGTATTGAGGGCGTTGCTGCAGTAAAGCGCGCGGTTGAAGGTAAAGCGGTGGTTGGCGTTGTTCGCTTTGACCACCACCCCGGGCTTCAACACCAAAGCGGTGATAGTCTATTTAGTTAGGACAGATCTGCTTTTGACCGATCAACCGCATGGGCATCCATGCGGTTGTGCTTTACAAGTCTGCGCGGCGCTGAAGTGGCAAGATAAGCCTCTTAAGAGCAAGTATTAGTCGTTTTTGAATGATAAATACGTTGCCTAATTAAAATAAAAAAGAGAGTTTTCATTATAAATTGAAGGAATATGATTTCTTTCTTTTCTAATTATTCAAACGGTGAAGATTTAGCTGTTTTTTATGATTTAAACGGTTGTGAGAATTATTTTTTTAGATAATCAGTGCTACGGTTTCATCTTGAGCTTCCCTTAAAGGACACGGTTTCTCCGGTAGTCCATCAAATATACGCTGTTGAAAAACATATCTTTTTTATCGACGTTAGTACGTTCCAATCTGCCTTGGTAAGCGAAAAAATCCTTTTAAATGATAGTGTTATAGAGTCATTGAGTCAAAAAATCATAATCACTAGTGTTATCACTTGTATTTTGACTAATGTCGATCTTTTATTTTTGTTTTTTAGCAATATCAGTATTTAGTTTTGTTTTTAATGGTGTTTTTCAATTTATTGGTCTAATCAGTTGATGAATGGCATTAATTCGATCTATTATTTTATTAAAAGAATGGTTTTTAAACTTTCTGGGATTTTCTTAAACGCCTATTTCATACGGTTAATGGACTGAGAAAACCGTTGCTTGATGCATTTTGGATGAAGCGAAAAATCAAACGTTTTTACTGAAAGCGGATTGGGTTGCCGTATCAGTTAATGCAAAGAGAAGCATCATTATTGTTTCTGAGGTGATATATGGCATGGACGGCATTTAAAACATATCGATTAATCACCACGCCAGAATGTAAATTCTGCGGCAAAAAAGACAGCGTTCGTAAACACGGGCGAGGAAAGAGTGGTATGCAGCGCTACCGCTGTGAACGCTGCAGTCGCACGTTTCAAACTAAGTATATCTATCCAGCTTACCGTTCTGGATTACAGCACGAAGTTGCTCACCATCCCTTAGGGAAGAATTCGCCTGTCAGAATAGCTTAGTGTCCAAATAAATATAGAAGCCGCTAAATGCTGCAGTAGCCCATTCGTTTTAAAAGCGTGCGGCAATGGCAGTGTGAGTGAGGAAGACTTTAACCGCATGGAATAGAAGATATTTGCTACGCGCGCTGGCGCAGGCAGAAGGTCAACCGGGCGACAAAGACTGACGTTCACAAAGCCCTTAAAAAATACTGTTATATTAAATAAGGAAGTTATTAATATGCTCAAGAAATATAGAGCGTCCATACTAGGCTCTGCGATAGCCTCAGCGCTGTTCACTACCTGTACGATACCGGCCTTTGCGGCCAACATCATCGTTGACAGTCACCAAACGGTACCGGGTGATTTTCCCTCTTCTTGGACTATCGCTCTGGGAGACCAGCTGCTTATTGGCCACAGCGCTAACGGCGAATTGACCATTAGTAGCGGTGCAAATGTTTACACACCTTCACCCATCCAGATCGGCGGCGCCATTAACGGCCCGAGCTATGGAACCGGCGTTGTCGGTACCGGAACCGGGACGCTAAACGTGCAGGGCGTGGGCACTATTTTGACCTCAAAAGGCGACTTTACCGTAGGTAAAACCGCGACAGGCAGTTTGACGGTAACGGATAAGGCTTCCCTGATCGCCTCTAAACTGTACGTTGGTTTTGACGGGAACGGCGAGGCTTTAATATCAAACGGCGCGACGGCGCAAATCGGTATCTTTGATATCGGCGGCGTTCAAGGCTGGTATAACACAACGTATAGACACGGAACCGGAGAAGGTAAGGCCACGATTACCGGTATAGGTACTGACGTTGACGTCTCCACCTACATTACCGTTGGCAACAATGCGAAGGGCTATCTGGAAGTTCTGGACGGAGCAAAAGTAGCTATCAACACCGGTACGGGCACTTTTGGCGGAATTTTAACCATTTCTAACCTGGGGAAAAGCGGAACGGTTGTTGTTGACGGCGCAGGCTCGCAGCTTACGTCAACCCAAGGCATTTTAATGAACGGGGATGCTGCCGCAACTGCGGACTCCTGGGCCACGCTAAAGGTCTCTAATAGCGGATACGTTCACACAGACGACATGCTGAAAAGCACTATTTCTTCAAACAGTCGCGCCAGAATCGACGTGGTTAGTGGCGGTAATCTGGACGTAGCAAAAAACGTCTATATAGGGGCTAATAACAGCTCAGTTCAAACGGAAAACGTGATTAATATTGACGGAGGTGGTTCGTTTACCGCTAAAAGCGCCTTTATTGCGGCCAGAAACGACAGCGCTAAGCTGGATGTAAATATCAGCAACGGCGGGAAACTGCTGGTCGGAAGCAATGCCGGCCACTGGGCTGCGTTTAACGAAGGTGTGAATTCAGTCACCAACTTCAATATGTCGACAAACGGTGTGTTTGAAGCGCCAGAGGTTTATCTTGGATTTCGCGGTACGACAAACCTAAATATCATGTCCGGCAGTCAGTTTATTATTTCGGGTCTGACCTATATTTCAGATGACGCTGCCAGCCTGACCAACATACTCGTGTCCGGCGCGTCGTCACTGTACTCGACGGATTCAGCCTATGTTGCCTTTGACGGTACGGCAAACATTTATGTTGCTGATTCAGGCACGTTTCAGTCAACGAATGGAATACATCTGGCTTACGGCAGTGGGGCGGCAGCTACCCTCAATGTTGGCACTGGGGGTAAAGCCGGCACTGTTGATACGCCCACCATCATTGGCTACGCGGGCGGCGATGCGCAGGTTAATTTCCGCCATTCCGATGAGGCTGCTTTTGCTCCAGTCATGAGCGGAGCGCTTGGCGTCAATGTGGAAAATATCGCTAGCGGCAACACCATTTTTACTGCGCAGAATACCTATACCGGGGATACCCATGTAAAAACGGGGAAACTCTCCGCGGGAGCGGCAAACGCGTTTAGCGCCAATTCAGCCGTCTCGGTTGATACCGGTGGCGTACTCAATCTTAATAACTACGATCAGAGCGTTGCCAGCCTGACCCACAAAGGCCTGCTTACTTTCGGCAATACTCCTGGCACCACGATGGAAGTGACCGGTGACTACGTCGGTGACGGGGGCACCATTGCCTTCAATACCGTACTGGCCTATGACGATGCGGCAACTGACCGCTTGGTCGTTCTTGGCAATACGTCGGGCACGACCAATGTCACCGTTGCTAACGCCGGAGGAACAGGCGCTCAAACGCTGGACGGAATCAAAATTGTAGAAGTGCAGGGCGCGTCTAACGGTGTCTTCGTCAAGGCGGCGGGGCAACGTATTGTTGCAGGCGCCTATGAGTACGATCTCGCCCGCGGTACGGATGCCAGCGCCAATAGCCAAAGCAGCAACTGGTACCTGACCTCTACCTGTGTCAACGGCGTCGGAGATTGTGAAAATCCGGGCGGAGGCACCGAACCAGGAGATCCGGATCCGAAGCCGGGAGGAAATGACGATAAAGAGCATATCTACCGCCCAGAAGGCGGCGCCTATATCGATAACATCGCCACGGCTAACCAGGCTTTTGTCCACACGCTGCACGACCGTTTGGGCGAGCCGCAGTATACCGATGCGGTAAAGGGACAGATTGAACATCCTACCAGCATGTGGTTAAGAACCGTTGGTGGACACAATCGTTCACACAGCAGTGATTCACAGGCAAAAACTCAGAGCAACCGTTTTGTTATTCAGGGCGGCGGTGATATTGCCAGCTGGAGCAGCAGCGGAGAGGATCGTACTCACATTGGCCTGATGTTTGGCTACGTCAATGGTAAAGGTAATACGCAGTCGCGCCTGACTGACTATAAGGCTAAAAGTCAGACTAACGGCTACAGTGCAGGTGTTTACGGTACGTGGTACCAGAACGACGCAGAGAAAACGGGCCTGTATGTAGACAGCTGGGCACAATACAACTGGTTTAAGCACTCGATTAACGGCGATAATATCAGCGGTGAAAAGTATAAGTCTCGAGGCGAAGTGCTGTCGCTGGAGTCGGGCTATACCTTCTTGTTGAAGGACAACAAAGCGCGTCAGGAAAAGCTGTTTTTACAGCCACAGGCTCAGGTTGTCTGGATGAACGTCAAGGCGAAAGATCATCGCGAAACGAACGGAACCCGCGTTTCCAGCTACGGTGACGGTAATCTGATGACTCGCTTGGGGGCGCGTTTATACTTGCAGGGGCAACACGAGCAGGATCGCGGTAAAGATCGCGTATTCCAGCCTTTTATCGAAGCGAACTGGCTGCACAATAGCAAGAACTTCGGCGCTAAAATGAACGGTGTTCGCGTCGATCAAGAAGGCTCAAGAAACCTGGGTGAGTTAAAGCTGGGTGTTGAAGGTCAAATTAACAAACGGCTTAACCTGTGGGGCAACGTTTCTGAAAAATTGGGCAAGAGCGGCTACAGTGATACGTCAGCGTTAATCGGTATCAAATATATGTTCTAACGTTTGTGTGACCAAGGACGCTAGTCTGAAGGCCTATGAAAACTCTGAATAAGAGATCGTAGGCCTTTTTCTTTTTTTACAGCGTATTGATTCACTTTCAAGCGGGCAGTTATTGAACCAATGGCTTTGAGTGAGTAGGAGAGGATAAACGATTGGCTTGGTTACATGCCGGGTTAGCTTTTATCCTTTACCAGCGTGAGTGTCAGACGCGAACATCCCTCAAATGCAGCATCAATGGCGCCTGCGAGATAGCCTGAAAAACGAGGCGACCACTCGCTTAAGGGAGAAAATAGCGTTGAGCCGAGCGTTTTATTAAGAAATTTATCTTTTTTTGTTGATAAGATTCTTATCATTTAAATAAGCGGTTTTATTCAGTTTATTGATTTAACTGGTGCCGGTAATAGGAGTCGAACCTACGACCTTCGCATTACGAATGCGCTGCTCTACCAACTGAGCTATACCGGCTTGAGGAAGGTGTCTTGCGACAGGTGCATAACATAGTGAAAATCCGATTGAGCGTCAAGTGATTCTAGGCTGTCAGGCCTTTGCCTGCTTAATATCTCGTCACTGTAAGGGAAGGACTCAGCCGATTGGTTGAGGGAGCTGTTGGCGAATTTATGAGGGGTGATTTAGAAAGAAAACGCCGTTCGAAATTGAACGGCGTTTTCTTTTTGTCTTGATTCTCGTTTAAAAGAAGTGAGGAGTGGACAGCTCAACAACGGTATCGGAAATGCGCGCGAACGTTGATTTAATTAGCTTTGCCATAATGTATCCTCCTTTCAGTAGTGAACAAACAGTGTTTCTTAACCAGTAAACGTGATTTTAGTCACATAAATAAAATCATCAAGCCTCACTCAAAAAAAGTTTAAATGCTAAAAAACGTTTTAAGTAAAGAGAGATTGGCAGCTGTAAATTAAAGCGGACACATCGAGACAGCATTCCTATCAGCAGAACAGTATTCGAAAAAAAAGCATTTTTATTCACTATGCGTAAGAAACACACCTTCCAAAAGTGAGAAGTGTGGTAAGTTGAATAAATAGCTAGTAAATCAGCCTATTGGCCTATTTTTATGAAATATTTTCCCAAGGAGCATACATGACATTTCGTTTTCGCCACCTGCTGTTGGTGCCGCTTTTTACTCTGGCTGCCTGTAGCCAGACCGAGTATTCGACGCAGTCAAACGCAGGTCAGCAGCAAGCCGTTGTTAACAATGCTTGGTTAGAAATCTCCCAAAGCGCGCTGGATTTTAATACTAAGAAAGTGCAGGCGTTGCTGAACGGTAAATCAACGCTTTGCGCTATTTTGAAAGGCGATGCTTACGGCCACGATCTTGCTTTAGTGGCTCCAGTCATAATGAAAAATAACGTACAGTGCATCGGCGTGGCTAGCAATCAGGAGCTAAAGACTGTTAGAGAATTGGGCTTTCAGGGGCGTTTGATGCGCGTAAGAAACGCCACTGAGCAAGAGATGCGACAGGCGATAGACTATGACGTTGAAGAGCTTATCGGCAGTCTGGATATGGCAAAACGACTAGACGCTCTGGCTGCGGGGCGAGAAAAAGCGCTGCGCATTCATCTGGCATTAAACTCTGGTGGCATGTCGCGTAACGGGCTTGAAGTGAGTCGTGATGCGGGTTTAGAAGAGGCTAAGGCTATTTCGGCACTGAAGCATTTGAAAGTTGTAGGCATTATGTCGCACTACCCGGAAGAAGATGTTGCCAAGGTGAAATCTGACCTAGCGCGTTTTCAGAAGCAGGCAGCCCGCGTGCTGGAAGTGACGGGCATTCCTCGTGAGCAGGTTAAACTTCACGTCGCCAATACGTTTGCTACCCTCACGGTACCCGATTCATGGTTGGATATGGTGCGGGTTGGCGGTGTGTTTTATGGCGACACCATCGCCAGTACTGAATATCAGCGAGTGATGACTTTCAAATCGAATATTGCCTCGCTAAACCGTTATCCGAAAGGGAATACCGTTGGCTACGATCGCACCTATACGCTTAAGCGAGATTCTCTTTTAGCTAATATCCCCTTGGGGTATTCCGATGGCTATCGCCGCGTTTTCAGTAATGCAGGACACGTGCTGATTCAGGGGCAGCGCCTGCCGGTATTGGGGAAAACCTCAATGAATACCATCGTGGTTGACGTTACAGATTTGAAAAACGTCACCTCAGGGGAAGAGGTTGTCCTGTTTGGTAAACAGGGCAAGGCAGAGATTAAAGCGGAAGAGATTGAAGACATTAGCGGAGCACTGTTTACCGAAATGTCTATCCTGTGGGGAGCGACGAATCCCCGCATTTTAGTCGATTGACTTAGTGCTGTATGGCGGTGGCGGCATGGCTAACAGATAGCGTTAGTCATGCCGCAGCAGAGGCTATATTTGACAAGGCTGTTGCCAATGAATACTAAAATCCGCTCTAAACTGATTGTTTTTACGCTCTTGCTCTATCTTTTGGGTGGCCCGCTTATGGCACTGCTGCTGTTTAGCTTCTATAGGGCTTATCCTGATGTACTAGGCGGTATCTATGGCTTTATTGGTTTGATACTTTTCCTTGTTCCTTTAATAGTGGCTTTTTTGTTTGGTGTTGTACCTTTGAGCCTGTTGGCAATGCTGACCATAAAGCTGCTTACTCAAAAAGTAAGGCTCTATATTGCGCTACCGTTAAACACGCTCTGCGGTATGCTGCTAGGCTTTATATGGCCGCACTGCCTGAATGCATTTTTTGGTCACTCTACGTCAACGCTTATTGACCTGACGGCGATTGGCGGTGTGATTTCTCTGCTGTTTACAGCGTTCTGTTATCTGTATATGCGACGCTGTGAGAGAGTAATGCAAAACTTTGAGCGATTGTCATCTGGAAATAAGACTGCCTAGCCATTTTTCGGTTTATTTGTTTTGCAACGCGTAAATATGTATTTTGTTTTAAGATTTAGTTAAGATCTTGAGGCTACACTTTATGGCGAAGTGTGATGACATAAATAAGGATATGTGATGAATTTCAAAATGACCGCGCTATCGGCCTGCTTAATGGCTCTTTCTTTTGCCTCTACCGCTCAGGCGGCTAACGGGCTTACCGGATGTGCAGCCAAGCAGCATGAAGTGGAACAGCAAATTGAGCAGGCCAAAAAGTATGGCAACTCTAATCGCGTAGCGGGGCTGGAAACCGCACTGAAGGAAATTAAAGACCACTGTACTGACGCGACGCTTAAGGTTCAGCGTGAGCAAGACGTAGCCGAAAAGAAGGCTAAAGTTGCAGAACGTCGTCAGGAACTGCAAGAAGCTCAGGCTGATGGCAGAAGCGATAAGATCGCTAAAAAGCAGAAAAAACTTGATGAAGCGCTTGAAGAGCTGAAAGAAGCAGAAGCTGAGCTTCTGCGCTAATTTCAGACGCTATCGCGCTATAAACCCCGCACCTGCGGGGTTTTTTTATGCTTCTTTGTTAATGAGCCGGATAACGCGAATATTCCAGTGGTGGAGTAGCTCTCTGACAATCAGCAGCGTCGAGGTAAACGCTATGTCATAGGGCGGCGATTTCTCCGTCACAGGGCTTCCGCTCACGATGTCAGCCAACTGATTGAAAACGTCTTCAACCTGCTCAACGGTAACGGTATTTTTCTCGGGAGCACGAACTGACGTAAGGGCAGGGAACTGCCTAACAAAGGCGTTATCAGTGGCTAACGCGGCGAGCTCTCCAAGCCGTTGCCGTTGCGGCATAATGATATCTTCGACAATCTCAATCGCGCGCTCCATCTCAATAGGATGCACAGGGGAATGTTGAAACTGAAACGTAGCAAGACGCTCGGCGCCAATCGGCATACAAATATCTATAGCCAACGTTTTCACTGTGGTTTCAGCATCGCCAATAGAAAGACGACCCGTTACTTCTTTCACGCTTTAACCCTCTATAAAATTAGCCACATTAAACAGAATGCACAGTCACAATAGGCCACAGCGCTAAGGCGCACCGTTTGGTACGTCACTCAGTAGAACGGCAATATTATGCCCGCCGTTGGTCTGTTCCAGAGTAATTTTCAGTACGATAGTCAACGGTACGGAAAGCAGCATGCCTACAGGGCCCAGCAGCCAGCCCCAGAAAATCAGCGAAAGAAAGACGACCAGTGTTGATAGCCCCAGACCACGACCCATGACTTTTGGCTCAAGAATATTTCCCAGAACAAGATTAATCACAAGATAAGACGATGCCACGATCAGGGCATCGTAAGAGCCGCTAAATACCAGTGTCTGTAACACGGGAGGGATCGCGGCCAGTATTGAGCCGATAGTGGGGATAAAGTTCAGCGTAAAGGCCAAAAGCCCCCAGATAAACGCGAAACGAACGTCAAGCAGGCTCAGAACGCCCCATACAACCAGCCCCGTAAGCAAACTAATGGCAGTTTTTAATACCAGATAGTGCGTTACGCCATTAACCGCTCGTGCGATAGCCTCCATTCCCTCTGCGGGGCGGGACATTATTTGATGCAATTTACCGGGAAGCTGTGGCACTTCCAGCAGCATAAAAACCACCGTCAACAGCAGCAAAAGAACGGAAGTCATAGCGTTAGATAGTTGAGTGACTGTTTTGGTCAGCATAGACATGGCGGCATTGGGATCAACATATGCCGCCAGCTCTTCGACAGAAATACTGATCCCAGCATCCTGCAGCCAAAGAGAGAACGTCTGCAATGGGGTAAGAAGCGAAGCGCGATACAGGGGGAGGGTTCTTGCAAGTTCGTTAAGCGCCGTTGCCAAATAGGACGTTAATAAGAAAACGGTAACAACGAGAATCGCTAACAGCAGCGAAACGGCCAGCACGCGGGGAATTCTCAGTTTTTCTAGGCTACGCACGACAGGATTAAGAATGACGGCAATAAACAGGGAAAGAATCAGTGGAACAACGATTGCCGCTGCAACCTTGATGCCGGCCAAAATGATAACCAGCATGGCCAGCATCGTAACAATCTTCAAGCCGTCGGACGTGATTATCGATTTAGACATAAAAAAGTCTCTTTGTGCGTTATTTTGGAGCTAGTGACGGTCAGTGATTACGTCAATAAAAGTGTATTTTAATCATAAACCGATCTTATCGCCGCCCCTTTTATTATTTAAAACGCCCATGTATCAGATACCTAATAAAACAGCGGACTCACTACGTCAGCGATAACAGTAAGTTACGGAGAGTAGGGGGATTTGGTACTTGGCTAAATATATGAATGCCACTCTTTAAATAGACTTTCAAAAGACCGTTTTATCTCTGTCATAAAAGTGTCACTACGCTTTCACGCTACCGTTATACGGCGTGATTATCCTCATCTTGTTTTTAAAGCAATGCCTATAAAGCGACACATAATAAATAAGGAATGAGTGATGAAAAGCGACCATAGTCGACGAATTTTTATTAAAAGTACCGCTACGGCAGCCGCTGCTGCGCTATTTTTTCCTCAGGAAACGGTATGGGCTCAGGGAATATCTCCACGCACTACGCAGACGGTGACTGCGGTTTCTCTGGAGACGTGTAAAGCAATGCGCCCAGAGCAAATGGCCCAAACCTCTTTTTTAGTGCAGCAGGCGCGAGGCTATCTGGAGCAGCAAATAGGTACCGTCAAAAATGCAGAGCTGCGCCAGCTGATTGAAACGATATATCGGCAGCCAGAACCTTTAACTATCCGACGGATGGATGCCGAGAGCCGACGTGACGTTTGGCAGGCCCTTAGAGCTAAAGGCTATACCGAAGCCAGCGAGAGTGACGTTTTTCCACCGTTACCGGCAGCGCGTAAAGACGGCGAGGCGTTTTTTAGCGCACCGGGAAGCGGCTATCAAAGCCATCATGCCTATCCCGGCGGGCTGGCTACTCACGTCGCCACCAATGTCTCGATTACTAACAGTATCATTGATGCCTACCTTAGTGTTTATCACTATCAGGTCGAGCGAGATATCGCACTGGCAGCACAGCTTTTACACGATCTTCATAAGCCCTATGTTTTTCAATGGCAGGAAGACAGAGCCAGTCGGCCAGAACACACTCTGGCCGGAACAGGAGAACACCATATTCTTTCCTTGGCCGAACTGATTTACCGGAAAATGCCGGCAGAACTGGTGGTAGCAACAGCCTGTGCGCATCAGCCGCCTACGGCTGAAAGTGATGAAAAGCAGATTGCCGCTTGGTTAGATGCCGCCGCGTTGATTGCCGGTGCTGATCCCGTTACCTACGGGCTGGTGGTAAAAAAAGGGGATGGATTTACTCTGGCTAACATTGCCCGGCAGGAAGGGTATATCTGCCACTTGGGGGATCATGACTTTGTGCTGTCGGTTCCTGCGGTGAAGCTGACGCTGCCGGTAATGAAAGATATTGCTAAAAGCGATTATGGAATAACAAAAGATGCGCTCGACGGTGTGGCCTTTAACGCGTTACGCAATCGGGTCTATTCATCCTGGAGCGCTATGCGCGTTCACTATGCGTATTCAACGCGGGGAGAGGAAGCGGTCAGAGAACTGATGCATGCTGCCGTCACTCCCGTTTAGAAAATTAGTTAATAGGGCTGACCTGCCGTTAAGTGGAAAAGGTCAGCTCTTTTATTGGCTCTGGTTAGTGAGATAATCTGTTTATTTTATTTATTTTGAATGGTTGAATTAAATTAAAAAGATATATTGAATTTATTGATTGAATTTTTCACCTATGAAAGAATTATACAGCAAAGGGAGGTGCCTGGTCGTTTATTGGATCTTTTATTCACTCAGAAGACATCACCATGATTAAGCAACTCCTTGTTTTGACTTCCCTGTGCGGATGCTTTGCCGTACAGGCCCAAGAATATATTCCTGAAATCCCCGCAGTACATCACGCCGAAGAACGCTTTAACTGTAAAGCATTCAATGCACCAGCAGATAACCCGACGGCGGGCAAGTGGGACGGGATGTACTACTCTGTCTTTGATATGGGAGACGAGTTTCTCGTTGGTCACAGCGGCAAGTGGAAGTACCGTAGCCCAAAACTTATTCAATATAAAAATCAGCGAATTATGGCAGTAGATGCTATGCGCTACGGTGTGGTGGATACGTCTTCAGGGCGAGCGTTTTTCATTGGCGATCGGTCAAAAAACGCGATGATACTTTTTAGTGAATGCGAAAAAATTCAGAAAAAGGCCTAGCGGTTTTTATACAAGATGAGCGTGCCCGCTCAGTGAGAAAGCGAGCACGTTTCGTGACGGAAAAAACTAATGGTGGGAGAGTATAACCACGTTTTTGAATACAACGCTGGCTTTCCGAAGACAGCGGTTACCCCTCGTAAATTCCTCTGGACGCATTCTGTCCGTTCTGGCTGCGAACAGAAATCAGGCTTTTAAATTCTCCCCAAAGATCGACTACGCGCTGAAGATCCTCTCTGGATACGTCAAGGTGAGTAACCAGCCGAGTGACCGGGCCTGCATTAATCAACACACCGCGCTGCTTCATCCAAGGGCCAAGCTGGTTAGCCTCGTTAACGGGGAGGCGGATAAACAGCATGTTGGTTTGCGCACCGGGCTCCATAATCTCAATGCCCATGTCCCCAAGCTGCTGAGCGAGCCACTGGGCGTTTTCGTGATCTTCCCGCAGCCGCTTAACGTTATGATGTAATGCATACAGGGCTCCCTGCGCCAAAATACCCGCTTGACGCATGCCCCCACCGGTCATTTTTCTCCAGCGGCGGGCTCGCTTAATGTAGTCAGCGCTGCCGCATAGCAGTGAACCGACCGGGGCGCCAAGCCCTTTAGACAGACAAATCGTCAGTGTATCGCAGTATTGGGTAAGCGTGCTGAGGGGAACATTCATCGCAACCGCAGCGTTAAAAATGCGCGCGCCGTCAACGTGCAGCGCCAGCTTTTTCGTGCGCGTAAAGGCCCAGGCTTGCTGAAGGTAGTCCAGCGGCAGCGCTTTACCATTGTGTGTGTTTTCCAGACAGAGCAGGCGGGTTTGTGCAAAGTGAATGTCATCCGGCTTGATGACGCTGGCGACGAGATCTAACGGTAGCGTACCGTCAGGAGCTGCATCTATCGGCTGTGGTTGAATACTGCCGAGAACGGCTGCGCCTCCGGCCTCAAACATATAGTTATGGGCCTTCTGCCCGACAATATACTCTTCCCCGCGCTGGCAGTGGCTGAGCAGCGCAACGAGGTTAGCCTGTGTGCCGGTAGGTAAAAACAGCGCAGACTCTTTTCCCGACATCACCGCAGCCTCTTGCTCTAGCTGGTTAACGCTGGGATCGTCACCGTAGACGTCGTCGCCCACTTCGGCGCCTGCCATGGCCTGTCGCATGGCCTGACTGGGGCGGGTTACGGTATCGCTGCGTAAATCGATCATGGAGGCACCTCGGTTATAGGTTATGAATGGGGAGAGTAAGAGATTATTTACCTCAGTTGTACCACGATGGGCGCAATAAGAAAAAGTGAAAACGCCCAGCGTTCAATATTTGAAAGAGGCTAATAGCGATAAAACGGTGCTTGAAGGGAAAGCTCTGCCGTAAAAAACGTTTTGAACTATTATGTAGGATGACTGTTGATGAGAGGACTCTGTCGAGTTTACGGGATTATTTTTTACGGCTGGTCGAAGTAGGATCTTGACGATCGTTTGGTTAGAAAAACGGAGCAAACTCGGGATATGACCAAAAAATGCGTATTAACTCGATAAAATGAACAGATATCTTGTCTTTTTCCCTTAATTAGGCTAATTAAGCATCTGTAGTGAGAATAATATGTGGAGAAGAGACTTCAATGCGTTTACGTCATTTAATCGCTGTGGCTTTATTACTGGTGCTGGCGGGCTGTTCCAGCCATCGTGCGCCGCCGCCGAGTGGAAAGCTCTCCGATCCTATTTACGTTCTTGCCCAGTTGAAAGAGCAGCACAGAACGTGGCACGGTGCGCCGTACCGATATGGCGGCATGTCGCGCAGCGGCGTTGACTGTTCAGGCTTTGTCCTCTTAACGTTCCAAGACAGATTTAACATTAATCTTCCCCGCACTACCCGACAGCAGGCAAACATCGGTTCACCGGTCTCTCGCACTGAATTAATGCCTGGCGATCTCGTGTTTTTCAAAACCGGCAGAGGTGAAAACGGCCTGCACGTCGGTATTTACGACGCCGACGGCAATTTTTTACACGCGTCTACCAGCAAAGGGGTGATGACATCCTCATTAGACAGCCCGTATTGGAAGAGCGCCTACTGGCAGTCTCGCAGGCTCTAAGTACATTTCATGTCACGTCCTGAGCGCCTGCTGGCGCTGTTACAGCTGTTTCGCAGCCATCGATACCCCATTAGCGGCAGCGAGCTGGCCTCTCGGCTTAGCATAAGCTTAAGAACGCTCTATCGCGACATTCGCAGTCTTCAAGCGCAAGGGGCGGCCATTGAAGGGGAAGCCGGTATGGGCTATGTGCTCAGAGAAGGCTTTCTGCTGCCGCCGTTGATGTTCACACCACAGGAAGTTGAGGCACTGATGTTGGGTGCCGAATGGGTGAAAGAGCGGGTGGATGACGAGCTGGCAGATGCGGCGACCCAAGCGCTGGCGAAAATTTCTGCCGTTGTTACGCCTGAGTTACGTCATCGTCTTGAACTGTCACCGCTGATTATTGGCCCTGCGGATAGCAGCCTACACTGTCATGAAGTTATCACTCGTCTGAGAGCGGCCATCGAGAAAGAGCGAAAGCTCGAAGTCAGCTATACGGATAAAGCAGGGCGTTCAACGCAGCGAACTCTGTGGCCGTTTGCCATCGGTTTTTTTAACGATGTTCGCGTGCTGCTGGCGTGGTGCGAACTGCGCAATGAAGCGAGAAGCTTTCGCGTAGACAGGCTTGGTGAGATTCACGAGCTTGATGAAAGATACCCCCGGCGCCGTCAGATGCTGCTCAAAGAGTGGTACCGTCAAAACGATATCCCACATAGCTAATCGACTACTGACAAAAACTGTCACTTCCCCACTGTATATTTCTCTGTACTGACCGGGCATCGCTTTCCCGGCGCGGCTCACCCCATTTATTAAGGAGAATATATGCTAGATATCGACATGATGATTTTATACGTGGACAACCCTGAAGCCAGCTGTGCATTTTATGAGGGGATCCTTGAGCGCGCGCCTATAGAGTCCTCACCGACGTTCGCCATGTTCCGCTTTGAGTCCGGCGTGCTGTTAGGGCTCTGGTCAAAGCATACTGTAGAGCCTAAAGCTGGAGCGATTACTGCCAGCGGTGAACTGGCATTGAGCCTAGCGTCCGAGCAGGAAGTGGACAGCTGCTATCAGCAGTGGAAGACAAAAGGGATACAAATCATTCAGGAGCCGCTGCAGATGGAGTTTGGCTATACCTTCACTGCCTGCGATCTAGACGGCCATCGTCTGCGCGTCTTCAGCGCCAGCTAAGTTCATCTCTGTTCATCATTGATAGAGTAGGAATATGGCCGGGAAACGTGTTTTTCCCGGTCTTGATGATGCAAAATTTATGATAAAATAACGGGATATCATGCTATTCATTGTTAAGGATACCCGTATGCCTTCTTCACTGCGCCTGCTGATTTCAGACTCTTACGATCCTTGGTTTAACCTGGCTGTGGAAGAGTGCATTTTTCGCCAGATGCCAGCGACTCAGCGGGTATTATTCCTATGGCGTAACGCTGATACGGTGGTTATTGGTCGGGCACAAAATCCGTGGAAAGAGTGCAATACGCGGCGCATGGAAGAGGATAACGTCAAGCTCGCCCGACGCAGCAGCGGGGGCGGTGCGGTTTTCCATGATTTAGGCAATACCTGTTTTACCTTTATGGCGGGCAAGCCTGAATACGATAAAAGCGTATCCACGGCTATTGTGGTGAACGCTCTCAATCAGCTGGGCATCAAGGCCGAAGCCTCAGGGCGTAACGATCTGGTGGTGGCAACGCCAGAGGGTGAAAAGAAAGTGTCCGGCTCCGCCTATCGCGAAACCATGGATCGTGGATTTCACCACGGAACGCTGCTGCTCAGTGCCGATCTGGGAAGGCTCGCTAACTACCTTAACCCCGACAGAAAAAAGCTGCAGGCAAAAGGCATTGCCTCCGTTAGAGGTCGGGTAACAAACCTGAATGAGTTTTTACCGGGCATTACTCACCAACAGATATGTGACGCCGTCACGGAGTGTTTTTTTACCCACTACGGTGAGCGGGTAGAGGCTGAGCACATTTCTCCCGATGCCTTGCCTGATTTACCGGGCTTTGCGGAAACCTTTGCGCGCCAAAGCAGCTGGCAGTGGAACTTCGGTCAGGCTCCAGCGTTTACCCATTTGTTAGACCAGCGCTTTGTGTGGGGCGGCGTTGAACTTCACTTTGACGTGGAGAAAGGGTTTATTAGTCGAACACAGCTGTTTACTGATAGCCTGAATCCCGCACCGTTGGAGGCTTTGGCGGAGCGCCTGCAGGGATGTCAGTATCAAAGCGAAGCGCTGAAACGACGCTGTGATGAAACGGCGATCGATTTCCCAGAACAGGCTAAAGAGCTGGCTGAGCTAGGAGTGTGGATGGCGGATATTGTCCGTTAAAAGATGCTGTTAATAGGGTGAGCTAACATGGCTTGCTAACAAAAAAGTGCGGCGTTGGCGATGACCGGACGCCGCCGTTCAGATAGCCTAAAACCGACTGTCTACCGCACGAACCAGCGTTTCCAGCATGTTTTCCGTATCGCTCCAGCTCAGGCACGGGTCGGTAATTGACTGCCCATAGGTGAGCGCCTGACCGCGCTGGTGTTTTTGATTGCCTTCCGTTAAAAAGCTTTCTGCCATCACACCGACGATGGCTCTTGAACCCGCCTCAATCTGTTGACACACGTTTTCACAAACGTCCAGTTGGCGACGGTGAAGCTTTTCGCAGTTGCCGTGGCTGAAGTCAACGACCAGATGCTCTGGTAAATCAAACTGGCGAAGGCTATCACAGGCAGCGGCTACGTCAGCGGCGTGGTAGTTGGGGGTTTTACCACCGCGCAGAATAACGTGAGCATAGGGATTACCGCGAGTGCGGTAAATGCTCATCTGGCCGCGTTTGTCTGGAGAGAGGAACATATGGCTTGAGCGTGCAGCGCGTATGGCATCCAGAGCGATACGCGTGCTGCCGTCAGTGCCGTTTTTAAATCCTACCGGGCAGGACAGCGCCGAAGCCATTTCCCTGTGTACCTGACTTTCTGTGGTGCGTGCGCCGATTGCCCCCCAGCTGATAAGGTCAGAAATATACTGCCCGATCACCATATCTAAAAACTCAGTCGCTGTTGGCAGCCCAAGCTTATTGATCTGGATAAGCAGTGAACGAGCCAGAGCAAGCCCCTTATTAACTTGGAAGGAGTCATCCAGATTGGGGTCGGAAATCAGTCCCTTCCAGCCAACGACGGTGCGTGGTTTTTCAAAATAGGTGCGCATGACGATTTCAAGCCGATCCTGATAGCGGATCCGCAGTTCGTTCAATCGTCGCGCGTACTCTTGTGCTGCCTCGGTATCGTGAATGGAGCAGGGGCCAACAATAACCAGAAGGCGGCGGTCTTCGCCGTGAATAATGCGTTCAATGCGCTGCCGCGAAGCGGTAACGCTAGCGCCGATATCCGCAGTCATTGGATAGCGCAGCGCCAGTTCCTCAGGCGTCATCAGGCTGTCGACCAGCGTGGTCCTGAGTTCATCAGTTTTGTGCATGATGTTTCTCTAAAAGCGGTTCTTCTCTTCGGCGATGCGCCGAACAGTGATGGACATCACAATAACGGAAACGTTGCGCCTTGCAAATAGCGAAAAGGTCAAATTCGTTTCAAGAGGTAACGACGAGAAGCGAGGTGAGAGGTGAGGTGAGAAATTAAACGGCGAAAGGCTAGACAGAGAAACGCTGCGCTCAATAAGCAAGCACAGCGTTTAGCAGCCTGAAGCATTTAATACATACGGCGCGTCATGCCCAGAATGTCTAACAGTTTGGTGGATATCTCTTCCACGGAGTAGTTGGTGCTGTTAAGAAAGCGAATGTTGTGCTTTCTGTAAAGCGCTTCAACTTCTGTGACTTCAATCCGGCACTGGCGCAGTGAAGCGTATCGGCTGTTTTCCCGGCGCTCTTGGCGAATGGCGGACAGCCTTTCCGGCGCGATAGTCAGCCCAAACAGCTTGCTGTGAAAAGGCTTTAGCGCAGGGGGAAGCAGCAGGTTGTCCATGTCGTCAGAAGTAAACGGGTAGTTAGCCGCACGGATACCAAACTGCATGGCCAGATAGAGGCTAGTCGGCGTTTTTCCACAGCGCGAAACGCCAAGCAAAATAACCTGAGCATCTTCGAGGTTTCGCAAGGAGATGCCGTCGTCGTGTGCCAAGGCATAGTCAATGGCGGCAATTCTGGCATCGTACTTGGTCAGATTGCTGGCCGTTAGCCCGTGAATACGATGGGCGGCGGGAATGGGGGCGACACCCAATTCCTGTTCAAGAGGGCTGACCAATGTGTGGACGATATTTTGGCAATAGCCGTGGCTCTGCTCGATCACGGCGCGAATATCAGAAGCAACGATAGAGTAGAAGACGATCGGTCTCTGACCGGTCTTTTCATATACGCCGTCTATCTGGCGACAAACCTCTTCGGCTTTTTGGGTATTTTCAACAAAGGGGATCGTATATTGATTGAAGCTGACTGGAAACTGGGAAAGTACCGCGTGCCCCAGCACTTCAGCCGTAATGGCGGTGCCGTCTGAAATAAAAAAAACTGTACGTTCCATAAAAATCCGTTCCCGCTGACCCAACTTTAGAATGGCGCAATCACATCACTCTCTCTTTCATTCGTCAACAGCCATTCATTTTCCCTTTTAAAATTGTTGATATCGAAAAAATAAAGAGCGATTTCGAACAAATTAACGCGTGGGTTGAGATTATAAAATTAAGTTAACTGGCCGAAACGATTAACCATTTCATAACTGTTCTATTGCTGTGTAAGCTTTTAAAGGTAGGGGCAAATCGACTGCACCTATGGACATTTTTGTTATTTATCCATCCTGATTAAATAAATGGGACACCGCTAATGTCTGCTATCAATAGCTGTCAGCAATATGTTGTTTGGTATAACCAATTGGGAATGCATGATGTTGATCGTGTTGGAGGTAAAAATGCCTCTTTAGGCGAAATGATCGCTAATCTCAGTGAACTGGGCGTTTCGGTTCCAAACGGGTTTGCCACGACGGCTCAGGCGTTCAACGATTTTCTTGAGCAAAGCGGCGTAAATCAGCGCATTTATCAACTGCTTGATAGCATCAACGTAGACGACGTCAAGGCTCTGGCCGATGCAGGGTTACAGATCCGCAACTGGATTATCGACACGCCTTTCCAGCCTGAACTTCAACAGGCGATAAGCGAGGCTTATCAAACGCTATCAGAAGGCAATGAAGGCGCGTCTTTTGCTGTGCGGTCTTCCGCCACGGCTGAGGATATGCCGGATGCTTCCTTTGCCGGGCAGCAGGAAACCTTTCTCAACGTGCAGGGTATCGACGCTGTGATGGTGGCGATTAAACACGTGTTTGCTTCACTGTTTAACGATCGCGCTATTTCTTACCGCGTCCATCAGGGGTATGACCACCGGGGCGTGGCGCTATCTGCGGGCGTTCAACGCATGGTGCGCTCTGACTTAGCCTCTTCAGGGGTGATGTTTACTCTGGATACAGAATCAGGTTTTGATCAGGTGGTGTTTATCACCTCGGCTTACGGCCTGGGTGAAATGGTGGTTCAGGGGGCAGTAAACCCTGATGAGTTTTACGTTCACAAGCCAACACTGATGAACGACAGGCCGGCTATCGTGCGCCGCACGATGGGATCGAAAAAGATCCGCATGGTCTATGCCGACAGTAAGGAGCACGGCAAGCAGGTGAGAACCGAGGACGTAGAGGAGGCTCTGTGCAACCGCTACAGTCTGGAGGAAGAGGAAATCCATCAGCTGGCGCGTCAGGCTATTATTATTGAGCAGCACTACGGCCGCCCGATGGACATCGAATGGGCAAAGGACGGTCATACCGGTAAGCTGTACATTGTGCAGGCCAGGCCGGAAACCGTGCGCGCCAACGAACAGGTGATGGAGCGCTATCAGCTGCACAATCGCGGTAACGTGCTGGTTGAAGGGCGAGCGATCGGTCACCGCATCGGGGCGGGGCCGGTTAAAGTCATTACCGACCTGAGCCAGATGGACCGCATTCAGCCGGGAGACGTGCTGGTCACCGATATGACGGATCCGGACTGGGAGCCTATCATGAAGCGGGCGGCAGCGATTGTCACCAACCGGGGCGGACGCACCTGTCACGCGGCGATTATTGCTCGCGAGCTGGGTATTCCTGCGGTGGTGGGCTGCGGTAACGCGACGGACATCCTGAAGGAAGGACAGCAGGTTACGGTTTCCTGCGCGGAAGGCGATACCGGCTTTATCTATCAGGACGCGCTGGCGTTCAAAGTACAAAGCTCTCAGCTTGATACACTGCCGGAAATCCCGTTGAAAATAATGATGAACGTCGGTAACCCTGATAGGGCGTTTGACTTCGCCAGACTGCCGAATGAAGGCGTCGGCCTGGCTCGCCTTGAGTTCATTATTAACCGCATGATCGGCGTACACCCGCGAGCGCTGCTGGAGTTTGACCAGCAGGATGCCTCTGTGAAAGAGGAAATTCGCGAGCTAATGCTGGGCTACGACGATCCGGTGGAGTTCTACGTTGGCCGCCTGTCTGAAGGCATTGCGACGCTGGCGGCGGCTTTCTGGCCAAAGCGCGTGATTGTGCGCCTGTCAGACTTTAAGTCTAACGAATACGCCAATCTGGTTGGCGGCAGCCGCTATGAGCCTCATGAAGAAAACCCGATGCTGGGCTTCCGCGGTGCGGGGCGCTACGTGTCTGACGACTTCAAAGACTGCTTTGCGCTGGAGTGTGAAGCCGTGAAGCGCGTGCGCAACCTGATGGGGCTGACTAACGTGGAAATCATGATCCCGTTTGTTCGCACCGTTGAGCAGGCTAAAGCGGTTGTCGATCAGCTGGCTCATGAAGGGCTTAAGCGCGGTGAAAACGGCCTTAAAGTCATCATGATGTGTGAAATACCCTCTAACGCACTGTTGGCAGAACAGTTTTTGGAGCACTTCGACGGTTTTTCTATCGGCTCTAACGACATGACTCAGCTGACGCTGGGGCTGGATCGCGACTCAGGCGTGGTTTCCACGCTGTTTGACGAGCGTAACGAGGCGGTGAAGGCGCTGTTGGCTATGGCGATCCGTGCAGCGAAAAAGCAGGGTAAATACGTGGGCATCTGCGGTCAGGGGCCGTCCGACCACGAAGACTTTGCCGCTTGGCTAATGGAGCAGGGGATCGACAGTATCTCTCTTAACCCTGATACGGTGATTAAAACCTGGCTGGCGCTGGCGGAGCAAAACGCGGTTTCGGCCTAACGATTGTCAAACAAAAGCCTAATAAAGAACGCCGTTCATTTTGAACGGCGTTTTTATCTCTGCTATAGCTGAAGCTGACTACTTGTTTTCACCAAGAGCGTCATCGAGATCCGGTACGCTGTCTGAAGGTTCGGGCACTTCATCCATCCAGGCGGAGATCAGCCGGTACGATACCGCCAGCACGACAGGGCCAATAAACAGGCCGATCATGCCGAACGCCAGCAGGCCGCCGATAACGCCGGAAAGAATCAGCAACAAAGGAAGATTTGCTCCCATGCGGATCAGCGCCGGGCGCAGGAAGTTGTCCAGAGAAACCACCACGCAGCTCCACACCAGCAGCACGGTTCCCCACGTGCTGTCGCCGGTCCAGTAGAGCCAAATCACCGCAGGAAAGAGGATTAGCGATGGGCCAATCTGTGCCAGACAGCAGATAAACATCAAGACAGTGAGCAGCGTAGCGTAGGGAATACCGGCAACGGCAAGCCCGATACCGCCTAGCAGCGCCTGAACCAGTGCGGTAACAACCACACCTAATGCAACGGCACGAATAGCCTGAGCGCCAAGGATAACAGCCGCTTCACCGCGCTCTTCCGCTAAGCGCAGAGCAAAGTGTCGAATGCCTTTTGCAACCGCCTCGCCCTTGGCATACAGAATGGCGCTGAAAACGACCATCAGCGTGCCGTGCAGCACGAAACGCCCCACGTGAGCGGCCTGAGAGACGAACCAGGTGGTTGCGGCACCGGCATAGGGCTGAACGCTGGCCACCAGCGTTTTGCCGCCGTCAGCTGTTAGCGACTGCCAGCTTTTATACAGACGTTCGCCCACCAGAGGAATATCCTCCAGCCAGGTTAGCGCTGGAATATGCCAGTTAGAGGGATCTCCCAGCCAGCTGACGAGCTGACCGCTGTTATCAACGATGCTGTTGATAACCAGACTAAACGGCAGTACAAACAAGAGCACTAAAAGCAGAGTCATAATGATGACTGCGGGAAGACGGCGACCGCCAGTGATTTTCTGCATGCGCAGGAGCAGAGGCCAGGTGGCGATCACCACCATGCCTGCCCAGGCGAAACCGAGAATAAAAGGGCGAATAACCCAAAAGCTGGCAACAATAAGGATAACAATAAACAGCACGCCGAATATCAGGCGGGCGAGATTAAACTGTTTTTGAGGCTGAGTCATGAACCATACTCGTGGTAGATGAACGGATTATTCTGAATATTATCGGCGATAGACGGCGGTTACGCTACCGTAATCGATCCCGCGCGAAATTTTCTCCCTTTGCCATACTGTTAACGAGACGCTGGTTTGCTATTGCACTCGGTGCGGGACGCCTGAAATGGGTGGGATAATTTTCCCTGTGGGCTACGCAAACGGATGCGCGGTGTGCTAGTCTGCGGGATTGGGTAATGTTCAGAAGCGGCTCGTTGACGTGTCACTTCCGTCTTAGGCGGCTTCGGCCTGTGACGATGACACATATCGGGCTGCATATTTTAATCAATAAGAAAAAGAAGAGATGGGCGGCAATGATTCCTCAGCTAAAACAGGCACCCGGTGTTGATAGTCGGGTTGTGGAGTACTTGGCGGCGCTTAAGCGCTCAGGCTTTAGCGGCGACGTGGCGACCGGGTATGCCGATCGCCTAACAATGTCGACGGACAACAGCATTTATCAACTTTTGCCACAGGCGATCGTTTTCCCCCGCTCGACAGCCGACGTTGTCATTATTGCGCGCACTGCCGACGCTGACGAATATAAACATCTGCGCTTTACCCCCCGAGGTGGCGGAACGGGAACCAACGGCCAATCGCTGAACGACGGCATTATTGTTGATATGTCCCGCTATATGAACCGCATTTTGGAGCTGAATCTGGAACAGGGCTGGGTGCGCGTTGAGGCTGGCGTTATTAAAGACCAGCTTAATCAATACCTGAAGCCTCACGGCTACTTTTTCTCACCGGAACTTTCTACCAGTAACCGCGCAACGCTGGGGGGGATGATTAATACTGACGCCTCTGGGCAGGGTTCGCTGGTGTACGGTAAGACTTCCGACCACGTTCTGGGTCTGCGTAGCGTGCTGCTAAACGGCGAACTGTTAGATACCGCCCCCATGCAGGTAGCGTTGGCGAAGTCGCTGGCGGCACAGGATACTCAGGTGGGCCGAATTTATCAAACGGTGATGACACGGTGCAAAACGCAGCGCCAGCAGATACTGGATCACTTTCCAAAGCTTAACCGCTTCCTGACAGGTTACGACTTAAGGCATGTCTACAGTGACGATCTGAAAACGTTCGATCTGACTCGCATTTTGACCGGCTCTGAGGGGTCTTTAGCATTTATTACCGAAGCGCGCCTGAATATTACTCGGCTGCCGTCCGTGCGGCGACTGGTTAACGTCAAATACGATAGTTTTGATTCCGCGCTGCGCAATGCGCCTCTGATGGTTGAAGCCAAGGCGCTCTCGGTAGAAACCGTTGACTCTAAAGTGTTCAACCTCGCGCGCGAAGATATTGTCTGGGAGTCCGTCAAAAACCTGATTAGCGACGTACCCGGCAAAGACATGCAGGGGTTGAATATTATTGAATTTGCCGGTGACGACTGCGAGTTGATTGAACAGCGGGTAACCTACCTGTGTGAAAGGCTTGATGCGCTGATGGCACAGGGAGAAGCGGGCATCATTGGCTATCAGCTGTGTAGCGATCTAGCGGATATTGAGCGCATTTACGGCATGCGTAAAAAGGCCGTTGGCCTGTTGGGTAACGCCAAAGGATTAGCAAAGCCGATTCCGTTTGCCGAGGATACCTGTGTGCCGCCAGAGCGGTTGGCTGACTATATTGCGGAGTTTCGCGCGCTGTTGGACAGCTACGGGCTGGCCTACGGCATGTTTGGGCACGTTGACGCGGGCGTGCTTCACGTTCGTCCGGCGCTGGATATGTGCGATCCAGAACAGGAACGTCTGATGAAGACGCTTTCCGATCGGATAGTGACTCTCACGGCTAAATACGGCGGTCTGCTGTGGGGCGAGCACGGAAAAGGCTTTAGAGCCGAGTACAGCGCTGAGTTTTTCGGCGAGACTCTGTATGCAGAGCTTCGCAGGATCAAAGGCGCCTTCGATCCGCTTAATCGTCTGAATCCGGGAAAAATCTGTACTCCTCTAGAGAGTGATGCACCACTGCTGAAAGTGGATGCCGTCAAGCGGGGAACCTATGACCGACAAATTCCTCTGGCGGTCAGAACGTCGTTTAAAGGGGCGATGGAGTGTAACGGTAACGGCCTGTGCTTTAACTTTGATGTGAACAGCCCGATGTGCCCCTCCATGAAGGCGAGCGGCGATCGGGTTCACTCACCAAAAGGGCGAGCGACACTGGTGCGCGAGTGGCTGCGCCAGCTGGCAGAAGCGGGTGTCGATCCGATGGTTCTCGAACAAGAGCTAGCGCAGCGTCGTTTAAGCTGGCGAGACCTGCTGGCCAAAACGCAGAACGCCTGGGCTAAACGCCGTGGAGAGTATGATTTCTCCCATGAGGTCAAAGACTCTATGTCCGCCTGTCTGGCGTGTAAGGCCTGCTCAACACAGTGCCCCATCAAAATAGACGTTCCGGCCTTCCGTGCCCGTTTTTTACAGCTTTACCATACCCGCTACTTCCGCCCGGTCAGAGACCATTTGGTCGCGTCAGTAGAGCTCTACGCGCCGCTGATGGCTAAAGCGCCGAAGATGTTCAACTTCTTTATCCGTCAGCCGTGGATGCAGGCCGTAGGGGAAAAGGGCATTGGTATGGTGAATCTGCCGCTGCTTTCTACGCCTACTCTGAAACAACAGCTCCAAGGGCACCGCGCGAGTTCAGTCACGCTGGAACAGCTTGAAACCATGGGTGATGAACAGCGCAGTCGCCACGTGCTGGTCGTGCAAGATCCCTTCACCAGCTACTACGATGCGGCAGTCGTGTTTGATTTTGTTCGCCTGATTGAAAAATTGGGTATGACGCCCGTGCTGCTGCCGTTTCATCCCAACGGGAAGGCACAGCACATTAAAGGATTCTTACACCAGTTTTCCCGCACGGCGAAGCGAACCTCTGAGGTGTTAAATCGGGCCGCACGGCTGGGTATCCCTATGGTAGGCGTCGATCCCGCGCTGGTTCTCTGCTACCGCGATGAGTATAAGCAGGTTCTGGGGGAGGCTCGGGGTGACTTTCAGGTGCTTTTAGTGCATGAGTGGTTGGCAAACAACCCGCACCTGTTGCCGGAAAAAGCGCCTAAGCCGGAGCCGTGGTATCTGTTTGGTCACTGTACTGAAAGCACCGCTCTGCCGGTCAGCAGCCGCCAGTGGCAAAGCCTGTTTAGTCGCGTTGGCGCAACGCTAAACGTTGTTAATCTCGGCTGCTGTGGCATGGCGGGAACCTACGGTCACGAGGCTGATAAGGCGGAAAGCTCTGCGGCGATCTACGATCTGTCATGGCGAAAAGCGCTAGAGGCAAGAAGCCCCGATCGCTGTCTGACAACGGGCTACTCTTGCCGCAGTCAGGTAAAACGGTTTAACCAAGCGGTATTGAAACACCCGCTTCAGGCGCTGTTAGCGCTGATTTAATGAATAGACTTAAGGAACGTACTATGTGGAAACGCCCAATGACGCTGGACGTGCTAAATCAGTTGTCTAAAGGGACGATGATGGAGCACATTGACATCGTCTATACCCAGATTGGCTCGGACTTTCTTGAAGCAACAATGCCGGTTGACTACCGAACAGTGCAGACGTTTGGCCTTTTACACGGCGGCGCTTCTGTTGTGCTGGCGGAAACTCTGGGTTCTGTGGCGGGATATATGAGCACCGAGGGCGATAAGCTGGTGGTGGGGATTGAAATTAACGCCAACCACGTGCGTTCAGCTCGCCAAGGGCGCGTTCGCGGCGTAGCGAAAGCCATACACCTTGGGCGAAGCCAGCAGGTGTGGGATATCCGAATTTATGACGAGAATGACAAGCTTTGCTGCATCTCGCGCTTGACGACCTCCGTGTTGGATAAAAAGGCAAACTAGGCAGGAGCGTGCGCTCAGTAACAAAGGTGGTTGATGTGGAGAAGATAACCGGTAAACAGTTAGCGATATCTCAGGCAATACACGCCTGGCAGCTGGATGGCAAAGGGGGCGTACTCCCCGTTGCGGATATCACTGAAGCGTCAAGCACATCGCCGTGCTGGCTACACTTTGACTATGAGCAACCGGAAAGCTTGACTTGGCTTAGCAAAACGACGCTGCTGCCTGATTCATTTAAGGATGCGCTATCCGGTGAGAGCTGTCGCCCCAGAGTTTCCCGGCAGGGAGAAGGGACGCTGGTGGTACTGAGAAGCATCAACTTGAATAACGAATCGCTGCCGGATCCTTTGGTCACGCTGAGGGTTTACCTGACAGATAGCCTGATTGTGTCCACTCGCCATCGTCCTATCCACGCCATTGACGAGGTCACTCACGAGCTGCTTAACCACAACGGTCCTAAAAATGTGGGAGAGTGGCTGGTGGAGGTATTGGACGAGCTAACCGACCGCGTTAGCGATTTTATTGATGATATACACGGTCGCGTTATCGAGCTGGAGGACGGCCTGCTGGAGCAGGTGGTTCCCGAACGAGGCGAGGTAGCGCTTATCCGCAAGCAGCTGATTGTGTTACGCCGTCACCTGATGCCGCAGCGCGACGTGTTTTCTCGGCTGGCTAATGAGAGATTGCCTTGGATGAACAGCGAAGACCGCCACCGCATGCAGGATATTGCAGAGCGGCTAGGCCGCGTGCTGGACGACCTTGATGCGACAATCGCCCGCACGGCGGTTATTGTAGATGAAATTAACTCTCTGTTGGCTGACGCCATGAACCGACGCACTTATACTATGTCCCTTATGGCAATGCTATTTTTACCGGCAACCTTTCTTACCGGGCTGTTTGGTGTCAATCTGGGGGGGATTCCGGGTGGGGGGAAAAGCGGCGCTTTCGCTATTTTTTGCCTGTGCCTAGCAACGATTGGCGGTGGGATACTCTGGTGGCTTAAGCGAAGTAAGTGGCTGTAAAAAGGCGGAAACCGCCTTTTTACAAATGGAGGCGACTATTTTACTTCAACGATATTAATACCCAGTTCACCCTCGTCCTGTGCATCAAAGCCTGACGATGTTAGTGGCAGTTCTTCTCGGTCAAACGCCAGATCGCCGCCGTCTGGAAGCGCCATTCCCTGTGTAATAGCAGAAAAGTCAAACAGCTCGCGATCGCACAGGTGTGAAGGCACGACGTTCTGCATGGCGCTGAACATAGTTTCTATACGCCCCGGGTAGCGTTTATCCCAGTCGCGCAGCATTTCTTTAATCACCTGACGCTGTAAATTCGGCTGTGAACCACACAGGTTGCACGGAATGATCGGAAACGCTTTAGCGTCAGCGTATTTTTCAATGTCCTTTTCACGGCAGTAGGCCAGCGGGCGAATAACAATGTGCTTACCGTCATCGCTGATAAGCTTGGGCGGCATACCTTTCAGCTTCCCGCCGTAGAACATATTTAAAAAAAGCGTTTGCAGCATATCGTCGCGATGATGGCCCAGAGCGATTTTTGTAATATTTAGCTCGGTAGCGGTGCGATAAAGAATGCCTCTGCGTAGCCGTGAGCATAGGGAGCAGGTGGTTTTTCCCTCAGGGATCTTCTCTTTGACAATACCGTAGGTATTTTCTTCAACGATTTTATATTCAATGCCGAGTTCGTTCAGATATTCCGGCAGTATGTGCTCAGGAAAGCCAGGCTGTTTTTGATCGAGATTAACGGCAATCAGCTCAAACTTGATAGGGGCGCTACGCTGTAAGCTTTGCAGAATGTCCAGCATGGTATAGCTGTCTTTGCCGCCGGAAAGGCACACCATAACTCGGTCGCCGTCTTCAATCATTGAAAAATCGGCAATGGCTTCACCCACATTGCGGCGCAGCCGCTTCTGTAGTTTGTTCAAATTGTACTGCTGCTTTTGGTTTAGCGTAACGCTAGTGCTCATGACGTTAACTCTGTGTTTAACTCTGTGTAAAGGGCGCTATTGCCGCGAGGGCCTGCATAAATCACGGGCAGCTATGGTACGGATTATTGCTTTCTTTGTCACTCGCTCATAAGGAAAGGCGTTGATTTTCTCCCGCGTGTTCCAGACCAAGACGCCGGGAATACCTCCCTTAATAAAGTAAATAAAAATCACGGCGTCACAGCGTAAAGTCTGACGTTGGGGGAATTAAGTTTCCATGTGAAAATAGTTTCTTTCAAATAATAACTGTTATTTATACCAGTGATGTAAATTTTTTAGATGTATTAAAATTGCAAATTATGTGTCATCGATTCTAAAAAATAGCGTCAAGTATTGGATGTTTTTATTGCTCGTTTATTGCTCAATGCATTTTTATGGGATGGCTAGGCTAAACAGCGTGCTGAATATACCCTTTTTCAGGGGACATTCAGCAGTTAGGGTAGGAAAAAGGAGACGGATGATGGTTACTATCGAAGTTGCATGTCGCCACTGCCATGAGACAAAGCCGGTTAGAAAACACGGAACGGGGCGAGGTGGCTATCCTCGCTATTACTGCAATCACTGTAAGCGAACTTTTCAGCTTTCCTATTTATATCGCGCCCATCAGCCAGGGATGAAAGAAAAGATCCTTGAGATGGCGTCTCAAGGGGCTGGAATTAGAAAAACCAGTAGGACACTTAAAGTAGGGTTAAATACCGTAATGCGGTATGTTAAGGCGTCGGAAGAGGAACTGGCTTAACGACTAAAGCCTGAGCCTTCCGGCGATAGGCAGTGCGAAAAGTCATTCAACGCGCTGTATTTTGGAGGTGTTTTTGCTAAATGAATAAGGCGTCATAATTATTATGACGCCTTATTTTTTCCAACGAGCAAATGGCTACTCAGCGCTCGACTTTTCTGACGTTTTTCCTGCTAACAGGCTAAGCAGGTCGTATCGTCTCACTAGGTCTTTCTCCGCAGCCTGATGTAGCTCTGCGGCCACTTCCGGCTCTTGAACGTCTAATCGACGGAATCGCTGTTCTTTTAGCAGCGTGGAGGCTAGGCCTTCTACCGGAGGTCGGGAATCCAGCGCAAGGGCAGGTTTTGCTTCGTCCACACGGCGAGGATCGAAACGGTACAGAGGCCAGAAGCCCGCCGTAGTGAGCTGCTTCATCTGCTCATGGCTATAGGCCAGATCGTAGCCGTGCTCTTCACAAGGACTATAGGCAATAATCAGAGACGGGCCTGGGTAAGCTTCCGCTTCCTGAATAGCTTTTACCGTCTGGTTGAGCTGGGCGCCGAGAGCGATCTGCGCAACGTAGACGTGGCCATACATCATGATGCTTACGCCCAGATCTTTACGGCCTTTACGCTTGCCTCGCTCTGCAAACTTGGTAACTGCGCCCATTGGCGTTGCCTTGGACTGCTGGCCGCCCGTGTTTGAATAACACTGTGTATCCAAGACCAGAACGTTGACGTTTTCTGTCAGGCTCATTACGTGATCCAGCCCGCCAAATCCGATATCGTAGGCCCAGCCGTCACCGCCGATAAGCCAAATGGACTTGTCTACCAGATAGTCAGCGCTTTCAATCAGCTCTTTTGCCTGAGGGGCGTCAACGTTACGCAGCAGTGCACGAAGCTGTGCAACCTGATCGCGTCGGGTATTCACATCCTCAGCTTCAGACAGCAGAGCCTCAGTTAGCTCAGCAGGCAACCTGTCAGCCAGCTCGCCGATCAGGCGAAGCGCACGAGCGCGGTGCTGATCGACAGTCAGTCGGAAGCCTAGGCCAAACTCAGCGTTGTCTTCAAACAGCGAGTTTGCCCATGCCGGACCTCGACCCTCCGCATTGGCGGAATAGGGGGTACTCGGTAGGTTGCCGCCGTAGATGGAAGAACAGCCGGTAGCGTTTGCTATCAGCATTCTGTCGCCGTAGAGCTGTGTGAGCAGCTTGATGTAAGGCGTTTCACCACAGCCTGAGCAGGCACCAGAGTATTCAAACAGCGGTGTAATCAGCTGAGAGGTGCGAATATCGATACGCTCAAGCTTGCTCTTGTCGATTTCCGGTAGCTGAAGGAAAAAGTCGAAGTGACGTTTTTCCACATCAAGATTTTCCAGCCGCGGCTTCATGTTGATGGCTTTGATTTCCGGATTCTGACGATCTTTAGCTGGGCACACCTCAACGCACAGATTACATCCCGTACAGTCTTCCGGCGCGACCTGTAGGACGTATTTTTGCCCGCGCATGTCCTTGGACTTGACGTCCAGAGTCTGTAGTCCGTCCGGCGCGCCGGACATGGCTTCAGGCGGAACCACTTTGGCGCGAATCGCCGAATGCGGGCAGGCGGCAACACAGTGGTTACATTGGGTACACAGTGGCGCCTCCCAGATGGGGATTTCTTCAGCGATATTTCGTTTTTCCCAGCGGGTTGTGCCGACAGGCCAAGTACCGTCCGGCGGGAAGGCAGAAACGGGCAAGGCATCGCCTAGACCAGCCAGCATTGTTGCCGTGACGGTTTTGACAAAGTCCGGGGCGCTGTCTGAAACAATAGGCGGACGCTCTGCGCTGCTTTCATCTATTGGCTGAAGCGGAATTTCTTCCAGCGCGCTGACAGTAGCGCCCAGCGCCTGCCAGTTGTTTTGAACGATATCTTCCCCTTTGCTGCGATAGCTCTTGGCGATAGCGTCCTGAAGCTGTTGAAGCGCAGCGTCACCGGGGATAATTTGCGTCAGGTGGAAAAACGCCATCTGCATTACGGTATTGATGCGGGCGCCAAGGTGGCATTCACGGGCGATTTTGGCGGCGTTAATCGTAAACAGACGCGCCTTGCGCTGATGGAGCAGAGCCTGAACGTCTCTCGGCAGGCGATGCCACACTTCATCTTTGCTGTAGGGCGTATTCAGCAGGAAAATACCGCCAGACTTGAGTTTTTCCACCATCTGATACTTGTCGATAAACTGATTCTGGTGGCAGCCGACAAAGTCAGCCTGAGCAATCAGATAGGCGGAGTTTATCGGATGTTCGCTGACCCGAAGGTGGGAGACGGTGAGCCCGCCGGCCTTTTTAGAGTCGTAAACAAAATAGCCCTGAGCGTAGAGCGGCGTGCCGTTACCGATAATTTTTATATTGTTTTTGGTGGCAGACACGGTGCCGTCACTGCCGAGGCCAAAAAATAGCGCTTCCAGCGTGGCTTTTTGCGGAATAGTTTCTTCAGTGAGCGGCAGAGAAAGCTGAGTGACGTCGTCGAAGATGCCAACAGTAAAGCGCGGGCGCGGCTTTTCGAGCGTCAGCTCTTTAAACATTGCCAGCGCGCAGTCCGGCGCGAACTCTTTTGATGAGAGACCGTAACGCCCGCCGATAACCATCGGCAGAGAGGCACGATCGCCGCGAGAGCAGGATTCCGCTAGCGCGGTCATAACGTCCAGATACAGCGGCTCGGCCTGAGCGCCGGGCTCTTTGGTTCTGTCGAGCACGGCGATTTTCTTCACGCTCTCTGGCAGGCACGCAAGGAAGTGTTCAGCCGAGAAGGGGCGATAAAGCCTAACTTTCAGCATGCCCACTTTTTCGCCGCGTGCTAACAGTGTATCAATGGTTTCTTCGACGGTCCCGCAGGCGGACCCCATCAGGATTACAACGCGGTCGGCTTCAGGGTGCCCGTAGTACTCAAAGGGACGATAGTGTCGACCTGTTTGTTCGGCGAAGTCGTCCATCGCGCGCTCAACGTGGCTATAGGCACTGTTGTACCAAGGGTTTGTCGCTTCCCTGCACTGGAAGTAGGTATCGGGGTTGGCAGACGTACCCCGAACCACAGGGCGATCCGGCGTTAAGGCATGCTGGCGATGCGCGTTAATGGCTTCTGCTGGCAGCAGCTGTCGCAGCGTTTCGTCGCTCAGAGGGACAATCTTGTTAATCTCGTGAGAGGTGCGGAAGCCGTCAAAAAAGTGAATAAAAGGGATCCGACTGTTAAGCGTGGCCATCTGAGAGATAAGCGCGAAGTCCTGGGCTTCCTGTACTGAGCTGGCGCACAGCATGGCGCAGCCGGTTTGGCGAACGGCCATCACGTCTGAGTGGTCGCCAAAGATAGACAGGGCGTGTGTCGCGACCGTTCTGGCAGCCACGTGAAGCACAAAGGGCGTCAGTTCACCGGCCAGCTTGTACAGTGTAGGGATCATCAGCAATAATCCCTGAGACGAGGTAAACGACGTCGCCAGCGCACCGGTTTGTAACGCACCGTGAACGGTGGCTATGGCTCCCGCCTCCGACTGCATTTCGATAACGCGCGGCGTATCACCCCAGACGTTTTTGTGACCATATTCAGACCAGTCATTGGCCTGTTCGGCCATTGTTGAGCTAGGGGTGATAGGGTAAATAGCGATAACTTCACTTGAACGGTAGGCCACTGAGGCGACCGCACTGTTACCATCGGTAGTAATCATAAACACAGACCTTCATTGATTCACATGCCCACATTCAAAACAGGGAAATTCCTTTATTGGCGCGACGTTGCCCCATTTATAGTGTCTTCCAGACTGATAGAGCATTATACCAGATTGTGTTGTTCGGGCAGCGACACTTTTGTGTCGCGATGTGATTTTGGACGGAGATAATAAAAAGAGAAGAAGAGTGACGCCGACAGCGCTTTATCGGCCTAACCATGCATCTAACTAGACGTGCTTCAAGTAATAGAGTAAAAATAGCAGGCTTGCTCGCTGTGTGCGCGTTCAAGCTGAAGACAAAAAAAAGACCAGCGCGAGCGCTGGCCAAGGATGGAGTCATGGAGTTGAGGCAGTGTCTCACTCACTAAATAGATTAACTTAGCTATGATAGCGAATTGCGCAGTAACGATTAGTGCAAAAAATGCTATCAAATTGTAATCAAAATATTTCAAGTGCGTTGCTTTTGTTGTCAGAGGCTATCACAGAGGCCTATTACAAAAGCAGCGCGATGATTGATGAACAACGTTCGTTGAGGTAACAGCATGAAAGGAAGAGCATGTCTGCTGGCGTTAAGCAGCATTTTATTATTAGCCGGATGCAGCAGCAGTGAGCCAGTCAGCTCACAGCGCTCGGTGTCTCATAAAAAAATGGAAGTTACTGCGGAGCCAATGGATGCAGTGGCGTTAGCCAACTGTAACAGCATGGGCGGCATGCCGACGACGCTGCATAACCTTGACGGAAGCGCGGTAAGCAAATGTCAGCTGTCTAACGGCAAGCGCTTTTAGGCATTGAATAAAAAAAGGCCGAAGGATCGCTTCGGCCTGAAGATGTCTCCCGCTATCGGGCGTTAGCCTATCTTACCCAGTCCATCCGGCGATAAGTGAGCGTATGAGAAGAAGTGCTTAACGTTAGCATTTCACCATCTAGGTTCACTTGAACGCCTTCATTGAACATGTCAGCGACGGTTTTATCCAACTTATTTAACTGCTCATTCAGGCAGGCCATTCGGGTTGATGCAAGCTGAGGAGCGCTCAAAACGCCGCCTTTCAGCGTGCCTTTCCCCATAAAGCTGTTACACATAGCACCGCTGATGTGCATATTTTCACCAAACTCGATGTCCAGAGGGCGTTGCTGTTTACTGGTGTCCTTGATGGCGACGCCGTCAGCGCTGGTAAGAATAAAGCGATGGTGCATTAAGTCTTTTTCCATCACGGATGATGGACTGTTGGTGCTGCAGCCGGTTAGAACGGTAAGGGCAAAAAGCAGCGGATATAGTGTTTTCACTCTCTCATCTCTCCCAAAGTGATTTCCCAAAAGTAAAACGACAAAAAGTAAAACTACAAAAGGTTAGGGCAGTGCTCACCGTTCTCCAACTGCTGAATGTTTTGCAGCGTGGTTTCGGAAATGCTTAGCAGCGCTTCTTCGGTTAAAAAAGCCTGATGCCCAGTAAACAGCACGTTATGACAGGAAGACAGGCGACGGAAAACGTCGTCTTGGATCACGTCATTGGATTTGTCTTCAAAAAATAGGTCGCGTTCGTTTTCATAAACGTCCATACCCAGCGAGCCTATTTTCTGTTTCTTCAGAGCCTCTATAGCCGCTGGTGAGTCAATTAGACCGCCTCGGCTGGTATTGATCACCATTACACCGTCTTTCATTTGTTCGAACGCCGCAGCGTTTAAAAGGTGATGGTTTTCCGGCGTTAGCGGGCAGTGTAGGCTGATAACGTCAGACTCTTGATACAGCGTTTTCAGGTCAACGTATTCTACGCCAAGCTCCAGTGCCTGAGCGGAGGGATAAGGATCGAAAGCCAACAGGCGCATGCCAAACCCTTTAAGAATACGCATCAGAGCAACGCCGATTTTCCCAGTGCCGATAATGCCTGCCGTTCTGTTATGCATATTAAAGCCGATAAGCCCTTCCAGCGAGAAGTTGGCGTCGCGGGTTCGCTGATAGGCGCGGTGAATGCGGCGATTTAGGCTCATCATCATGCCGACAGCGTGTTCAGCGACGGCTTCCGGTGAGTAGGCTGGAACGCGCACAACCTGAAGCCCAAGCTCGCGAGCGGCGTCCAGGTCGACGTTGTTAAAACCGGCACAGCGGAGCGCTAACAGCTTAACGCCGACTTTCGCTAATGCCTCCAGAACTGGCCGGCTGCCGTCATCATTGACAAAAATGCAGACCGCATTGCAGCCTTCTGCGTTTTTAGCGGTTTGTTCACTAAGCTTAAAGTCAAAAAATTCCAGCGACGCGCCGAAGCGGCGGTTGGCTATCTCAAGGTATTTACGGTCATACTGTTTTGTACTGTAAATGGCCAGTTTCATCTTATTTCTCCGCTAACGTTATAAAATAAATTTACCAGAAATAAGGCGTTGGAACAATTTAACGACATGCTGTCTAAGGGAATATTCGAGTTTGGGCTAAGGCGCTAATATGCTACCCTTATTCATTATGTTTTTCGTTTTGTAAGGTTCGTTCCAGGTGGCTATAGGTAAGCATGTAAAAGCGGTGTTCGCCATCGCGGCAGTAGCCGCGCTGAGCCTTTGCATTGCGTGGCAGACTATTGCTCTTTGGCTACCAACAGTCGCTTCTTACTGGCTTCCCTCCGGTACACATATTGTTTTCACTCAGCGCCCTGAGTTCATTAAGCGCGGCATTTCTCTTCACGGCGTACAGGTTCTTGCGAAGTCATGCTTTTTAGCAGACGTCGGGCCTTTAACTCTGACCTATGAGCAAAGCCGATGGAATTTGACGGGAGAGTCGTTGGATATTGACACTCACTGTCTGGAAAATCTTACTCGCCAAGAAAAGACGCAGGCTGACGATGCAGGCGTATCCCTTCGCGATATTCAGCAGGCGCTGCCGCCGTTTAACCTTGCTCTAGGACGCCTTAGCGTAACGCCTTGGGAGCCCTACAGCAGCAAAGTCACTTTAAATAGTGACGCCCGAGGCCAGCGGCTAAATATTCAGGGAAAGCTGTTATCGGGCACGGCAACGCTGGATGACCAACAAACGCTGACGCTAGAAACCCTGACGATGCGCTTTCCCGACAGCCCTGAAGTGGTGGCTCTCAACGGTGCGGTACAGGTTCCCTTAAATTTGGATTCAATACCAGAGCGGGGAAATATCGATGCTGAGGTGATCTCTACCGCGGTGGATAAACCGTTAGCAGTCAGACTTACTTGGCAGCAGCAGGATGGTCACTTAGGCGTTTCGCCAAAGGGTGAAGACACGCAGCTGCTGGACGTTCCCTGGACGCTGTCAGGGAAAACGCTTATCGTACAAAACGGCCGATGGCAGTGGCCTTATGCCGGGCAGGATATTTCCGGCGGCGTTAACATGACGCTGAAAGATTGGAACAGCGACTACAGCGAAGCCAATCTTGAGGCTCGGGTTAATCTGGTAACGCAGGGAAAAGCCGGTAAAGGCAACGTGGTATTAACGCTCGTACCGGGTATTGCAAGCCTGAAAAACAGCGATTTGCGGTTTCAGTTAACCGGTAAGATTAACGAGGATGCGCTGTCGTTTTACGCAACTATTCCCGGCTCAATAACGGGTACGCTTCTTAATCCAACCCTCAGCCTGACATCCGGCGCGCTGCTGCGGGCAACCGGGCCAGTCACGCCCGATATCTATCTGCACGAGGCGCGCCTTCCACTAGCGGGTATCTCCCTTACCGATAAAGGTATTAACGGTCGGCTTCAGACTATTGTGAATGCCAGTCATCGATACTGGGGTAAATATCGGCTGCATCTGGACGGACGTTCGCAGGATTTTTGGTTTGATAGAGGGCACTGGGAGTATAACTTCTGGGGCGGCGGCGATATGCCTCCGCTCAAGGCACGTTGGGACATGACGGGAAAAGGTGAATGGAACGACAGTCAAATTCGCCTTCAGTCTTTATCAACCGGCTTTAATCGCCTGATTTACGGTCGCGTCACGGTCAATAAACCACGTTTGACGCTGTCTGAACCGCTGGTTTGGGATCGCGCGCAAAATACCTACGAGGCAGGTTGGCAGTTGCAGACGCAGAAGGTGTCTTTCGACAACGGCGGCTATTTACCAACCTCAGCGCTTAACATTCGCTTTTTTGGCCGCAACCCCGCTGACTTCCAGTGGAAGGGCGATCTCAGCGCCGGGAAAATAGGCCCGGTCAACCTTAACGGTCGTTGGGATGGTCAGCTCATTCGCGGTGAAGCCTGGTGGCCTGAACAGTCCCTGACGGTGTTTCAAACGCTGCTGCCTCCGGATCTCGGCTTCAAGATCCGCGGCGGTAAGCTGTACGCACAGGCTGCATTCTCTATTTCGGAAACCAACGGTATAGAGGCGGGTGGCCACTGGGTGGTTAAAGACGGCGGTATGTGGTTGAAAGACGGCGACCTGAGCGGGTTGGACTTTGTGATGTCCTATCGTCTTAAAGATCACGTTTGGCAGCTTGGGGCAAAAGCGCCGGTTAAATTGCGCATTAAGCACCTAAATAACCTGTTCGACATGCAGAATATCACTGCTGCCCTTCAGGGCTTTTACCCGCACACTGAGCGAAACCCACTGAGACTGACTAATGTCGGTGTCGACATTCTTAGTGGACGTATCAGCATTCCGTCGATGAACTTTCCACAAAAAGAGCCAGCCGTTCTCACCCTAAAGGGCGTCGATCTCAGCGAACTGTTTACCATATTAAAACCGAAGCAGTTCACCATGTCGGGTAAGGTCAACGGGGAGCTGCCTCTTTACCTCAACCATCCTGAATGGCTGGTGCGTAACGGCTGGATTGAAAACGATCGCGCGCTAACGCTGCGCCTAGACAGAGATCTTGTCAACGCTATCAGCGAAGACAATATGGCGACAGGCGACATTATGGACTGGCTTGGCTATATGGAAATCAGCCGCTCGCGGGCAGATGTGAATCTGAGCAATCTTGGGCTATTGACCATGGACGCGCAGATTAAAGGCTTTAACCCCACCAAAAATGCCGAAAGGCTGGTGGTTCTCAACTATCATCATGAAGAAGACATTTTTCAGCTTTGGCGTAGTCTGCGTTTTGGCGACAATCTGCAGGATACGCTACAGCAGTTTTTCTCGTTACCCAAGGAGCAGAAGCCTCGTGAATAATTTCAAAGGAATCACGGCGATCGCGCTAGCCGCGCTTTTCTTGGGCGGGTGTGTACCGCGTATTGAGGTCGCCCCGTCAAAGGAGCCTATCGTTATCAATATGAACGTGAAGATTGAGCACGAGATCCGCATTAAAGTGGACAAAGATGTCGAAAAGATGCTGAAAACGCAGTCTGACATTTTTTAGGAGACGCAATGAAGGCTATTTATGCGGGAATGACAGCGCTCTGTTTGCTGTTTAGCTCTACTTCTTGGGCGTTGACGCTTCAAGAGGCCAAAGGGCAGGGACTGGTGGGAGAAACGCTGGGCGGCTACTTGGCGCCAGTGAAAGACAGTCAGCAGGCAAAAGATTTTGCTAATAAAATTAATCAGGCACGTTTAGAGCAGTACAAGAAAGTGGCGAAGGAAAACGGTCTTCGCGCTGACGATGTGGCCAAGATGACCGGCAAAAAGCTAGTGGATCGCGCCCAGAGCGGTGAATACGTTAAAGGAATTAACGGTCTGTGGTTAAAAAAGTAGGCTATATTTCAGAAATGAAAAAGCGGAGCCTGATGACTCCGCTTTTTTATGTTACAGATTACGCTGCAACGTACTGTTCGATAAACGCTTTGGCGTCATCCTGCGCTTTTTTCGCAACATCAGGGCCGTAGGCAATACCTTCCTGATAGACGAACTCAACGTCGGTGATGCCGATAAAACCAAGGAACAGCGACAGGTAAGGTGAAACCAGATCGGTTGGGGTATCTTTGTGAATACCGCCGCGGCTGGTCAGAATATAGGCTTTCTTACCGGTAATTAAGCCTTCAGGACCTTTTTCAGTGTAGCGAAAGGTCACGCCGGCACGGGCAATCAGGTCAAAGTAGTTCTTTAACTGAGTGGAAATATTGAAGTTGTACATTGGAGCGCCGATAACGATAATATCGTTGCTCTTCAGTTCTTCAATCAGCGTGTCAGACAGCGCCATCGCGTCTTTTTGACGAGCTGACAGCTCTTGGCCTGATGGGCGCATTGCGCCGACCAGTTCACCGTCCAGAACGGGAACGGGATTTGCAGCCAGATCGCGAATGCTGATCACGTCAGAAGGGTTCTCTCTTCTCCACTGTTCGACAAAGTAATCAGCCAGAATATTTGATTGAGAGTAGTCGGCCAGAATGCTTGATTTCAGAACTAATACATTACTCATGATAAATCCTTGTTTATATGGTTCATCTCAATATGTGTTGTATTCTATTCATCCTGCTCCGTGGTTGATAGCATAAATATTAGAAAGTGTTATTCATTATTTTTGAACAACAAAGCAAGCCGCGCCAGCATTGACGCGAGCTGGTTTGTGGTACTATACGCGGCGCAGGAAATGTATTCTTTTATTCAGTACAGGACAACCATTCGTGAAATCCCCCTTTGCCGCCTTATCTGAGCGGCTTTCCACTCTGATGCTGGTTGACAGGCAACGTCTACAGAGACGACTAGACGGTGCGCGCCGCATTCGTCAGTCTGAGAAGCTGACCGCCGCGTTTGCAGAAATTGAACGCGATATCGAACGCTGTCAGCAGCGGGTTCTTCTGCGTCAGTCAGCAAAGCCGGTTATTATCTATCCGCCTTCACTTCCGGTTAGTGAAAAGCGAGAGACGTTGCTGGACGCTATTCGCGATCATCAAGTGGTGATTATTGCGGGCGAAACGGGCTCAGGTAAAACGACGCAGATCCCTAAACTCTGTCTGGAGCTGGGAAGAGGGATTAAGGGAACTATCGGACACACGCAGCCGAGAAGACTGGCAGCGAGAACGGTAGCAAGCCGCATCGCGGAAGAGTTAAATACACCGCTGGGCGAAGCGGTAGGCTACAAGGTGCGCTTTAACGACCGCATCGGCGACAATACGCTCGTCAAGCTGATGACTGACGGCATTTTGCTGGCGGAAATTCAGCAGGATCGCCTGCTGATGCAGTACGACACGATTATTATTGATGAAGCGCACGAGCGCAGCCTGAACATCGACTTTATTCTCGGCTACCTGCGCCAGCTGCTGCCAAAGCGCCCGGATCTTAAAGTTATTATTACGTCGGCGACCATTGATCCTCAGCGTTTCTCTCGTCACTTTCATCAGGCGCCGATTGTCGAGGTGTCGGGAAGAACTTATCCCGTTGAAGTGCGCTATCGCCCGATTGTCGAAGGCAGCGAAGACGGTGACCGCGACCAGCAGCAGGGCATTCTGGACGCAGTTGATGAGCTGATGCATGAAGCGCCGGGAGATATTCTGGTGTTTATGAGCGGTGAACGGGAGATACGGGATACCGCAGAGGCGCTAAATCGACAAAATCTGCCCCATACAGAGGTTTTACCGCTTTACGCTAGACTATCTAACGCTGAACAGAACCGAGTGTTTCAATCACACACCGGGCGGCGTATTGTGCTGGCGACCAACGTGGCCGAAACGTCATTGACCGTGCCGGGCATTAAGTACGTTATCGACCCTGGAACCGCGCGCATCAGTCGCTATAGCGTAAGAACCAAGGTGCAGCGGCTGCCCATCGAACCGATTTCCCAAGCTTCCGCCAATCAGCGAAAAGGGCGCTGCGGTCGCGTATCGGACGGCGTCTGTATTCGGCTCTATTCCGAGCAGGACTTTTTGTCCCGCGATGAGTTCACCGATCCGGAAATTCTGCGCACTAATCTGGCGTCAGTTATTCTGCAAATGACCGCTATCGGACTTGGTGACATTGCCGCGTTTCCGTTTGTCGAAGCGCCAGACAAACGCAATATTCAAGACGGCGTTCGCCTGTTGGAAGAGCTTGGCGCCATTGAGTCTTTTGAGGAGGGTAAAAGCCGTTTGACGCCTATTGGTCGCCAGCTGGCTCAATTGCCTATCGATCCGCGTCTGGCGCGAATGGTGATTGAAGGGCAAAAGAACGGCTGCGTGCGCGAGATGATGATCGTTACTTCCGCGCTGTCGATTCAAGATCCCCGAGAGCGGCCGCTCGAAAAGCAGCAGGCGTCTGATGAGAAGCACCGCCGATTCAGCGATAAAGACTCTGACTTTATCGCCTTTGTTAATCTGTGGCACTACCTTGCAGAGCAGCAAAAGGCGCTTTCATCGTCTCAGTTTCGCAGGCTGTGTAAAACAGACTACTTAAACTACCTGCGTGTGAGAGAGTGGCAGGATGTTTATACTCAGCTGCGTCAGGTGGTGAAAGAGCTGGGTTTACCGGTAAACAGTACACCGGCTGAATATCGGGAGATTCATACCGCGCTGCTGTCTGGCCTGCTGTCGCACATTGGTCAAAAGGACGTAGAAAAGCAGGAGTTTACCGGCGCTCGCAACGCTCGATTTGCCATTTTTCCAGGCTCAGGGCTGTTTAAAAAACCGCCCAAGTGGGTCATGGTTTCTGAACTGGTGGAAACCAGCCGGCTTTGGGGGAGAACAGCGGCGCGTATTGACGCTGAATGGGTCGAACCCCTAGCCCAGCATTTGATTAAGCGTTCCTATAGCGATCCTCACTGGGAAAAGGCTCAGGGCGCGGTGATGGCCAGTGAAAAGGTTACGCTATACGGCCTACCGATTGTCGCCGAGCGTAAGGTTAACTACGGCAGTATCGATCCGGTCGTCAGCCGAGAACTGTTTATTCGGCACGCGCTGGTAGACGGCGACTGGCAGAGCCGACACGCGTTCTTTCAGGCAAACCGCAGGCTGATCTCTGAGGTTGAAGAGTTAGAGAACAAGTCTCGTCGCAGAGACATTCTGGTTGATGATGAGACGCTGTTTCACTTTTATGAGCAGCGTATCGGCCAAGAGGTGGTTTCAGGCCGCCACTTTGACAGCTGGTGGCGCAAGGCGTCTCGCGAGCAGCCGGATTTACTGAATTTTGAAAAGTCGATGCTGATCAAGGACGGTTCTGGCAACGTCAGTGCCCTCGATTACCCTAATAGCTGGCATCAGGGCAATTTGCGCCTGCGGGTGACTTATCAGTTTGAACCCGGTGCCAATGCAGACGGCGTAACCGTTCATATTCCATTGCCGGTTCTGAATCAGGTTCAGGAAGAGGGCTTTGACTGGCAAATCCCTGGCTTACGGCGAGACCTGGTGATTGCACTGATTAAGTCATTGCCTAAGCCCATTAGGCGAAACTTTGTACCTGCACCTAACTATGCAGAAGCCTTTCTGGCTCGAACAGCGCCACTGGAGAACAGCCTGCTGGACTCTCTGGAGCGGGAACTTCGCCTGATGACAGGGGTGACGGTGTCACGTGAAGAGTGGCAGTGGGATCAGGTACCCGATCATCTAAAAGTCACTTTTCGCGTTGTTGATGACAAAAATAAGCTTCTTGCCGAAGGTAAAGTGCTGGATGAGTTAAAGCAGAAGCTTAAGGCTAAAGTACAGCAGACGCTTTCCACTGTTGCTGACGATGGCATCGAGCAAAGCGGCCTGCATCTTTGGTCTTTCGGAACGCTGCCGGAGCGCTTTGAGCAAAAACGGGGCGGCTATTCGGTCAAAGCCTATCCCGCGCTGACGGACGAGAAAGACAGCGTTGGCATTCGCCTGTTTGAAACAGAAGAGCAGCAGCAGTCAGCAATGTGGTTGGGTACGCGGCGTCTGTTACTGCTAAATATTCCTTCACCGATTAAGTATCTGCATGAAAAGCTGCCGAATAAGGCTAAGCTGGGGCTTTACTTTAACCCGTTTGGTAAAGTGCTGGATCTGATTGATGACTGTATTGACTGTGGTATAGACAGGCTTATTGCTCAGTACGGTGGCCCGGTATGGAATGAAGAGGGTTTCGAAGCGCTTAAAGAGCAGGTTCGCGCTGAGCTAAACGACAGCGTTGTGGAAATCGCCAAGCAGGTTGAGCAAATCCTGACGACGGCTCACAGCATTAATAAACGCCTGAAAGGGCGCGTTGACGTGTCGCTTGCGCTGGCTCTGTCGGACATCAAGTCACAGATGAGCGGGCTGATTTATCGAGGATTTGTCAGCCATAGCGGCTGGAAGCGCCTGCCTGATATTTTGCGCTATCTGCAAGCGATTGAACGCCGTATGGAGAAGCTGTCACTCGATCCGCACAGGGACAGGGCGCAGATGCTTCGGGTAGAAAGCGTTCAGCAGCAGTATCAGGCGCTGTTGAACAAGATCCCCGGCCATAGGGCGCCACCGGCTGAGGTTGCCGAAATCCGCTGGATGATTGAAGAGCTGAGAGTAAGCTATTTTGCTCAACAGTTGGGCACCCCGTATCCCGTATCTGACAAGCGAATAGCGCAGGCTATTGAACAGGTGACAATGTAACTTATAGCGTTTGTCATAGAACGCTTGCTTATAGAGTCAAAGAGAATAAAAAAGGCCGCTAAATCAGCGGCCTTTTTTACGTTTAGAGGGGGATTACTTAAAGATATCCGCAGAGACGGTAACAACGCCGCCCTGTTTTTCCCACTGGCGAGTAATGTGGTAGTACTTGCCGCCTTTGGCTGCTGTACGCTTGGCGATTTGCTCTGACATGTCTACCGAGTTGCTAAAGTTATCGGTGATAGTGACAGAGTCAAACGGCGTCATTTTGGCCGCCGTCGCGTTATTCAGCTCTTCAATCTTTGTTCCGTCACGTAGGGTAATGGTGTAGCGAGAACCTTCAGTGCTGGTCTGAGTTTCAAAGAAGCGGCCTACGTCTGAACTAAACGAGGTAGAGGACGCTACGTTTGGAATTTCTACGTCTTTAGCCGCTTCGCCGCCGGCAGCAAGCGCTGCGCGACCTGCATCAGAATCAGCCGGAATTGGGTTATCCTGCACCTGAAGCTTTCTCACTGGTGCATCTTTCTTATAGACGTAAGCCGTGATGTACTGGTTTGCACCGCGGTTAGCGTCGATTTGGCGTACGATATAGAACGAGTAGGCGCCTTTTGCTTTTGCTTCTTTGGTAATTTCGTTATTGACGTCTTCTTGAAGCGGGAAGTAACCGCGAATTGACACGGTATCAAACGGCTGCAGCTTAATAGCTTCTTCTTTCGGCAGTTCGCGAACGCCGTTGAAAACGCGATATTCCGTCTCTTTAGTGGTTGCTGCCGCATCGGCACTGTAAAGGTCTACAATGACGCGCCAGTTGCCGCCTTCAGAGTTTTGATCGCTAATGTCGCGAACGTAGAAAGAGGCGGCACCAAGGCGATCTGCGCGCTTTGAAGCGGCCTGATTGGCTTCAAAAATGCTGCTGTAGTGGCCTGAAAAGGTGATTCTATCGAAAGGAACTAGTTGGTCAGCTTTTTCAGGGGTTAACTCTTGTGCTGCAAATGCAGAAAAAGCCATTCCGGAAAGTAGAGCTGCGGTCGTTAGCGTTGTTTTCAGCTTCATAAAGGATCCTTCACGCCTTACTTTTCTATTAACGTCGTTAAATTTTGCTACCGCTAAGGGTAAGCGATTATGTCATGGATTGACAGGGGATGCGTTAGCATTTTTTATTATCTTCACACAGAACGCACCTGTCTGGGTTTTTTGTGCCAACAGTAAGATTGTTGTTGAGTTCGTCGTTCGGTTAAAAAAACGGCAATGGATCCAATTTCTATAACAAGTTGATAAAAAAAGGTGAGAATAATGTCGGAGACTATGGATCGCAGAGTATATTTTCAGTAGGTTATAGGCTGCTGAATTGACCGGAATAGACTATAAATTTTACGGACATTCTGCTTTTCGTGTGCTCGGCTCAGCACGTTAGAACATTCAGATATTCCCTCACTCCTTTAACGTCTCTTTTGGGCGAACGGAGAAAGGGCATAGCAAACGCTTATCATCCACGACTGATGAAAAGGGAAAAATATGCAAATTGGTGTACCAAGAGAGCGGTTGGCCAATGAAGCCCGAGTGGCTGCAACACCGAAAACGGTAGAGCAGCTGATCAAACTTGGGTTCTCAGTGGCCATAGAACAAGGCGCGGGCAAGCTCGCAAGCTTTGATGACTCCGCGTATGAGGCCGCTGCCGCAACCATCGTTTCGCCAGATGACGTCTGGGCGTCAGACATTATTCTGAAAGTGAACGCGCCAAATGAGAGCGAAGTGGAACTGCTTAGGGAGGGCACGACGCTGGTCAGCTTTATTTGGCCTGCGCAAAACCCTGAACTGATGCAGAAGCTGGCGGACAAGAACGTCACCGTCATGGCGATGGACTCTGTTCCCCGCATTTCGCGCGCTCAGTCTATGGATGCCCTGAGCTCCATGGCTAACATTGCAGGCTATCGCGCTATTGTTGAAGCGGCTCACGAGTTTGGCCGCTTTTTTACTGGCCAAATTACCGCTGCCGGTAAAGTGCCTCCCGCGAAGGTCATGGTGATCGGCGCTGGCGTTGCCGGCCTGGCAGCCATTGGCGCAGCTGGCAGCCTTGGCGCTATCGTTCGCGCATTTGATACCCGCCCTGAAGTTAAAGAGCAGGTTCAAAGCATGGGTGCCGAATTCCTTGAGCTGGACTTCGAAGAAGAAGCCGGCAGCGGGGATGGCTATGCCAAAGTGATGTCTGAGGCCTTTATCAAGGCGGAGATGGAGCTTTTTGCCAATCAGGCGAAAGAGGTCGACATCATTGTGACCACTGCGCTTATTCCCGGCAAACCAGCACCGAAGCTCATCACTGAAGAGATGGTCGCTTCTATGAAGCCGGGCAGCGTTATTGTTGACCTTGCGGCTCAAAACGGCGGTAACTGTGCGCTGACGCAGGCTGATAAAGTGGTTGAAACGGAAAACGGCGTGAAGATTATCGGCTATACCGATCTGCCTAGCCGTTTACCGACCCAGTCTTCTCAGCTTTACGGCACCAACCTGCTGAACCTGTTGAAGCTGCTGTGCAAAGAGAAAGACGGCACGCTGGACGTCAACTTTGAAGACGACGTGATCCGCGGTGTGACTGTTATCAAAACCGGCGAAATTACCTGGCCGGCTCCGCCGATTAAAGTATCGGCTCAACCGCAAAAGCCTAAGGCGCAAGAGCCTGTTGCCGCAGCTGTTGAGAAAAAAGCGTCGCCAGTGAAGAAACTGGTGATTCTGGCGCTGGCAATCGTGCTGTTTGGCTGGCTGGCCAGCGTTTCTCCGGCTTCTTTCCTGTCTCACTTTACCGTCTTTGCGCTATCCTGCGTGGTCGGCTATTACGTGGTATGGAACGTCAGCCATGCGCTGCATACGCCTCTGATGTCAGTGACTAACGCCATCTCCGGCATTATTGTCGTGGGCGCGCTGCTGCAGATTGGCCACGGGGGATGGGTGACACTCTTCTCCTTTATTGCGGTGTTGATCGCCAGTATTAATATTTTCGGCGGCTTTACTGTTACCCAGCGCATGCTGAAAATGTTCCGGAAGAACTAAGAGGAGTAGCAAATATGTCTGGAGGATTAGTTACAGCCGCATATATTGTTGCTGCCATTCTCTTTATTTTCAGCCTTGCCGGTCTGTCTAAACACGAGACGTCCAAGCAGGGAAACACGTTCGGCGTTGTCGGTATGGCTATCGCCCTGATTGCCACCATCTTTGGTCCTTACTCTAGCAATGTGGGTTGGATCCTGACGGCAATGGTGATTGGTGGGGCTATCGGTATCTATCTGGCTAAAAAGGTCGAAATGACCGAAATGCCTGAGCTGGTTGCTATCCTGCACAGCTTTGTTGGTCTGGCGGCGGTACTGGTTGGCTTTAACAGCTATATCGTTGGTCCACACCTAGAAGGCGTTAGCCCAGAAGAACTGCAGGTTGTGCTTAACATTCACCACGTAGAGGTGTTCCTTGGCATCTTTATCGGTGCGGTGACCTTTACCGGTTCAGTTGTAGCATTTGGCAAACTGCGCGGTACGATTTCATCCAAGCCTCTGATGCTGCCTCACCGCCACAAGCTGAATCTAGCGGCGATCGTAGTGTCATTCCTGCTTATGCTGATGTTCGTCAATAGTGAAAGCGTCGGCGTGCAGGTCTTCGCCATGCTGATCATGACGGTTATCGCACTGGCTTTTGGCTGGCACCTGGTGGCTTCTATCGGTGGTGCAGATATGCCGGTTGTGGTGTCCATGCTGAACTCCTACTCCGGTTGGGCCGCGGCGGCTGCAGGTTTCATGCTGAGCAACGACCTGCTGATCGTCACCGGTGCGCTGGTTGGTTCTTCCGGTGCTATCCTGTCTTACATCATGTGTAAAGCCATGAACCGCTCCTTCATTAGCGTTATTGCGGGCGGCTTCGGTACTGACGGTTCTTCAACCGGCAGTGACGAGGAGATGGGCGAACACCGTGAAACGACAGCAGAAGAAGTTGCCGAGCTGCTTAAAAGCTCCAGCTCTGTCATCATCACGCCGGGATACGGTATGGCGGTGGCTCAGGCACAGTACCCAGTAGCGGAAATTACCGCTAAGCTGCGCGAGAAGGGCATTAAGGTGCGCTTTGGTATTCACCCTGTTGCGGGGCGCTTACCGGGCCACATGAACGTTCTACTAGCGGAAGCCAAAGTGCCTTATGACGTGGTGCTGGAAATGGACGAGATCAACGAAGACTTCCCTGAAACCGACACCGTTCTGGTTATCGGCGCTAACGATACCGTTAACCCGGCCGCGCTGGAAGATCCGCGCAGCCCGATTGCCGGTATGCCAGTGCTGGAAGTGTGGAAGGCGCAAAACGTTATCGTGTTTAAGCGCTCAATGAATACCGGCTACGCTGGCGTTCAAAACCCGCTGTTCTTCAAGGAAAATACCCAAATGCTGTTTGGGGATGCCAAAGAAAGCGTCGATAATATTCTGCGCGCGCTGTAAGCGTACAGAACTGTGAAAACCAAAGGGCCGCAATTGCGGCCCTTGTTTTTTTATGCGGTTAGTTTGGGTGTAACGAACAATCAATCCTCGTCGTCGTGATCGTCGTGTTCGGAAGTATCATCTGGCTTGATGGCCAGCAGGTCACAGCGTAAATGGCCAATTACGCGCTCTGCCGTATTGCCGATAAAGGCTGCAGACAGGCCCGTACGACCTACAGTACCTAATACCACAATACCCGCCTGGATCTCTTCTGCAACGGCGGGAATGACGTCTTCCGGTAGCCCGCGCTCAACGTGAGTCCGCTCTTCTGGAATGCCAAACTGCTGACGCAGCGCCTTCATGGCAATCAGATACTGGCCGCGGATAGCATTGTTATAGACCGTTGGATCAAACTCCGGCAGCTCAATGGCAATATTAATTGAAGTGGTTGGATAGGCGCTGACTAGATGCAATTCGGTGCTGTCTGCAAAGCCGGCTAGTGCAAGCGACTCTTTAACCAGCTTGTGGTTCAGCTCGTCGTGGAAGTCTTCTTCGCTAGCGAGATTAACGGAAACCAGCGCTTTTCCTTGCTCAGGCCAAGGCTGGTCTTTAACCATCCAGACGGCGCAGGCGCACTTGCGCAGCAGGTGCCAGTCAATCGGGGTAAAGATAACTGACTCAAGGCGATCCTGTTGGTGAGCGGCTTTAAGCAGCAGATCGTGCCCAAACTCAGCCACTTCCTCGATGACCGCTTCGTGATAGCGTTTGTGCCAAACTACTTTGATTTCGATATTAACGCCGGACTCAATGTAGTAGTGGCTAAGTTGACGTATCCACGCGACGCGCTGATCGATAGCGCTTTGCCGCATAGCCATTCGCTCGTCCTGGGAGAGCAGGCTGGTGACCTCATAGGAAAAATCAAAGATAGGCAGGAATGCCTTGATTTTACCGCCGTTGCGGCGCACCAGATAAACCGCTCGCCGTAGGGCCGCCTGATCCTCTTCATCAGGATCGATTGCTACAATAAGATTTTGGTAGTGTGCCATAGCGGGTCCCCCAGTTATCGATAAACGTCATTTATTAAAGAGTAAACCATACAACAAAAACATAACAGCAAGAGAATCAGACCCTGATCAAGCTTTTGCCATATAGCCGGTTAAGCCATTGGCTCGCTACTGCTAGCGGAAAGGCGGTTCGTTAAAGGTTCTCAGCTTGCGAGAGTGGAGTTTTTCCCCTTCGATACGCAGTAGGTCAATAGCGCAGATGCCTATTTGCAAATGCTCAGAAATAGCACCCTCGTAAAAACGGTTAGCCTGGCCGGGAAGCTTGATTTCTCCGTGTAGCGGTTTATCGGAAACGCACAGCAGCGTGCCGTAAGGTACGCGAAAGCGATATCCCTGAGCGGCAATAGTGGCGCTTTCCATATCTATGGCGATAGCGCGGCTAAGATTGAACCGACGCGCTGACGCGGTGTAGCGAAGCTCCCAGTTACGGTCGTCCGTAGTGACTACGGTGCCGGTACGTAAACGCTGTTTAACTTCAAGGCCGGGCATACCGCTAACGGTTTTTGTCGCATCGTAGAGTGCGCGCTGTACTTCAGCAATGCTGGGAATCGGGATATCGGGAGGCAGTACGGTATCCAGTACGTGGTCGTCTCGCAGGTAGGCGTGAGCCAGCACGTAGTCGCCAATAGATTGACTCTCACGCAGCCCGCCGCAGTGGCCAATCATCAGCCAGACGTTAGGGCGTAAAACCGCCAGATGGTCACAAATGGTTTTGGCGTTAGAAGGCCCGACGCCGATATTGACCAGCGTAATACCCTGACCGTCTTTCGTAAGTAAGTGATAGGCAGGCATTTGGTGATTTTTCCCGCTTACGTCAGGCGCATCGGCGGTGACGTTACTGTGCTCGTCTAACCAAACGCCTCCGGCACAGGAAAGTGCAATGTAAGGTGAGCTTGCATCACTGATTTGCTGACGCGCCCAGCGCACAAACTCGTCAACGTAGCGCGTATAGTTGGTAAATAAAACAAACGGCTGAAAGTGCTCAACGGGAGTGCCAGTATAGTGACGAAGGCGAGCCAGCGAAAAATCGACTCGCCTTGCGTCAAAGTGAGAGAGTGGGCTAAAGCCTGCGGGTTGAAAAAGGCCGTCTGCCGTTTCATCGCCAATTTGCGCCAGTTCAGTTGTAGGGAAATAGCGAGTCAAGTCAGCGCTCATCGATCTGTCTAGAGCTAAGCTGGCTCCGTCAATGACATAAGGATAGGGAATTTCATGGCTAGACGGAACAACCTCAATGCTGGCGCCGTAGTCTTCTTGAAGCAGATTGAGCTGCTCCTCTAAATATTCACGAAATAGCGCAGGGCGAGTAATAGTGGTTGTATAACATCCCGGATGGGTGAAGCGGCCATAGGCGCGAGTTTTTACCGACGAGTGGGGCGTACCGTTCCAGCTAACTTTAAGCTCAGGGTAGACAAACAGGCCGTCTTTGCGCGCCTGTTCGTCAGGCAAGGTTCCGTTTTCAATGAAGACAGCAATGGCGTTACGCAATGCTTCAACAGCGCTGTTATACATGGCTTCCAGTTTATCTAGTGCCTGAACGGGCGTGAGCTCTACTGCATCGTGCTGAAAGGGCATGGGTTTTCCTCTGTATATGAATGGCATTTGATATAAACAGTATGTCACGAAGCCGGGAGAACGAAAGGGATTCCCGAGAGAAAAGCGAGGTGTATTCAGAATAAAGTGGAGGAAATCTATTCACGCGATGGGCAGTTGCGCACCGCGTGAGGGGAGAAAATCAGGGATTACTCTGGCTGGTTTTGCCCGGCCAGCTCGGCCAGTGTATCAATATCCTGAATGGTAATGTATTTACCCTTAACGCTCAGAATATCGCTCTTCTGGAAGCGACCCAGCAAGCGGCTGATGGTTTCTACCGTTAATCCAAGATAGTTGCCAATATCGCCACGGGTCATCGTTAGGCGAAACTCTCTGGGAGAGAAGCCGCGCTGTGCAAAGCGGCGAGACAGGTTATAGATAAACGCAGCCAGACGCTCTTCCGCATTCTTTTTAGAGAGAAGCAGGATCATGTCCTGATCGCCTTTGATTTCACCGCTCATCAGCCGCATGATTTGCTGGCGCAGGCTGGGCATTTTTCCTGAAAGGTCATCTAGGATCTCATAAGGGATTTCACACACCATCGACGTTTCCAGCGCCTGAGCAAAGCTAGGGTGAGAATGGGTGCCGATAGCATCAAAACCCACTAAATCCCCAGCGAGATGGAACCCGGTGATCTGCTCATCGCCCTGTTCGGTGATGGTATAGCTTTTAATGGTGCCTGAACGAATAGCGTAAAGTGACTTAAGCTCATCGCCTGCTTTAAACAGCGCCTGTCCCTTTTGAATAGGCTTCTTACGCTCAATGATATTATCAAGCTGATTCAGTTCATGCTCATTCAGCGTAAAAGGGATGCACAGCGGGCTAATACAGCAATCCTGACAGTGGATTGCACATCCGCCTGACTGTATGCGCCGAATTGTTCGCTTTTCCGGAATCATAGGTTTGAGCTCTGTTTATTTGATATGCGTCAATTTTAACAGCTTTTTTTGCAATAGGTAAGGCTTAGACAAAACTCTAGGGGAACGCCGTTGTCAAATAGCGCTAAATTTTAATAACCATATGTTTTGAAAGTTTTTTTATTATTTTGTTTTTAAAGCGTGTGATACCGATTAGAGCGCAGCGGTAGTGAAACGCTGTTTTTTTAATCACAAAATGCAGGAGTTTGTTAAAGAGACATCACTAAACGGCGGGATGAACTATGGGAAGGTATGAATTCAAGATGAAACCCTGAGGCCCCTGTCGTTCTTTAAGACTTTTTGATATTTATTTAACATATTTATCATAAAGAAGAGAGAATAAGTGCGATAACAAAGGAAAAAATCAGGATATTGATGAACGATTAGATGCAATATTAGGTAAATATACCGTATAACACGCTTTAAACCATTATTTCACATTGCCATAGGGGAGATAAACATAAAACACTGGTTTCGTTGATCGTCCGCAAGGTCCATTTCTTCATACAGGTCATTTTGTTACAAGAACGCCCCCACGCTTTCTTCTATCTCTATAGTTTGACAAAGATCAGGTTATTTCTTTTCCTTAAGTCAGTATAATGAGAATAACTATCATTGTAATAGCTACTTTCATAACTATGTCGATCCTGAAAAAAACGCTTTTTCTTCTTATTGGATGGTGTGCTTTTATCACCGCAGCTTTCGCGACAGACTATCAAAGCCTGACGGACGACATTCGTCAGCGTCTTGATAAAACCTCTCAATTTTATCAGCAGCAGCAAATTGATGAGGCCAGAACGGAAGTTCAAATGGCCTACTTTGAAGTGTTTGAAAACCTTGAAGGTCCTATTCGCATCAATATTTCTGCGCAAAAAAGCTACCAGATGGAAGCCGCGTTTGGCGAAATTCGCAAAATGATAGGCGACGGTAAGCCACAGGCCGAGGTTGATGCCAAGATTAGCTGGTTGAAAGGGGAGCTGGACAGCGTGCTCCCAGTGTTAAGGGATGGACATAAGCTAAGCGCAGAACAGCAACACGGTACTTATGACAACAGCGACATCGCGCCATACTGGCAGCAGAGCTTCAAAACGATAGACGATCTGCTGGCAGAAGCTATCACGCTTTATCAGAGCGAAAACTATGCTGAGGCTCGCCGTAAAGTTCAGCAGGCACAGTACGACGGTTTCAAAAACTCCGAAATGGAAATGTCGGTGCGTCAAAATCGCTCTTCTCAGCAGGCGGGTGAGATCAATCGCCAGTTTAACGAGCTTATCGCCATTAGCGGTGAAGCGGGAAAAATGAACGACGTCAGCTATCGTACGACCGCGCTGCTTCAGGATCTCGAAGACCTTCTGCCGGGGCTGCCCACCACGCGTGAAGCACAGCAGGCGGTTGCCGCAACGGGAACTACTCCTGCCGACAGCACTCCAGATGCAGACTGGTCTAAGGTTGTCACCGATATTGACTCAGCCGTAAAAGCGGCGCTGGTGAAGTATAAGGAGGGCGATAGTAAAGGGGCGATGATGGCGATTCAGGACGCTTACTTCGACCTGTTTGAAGCCAGCGGAATGGAGAACAAGATAGGTTCGCGCGACGCGGCCTTTAAGACCCAAATTGAAAACCACTTCACTCGGATGGTCAGCCAAATTAAGGCCGGTCAGTCTTTAGACGTGGTAGAGCAGCAGTCCCAGTCACTGCAAACCGATCTTCTTGCTGCGGTTGAAGTGTTGGGCAGCGGGGCGCAGACGAGCTGGAGCCTGTTGATATACAGCCTGCTTATCATTGTTCGCGAAGGGCTTGAGGCGCTGCTTATCGTAGCCGCTATCGTAGCGTATCTGGTGAAAAATAATCATCGCGATAAGCTTCCGATGATCCGTCAATCTGTGTATGTAGCACTGTTAGCGAGCGTAGTGACGGCAGTCATTTTCCAATGGCTGTTCTCTAACTCAGGCGCTAGCCGTGAGCTTCTGGAAGGGTTCACGATGCTGATTGCTGTGGTCATGCTGTTCTTTATGAGCTACTGGCTGCTGTCTAAAGTAGAAGCAACCCACTGGAAAGCCTATTTGGAAGGCAAGCTGTCGCACTCTCTGTCAACAGGGTCTGTTGTTGGGCTTTGGCTGACCAGTTTTCTTGCTGTTTATCGTGAAGGTGCCGAAACGGTCCTGTTCTATTTCGCCTTGATGGGGGACTCAACAACCGTTAGCGGGCATTTTTCTATTCTGGCCGGTTTCCTGATCGGCTGCGTTATCCTGCTGATTGCCTATGTGATTATGCGCTTTAGCGTCGTTAAGCTGCCGCTGAAGCCGTTCTTTATGTTTACCGGCTGCTTTATGTACCTGATGGCGTTTGTTTTCGCCGGTAAGGGCGTACTGGAACTGATTGAGGGCAAGCTGTTTGAACCAACGCTGCTCTCTGGAGCGCCTGAAGTTGTGTGGCTGGGCATTTACCCTTATGTCGAAACCTTAATACCACAGGCAGTTCTGATCGTTGCGGCGTTGATTGCCCTGTGGGTAATGAAGAAAAGTTCGCCCTCCAAGGCGAATGGATAACTAGAAGCAGTGTGAGCAGTTCTACTAATCCCGCAGCGCTCAGCGCGTTGAACGTTGATCTGCGGACGAGATGACAAAAAAGGATGGAAAAATGGCAATGAAGAAAACGTTTGTTACCGGTGCATTTATCGCCGGTCTGTTGACGGCTCCGGCAGCATTCGCTTTTAAAGAGTACCCAGCGGGTGAACCGGTCAAAATGAACGAAATGGAGATTGCAGCAGTTTATCTGCAGCCGATCGATATGGAACCCCGTGGGATGGGCTTGCCTGCTGCTAAGTCAGATATTCACCTAGAAGCGGACATTCATGCCGTTGAAGGGAACAAGAATGGTTTCGGCGCTGGCGAATGGATGCCTTACCTGACCATTTCCTACACGCTGGTGAATACCGATACAGGCGAGAAGCAAGAAGGTACGTTCATGCCAATGGTTGCCGGTGACGGTCCGCACTACGGCGCTAACATCAAAATGATGGGCGTAGGCAACTATAAAGTGACCTATCACATCGAGCCGCCGTCAAAAGCGGGCATGCACCGTCATACTGATGATGAAACCGGCGTAGGCCGCTGGTGGAAACCGTTTGACGCTAGCTTTGAGTTTAAGTACGTCGGTCTGAACTGAGAGTAAAGCGCAGGCCGGAAGGGCACTTCGTTCTTCCGGTTCGCGCTTGATAAAAGAACGCCGACAGAAAACCTGCCGAGCTTTTCATCTGAAGTTGCTGTAAACGTATGGGAGGCGTTTTGACCGTTACGGGCGAAGCGCAAACAGATATCCATGATGAATTATTTTTTGGTTTCGGTACTACAGACGTTTTTACCCGTTTCTCTTTTATTAGGTGTGAGTTGGGCATCGCGTCAGGCGCCGGGGCTGCGTCCCACTGTATGGCTAAGCCTGCTAGGCTTTTTTATCGGCACCTTTGCCGGCATCCATTTTCCCCATTCGCAACAGTGGGCACTGTTTTTCGCCCTGTTCCAGCTGCTTTCCGTCGCGCTATTTCTTATCAGTCAGGGGTTTTCTTCTCGTCGCCTTGGCTATTTCTGGCTGTTTATTTTTATTCTTATTGCCGCAGTGCGCTGGGGACAAACGCCCAATCTGAGCGCAATTACCGCGACTAACGTTGTAAACACAGACCTTATTCTTAACGTCAGCGCCGTGCTGTGTGGTATTGCCATCGTGGCAGCCGCTGGCGCAATGGTGGCCGTTTGTGTTAGTCAGGTTCGTTTTTTACGCTGGCCACTGCTTATTGCTCTCGCAGTACTGCTGGCGCTGCCTGCATCGGGTGAACTGATGCTGGTGATGATGAAGCTTCAGGTGATTGAGCTCACTAAGTCTTTGTTGAGCTATGTGGCGAAAGTGACTAACGCTCGGGCTTTGATTAACTATGCCAGCGGGGCGCTATTGCTGATCACGGCTTTGGTATATCTGCTGTGTACGGTTGTTCCCAGAAGAAAAGCAATAACGCACGCCGATCCTGTTTCCTATCGAAAGGCTGTGGCGCACTATCTTGACGCTCGTAGGGCGATGGTGGTGACGCTGCTGCTGTCAGTAATGGCCATTGGCGCACAGGTATACTGGGATAAAGTAGCCTCTCAGCCGCCGAGACTGTCAGAGGCGCAGCCGGTTCTGCTTGCCGATGATGAAATGGTGCATATTCCACTTGAACAGGTGAAAGACGGCAAACTACACCGCTTTGTTTGGGTGGCCGACGATGGTAAAGCGGTGCGCTTTTTTGTCATTAACCGCTATCCGGACAAACTGCGCCTTGGTGTGGTGTTTGACGCCTGTCTGCTGTGTGGCGATCAGGGGTACGTCATGGAGGGCAATCAGGTTATCTGTGTAGCCTGCGATGTGCATATCTTTATTCCTTCAATTGGTAAGCCCGGGGGCTGTAACCCGGTGCCGATTGACGAATGGAATATGACCGAAACGGAATTAACGATTGGTAAAAAGTCGTTGGAAGCAGGGCTCAATTACTTCAACACCGTCGTGACCTTGGAAGTGACCGACCCCGTTGACGGCAGCCGCCTGACGAACACCAAGGCTGAACACCGCTATACCTTTGCGGGGAAAACCTACTTTTTCTCTAACGCAACGAACTTTGAAGCCTTTAGGGATAACCCAGAGAAATACGTTCAGGAGGCTAAGTAACTATGCTGTGGCGAATGCTGCGCCAGTCCTGGTCGCGTAACTTGGGTAAAAAATCTCTGGCGGTAGTCACCATCTTTCTCGCGGCAGGGCTTATTTCTGCGCTGCTGGCGGTGTCTATCGACATTGGCGACAAAATGGCTCGAGAGATGAAGTCTTATGGCGCCAATATTCTGATTGAGCCTGCAGGGCAGGCAACGCTGCCGACGCTGTTTGGTGAAAAAAATAACCCTCTGGTTGGGCAGGAGTTTTTGGACGAATCCGAACTGCCTAACATCAAAGACATCTTCTGGCGTAACAACATTATTGGTTTTGCGCCGCTGCTCAGTGGTGAAGTCAGCGTTCAGGGGCACGACGTTGTTGCTCTCGGCACTTTCTTTGAACAGGCCGTTGATGTTCCGGACGAAGAGGATTACCACACGGGGCAGAAAACCGTAAGCCCATACTGGCAGGTGAACGGCGAATGGCCGAAAGAAGACGGCGAGACGCTTCAGACGCTTGTTGGACAACAGCTTGCACAACAAACGGGCTGGAAAGTGGGCGATCGCCTAGAGGTGAAGGGGCCCAAAGGGCATCTTGACGTTATCGTAAGCGGCATTTTAGCCAGCGGCGGTGATGAAGAGCAGCAGTTGGTTATGCCGCTGGCCCAGGTTCAAACGCTAATGGGACTCGCGGGCAAAGTGCAGGCTGTTCGCGTTTCTGCGCTAACGGTGCCGGAAAATGAGCTATCTCGTAAGGCGCGAGCGGATCTGGAGTCGCTGAATGCGGAAGAGTACGACCTGTGGTACTGCACTGCCTATGTGTCATCAATAGCGCACCAGCTGGAAGAGGCAATTTCTGGATCTGGCGTTAGGCCTATCTGGCAGGTTGCAGCCTCAGAAGGCATCGTCATTGAAAAGATTCAGCTGCTCTTAGCGGTGGTTACGCTGGCCGCGCTGCTGGCGTCGGCGATGGGTATCGCCTCGTTAATGACCAGTAACATTATGGAACGCACGCGCGAAATTGGCCTGATGAAGGCGCTGGGCGCCCGTCAGTGGCAAATTATGACCCTGTTTTATCTGGAAGCTGCGATGAGCGGTGTGATTGGCGGTCTGTTTGGCTGCTTAGCCGGCTGGGGATTGGCAAAGGGGATCGGCATGATGCTGTTTGATGCGCCATTAAGTTTTGCCTGGATTGTTGTCCCTTGTGTACTTGCGCTGTCGGTTCTGATTGCGCTTATCGGTACCTGGTTCCCCGCGAGGAGAATTGCCTACCTTTACCCGGTGGAGGTGCTGTATGGACGCTAAGTCACAAAGCATGTTCTGGCGACTGGTGTGGAGGGCTCTCAGGCTACGCATGCAGCGCGTTATTGTCGTATTTGCCGCACTGGCTGTTGGCGCCGCGATCGTTACCTCAATGTCCGCAGTTTATTTTGATATTAACGCCAAGATGAGCCAAGAGCTGCGTACCTTTGGCGCCAACTTTTATATCGGCCCAGGACATGGGCATACGATGGCGCAGGCGGAGTATCAGAAAATTATGGACGACGCGCCGTCGAACGTCGTAAGTGCGGGAACGCCTTATCTCTACGGCACAGCCCGCACTGAGCTAGAGAAAGTGGTTGTGATGGGCGTATGGTTTGAGTCGCTCAAGCAGATTGTTCCCTACTGGCAGGTGACCGGAAACTGGATTGGCGTCAGCTTTGATGACCGCAACGCGATGATTGGCTACAAGCTGGCTAACCGCCTAGAGCTGAAAGTGGGCGATACGGTGGTTTTGGTCGACGGTGAACACAAAAAGCCTTTGCAGATTAAAGGCATCGTCGAGGCCGGTGACGCTACGGATAACGTGCTGATTATCAATCTACCGCTAGCTCAAAGCTGGCTTAACCAGCCTAACGCCATCAGTCACGCACTGCTAAGCGTGAATAACGAGCTGGGGCAGGTGGATAGCTTTGCCGAAAAGCTGCAGGTCGATTATCCCGATCTTGAAATTCGCCCGATCCGAAAAGTGTCCGCGTCGGAAGGTCAGGTATTGGATAAAATTAAAGGACTGATGGGGTTGGTTTCTCTGGTGATTCTGGTGCTTTCAACCCTGTGTGTGAATACCACACTGATGGCGATTGTCAGCGAACGTTCCCGCGAGTTTGCGCTGCAGAAAGCGCTGGGCGCGAAGGGAAGTGACATCGTGCGTCAAATCGTTACGGAAACGCTGCTGGTTGCTTTAGTGGCCGCAGTCGTAGGCGTGGCTGTGGGCTATGTTTTAGCACAAATTCTTGGGCAGACGGTCTTTTCCGCCGCCATTGGGCTTCGTATTCAGGTTATTCCGCTGACGCTGGGGTTATCGCTGCTGGTAGCAATGATTGCCGCCGTTTTACCGACCTATCGTGCAGTTAAGATTGAGCCAGCTAAAGTATTGAAAGGAGAGTAGCGGTGATGCAACAGTCATCAACAGTTCAACCCTCATCGCCTTGGGTGATAGAAACCCGGCATTTGTACAAGCGCTTTGGTCAGGTTGTGGCGCTGGACGATATTAATTTACACATCAAGCGCGGAGAGTTTGTCGCCATCATGGGGGCATCCGGCTCGGGAAAAACCACGCTGATGAATATTTTGACCTGTCTGGATACCGTCAGCGAAGGCCAAGTGCTGCTGGACGGTGTTGATGCGGCACAGCTGGATGAAGAAGGGCGCCGCGCCTTCCGTTCGGATAAGATCGGTTTAGTTTTTCAGCAGTTTCACCTGATCCCATTTTTAACCGCGCTAGAAAACGTGATGCTGGCTCAGCATTACCACAGCATTGTGGATGAAGAGGCTGCGCGTAAAGTTCTGGCAAAGGTTGGTTTAGAGCATCGCGTAGACCACCTGCCAAGCCAGCTTTCTGGCGGTGAACAGCAGCGAGTCTGTATTGCGCGCGCTTTAGTGAACGAGCCTCCGGTTATTTTTGCCGATGAGCCAACGGGCAACCTTGACGAGCAAAACGAGAAGCTGGTTTTAGGCCTACTAACAGATTTACACAAACAGGGAACAACCATTGTCATGGTTACCCATAACCCAGAGTTGGGGCGCTTTACCGATAGAATTATTCGTCTCCAGCACGGAAAGTACTTAGGAGAAGAAGTTAACCAGCGTGAAGGGGAGCCCAATGAGGATAAGACTGAATAGGCTGAGTATTGCCTTGCTGATTGGCGTATCGCTGCTGCTTAGTGGATGCAAAGAAGAGACGGCCAAAGTAGGCGAACCTGCACCAACGCTTGCCGCCTATGACCTGCGCGGAGAGCGCGCTTCACTTGAGCAGTGGCAGGGAAAATACGTCTACCTGAGCTTTTGGGCGTCAAACTGCGGTGGCTGCCTGGCAGAGATGCCGACACTTGAGAAATTGAGTGGGGAATTCAGCGAAAGTGTCGTGGTTGTAGGCATTAATACGGATCGCGAGGATTTTAATATCGAGGCGATGCTAAAAGATCTCAATGTAACTTACCCTAACGTGAAAGATCAGCTTTCGATAACTCAAGAACGCTATCAGGTGGTCGGTACACCAACGGCGTTTTTGATTGCTCCTGATGGAAAGCTGCTGGCTCAGTATGTTGGAATGATGAAAGAGCCACAGCTGGCAGCGATTTTTGAACGTACACGAGGGGAGCGTCCGTAATGCTGAAAGCGGGCATAGCAACAGCCGTTGTGCTGTTCTGTTTAGGAGCTCCAGCGCACGGGCAGGAAATAAAGGGCTTTTATCAAAAAAACTGTGCTTCCTGCCATGGCCGAAATGGTGAAAAAACTGCCTTAAATAAGGCAAGAAAGCTCACCACCCTTGATGAAGCACAAATTACCGAGGCGTTGAAAACTCGGCGAGACGGTAAAGTTAAGGGGGCGGGCAACCAAGTGAAGAAACGCCTTAGCGATGAAGACATTCATCAGCTGTCTGAATATATTCAAACGATTAATCCTCGCTGATATTCGAGTATTCACTATTAACGTAGAAAAAATAACGCGCTTTGACGCGTTATTTTTTGTTTTTCATTAAACAAACTGTGTGTCATAAAAACCAGAAGTGTATAAATGTGTTCAAACCTGTTTCCGAGAGTTTCACCACTCCCCTTAATTTCATTTATTTCTTTAAGTTCATGCAGATAGAATTAATCATCTAGTTGTGAACTATTTAAGAAAAAGGCGTGTCATAAAGTTTAATACCATCAATTTTTCTTTTATTTCGCGTGGCGTGATAATGAAAGAGTCATTCTATTTTCAAAGAAATTATAGTGGGCTGAATGCTGCTGGCAGGGTTGAACTGCTTGAAGGGGGATTTTTTACTCGTCGTTTGGCGAGCCCTGAAAACGACATTGAGAATACCCGAATAGATTTAGGGCAGTTTCGGCTAGAGTGTGGTCATCATCGAACGCCTGTTGTTTCTCGAGGAAAACTGCCTCCTAACTTTGTCTCTCTTGGATTGATGACAAAAGGGAACTGCTCTGCACGATGTAACGGAATGCCGGTTGGTGAGAGAAACCTGCGTATTTATCCTGAGAGTACGGAGATTTTTTATCACACATCAGAAGAGGCTGAATGGTTCATTTTTTCCGTGCCCAGGCATCTGTTGCAAACTGAACTTTCAACCTTACCAGAGCGAATAACGTTACCCGTTAACCACATCATGACGGTTCCGCTTAGCGAAGCCGCACATGCCCAATTAAAGAATCTGATTGAAAACGTCTTTTCCTTTGTAAGGTCTTTGCCGGATCCTCGGTCGCTTTCTGATATTGCCGATAAGCTGCTGAACAGGCTTCTTTGCGGCTATGTCACAGCTATAGGCAGCAGTAACGAACAGTGGCGGGATATCTTTCCTCATCGGCTGCTTCAACTGCACGGTCAGTTGATTATGGCGAGTGAGGGGTTGGTACTGTCCAGTGAAAATAACAATCTCAAACTGACTGAACTGGCGCGCTCTACCGGCTATACCTTAAGAGCGCTGGAGATCATATTTAATAACACGGTTGGAATGCCGCCCAAAAGCTGGTTTATGAACCTGCGTTTAAATGGGGCACTGTATGACCTGATTTATGCCCAAAAAGATGAGAACGTGGCGAAAACAGCAACTCGTTGGGGGTTCCAGCATTTGGCCCGTTTCTCATCTATATATCGACAGACCTTTGGCGAGCGCCCCAGTGAGACACTGGCGCGATCGCGTGAGAAAAAACAAATTAAACTATAAAGATAGTGATTATTTGTTTTTAATCTATTTGCTATTATCCATAAAGACGCAATTTTTCTACTGTAGCCCGATCCCTTCTATAATCATTCCAAGCCTCGACACTCGAGAGCGATAGGATATCAAGGCAGGGAGTTGGCGACATAGCTTATAACGATGAATGAGATAATAGGGGTTTAATATGCTGGTAATGAAACGTCTGTCCGCTGCCGTGATTCTGGGGGCTTTCCTTTTAGGAGGATGTACCTCAAAGGTGGCCGATTCAAATGAGTACTCCGGATTTTTATCTGACTATTCCAAACTGCATAAGGCTGAAAGCCCGACAGGGCAGACGGTGCTGCGCTGGGCCGATCCTGCGCTTAAGTCAGCGAACTATCAAAACGTCTATTTTGAACCAATTGTTTTTCATCCTACACCAAAGCCTTCAGAGAAAATTTCCCAGCAAACGCTAGACAGCGTTCTGAGTTTTACCAATCAGCGAGTAAAAACCGCGCTGGGTCAGCGACTGCACCTAGTTGATAATAAGCTGGCACCGAATACCCTGATTTTCCGCGGCGCCATTACCGGCGTTAGCGCTTCAACTCAAGGTCTCCACTTTTATGAGGTGATCCCTGTTGCTTTGGTGCTGGCTGGCACGATGGCGGCAACAGGAGAGCGCGATGAAGATACTGTGTTAATGTTTGAAGGGGAGCTAATCGACGCGAAAACGGGGAAAACCGTGTTTGAGGTTGTGCGTAAAGGCTTTGGAAAACCTCTGAGCAACGATAGGCAAAAGGTTACCGTCGAAGACTTACAAAAGATTGTCAGCGATATGGCCACAGATATCGTACGCTATCAGGACTAAGAGGGAGTTTTTACTCGTTTTACTGTTAAGGCGCCGCTTTTGCGGCGTTTTTTATGTCTGAATAATTGGATATATTCAGGAGCTAGCAGAAATTATGATGATATTAATAGGTAAAAATTATAACGTGGCGTTAAACATAATAAATATCGTTATTTTCAAAAATTAGAGTATTGCCACTAAACCGCAGAGATATAGCAGAGTAATTGAGTGAATAGAGATAACGGTCTTATTGAGCTCGCATTTAAAATCAAACTTAATTTAAACACTTTGTTTACATTTATGTGACATTTCCGCATCCCTCATCTAGTCTTAATAGTGTTAGCATCAATGGTGTTTATGGTTTTTATGTTTTTAATTAAAGCGCTTTTAATGCATACTTAAATTAGCCTACTGGTGGAGGGGAAGATAATGAAAGTACTATTTACCGTGACCGGTTTCGTTCTGCTAGTGTTCTATTCGACGCTTTTTGTGATGTATTTGCCTTAACGGCGCCAAATCTGTACAGCGTTTATGAAAGGCAGCCGTAAAGAGCCAAGGGAAAAGAGCAGGCACGTTTCACTGTCTCTTGTCGAAAAAGAACAGGATTTGCCGCTCAGTTTTAACTAAAAGGATTGGCTGTGCCCATTTTTGACTGAATAGATAGCCCGCTTTATCTAAGCGGGCTATCATTATCCTGCAAAACGCCCAAGTTTGAACAGATCTAAAGAATTTTTGATCTCTAGCTTGAACATGATGTTATAGCGATGAACGCTCACCGTCTTACTGCTGATGTCCAGTTTTTCCGCGATATCTTTATTCGATAACCCCTGAGTAATATATTGCAGTATTTCTCTTTCCCGGTTGGTGAGCGAGGCTGTTTTGCTGGTTTTGCTATGGTAAAGCTTAGACTTAGGGATACATTGAAAGCCATTCATTACCAGCCTAGAGACGAGAGTCAGCGATTCGATGTCATTTGTTTTATCAATTATGCCATCGATGGGGGCTTCCAAAGAGTTGATGATATCTAAATTTGACGTCTCTGAAGCTAGACCAATAAGCTTGGTCGCTGCATTCTCACCTTGAATCTCTTTTACGAGCTTTTCTTTATCATTATTTATTAAATCTATATTGATAAGCACTAGCTGAATATCCTGTTCCTTAATCACGTCAACAATACCGGATGTGGAATGGATAGACCCTACAATATCTAGAAAATCTGTATTTTTGAGTATTTCACTGATCGCAAAACATACAAATTTATTGTTATCTACTATCAGTGTCTTTACTTTTTCATTATCCATATCAATTTCCTGTCCTATGTATTTAGTCAAGGTTTAAAAAGATTTTTGTCATGTTTGAAATAGATTGAAAATCAATTATTCACTCATTATCAAACTGGAAATTATTCATACAGATGCATGATTTAATTTCTTTTACTATAACGCATGAATAATAACATCACATATACTATATTTTATGCCAATGAAATCGCTAAAATACGATTATTAAATCTGCACTTTTTGTTTTTGTTGATTTTTTATTTATTTTTTGTGTGACATGCAGAATATGTCGCCAAATTTATTCTTACATTCCAAAAAAACTATTTATATTATTATTTTATAACGCTTATTCCCAATAGAGCCAAAGGATCTTCGATCTCTTTTCTTTGCGAAGCATTGGGCTCTATGCGTGGATTATTTGAGTTTTCTATAGCAACTGTTTGTGCTGTTTGGCCCATCGGGCTTTGCGTAACCTTCACCTCACTATGAGTGGGAGCCATTTTAACTAAACCAGTGGGTTGGCTATTTTCTATTGGTTTTTCTTTGAATTCTACAGAAGAGGGGCTGTTGTCAAATCCCAAAATGTCGGTGATAAGGTTGCCGTCAGTCTTCTCCTTAAAGTCAACGTGTATATTAAATGCACTGTTTATCTGGCCAAGCTCAGAAAAAATTCTGACAAGGAGGATCTTGAAGTTAAACTCGGCATTAATCTGGTTGTTCATCGTTTGAAATAGCTCTTGCTCGGCATTAAGAAGATCAAGCACTGAACGGCGATTCACTTTGTATTGCTCATGATAAAGGCTTTTAACTTCTAAAGAGTGGCTTATCCTTTCGGCGTAAATATTAATCTGTCGCTCTTGGCTTAATGCCTCTTGATACATTTGTGATACTTTAGTGGAGAGGTCTTCAATCGATTTTTCAATATTCCAGCGAGCGCTTTCTACTCGCTGGGCAGCACCTCGACTCCGATAAATCGCGCCGCCGCCGTCAAAAATATTGCTGTTAACGTTGAGCATGACTAGCGTGTCGTTGTCACCGTAGGTGGTCGTTTTTCCCTGAGAAACGGAAACGCTGAGTGCGGGCATCCAGCTTTTACTGGTATAGGCATACTCAGCTGACGCAGCGTCCTTATTGGCTCGCATGGCCTGAATACGAGGTGATTCAGTGATGCGTTCTCGAATATGGGAGGCTAGTTGTGCCTTTATGACTGTCATGTCTGGATCTGTGAGGCCAGAAGGGCGCTTGCCAACCAGAATATGGAAATCTGCTTCAGCAGCCTTAAGCTGCGCCTCATAGCCGGAGAGGTCAGCTTCTAGACCTTTAATGCGCACTTCAACCTGTTCAACGTCTCCCAGGCTGTCTACACCACCGTCGGCTCGGGCCTGAGCCAGTCTCAATATGTTGATATGCTCCGTCTTGTTCTTTTTAGTAATATCGATAATTTGTTGGAATTTAATAATATTGAGATAAGTCTCCGCAACTTTGGAAGATAAAACCTCCGCTTCATCATAGGCGTTATGAACCTCTGCGGACTTGCTGTGTTCGGCGTATTCAACTCTGTCACCGGTGCGGCCGAAGTCAAACAGGTTCTGTTCAACTTTTACTGAGTAGGTTTTTCCATCGTCGTTGCTGTTGTTCTTATTGGTATTGCTCAGCTCGTTGCCAGTATTCACCGAAACGTTAGGAAGCCAACCGCTTCGCGCTTCTCCAATCGAACTCTGTGCTGAAGCAACCTTACCCTGATGATACTTTATCGTTGGCGAGCGGTTGATGGCTGTCTGTAAAGTATTTTGTAGCGTCTCTGCGCGTAATGGGGCAGAAAGACATGCGAACCCGGCCAGTCCAATACACAGCATCATTTTATTATAGTGAGTCACTTATCTCTCCCTCAGGGCTTCTTTAGCTTTATTTAATGGTTTTAGTAGATAGTCCAGAACGCTTTTTTGTCCTGTTTTGATGTCAACGGTTGCCAGCATGCCGGGAACGATTTCATGCAGCTTGCCGTCTCGAGTTTCTAATGCAGAGCGTTCGGTGCGAACGAAAACTTTGTAGTAATACTGTTCACGACGAACCTGATCCTGAATGGTATCGGGAGAAATGCGTTCTACTGTGGCATCCATCGTTCCATAAATAGAGGATTCGTAGGCGCTGACTTTTACGATAGCCTTTTGATTTGGATGAATAAATGCAATATCTCTAGGGTTTATTTTGACCTCAATCACCAGCTGATCTTCAGAAGGAACCACCTCCATCAGTTTTCCACCAGGTTCCAGAACGCCGCCAACCGTCGTGACCTGAACGTCTTTAACAATCCCCTTTACTGGTGACGTAATAACGGTGCTGGCCAACTGGTCTTTTCTCTGTAGCAGTTGGAAATAGATAGAGTCCAACTCGTTCTTTTTCTTCACCAGTTCTTCTTTGGCCTGTTCAAAATAGTGGTTACGCGCTTCGGTGATCCGGTTTTTAAGATCGTTTTCCTCTTTTCTTAATCGAAGTTCTTCCACCTGCCCAACGGCGCCTTTGGCAACCAGAGGGCGGATCAGCGCCAGCTCGTTGTTAGTTAACTTCAGGCTTCTTTGTAGACCAGAAACGTTCTCGTCCAAGCTTCTGCGACGCGATAGCAGCAAAGACATTTCATGGTCAATCAGCACTTTGTGTTCTTTCAGCAGCTCTTCATCATTCAGCGCCTTGTCGTTGGCTTCGCTGGAGTAGCTACGCAAAAAGACAATAAAGTCCGGCTGCTCTTTTTCGCCCTTAATTTCTGCCGTTAGGCGAGCGATGCTGACCGCTAGCGCCTTTACTTTGGCACCGACTTCGTTATATCCAGCTTCAAAGCGCGTCGAGTCCAAAATAGCCAGCTGTTGGTTAGCCTCGACGAGATCGCCTTCACGTACCATCAGCTCACGAATCACGCCACCGTCTCTGGCCTGAATAATCTGAGAGCGATTCCAAGTGATGACGGTTCCCTGGCCGTTGGTGACTTCATCCAGTTCGGCAAAATAGCCCCAGACGAGTAAAAGCAGACAGGTCGATAAAATAATCCAAATGATCTTTGCATTTTTGCCGCTCTGAATGTCGCTAACGTCAGTCAGCTCGTTATTTTTCTTAAAGAATGTCATGGCGTTAATTTCCGCTATTGTTTGCCTTCAGTCGCTGCAATACAGCATCTCTCGGTCCGTCGAGAACGACGCCTCCCTGGCTCATAACGATAATTCTGTCTACGAGTCTTAGCGGTGCGTGTCGATGTGTGACAATGACAAAGGTCTTGTCCTTAATGTGCTCGTTAAGAGCACTGACTACGTGATTTTCCAGCGCTTCATCCATATTGGCGGTCGGCTCGTCTAAAAGCAGAATAGGGGAGTCGCGCAGTAGGGTTCTGGCTAACAAAAGGGTCTGTTTTTGCCCTCCAGAGAGACCGCGCCCCCCCTCAGCGATAGAGAGTTCAAGCCCCTGTCCCGTTTTCAGCAGGCTGGCAGCGCCAGCGATATTTAGGGCTTCAACGATCTTGCCGGCAGAGGTCTGTGGCCTGCCCATAATGAGGTTTTCGCGAATAGTTCCGTGGAAAAGCTGTGCGCTTTGTGGCAGATAGGCAATATCGCGACGAACGTCACTATTGCTGATCTCCTTCATGACTAACCCGTCAAGCAGCAGCTCGCCTTCCGTCGTTTCTGCTATGCCGGATATCAGGCGCAGTAGAGTGGATTTTCCTGCGCCGATAGAACCCAGGATAGCGACCTTTTCCCCAGAGTTAATTTCCAGAGAGGCAACGTCTAGAGCGATAGGGGCTTCGGGATTAAAGCGGTACTTGACGTTCTTTAAGCTAAATTGCCCTTTTATCACATCGGTATGCAGCGTTTCGCTAAAGGGCTTTTGATCCAGAGGTTTTTTCAAGAATTCATCGAGCCCAGTCTTTGCCATTTTGGCGTGTTGCCAGCGAGTGAGTACTTGAGCCAGCTGGCCAAGAGGGGCAACAGTACGGCTGGATAAAATAGAACAGGCAATCAGTGTCCCTGTTGTAATGTCATTTTCGATAACCAAATACACGCCGATGGCAATAACGCTGATATAAACCAGCTGTTGAATGAACTGACACCAGTTCGTTATCAGACTGGACCAGTGTCGCTGTTCCAAAGAGATTTGCGCGGTAGTTGAGTTACAGCCGTTCCAGGTTCGCAGAAAGCGATCCTCTGACTGCATGATTTTAATATCTTCCAAACCTTCAACGGTTTCCACCAGCATGGCGTTACGAATGGCGCTTTCACGGATCCCCTGTTGTGACAGACGGGCTAAAGGCCATTGGGCAATAAGCCCAGGGATAACGATCAGAGGGATAGCCAGAAGAGGGGCGAAGGCCAGCGGGCCACCGATAAACGCGATCACGCCAATAAAAATCAGAATAAACGGCATATCAACCATAGCGACGACCGTTGTGGACGTCAGCAGTTCGCGGATATGTTCAATTTCTCTAAGCTGGGCAACAAACGCACCGGTTGAGTTAGGACGCGCATCGTTTTTCATACGCAGCGCGCGGGAAAAGAACATGCCGGACATAAAGAGGTCGGTTTTTTTTCCGATCGCGTCAGCAAGATGACTACGGGCAAGGCGAAGCATCATGTCCATCAGCAGGGCAACCATTACGCCAATGAAGAGAACCCAAAGCGTATGGTAGGACTGAGCAGGAATTACCCGATCGTAAATCTGCATGGAAAATAGGGCGCTTGAGAGTGCCAGAATGTTGCCAAACAGAGCGCCCAGCGCAATCTGCCCATAAAAACGGGCATCTTTTCCTACAAGTTTAAACAGCCAGTTTTCTTTGTACGGCTTAAGAAAATCATCAACACGCTTATCTTCAACGCGCTCTTTGTGAAAAATGAGCCAGACAGGGCCTTCCCGCATCGATTCAAGCTGCTCTAAATCAATCTGTGTTTTTACATCAGGAGAAATATTAAAAGAGAGCGTTGCTGTATTATCTTCATTAACACTATAAACAACAACGGCCTGATTATTATTTAATGGTACAAATACGGGAAATAGAAGCTTTGGAATATTCTTTAATTTTTCGTTCGTTTTTTTATAATTCAACCCAATGTAATTAATGGTATTTTTCATTATTTCTTCATGGCTTCCACCATTTTGAATAATGTGCTGTAAATTGTTTGACGTAACGTTGATACCCAAATCTCGGGCAATAATTGTCACGCATTCACTCCATGGTGAAAAACCCATAACCTCTCCTTGAGAGACATTCTCTTTGGTACTGTGATTATTAATTAATCGCTATCGAATAGCGGCTATCGAATAATAGCGATTAAGTAATAAAAGGGGCGAAGACTCGCCCCTTGAGGAGTGATTAGATTACGCTGATGCTGTTCTGTACCCAAACCTGTGCGTCTTCGTCTTTATCGTAGACATACAGATTGTACTGAACACCGCCTTTGTTAGCGGTAGCAACGTTAGTCCAGCTGGCAAGGTCAAGATCAACCTTGTCTTCAGACGTGCCGTTGATGAACAGCTTCTTATCGTCGTTCAGCTTGATCAGATCGTCATAGCTGACGTCCAGCTGAAGCGCTGACGTTGAGTTCAGATCGATTTGCTCGATATGGCTCATCTTGCTTAATACGCCAGAATCGATAGTCGTGCCTTTCTCATCCTGGAAGACTACGGTATCGAAGCCGTTGCCGCCGTCGATAGAGGTAAACTTACCAGAGTTAACCAGAATGCGATCGTCACCGTCGCCAGCGTTCACGTTAGTCACACCGTTACGACCGTCAATGACGTCGTTACCGGCAGTGCCTTCTGCAGCCTGATAGTTTCCTTCAATGAAGTCGCCTGGCTTGGTCACATCGCCTTTCTCGCCTTCATAGCGAGACGTACCGTCGCTGCCGTAAGTGCGGCTGTACAGGTTGCTATCGCCTTGAGAAACTTCAGACCAGGTGATAGCGAAGCCGCCGTCAGCCAGTGCTGTCACAGAAGGCAGCGAGCATACGCCGTCGTCATCAACGCCCTTATCAACCACCAGCTCCGAAGAGACCGGCTGGCCAGTAGCGTCAAGTACGCGAGCCATAACGTGAGATTCGCCGTTGACGTTCGTTGCCCAAGTCACCACATAGTTACCGTTTTCCAACACAGTGATGTCGTAAGCAGCGGTTAGTGAACCCGGTATCAGACCCTGAGTTCCATCCGTTGATTCGTTAATGACGCTTGCATCGCCTAAGGCGTGCAGCTTGTCATTCAGCATCTGGAAGCGCTGAACCATCACGTCGCCACCGTCGCCCTTAGTTGCACGAACCCAGGAAACCAGAAAGGTGCCGTCAGACAAAGCAATGATCTTCGGTGAAACGTCAGTAGAGCCGGCTGGCGCATTGGTGTTCAGCGTAGCGCCGTCAACAATGACTTTGCCCGTTTTGAAGTCAACAACAGACAGACGCAGATCTACAGGCTTGCTGGTTAACAGCTTGTCAAGAGACCAGTCTTTGCAGCCCTGTTGCCAAACAACTGCGTACTGATTGTTGCCGATACCGGCACCGGCAAGACCTTCGGTATCACTGCCAGGGTTGGTACCAAACAGATAGTTAACAACTTTATCGAATACACCGTTATTGGTGGTGATATAGCCGTTTTCTGTGAAGAAACCGCCCCAGTTGGTGTCATTTGGCGTTTCGATGTTGGTGCTAACCTTGACCAGGTTACCGTTCGCATCTTCTGCATAGCGGTAGCTGTACAGATGTGAACCCAGCTCAAACGCGTCCATGTCAACCAGCGTCAGGAAGAAGTCTACGATAGACTCAACCGGCTTAACGAGCCACTGCAGTACCAGTTCGGTGACGGTATCGATCAGAGAGCCGATGATTGGAATACCGGACAGACCCAGTGATTTACACAGATCGCGAACCAGACCAGAAACGTCCAGATTGTCTACGACGTTTTCAAGATCCAAGAACTCACGAGTGTGGGTACCAGTGAAGACAATGCTGCCGTCTTCAAGCTGAACGATAGAGCTGCTCATCGCGCCCTGGCCGATAATGGCAGACAGGATATGGTTAGGCAGGGTGTTGACCAGACCGTCAATTAGCGCTTTGAAGTCGGTATCCGGAAGCACGTTCAGGAAGTCGATGGCTTTCAGCGCGCCGGTCAGGAAGTCAGCAATAGGGTTAACGACGCTAGACAGGAATCCAGTGATCTTGTCAGCGACTTCGTCCGGGAGCCACTCTTTCAGAATACCGTTTGCACCGCCAAGATCGTTATGTGCAGAAACCAGCTGAGGACCGTTAGTGATTGGCGTACCTTCAGCAGTAAAGCGCTCATAAACGACGTCGTGACCAGTATAGCTGCCGGCAGTTTCATTTTTCGCGTACAGAACAGTGATAGCGCCGTTAGTCGGAGAAACAGACACGTCAAAGTTCGCCAGGAACTGCTGCGCGCTTTCTTTGCTGTAGCCGTCGGCTACGTTCTTATCACCCAGCGTTAGCGTGTTGGTCAGGTTACCATCGGCATCAAACAGCTTGACTTTAATGTCGTAGTATTTTGAACCAGCAGCTTCTGCTTCTGGATAGGCAACGAGATAGCCGCCGCCGGGTAGGGAGCGCGTGATAGAAATCGGCGCATCAATGGTGCTGTCGGTTTCAATTTCACGGATATCAGAATTGGCAATCGCCATGTCGTAAGGCTTTTGTTCAAACGTGACAGAGACGTCTTTGCCTGATTCAGTCACTTTGGCACCGATCACGGTCTGAACATCAAAGCTGTGGTTACCCGCGCTCAGATTTTCAACCTTAATAGACCAGTTACCCTGCTGATCGACTTCGGCGGTACCGATCTTCTTATCGCCATCCATCAGGTTGACCGTCGAGCCTGGAACGCCACGACCGTGAAGGGTCGGAGAGGTGATTTCCGTCGTGGAAGACAGATCCATCGCTTGACCATCTTCGCTCATGCCCAGAACGGAAGCTTTGTGTGAGCTGGGTAGAGTGATGCTGGCCGTGTTGTTGAGATCGTCAGTCAGACTGATGATGCTGGTTCCAGGATTCAGCGTTTCACCAGCTTTCAGCGTAATCTTATAGCTGCCGGTATCGTCGGCCGTGACTTCATAGTCAGCTTTGCCGTCACCGTCGACGTCTAGCTTAACTTTAGCACCCGGTTCAGTTTTGCCGCTGATGACAGTCAGATCTTGAGAGACAGTCATGCTTTCTGAATCTGGCGCTGTTGCGTCAATAACGGTAGTCACCTGAACTTTTTCACCTTTGCTGTTCAGTACCCATACAGTCACCGTAGCACCGTCTGGAATGGTCAGCGGTGAGGGGAAACTCCAGTTGCCGTTCTCATCCGTTGTGGCGGTAAAGTCGTACGTGCCGTCGCTATTCACGTCGATATAGACAGTGGCATTTTTGGCGTCGCTGGTGCCTGACAGACTAGAGCCGTTAGAACGATTCAGCGTCAGCAGTGTTGCGTCTGTTGTATCAGTCGGATTAGGGTTCGGTGCCGGTTCGGATGAACGGTTCTTATTGTCGTCATCGTCGTCGTTTGCAGCCCAGGCAATAAGGCCTGCAATACCGGCAGCACCAAGGCCTAGTGCAACAAATAGACCCGTATTGTCATCATCGCTTGCGACAACTTCTTCACCGCGAACGTCGTAGTAGTCCCAGCCTGAAATGATGTCTTTCAGCTGCTCAGGCGTATAGGCAACCACTTCAGCGCCGTCATTGTAAACGCGCTCATCACCCAGAACGATTTGCTTTTCCGGCAAACCTGATTCAGGAGCGTTTTCGATAGTCAGAGAGCTGATCCCCTGATCGGCGGGACCAAAGAAGTTATCAACAGCGATGACTTTACCGTCAGTGGTATTAATAATCAGGCCACTGCCGTTACGAGTCATATGAGAAACGGCCCCGTTATTTCCTTCGATAAACAGTCTCGTTCCCGGTGTTGCGTTAATATTCGTTGAAGAGCCTAACGAAACGGCTTGTACAGCTTGCCCTGCTTGTTGTACATATAATTTCATATCCATAACCTATATTCGAGGTATTAAATCAGATTTTAAGCTCGGATGTGACCGATGCTTTAAAAGTGATTTTTTCCATTAAATAAATACGATTGCAATTAATTTAGTTTGTTTGTTTCCTATTTATGATTATTAACTAATCCGATCCCCCCTATACTGCAAGCACTGATTCTAATGGTGTGGTCAATCTATCAAAAAAAGATGTTAATGCAAATTTAAAGAAAGGTGATAAAGCATATTTTTATTTATAAATAAGGCAATATTTGGTTTTTTTATTTTTTAATTTTATTACTTGGATGCATTCATTTGGGAAAATAAATTTTTGTTTAGATCTGTCTAGGTATGCTTTTCATGTTTACTTATTTTTGATTCTTAAAAAAATTAATCGAGTGTTTTTCGGTTTATTTTTCATTTATTTCATCATGTTGATGAAATAAAGAAAGAGTTGGTTGGCTGTGGATTAAATGAAAATTTTCTATAAAAAATCACGCCAAAAGATGAGTGATTTTATTGATTTATTAGCTGTTGGTGTTGTTATGTTAAAATTTTTATGCATAAATATTATATTGAAAGGGATTTTGATGATATAAAATAGAAGAGACTGTTTTAAGCAGTGGGTGGTGTATCTTCCTACTTCCTTATTAATATTTTAATGGGTTTGTTTTATTAAATTTATTTTTTGTTACCCTACATTTTTACGTGTGATGTAAACGGTGGTTGCCATGCCTGTTAAGTAAAGTTGGAATGTTCTTATTTGATATTAAAAACAATCTTACTCCAATTAAGTGGTGTCATTTTTATTTTTTAAAAAGTAAAGGAAGATAAGTATATGGGGCTTTTTCGCCAAGAGGCGCTTCAGGCAGAAAAGCAAAAATGGTTAGGGAATGTAATATTAAGTACGCCTTTATCTTTGCGTTTTTTTACCTTCTTTATCTGTGTCGTTATTGCGACTGTCATTCTATTTTGCCTTCTGTTTTCGTATACGCGGAAACAAACCGTCACGGGTCAACTCGTGCCGGATAAGGGCGTGATTAAAGTCTATAGCCAGCAGTATGGTGTCGTTATCGAAAAAAAAGTGAACGAGGGCGATACTGTTTCTAAAGGCGACGCGCTGTACGTCATTTCTGGTGAACGGGAAGGGACAAACACGTTTGGCACACAGAGGACGATAAGCGAACAGATACAGGCGCGAATTGACTCCCTTAAGGATGAAATAGAGAAAAATCAGTCTCAGTTTACAGCAGAAAAATCGCTGCTGGAGAACTACATTCGACAGCTAAATGGCCAGATTGACGCTTTGAATAAGCAAATAACTAACCAGCGGCGCATCTTGGGGCTGGTCCAGCGTCGTCAGCAGCAGTACCAGCAAATTTATCAAAAAGAGTATATCTCTCTGGAGCAATACGAACGGGTAAAAGAAGAAGTATTACAGCAGCAGAGCGCCTTGAGCAGCTATGAAAGGGAAAAGATCAGTACAGAAAAGGAGCTGGCCGGGCGACAGTCGGAATTAGATGGTCTGCTGTTGAAGTTTGAGAAACAGCAGGGGCAGCTTGTACGCAGCATCTCCAGCTCTCAGCAGGAGCTGGTAGAAAGCGAAGCCAAAAGAGAGATCGTCATTCAGGCTCCTCAGTCAGGAACGATCACCGCTGCCGTTGCGCAGGTAGGGCAGTATGTTGAAGCCAGTAAGCCTATGGTCAGCATTATTCCTGATGGCTCTATGCTGCAGGTTCATCTCTACGCACCGAGTAAAGCCGTTGGTTTTATTCAGGAGGGAGCCGAAGTTTGGCTTCGCTATCAGCCATATCCCTATCAGAAGTTTGGCCAATATTCTGGGCGAGTTGTGTCGGTATCAAAGGTCACGTTGACACAAAACGAGTTACAGACATCTGGGCTTACGAACAGCGATCCTTCGTTTTATCAAGTCACGGTTAAACCCGATAGCCAGACGATTTCCGTCTATGGCGAAAAGAAGACGCTTCAACCCGGCATGGAGCTTGAGGCAGACATCGTGCTGGATAAACGCAAACTTTACGAATGGGTGCTGGAACCTCTGTTTAGCATCACACAAAAGGCGAGCGAGGGAGCGCACTAACAAATGAGTTTCGTCAAAAAAATAAACTTTGGGTTAACCAGCCATCGACTGCCGATCGTTATTCAAACTGAATCTGCCGAGTGTGGATTAGCCTGCCTGACGATGATTGCTGGCTACCACCGCTACCATACCGATCTGGCAACGCTGCGTGGGCGGTTTAGCATTTCTCAGAAGGGCATAAATTTAAGTCAACTGCTGAGTATTTCTAAGCAGCTTAGTCTAAACAGTCGCTCTTTGCGCTTAGAGCTTGATGAGCTTCCTAAGCTCAGGCTTCCCTGTATTCTGCACTGGGATTTTTCCCATTTTGTGGTGTTGAAGTCGGTAAAGGGAAACAAGTGCGTTATTCACGATCCTGCTATTGGGGAACGACAGCTCACTTTATCGGAGGTTTCAGCCTCGTTTACCGGGATTGCTGTTGAACTCTGGCCGGATGACGGATTTAAGCCACAGGTGCAGGTTCAGCGGGTGCGTTTTCGCGATCTGATTGGCAAGATTTCGGGGCTTAAAAGCAGCTTTATTCAAGTTCTGGTTCTGGCGCTAGGTATTGAACTGTTTAGCATTATTACACCGCTTTTTACCCAGTGGACCATTGACTACGTTATCGTCTCCAACGATCGCAGTCTGCTGGTTACGCTACTCGTCGGATTTGGCGTGATGATGCTGATACAGCAGGTAACCTCAGCCGTTCGCGCTTGGGTAATGATGTATATCTCTACTTCTATCAGCGTCCAGTGGCGAGACAGTGTGTTCCGCCATCTGATGCGTTTACCTATAGGCTACTTTGAAAAACGTCATCTGGGGGACATTGTTTCTCGCTTTGGTGCCGTTGACGCCATTCAATCTACGCTGTCTTCCTCTTTTTTTGTCGCGATCCTTGACGGGTTAATGACGATCGTCACGCTGGTGATGATGTATATCTACAGCCCGCTTTTGGCCACAGTCTGTCTGGCGACCATGCTGCTTTACGGCATTGGCCGGGTTCTGTGGTATCACCCGCTAAGAATGGCAACGGAAGAGCAAATTGTTCACAGCGCAAAACAGCAAAGCCACTTTTTGGAAACGGTTCGTGGGGTGAGAACAATCAAACTGTTTCTGCGTCAGCAGGAAAGAACTGCCGACTGGATGGGGCTGCTTATTCGTCAGGTTAATGCCGGTGTCAGAGTACAGAAGCTGCAAATTTACTATCAGCAGCTGAATGGACTGCTGTTTAGTATTGAGAATCTGGTAATTTTAGGGTTAGGCGCCACGCTGGTTATGGATCAAACGTTTACGGTCGGTATCCTGATGGCCTTTACGTCCTATAAGACGCAGTTTAGCCAACGCATTAGCAGCCTTATCGACAAGTATTTTGAGCTGAAGATGCTGAGTATTCAAACGGAACGCTTAGCTGATATCGTCCTTACCGAGCCGGAAGAAACGCCAGAACATACCTCCACACTACAGCTCGACAAGCCACCCCGGATTGAATTTAAAAACGTCAGTTTCCGCTATGCCGATAGCGAGCCGCTAGTGATTAAGAACGTCTCTTTTACTGTTGAATCAGGCGAGTGCGTGGCGCTTGCAGGGCCTTCTGGTGGAGGTAAAACGACACTAAGTCAGCTGCTATGCGGCAGCTTAACTCCCTGTGAAGGCGATATTCTGATAGACGGTGTAAGCCTGAAGAATCTGACGCCGGCGGGACTCAGGCGGTTTAGTGCAACGGTTTTACAGGATGACGTTCTGTTTGCCGGTTCCATCATGGACAACATCACCTTCTTTTCTAGAGACGTCGATCGCGAGCGGGTTCTGAAATGCGCGCTAATGGCGGCGATTCACCACGATATTGAGCAAATGCCGATGCAGTACAACACGCTGGTTGGCGACATGGGCGTGGCGCTTTCTGGAGGTCAAAAGCAGCGCATTCTGTTGGCCAGAGCGCTTTATAAAGAACCACAGTTACTGATTCTGGATGAGGCAACCAGTCATCTGGACGTTCAGCTAGAGCAGGCTGTCAACGCGGCAGTAGCACAGCTTGATATCACGAGGCTGGTAATTGCGCATCGTCCGCAGACGCTAGCCTCCGTAGACCGTATTGTTGTGCTTGAAAACGGTACATCAACCCAGCAGATCGCGCCTGCAGAGCTTTTTAGTCAGTTCGAAAACAGCACCTCCTCACCTACGCCCACGCCTAAGATCGAAGAGGAAGAAACCGCATGAAGGGAAAATCACCAATCGCTGCTGTGGTAATGGCAGTCGTGATGAGTTTTTGCTATGCCCAAACGGCGGCTGCGAAGCGGCATATGAACATATCAAAAGACGCAAAAGAGTATGTGCTGATTTATCAAACAAGAAACGAGGCTCAGTTCCCGCCAGCGGTGAAGCCTAAAAATAATCGAGCCTCAAAGGGGGGAGTCATTCATCTGAGTATTGATACTTCGCCAGTTGGGGAAAAAATGACCGATCGCCATTTTAGTGTCGTCACCATGGTGACAGAGAGGGTGACTCCCATTTATTCCCGCAGCCTTATGCTGCCTCGTCTTGGTCAGGCTGCTTTCAGCACAGGAACGAAAACTTTACTTCACGATATCAGCGCTAAATCGGCGCAGCAAAAGGAATTCATTGTTTTACAGGGAGATAAATAGGATGAAGAACTGGCTTTTGGTACCGCTGGCGGCGTCTTTTTGCCTTCCCGTTTGGCTGAATGCGGCGCCTTCTCAAGACGTCAGATCCTTGATTGATGAGCTCTCTTCAACTAAACCGGCTGCGGTCGTTTCTACTGACAGCCGTGTATCAAAAAAAGGCGCGCCGTTGCCGGTGATTACTGACGATATGCTTTATCGGCAGAGCGTCTCCGCAGAGGCCGCAGCGGATAAGAGCCCCAAAAAAGGAACACTGTCAAAAAACGCAGAGCGTGATGTATGTCTTGAGGGGAGTAACAAAAAAAGCGCCTTAAGCTTCTATGACGTTGTCGTTCTGGCTATGTGTAATAACCCTAAGGCTAAGACTGCCTGGCTCAATTTGCGCCACTACCAGATAGAGAAAGACAAAAGCTATGCGGGATACATGCCGACAGTGGACGGTCTTTCGACGTTTAATCATCAAAAATCGAAAACACACTATCCCCAGACCACCCTTGATAATACGACAGAGGCGTGGAAGAACACACTGGAACTCAGCTGGCTGCTGTTCGATTTTGGGCAGCGGGAAGCGGGCATCGATCGCGCTAACGTTGAGCTGAACGCCGTGGAGTTCTTGACGCAGTCTGAGCTGCAGGATGTGGTGTTAGACGCGGCGCAGAAATACTTTACCGTCATTGCCGCTCAGGCTTATTTAGATGCTGCTCGAGACATTGAGCTTATCTCTTATAAGAGTTTGCAGGTGACTCAGGGTAAGCGAGAGGCCGGCGTAGGCGTTTTGGCCGATGAACTACAGGCGAAAAATGCCGCACTGTCGTCAACCAACTATCGTATCAAGGCTGAAGGTGATGTGCGCAATGCTATGGGGGCGCTGGCCTCCATCATGGGGCGCGATATCACAAAGAACATCACGTTCCAAAAGGGGCTAGTGATGCCGTCGGAGAGTGCGTTGGACAACGTTCAACAGCTGATTAACAGCGCGCTTAACCAACATCCCTATCTGCTGTCAGTGAAAGAACAAATTACCGTTTCGGAAAAAGAGCTGGCGATTGCCCAGCGTGGCTTTTTGCCCTCCGTTTATCTGACGTCGCGATGGGGGAAAAGTGAAGCGAAGTACGGGCCAACCTATGACGGAGACGAATTCTATATGGGCGTCAACGTTAAGGTTCCCATCTTTAGCGGATTTAGTCAGTACAACGCAGTGAAAAGCGCGCAAAACCGACTGGAGCAGTCCAAAAACCAGTATGCCCAGTCAAAGCAGGATATTGCACTACAGGTATGGCAAACCTATCAAAGCCTGTCGACCACGCAAAGCAATCTGAAGAACGTCAGCGATCTGGTGGCCTCATCGCGCAGAGCCTATGAAATTGCCCGCGGTCGCTATCAGTCCGGTGTGGGCAGCATTTTGGAGCTGTTGAATACGCAAAATGACCTTTCACAGGCACAGATAGATAACGTCAACAGTATGGTCGAATGGCACTTATCCAGGCTTCAACTGGCAGCGAGTTTAGGGCAGCTAAACGTTTCGACTGTGAAAAACAGTCCATTGAACTAGGCGAAAAAATTATAGGGAGATAAAGCAATGAGACCGAATTATAACCAGATTATGTGCCATCACTGTTCTGAAAAGAGCAGGGTACGACGTCACGGAAAAGCGCGTTCAGGACTACAGCGCTATTTTTGTTCTAACTGTCGGCGAACCTTTCAAATAAACTATATCTATCAGGGGAATGAGAGAAAGATCCTGCAGCTGATTGAAGCGATGTACGAACAGGGAAAAAGCCGCAGTGAAATCTGTTTGTCGTTGGGTATTTCTCACGCAGTGGTCGATCGCTATCTTTATTTGCTGCTGATCGAGGAGAATACATAAACTGAGCCAGCGGGAGTGAGGTAAACAGCATAGCTTAGCGATAATTTAATCTTTAACGTCAGCAAAACGGTTCCGATGCGCGGTATTTAAAAAGTAGGTTACAATGCCGCACGCACCACTTTGATGAACTTCAGGTTAAGCCAGTAAACTATGCAACTTTCAGACCGATCTTCAAACAACAAGCTTGAGCTACTTAGCCCCGCCCGCAACGTAGAGATAGCTCGAGAGGCCATTCTGCACGGTGCAGACGCTGTCTATATCGGCGGGCCGGAATTTGGCGCGCGCCATAATGCGGGCAATTCGCTGAAAGACATTGCTGAACTGGCAGCATTTGCTCACCGCTATTACGCGAAAGTGTTTGTGACGCTGAATACCATTCTTCACGATGCCGAGCTGGAGTCGGTAAGGCGGCTGATCCATCAGCTGTATGATGCGGGCGTTGACGCACTGATCGTGCAGGATATGGGTATTCTGGAGATGGACATACCGCCCATCGACCTTCATGCCAGTACCCAAACCGATATCCGCACGTTGGAAAAGGCCCGCTTTCTGTCGAACGTGGGTTTTTCTCAACTGGTGTTGGCCAGAGAGCTCAATCTAGAGCAGATCCGCAGTATTCATCAAGAAGTTGATGCCACGATAGAGTTCTTTATTCACGGCGCGCTGTGTGTGGCGTTTTCCGGACAGTGCTATATTTCCCATGCACAGACAGGGCGCAGCGCTAATCGCGGCGACTGTTCTCAGGCCTGCCGCTTACCCTGTACGCTAAAGGATGAAAGGGGCGCGGTCGTTGCCTATGACAAGCATTTGCTGTCGATGAAGGACAACAACCAGTCCGCTAATCTGGGGGCACTGATTGATGCCGGGGTTCGCTCCTTTAAAATTGAAGGGCGTTATAAAGACCTGAGCTACGTTAAAAATATTACTGCTTACTATCGCCAGCAGCTTGATGCGATTCTGGAGCAGCGAACAGATTTGGCATCGGCATCCAGCGGCCGAACGCAGCACCACTTTACGCCAAATCCGGATAAAACTTTTCACCGCGGCAGCACTGACTACTTTGTTAATCAACGGCGTATCGACATTGGCGCCTTTGATTCACCCAAGTTTGTTGGCCTACCGGTGGGCGATATTATAAAGGTGGAAAAGCAGTATCTGGACGTCAGCTCCGACACACCGCTGAGCAACGGGGACGGCCTTAATGTGCTGGTTAAGCGAGACATTGTCGGCTTTAGAATCAATAAAGCAGAAAAGCTGGCAGAAGGGCGATATCGACTTTATCCCAATGAAATGCCAGCAGATCTTTCTAAACTTCGTCCGCATCATCCCCTTAATAGGAATCTCGACCACCAGTGGCAGCAGTCACTGTTAAAAAGCTCCAGCGATCGTCGAGTGGGAGTTAGGCTACACTTAAAGGGCGATCGGGATGAACTGCGGCTGGAGATGAAAAGCGAAGAGCAGATTTCAGTTACCGTGTCACTTAACGGTGAATTTGCCGAGGCAAATCAGCCTGAAAAAGCGATATCTTCTCTTAGAGATGGCCTTGGCAAACTGGGTCAGACCATGTATTACGCAACGGACATCGACATTGACGTATCATCTGTGCCCTTTATCCCCAGCGCTCAGCTTAACCAGCTGCGACGCGATGCGGTTGATGCCCTGACAGAGGCTCGCTTGGCTCAATATGTGAGAGTTAACCGCAGACCCAGCAGTTCACCAGCTCCGCGTTTCCCACAAACACACTTAACATTTTTGGCTAACGTCTATAACCATTTAGCTCGATCTTTCTACCAGCGTCACGGCGTAGAGCTTATCGATGATGCCTATGAGGCACATGGAGAAAAGGGCGACGTGCCGCTGATGATCACCAAGCACTGTCTTCGCTTTGCGTTTAATCTTTGTCCTAAACAGGCTAAGGGTGTTCAGGGGGTAAAAACTCGGGTAACGCCTATGCAGCTGGTGCAGGGAGACGAAACGCTAACGCTAAAATTTGACTGTAAGTCCTGTGAAATGCAGGTATGGGGCAAGATGAAATCCCATATATTAAAGTCTCCTCCGCCGGGCAGTCAGCCAGAAAGCGGGGACGAGTAGCGTTATTTCTGGTTCATAGGCAAACAGTGACAACAGCAGATAGGGCGCTTTTTTATATGCATAGTTATGATCGACACGGCAATAAGCGCAGTTTTTCTCTACCGCGCACGCTTGTTTTTTTGTGTTTGTTTCTCTTCTCGCTGGGTGCAATTGCTCAGGAAACCTCTGCGTCCGAGCCGCCTTCTGAGATCGATGCTATTAAGGCAATTAACGGTGAGGCGCTAGGGAAGCTTCAGCAGCGCCTAGGGGATATAAAACAGAAGGTTTCCGCTGCCACAACGGATAAGCAACTCAGTGAGCTCAATACCAGCACGCTAGAGTTGGTCAATGAAACCAGTGATGATATCCAACTGCTGCTTCCCGCACTGACACAAATCAAAACCCAGCTTGACGTGATTGGGCCACTGCCCGCTGCGGACATGCCAGCAGAACCGCCAGAGGTCGCTCGCCAGCGCCGCGCGTTGACCGACAGTAAGACACAAATGGAGAAAAATCTGAGTCAGCTTGAAACGCTGAGGACGGATGCCACTAGTCTTTCAAAACATATTGTTGAGCTGCGCAGAAGTACCTTAAAAACTCAGCTGGCGCTTAATTCTGGCAGTATCTTAAGCTGGCGATTCTGGTCGGTGCTGTTTACGCCACAAAGTGAAGATCTGAAAAAGTTTGACGGCTTTGGTCAGCAGTGGCAGCAGTCGTGGGACAGCGCCTGGCAATCTGAGAGCCGAATTAGTACGGCAATACTTGGCGGTCTGGCCTTGGCCTTTTGGCTGTTTGGGCGTCGGATATTGGAAAACGGTCTGGTTTGGTTGAGCATTCAGGCCTTTCCCGACGGTCGCCTGCGGCGGAGCTTTCTGGCGCTGGGTACTGTATTGGTCACCGTCCTGGTTATCTGGGGTGGTGCAAAACTGCTTTATCTGGCTCTTGCCGGGCAAGATGGCTTTTCTCCCGACGTTGAAAAGTTTGCCAATGCGCTGCTCGATTTGACGATCTTTTCAGGGCTAGTGGCAGGGCTAGGCAGAGCGTTACTCTCTATTCGCCGACCGTCATGGCGGCTGATTGCCATGCCAGATCCCATTGCTAATGTAGTGCGGCCTTATCCTACCGTGTTGGCGATTTTCCTGATGGCGTTCGGCTCTGTTGAGCAGATGAACTCCGCTATCAACAGCAGTGTGCCGACAGCCATTTTTAGCAACGGCATTATTGCGTTACTGATTGGTTTACTGATGCTGAGCGCGGCGTACCGTACCCATGCGCTTCGCCGTGCGTCTGCTCGCAGTGACTCACCGCTAGAAGCGCGAAGCACTATCGCAGGCCTTATTTATGTCAGTATTACGCTGGTATCCGTCATTGCGCTATTGGCGCTGCTGATTGGCTATATTTCTCTGGCCCGCTTCCTGACCTATGAGATGGTGTGGGTCGGCATTGTTTTATCCATGCTCTATCTGGCAGTAAAGTTTGTTAATGACCTTTGTGAAAGTCTGTTCTCGATAAACAACGCTAGCGGTAAGTGGATAAAGCAGACACTGAATCTCAACGAGCGCTATCTGGAACAGGCAACCATCCTGTTTTCGGCCATTGGCAATACTGCACTGGTACTATTGGCTATTATTGCGCTGTTTAACGGTACCTATGGCACCACAACGCCGATGACGCTGGTAGAGAAGGTGATTGAAATTCTCGGCAGCGACAGTCTGGGCAAGATCAACATTGTTCCGGCTAACCTGATGAACGCGGCTATCAGTCTGGCCATTGGGCTTTACGTACTGCGAACCTCCCGCCGCTGGCTGAGCACTAAGTTTTTACCCAAAACGGCCATGGACTCCGGCATGCGCATGTCGCTGGTGACGCTGTTTAGCAACATTGGCTACGTGTTAGTGATCCTGATGACCCTGTCGGTACTGGGCATCGAGTGGAACAAGCTGGCGTGGATCGTCAGCGCCCTGTCGGTAGGTATTGGTTTTGGCCTACAGGAAATCGTTAAGAACTTTATTTCAGGCCTGATCTTGCTCACCGAGCGTCCGGTGAAAGTAGGCGACCTAATCAGCATCAGCGGCGTAGAAGGAGATATTCGCCGTATTAATGTGCGGGCAACGGAGATTCAGCTTAGCGATAAGTCAACGGTCATTGTCCCTAACTCTCAGCTCATCTCACAAAACGTGCGTAACGTTACCATGGGGAACGCGCAGGGTGTCGCGACAATAGCGCTGACCTTTCCGCTGGATATCGATCCTGAACAGGTGAGAGATATCCTGATTGAAGCCTATGTGTCCCATGAAGTGATTTTTGACACACCGGCACCGTCCGTTTCCTTCAGCCAGTTGACGCCAGACGGCATTACGCTCAGCGTAACGGGCTACGTGAGCAGCCCCCGTCTGGTAAGCCGAACGAAAAGCGATCTGCTGTTTGATATCTTAAAGCGCCTGCGCGCGGCGGGGGTTAAGCTGTCCAGCCTCAAAGCCTTGTTGTTCAACAGGCCTCAACGGAAGTCGTAAATCTGAAGGCTCAGGAAGAATAGAACAGGAATAGTAGTAAGAAGCGGGGGAATATAAATTCCCCTTTGACGTCTTGCTTATCGCCTTTACTGCGCAGCGGACTTGACGGCTTCATTAATGGCATCGGGGATCACGCTGCCGTGGTTTTTACCCGGAAACAGAATAAAGTTAACGTTGGCACCCTGCTGATGCAGCGTTGCAGCAAGCTCTCTCGCTTTGGTTACCTGTCGACGCTCGGCCTGCCTTTTGGCGCGTTCAGGGTCGACAGGCAAATTAGCTTTGCTTGGATCGGGCTTTTCCTCATATTCCCCAACGGTAAGGGTTACAGCTGGCGAATTAAGCGTTAGCAGCGGCGTGCGCTTGGGGATAACAATCCCTTTTCCCCACCAGAGTGAAGGGCTGGCCGCGACGTAGCGCTGAAAGCTTTGAGGATGGTTGAACAGCACATGCAGCGTAAACAGCCCGCCAAATGAATGGCCTGCCAAGGTTTGTCGTGACCGATCAATGGCGTAGTGAGAGTAAACCCAGGGCTTCACCTCTTGTTCAATAAACTGATAGAACGCCTCTGACTGCCCGCCTTTAGCAAATTCTTCTCCTTGAGCCGGGGGCGTGTAGTCTCGCGTTCTCAGGTCAGTGTTATAGCTGACATCCATCTGGTAGCCAATTGCGACGACAAGCGGCGCAGGGCCGTTTTCAGGGCGATAGCCGTTAACCGCCAAAGGAAACTGGCCGTTGCCGTCCAGCATATAGAGAATCGGATACCCAGCCTTGGGCGCAGGAGTTTTAGGTACAGCAATAAAGAGGCGATAGCCATAGCCCTGCTTAGAGGTCAGATCGTGCTGGCTGAACGTAAAGTGCTGATGAGCCAGTTCTTCAATAGGGGGAATAACGGGTGAGGGTTTAGCGGAAAGGCCGCTGCAAAAGAGCAGCGCGGTGGCGATAAGCGATTTATACATAGAGTGCTACCCTGAAAGCAAAGCGGCGGCATCCTAGCGGTATTTTCTCCACTGGATGCCGCACACAAAGGTTAGAACTTCAGGTTTAGACCAACCCAGAAGCGACGACCGTCTTCGACAATCCAGTTGCCGCCGTTGGTATCAATGTCGTCTCCGGTTTCGTCAGTAATGTTGAGAACGGCCATATTCAGCTGGGCGTTCTTACTGATCTGATACGTACCTCCGACGTCAACAGTGGTAAACCCATCGCGATAGCGTGGCCCCGTATAGCCGTTGCGCTGGGCGGCCCAAACCTGCTTGCCGGTGTAAGTCACGCGAGTATAGGTTTCCAGCGTGTCGTTCACTTCCCAGGTCAGCTTGCCGTTGGCGCTGTGCTTTGGCGTTTGCGCCAAAGGCTCTCCCTTAAGGGAGGTTCCACTGCTGAAGAACTCATCGTTACTCTTGCGCTTGGAGTCAAGGTAGGTGTAGTTCAGATCCAGCTTCCACGATGGAGCAAGAGGAATGCTGGTTGCCGCTTCTACGCCTTTGATATTGGCTTTACCCACATTGTCGTAGGTATACAGGTTCAGACCGGTAATCGGATCTTTATCTCCGGTACTGTAGCTGGTTAGCTTGTTTTTGAAGTCGGTGTTAAACAGCGTTAGCGCAGCGCTAAAGCCCGACTCGTGATCGTAGGCGATGCCGATCTCTTCGTTAACGCTGGTTTCTGGCTTCAGGTCAGGGTCACCGTAGATAATACCGGCGCCCCCTTGGGTGGCCGTACCGTAGCTGGGGCTGATCTGACGAAGCGTCGGGGCGCGAAACGCCTTGGCAACACCGCCTTTAAGCGTTATTTCATCCGTTAGGTGATAAACCAGATAGCCTCGTGGGTTCCAGTAGTTACCGTAGGTTTCATGATCGTCCAGACGGACGCCACCGGTAAAGATCAGAGAATCAGTTAAAGAAATTTCATCTTCAACAAAAATAGACTGCTGATAGGCTGAAATATTGGCATTTTCCATTTTACCTTTGCCGGTAGTTGAACCGTCTTCCAGTTCAGAATACTGATACTGACCGCCAATGGTTACCATGTTGCTCGGCAGGGGAAGCGTCATCTTAGCGTCGACGACAGTGTTGGTAATTTCGGGACGTCGACTATCGTAGCCACCAACCCAAGCGCCGGAACTGCTGTTAAGCTTATAGCTTTCGGTCACGCGCTTAGTTTTTTCCTGGTACACGCTAACGTCCGTGAAGGCAAAGTCCCAGCGGCCGTTATGAGTAATAGCCCAGTGGTTACGCTCGTTGCTGAGATCGGTTTTTGAGTTTGGCTGCTTCAGGCCACCACGGATAGTGTAAGCATCGATAGACTTGCCCGGCGTTGACTCACGCTTTTGCACGGTGCGACCGGCTTCTAGCGTAATGTCTTGGCTTTCTGTAGGGGTAAAACTCAGTTTAGCAGTGATGTTTTTATTATCATTTTTGTTATAGCCGCCAATAATGTCGTCTTCTGGGCGATAGTCGGCCTTACCGTAGATCTGAAATCCGATGAGGTTCTCCATTAGCGGCCCGGAAAGGTAGAAATTACCTCCGTACATGTTGCCCGAATCGGCGTTTTCCTGAATAGTTGCGTCCATACCGACCGCGCCGTGCCACTCGTTACCCACTTTACGGGTAATAATGTTAATTACGCCACCCATGGCGTCAGAACCGTACAGGGCTGACATCGGACCACGGATCACTTCGATGCGTTCAATCGCTTCCATCGGGGGAATAAAGCCGGCTTCAAAGCCGCCGCTGCCGTTTGGCCGTGATTCACGACTGTTTTGACGCTTTCCGTCAACCAGTATTAATGTGTAGTCACCGGGTAATCCGCGAATAGAGATATCTTGAGTATTGGTTTCTCCGCCGGCAATGCTCACGCCTTCAATATCTTTAACGGCATCGGCCAGATTGTGAAACGGCTTTTTCTCTAAATCTTCACGCGTGACGACGCTGATGCTGGCGGGAGCGTTGCGAAGCGCCTGCTGGAAGCCTGAGGCTGTCACAACCATGGTTTCTTCGCTCTCGGCAGCAAAAGCGGGAAGGGCGGCAAAGCTGCTGATAATGGCAATTGTCAAACGGTTGAGCGTGTTGTGGTTCATCGTTATCCCTGTTCAGTGGTAATAAAGCGTAATTTTAGTTTCATTATGAAAAGAAATCGGAATGATAATAATTATTATTTATATTTGATCAAGAGTTTTGTTGATAAATCTTTACAATAGAAACCGTGCCTCCGACATAAGCCGGAGGTACAGGAGAACAGGAAGGGTAAAGTAGGAAGGGGAACTCGATGACCTACTGGAGGTTTTCCTGCGGATAAAAACCGTGATAGAGCTGTTCAACGGCTTGCCCTACGCGTGGGCCAATCCCCAGAATAATGGCTCTGTCGATAGCCACAATGCGCCCGTTTTTCCAAGCAGGAGTCTGCTGTACGCCGGGAATAGAACCCAGCTTTGCCATACCGTCAGGTTCATTTAGGCTTTGTTCCGTCACAACGATAACGTCAGGGTGGCTGCTGATAATGCCTTCACCGCTGAATTTTTTATACTGAACGTGAGTCGCTGCATTGTGGCCTCCCGCTAAAGCCATAATGCCGTCGGCAATGCTTCTTTGACCCGCTACCTGTGGCTCCGCATTGTCAATACTGAGTAAGAACAACACTTTTACTTTATCCGGATGTGCATCTACCTTTTTTCTCACCGATGTCAGACTGTTTTCTATATTGGCAACTAGCGCTTCCCCCTGTTCTTTTCGGTTTAGCGTCGAGGCGATTGCGCGAATATTGTCTCGCAGCTGTTCAACCGTCGCGGGAGTACGGGGTAAGGCCAGTACTTTTACGCCGATCGATGACAGCTGGCTGAGAGCATGAGCCGGTTCCGCATCGTTCCAGGTAAGAAACAGCGTGGGTTTCAGTGCCAGAATGCCTTCGCTGCTTAACTGTTTCCAGTAACCAATCTGCGGCAGTGATGCGGTCTCCGGAGGATAGGAAGTGGTTTGATCGACAGCGATAACGTCACTGCCTGCGCCTAGGGCGTAGACAACCTCAGCGATCGAACCGCCAGCAATGACAATCCGCTCTTGAGCTGAGAGGGATAGGGGCGCAATAAGCGCCGTCACTATGAGCATCAGACGAAGCATGGAATGTCCCCTTAGAAGCTAAAGCCAAAGCCGATGGCTGTGTTAAACCCAGACGCAGGAATGCTTTCTCGAGCCGTTTGATAGCGCTTGTCCGTCAGGTTGTTCAGCGCCAGATTTACCTGATACTGATTGTCTGAGCCAAATCGACTGGTTAAGGCAATATTTGCCGTCGTCCATCCCGGATAGCGGTATTCAATATCGGTGGTTTTATCTTTGGCGCCAGAGGCCGCGCGCAGATAAACGTCGGCTTCTACGTCAACGATCTCAAGGAACAGGTTCTTTCTCACACCAAAACGACCTGTCAGCATGGGTTCACCAGTATCATAGGTGCTGCGGGTGTCCATTTTCAGTTCACGCTGCATCATATTGCCGGTTACGTAAGGGACAAAAGACCAGCCGCTGTATTCGGCGTGAAGCTCCATGCCGTAGGTGTACGCCTTATCGACATTGGCGTAATACTGATAGGTTGAACGGCTGCTGTTTCTATTGCCGTTACATACCGCGTCACCGTTGCAGGCTAGCGTTGTAATGTAGTTATCCGCAATGGAGTAATAAACGGCAGTGTCGATAAACCACTGATGGCCGTTATAGCGCAGGCCGATTTCATAGTTGTCTGACGTTTCCGCTTTCAGGTTTGGATTACCGTAGATGGTACCGCCGCCAGCCGTTGTCTCGATATAGAGATGCGACAGAGAAGGGAACACGTAGCCTTCGGCATAAGAAAAGCGCAGTTCTGTGTTAGTAAATCCGGAATAGCGCAAGCTGGTGGACGTTGTTAACGTATTATCCCTAACGGTTTTTTTATCTTCTACCGAATAGCTGGTACCGGTTGTTGAATGAACGGTTTTACTGCCGCCATCAAGATTTTTGGATTCTAACCAGTATTGGCGAGCGCCCAGTGTCCACGTCCAATCTTCGGCTATTTTCAGTTCGTTTTGAGCAAAAGCAGCCCAGCTTGACTGCTCCCAGCGGTTATCCGACTCTTTTTGGCGCTGATAGTTTGTGGCAGGAGGAAAGCCAGTGGAGGTTGAAGAAGTGACTTGGCTAAGTGAATCCTGTGTGACCCTGTCACGCTGATATTGAGCGCCAACGAGCAGCGTGTCGTTTTGAAACGGTGTCAGGTCGGCCTGAAAGGTCAGGCCGTCCGTTTTTTGTTTGTCATTGGTGTTAGTTTTAGTGAGCACATCGAGGTTGCCGATCATTGGGCTGCCGGTCGGTGTACTCACTTCAATATGGTTACGAAACTGACGCTCAATTTCCTGACGATAGCCGTCTACGTGCAGATTTTTAACGATGTCGCCATTTATCTGATAGTCGTAAAAAAGCCCTACTTTTTCTCGAGTCAGTTTGGGAATTTTGACGCTAAAGGCCTGATACCCAGGCTCGTTGAAGTAAGTTTGTGTATCGAGCTTATAGCGATCGAGGGAAAGGCCGAACTTGTGCTTGCCCAGCGTATAGCCTAGCCACGCTCCCTGACTCTGATTATCAAAGCCGGTATTAGGCAGTCGACCGTCTGGCGTATCCCGATCGCCGTGATCGGCATAGCTAGCGTTTAGGCGGTAGTCAAAGCCATCGATAGAACCGTAGACGGCGGCAGACTCTGTCCATCCGTCAGTGGCGCTGTCATAGACCACGTTGATCTTGCCGCCAATCGGCTTATCGCCGCCTTTTTTGGTGATAAAGTTAATCACGCCGCCAATAGCCAGTGAACCATAGAGCACCGAGTGAGGGCCTTTAACCACTTCAATACGTTCAAGGGAAGAGCTGTCAATAAGCAATCCCGGGCCGGAGTTGTGGCCTGAGCGCTGGTAGGTAACCTCTTGGCCATCGATCAGAATTAACACCCTTGACGGTGCTTCACCACGAATGCGGATCTGCTTTCTGCCCGCCAGCGCATTATCATAAATCTCCACGCCGGGAACATCGCGCAGCGCTTCGGCTACAGAGTCTCCGGTGAGCTTATCCAGCGCCTGTCTGTCGACGACTTGAATCGACACCGGGCTTTCCCAAAGCGGTTTCTCCGAGCGGCTCGCGCTCACCACCATTGTATCGCCTTCTTTTTCCTCTACAGACTCCTGATTTGCCTGTGCGGCAGACACCGTGAGTAAAGAGGGAAGAAGGGCAGCCAGAAGCGTTTTCCTTGTTTTCATTTTTTTTCTCTACTTTTTAATGAGAATGATTATCGTTAGACTTTATAGAGAAAGAAAAGATGAGTTTCGAGTACTAATTTAGCGTTGTTTGATCAATGTCATGAAAATGAGAATTATTATCTATTGATTAAATAATAAAAATATCAATCAGTTAAATAATTCACGCGGTTTTTCTTTTGCAAAAAATTAACATTTTGATTAAGAGAATTCACGCTAATAAGATGAAAACAAACATGAAAAATGCATCTTTATAGTTGAGGATTTTGTTAAAAAAAAGAAAGAATTAGTCACCATGATAAGGATTTCGTTCTAAAAATAGCCTTTTAGACGTGGCAAAAAATTATTTGATAAACGATTATTATTATCATTTAATGCGAGTCATTTGATGTAAACCGACAGAATGAATCAGAGAATGAAAGATGGCTATTGATTTAACGCCTTACTATGCTCAGCCCGGACCTCTCCCTTTTCCCGATCGCCGTGCGACAATGCCTTGGCGCAACAGTGTACCGCTCCAGGCTGAAGCCATTAACGATGCCTGGCTTTCTTTGCTTCAAAGCGCCGTTCCTCATCGTAAAAGACTGCTGTATTTACATATCCCATTTTGCGCTACGCACTGTACGTTCTGTGGTTTTTACCAGAATAAGTTCAGCGAGCAAGACGCTCAGCGCTATGTCGACTATCTGCTCAAAGAGATTTCGCTGGAAGCCGATAGCCCTTTATTACAGTCCGCACCTATCCACGCTGTTTACTTCGGAGGAGGCACGCCAACTTCGCTTTCTGCGGAGGGGCTGTTTCGCATTATCAGGCGCCTGAAGTCGAGTTTACCTCTGGCGCCTGACTGTGAGATTACGGTTGAAGGGCGGATCCTCAACTTTGATGACGAGCGGATTGACGCTTGCTTAGACGCTGGCGCAAACCGTTTCTCTATCGGTATCCAGACCTTTGATACCCGCATCCGGCAGCGTATGGCAAGGACATCAGACAAAGAGCAGTCCATTGCATTTTTACACAACCTGTGCAGTCGCGATAAAGCCGCTGTGGTTTGCGATCTGATATTTGGCTTACCCGGACAAACGCCGGAAACCTGGCGCGAAGATATTGCGATTGTGAAAGATCTGGCGTTGGACGGCGTAGACCTTTACGCGCTGAACCTGCTGCCGACAACGCCATTGGCTAAAGCGGCAGAAAACCAGCGAGTCACCCTGCCTGACGTAACGGCACGGCGCGATTTTTACCTACAGGGCGCTGATATTTTAGCGCAGTATGGCTGGCGTCAGCTGAGCAACAGTCACTGGGCCAGAACTACGCGGGAAAGAAACCTCTACAATCTGCTGATCAAGCAGGGTGCCGACTGCCTAGCAATGGGATCAGGGGCGGGCGGAAATTTAAACGGCCAAGCCTACATGATGGAGCGCCGTCTTGATACCTATTACCAAACCCTCGATGAAGGGCGTAAGCCAATCATGATGATGACTCAGTCCGCGGGAGACGCCGCCCGCTGGCGTCACGAGCTACAGGCAGGAATTGAAGTAGGGCGAATCGATCTGCCCGCCTTAACGCCGCGCGCAGCCGATCTATCACCGTTGGTTTTCCAATGGCGGCAGGCCGGGCTGGTGCAGGATGATGCGCTCTGTATTCGACTCACGGACGAAGGGCGCTTTTGGGCCAGCAATCTGCTGAGTTCGCTACAGCAGCTGGTTATGCAGCTAAACGGATAACGCTTTACCGCGCTGCTAATTGGCGGCGTTTACCGATTCAAAAGATAAAAACCTAACGCTATTAGAAAGGAATTGTTCATGAGTGAAGTAACCCTGAATGAGTTTATGAAAACCAACCCGGACGGCACGCTAGAAGACATCGCTCGCCAGTATCAAACGTCTCTGCTGGACGTGGTCGACTCTCTGCCGACACGCACCATTGCCGCTGGCGACAAATTCGATACGGTGTGGGACGCCATGACAGCCTGGGGGCCGGTAACGACGCTGATTCACAATCATGACGTTATTCTGGAATTTCACGGCGAACTGCCTTCTGGTTTCCACCGTCACGGCTACTACAACCTGCGCGGAAAAAGCGGCTTGAGTGGCCACATTAAGGCAGAGAATATTCGCCATATCGCATTGATTGAACGGCCGTTTATGGGCATGGCGACGGCTTCTATCGTGTTCTTCAATGAACAAAAACAGGCCATGTTTAAAGTGTTCCTCGGTCGCGACAGCCATCGTCAGCTTTTACCTGAACAGGTTGAGGCGTTTCGCCGTTTGGCCGCTGATTTAGCGAGCAATGCTCAATGAACCCGTGGCTAATATTTGGCGCGGCAAAGGGCACTGGCGCTCACTTAGTTGACTGTGCGCTAGAAAACCAGCGCCCGATATTTGCACTGCTGCGCCGAGAAGAAGACGCTGCGCGCCTGCGCGAGCGGGGCGTCATCGCGCTGGTTGGCGACGCGACGGATACGGTGGTCGTGGAGCGCCTCTGCACTATGGCGGGCCCTGATAGTACAGTGATATCTACCATGGGCGGCAGTCAGGACTATTTGGCACACCGCACGGTTATCGATGCGGCACAGAAATCAGGTATCAAAAATATGCTGATGGTGACATCTCTTGGCTGTGGCGACAGCTGGCCGACGCTGTCCGAACGCGCTAAGGCCGCATTTGGTCAGGCGGTTAGGGAAAAGTCATTGGCAGAAGTCTGGCTACAGACCAGTGGGCTTGGCTACTGCATTCTTCGCCCCGGAGGTCTCTTAAACGGCGAGGCGACGAAAAAGGCTCAGTGCTATCAACATCAGGAAGTGCACGGCTTCGTTAACCGTAGCGACGTTGCCTTAACCATTGTTGCCCAAATACATCAGGGACTAAGCGGGCAGATTTACAGTGTGGTTGAACCGGGGCTCAGTCCCGCTGGCGCTTAATCCAGACCGTCAGGCTATTGCAGAGGCATCGCAATTTGAAAAGCTATCGTTACGTAAAGACGACTCTTTGGGGGCTGCTATTTTTACTGCTGGCGCTCACGCTATCAGCGGCAAATCTTGGCGCCTTTAAGCTGTCGTTTAGCACACTCTGGCAGGCACCAGCAGACGACATGGTTTGGGAGATTTGGCTTAATATTCGTTTACCCAGAGTGCTGCTGGCGACTGTTGTAGGCTGCGCGCTGGCGACGTCTGGTGCAGTGATGCAGGGGCTGTTCCGTAACCCACTGGCGGATCCTGGGCTGTTGGGGATCAGCAGCGGGGCAGCGATGTTCGTCGGGCTGGCCATCGTTTTTCCCTACACGCTGCCTCCCAGTATCAGTCTTTATGGTCACATGGTAGCGGCGTTTCTTGGCAGCCTGTCTGTGTGCGTGGTTATCTTTCTGCTCAGCCGAGGCGGTCACGGTTCACTATCGCGGCTGCTTTTGGCGGGGATTGCAATTAATGCGCTGTGCGGTTCGTCCGTCGGCGTTTTAAGCTATATTGGCGACGACCAGCAGCTTCGCCAGCTGTCGGTGTGGATGATGGGGAGTCTCGGTCAGGCTCAGTGGTCTACGTTGGCCATCGCCGCTTCGGTGATTGTCCCTGTGACGCTGTTGACTCTACTGTCCGCTAATCGCCTCAATTTGCTACAGCTTGGGGATGAGGAAGCGCACTATTTAGGCGTTAACGTCTATAAAACTAAAATCAGGCTGCTGGTTCTCAGCGCGCTACTGGTTGGCGTTTGTGTTGCTGTCAGCGGCATCATTGGTTTTATTGGCCTAGTTATTCCTCACCTAATTCGTATGCGCATCGGCGCGGATCATCGCTGGCTGCTTCCCGGCTCGGCGCTGGGTGGAGCCTGCCTGCTCTTATTGGCCGACACTGTCGCAAGAACGGCGGCAGCGCCGTCTGAAATGCCGGTTGGGTTGATTACCAGCCTGATTGGCGGCCCTTACTTTTTATGGCTGATCGTAAAACCGAGAGGTGTTGCCCGTGCTTGAAGCTGATAGCGTGTATTACCAAACAGGGCGACTTTGCCTGACACAGGACGTCAGTTTGCAGTTAAAGCCGGGAGAGCTGGTGACAATCATTGGGCCGAATGGCGCGGGGAAATCCACGCTGCTGCGCTTACTGACGGGCTATTTGACGCCGTCATCAGGGGAATGTCGTCTCATGGGAAAACGAATGACAGACTGGTGTCCACACGCGCTGGCGCGCACTCGCGCGGTAATGCGTCAGCATTCCGATCTGGCTTTTCCTTTTAGCGTTCGAGATGTCATTACCATGGGGCGTTTCCCTTACGGTAAGGCGCGTCAGCAGGAGGCTATTGAACAAGTGCTGATACAAACGGAGTGTCAGTCTTTAGCCCATCGAGACTATCGTCACCTGTCCGGCGGTGAGCAACAGCGGGTTCAGCTAGCTCGGGTGCTGGTTCAGCTGTGGCAGCCAGAACCTGAGGCTAAATGGCTATTTTTGGATGAACCGACGTCAGCGTTAGATCTATACCACCAGCAGCAGACGTTAAGGCTGCTAAAACAGCTGACAAAGACCCTAAACTTTAGCGTGTGCTGTGTGCTGCACGATCTTAACTTAGCATCGCTCTATTCTGACCGAGTGGTACTGCTGCATCAGGGAAAACTGGTCGCACAGGGCACGCCAGAGCAGGTGATGCAGGCAGAGCCGTTAACTCAGTGGTATCAGGCCGATCTTGGGATTCACCGCCATCCTGAATCGCAGCAGCCGCAGGTTTATCTACGTCAGTGAGACGTCTCTGAGAACTGCATCAGTGACAATGTCACTATTCACAATATTGCCGCTGAACAGCGGCAATTGGGTATTTAGCCCAGCGCAACCTTAACACCCAATCCTATCAGCACAACGCCCAGCACTTTATCTACCGAACGCTGTACTTTGGCAAGCCAGCGCCGAACCGGCGCGCTTTGAATCAGAAAAACCAGCACAGGCCACCAGATAGCCGCAAGGATCCAGATAATAAAGGCGTACCACAGCTTTTCTCCAGTGCTGGAGTTCAGGTTAAGAACCTGAGTGAACACCGATAGAAAAAACAGTGTCGCTTTGGGGTTAAGCAAATTACACAGGTAGCCTTGAATAAACGCATTTTTATACGTGGTTTGCTGTTTTGCTACCTGAGAAACATCCATTTTACTGTTGCCTTTAGCCAGCAGCGCCTGAGCGCCAATCCAAATCAGATAGCCTGCGCCGACGTACTTCAACAGGTTAAACAGCCAGGGAGTGGTCGTGATCACCACCGCCAAACCCGCAACGCAGTAGGCCATGTGGGTTGCCACTGCCATAATAATGCCCAGCGCGGTGACCATGGCCACAGAGCGGCGATAGCGGGCGGCGTTCTTGATCACTAAAAAGAAGTCAGGGCCGGGAGAGAGCATTCCAAGTGTGGCAATAGTGGCGACAAAAAGGGATGTTTCTAGCATAGCGGCTCCGAAAAAAGGTGAGAATTCCTCATCATGTCAGAGCATCGAGTAAAAAGACAGGGGGAAAAGTACCGTAGGGTAAGCAAGGTCAGTCAGGCGAGGGACGAGAGATAAAAGAAAGCCGGGTTAGCGTGATGCCTTCCCGGCAAGCTTATCTATTTATCAAGTTTAATGATGCGCTTGACGTCCAGCTCAATAGAGTTCCAGTCTTTATCAATCTCACCCTGTAACTCAACGCGATCGTCCGGAGTGACAATCTGTCCCATCCAGCGTTTGTCATCGATATCGACATTAATAGTGCCGGTATCGTCGCGGAACAGGTAAAGTTCTTTACCAATCTGCTGTACGATGTGCCCGCGAAGGGTAATCCACGCGTCGTCACTCATTTTTAGCGCTTTATCGACCGTTGTTTCGGACGCCTTCGGCCCAGCAAAACCGCCTGCTGTAGCGCCAGTCGCTGCACTTGAGTTAGGGCCGTTAAATCCACCGGTGGATTGAGCGAACAGCGGCGCGCTGATAAGTGCCGTCACTAAGGCCAACATGGTTAACTTCTTCATAAACATCCTCCTCACTGGTGCGTTTTTTCGCAATAATGCAGCTATTTAACACGCATTTTCTTAACAGGATCTTAAGGCAAAAAAATAAAGGATTTGTGGGGATTTTCTGTGGCTATCCCGCTTTTTATACGGTACAAAGAGGCCGAATACGAGGAGAGCGGCATGAGAATTTTACTGATAGAAGATGATAGGCTCATTGGTGATGGGCTAAAGGCCGGTTTGGGAAAACTGGGCTTTAGTGTTGACTGGTTTTCTGACGGGGCGGTCGGCCAGCGAGCTATTGATGCTGCGCCCTATGATGCAGTCGTTCTCGATCTTTCTTTGCCGGGTATAGACGGTATGGACATACTGCGTTCTTGGCGAGCGAATGGCCACGACGTGCCCGTACTGGTTGTCACTGCGCGCGACGCTATTGAGCAGCGAGTAGAAGGGCTACAGCTGGGCGCTGACGATTATTTGTGTAAGCCGTTTGCTTTGGCTGAAGTCGCCGCCCGTTTGCAGGCGCTGATCCGTCGTCGACACGGCCAGCTTACTTCTACATTAACCAGCGGCGACCTTACCCTTGATCCTGTCTCAATGGCGGTGACCTATCAGGGCAGTCCGGTTATTCTGAAGCCCAAAGAGTTTGCGCTGCTGGCGCTGCTGATGCACAACGCAGGCCGTGTGCTGTCTCGCTCGCTGATTGAAGAAAAGCTCTATAACTGGGATGAAGACGTTTCCAGCAATGCGGTGGAAGTGCATATTCATCACCTGCGGCGCAAGCTGGGTAACGAAATCATCCGTACCGTTTACGGCGTGGGCTATACGCTGGGAGAGCCAAAGTGAAACACCTTAGTTTACGCCTGCGCCTCACGCTGCTGTTTTCTCTGGTCGCGTTGCTCACTTGGTCTGTGGCGAATGTTATGGCCTGGTGGCAAATTAAGAATAACGTCAACGAACTGTTTGATACCCAACAGATGCTGTTTGCCAAGCGGTTAACCGTCCTTAATCCCGGCTCTTTTTCTGAGCCGTTTAGCCTGCGAGAAATGAAAAAGACGGTTCGACACAACCGCGGCAAGCTGGATGATGATGCTTTGGCATTCGCTATCTTTACCCTTGACGGCCAGCGTGTACTTAGCGACGGCGACAACGGCAAGAATCTGATTTTTGACTATCGCGCTGACGGATTTACTGACGGCGGCATAGTCGGGGATAAAGATCCTTGGCGCGTGATCTGGCTTACCGCTCAGGATAAAAAGCACGTAGTTGCCGTTGGTCAAGAGTGGGAATATCGTGACGATATGGTGAGAGATATTCTGGTTTCTCAGCTTGTTCCATGGTTGATTGCGCTGCCTCTCATGATTGTTCTGCTCATTGGATTAATCACCTATGAGCTTCGTCCTTTAAAGAAAATTGCTAACCAGCTAAACCAAAGGCGTCCCGGGGACGATACCGAACTGACAGTTCAGAGGGTGCCGAGTGAAGTGAAGCCCATGGTAAACGCCCTTAACCGGCTGTTTTCCCGTATTGGTGAAATGCTGACGCGAGAACGACGCTTTACGTCAGACGCTGCTCACGAACTGCGAAGTCCTTTAGCTGCGTTAAAAGTGCAGGCAGAGGTGGTGCAGCTGGCTGGGGACGACGACGAGATGCGCAACACCGCTGTCGCCAACTTGATTGACGGTATTGACCGTTCGTCGCGCGTTGTCGATCAGCTGTTGACTTTGTCGCGTCTGGACACGCTTTCTCAGCTTAGCGATGTGCAAGAGATTGAATGGCCTCAACTGCTGCAAACCGCCATTGCCGATCACTATGCCAAAGCGCGAGCGATAGATATTGAGCTTAGGCTGTCGACAGAGCAAACGCCACCACCCATTAGCGGCCAACCGCTTTTGCTGTCAATTTTGCTTCGTAACCTGTTGGATAACGCCATTCGCTACAGTCCGCCCGGCAGCACCGTTTCCGTTACGCTAATGTCTAAAGGCTTTCGCGTGGAGGATAACGGCCCCGGTGTGAATCCTGAATTTCTTGCTCGTATCGGCGAGCGTTTTTTCCGACCGCCGGGTCAGGAAAAAAGCGGCAGCGGGCTGGGACTGTCGATTGTTGAGCGCATTGCACGACTGCACGGCCTGAGTGTTAATTTTCAAAATCGACCTCAGGGCGGTTTCTCGGTGGAACTAACTCGATAATTATCGTCTAATCTCATAGTGATGCATAACAACTATGATAATCGAGAGGCCGAATGAGAACGCTTTTGATTGAAGACGATGAGCTAATTGGCGATGGAATAAAAGTGGGTCTTGAAGAAATGGGCTTCAAGATTGACTGGTTTACTGACGGTAAACTGGGTGAACAGGCAGTTTATTCCGCCCCTTATGATGCCGTTATCCTTGATCTCAGCCTTCCGCACGTAGACGGACTGGATATTCTTAAACACTGGCGCCAGCAAAAGGTCGATACGCCAGTGTTGATCCTTACCGCACGAGATGCGCTTAACGAACGAGTCAGTGGCCTGCAGCACGGCGCTGATGACTATCTTTGCAAGCCTTTTGCCCTCGAAGAGGTCGCTGCCCGCCTGCAGGCGCTGGTCCGTCGGCGTCATGGGCAGCTAAGTTCGGTACTTACTTACAAAGATATTTTGCTGGATGCTGCCAGCGGTACAGTGACGAAAAATGGTAACCCGATCGTCTTAACAGCCAGAGAGCTTAAACTGCTGGAACTCTTTTTGCTTAGCCAGAATCGCGTACTGAGCAAAACGTTGATTCAGGAGAAGCTTTATTCCTGGAGTGATGACGTTAGCAGCAACACGGTAGAGGTTTATATTCATAACCTTCGCCACAAGTTGGGTAAAGATCTTATCCGCACGATTTACGGCATGGGCTATGCCCTAGGCAGTGAAAAATGAAAAATCTGAGCTTGCGTACTCGTCTTATCGCTATTTTCACGCTGTTAATTATGCTGTCTTGGGTTGTGTCTTCTGCAATCGGCTACGTAAAAGTTCGTCACCGTATTCGGCTGATGTTTGACGCTGAACAGATCCTGTTTGCCCAGCGTCTTGAACGTATCGGGCTGGATGACATGCTCAAAATCGAACCAGACGGTAAGAAGTCAGCCTTTACCGATCGCTTTAGCCGTCAGGCGCGCGATGCGCTCTCTTTTGCTATTTTTACGCCAGAAGGGCGCCTGCTGCTTAGCGACAAAAATAACGAAGCTGAAATGACCTATTCACCCGCAACAATGTCACTCGGCGATAAGCCTCAGTTTATCGAAGGCAAAAAGTGGCGGGTGCTCTGGCTAGTGTCACAGGATAGGCGATTTATTATTGCTATCGCTCAGGAGACGGCCTACCGAGAGCGGCTAGCAAAAAATATTCTACTCGATCATCAGGTCACGCCGTGGGGCATTATGTTGCCGATAATGCTGATCGCCATTTTCTTTTTAATTAATCATGAGCTAGCTCCCCTGAAGCGCGTGTCTGCCGCGCTAAAGAAAAGGGCGCCGGACGATGAAAGACCCATTGAAGAAAAGCGGTTACCTAAAGAAGTTCAGCCCTTTGTGGACGCGCTAAACGCGCTGTTTCGCAAAACGGGTGAGCTGTTGAGAAGGGAACGTCGCTTTGTTTCTGATGCAGCTCACGAGTTGAGGAGTCCGCTAACAGCCCTGAAAGTTCAGACTGAAGTGGCGCAAATGACCACCAATAAGCCTGAACTACAGCAGCGAGCGCTAAGCAATCTGACGCTGGGGATTGAGCGAGCCTCCCGTCTGGTCGATCAGCTGCTGACGCTGTCTAAACTGGATGCCCATTCAGAGATCCCCGACAGTGAATCCGTTGACTGGCGAGCGCTTTTGGAAGAGATGCGGTCAGGCTTTGAGGCTCAGGCAGAGACTAAAGGTACCACTCTGCACATTGACTATCGCGGTGAATCGCCTGTGACACAGGGGAACATGGTGTTGCTATCTCTGTTGCTTCGTAACGTAGTGGACAACGCGCTGCACTATACGCCGGAAGGCGGTGACGTTTACGTGACTCTGGCGGATAAAACCCTTACCGTCGAAGACACGGGGCCAGGCGTGACGAAAGAACATCTGGCGCGGATGGGAGAACGCTTCTATCGACCACCGGGGCAGAAAAAGGTCGGTAGCGGTCTGGGTATTTCCATCGTAAAACAGATTGCTGAACTTCATCACTTGAGCGTTGCGTTTCGTAACGGGGAATCGCGGGGATTTATCGTTGAGGTAACTTTCTGATATAAAAGCCGCGAGGCGATAACGCCCTCGCGGCTTTTAATAATAACTAAAGCGACGCGCCAAGTTTAGGAAGTAGCAGCCCGCCCCAGACGATAGCGGCAAGAATCAGCGAGACCAGCACGGCCGCAGAGCCAATATCTTTTGCCCGCCCCGACAGTTCATGATGCTCATAGCCAATTCTGTCAACAACCGCCTCAATAGCGCTGTTAAGCAGTTCAACAATAACCACCAGAATAACAGACCCCATCAATAGAATTTTCTCTACAGCGGGCACGTTTAGCCACAGGGCTACGGCACAGCCGACAATGCTTAACAGGCATTCTTGACGGAAGGCGGCTTCATTTTTCCAAGCAGCAACTAACCCCGCCCGCGAATATCCTGCCGCTTTTACAATGCGAACGAACCCTTTTTCTTGAACTTTATTCATCGTCCTATCCTCACTGTTGATTGCCGGTACGGCAGGTTTTGAACATATCGAGCTCTGGGCTGTATTCGCTTGTTTGAACATCAAATATGCCCAGAAGGGAATGGAACAGGTTGTCCTGGCTAAAGGTGCCATTGCGAGCCTCTTTCTTCAGGCAGTCCTCGTTCATGGCTTGCGTTTCTCTGTACTCCGGAGAGGTCCATAGAATCATGGGAACTCGGGTTTGCTGTGTTGGCGCAAGGGCATAGGGCGCTCCGTGGAGATAGAGGCCGTTTTCCCCTAAAGACTCACCGTGATCGGAAAGATAAAGCATGGCGGTAGCAAACCGATCCCGCTTTTTGTCTAACAGGGCGATGACCTTGTCCAAGTTGGCGTCAGTGTAGACAACGGTATTGTCGTAGGTATTCACTAGCGATGCTGTGTCACAGTTCTGTATATCATTAGTGTCACAGGTCGGCGTAAACTTGCGGTACTCCGCAGTATAGCGTTCATGATAGCTGGGGCCGTGGCTGCCCATTTGGTGTAAGATAATAATTCCGTCATCCTGCTGGATGTTGATGTAGTCTTCCAGCTTATACAGCAGAATATCGTCTTTACATTCTCCGTTTTGACACAGTTCCGGCAGCTTAAGGCTGGACATGTTTTCAGTCGGCACGCGATCGCAAACGCCTTTACAGCCACCGTCGTTTTCACGCCAGAGAACGTTAACTTTTGCACGGGCAAGAATATCCAGCACGCCTTCAGTATGTTTCGCCTTTGAGGCACTATAATTTTTGCGCGTCATATCCGAGAACATACAGGGAACAGAGACAGCGGTAGCGGTGCCGCAGGAGCTGACGTTTTGAAAAAACACCACGTCCTTACGCTTAGAAAGCATAGGATTGGTCTCTTTTTCATAGCCGCCGAGAGAGAAATTTTCTGCCCTTGCTGTTTCGCCCACCACGAGAACCAGCAGCGTTTTCTTGGCTTTTTGCTGTGCTAACGGTGATTTTTGTGCATCCAGACCGATTTGAACAAAGGGCTTTTGCGCATCGATATAGTTAGAGACGTTGCCAATCAACCCGACAATGGCGTTTGACGGGGTCAACATCTTCTCGACGCCTTTATTGTTACGAAAGAAAGGCGCATAGTCTTTAAAAAAGAACAGGGCAATCAGCATGATAACAACGGCTGAAGTAGTGATATTTAGCGTGCGAGAAAGTAAAAAGCGTAGCGGGCTTCGTGACGGTGTCACTCTAATAAACAGCAGCATGACCGACGGAATCACGCCAAGAATGATAAACCACAGAGCCATCTTGACTGACATCAGATCCAGCGACTCATGAACGTTGGTTTCCAGCGCGTTTTGAATCATATTGCGATCGATAACGACGTTAAAAGCGTACATGAAATAGTTGACGCCTGCGCCGATGAATAACAGGATGATAAACAGTGGCTTTCTGATATAGGGCAGAAGGATTAGGCTAAAAACGATGTTCAGTGCGCAAAAGAGCACAATGGGCATCGTGGTGAAAAAGAGAAATTCACGCAAAGAGTCTGCGTCAAGAAGTTGCCAGGTTTTAATAAAAAAACGGGTGTTGTACGCAAGCGTAACAAACAGCGCAGCACAGAGCGTAAACGTCATATCGCTGCATTGAAATCTAAAAAGTTTTTTCATTCCGAACGGATCCAGTCATCAGAGAGTTTGTGACGTATATCCAGTTAATCATTCAATGCTTAATCAATTATTAAGCTCAAATAGTGATGCTGTTCGTTGGAAACCACTTATATTTGTTGCTATATATTGGACTTAGCAACCATTAGCTTTATGAGCTTTGCGCGATAAGGCTTAAGGTGAAATAAAAGGGCAGCCACCGATGCGCTGTGACAAGAGGCTGAAAATGGAACAAAAAACACAATCTGCTACCACGCTAAGCCACCTGAAACGGAGAAAGTATAGTCTCCTAATTAAAAGTGCGATGAAGCTGTTCGAAGAAGGCGCTTTTCCTACCGTCAGTGAGCTGGCTGTCGAGGCGCAGGTATCCCGGGCTACAGCCTATCGCTACTTTCCGACACAGAGTGATTTGATTGCCGCTGTCGTTGAAGAAACTCTAAAGCCCATTATTAACTGGATGCCGGAACAGCATGACGTAGAGTCTCGCGTAGAGGCGCTTCTGCGTTTCGCCTATCCGCAAATGCTTAAGCATGAAGGTGCACTGCGGGCAGCGCTGCTGCTGTCATTACAGCAGTGGGCTCTGCGCCGTGCTGCCGAGTTTAAGCTGTCGTCTTCCGAAGAGGAGATTGCCTCTGAGGCGCAGGATCACCTTGTGCGCGGGCACCGAAAAAATATTCTGTCGCAGGTAACCGAGCCACTAAACCGTGAACTGCCGGAAGAGTGGGTGAAGAAAGTCAACTACGCACTGTCGATGATCTATGGCTCCGAGGTGTTTATGGTGCTAAAAGACATCTGGCAGCTGGAAAACGAAGAGGTGATGTCTATGACGCAGTGGATGGCAAAAGCCATACTGAATCAGGCCAGAGCCGATGCAAAAGAAGAGGAAGACGCGCTTTCTTAAGCGCAGGCTAGGCCATGGAGAACAGCGCAGAGATCTATCAGGATATCGATTTTTCACGACTTTATCTTAACCACATGGCGCGGGCAGGCAGAGTGGAAAAGCCGGCCTGCAGCTGGGACGAACGCGCTGAGAAAATGGCGACGGTATGCGCCAATCCGGAAGATGACTATCTAAAATCCTTTTTGTCATTGATGGATCTGAGCGGGGCAGAAACCCTGCTGGACGTCGGCTGTGGGCCCGGCACCATTTGCCTTCCCTGTGCGCCACACCTGCGTCAGGTATACGGCCTCGACTATAGCGCAGGTATGCTTGACGCGGCTAAACGCCGAGCCACGGCGTCAAAAATAGCTAACGCAACCTTTATTCACCGAGCGTGGGACGACGAGTGGGATAACGTGCCCGTCTGTGACATCGTTGTGGCCTCTCGCTCTACGCTAGTTACCGATATGAAAAGGGCGCTGCAAAAGCTGAATGAAAAAGCGAGACTGCGCGTTTATACAACTCACCCCGTACAGTCACACTTTATGGATGCACGCATTCTGGAGGCTCTTGATCGCCGCGACGCCGGGCTACCTAACTATATCTATGCACTAAACGTTCTTTACCAGATGGGCATTCACCCAAAGGTTGATTATATCAATGCCCGCCATCTACAGCCCCAGCCGGATAGCTACGAAGCCCTAGAACGCTCGGTCAGCTGGTCTTTGGGCGAGCTAACAATCGTTGAGCGCCAGCGCCTAAAAAACTACTATCAGCGCTGCCTGAACGACGGCGTACCTCTGCTTGATTCTCACCGTCGCTGGGCGTTTATCTCTTGGGATATAGATAATAAATGCATAAAAAATAAATAGGATCGATCATGTTTTATATTTCCGATGACTTTATTGACCGACTGCTGCTCGACGATATTCAGCAGGGGGATCTGACCACTCGCGCACTGGGCATCGGTCAACGCAGCGGTGAAATGCGATTTATGCGTCGACAGTCAGGGCGCGTCAGCGGCGTGAGCGTTGCTGCACGCATGCTGATAAAGCTTGGCCTGAACGTAGACATTCACGTTTCAGACGGCCAAGATGCCGTAGGCGGTGATGTTCTATTAACGGCGACAGGGCGAGCCGATGCGCTGCACCAAGGATGGAAAGCGGTACAAAACGTTTTGGAATGGTGCTGTGGTGTGTCGCAGTATATGGCGGAAATGACTCAGACAGCAGAGCGGGTGAATCCGTCTGTGCGCATTGCCTGTACCCGCAAAAGTATCCCCGCCACTAAGGCGCTGGCTATTCCCGCTGTGATTGACGGTGGAGGTATTATTCACCGCGGCGGCACGGCTGAAACCATACTGCTTTTTGCCAATCATCGCCGCTTTTTTGCTGACCCTGACGACTGGATCACCATGATCTCACGCTTAAGGATGGAAGCACCGGAGAAGAAAATTATCGTAGAGGCCGATACTGTGGAAGAGGCGCTGGCCGCTCTACAAGGGCAGCCGGATGTTCTACAGCTAGACAAATTTTCCCTGTCGGAAATCCGTCGGCTGAGGGCGACTGTAGAAGAAAGGGCGTCAAACTGCCTGCTGTCTATCGCTGGGGGCATTCATCGCGATAACGTATCGGACTACGCGGCAACGGGCGTAAGCCTTATCGTGACGTCATCTCCGTACTATGCAGAGCCTGCGGATATCAAAGTGGTGCTTCAGCCAGCCTAATTGCGACGTTAGACGGCAACGGCACCCAGATGTTCATACAGAATATTGACGCCGATGCCTATCAGCACCAGACCGCCCAGAATTTCGGCGCGTTTGCCCAGCAGCGGGCCGATAAATCTCCCCAGCATCATGCCAAGCGTCGCCATGATCATGGTGGCCAAACCAATGGCCATCGCGGTGTGAAGAATATTGACCTGAAGCAGAGCCAGACCAACCCCCACTGCCATGGCGTCAAGGCTGGTCGCGACGGCGGTGGCGGCTAAAATCCAGAACGAGTGGCGACGAATCTTTGGTACTTCAATTTCTGGTGTCTTAAAACCTTCGATAACCATCCGCCCGCCTAAGATAACCAGTAGGGCAAAGGCGACCCAGTGGTCCCATTCGGTGATGTATTGACCGGCAAACAGCCCGAGCCCCCAGCCGATAAGTGGCGTGATGGCTTCTATCGAACCAAAAATTAATCCAGTCCGAAAGGCTTCTCTAAAGCGGGGTTTATGTAAGATCGCGCCTTTACCGACAGAGGCGGCAAAGGCATCCATTGACATGCCAAAAGCAAGGATCAGTGTTGCAGAAAGATTCATTATTATTTTTCTCTGGCTGGGGAAATAGCAATACTGAATGCCGCCCAACCTCACTGTGCATTCAGTACGCTAATGGTCTCGCCTGCCCCCCACACAGAGTGTACAAGAAGGGCTGTCTATACCACGCCAAACGTGCAGCGAGTATGTTGATATAGACGCAAATGCCAAAGGACAAAAGCCGGCTACTCCCCAATAACAGGCGCATTTTAACATTTGACAACTCCGTCTGATATTAAGAAACGCCTATCAATTATTTTTGTCAGTAAACGAGAATTATTATCAATTGTAATTGTGGATTTTATTATGAAAGGATAGCGGAAGAAGGCGTGGTTCAAGGCAAAACAAACAGTTATTGCGATGGATTAGAACATCATTTTTTTTGCTATAAACCAAAGCGAGATTTGACGAGAAATGTGTTTTAAATATCGAAATATAGAAATTTATATAGCGATTGTTTATAGTCACTGCGCTCCTACACATACGGATTCTGAGAGCGACTTTCTGAGGTGAGACATAATGATAACTCTACAAAAAACGATCAAAGGTATTAGCGCTGTTGCGCTACTGATTGGCTGTATATCCACCGTTCAGGCTGAAAGAGCCATCACGGATCAGTTGGGGAGAAGCGTGACTATCCCTGACGAGGTCAATCGTGCGGTGGTGCTTCAGCACCAAACCCTCAATCTGCTGGTTCAGCTTGATGCTAAACAGAACGTCGTCGGCATTCTTTCCAGCTGGAAAAAACAGCTTGGCGCTAACTACGTCAGGCTGGCACCTGAACTTGAAACACTGCCGATGCCCGGAGACCTGACTCAGGTGAATATTGAAAGCCTGCTGGCTTTGAAGCCTCAGGTCGTGTTTGTTGCCAACTACGCTCCGGCGGACATGATTTCACAAATTGAAAAAGCGGGCATTCCGGTTATCGCCATTTCACTGAGAGAAGATAAGAAAGGCGAAGAGGGAAAAGTGAATCCCTCTATGGATGATGAAGAGCAGGCTTACAACAGCGGCCTGAAGCAGGGCATTCGACTGATTGGCGAGGTAGTGAACCGCAAGGAGCAGGCTGAAGCGCTTATTGACTATACGTTTAAACAGCGTGACATTGTCACTCAGCGCCTGTCTGCAATACCCGCCGATAAGCGTATTCGCGTTTATATGGCTAACCCAGACCTGTCGACCTACGGCTCGGGGAAATATACCGGCCTGATGATGGCGCATGCGGGTGCACAGAACGTAGCGGCGGCAACCATAAAAGGCTTTAAGCAGGTTTCAATGGAACAGGTGCTGCAGTGGGATCCCAGCGTGATTTTTGTTCAGGATCGCTACCCTAAAGTGGTTGAGCAGATCGTCAGCGATCCGTCGTGGAAAGTTGTCGATGCGGTTAAACATGGGCGAGTCTACCTAATGCCTGAATATGCTAAAGCTTGGGGATACCCTATGCCTGAAGCGATGGCTATCGGTGAGCTCTGGATGGCGAAGAAGCTGTATCCCGATCTTTTCAGCGATATCGATATGCAAAAAGCGGCGGATGACTACTATCAGCGTTTCTACAAAATGCCCTACGTTGACGTGAATGAAGCCAAATAGCGTCATCAGAGGAGCTTACCCGCGGCGCACTATCGCGCTGCTGGTTCTGGCAACGCTGGCGGTCGGCGTGTTTTCTCTCGGGCTGGGACAGTATCACCTCTCGTTGGGGAACATTCTGACGATTCTGAAAACGCCGTTTTATACCGACGGTGCACCGTTTAGCGCCACAGAGCACCATATTGTCTGGACAGTCCGCCTGCCGCGAGTACTGATGGCGTTCTGCGCAGGAAGCGCGCTGGCGTTAAGCGGTGCCGCGCTTCAGGGGGTGTTTCACAATCCGCTGGTTGACCCGCATATTATCGGCGTAACCTCGGGGGCAGCGTTTGGCGGGGCGCTGGCTATCTTGCTGGGTTTTTCCCCTTGGCTGCTGACAGCATCAACCTTTTCCTTTGGCTTACTGGCACTGCTGTTGGTGTATACCGTGGCCTATTTTATGGGGCAGGGAAACCGAATGGTGCTGGTTCTGGCCGGCGTGATACTGAGCGGTTTTTTCAGCGCGCTGGTAAGCCTTATTCAATACATGGCCGATACAGAAGAGACCTTACCCAGCATTGTTTTCTGGCTACTGGGTAGCTTTGCTACCGCTAGCTGGCCTAAGCTGCTGATTGTTTCTTCTGTCTTGCTGATTGCCGGCAGCCTATTACTGCGGCTGCGTTGGCGTATCAATCTGCTTTCATTGGGGGAACGTCAGGCGCAAACGCTGAGCGTTTCCGTGGTCGGCACTCGCTGGTTGATTCTGGTGCTGTGTGCGCTGGTCGTGGCGGCTCAAGTGTCAGTGAGCGGCAGTATCGGTTGGATTGGACTGGTTATTCCACATTTGGCTCGCTTTTTAGTGGGGACCGATCATCGTTATTTGCTGCCTGCCTCTTTGCTTCTCGGCGGTGCCTTTATGATTGCCGTTGACGATATTGCCCGCACGTTGACGTCCGCAGAAATTCCTATTGGCATTATTACTGCGCTGCTGGGAGCTCCAGTGTTCGCACTGCTGTTGTTTAAAAACGCTCGGCGGCCGCTATGACGACCTTTTCTTTACGCGCAGAGGCGCTGGAATACGGCTATCGCCAGCCGCTGTACCAGCCTATCGACTTTTGCTGTAAGGCGGGAGAAACCGTTGCGGTATTGGGCGCCAACGGGCGAGGAAAAACTACGCTGCTGCACACTCTTATCGGTACACAACCAAAACTGGGCGGACGAGTCGTTTGCCCTGAGTCGATAGGCTTTGTTCCCCAGTCATTTTCTTCCCCTGACTATTCGGTGTTTGACAGCGTGCTGATGGGGCGGGCACCCTGCGTGGGGGCGTTTAGCGTTCCCAGCCGTGAAGATGAGGCTATTGCGTTTGATGCTCTGCGTGCCATGGGGCTGGAGTCGCTGGCGGAAAGAAATATCAATACGCTCTCCGGCGGACAGCGACAGCTGGTGTTGATTGCACGAGCGCTTGCCATGCAGTGCCGCATACTGATACTGGATGAACCCACCGCCGCGCTGGATATTTACAACCAGTTTCGTGTGCTTTCGCTGATCCGCCAGCTGGCGCGCGAACAGGGCATCAGCATCCTTTTTTCTACTCACGACCCTTATCACGCACTGCGAGTGGCGGACAGCGTGCTGCTATTGCTTCCCGAACAGCGCTGGCTGTTTGGCAAGCGAGATGAGGTTCTGACAGAAGGTAACTTAATGGCGGCCTACGGCATTCCTATTCGTCAGGTTCAGATTGAACATCATCAGGCGCTAGTGCCGCTGTTTAATTTAGAAGAGGTAAAGTCATGATAAAAACGCAACCGCCGTTACGCATTTTTGCCGCCGGTAGCCTTCGCCGCGCGTTTGTGCCATGGCTTGAATCCTACCGTCAGCGGACGGGAACTGACGTTATTGTTGACTTTGGCCCTGCTGGGCTGCTGCGCCAGCGCATTGAACAGGGGGAAAAAGTCGATCTCTTTGCCTCGGCTAATACACAGCATCCTGTCGCGCTGTCTCAACAGCAGGCGGTTGCCGAACTTCGACTTTTCGCTGCCAATCGCTTATGCCTGACTGCACGGCGCGAACGGGTTGCGGAGTATGATAGCTGGCTGGATATTTTGCGTGCCCCTGAACTAGCGCTTGCTACGTCAACGCCCGGCAGCGATCCCGGTGGCGACTATGCACAGCAGCTGTTCGATTACGTCGAGCGGTTTCATCCCGGCGAAGGACAGCGCATAAGAGAAAAGGCAAGGCACCTGGTTGGAGGCAGGCAAAGCGTTATTGTTCCCAGCGGCCAAATTGCCGCAGGATGGCTGATATTACAGGGAATGACGGATCTGTTTATCGGCTATCAAAGCAACAGTCAGCCCCTGCGTGAAGATACTCGGCTACAGCTGTTTGATATTCCTGAGCCTTATAACGTCAGAGCCGACTATATGCTGGCAAGATTTAGCCAAAGCGCATGCGAACTGGTTAACGAGCTGTGTTCAGAGGTAGGGCAGAGCTACTTGAGGCAGCAGGGCTTTCTTCCCCCGTCTGCCTAAATCACGGCTTTCCGGCCCGCCTCGGGCCGGAAAGTGTGAAACCCCTTACTGCATAAAGCGGCTCATTTCCTCGAAAATCTCCAGATTCTCGCTGTAGTTGACCTCCTGCACGTCTTCCAGCTTTTCAACCTGACTGACCATCTGGGAAAGGCGCAGGTCTTTTTCCACTAACAGCCAAATACGACTTTGGTTGCTGTCTTTAATTGGCATACAGAGGATGCCCTCAACGTTAAACGCCCGGCGGGCGAAAAGCCCACAAATGTGTGACATAACGCCAGGGTGGTTGCGCACGATGAGTTCCAGAGCAATAGAGTGATGTATATGTGACACGATCAGGCTCCAATCATTTCAATATTCGCCGCGCCGGGCGGCACCATCGGATAAACTTTTTCGTTAATATCGATTAACGCGTGGATCAGGCAAGGGCCTGGGCGACGAATGGCCTCCGCCAGCGCGGCCTTAGGATCGGACTCAGCGTTAAGATCGCAGGTGTCCAGACCAAATCCGGCCGCGATTTTCACAAAGTCAGTCATATAGGGGTAGGCCGCAGCAAAAATGCGCTCCTGATAGAACAGCGTCTGCTGCTGGTGAACCAGCCCCAGAGCCTGGTTGTTCATCAGAATGATTTTGACATCCAGTCGGTGCTCAACGGCAGTAGCCAGTTCCTGAATGTTCATCATTAGGCTACCGTCACCGGAAAAGCACAGCACCTTACGGGAAGGCTCAGCCAGCGCAGCACCGATCGCCGCAGGCAGGCCAAAGCCCATGGTGCCTAACCCGCCAGACGTCAGCCACTGGCGCGGGCGACGCAAAGGATAGGCTTGAGCTACCCACATCTGGTGTTGACCAACGTCCGTGGTGATTATGGCGTTCTCATCAACAGCCTCGGCCACCGCTTTAATCAAGCCATAGTGGCTTAGCGGGTTGTCGATATCGTTTATAGCTGATGGATAGTCTGACTTTATCTGGGCAACCTCTGCCAGCCACTCAGTGCGGGGCTTGTCCTCAATGAGTGGCAGCAGCTGATTCAGCACTTGCCCAACGTCGGCCTGAATGGCGATCTGTGGGCGGCGAATCTTGCCGATTTCAGCCCTGTCGATATCCACGTGGATAATCTGCGCATTGGGGCAAAACTGTTCGGCCTTACCAATCGCACGGTCGTCAAAGCGGGCTCCCATAACGATAAGCAGGTCGGCCTGCTGCAAAACCATATTGGTGCTGCGGGCGGCGTGCATCCCTAACATCCCCAAACACAGCGGATGCTCGACCGGCACAGTGCCTAACGCCATCAGGGTCATGGTGGTTGGAAGATTTGCTCGTTCTGCCAGAGACTGCGCGGCGCGCTGAGCCTGAGCGCAAACAATGCCACCGCCTAAATAGAGCACCGGTCGCTTGGCCTGATTGATGGCCGCCGCGGCATCCATAACCGCATGAGCGTCAAACGGCGGCGGGGCGTCTGGGCGGGCGATAGGGGGCAGCTCGTCCAGTTCGATCGTTGCTGTCTGTATGTCTTTGGGAACGTCAATCCACACCGGCCCCGGGCGACCTGACTCAGCCAGGCGAAACGCATCGCAAATGACTTGAGGCAGCTCGCTGATGTGGCGCACCAGATAGTTATGTTTAGTGATGGGAATAGACATACCGTAGGTGTCGACTTCCTGAAAGGCATCAGTACCAATCATGGAGGAAGAAACCTGACCGGTAATACACACCATTGGTATTGAGTCCAGCTTGGCGTCGGCAATGGCGGTCACTAGGTTGGTGGCGCCGGGGCCGCTTGAGGCGATGCACACGGCGGCTTTACCGTCAGTTCGCGCCATGCCTTGAGCGATGAATCCAGCCCCCTGTTCGTGACGGGCTAAAATGTGCCGGATAACGTTGCTTTGCCCCAGTGCGTCATACAGCGGAAGGGCTGCACCGCCGGGAATGCCCGCTACGATCTTGATGCCTTGGCGTTCAAGTAGGTGAACGATCAGCTCCGCCCCGGTAAAGCGCGTTTTAGGATGCGGCTGTTGATGCGGCTTGCCCGATTCGACCATCTTTTCTTATCCTTCTTGTCTGGGCCGGCGTTTTCGGGCGGGGCTAGAAAGGAGAAACCCCGCTCGGTTTGCGCCGGCGGGGTTTCGAAATCTTGCGTTGATTCGGACCCGTTACGGCGCACTGCCGACGACCACCACCACACGCACGACGACCACCGCGGCAGGTTGCGCGGTAAGGAGGAGCGTCGAAGCGAAGGGTTTAGTCATTACGGGATTACCTTGTCTAATGCGTTAGTTAAATAAAGCGAACGCTTTAATAAAAGCACAGGCTTGTGAAAGGCTCAACGGGTTTATGCAAAAAATACGATGGCATAATAAAAAATGAGAGATTCATCACTTTTCAGTGGGAACACCTTCAGCATAGCGTGAATAGAGCGCCTGTATGTGTTGGAACAGCGTTTGACGAACGCTTTCTGGCCCAACGCAGTCGCATCCTGTACCAAAGCTTAACAGCAGCCGATAGCCTTTTTCATCCGGTACGAACGGCATCACCACGTGCAGACGACCATCTTCTGTCGGCGTGATGTTCTGTTCCGGGCAGTACTCACTCAGTAATTCACGCAGTGACTTATCGGCTATCAGCTCGATATCAATCAGCCTTGGGTCAATCCACGCGCTGCACGACATCGAGGTCGGGTGAAACGGCCTTGGCACAAAGGCTTCTGCCTGAATGTTCATGGACGCAATTCTGCTTAGCTTAAACGTACGAAAGTCCTGACGCTGTAGGCAGTAGGCGCGCAGGTACCAGCGCTGTTCTTTTAGCAGCAGCTGATACGGCTCAATGCGGCGAACGCTCTGAACGCCTTCGCCGTCCTCATAGTGAATGTCTATCATGAGCTGCTTTTCCAAGGCGTCGCGCAGAGCGTTAAGGTCAATACGGTGAGCGGGGTAGCCCGTCCACGATGTGAGGTCTATGGCTATCTGGCCGCTTTTAAACGCCACTTCATCGGCGCGCTGAGGTGGGATTAGGCTAGTCACCTTTGCGCGAGCGGCGCTGAGCTCAGAGGGAGAAAGCGCAGGGGACAGGGCGTCCAATCCAATGAGCAAAGTGGATATTTCCGTAGAGGAAAACAGACGCTTATCCACCTTGAAACGCTCTACAACGGCAATTCCGCCCTGTGGCCCCGGTGAAGAAATAATGGGAATGCCCGCCTGTGACAGCGTGTCTACATCGCGATAAATCGTGCGAACGGAAACCTCAAACATCTCAGCCAGCGCAGCTGCGCTAGTTTTCTCTTTTGCCAGTAACACCATCAGGATGGAAACAAGCCGGTCTATTTTCATCAGGCTCTCTTAAATGTTGACACACAGATGTCAGGATTAGCATGCCATAGTTCAGGGAAAGCATCGATGCTTTTGTTTGCTCTCATAAAATCATCCCACAGCATGGAGACGTAAGATGAACGACTGGCACGACTTTCACCGCCTGATGGCTACACAAAGCGAAATTGCGCTGGCGACCAGCCGCAGCGATACCCCCAACGTCAGGATCGTCAATTTTTGCTATTTACCGGAAAATCCCGGTGTGCTGTGGTTTGCCACGTTTAAAGACAATACCAAAGTGGCAGAATTCGAAGCTAACAGCCGAGTTGCCTTCACGACGGTTCCCTATGGCAGCACAGAACACGTTCGCGCCTCGCGGGCGGAAGTTCGGAAAAGCGCGCTGTCGTTAAGTGAAATGCAGGATGCGTTTATCGAAAAAATACCTTCCTATCGCGATATTATTGCCGTGGCGGGTGATGAGCTGGTGTTGTATGAAATCCACTTCTCTCAGGCCGATGTGATATTGGATGCGCAAAGAATGGGGAAGGTTGAATGGACGGACACTCAATAAAGGTTTAATAGTCGATCTGTTGCGACTCTATTGTGACAATGTCACCTAAAATTTCTCAGTGGCCAATCATTGTAATAGTGTACTAGTTCAGTTAATGTGATGAGACGACGTTATCTTTTATCGTAAGGTATAGGGAGTCACCTTTGTCCTCATCCAAAATTGAATTTCGCGGCGGCCCAGCAATGGTTCTGGTTCCCGCCGTGGTATTCCTCATCGTTGCGGTTTACCTGTTTATCTTCCAGAAAGCATTCGACATGAACGGCCTCGCTATGGGCGGTTTTCTGGGCGTTATCGCCGGATCGTTTTTGGCGAAAAACAGCGTCAACTACTGGAACGGCGCAATTGCCGGTATTGCTGCGCCGCTGACTGGCGTTCTGGTTTGTATTCTGGTGCTGGCGGGTATCTTTTCGTCAATGATGAAAGTGGGCGGCATTGCCGGAGGTTTTGTTTGGCTGGGCGTAGAAACCGGGATCTCCGGCGCGCTGTTTTGCACCTTTACCTTTATCGCTACAGCGATTATCGCTACGGCAACCGGCACGTCTATTGGTACGATTTTTGCCGCTGTTCCGGTGTTCTTTGCCGCAGGCGTTCAGCTTGGCGGCGACCCGGCCATGCTGGCGGGCGCCATCCTCAGCGGGGCTATCTTCGGCGACAATCTGGCGCCGGTCTCTGACGTAACGGTGATTTCAGCCAGTACGCAAACATACCGCGACGGTGAAACTGCTGAGGTGGGCGGTGTGGTGCTCTCTCGAAGTCCTTACGCTATTTTGGCTGGCCTGCTAACTATTCCGTTCTACCTGCTGTTCGGTCAGGGGGAAGAGGTCAATATGGCGCTGACGGAAACAGCGTCAGCCAGCGGCCTAAGCATGCTTATTCCGGTGATTATTTTGGTGGCAGTAGCTGTCTATACTCGCAACATTTTCTCAGCGCTGATCGTTGGCGTCATTTCAGGATTGATTATTGGTCTGCTGATGGGGCGACTGGATATGTCCCAGATACTGTCCGTGAAAGACGGGCAGTTGGACGGCATTCTCTACAATGGTGTTAGCAGTATGGCGGGAACCATCATGCTGTGCCTGTCCCTGTTTGCCGTTATCGGCATTTTGGAAAAAAGCGGCGCTATCGACGCCATGACGCAAAGACTAACCCGCGGCAACCAAACCATGAGTGCTGCGCGGGCAGAAGGCATTTTGGCTGCCGGAGCGTTTTTATGTTCCACCGTGTTTGCTGGGGTGACCAGCGCCGCACTTATCCTGTTTGGCCCAATCGGTGATAAGGTAGGCAAGAGCGCAGGGCTACATCCGTATCGCCGCTCTCACATTATGAGCGCCATGGCTAACAGCATTCCGGTCGTTTTACCGTTCAGCGCTTTTGTCTTTGTGGTGATGATTGCGGTGAAAAGTCAGTCATCCGGTGATGTGATTACGCCGTTTACTCTGCTAACCAGCGCGTTTTACCCTTGGGCACTGTTTATCGTTTTCAGCGGCAGCATCATTACTGGCCTGGGGCGTCGATTTGAAGGCAACAGTCGTGATGCATTAAAAACGCCTCTGGAAAGAAGGGAGAATACAAAACATGAATAATGATGAATTTGAACTGTACGATCTTCACGTCGAAGTCGTTCCTGACGGAGACAAACCCTATGTATGTTCACACCATACAGGGCAGGGATTTGACGTCGTAGGTGAAAACCTGATTTTCCCAGCAGGAGGACGTTTCTCCCTGTATGCCATGGGCGCACTGTTGCCGCTGCTGCCCGCCAAGCAGAGAATGACCCACGCGCACGACTGGATGACGACCGACGCGCTGATAGCCTGTCCCGATCCGTACTGCGGCGCACGCTTTAAGATAGTACGGACAGGCCTGAGAACGTTTAGGCACGGCGAGTGTACCGTTGTTCCACTTAGCGAAGAAACAACTTCAAAATAGGCATTACGGATAAAGCATTATGGAAAACACCACCCGAATTAATCTGACACCCGACTATCAAACCTGCCGAATCATCAACGGCGGCTGGCAGCTGTCTGAAGGACACAAACTACAGGGGCAGCACGACTTCACCTCAGTGCTGAAAGCCTTTCACCAGCTCGCGGAACGCGGCTTTACGACGTTTGACTGTGCCGATATCTATACTGGCGTGGAAGAGCTTATTGGCCAGTTTATTCTGGAAAGACGGGCAAGCTCAGGGAAAGACGACGTTCAGGTTCACACCAAGTTTGTGCCGGATCTGTCAGCTCTGTCTGAGGTTGACTACCACTATGTGGAGCGCATCATCGCTCGCAGCCTGAAGCGCCTGAATAAAGAGCAGTTAGATCTGGTGCAGTTTCACTGGTGGGATTATCAAATCCCCGGCTGTCTGGATATCGCAGGGCATCTGGTTCGCCTGAAAGAAAAGGGCATGATTAAGAATTTGGGTACCACCAATTTTGACACCGCTCACCTACAGCAGCTGGTTGATGCGGGCTACCCGCTGGTGAGTAACCAAACGCAGTATTCCGTACTCGACCGCCGCCCTGAGCGAGAAATGGTGGAGTTCTGCCAGCGCAATGGTGTGAAGCTTCTGTGCTACGGTTCTTTGGCGGGGGGATTCCTGTCCGAATCCTGGCTGGGCAAGCCAGCGCCTCAGTCGCTGGAAAATCGCTCTTTAGTTAAGTATCGGCTGATTATTGACGACTCCGTCGGCTGGGACGGCTATCAGCAGTTGCTATGCCTGATGAAAGAGATTGGCGATCGCATCGGCTGCTCACTGTCAAACGTGGCGGTAATGTATGTGCTTAACAAACCCGCTGTAGGTGCTGCGATTGTCGGTACGCGCAGCGAGCGCCACATCGCCTCCAACGAGAAAGTCTTTAGCTCTCGGCTGTCTTCAGAAGATATTCAGCGCATTGATGATTTCCTGAACAGGCACAGCATCCCTGACGGAGAGCCGTTTGGGCTGGAGCGTGAAGAGGGCAATAAGCACCGCAATATCATGAAAATGAACCTGAACGACGAATAGGCGTTCAAGTAAAACGGCGAATAAAATCGCATGAAAGGTGTGCTCAGAGCGCGCGTTTAGCGCTATGCTTTTAACTTCAGGGGCAGAGCTAAGGCTCTGCCGCCGTGAACGAAAGCAACGGGAGCATTCATGAACGTAATACTCGTGAAGACCGAGCCGGATGACGTATGGCTTGCTGAATCCCTCAGTCAATACAATACGGCTGTCTACTACGCCAAATACGGCCTAAGCTGGAAAACCCATCTGTTCACCACCAACTGGGAAATGCGAGAGAACTACCGCATTCTCTACAACGACAACCGTGTCGGCTTCTTGACGCTAGAGTCTGAGCCCGAATCTGATGAGCTGTACATCCACGATGTGCAGTTGGAAAAAAACTACCAGAGGCAGGGCATCGGCGCTCAGGTCTTGGCATTAATAGAGCAGCTGGCTCGCCAGAGGGATATGCGACACCTGAGGCTAAGCGTCTTTATCGACAGCCCGGCACAGGCGCTGTACTGCGGCAGGGGTTTTGTTGTCGTAAGCCAGAACGAAAGTAGGGTGAATTTACACAAGCGGCTAGAAAAGTAGTCGATATTTTTAACAACAAAACGGTGGGCTAAACACTCACCGTTTGAAATTAAAATGTCAGATTCAAATAGTGATGTCTCATGATAAAAGCCGAGTTTGGAATAATTGATAAGCTTGATACAACTAAAGACTTCAGTGTCTATGAACCAGAAAAATATCACTGCGTTTATATTGACGATGATGTATACATCGATGACTGGTGGGATTCCCTTACCTCGATGCAAACGTATTTTCATTCAATCAGCCGCCCCAGTTATGGCCTCGCGCGCTGGGGTGTGACCCTGATTCCACCAGACTCGTTAATTCAATTCCAGCACATTGTATTATCTGACAGTCGACTGCATCAGGATCCCAGACTTGTGGCCTTAGTGGAGGTCATACAAAAAGCAATTGATGAACACAAGTACATGATACATTTCGGTGCCTAGGGCGCATGTATTTATCTATTGTTATCTTGCTTTCGTCAGTTTGGGGCCGCGCAAGCAGCCCCAAGTCTTTTTACTTCAGCGGCGGTACGCCGTTCTGCCAGGTATCCCAGTGGGCAACGATGTAGTCCGTCATTTCGCCACCTACTTTAGCGATGTTTTCTACCGTTTCTTTAAAGCCCCCCGCCGTTTGGCCCGGAGCCGGATCCAAGTGCTCCAGTGTGGTTTCTTTCGGATTACCCTGATCGAAGTTGACCGCGCCGCGCAGGCTTAAGATCCGCTGTGTGGAGCCTTCCGTTTTAGCGATGACCTGCGTAATGGCGGCAATTTCCATTTCCGTCATCAAATAGTCATCTGCACCGTACAGCTTGGCAATATACTGCGCCTCTTTCGACATTCCCGGACCGTGAAAGAAGGTATCTCCCGTCATGTGGGTGCCCGTCAGCACTTTGGGTGCGCGGCGCGCGTTGGCATCCGGATAGCGTTGACGATACTTCTGAGCACCTTCAGAGTCCTCTAGTTTAGTGTTGCCTGTCACTTTCATAGCCCAAGAGACCAGAATCGGATTGAACTGATAGCGGCGAATATTTTCATACCCTTTACGCGGCATAAAGGTCTGACCGTCGTGAAGGCCTTCTTCGGGAGCCCAGCGGTGGCCCAGATCGTAGTCTACCGCCCAGGAAGCCCAGCTAACGTCGCCAATCGTTCCACGAGAAGGCGGGGTACCGGCTACGCCGCTGATGATGTAGTAGGCTTTGGACATATCCAACTGCGGATTAAGCAAAATCGCCTGCATCGAAGAGGACGAAGCGACTTTCCCCATGCCCAGTACCGAGCCGCATACGCCGTCATCGTTACAGAAAACCGGAGAGGCTGCACCTTTAACGGTAATTGGTTTGCTGTCCTTAAAGTACTTTTCGTACCAGTTTTGGAATTCGCCAGCTTTGTCGCCCGTATTTTGGCCAATTTCAAACATTGCGCCGATAAAGACTTTGACGTTAATCGGCGCTTCGTTCGCTAAAGCCTGCCCTGAGGCGAGAAGAGGGAGAAAAACCAGCGTGCTGACACTTTTCTTAAACATCGTTTAGTTTCCCGTTGTTGGCTAGGTAATCGTTTGCGTCATTTTCTCTGTTTGCGAATAAAAACACCAGATGCTCATCTAATAAAGTTGGATGCAACTCACGGCATAAAGCTGGTCAAGAATTATACTAAAAGGAGAACAACCCCAATGACAAACCGAGGAGGCCATGATGTACACATCCATCTTAGTCCCTTTAGACGTCATGGAAGACGAGCTGTCCCACAATGCGTTAAAGCATGCCGTTGGCCTAGCCAAACTGACGGGAGCAACACTGCATCTGCTGCACGTGCTGCCTATTTCTACCACCATTATTAACGCCTATGAGCTTGGCTATCTTGATTTGAAAGACAAAGCTTCGACTATCGCCGAAGAGCGTTTAGCCCTTATGGCGAAAGAGATTGACCTGCCGAAAGACCGCGTATCCTATTCCATTGCGTTCGGCTCAACCAGAGACGAAATTGTCGAGGCCACTGACACCGTACAGGCGGATTTAATCGTAATAGGCTCTCACAGGCCTAACATTAAAACCCACCTGTTGGGTTCCAACGCTTCCGGCATTGTTCGCTACGCTAAAACGTCAGTGCTGGTAGTACGGTAGAGAATTTTGTCGAAAATACAGTAGCAACAAAGCGCCGAACGAGCTGTCTTCTTCGGCGCTTTTTTCATTCCCTTGTCTATTTTTGCCATAATTATTGAATACTGTATTTATATACAGTATCGTTCTTTGTGTACGTTGAACTAAAAGAACGAAGTCTATTCTGAGCGTCACCAAATGTTGGGGGAATGAATGAAAGAACGCATGCTGCATAAGCTAAAAATCCTGGCCGAATCGGCAAAGTATGACGTGTCCTGCTCTTCAAGCGGTGTAGCGAGGAAGAATAACGGCTCAGGGTTAGGCAATGCCAGCGCGTGGGGCGTTTGCCACAGCTTTACTGAAGACGGGCGCTGCGTATCTTTATTAAAGGTTCTGATGACTAACGTTTGCCTTTACGACTGCGCCTACTGCATTAATAGACGGAGCAATGATATAGAAAGAGTGGCGTTTACTCCTGAAGAGCTGACCGAACTAACGCTAGCGTTCTACCGCCGCAACTATATCGACGGCCTGTTTTTAAGCTCTGGCGTGTTGAAAAGCCCTGACCACACAATGGAAAGAATGCTGCGCGTGGCGCAAAGCCTGCGTAACGTTCATGGTTTTCAGGGATACATTCATATGAAAGCCATTCCCGGCGCCAGCCAGTCACTGATTTATCAGGCCGGGCTGGTAGTCGACCGCTTAAGCATCAATTTGGAGATCCCTCTTGAGCAGGATCTTAAGCGTCTGGCGCCAGAGAAAGATCATCAAAGCGTTTATAAGCCAATGGGTTTTATCCAACAGGGCATATCGCAAAGTCTGGAAGATAGAAAAAAATTCCGTTCAGCCCCGCGATTTGCGCCAGCCGGGCAGAGCACTCAAATGATTGTTGGTGCGGCAGGTGACTGCGATCGGGATATTCTTCGTCTTTCTACCGCGCTCTACCAGCGCAGCGGCATGAAGCGGGTTTACTATTCCGGCTACATTCCTGTCAATGTCACGGATCCCCGCTTGCCTGTAACCGCAGTGAGAGAAAACACTCTAAAGCGGGAAAATCGCCTTTATCAGGCTGACTGGTTAATGCGTTTTTACCAATTCAGTGCAGAAGAAATCGTCGACTCAGGACAGCCCAATCTGGAGCTGGATATGGATCCCAAGCTCTCTTGGGCGCTTAGGCACCCGGAATTCTTCCCTATTGACGTTAACACCGCAGATTACGCGGTGCTTTTGCGCATTCCCGGCGTTGGCGTTAAGTCAGCCAAAATGATTGTCGCCGCCCGCCGGCACGGGCGGCTAACGATTAACGGCCTAAAAAAGATTGGCGTAGTGCTAAAGCGGGCGCAGTACTTTATTGTTAACAATGAGCTGCCTCGCTTTACAGTACAGGAAGCCAAGCCCGAGTACGTTAGGCGTGCGCTATCTGAACCCGTGAAGTCTACGTCGTCTTCACAGCAGCTGTCTTTGGGATTTTAAGATGAATGTCTTTAGCTACGATAAAACGTTCGATGGGCTTCTTAGCGTCGTTTTTGATGCCTATCGGCTAAAGATGTTTCCCGAAATGCTGTTGGGCGAAGGGGATATTGAACCCCTGTTTATGGTGAAAAAGCACGTGTCGGTAACCGACCTCTCCAAGTCAAATCGTGTCTGGGAGGCCTTGAAAAATAGGTTGTCCCATCGGGCGCTCAATCACGTCCTGTACGTATGGCAGTCGGAGCAAGAGGGATCTGATATCCTGATTTTTAACTATATTCGTAAAGTCATTGATTCACCAAAGCCGATAGAAACAGACTTTACCGATATTGTTGTTAGTAACATGATCAAGGTGGCTAGAAAAGTTGGTAATGATCGCATGCACCTCATCCAATTTGCCCGATTTCAGCAAACAAAAGAGGGGGTGTTTTTCGCTCTTGTTGCCCCAGACTTTAACGTGCTGCCAATGGCAATATCCCATTTTACCGATCGCTTCACGGACAGGCCGTGGGCAATATACGACATTCGTCGACAGTATGGTTTTTATTATGACTTGACCACATTGACAGAGATGTCTATTCCAAACGTTGATCAGGTTATTACACCACAGAGCAGGCTTAACACACGCCTTCTCCATGAAGATGAGCTTGCTCTACAAACGCTTTGGTACACCTATTTTAGCGCTATTTCTATTAAAGAGAGAACCAATCTTAAGCAGCAGGCGCGCTGTATGCCTAGACGGTTTTGGCACCTTCTGCCTGAAATGTACAGCGTGCATTCATAATAAAAGTTAGTACGAAAACTATATCCTTCATTATTATTAACGAGATGTTTTATTAGCAATTCGTTACTTTTCTCTATTTCTTGACGATAGATTACAAAAAGAAACTAAAACAAATGAAATTATTATATTCATTTAAAACAATGAGTTAATAACGGCGGTTTTATTAGAGGAAAAGTGCATTTCCTTTAATAATCAAAGGGAATAATAAAATAATGTTTAATCGTGTTTTTAAAAGTAACCTAGATTGATTTAAATGTGTTGTTAATGTATTTTTGTCCACCACAAATGGATAGAAGTATAGGGATGTGCAGATGAACAATCGGATGTTTAGGACTATTTATGATAAAAACAAGCGTCAATGGATCGTAACATCCGAACTGGCAAAGTGCCGTAACAAAAGCTCTCGCATCAAAAAACTCTGTTTGAGTGCGCTAACGCTGGCGCTCTTCAGCGCAGCTCCAGGTGTATCTGCCGCGCCTCCAACCTGTGATACAGGCTTCGTGTGTTACTTAGACTCGACGTGGTCTAAAGAGATGAATAACGGCGCTGGCGCTCTGCTTGTCAATGACGGCAACGCGTATACGGTCTACGGGCCAACGTCGATGAAAACCAACGTGACCTTTCCAGTCCGTACCGGCGTAACGCTAATCGATGCCTGGAATAACGGCTGGGTGAGCGGCACAGCTTCCCCCGTCGATCCGTCTACGTTAGGCCAAATTGTCTTCTCTAATAATTATGAAGGAAGTGCGAGCGTAGTTAACGATTCAGGGATTACTGAAACAGTAAACCTGTACGACCCCACCAAGCTGATCACATCCAGCTCAGCGACGCAAACCATTGTTACGATCCTCGATCCTAGCGTGACTGGCGTTGACTTCTACTATGACGCTAGCTTCGTCAAAGTCACTGACGGTGAAGCGCACGTGCGTCTTAACGGTCTTAGCTCCATTAAAACCGGACTGTCTAGAAATACCGCTTTTGCTGTGGCCGATGGTACCGGAAGCACTAAAGCTAAAGTGGTTTGGGAAAGCGACGTTGTCTATGAGCCCATCATCCTTAAGGATGACTTTTCTTTAACCGATACCAGCGGTTCGCAGCAGGTGCTGTCCTATGTGTATAAAGGCACATTTACCGCCTTTAACGGCTCGACTTGGACAGTCAACAACCTTGATGACTATAAGGCCTATCTGTCCTGGCTAAACGATCGGGTAAGAGACGGTAGCATCAACTCCGCCAGCAAGTATGAAACCTATAAGTCCGCGGCGTATACACAGCAGGCGTTTGACTATGACTATCTGATCCCCGCAGGAACTGGCCCAGCGGAGCTCTATGCGGCTAAAACGGGCGATGCCTTACTGATGGCAAAAGGCGTTAATGGCACCGTAGAAATTGCCGAAGGCGTAACGATCACTCAAAAAACGGGTCCGACTTCTGCGGTTGGTAATGCTGACTATGCGGACAACCCAACCGTTCCCTATGGCGTCGTTCTGGTGACAGAGGGCGGGCAAGGGCATAACTACGGTACCTTACGAGCGCACGGCGGCTATGGCCTCGTTACCTCTCAGGGAGACGGTTCAACGTTTATTAACGAGAGCGTAGGCACCATTGAAATTGGATCTCGTTCATTAACAGACGACGCTGGGAAAAACCGGACTCAAACTATTACCGCCCGAGACGGTGGTGAAGTCGTGAACAAGGGCAAGATTGTTCACTATGGTTCAAACGCCACGACCAGCGATGCTTCTGTCGTTTTCTACGTCTACAACAAAGGCGCTTTAACCAACGACGGACTGCTGTCCTTCGGTTCTGCTGAAAAGCAATGGTCAAACGGCAACTATCAAACTATTCGCGGTGTAGGCTTGACGGGTAACGACAGTCGCTTTGTTAACGCTGCTAACGGTCTTTTACAGCTGGGTATCGATCCGGAAAGCGGTAGCGCAACGGGCGTTGGTTCTAACAGCTTCTTACTCAAGTTGGACACCAATAACTCGCTGACAACGCAAAGCGAAAACCGCGGAGAAATTCGCTCCGGCGATCGCATCAACGGTTCCAACCTGATTTATTCCGTTAGCACCGGGATCAACTATTTCACCAACTATAACGTTATCAATTTGGACGGTAACCGCGACACCAGCGGCAACGTGTCGTCCAACGCAGCGTTTAACTCTGCGATGTACCGTTCCGGCGGCAACAGTGCGAATCCTATCGACTTTGAAAACAAAGGCACTATCAACGTTGACGGCTACGGCAATATTGCTCTGAAGGCGGTAAGCCGAGGCAGAATACTGTCGTCGGGCACTATCAACGTGAAGGGCAATAAAACGTCTTCTGGGCTGAATAACTACGGTGCTTGGGTTGAAGGAAACGGCTCTATTATCGAAATTTCCGGCAAGGTAAACCTGACCGGAGATGATTCCATCGGTGTCTACGCCAACAATCGCGGTACAATTAAGCTGTCTGGAGATGGGCAAGTGACCTTTGCCGACGGCGAAAACCAGATTGGCTACTATATCTATGGCGCTGGCTCAGCGATTAACAACACGGGCTCTGGCACACAGGACGTCACTACCGCGCGCTCAACGCTAATGCGTTTAGACGGCGGAGCATCGTTTACCGGCTCCTCCAGCGCCACTTCCACTATGAGTGCGTCAGGCGAAGGTTCTACGGTTATTGTGGCAACCGGTACTGGTACCACAGTCAACTCCGGCGGTATGACGGTGAACGTCAACGGTCAGGACGCGACCGGCTTTCTGGTTGAAGGTGGCGCAAAGGGCACAATCAGCAACGCAGCCACCATCAACCTGTCTGGCGTAGGGGCTATTGCCGGTATTGCCGACGGTAAGAAACATAGCCTAAGTGGCGTAGAGCAAATTATTTCTGATGCAGAAATGCGCGCTACGGAACTGACAGCGGGCGCAACCCTGACCTCAACGCGGGACGAAGCCATCGGCTATATTGCCCGCAATTTAGCAACCTTAAAAAATACCGGTGATATTACCTTCACTGGCGTTGGCGCAACCGGCATCATGGTTGAAGAGGGGGCGGTTGGCGTCAACAGCGGCAACATTACCTTAGGCAAAGAAGGTATCGGCCTCGTTGCTTCTGCAAACACCAAAAATACCTCGCTGACCAACTCCGGCAACCTGACCCTCGACGGCGACAGTGCGATTGGCATTTTGGCCTCTGGCTCGAAAGTGACTGTGGACATGGTGAGCAACGGCGGCAGTACGCCGACCATCAAGATGAACGGCAACAGCGCCGTTGGCGTTAAGGCGTCCGGCGGTAGCGTGGTGAATCTGGACAGCAGCGTTGTTACTGAGTTTTCAGCCTTCGCCACCGACCAAATTGCCTTCTGGCTAAGCGGAAAGGCGGCTGACGGCACGTCTTCTACAGTAAACGTTGCTGCTAGTACAACGCCTTATAACGTCTCTGGTGAGCGCTCTACGCTGTTCTACGTCGATGACTCGGCTAACCTGAGCGGCAACCTGAACGCTATCGTGTCCGGTAAAGACGCCAGCGGCCTGCGGGTGAGCGGCACCGGCTCAACGGCGACGGTGAATTCCGGTAGCCAGATTGAAGTCACGGGTGAAAAAGCCACCGGCGTTCTGGCCCAGCTTGGCGGTAGCGTAACCATCGCTAGCGGCGCGGCGTTTACCGTCAGCGGCCAGTCAGCGACGGTAGGCATCGCGGAAGACAGCGGTTCTGTGATCACCAACGGGGCGACGGTCACTTCCTCTGTGGGAAGCTACGGCTCTACCGCGTTTATTGCCCGTAACGGCGGTGAATTGAGAAACGCCGGTAATATCGACCTGTCTGAGGGCAGCGATCACGTCGCTATCGATATCTTCAACGGCAAGGTGTACAACACCGGCAGCATTAAGGCGAACGGTACCGCTATCTATATTCGCGGCTCAGGTTCGGTGATTAACAATAACGGCAGTATTGAAGCCACTGACGGCCGTGCCGTTATTGAACTTGGGCAGGACGCCAGCCTGGATCTGGCTGCTATTTCCGGCAGCGGTACTATTACGGCAAAGGGCACTGCCGACGGTATTTTACTGTCCGCCGGAGCTCAAGCGCTGAACGTGTCGAATACCACTATCGATATGAGCGACGTCAGCAGCATCGGCGTCGGCATTCACAACAAGGCCGGCATCAGCGGCATTCGCTTGGATAACACAACCATTCTGGTCAACGACGGCGTGGGTATTTATACCGGCACAACGCTCCACGACAGTAACAGCGGAACAATCGCTGTGCGCGACGGTGTTGGTATTCTGTATCAAAACACTGACGGCAGCGCGACCAGCAATGAATTGGATCTGTCCAACTCTCAGGGTCTGACAGTTAACGTCAGCGGTACCAACGGACGCGGCATTGTGGCCGACCTTACCGGTACGGATAAAGTGGTCAATACCGCAGTTAACGTTAACGTCCTGAATGCCTCCGGCAGTTCGGCGTTGGACATCTCCGGCGCTAAATTCCTGTTCCAGAGCGGCGATCTAATTTCTTTGTCTGACGATGTCATCAAGGCGGGCAGCGCCACCACCATCTTTAACAGTGGCAAAATTCACGCGGGCGACCGCACGAAAAATACCATTGTGATGGACAGCTCGCTGAACAAATCCTTCACCAATACCGGCAGTATCATTGGTCAGTTGAACTTTGGGTCAGGAACCAACGTTATCCAATTGAATGACGGTAGCGTCGTTGATGGCAATATTTTACTCGGTACCGGAAGCGGTAACCAAATTACGCTGTCTGGCCTCAGTAATATACTCACTGGCAACATCAGAAGTGACGGCAGCAGCGATAAAGTTAAGCTGCTGGATAACGCTCAGGTTATAGGCAACATCGATTTGGCCGCGGGCACCAATACTCTGACCCTGAGCGACAATGCGACCTTAACCGGTGACGTCACTGCCGGGCACGGCGATAACGTCATAACGCAAAACGGGTGGTCAGTCCTAACGGGTGACGTCAGTCTGGGGGATGGTAATAATCACATTACCCTGAGCGACAGCGCCAGCTTCATCGGTATGATGGGGGCTGCAAACGGAAACAATACGCTGATTCTGGAAGACAGCGCCAGCTTTGGCTACTTTTCAACCGGAGGCGGTGGTGAAACTCACGTCATCGTCAGGGATAATGCAACCTTTCAATCGCTGCATGCCGGAGCCGGAAGTGCAAACGACAGCCTGACGTTTGACAGCGCAAACTATACCCTGTCGGGCATGCAGATGTTTATGAACTTTGAACGTCTGAATCTGATTAACGGCTCTGTCTTCACCACAGACCAAGATCTGTATATGAGCGACGGCCCGTCAACAAACGGCACGATTAATATCGACAGCCTATCCACGCTGAAGCTGAATTCGTTGAGCTCCTATGTGTTGGAACACCAGCTTCTGGGCAGTGGGCTTGTAGACGTAGTTTCTGGCTCTTCGTTTGACTTTACCTCAACGGTCGGCAACCAGTTTGCCGGTACGGTACAGATGAACAGCGACAGCTTTATGCTGTCCGGTATGAATACACTGGCGTTGACCAACGCTACGCTAATCGCCATGGGTGACAACGTCACTACCGTCGGTACGGGAACGCAAAATATCGGCGGTCTGTCGTTTAACGGCGGTCAGTTGAATTTTGGCGTGACTATTCCTAACGCCAGCTCTTCCAGCGCGTTTATTAACGTGGCGGGCGAGCTTGACGTCAGCGGTAGCGGCAGCGTTATGGTCAATACCTCTGGATTTGATAACGGCACTGCACCTGTGGTTAACAGCACTCTGGGGCTGCTAGATCAGCAAAATGAAGCGCTGGTTCAACTGGTGGCTTCCGCTACCGTCACTGGAACCGCGGGCGCGATTCAACTGGTCGATCAAACCGGAGCTGCGGTCAGCAACAGCAGCGTTATCGGCATCAGTCAAAACGGTGTTCACGCGGCAGACGCAACCTATGACTATCGTTTAGTGACTGACGGCAGCGGTGGTAAGGGGCTGTACGTTGGTTACGGGCTGAGCCAGCTGGATCTGTTAACGTCCGGCGCCACTCAGTTGGTGATTGATACATCCCACAGCGCGGAAAAAACGCTGTCTGCGAAGGTCACTGGCATTGGCGATCTGGGTATTAAAGCCGGTAACGGCACTAGTGCGCTGACTATCGCCAATGAGAACAACGACTACACCGGAAAAACCGATGTCCAGACCGGCACTTTGATTCTGGGAAGCGACAGCGCGCTGGGCAACACCTCCGCGCTGAATCTGGCTAACGCAACTACCGTTAACGTCGGCGGTTATCGCCAAACCGTTGGTGAGCTAAACGGTGCCAGCGGCTCTACGCTGAACCTGAACGGCGGTTCACTGACGATGCTTAACGGCGGAACCTCATCCGGTACGCTGACCGGCAGCGGGCAGATGACCGTGAGCGGTGGAACGCTGAACGTTACAAACGCCAACGCGGGTCTGAGCGCCACAACTACCGTTAACGCGGGTGCTACCGCGCTGTTGAACGACACCTCAGCGCTGGGAACCGGTGGCGTAGTGGCTAACGGTACTGTGGCAATAGACAGTGCCAGCGGCACCTTTGTTAACGCACTATCAGGTAACGGTACGCTGTCAAGCCAGAACGGGACTAACGTGCTGGTTTCCGGTAATAACGCTAGCTTTAGCGGCGAAATGACCATTGACGCGGCGTCAACGCTGACGGTCAAAGAAAGTAAAAACGTCGGTGCGACGAGCGCCATCCAAAACGCAGGGCGCTTTATTGTCGACAACGGGGCTGCCATGACGCTTTCGACACTGGTTAACGGCGCGGGCGATCTGGTGAAAAACGGCATAGGCACTCTGACGCTGTCTGGTGCAAACACCTACAGCGGAAAAACGCTGGTTCAGAACGGCATCGTAGCGATTTCTCAAGACTCTAGTCTCGGTGATGCGTCAGCCACCAACGAAACCGTGCTTAACGGTGGTCATCTGCAAATTACTGCGAATATGACCTCTGGTCGTAACATTACGTTGACTCAAAACGGCAGCGTTATTGTTGATACGGGCGTAACAGCCACTATGAACGGCTGGAATGACAGTGGCAACGTCAACAATACCATTACCAAAACGGGTGCTGGCACGCTGATTTGGAATGGTAACAATACGGCCAACACGGCAGCGGTTTACGTTATTGGTGGCGTTTTGCAGGTTGCTGGATTGGATAATCTGGCCAGCGCCAGTGGCGTTGTTAATATCACCACGGGTACGCTCTCTGTATTGAAAACCGGCGCAACGGCGGATGACCTCCACTTTACGCGCCAGCTGAAGGGGGACGGCGAGCTGCGTATTGACCTGGGCAACAGCAATAAGACCTTTACCTTCGACAGCAGCGCCAGCAGCGGTAACTTCAGCGGTACTCTGACCATGAACGACGGGCGTTTTGCGCTAGACGCTCAGTCTGATGCCACCATGGGTAACGCCACACTGTCGCTAAACGGCGGCGCGGGCAAACTGGGCAGTACCGTGTTACAGGGTAACCACGCTATGGGCGGCCTGACAATGAAAGGTGGGCGGCTGGAAGTGGACTATCGCGCCACGGATAACCGTCCGGACGGTTTCCTAACAGTTAACCGACTGGACGTCACCGGCGGAGGCAGCCTGGCGATCACCACACCTGCCAACCTGCCGAACCCGCTGCCGATAACCGGCGCCTCTCTGTTCGATCAGGATGACAGCGTCTATGACCAAATCGTCGCAGCGACCAGCGTTAACGGCAGCGGCAGCCAACTTTCTCTGGTGAAAACTGACGGCACGCCTGTTATGCCAGATACCATCATCGGTCTGAACCAAAGCGGCACGCTGGCGGGCAATGCCCACTACAACTATTTTGGCGCTGTGAAAAACGACGGCCTGTATTTGGGCTACGGTCTGACTCAGCTGGACGCGTTCGCGGGTCAGTCGGTTATTCTGGATAACTCAAACGCCGTAGATAATAGTCTTGGTGCGAAGCTGACGGGGGACGGCGGTTTTACCGTCAACGCCACCGGTACTGTCCGCATTGGTAACGCAAGTAGTGACTATCTCGGCGCTACGCAAGTGAATCAAGGCAGCGTTGTTCTGATTACCGACAATGCCTTCGGTCACACCTCTGAGCTGGCGATGCTGGCCAATACCGGCGTTGACCTGAACGGCAACGCGCAGACGGTTGGAGTGTTAAACACCCAGAATGGCAGCCAGATCAAGCTTAACGGCGGCGAACTGACCGTGACTCAGGGCGGAACGGCGGGCGGGCAGCTGAGTGGACAGGGCACGATCAACCTGACCGGCGGCACGCTGAACGTGACGCAAAACAATGCAGCGCTCAACGCACTGGTGAACATTGATTCAGCCGCTGTGGCTCGACTGACGCAGACTCAAGGGCTGGGCAGCAGCACCATTAATCTGGATGGTCTGCTGAATCTGGACGGCGCGATGGGTGCATTCAACAATACGCTGAGCAATAGCGGTGACGTTACGCTAAACAATGCAGCCAACGTCACCTTAACCGCAGACAACAGCCGCTTTGACGGTCGCTTTACGACGAATGCAGGAACAACTCTGTCGGCGTCTGAAGGCAAGCAGTTGGGCACGGCGGACGTTAATAATGACGGTACGCTTGTTCTGAACGCTGGCGGCCACTGGGAGCTGGAAAACACCATTCAGGGCTCCGGCACCCTGATCAAGCGCGGTTTTGGTACGGTTCAAATTGACGGTACTAACGTCACGGCGGGTCAAACCAAGGTTGAAAACGGCCTGCTGCTGATTGGCAGCGAGCTGGGCGCCACGGCAAATCTGACCAGCAACGTCTTTATCGATACGCAGGGCGTCATCGGCGGTTACGGTACAGTGACGGGTAAGGTTGAGAACAAAGGCAGCATCGCTGTCGGCCGCGCTCAGAGCGGCACTGAGTTTGGTGGTTTCACCATTGACGGTGACTACGTCGGCAGCAACGGCAAAGTGGTGTTTTACACCCAGTTGGCCGGTGATAGCGCATCAACCGATAAGCTGATCATTACCGGCAACACCAGCGGCACAACCGACGTCGTGGTGTTTAACGCCAAGGGTGCCGGTGAGAAAACGACCAACGGCATTAAGCTGATTGACGTTGAGGGCAGCTCCATCGGTAAGTTCAAGCTAAGCGGTCGTGCTGTGGCGGGCGCCTATGAGTACGCGCTGTATCAGGGCGGTATCACCACACCGGATGACGGTGACTGGTACCTGCGTTCGGATCTCTACTCAGAGTCACCGGATCCAACGCCTAGCGTTCTGCGTCCTGAAGCCGGCGGCTATCTGGCCAACATGGCGGCAGCCAGTAAGCTGTTTAGCCTGCGTCTGGAAGATCGTGAAGGTCGCGCAGAAAACTCCAGCCTGTGGCTACGTCAGGAAGGTTCACGCACCAAGCATCGCGATACCACTGGCCAACTGCACACGTCGACCAATAGCTATGTTGTTCAGGGCGGCGGTGAAGTGTGGGGTACCGAGTTTGGTGAAACCGATAGGCTGGGACTGGGCGTAATGTTTGCCTACGGTAAGGCGAACAGCAAGGTTTATTCAACCCACACTAACTACCGAGCCCAAAGCTCTATCGACGGCTACAGCACCGGTATTTACGGTACCTGGTATCAAGATGCGTCGACGCTTAACGGCCTCTACGTTGACAGTTGGCTACAGTACAGCTGGCTGGATGCAGAAGTCAGCGGTGATAGCTTGCCAAGAGAGTCCTATAACATGAAGGGCTACTCGGCCTCTCTGGAAACCGGCTACCGTCTGCCGGTTTATCAGGGTGAAAACAGCAGCGTGTTCCTGACGCCGCAGGCTCAAGTGACCTGGAACGGTATCAAGCCGGATAATCACCGCGAGTCTTACGGTACGGCGTATGTTTCTGCCTCTGGCAAAGACAATATCCAAACCCGTCTGGGCATGAAAATCTCTCGCGACGGCGTCAGTGATGCGGATAAGGGCACTGACAAGCTGTTTACGGTCTACGCTGAAGCTAACTGGCTGTACAACAGCGAGCAGGCCGGTGCAGTGATGGATGGCAGAGAGATCAAGCAGGCAGGTAGCCGTAACGTGGGCGAGCTGAAGCTGGGTACCGAAGGGCAGTTGAACAAAAACGTCAATCTGTGGACCAACGTCAGCCAACAGCTGGGCGACAAGGGCTACAGTGATACGTCGGTCACGCTGGGTATCAAGTACAGTTTCTAAGCGACAGCGTTTACGTTAGACTACGCGCATACGGGCCGGTGACTAAAAACTACCGGCCGATTTTATCGTCCTCAATCAGGAAGCAGGGTTATTCATGACGAAAGAAAACGGCGCACAGGCTGATATTCCCAGCAAAGAGCACATTATCGAACAGCTGACGGACTATCGCACCGTTAAGGCTTCGCTGCGTAAGATCATCATTGTATTTTTCTTAAGCGTTGCAATTGACGCCTATCTAATACTGGTCAACAGCGTGTTGGATATTCCTATGATGATTTTTACGCTTGTGATGGGAGGTTATGTGCTTCTGCTTAACCACAGGAAAAAAGCGACTGAAAAGCGGCTGGATTCTGTATGCCTTCGTCTCTTTGAGCGTTTCTTCAATACGTCTCAAACCATGCTGAATGACTATCTGATCGAAAGCGAACGGCCCGAAATCGAAGAGTGATAACAAAGCGCTCGGCGGCAGTTTTGAAGATCGGTCTTATTATTTATTATTCATCGGCGGGCCCCAAAAGGGCCCGCTGTGGTTATCGCGGTTTAGCCGCTATCACTTTCCCTGCGCATATAAAACTGCCTGCGCCAAGGTGGTGAAGGGTAAACAGAGAGGGATCTGCGGATTCAAACTGCCATCTTCCTTGGCTAAAAATGCGCTCATCAGCCGCGGCAGCAATCACCTCACCAAACAGCGTGTCATATTTTTGCTGAGCACCCGCCTCGGGCAGCAGGCGACACTCTAACCAAGCCGAGCAGCCTTCTTCAATGAGCGGAACGCCAAGGGTGGATGAATCAAAAGAAGGGATAGCGAAACGGTTAAACTTGTCTTCTTCACGCCCTGAAACGCTACCGACAGCGTACGTCAGATCGACGTTTGCGGCGGTTGGAATACAGATCCCAAAGGCTCCGCCAGTTTCAATCAGCTCTCTCGTCCAGGCGCCTTTATCTACAACAATAGCCACCCTCGGCGGAGCAAACTCTACCGGCGTTGACCACGCAGCCGCCATGACGTTTTTTCTTTTTGAAACAGTATCCCGACTCGTGATAAGCACAGTCGGGCCGTGATTAAGCAGGCGACTGACATGTTTAAGCTCCACGGAGCGAAAGTAAGACATGGATTTTCCTTGCTGTTAAATGGCTGTGAACTGTCGTCATGAATAACCGCTCTCATCATATCCGCAGAGAAAAGAGATAGCTATAGCGTGTTAAAACAGGTTATAGCCAGATGAAACAGCGGAACAAGCGCTATTATCCAGCAGGTTAAATAAACAAAGCCTCCAATATATTTTTTTTGATTTAGTTTTTTAGGTTAATACTTTCCACTCATTCGCTTGATTAAAAAACAGCCAAAAAGAATACCCAACAATAGTTATTTATGTAGGGTTGAAAGACACCAAAAAATCTCTAATAAATTGATTTATAAATTGAATAATTATTTTTACCTGTAGGTTTGCAATATGCAAATAACCGCCTAGAATTTTATAAGACATTATTCTATTTCACTCAGTGACTGAGGTTCTAAAGCTCTGGAAGCGTCGAACGTTAGGTAAAACAGCTAAAAATATACCTTAACTACACGATAGCTTTATATGGCTCAACGGCAGCCATCTCAATAAAGCAAACCATCACTTTTATCAATAAGACAGGGACGGCTTATTAACGCTTTCTCTGGCGGCTCCGTTTTGGCATTTTGCGGGCGATGGTTTTATCTTGCAGATCAAGCGTATCTTTGAGATTAGCCAGCCAGACGTCTCTTTGCTCTTTCCGCAGTCTTCCGAGTATAGTTCTTGATGTCGTTTACGAACGCGCTCTCGTTCTGTTTATAGATTAACGATATTTACTGGAATACCTATGTCAAACCTGATGCCTTCGGCTAAAAAGCCTCGCTTCATTGCTACGGCAGTGACGGCTGCACTCATGACTCTTTCATCCCCCTATAGCTTTGGCGCCAACGGCGCAGACGGTTCGGCAGCGACGCCGTCACTCAATGCTGGCGGAGGCGGCGGTGGAACAATGGATCCGGTCACCGGATTGGGTGGAAACGGTGGCGCAGGTGGTTTAGGCATGGGGGGCCAGGGGAGTTCTAGTGGACAGGCTGGAAATCCGGGCAGCATAAACGGTACTCCTAATGCGGTTCAGCCCGGCGTAGCCACAGGCGGCGCGGGTAATAACGGTACTCCCGGTTCTACCAACGGCAGCGGTGCCGCAGGCGGCGGCGGCGGCGGTGGTTCTGCGGGCGTGGTAGTGACAGACAACAGTACCCATACCAACAGCGGGACAATTCAGGGTGGTGCGGGCGGCGATGGCGGCAACGGCGGCAGTAATAGTACCAATAACATCACGGATGCTGGCCACGGCGGCAACGGCGGTGCCGGTGGTGACGGCGGTAGCGGCATACTGATTACAGCAGCAGGTACCTACAATAACAGCGGTTCTATTGTGGGAGGGAACGGAGGTTCGGGAGGAAATACCGGCAGCGCCACGGCGGCAGCAGATACAACCAGTACCGAAATAAGAGGCGGAAGCGGCGGCACTGGTGGTATCGGCGGCAACGGCGTTATGGCGACGCAGGGTGCCACTATTACTAATACTGGCTCGATTACCGGCGGTAACGGAGCAACCGGAGGCCTAGCGGCAAACGCTAACACGACGGCCAATGACGCCGTGACGGGTATCGGCGGTAACGGCGGGCTTGCTTCCAGAGGCGGTAATGGCGTGTTGCTCAGCGACACCAGCTCCATCACTAACTCAGGCTCTATCATCGGTGGTAACGGTGGCAACGGTGGCAATGGCGGTGCCGTTGTAGCGGGTAACGGCGCGGGGGTGATTGGTAACGGTGCGGCGGCGGGAAATGGCGGCAGCGGTATTTCTGTTGTCGGCAGCGGAACCATTGTTAACCAGAGCAATGGCCGAATTGTTGGCGGCAACGGCGGTACCGGCGGCGGAGGTAACTCCAGCAGCTCCGGACAAAACCTCAGCGGCGGTGATGGCGGCATGGGCGGTAACGGCGGCAGCGGCGTGAGGCTGGTAAACGGCGGCAGCGTCAATAACTTTGGCGCCATTTCGGGCGGTGAGGGCAACCGAGGCGGCGGCAGCGGCAGTTTAGTCACCTCGCGCGGCGGTGACTCCGGCGCAGGTGGGATCGGTATTGAAATCATTAGTGCAGGTAGCGTTGTCAATGAAGCCTCAGGCACTGTAACCGGCGGCAGCGGCGGCGATGACTCGGCTGGCGGTGGCGGTACTGGCGGCATTGGTGGTGACGCCGTCTCTATTTCAGGTCAGGGTACAGTGACTAACCGGGGGCGTTTCACCGGAGGTCGCGGTGGTAACGGTGCAAACAGCAATACCGATGGGGGAACCGGTGCCCAAGGGGGCAGCGGTTTGGTCATTCAGGGGCAGGGACGCGTATTGAATGACGCCGGAGCCACCATTGTCGGCGGCGTAGGTGGTTCTGGCGGCGGCGGTAATCCAAACAACCGTGGAGGCGATGGTGGTGCAGGCGGTAACGCTGTATTCATCAGTAACGGCGGTACTCTTACTAACCACGGTCGCTTAGCGGGCGGTGACGGTAACCGAGGCGGTGGCGGTGGCGGTGCCAACGGAGGAGCAGGCGGCGTTGGTGTGAACATTGAATCCGGTGGCGGCAGCATTATTAATACGGGCACGATTTCTGGCGGCACCGGTGGCAATGCCGGTACGGCCGGTAACGTTAACGGTACTGGTGCAGTCGGGCTCGGTGGTATCGGCGTTTACGGGCACGATATCACTATTGTCAACAGCGGTACGCTACAGGGCGGGAGCGCCTTTGACGGCAGCAGCACGGCTCAAGCCGTTAAGTTTACCGGTGGCGTTAACTCCCTTGAGCTTCAGGCCGGATACCGGGTGCTGGGCAACGTTGAAGCCAATAACAGCAATGACACTCTGATTTTAGGCGGAGCCGTTAACGCTCGATTTGATGCCAGCAGCATTGGCGATACGGCACAGTATCGAGGCTTTACTGCCTACCATAAAACGGGGCGCAGCGTCTGGGCGCTAAATAACACAACCAGTGCTAAAACCCCTTGGACTCTCTATGCTGGCATTTTGCAGATTAAGCAGGACGCCAGTCTGGGAAGTGCAGACGGTCAGCTAACGTTTAACGGCGGTACGCTTCAGATGGCCGATGAGTTCAATTTTGACAGCACCCGTGCGATTGTTCTTGAAAGCGCAGGCGGAACGCTGGACACACAGACCTTCAATACAACTCTCTCTCAGGGCATCACAGGAAGCGGTGGGCTGACAAAACTAGGTACAGGGACCCTGACGTTAACCGGTAGCAGCAGCTATACAGGGCTCACCACGCTGGCAGAGGGCAGCTTAGACGTTGTCGGCTCACTGTCTGGCGCGGTATTGGCAAAATCGGCCACAGTGCTTTCCGGCAGCGGAAGCGTCGGCGCGACAACGTTGGAAAGCGGCAGCACACTCAACGTGGGCAGCCCGACACAGCCTGACAGTAGCGCTTCACAGTTCACGATCAACGGTGGGCTGACAAATAGCGGCACTATCAATACTGGCCGCAGTGCCCAAACGGCTGGAAACAAACTGTTTGTTAACGGTAACTATACTGGCAGCGCTAACAGTCAAATCAATCTCAATACCGTTCTGGGTGACGACAGCTCTTTGACCGATCGCGTTTATATTCAAGCCGATACGTCGGGAAATACGCTGGTTTCTGTCACTAACGTCGGCGGTAAAGGCGCTCATACCGATCAAGGCATCGAAGTCATTAGTGTCGGCGGTGCGTCAAACGCTACCTTTACGAAAAATGGGCGTATTGTTGCGGGACCTTTGGAATATAGCCTTGTGAAGAAAGGGCAAAACTGGTACCTGACCTCGCTGGATGAAGGCCCAACCACCGAGCCACCTACCGGCGGTAACGGAGGACGACCGGTTTATCGCCCAGAAGCGGGTGGGTACCTGACAAACCACGCCGCTTCTAACACTATTTTTAACCTCACGCTTGACGATCGAGAAGGCGCAACGGAATACAGCCATCCGCTGAGCAAGCGCTCAGCGACAGCAAGCACCTTCTGGCTGCGTCAGGAAGGAGGGCAAAATCGTTCTCGAACCGCAGAAGAGCAGATCCGCAGCGTTGCTAACCGCTATGTGGCACAAATGGGCAATGAGTTCTTACACGGCGACTATCGCGAAACGGGACGCTGGGGCGCTGGGCTGATGGCGGGATACGGTAACGTATCGGGTACATCACGGTCATCCATCAACGGCTATAAAACCCTCTCGGATATGGACGGCTATAGCGTCGGCGCTTACGGTACCTGGTATCAGGACGCCGTTAAGCGTACGGGGTTCTATGCCGACAGCTGGGTAATGTACAACTGGTTTGATAACAGAGTGAAGGGTGAAAGCCTGCCAAGTGAACACTATAAGAGCCGAGGCGTCACGGCATCGATAGAAAGCGGCTACGGCGTGTTGTTGCATGAAAGTGAAAGACAGTCTGTCTATCTGGAACCTCAGGCGCAGCTTATCTGGATGGGCGTAAAAAGCAGCACGCTTCACGAGGCTAACGGCACCCGCATTCAGGACAGCGGCCAGGGAAATCTTCAGTCACGCCTTGGCGTTCGCCTGTATATGCGCGGCCACCGTACCGAAGATGATGGAAAAGGGCGCGAGTTTAAGCCTTATGTCGAGGCTGACTGGCTGCACAATACCCACGATTTTGGTGTACGGATGAACGACACGCTGCTGACTCAGCACGGCGCTAAAAATATTGCCCAGCTTAAGCTAGGGGTACAGGGGCAGATAAACCCTGCGCTGAACGTTTGGAGCGGAACGGCGGTTCAGATCGGCGACAGCGGCTATAGTGACGTTTCCGCCATGGTGGGAATGAAGTACGGGTTTTAATCCGCATTAAACCACACAGCGTGTAAACCATTGGCCGCAGCCGTGTCTGCGGCCAATTTGTTATCAAGCGAAGGGGAAGGCGCGCTTTATTTCCACATGCATTCTTCATCTAGACGAACGTGTTCGACAAGAAAGTCAATAAACGCCCGAACCCGCAGCGGCATGTGCTGCCCTTGGCCGAGGAACATAGCGTGGATATCTTCCCTATCATCAGCCGTATAGTTATCCAGCACGGTTTGCAGACGCCCTTGCTCAATGTCGTCTTTAACGCGAAACATCGCCTGTCTTGTTAGCCCGGCATGCTGAATAGCCAGCAGACGCAGCGTTTCACCGTCGCTGGCCGACAGAGCGCCGGGGCCGCCAATATGCACGACTTCACCGTCGATAATAAATGGCCAGCCGCTTGTGGAGCGAGCATAGTTCACGTGCAGTAGACTGTGCTTTTCCAAATCGTGAGGATGCGCAGGTGTGCCTCTCTGTGCCAAATACTGGGGGGAAGCAACAATCGCCATCTTCGCGCTGCCGATTTTACGCGCTCTGAGGCTGGAGTCCTTCAATGGCCCGGCTCGAACGGCAATATCGGCTCGAGTGTCCAACATGTCGACCACGGTATCGGTTAGCACCGTTTCCAGCGTAATGTCAGGATAGAGAGAGGAAAATATCGGCAGCAGAGGTATAAGGAAATGGTGACCAAACGTCACGTTGGCGTTGATCCTCAGATGACCGCTTGGCGTCGCCTGCCGACTAGCGCCGTTTTCTGCATCATGCAGGTCTGAAAGAATGCCGATGCCGCGCTGGTAAAAAAATTGCCCTTCAGGCGTCAGCTGCAGTTTTCGCGTAGAGCGATTGAACAAGCGCGATCCAAGTCTGGTTTCCAAACGGGAAATCAACTTACTGACAGCAGAAGGCGTCATACTGTGATGCCTAGCCGCAGAAGAAAAACTGCCGCTTTTCACCACCTGAATAAACACCTCAAGCTCACCAAATCGATTCGTTTCCATTTTTATCTATGAATTATGTTCACAAGTGTTTTGCATATTTTCAGTCTAGTTATGTGTTGTGATCTCGTCCACACTTTTCCCATCATCCTCATGACTGGAAAATATTGAATTATGACTCATCCATCGCGCATTCACCCCGGCGTCTATGTGCTGGCGATTACCGCCTTTGCTATTGGCGTTGCAGAGTTTTTAGTGGTGGGTATTTTGCCCTCCATTTCTGCCGATCTGAATGTTCCTATTGCTACAACCGGTGGTCTGGTAGGCCTGTACGCACTGGCGTTGGCTATCGGCACACCTGCTATTGTGCTGGCTTTATCACGCTTTAATAAAAAGCGGGTGTTGCTGGTACTGGTAGCGATTTTTCTGCTAGGGAATCTGCTTTCTGCCGTTTCAAGCAGCTACGCGTCACTCTTAACAGGACGCATGGTTACCGCGCTGGCCCATGGCAGCTTCTTTGCGCTTGGGGCGACGGTGGCATCGAATCTGGCGCCTAAAGGGCAGGCCAGCAAGGCGATTGCCATTATGTTTGCCGGCCTGACGCTGGCGATGGTAGTGGGCGTTCCCCTTGGTAGTTATCTTGGCAACAGCATGGGATGGCGGCTGCCGTTTTTCTTCGTCAGTGGATTAGCGCTACTGGCGTTTCTGGCAACGCTGTTTTGGCTGCCGTCGCTGCCCGGAAAACAGGGCGGTAGCGTTTTTGAACAGCTGTCAGCCTTAGGCAATCCGTCTATCTGGGCAATGATGGCCGTGACCATTTTCGGCTTTGGCGCCAGTTTCTCTGCCTTTACTTTTATTACGCCTATCCTGACGGACATTACAGGCTTTTCTTCCTCAACCGCCAGCCTGCTGCTCGTGGTCTTCGGTGTAGCTACGCTGGTTGGCAATTTATTGGGAGGGCGACTCGCTGATACCCTTGGCTGGCACAAAGCACTGAGGCTGATGTTCATTCTTTTGGCTATCGTACTGGCAATATTGGCCTTATCTCTGCACGTTAAAATGGCGATGGTCGTAGTGCTCTTCCTGTGGGGGATTCTGGCCTTCGGCATGACGCCGGGATTTCAGGCGGGGATGTTGGCAACTGCGGAACGGCATACGCCAAAAGCTGTCGAGTTTGCTTCAGGTTTAAACATTTCTGCCTTTAATTTGGGCATTACGCTAGGGGAAATGGCCGGTAGTTCACTGGTTGTGCATCATCATATGGCGTTAACACCGTGGGCAGGAGTTGTGGCTGCCGTACTGGCGCATCTGCCGTTAATTTGGTTGATTGGGCGCAATCGGCAAGAGACGTTATGCCCAGAAGCCGCGTGCGAGGCGTAAATGCGATAACGGCGCTGCGATTTCTTCTCTTCACTCATTCTATGCTAATGATAGAGGGCAATAGGGAAGAGGCACAGCGCCGACTAAGCGATTACCAGTAGGCGATGTCATAGGCCATGCTGACTGGCCGCGTTGACGGTTGGTTGCTCTGTTCAACGATGCTTTCAATAGAAAGCCAGTTTCCATATTGATCGCTACTCAATGGTGTTTCTGTTAAAGAAACGCTGATTGGATTAGCGTCACTGCCATAGGTTGTTGTGACAACCTGTTTTGATAGCGTCCCTTCCTGATAAAAAAACTGTACTCTGTTCTTTTCCTCTTCATCACCATACATTGAGCTATAGCTTGCAGTTCTGACTATTTCGACGAGATGACCGTCACTGTCGTAACTAAAAGTGGATGCCACCTTTTTACTTTTACTTCGGATGATCTGATTTTTTTTATTGTAGAAAAAATGAGTGGTGTCACCATTGATGCCATGGCTAATAATGATTCTTCCCGTTTCATCCGTTAGGTAGTTTCTTGTCTCGCTTGTCCAACCTCTGTTTGTTTTCTGAATTGACTGCACTACCTTATGGTCTTGTCCATAAATGGTCAGTGTATTAACAGAGCCGTCTTTATCAAAATAAACCTCACGGAGAGTGTCCATATCTCCTTGTTTGTTAGCCATTTTAATCTTTGCACTCTTCGCGTTTTTAACACGAAGAAAGTTATCACCCTCACCAAGGATCGTACTGTTTGAATACAGGATATTTTCCTGAAGCAAAGCTTTTTCTTCTGCCGTGGCCTCTTTGGGCATAAAGATAGTGAAAATGAATATGCCGATGACTAAAAGGGGACAAACAACATAGGCAAGGTATCGCTTTTTCATTCTTTTTCCTTGATTTCATCAAAATAAAGTCCCTGAGACGTTCAGTATATACGAGTGGAAAAGCGTTTTCCTTAATGTCACTGTAGTCGTATTCATTTTGGTGACTCACTGTAAAAGTGCTATTTATTTTGAAGAGAGGTGGGTGAAAAATGACGTTTTAATACCGTTGTAAATAATTAGTTAAATGGATTATTTAATAATTATTATCAGCATACGTTTTCGTACGAATGAGATATTCGGGGGATTAGATCGTCTGGAATGAATAATTCGACATTTTTAGCTAAATAATGGATGAAAATGGATCTAATGGTTTAAATTTCCGTTATTGTCGATCTAATATGTTGCATGATCGATATCAATTGGCATAATTGGCCGCATATTAAAGTACTGATCTCGCTGGGTTTTTTAGCCTGATTGACGCTCACAATGCTATTTAATCACAAGATTTCTAATTGATTGTTATCATGTGGTTATTGCTAGCAACCCATTTAAATGGGTTGTAAATCCATTAATAAAGAGCATTGAGCTGTAAGGTGGTTGGCGAAAGAAATTAAGGCGAAACTTTCATCAAGTAACACTTTTGTTTTTGTTAATAATATTCATTTAAGTATTTATAACGGATTGTTACTTTTTTATTTAGAAATGATTAGTTTTTCTATCTAAACGAGTGAATAAGGATATTACCCTATGCGTAAAAAGAAAGGGATATTGAATTCGGTAAAAAAGCCGCTAGTTGTTCTCGTGGGCGCTCTCTGCTGTAGCGCTTATGCTCACGCTGAACCTCGCAACTTTGTTGATCAGGTGACCTGGCTAGGCGGCACGAGTACGGACTGGCATGACGCCACTAACTGGGACAGTGGATTACCCACGAGTAGCGGTGTCGTTATGATACGAGACGGCGCGACGGTCGATATCACCCAACCTACAGGCTTAGTCAAACAATTCTATAGCAACGATGCCACTCTCAACGTCACTGCTGGCGGTGTTCTTCTTGTCGATAAAACCAGTAGTCTGGGGTATGAAGCCAATACTAAAACTACAGTATTAGTCAGTGGAGCAGGAGCAACCATCAGTTCTAATGGCTCCACTGGTAGCGGGTGGTAGATTGGTAGACAGGGCGAAGGCCTGATTGTTGTTGAGAACGGCGGGCAGTTGCTCCACAAAGGCTCAAACGCGAACCCTATTCATCTTAGTGATGCTGTTGGCAGCAAAGGCACCATTATTGCCAAAGGCGCTGCATTCGATATTTCAGGCAATAAGATCGCGGCTATTGATACCGATGCACTGATGCGCGTTGGGCAATACGGGCAGGGTTCACTGCAAATTTTGGATGGCGCTTTGGCGCATATAGAAACGTTACACCTTGGCCACTATTTGGGCAGTGAAGGGCATGTCCTGGTGTCCGGTCAGGGCAGTACGCTGAATACGGATAATGAACTTAAAGTCGGTTTTGAAGGGCTGGGAACGCTGACCATTGAGAACGGCGGCGTGGTGAATACCGGCGGTTTTGCCGGAATTGGCAATACCTATGGCGATCCAACTGCGGCAAATTCCTGGGCTCTCGTTACCGGAGCAGGATCGACGTGGAACGTGAGTGACGGCTTCTGGCTTCACTACGGTTCCAGTGCGGGCACTCAGCATCGATTGGACATTCGCGATGGAGGGGCAGTGAATGTCACCGGATATTTTATTTTCAACAATTTCAATACAGACAGTGATGCCATTCTAACTGTTTCAGACAGAGGCTCGGTGTTAAACGTGAACGATCCTTCATCAGGGATCGGTATATCTATTGGTAATGGCAACAAAGGATTCATGAGCATCACCAATGAGGGATTGGTTCACTCATCCTCAGCCTATGTAGGTACGAATACAGCAGGTATAGGCGACACCCTAGTTAGTCTATAGGGTGTCGTTTTTTATTCTATGAAGGACGCCTGCCCACTGCGATAGCCAAAGTATATTTCAGTACAAATTAACAATTTTTGGTCTTATCATTTAGTCATTCTAAATTTCATTATGATTAAATGATGATTGATACCCTTGATCTCCAATTTTTACTCGCCATCAAAACGCAGGGCTCACTGGTCGGCGCAGCCAGATTCCTTAACGTTACGCCTTCGGCCGTGACCCAGCGATTACAGCAGCTAGAGGCTCGGTTAAATATTCACCTGATTGACCGCACCGCCAGGCGACTTCATTTTACTGATGAAGGGGAGCTATTGTGCAGAAAGGGGGTGGTTTTACTGGAGCAGCATAAGGCACTATTTGAAGAGATTATGCAGCAGCACGGTAAACTGGTTGGAACGCTCAAAATAAACGCACCGTTCGGGTTTGGCCGAAAGTATATTACGCCCGTAGTGGCTCAGTTTTATCGCCAGTATCCACAGGTAGAAGTGATATTAAAACTTTCAGAACAGCCACTGCTGGAAGAACAGGATCGCTTTGATCTGGTATTACACATTGGTGAACTTGATAATTCTAACCTGATTGCCCACACCATCGCGCCGAATCATCGTTTTATCTGTGCGGCACCGGCGTTAATTGAACGCTGTGGAATGCCTTCATCACCGCAAGACTTGTTAAAATACCCCAGCATTGCGCTATTGGAAAACAACGAAGACACCACCCTCTGGAGCTTTGAGCAGAAAAATAAAAAGCAAACCATCAGAATTTCACCCGTGCTCAGCAGCAACGATGGCGATGTAGTTTGTTCATGGGCTAAATCGGGATTAGGCATCATTATGCGATCCCAGTGGGACGTTGCTGAAGCGCTTTCGCAGGGGCAGTTAACTCGACTTCTGCCTCAGTGGTCGCTGCCAGATGCGCCCGTTGTGGCATTAACCCATCGGCGTAAGGGAATACCTGAACGTGTCCATGCTTTTATGTCCTTATTAAAAAAGCATTTTACTCCAAATCCACCGTGGTAAGAGAGTGCTGAAAAGGCTAAAGACATTTAAGTTTTTATTAACAAAACAGTTAATAGTGCTTAATTTACTCTTAATTATCCACTCTCTATACTCGCTATAGGTTCGGGTAGCATCGATAAAATTCAAAATGGCTATCTCTGGCCAAAATATTGATTCTTTTACGCTAACTGTAGGAGTGAGTTATGACCCAGTCCAATTCGGGCAGCCTAACGGCCGAAGCCTGCCAGCACAAACCTAAAATTATTCTCTTTGATTTGCTGACCGCGCTCATCGACTCTTGGGAAGTCTGGAACGACACTGCCGGCTCGGAAGCCATTGGGAAAAAGTGGCGCATGACGTATCTGGCGCTCACTTATGGCTGTGGCGCATATCGCCCCTACGAAACCCTAGTCAGAGAAGCTGCCATAGCTTCCGGTTTAGAGGGCGCTTTGGCAGATCGGCTCGATCACAACTGGAAAAATCTTCGCCCGTGGGAAGAGGTCGGTTCAGTACTTCGTACCTTGAAGCAGGACTATCAGTTAGGCGTTGTCACCAACTGCTCAGAACGTTTAGGGCATATGGCTGCCGATCTGGTTGGTGTTCCCTTTGATATTGTGGTCACCTCCGACCGCGCAGGCTTCTACAAGCCTGACCCGCGCCCCTATCAGCTGGCTCTCGATTTGGCGGGGGTTAATGCACAAGAGGCCATTTTTGTGGCTGGCTCCGCTTACGATCTGATTGGGACAGCTGCGGTAGGCATTCCAACATTCTGGCATAACCGAATTGGCCTAACTGCGCCGGAACATGCGCCAGCGCCGATAAAAGAGATGGCAACGTTAACTGCGTTACCCGATGCAATCAGAGACTATATTGGCGCGTAAATAGGATAAAGTAGGTCATTCACGCTTTTACCCAAGAGCAAAAGGAAAGCCTCTGTATGACCGCTAACTTCTTCACCGATTTTCCTACGGATGCACAGAATGGTGCATCCGAAACCTTTGAAACCGTAGTAGCTCAGCCTAATGTGCGTATTGAGCGCATTATTTCAACGGGGCAGTCCAGCCCGCCGAACTTCTGGTATTGCCAAGCGCAAAGTGAATGGGTGATGGTCGTTCAAGGCTGTGCTGGCTTACAGTTTGATGAACAGGACGACGTCCTTATCTTACGCACCGGCGATTTTGTTAATATTCCTGCTCAACGAAAGCATCGAGTGGCCTGGACCGACTCTAGCGGCCCAACGATTTGGCTGGCTGTGCACTATGGAAATATTGAAAAGAAGGGTGTGTTCTAGGATCGTGACAGGGCTACCGTCTTTTTCAGCCACTGAGCTAGCCAAAAGTACAGATGGTTTATTGGACTGGTTTAAAAACACGGGAGCCAAACGTCTGGTTATCCATCTCGATCTTGACGCGCTCGATCCTCACTGGTTTAGATCGCTACTCTTTGCGCGCCCTGTACCTGAGGGGGAAGTTGCCTTACCCGGTGTACCTCATGGGCATCTACGGATAGAGACGCTGATTAAGATGCTGGAAGATATCGCTATGATTTCAGAGATCGTCGGTATCACTATTGCGGAACATACGCCCTGGGATGCGATAGCGCTTAAACAGATGTTGGAAAAACTGCCGCTAATGCGGTAGCTGGTTAAAAAAGCCAAATAGAAAAGGGAAGGCATTATGCCTTCCCTTGGTTTTTACATCAGACTAGAGCAGGAGATTAGAACCTGTACTTCACCCCCAGCGTCACGGCTGTGTCGCTGTAGCCCTTGTCGCCCAGCTGCTGCGCCACGTTAGTCCAGACGTTCAGGTTGCGGTTTAGCTGGCCTTCAGCACCCAGCTTCAGCTCGCCCACGTTGCGGCTACCCGCCTGACGAACAGTCACCCCGTCAAGGCGTGCCCCCGCCAGCTCGCTGTTGTACAGCCAGTTGGCTTCAGCATAGACCGTGAACAGCTTGTCGGTGCCCTTGTCAGCGTCGCTCACGCCGTCGCGGGAGATTTTCATCCCCAGACGCGTCTGCACATTGTCGCTGCCGGCTGATGTAACCTTGGTGCCGTTCGCCTCACGGTGGTTATCCGCGGTGATACCCGTCCAGGTCACCTGACCCTGCGGCGTCAGGTAAACGCTGCCGTTTTCGCCATGGTAAATCGGCATCCGGTAGCCCGCTTCCACCGAGGCGCTAAAGCCGTCCATGTCATAGCTTTCGCTAGCCGCACCTTGACCTTTCACGGTCGCATCCAGCCAGCTGTACTGCACCCAGCTGTCCACGTAGATACCGTTCAGGGTGGTGGCGGCTGCGCTAGAACGGGTGGTCATGCTGTCCGGCTTGCCGCCCACCAGTACCAGACCGTTCTCGATATCAATCAGCCCAGCAGCAACGTTGTCTCCATCAATCTGCACCGTACCGGTACCACGCTTGATAACCGTCCCGCTGCCGTGGACGTCGTTGGTCAATGCCCACAGGGAACTGGTGTCTAATCGGTGTTGTCGACCGTGCCTAGCCTCAAGCGGTAGGGTTCTTATCGTTCCACACTATTAATTGTCACCGCCTGAGAGGCTGCCTGATTAAAGCCGTTATCATCAATAAGCAGATACTGTAAGTCTAGCGTGCCGGTCGCGTTGCGCACAGCTGGGTGCTTAAACTCATATTCAGCCCGCTCAAAGGGCGGCGTCATCATATCCAGCTTTTGTTCGCTGGAATACTGCCTGCCAGAGATCTCCAGCTTAAGAGAAGCAAAAGAGGCAAAGTAGGGGGTTGGATTGGTACAGCGGATAACCAGCATATCTCCGCGACGAAACAGTGAAAATTGTAATTTACCTGCCCAGTCCTGTGGTTTTTCTTTCAGGCTTTTTGGGCGATAGAAAATCTTCATCTGAGTATTCATGGTCATTTTCACTTTGGGTGAAGATGCTGACTGTGCAGATTTGGTGGGAGGAACCTCATACAGGTTGAGCCAAAACACTGACTCACGATCGGTCGGTAAAGGGTGCTGGTTATAGATAATGCGCAGTCCCTGCATGGTATTTGGCTGCATACGAAATACCGCCGGCAAGGCAATATAGGGCGCATTGGCTTTTTCTGGGGTTCCGTCTATTTCACCGTTATCAACCCATGTTTGAACCATGACCGGATAGGGATTCGTGTTCGCCAGCATCAGGCTTTGCTCAGTAGTCCCTTCTTGATAAATAATGCGTGTTGACGACGGCATAATGCCTGCATTAGCCGGCGCTAATCCATAAACAGATCCCAGACCTAACAGAAGTACCAAGCCATATTTCTTCATGTGATTTACTCTGTCACTGTACTTTCACCAGCACATAGGCTGTAGCGTCCACTTTTCCGGCAGTGACCGTTTCTCCCGGTAGCTTTTCCAGCGTGGCCTGAAGGGTCGTGGTGTAGTTGTTATAACCGCTAGCGCTGCTACCGCTGTTGCTGGCTCCGGCTAATACCGGATACCATCCGGCACTGTCACCGCTTGGGCAACCGGAAGAGGTACAGGCATTCCAGCCAAGAAAATTCATTCTGACGCCGGTGCTGGCATTTTGTATTCTGATCCCTACACCGGTAGCGATTGAACTGTCAGTACCATAGCCGCGGGATAACAGATAGCTGACGCCTCCGCTGCTGTTAACTAAGCCTAGCTGCTGGGCGATGTTATAGCCTTCCAGAGACGTTTGTAATCCCATTGCGGTATTGCCGCTTGCTACACCAGAAACCGCCGCGTTACTGCATTCAACCGTAATATTCAGATTGCTTTGAACGGTCTCTCCGTTATTGAGCTGTGCTGCGGAGATCGTTGGGAAAAGCACCAACGGTGTCACATTGCGGGCGACGCAGGTTGCCGTATAGCTAATGGTTGACTGCGGTGCCGTTCCCATCCCCATCGCGTTCCAACGGCCAGTTCCCCAAGTACCGTACTCATCTGCGCTGTCTGTTCCGGGCGTTTGTGCCGCAATACCGGGGCCTGCAAACAGAATATAACCATTAGGCTGAATACAAGTATAGGTTGATGCCCCGGTGGTTGAGGCCATACCAGTGAGAGGGTTAGAGGCGGAATAGCCGCAGTAGTTACTTTTCCCTCTCCCCGGCAGTGTACTGATTTTAATTAAATCAGCGCGTACTGGGCTGAGGTCTCTCACTCGAATATTGATTTTGTTCCCAACAACTTCATAGCTAGTCAACGGCGCTGATTGCCAGGTGCGACTGAAAACAATACCTGAGTTTAAGTGAGTCAACTTAATCGCGACATAGGGAATATAGGTGGCGTAATATCCTGGATAGCCATCGTTAGTACCCTGTTCATAATACCCACCAACTCGATCGTCGCCGTTGGTAGCAAAAACTTCATAGATATCGTCTTTATCCGCAAGATCGCACTGATAGAGCACTTTATTGGGATCGGGGTATCTTGTTGCCGTAGTAAAATTAACCACTGAACTCCCCAATGGAGTGCCAACTGGCTGCAGGTAGTTATCAGTGATATTGATTTTACCCAGACCTAAGCCAAGCCCGCAGCTATCACACCCTGAATCAATATAGGGGGTAACTCTTGTACACTGAGCTTCAGATAGGTTTGACCACAGGACAGCGAGCAATGTGACCACAATAAGAGGGTATCTGGTAAATAGATAACGATGATTTTTCATAGTGGCTATTACTCTACTTAGAATCTGCTATTGGCACTGGCTGGTTAATACTATCAGCGGCCTGTCAGTATCCTGCCCTGATAGATCGTAGTGTAATCGGCACTGTTGGCCGGATTCTGTTCCCCAGCGGACAGTAAGATATCCATCAGTACTGTCTGAGCGAAGGTAAGCCTGATTACCCTGACCGACCATACCGATTATTGTATTCTGCTCGCTATACACATCAGCCCCCATAGGGATTGGCTCACGGCCTTCTGGCTGCTGTACGGTAATCAGCAGAGCGTATCCAGATACGGTTTTAAAATTCACTTTCACGGTAGCACCGGCGTAGGGAGCAATGCGCTTTTGGGCATCCCGCAGTTCGCTACGGCTGTCCATTCCTTCGGGATCCAAAGCAATCGTGTTGTAGCGATAGGGGGTCAATGCAGGGACTAGCGCATAGCCAAACGTATCGATCTTGGCGCCTTGCCCGCCCACTACGCTGGCGCCTTTGGCGCCTTTGGCCTCAACCAGTGCAAACGTATCTCCTACATAGGGACCTAGCGTGATACCCCCACTATGTAGCGCCATAGCCCCCTGAACGGAACCTGAAGCCTGCCAGTAGTCACTGGCGGTCGATGCAGAGGCCCCAAGTGTGGCAACGGAGGTGCGGGTCTGCAAGTTGCCATTCCACACGGTCTGGTGCTGGCGGCTGTCGGTTGAGACATTGAGACCATAGCTAATATCGCGCTGTTCTCCCAAAGTTCCGGATAGCGATGTTTGATAAGAGGTTCCCGAGTTGCCTGAGCGATTTAATGTTCCGGTAAGTATTGGCGCATAAGAACTGCGGCCGAGCGGAATTGAGATAGAAAAGGCGGTGTTAGTTTCAGACGTGCTCTTGTTATCGTACTGACTGTAGCTATAGCCGTCGTTATTCGTGTAGGGATTATTATAAAAACCACCGTTATGCGTTCGGGCGACTGACAGGTTAAACGACACGCCATTCTGGAAAACTTTAGAATAGCCAAGCTGTAGCTGTTTATCCCGCGCTTTTCCATTACGATAGTTTTGAGTTGAAGCAGAAAGATAGACATTGCCGGCCCAGTCGAGAGATTGGTTAATAGAACCTTCAAGGCGAGACTTCTGCATATAGGTTGATGACTCCCAGTCATCTCCCGATTTAGCCGACTGTCGAATGCCCAAGACATCGTTTAATTCACGATAGCCATTAGTGGAATATTGATATCCGCCAATGGAGAAGGTCGTACTGGTTGGACTGTAGGTTTTACTGTAGGAAAGGTGGAGCATCCAGCCGGATTGATCGTCGCTATTTGGTAGCTGTGCGCGAGAATAGGTGGTATCGAGCCCAAAAGCGCCTAGCTGACTGGTATAAACGCCCCCAAGCATGGCTGCCTGATAGCCATCGGCTAAACGGAACGCGCTGTTAGCGGTTATGGCATTACTAATACCGCGGCGATAGCTGGCTTCACCAAACAGATCGCTATCCCCAACGTATCGCGTTTTACCGACCAACAGAGAATAGCGTGAAATATTCGGTCGCAGTGACTCCGCTACAGCAGAAAAGGGCACTTTGAACGTACTGACGCTGCCATCGGCCTCCGTCACGCTAACGTCCAGATCGCCGGCATAGTTAGTGGCGTTTAAATCATTAATTTCAAAAGGCCCCGGCGCTACCGTTGACTGGTAGATAATATTTTCACCCTGGCGAATAATGACATTGGCATTGGTTTTGGCAATACCGTGTACCGATGGGGCATAGCCACGCTGTGATTCCGGCAGCATACGATCGTCAGACGCCAGTTCTAGTCCCCGATAGCCTAAACCGGAAAAATAGCGCCCGCTGGTAAAGCCTTCACCAACCATAACTTCACTGCCTAACGGAGCTATAGCTCGTTGAACATAGCGACGAGTTGTCGTAAAACGGCTGTCCTGACCTGTTTGGCTGTTATAAAAAGACTGTTGACGGTAGCGCCATAACCCTAGATTCGCACCCGCATTAATATTGACGTAAGTCGAGTCAAGATCCTTGGTGGCACTGTTTTTATAGGCGACGTGATACTGATTCAAGCTGTAGTTAATAAAACCAATAGTTTCTCCACTGGAAAGGGAGTCCGGGCTGATATATCCCCGCGGGCGATGGTTCATTAATTTTTTCGGTATGTTTAAATTCAGGCGTAACTCAGAAAACTGAAACTGGCTACCCGCGCCGTCAACCTGCTGTTCGAGAATAACGCAGCGACGTTCATCTGCACTATCCTGTGAGTTCGTGCTTATAGCTGAATCATAAACCCCGGTTTGAATTAGAAGCTCTCTAGATAGACAGGGTAATACTTTGTTATTGGTAGCATTAACAAAAGTCACATTATTGCTGCCAACAAACTCATTGTTGAGATAGATATCTACCTGATACTGCCCTGGGGCAATACTCTCCGCTTTGTTAAAGCGGGATATGTCTGGTATCGCTAAATGACTGCCCTTGAACAGAGATTCATCAAAGCTGTATTCATCGGCATTAATATCCACTGGTGGAACATTGGCATATGACGCATGTGTATATACCAACCCTGTTATCATCGATAGCAGTAGGCCACGATGTTTGAGCCAGTAAGTATATTGAGTGAAATAGTCCATCGTTTGTGTTGTTGAACAATCAGAACTGGTACTTCGTTTTAATTTCAACGCCGTAATCATTAACCAGCTTGTATTGAAGAATCGATGAACGATTAACACTAATAGACGATCTTATCGGCCAGGATACCTCTGATTTAGGGGCAACCATGGTGACATCCGGTACATTGACCGATTTACCTGCTGTTGTGATAGTGGCCTGAGTAAAACTGGCGTGATAGGCAGTAGGGTTATTGACCACCAGATGCGTTTTCCCTTGAATTTTTTTCACAGAGAAAGTGAGCTCATCACTGATTTTATCCGATGAACCGGGTAATGAATCAGGGCGATAAAAAACCTTGAGGCGATTGGAGACTAAAAGCAGTAACTTGTTTTTATCTTTATCTGATGACTTAACTGACGGGATCTGCTGAAAGTTAAAATAGAATACTGATTCGCGATCCTGCGGTAATCCAGATCCGGTAAATACCAGTCTGACGGCCTGACCCGAATTGGGTTCCATACGAAACACTTGTGGTGTGGCGACAAAAGGCGCATCGGCCGTTGATGGATTTGAACGTGGGTTATTTGTATCCAGCCAGATCTGTACCACATTAGGGTAGGGATCCTGATTGGTAAACTGCAGGGTTTTCTCTTTAGCTGAAGCGGAATAGATGATGCGGTTACCATTCATAATAACGCTGGCATAGCTATATTGGCTAACGACCAGGGTACACAGTAATAATGCGCTGCTGCGCTTTAGTAACTTGTAGAGTAACGACATTGCTTTGCTTCCAGTCAAGAAGTTCCTTGGTATTAACTCCGGGGACTATATTGAGAATAACACTGAAGGCGGCTCTCGCTATTTTCCCCGAAACTAATATTTGACGATCCGTTATGGATAAGTGATAGCGTATTGCGCGCTAGTAATCACCGAACCTGCGGATATAGAGCCACTCTCAGCATAGTACTTTGCAGTTAGCTCTTGAGATGTAGAGGTCGCACCGCTGGCCAATGTCATTTCTGATGTGGTAGCAAATCCAGAAGTGAAATCAAGAGGGGTAGAACCATCGGAGTCTAGCAGTCTAATGGAGACGTCAGTCGCACTGCCAGTATTGCCCAAGTTACCGTTGCTGGTCACGTTGTAACCCACAAAAACGGTTTTAACCGTTGTTGCGCTACTTTCTGACGTACAGCCGGTCAGATTTACCGTAAACGTCGTTTCACCAGCAGTTAGCCCCTGAGTTGATAATGAGCTGGCGGGAACAGTAGGTAGTAATACGATAGGATTACTTGAAACACCGTTGATGTCGACAGCACAGGTTTGAGTGCTGACTTCACCCATAAATTTAACGGTATTATTGGCGTTAGCGGCTGTTACGTATGAGAGTGAAAGTGTGGCTAAAGCGATAACTGTTATTTTTTTCATATTTGAAATCCTTTTACTTAGGCTGCTAATAATTTATTGATTAAATATGAGGTGGCTTCATTTTTAATATTAAAAGTAAAACCAATCTGTTTTTCTTGAAAAAAACAGATATTTCCCTTTAGTTTAATAGGGGATTAAGTCCACAGCATCTTTCAACAATTATTACATTGTCAATGGGTGTGATGGTGTTGGTAAAAAATAGTACACTAGGGTGATATGATGGGTCAAGGACTCTAATGTGTTGATACTGCATCACATGTAATATTCCCACCCAACAAGAGTGTCAATAGCCTTATTGTACATTTTATGGCAGGGGGATTAATATCCTACAGTCTTGTGCCAAATGTGTTTTTCACTCTTATATAGATAGACCTAATGATGATATAAATTTTCTAAATAATTTCTATATTTATTATCTTTTACCTAACATTATGATTTTGCTGAGTAATTTTAGTGAGACTTTTCATCAATAAACCTCTCTATTTCAATAGGAAATCGCCTGGCTTGATGCGCAATGAAAGCGTTGAAAAATAGGGCGATCGTGCCGAGAGGGCTCAGTTTAATCAATATCATGATAGTATTGCTTTAATACATCAAATGGGATAATAGACCAAGGCGCATATTTACAGTGACTATATCTGGCGACAGGCTTGGCCCCTACGTATAGTCCTTTATTAGTGAGATACCAGTTGCCAAATATCCAAAATTCGGGATTAGCATAGTCACAGTCGTTGGTAACCTTCATATGCTGTGGGTAGAGTCGCTGAAAAATCTCAACCAGTGTGGGGGCATATATTTGCTTTAGATAATCATCGCGCTGCATAGCGCTATTAGGCTGTTTGATTTCGGGTGTTACCCAAAAAATACGCTCAATCGGAACTTGCTCACCCGTTTTGGGATCGAGCGTAACGCCTAACGTGTTGGTATAGAGCGTGTCGCCACGCGGCGCACCGTCGAACAGACACTTATAGTGCAGGCTTAGGCCGTAGCTGACCCATTTTTCATTAAAGAAATAGGAAGAAACGGTCCAGCCTTTTGCACCCGAAAGCCCGTCATTACCGACACACTGAAGAACATCGTGTATAGCAATATAGTGCCGTATTTCCAGCTCCCGATTTAGCGTTGTCAGCACATCAGCAGGGTAGCCAGATATCACGCGAAACATTGTTAGCTCGGTATACGGATCGCTGTACCATTGGATGAAGTATTTCCCATTTACCGTCTCTTTTTTTCCGGGTATCAAGGCTACGTCGGCGAAGCGCAGCTTTTCATAGTCGCTGGATTTTGCGAAATCCAGAAGAGGGAGCGGATTTTTTACAGTTGAAGGCTGTACTTGGGTCAGCGTAACGGACAGCGGCTCTCCCGCTTTATTTTCGAATATTCCCTGATAGCCGTCTCCGTGGCGCTTTAACCAAAATTTATCGCCGGTTTCTTTAGAAGTAAGAGTTATATCATCATTTTTTGATGTTTCTGTACCTTTGGTTTCATGCCCTATCAGTAAGATATCCTGCTTAATGCGGGTATAAAAATATCGCCCTTGAATAGTTTCTGGGTCTCTGAAAGCAAAATGCATCACAACCGGATAGCGCCCAATGTAGCCTTGATATACATCCGCAAAGGCAAAGGGCTGGAAGGAAAAACAGCCACAAATAGCGAGAAGCATGAATACCGTACGTTCGATCATCGTAATAGTCCGTTATTTGAAACGTTCAGTGTGCTTTAGCAGATTAGAAGCGTGAAGCCAAATCTCTAAAAGCGGCTAACACATTTTAATCATGAAAAGCAGTGATAACCAGCACAATCAGAGGCCGGTGACTTTACCTCTAAGTAGGTGTTTTGGGGAATGAGCAATAATATATTCTATTTTTATAATTGTGATCATGTTAATTATTCCATAACAAATTCAACTCATTAATTTGATGGTCAACCTTTAAGGAAATTAGTGTTTTTTTCATTTAAAACCTCATTGGATACAGTATCAGTTCGATTAATAATTTGATCTAGAATAGATATTGCCGTATATTGGCAACGCTTTTATATCTTGGATTAATGATGCATTAGAAACGGATGTCGTTATGTTCTATTACAAAAAATTGTTTATTGCTATTGGGTTAGCTACAACACCGTTAGCTAGTCATTCAGCCTATGCGGCACCTCCGTATTATAATGATGTAGGAGAATTCAGCAGCGGATTATGGGACTGGAACAATAAAGGAAACGTCATTGGTGGTGGGGATGGAAACAGTGGCGAACTCACTTTACAGGGTTCTGCCAGTTACAATAATGCATTCACTGTTGGATATAATGGCGGTAATGGCACGCTAACAATTAAAGACAATGCTGCATTCATTGGTGATATTACCCACTTTAGTGTAGGAACGGCCGAGAGCCAAATAACGCAATCTAATGAAACAACCGGTGTTCTAAATCTCATCGGCAACAATATTGGACTCATTAACGCGACGGTATTGAAAGTTGGCGACACCTCAGTATATGACAGATATACTCAGCGAGATAAGAGTGTTACAGGAATACTAAATATTCTTGATGGCGCCCGCGTAAGCGTTGGCCCAGTATCCGGTTCACCTGGAAACGCTATGGGGGGTATTGTTTTGGGCCGGCAGCGGAAACTCCGCCAATAAAGGTATAATTAATATCAATGGAAAGAACAGCTCTCTTCATGTAAGAAATGAGATTATTGAGTCTAGTCCTTATATAGAAGATGGCGTCGTTGATGGTAATGTCTATTTGGGATATCTTGGCGATGCTGATGTCAATATATCTAATGGCGGCTCATTCATCACCGGTCGAATGATCGCATCGTTTGCCAGAAAAAATGATGATATTAATAGTTTAGTCAAAACGCCTACCGTCAATATCAACGTTACGGGTTCAGGCAGTAAGTTAGGCATTCAAAGCTTATTAGCGTTGGCTTCCAGTGAAGGCGGTAATGTTTTCAGTATCGACTTTCATGCCCAAACTAAAGGCGTGGGAACTGCGGTTCTAACCGTTGAGGACGGGGCCGAGGTTTACTTTGAGGGCAAAGCCTATATGGCCGCGGACGGATTTGGTGAGAGAACGTCAGGCCTATTCCTAGCGAGTGATTTAGGTTCTTCCGCCACCGTAAACCTCAATTCAGGCGGTACTATTTCCATCTCTGATAGCAGCCTATCTCCGACCAAAGACGGGATTGTCGCGGGCGATGGCTCATATGACTTCAATCTTAATGGTGGAACGCTTCGCGTTAATTCATGCGAGTACTGTGATAATAAACTCACCACCGCCGTTAACATGAATGTACTTTCTGAATCGGTACTGGAGGCAGATACCGACAAGAAAATGATGCTTAACGGTAATCTTGTAGGAAATGGCGGGCTGGTTAAGACCGGTGAGGGAACGGTTATTTTTTTCCGGTGAGAATAATTATACCGGAGGAACACGTGTAGAAGCCGGGGAGCTGAGATCGAATGCTTCCAAAGCCTTTGTTGATAATACGACTTATATCGTCAATGGTGGTCGATTAAATCTTAATCATCACGACCTCATTATGTCATCGCTCTCCGGCTCAGGCGGCGTAGTTGATGTCACGTCTGCAGACCTCACGATAAACCAAAATAATAACAGCTACTTTGCGGGCCAATTTGATGGCTCAGGGACGATTGCTAAGTCGGGAACGGCTCAATTAGCCCTTAGCGGCGATAGCCGTAACTATAGCGGAATAACCACTATTTACAGCGGTAACCTTGATTCAACCAACGCATTAGGCGGGCAGATAATCGTTAAACCTAACGCTCTGCTTTCTGCTACAGGATACTTGGGAGAGACTACGACAACGCCTGGCAGTACCCTTTTTGTAGGGAGCTTGTACCACGCCAATCAGCCAAGTTTATCAGCCCTGACCATTGATAATCATTTCAGCAATCAGGGAAATACCTATGTAGGTAGAGTAAACAACGACGCAAAATCGCTGGTAGGGAACCGGCTTTTGGTTAACGGCAACTATCAGGGGGGTGGTTCGCTTCACTTTAATACCGTTGCCGGTGATGATAATTCTGTCACCGATCGTATGACGATAATGGGTAATACCTCAGGAGAAACCAGCGTTTACGTTACTAACGTCGGCGGTATGGGGGATTACACAGAGAAAGGTATTGAATTGATTAGCGTCCGCGGCCAATCTGACGGCGTTTTCAATCAGGCTGGGCGTATTACCGCTGGAGCATATGAGTACTTCCTCAATAGAGGAAACGCGGAGAAGGGTGCTGATAGTAAAAACTGGTACCTGACTAACTATCGGCCAAATCCAAATCCAGCTCCAGAGACTTCTGAACCCACGATCAGGCCTGAAGCTGGCGGCTATATTCACAATATCGCTTCGTCTAATATGCTTTTTGTTCATCGCCTGCACGATCGTTTGGGTGAAACCTATTATACCGATGCACTTACTGGTGAAGAAAAGGTTACCAGCATGTGGATGCGTAACGTTGGCGGGCACACTCGTTCAAGAGACAGCAGCGGCCAGCTCAAAACCCAGGCTAACCGCTACATTCTCCATTTAGGCGGCGATGTGGCTCAGTGGAGCAACGATGGTCAGGATCGTTGGCACATCGGCGTTATGGGAGGGTATGCCAACAGCCACAGCAACACACGCTCATCAATAACAGACTACCGGGCGGATAGCTCTGTAAGCGGTTACAGTCTCGGCGGATATGGCACCTGGCAACAGAATAAGGGCGAAAATACGGGAGCCTATGTAGATACCTGGGCCCTGTATAGCTGGTTCGATAACCAGGTTAAAGGGCAGGGGCTGGCAGCAGAATCCTATAAGTCTAAAGGCGTTACCGCTTCTCTTGAAACGGGCTATACCTTTAAAACCGGTGAATATAGAGACAGTAAAGATGAAATCAACGAATGGTTTGTGCAGCCTCAGGCACAAATAGTTTGGATGGGCGTTAAGGCTGATTCATTCGCTGAAACTAACGGCACTCGAATTCACAGCAAAGGCGCGGGCAATATTCAGACTCGCTTAGGCGTTCGTACTTTTATTAAAGGGCATCATCAGTCTGATGAAGGTAAAGAGCGCGAGTTTGAGCCGTTTGTAGAAGCAAACTGGATACACAACACTAAAAAATTCAGTACGGAAATGGGAAATAGGCGCATCACTCAGGCTGGTGCTGATAACGTCGCCGAACTTAAGCTGGGCGTCGAAGGCCAGATAAATCGTCATTTCAACATGTGGGGAAACGTCGGCGTTCAGGTTGGTGACAGTGGATATAGCGATACAGCGTTCATGCTAGGCATTAAATATAACTTCGGGCAATCCTCAAAATAGCAGTCCGTAACGCAAAAAAAGCTGCCTAAGGCTTATGGTCTTTGGCAGCTTTTTTATTTCATCATTTAGGCCAAGAGTCTGTCTTGCATCGTGTCTGGAAGAAGTTAACGCGATGGCTGCCCTATGCTGATATCTCAGACAAAGGAGTGAATATCACTCAGCTGGAAAACAGCGTTCCTTCATACTAGAAATAATAAAAATCTTCATTTGTTAATATTCCATTAAAAAATAACGCGTTCGCCTTATAAAAAGACGTTATTTCTTACACCAAAAAATAAAAATATTTTATTGAAAATTCACTATTGCTCGATATTTTAGATCGCATCAAATATAAAAATATTTTATTGTAAAATCGCTATTGACCGATATTTTAGATCGTATACCATGGCAATAGATCAGGGAGAAAGGCAAAAATTAGTTCCCCATGGAAGGGTGACAATCACCGTTTCAACGCATAACTCCCCCAGCTAAAACCCAGAAGCCCTATTTTTTTAGCCTAAGAAACACTGTTTTTACACGTCAAAATGGAGAATATTTCAATGATGAAAAAAAAATGGAAGAAAGTCGTACCGATAATGCTAGGGAGCTCATTTCTTTGCAGCCCAGTCATGGGCGCAACGGAGTTAACCGATCGTATCTATACCACCAGCATGAGCAATGTTATTACCGGCGGTAGCTATACCGTAAGCAACGGCGACGTTCTTCTGGACTCCAGCGGCTATACGGGGCCTCTGGATGGCAGGAAACCTGTCATTAGTACGCTAAATGGGGACGTCAATATTGATATTAGCGAAGGTAATACATTAACCATAAAAGGTCTCAATAATAGAGGCGCGCTTGAGGCCGATGGAAGTAGTCTTCACGGGACGATAACCTTTAACGGCGGCAACCTGATTGTCAGTAATGAAGCGAATAATACGGCTGAAAATACTTATGGACTCTATGCCAACAACGGAGGTCAGCTTGATTTTAACAACGATGGAAATAATAAAATCAATTTGACCGTTTATATGCCGGGGGCTAACCGAGTTCAGGGTGGGTCTGCTGGTATCTATGTCGATAATAGTCTATTCAATTTTGATGGGGGGAACCTTACTGTCGATATTGATGGTGATAGACTTGCGGCTACAAGCTGGGCGGGTATAAGTACTCACCGTGGAAGCCATTTTATTTTTAATGGAGAAGATTTTACTGTCAACATGGGCAGTAATCGCGCAGAAGGCCTGAGTCGGCATGGCTTAAGGATTGAAACTAGTAGGTTTGACCTTGATGGGAAAAACTTTACTGTGAAGCTAGAGGGCAATCCGGATAGTGGCCTAATTCAGAATCAGGTAGGGATGTTTATCTACGACGGGAGCACCGTAGATATTCATGCTACCGAGCAAATTCTCATTGAGTCCGATGGCTATGCGTTACATATGGGTAAGTATGTACAATATGATCCGATTAATACGGCGAAATTTGAAGCTGATACCATTATTATAAAAAGTCGGGGTGGTATCCATGCTGGAAATCATGCCTATGCGGAAGGCATTTATGACGGTATTCGAAACACGCTCGAATTTACTGGCCATATGCTAATTGAATCCATAGCCCGAGGTGGAAACGATGATACATATCTACTGGAATCTAACGGTCAGGCTATTAGCGTTGTGGGGACGGATCTTACGTTTAACAGCAATCGCGGCGTGACGGTTTATAGTGAAAACCTTACGCCTCAAGGCGTTGATCCTTACGTTATCGGCTATTTAGATCCAAATGATCCCGTACCTTACTGGCTGCGCGCTATTACTCTTCGCAAAGATACGCAGCTAACGGCGAATACGGATTTCGCCGTAACGGTTAATGGCGGTTATAATAATACGGGATTATATGTTGGGGAGAGTCAGGCTAAATTTAATGGCAAAACCAGTATTACGGTGATGAATGGCATAGATACCGCGCGGGGAATATTTAGCTTCGGTGGATATTACGATAGACCGACCATCGCAGAATTTTATGATGACTTAACTATTTCATTAGCGGGCACTCAGGCTGATTACATTGCCGGTATAGAGGCTGAATCAGGCGGTAAAGTCGATATTAAAAAAGGACTATTCCTGAATGATAACGACAATATTTATTGGTCACTCAATGCCTATGATACAGGTAGCCAAATTGATGTTAACTCAGCGGGTACCGGCATGGTACAGGTCGTAGGTGATATCAGCGCTTATGACGGTGGTATAATTAATATAAAAATGAATACCCCGAACTCCTATCTAACGGCTACCAGCTATGCGAATGACAGCTACGGTGGCACGATCAACATGAACATTGCCAATGACGCTGTGTGGAACATGACGGGGAACTCTACCGTCACCAGCCTGACGACGGATCGCGGTCACGTTAACTTTATGGCACCGAGCAACAGTGGGGGGTTTAAAACCCTAACCGTTCATGGCGACTATGCTGGCAGCGGACTTTTGACGATGAACACCGTGCTGGGAGGCGATGATTCTGCCACTGATAAACTTATCGTTGAGGGCAGCACCACCGCGGGCACCACGGGCCTTATCGTTAACAACTACAACGGCACCGGCGAGCAGACCGTCAACGGCATTGAAATCATTACCGTTGCCGGCGAGTCAAACGGCGTCTTTGAGTTAAGAAACCGTGTGGTTGGCGGCGCCTATGAGTACAGCGTGACAAAAACGGGTAAAAACTGGTATCTGACTAATGCGTTAATCCCGCCGACACCGGAACCAGAGCCTGAACCTAACCCTAATCCAAACCCAACGCCAGATCCTGAACCCAATCCAACGCCGGATCCTGAGCCAACCCCGACTCCAACACCGGAGCCGGGAGGAGAGGGTGATGCTATCAGAGTGATCCGCCCTGAGACCGGCGCCTATATCGCCAACCTGGCGGCGGCCAACGCGCTGTTTGTGACTCGCCTGCACGATAGACTGGGGGAAACGCAGTATACCGATTTTTTAACAGGTGAAACCAAAGTCACCAGCCTGTGGTTACGTCAGGAAGGCGGTCATAACCGCAGCCGCACCCAGTCCGGCCAGGGGAAAACGCGGTTAAACCGCTATGTTGCGCAGATTGGCGGCGATCTGGCTCAGTGGAGCAATAACGGCCTCGACCGCTTCCATCTTGGCGCAATGGCTAGCTACGGCCGCGTTAATGGCAAGACCGACGCTAAGTACTCCGCCTACAGCGCTAAAAACAAAGTGGACGGCTATGCACTAGGCCTTTACGGTACCTGGTATGCCAACCAGGAAGACAAGTCCGGGCTGCATATCGACAGCTGGGTGCAGTACGCCTGGTTTGACAATACCGTTCAAGGCGACGGTCTGGCGTCAGAAAGCTATGACTCCAAGGGCTGGTTAGCCTCTGTTGAAGCCGGCTACAGCTTTAAGATGGGTGAAAACGAGCGCGCCAGCTACTGGCTGCAGCCTAAAGCGCAGCTAACCTGGATGGGCGTTCATGCTGATGCGCATCGTGAAGTAAACGGCACTAAAGTGACGGGTAAAGGCGATAACCTCTCTACGCGGTTAGGCCTGCGCGCCTATGCCCAAGGCCACAGCAGCGTTGATGATAATACCGGACGAGTCTTCCAGCCGTTTGTCGAAGCCAACTGGATTTATAACAGTAAAAACTTTGGCGTAACCATGAACGACGTTTCTGACTACCAGGCCGGCACGCGCAATATTGGCGAAATTAAAGTCGGTGTGGAAGGGCACTTAAACAAAAAACTAAACGTATGGACCAACGTTGCTCAGCAAATGGGCGACAGCGGCTATAGCGATACTCAGGCCATCGTTGGCGTTAAGTACAGTTTCTAACCGCACTTAATGAGGCTACTCCAAGAGGTTTTGGAGTAGCCTCATTCTTTAGATAAAAGCCTATCTTTCTATCTATAGCTACGCAAACCGTATGTTCTATAAGGTTCCTTATTAACATCTGGAATTAAAGACCATTACATCAGCACTGTAGGGAAAGGAAATATAAAAAGTGAGCTGGCCAACAGCGCACATAAATACATGAGGAATGAAAATTTTTTAAGTTCAGATATCGGATAGACGGTTCGCTACCGCGATATCAACGCCAAAGACAGCTGAGCCTTTAAATGAATGGAAACTCAAAAATGTATTAATGAATAAGGAACATAAGTGATGTTTAATAAAAGAATTGACTGTCGCTATTGTCAACAAACGGAATTTGTAAAAAAACACGGTGTCGCACGCTCTGGCTATCAACGCTACTATTGTAGCTCATGCAGGCGAACCTTTCAGGCAAAATATATTTATACCATTAATAAGAAAGAGGAAACGCAGAGCAGTCATGAAGTAAATAAACAGCAGCTAAAGTATAGCGACACTGCTGCGTTAACAATTTAGTCCCTATATATTTGAGGAAAATAGCAATGAAAAAAGAATTAAAATTTCTGCTGGCAGGGTTAATTATGATACCTACACTATTATTAGCCGGCTGCGGTGGTGATGAAAATAAATGTGAAAACGGCAATGTGCTTGATGGAAAAATTTGCATAACGCTACCAGCCGATTTTACCAAAATGCCAGAAGAAATGCTTAAGCAGAAATATCCGATGGCTCAGCGCCCTAATGAAGTTTGGTATATTGAAAGTGAAAAGGGCAAAGTATCATTGGCATTCAGTCAAACGTCTCAGGCCATGCGTGAGACTCAACTTGAGGCTTTTGCACAGGCTATGAAAAATCAGATGAACGCCTTCTCGCCTAAAGTGACTACGGCCACCGTTAATGGTAAGAAGACTGCTTTATTGGAAATCATTACGCCTGACAATAGTAATGCAGGTGGCCCGGCTATTATTAGCATGATGCAGATGTCCTCAGTGAACGATAAATTGCTGATAACCACATTTAGCGTGACAGAGGATATTAAAGACAAGTATTACCAGGAAGGAAAAACTCTGTTAAACACTCTGAGCTGGTAGTAAGTCAGGTCCTGTTTCTCTATTTGGTATTGCAGGCTGGCCAAGTTAACCTATTGGACTAGCCTGCATGCCGATATGAAGCATTAGAGAGCGGGAGTAATAGTAGTATGACTGGAATAGTGAAGTTATGAGTGATTTTTGATTATTTAACATAATATACATTATGCGAACAAAGGCATCGGAAATTACAATCTGAGGTTTTACGGGATGACTTATGCGGTGAGTTTCCATAAACCCACCGCACGCCGATCTCTAAAAACCTGCTATTTCTCTTTTTGCACATTCAGTCAGCTTGCATATCGTCTGTCGCATATCTTGCTCGGTGGCGTCAGGATGGATGGCGCAGATGCGAAGAACCGTTTTTCCATTAAGGTCGGTTGTCAAAACTGTCGCATAGCCGTCTTGAAGAAGCCGCTGGGAAATTGCCTTGTTCAGAGAATCAATCTGTGGCTTTTCCCAGCCCTCTGGCACATAGCGAAAATTGACGATCGCCAGCTGCGCCGGGCTGATAATTTCCCATCCGCGATGCTGCTTGAGTTCATCCTCCGCCCAGCGCGCCAGTTGGAAGCCGTGTTCAATACCATTAGCCATGGCAACGCTGCCCACGGTTTGAAGCGTTAACCAGAGTTTGAGACCACGAGCCGGTCGCGTGAGTTCGACGCCCATATCCCAGAAGTTAACTTGTCCCTCATTGGTCTCGGTATCGCGCAAATATTCAGGACGAGTATGAAACGACGACATCAAATGCTCTCTGTTGCGAACGATAACAACGCCGCAGCCGTAGGTCTGGAACAGCCACTTGTGCCCATCCCAGCTGATACTATCTGCGCTCTCTATGCCTTTTAACAGATGTCGATAGCGCGGTGAAATGGCGACAGATGCGCCGTACGCACCGTCTACGTGCATCCACAGGTTCTCCCTGTCGCAAATGCTGCGAATAATGGGTAAAGGATCGATACTCCCCGTGTTTGTTGTACCGGCGCTTGCGATGACGGCGAATGGGACGAGTCCCGCCGCCCTATCTTTAGCAATGGCGTCAGCAAGATCCTGTATATCTAGCTGAAAATGCTCATTGCATTTGATGCGTCTAATTTGCTCGGGAAGAAATCCAATAATTTTCAACCCTTTGGAAACCGAGGAGTGAGTTTGTTCAGACACATAGGCAACTCCCTTTGAGCGTTTTCCGACAGGCAACTTTTGGTCTCGGGCAGCGACCATCGCGGTCAGGTTCGCCATTGAGCCGCCGGACACAAACAACCCGCCACAGGACTCAGGTAACCCGAGATGCCCCGCCAGCCACTGAATCAGCTGGAGCTCAATGCAGCTCGGCCCCGAACTTTCAAGCCAGTTTCCCGCATGGGGATTATATGTCGCAGTCAGAAAATCACCGATTGCCGAGATCGGAGAGCTGGGCCCGGGCACAAAGGCAAAGAAGCGTGGATGATCTGCCTGTGCCCTGTGGTAGTAAACTTTTTCTACCATTTCCTCAATAACTTCATCAAGCGGTCGACCCTGCATAGGCACCGTCATTGTGCGCAGTTCATCTAGCTCTTCACCCACAGCCATGCGTATAACGCGTGGCTGTGGTGTAGTGCGAGATCTCAAAACCTGAAGTGCAGCAGCCTCCAAAATGCGTTCATTTACCCGAGTGGGCGTATTGATATCAGCTTTCATAACCAGTCCATTTGCCATAGAATATTAATTGTTTTAATCAATTTCATTTATAAAAAAAAGATAAATATTAAATATGACTAAAAATATGAATAACATTCAAGAGGAAGCCCGATCGGCCGCAAAGCTGGATAGCGTAGACCGAACGCTATTAGGCCTTCTCTCTCAGGACTGTTCTCAAAGCTATGCGCAGCTTGGTGAAAAATTGCACCTTTCAGCTCCCGCGGTTCACGAGCGCGTTAAGCGCATGAAGCGTCAGGGCGTTATTTTAGCCTCGGTCGCCAAGCTCGATCCCATTTCTCTGGGACGTCCGCTGTTGTGCTTTATTCACGTCATGACGAATACCATTGCACGAACCCGCGACATCGCCGCACAGACCAATCTGCCTGACGTAGAGGAAATACACACCGTGGCCGGAGACTACGGTTTGCTGATGAAGGTAAGGACGCGCGATATGAAATCACTGGAGGAGCTATTGGCAACGATCCACCGTGTTGACGGTGTTTCCGGTACGCGCACGCAAATGGTGCTGTCAACACTAATGGAGCGCGGTCCGAATGCGGAATTGACAGATTAGTAACCAGTTTACTAAACGTTTTTCTCTGCTGACTGAATTAGCGAGCAAAAATTAAACCGAGCAGAGGATTTTAATTGCCCCCTGCTCTATTTTTTAATACGCCTGTCAGGAGAGGCGATCAGCCATACCGCAAAACAGATGGCACAGGCACCAACAATAAATCCTTCGCCGATTTTCTCACCCAGCGCCAGATATCCCCACAGGCAGGCAAAAGGAGGAATAAGAAACGTGACTGTCAGCGTCTTCAGAGGGCCAATGTCTGCAATCAGTTTAAAATATAGAATATAGGCAACTGCAGTACAAAGCAGACCGACTGCAATAATACTTCCCCACGCATAGGGTTGAAGCCAGTCTATTTGTGGCTCTGAAGCAAAAGTCCAGCCAAAGAAAGGCAGTAAAAATAGTGTTGCTCCGGCCTGACTACCAAAGGCGACAGTGCGGGGATCGAGCCCACCCTGTTCAGTGATCCAGCGCTTTGTGAGAAAACCAGCAAGACCATAGCACCCAGTAGCAACCAGACAGGCCAGCGTTCCTTTGAGCAGGTTATGCATTGAGTCAGTGCTGCCTAAGCTGCTAATAATAATAATTCCCACTAGGCCCAGAACAATACCACTCAGTTTCTTTATCGTCAGAGTTTCTTTGAAGAAAACTGCACCAATAAGTGCTCCCATCATTGGTGCAGTTGCGTTAAAAACGGCGGAATAGCCCGCTGGCAACCATCGAGCAGCAATACAGTACATCAGAAATGGCAGCCCTGAATTAATGACGCCAAGCTGTAAGACTGCGGGCAGTTTTCCCCTGAAGGAAAAGAGTGAGCGGTAAAATAAGAGGATCGCCGCCAGTCCAATAAAACCAAAAAAGACCCTGAGAAAGGCCGTATTGACGGATCCGAATGCGGGAACGGCGACTTTCATAAATAAAAAACTTGCTCCCCATATTGCTGCAAGCAGGAGAAGTCGAACACAGTCAACAGTACGCATTTCTAATTTCCATCTGACAAAAGCGGATTAACATTGAATATAGCCGTTTGTATTTACGGTATATTTTTATACTATGTTACACGCTTCCACATTCCGTTTCTTGTTTTTAAAGTATCTTACTAGAGTTTACTCCTATGCTAACTTCAGGCAATAAAAAAGCCACTCCGCTGCTTTGGAGTGGCTTTCGCTTATAAACAGCTAACGCATACGGTTAGAAGCTGTATTTAATACCAAGAATAGCCTGTGTATCACTGTAGCCCTTATCACCCATCTGCTGAGCCACGCTGCTCCACAGGTTCAGGTTTTTACTTAAGTGCCCTTCCACACCGACTTTAATTTCGCCAATATTGCGCGTGCCGGCCTGGGAGTCAGACGTATCGTTCATCGTCACGCCAAAGCTCTTGCTGTTGTGGATCCAGTTGGCTTCCACAAACGGCTGGAAGACTCGACCAGTGCTATCGTCAACGCTGCTGTGGCCCTGGGCATAGGCGCGCAGGCCTAACCGCGTAGAGAGGTTATCGCCTTTACCCGTCACTTTAGTGCCGTTTTCTTCACGATGCGCATCAGCATGAACGCCCATCCAGGTTAGCTGCGCTTTAGGCTGCAGCCAGTAGCTGGCGCGCTCGTTTTCACCCATCTTAAAGCTGTAGCCGGCTTCAACAGAGGCCAACCACCCCTTGGAATTATACTTTTCAGACGCCAGACCGTCGCCCTGAACGGTATTGTCAAACCAGGCGTACTGCACCCAGCTGTCAATGTGCAGTCCGGACTTGTCTGCCTGATTGGCGTACCAGGTTTGCCTAACGTCATGACTCACACGCTTAAGTATTCGCCTCTTACCTGTAAATCCATAGCATCACCCTTCGCTATTCAGAAACCGTCTCGTGGCAATATGGCCATATCGTTTGGCCACATTGCCCATTCACGTCAATCTAAACGCGATATTAGCCGTGCCATATTTTCCTGCTCCCAGACCTCTATTTGCGAGTTGATAAAGGATTCAGAATCTGTTTTAAACGCCATTCCCGTCGCTTCAACAAAGTGAAGGTCTTTAATACCAATGACCTCTAACACCGCCCGCAAATACGGCCTAAAAAAGTCCGGCTGTATCGGTGGCTCTCTAAACATTGCACCACCTGAAGTTACCGCGCAGATAACCGGGCGATCGGCGAGTAAGCCAACTTTCCCTGTCTCTGTAGACTTAAAGGTGACATCGTTGCGAACAACGTGATCTATCCAATTCTTTAAAACGGCGGGGAGCCCAAAGTTGTGCACCGGAGTAGCAATAATAACCAAATTGGCCGCCTGCAGTTCCTTAATCAGATCGTCTGAATGTAATAGCTGCTCGCCAAAGCGAGCCTGAGCAAGCTCCGCGGGTATTAACAAAGATTCTGCATAAGCGGGCGACACTGCTGGCAAAAGCTGTTCAGCCAAATTCCGCGTTACCAGCGACACACGGTTGCCGAGCTGTTCCGTTAATCGGGATAACAGGTTGTCCCCCAAACTATGACTAGTCGACTGCTCACGGCGAGGACTGCATTTGATATAGAGAATATTTATAGGTGACATCGTAACTTCCTTATAGGCTATGTCGAATGCTTTACTGTGACGGCTAAACGAAAGGCGCCAGCGGATCGGCAATGCTCAAAACAACATCGCGATCGGCTTTGGGCGGATAAATAAGCTCATTAGTAATGGCAATTTTTATCTTCTTCGCTTCCTGCCTAACGCAGTTAACCTTCTGTTCCCAGCCTTCGGTATACACCGCACCCCATGCGCCTAAATCAAGGCAGGTCACATAGTTTTCCTGACGATACGCCAAGGGGGCAACACCCAACAGATCCGCAGCTACGTTATGCCCGGCAAACTTCCCTAAGGGAATGGCGTGCTGGCAGGTCATCAATGCAAGATTGTTTTTATCGTCCGTCAGGGCGTGAGCAACATCTCCAGTTGCATAGATATCACGCTGCCCGATAACCCGAAGGTTTTCATCAACTTTCAGGCGACCTTTGTCGTCACGCGGAGCTTCAATGTGCGCCGTCAGCGGACTGGCTTCAACCCCAACAGTCCAAATAACGGTTTTTGACTCAATAAAAGTCCCGTCTTTTAAAAGAACCCCTTCAGGCTCGATACGTTCAATACTGGCATTCAACAGCCATTTAACGCCAAGCTCTTCTGAGGCTTCCTTAATTACAGCCTGCATCTCAGCGCTGTAGCTGCTGCCAATACTCGCCCCTCTATCGATAACAATGACTTCAACTTCACAGCCTAATGCGGCTTTCAGTCTAGTCGGCAGCTCCATTGCCATTTCGATACCGGTAAAACCACCTCCGCAAACAACAACGCGATTTCTTGCTGCAGAATCCGGCTGTGAGGGTAAATCTTGTAAATGTCTTTCCAAGACCGCAGCGGACTCAAGCTGATCGAGGTTAAAGGTATGCTCTTTGATGCCAGGGACCAGATCTTGCTTAACGCGACTACCGCTGGCAATGACCAGACGATCGTAGTTTAACTGCCCTGCTTTACCTTCACAGTCCCGGTAAACAACCCGCTTCTGCGCTGAGTCAATCTGTTCCGCCGTTCCCTGAAAGAATTGGACACCAACAGAGTGATACAACGGCAACAGCGGACTCACCATTTGTCTTGCATTTTCTTCGTAAAGCCGAGGGCGAACACACAGTTCTGGCTTAGGCGCCAAAACGATAACATCAATGTCGTCCCTGTTATGTAAATGAATAAGTCTTGCCGCACTCAGCGCTGACCACATACCTGCAAACCCAGAACCGATAATGACTATTTTTTCTTTCATGATGTTTTCACTGTGGTGATGTTAATGGGCATCGCTTCTATGCCATGCCCTACGAATAGTGTGTGAAAACTATATCAGACGACTTTAACTAAGACAATATTAGTCTTAGTTAAGAAGTGAGAATTATCTAATACATTGAATAAAAATAAATTATAGTTAAAACATGTGAAATAACTCAGCATCCATTTATCCTAGATAGAAGAATTGCTATGATATTGAGATGTAAAATGAGGAATTAAAAATGGCCTTTTATAGTTCTGGCGTTGAATACGGCATTCACAGTTTAACCTGTATGATTGATGCAAAAGGCAATCGGCGTGAAATGACTGTCCGCGAAATTGCGCAACTACAGGGCGTGCCTTTTGACTATCTGTCAAAGATTTTTACCAAGCTCTCTAAGGCCGGTTTGATTGTTAGTACTGAAGGCAAAGGAGGTGGAGTTCAACTGGCTCGCTCACCGGAGCTTATCACCCTGCTAGATATTGCACTGGCCATTGATGATAAAAAGTCCATTTTTCAATGCAAAGAAGTGAGAGAACGCTTCGCCGTTTTTAATGATTCCCCACCTAAATGGGCCTGCTCGGGCGTTTGCGGAATACACGCCGTGATGAAAATGGCGCAGGATCGTATGGAAGAAGCGCTGGCGCAGTACTCTATTCTCGACATATCCCGCAGTATCTATGTAAAAGCGCCAGATAATTTCGCGATTGAAGTAGATGAATGGATCGATAAAAAGAGACAGCAGAGTTAAGCTCTGTTATCACAAAGCCAGCGATAAACAGACCGCTTCGGCTGCGACAGCGTTAATATCTTGTGCCACCTTTAGTGACATTGTCACAAAAAGCGAGAAATAACCGATGTCAGCACAAAATGAACTCAATCAGCTAAATGAAAAAGCGGATCCTATCCGCTATCTGCGGGCAACTTTGGAAGACTATGCAGATATTCTCACCGTCGCTGAACCTTTTTACCCTGAATCTAACGGACAGAATCAGGATCGGGGCTTTCTCGATAAGCGATTTACAGCCCCCATGCTGGCCTCAATTAACGACCGCTTAGGGCTGTTGATTGCTAAGGATCAGAATCAGACTCTGCTTGGATTCTTAGGATTGTCCCCCTTTTCTGCCGGTTCACCGTCTCCCGTTGTTGACGCTATGCTAAAAGCACTGTCAATCTCCCGCGCGCCTTTACCTTTCATATTTGGCCCAGTTTGCGTAGCGGAAAGCGCCAGTGGGCGTGGCGTTTTTAAAGGCCTTTACGCAGAAATGTGGCACTTTTTGCCCTCAACGCTTTACCAGACCGGCTTTGCCTTTATCAATGAAAAAAATCAAAAATCTCTCGATGTGCACCGAAACGCTCTGGGGGCTGAAGTCGTTGATTCATTTTCACACAGCAGTGAACGCTATTTTGTCATTCGCTATATCAGACCTGCATAACGGATCTGGCTCGGCCAGACAGTATAGTCATGTATTAACAATAAAAACCTGTAATATCAATTCACTATACTTTTTACATACAACTAAGCAGCATAATAAATACTATTTTGCTATAAGTAGTCACATCAATTAACTGATAAACTGCTCTCATCACGATTTTGCGTTTACCGATTGAACAATAAAAATTTTTCTGAGGTTGGGAATGAACATACCACTAATTATTAACGTCCTTGTTTTCGCAGTGCTTCTTATACTGCTGGCGCAAACGCGCCGCACGCAGTGGAGTCTGGCGAAAAAGGTTCTGCTTGGTCTTGTTATCGGTGTCCTGTTTGGGCTTGGACTTCAGTTTGTTTACGGCGTAGACAGTCCGGTTTTAAAAGAGTCTATCTCTTGGTTTAACATCGTTGGTAACGGCTACGTACAGCTGCTGCAGATGATCGTTATGCCTCTGGTTTTTGTCTCTATTCTCAGCGCGGTCGCCAAGCTGCATAACGCCTCTTCTCTGGGCAAAATCAGCTTTTTAACTATCGGGATCCTGCTGTTTACCACCATGATAGCCGCCTTTATCGGCATTATGATCACTCTGGCGTTCGGGCTGACGGCTGACGGTCTGGTTCAGGGCGCTCAAGAGACGGCTCGACTGGGAGCCATTGAATCGAACTATATAGGGAAAGTCGCTAACCTGAGTACGCCTCAGCTTATTCTTTCTTTTATTCCCAAAAACCCGTTTGCTGACCTGACCGGCGCTAACCCGACGTCGATCATCAGCGTGGTGATTTTCGCCGCCTTCCTGGGCGTGGCTTCTCTGCAGCTGCTTAAAGACGACGAAGTCAAGGGCCAGCGCGTGCTGACCGCCATTGACACTTTGCAGTCTTGGGTCATGAAGCTGGTGCGTTTAGTCATCAAACTGACCCCTTACGGCGTACTGGCGCTGATGACTAAGGTTGTAGCCTCATCAAACATTCAGGATCTGATCAAGCTAGGTAGCTTTATCGTCGCCTCTTATATCGCTTTGGGGTTGATGTTTGTTGTACACGGTATTCTGCTGAGCTTCACTGGCATTAATCCACTCAGATTCTTCCGTAAAGTGCTACCGGTGTTAACCTTTGCCTTTACCAGTCGCTCAAGCGCAGCCAGTATTCCGATGAATATCGAGGCACAAACCCGTCGACTGGGTGTTCCAGAAACCATCGCGAGCTTCTCTGCGTCATTTGGAGCAACTATCGGTCAGAACGGCTGTGCGGGTATCTATCCTGCTATGCTGGCGGTCATGGTGGCGCCGACCGTTGGTATTAACCCCTTTGACCCAATGTGGATCCTGACTCTGGTTGCCATTGTTACCGTGAGTTCTGCTGGCGTGGCAGGCGTTGGCGGCGGTGCGACCTTTGCCGCCCTTATCGTCCTACCGATTATGGGGCTGCCGGTCACTCTGGTTGCGCTGCTGATTTCCGTTGAGCCGCTGATCGATATGGGTCGTACTGCGTTAAACGTGAATGGCGCCATGACAGCGGGTACCATTACCAGCCAGCTGCTGCGGCAAACGGATAAAGACGTCCTTGAGTCCGATGAGGACGAAGCGTTAGCCCATCGCTAATTGCTTCGCTTAATATGTAAAGAAATGCAGCCAAGTCGGCTGCATTTTTTTCGTTTCATTACCAACCGCTTCACTCAAAGTACACACGTCTCTGCTAGTCTTAACTGCATATGGCAACAAGAATTGAGGAGCCTGTAATGAAAAAATCTCTCGCTATCACCCTCGCCACCCTTTTCACTGTCGCTCCACTGGCCGCGCTGGCCAATAACTGTGAAGAGATAAAGGCCGATATTGCACAGAAAATCGTTAGTAACGGCGTACCTGAAGATGGCTTTACGCTATCAACCCTACCGGTAGGCCAGAACGTTCCTGAGGGCGCGAAATCTGTAGGCGGCTGCGACAAAGGTCAGCAGCAGATTATCTATAGTCGTACCGCGCGCTTAACCGACGCTCAGCCTGACCAAACGCCAAAGGTCGAAGATACTGAGCATCCTGAACTTCAACCTCAAACCGAGCCCCAGACTGAACCGCAAACGCAGCCCTAGTCGTGCATACTAATGGCAGTATTACGCTATATAAATGCACGGCGAGATAGAAATGAATGAGAGAATAATTTGCATCTGTGACAATGTCACAAAAATTGTGTAAAAAAAGTTAAATCACCGTCATCCCTTCTGCTGCAAGGGATGACGCCACATCTCCCCTCCGCGTTAGCCACATTTATTCACGCCATAATTTGGACGTCTGGTTAGTATGATGTTATACCTTAAAAACCACGATAAGCCGAAGAAATGCTATTTCTCGTATTTTTATTGATATTTTTTGCTAGATAAACCCGCTTTTTTCACTGTTTAAACCAGCCTTTTTACAGGCTGCCGCTGTCTGAATCCACGAATTGATTTGTCCAAGCGCTTTTCATTCACACTGTTTTCCCGGAGGAAACATGCATAAATCGGCGTTAACAAAACGCGCACTGTTTGGGGGCTGCTGTTTATTGCCGTCATTGCCCTTATCGCTTACGGCATTGGCATCAATGCATTAAAGCAGCATCAGGAAGATTTGCTCTATCTTGGGCAGCGCCACCTTTATCTGGTTGCCTGTTCCATGCTTCTTGCACTGCTTGTTGGGCTTCCTAGCGGTATCCTTTTAAGCCGACGCTTTGCTGCTCGCTGGGCTGAGTCTGCGATGCAGATCTTTAATATTGGCAATACACTGCCGCCGCTGGCCGTTTTGGCGCTAGCTATGGTTGTCGTGGGCATTGGTGATAAACCTGCCATTTTCGCTCTGTTTTTGGCATCTCTGCTGCCCATCGTTCGCAATACCTATTCCGGACTCAAGGCGATTCCCCCTTCATTAATTGAGGCGGCCGACAGCATCGGCATGACGCCAGTACAGAGATTAATGAAAGTGGAGTTGCCCAATGCACTGCCGGTCATTATGACAGGAGTCCGCATTGCGGCCGCCATCAATGTGGGTACAGTTCCGCTAACGTTCCTTATTGGCGCCAGCAGCTACGGTGAGCTGATTTTTCCCGGCATTTATCTCAATGATGCGACGCTTCTTTTTCTTGGCGCAACGGCAACGGCCTCTGTAGCCCTGCTGCTGGATACGCTTCTTGCTGCACTGAGTTATGTACTTAGCCCTCAGTTAGCCAGATAAACAACAAACGGAATACCTCTATGATGACCTATATACTCCAAACGCGATTAATGCGTTGGCTACGCCCTGCGGCTTTCAGTACGCTTTGCGCAAGTTTGCTTTATTCCGCCACGACTTTTGCCGCTCCTTTGGTACTCGCCAGCAAGAACTTTACTGAGCAGCACATCCTGTCAGCTATTACAGTTCAATATCTGGCCACCAAAGGCATTGAAGTCACGCCAAAAACCGATCTGGCCTCCACGATTATCCGTACCGCTATGTTAAACAAGCAGGTGGATATGGCCTGGGAATATACCGGCACGTCGCTGATTGTTTATAACCAGATAAAAGAACCGATGTCGGCAGAAAAGGCCTACCAAACGGTAAAAACGCTGGATGGAAAAAAAGGCATCGTCTGGCTTGAACCGGCCGAGATGAACAATACCTATGCCTTTGCCATGCAAAGAGTGCGGGCGGAAAAAGAGAATATCCAGACCCTTTCTCAACTGGTGGAACGCCTTAATCAAATGCAGCAAGGTGATAAAAAGCACCTCTGGATGATCGGCTTTGACCCAGAGTTTGTGAACCGCTCAGACGGCCTAGCCCCTATGCAGCAAAAATATGGCTTAACGCTGGAACGCCCTCAAATCCGCCAGATGGATCCTGGTCTTGTGTATAACGCTATTCGCGATGGCTTTGTCGACGCAGGGCTAATTTATACCACTGACGGGCGAGTCAAAGGCTTCGATTTACAGGTGTTAGAAGACGATAAGGGATACTTTCCAAGTTACGCTGTCACTCCAACGGTCAGAGCTGACGTACTGGAAAAAACGCCAGGCTTAGCGGAGGCCTTAAACACACTCTCTCGCCTACTGAATAACGACGTTATTTCCACGCTCAATGCCAAAGTGGATATCGAACACCAGTCTGCTGAACGCGTCGCGACGCAGTTCCTGCAAGACAACGGCTTACTTTAAGGAGGCGACCATTGGAAACTCTGTCATATATGTGGCAAGACGCTGGCTACATTGCTGGGCTTACCGGTCAACACCTGCTGCTAGTCAGCATGGCCGTTGGAATGGCGATACTTATTGGTGTACCGCTGGGGGTGTTGATAGTACGCCACAAGTGGCTGGCTTCACCGGTATTAAGCCTAGCTACCGTGGTACTGACAATCCCATCCATTGCCCTGTTTGGATTGATGATCCCCCTTTTCTCGGCCATCGGTCAGGGGATCGGTGCCGTGCCGGCGGTAACGGCTGTCTTCCTCTACTCACTGCTGCCCATTGTGCGCAATACCCACGTTGCTCTCAGCAATTTGCCCGCGGGCCTGCGAGAGGCCGGTCGAGGAATTGGTATGACCTTTTGGCAGCGCCTGCGCTGGGTTGAAATCCCTATGGCTCTGCCCGTTATTTTTGGCGGCGTCAGAACCGCCGTTGTCATGAATATTGGCGTGATGGCCATTGCAGCCGTAATCGGTGCCGGTGGGCTTGGCCTGCTACTGCTGCACGGCATTAGCCGAAGCGACCCTCGCCTGCTGATTGCCGGTGCCGTCATGATTAGCGTATTGGCCATCGCGATGGATTGGCTACTACATCGCCTACAGATTGCCTTAACGCCTAAAGGAGTACGATAAGTGATTACATTAGAAAACCTGACTAAAGCCTTTAAGCAGAAAAACGGCCAAACCTTCAACGCCGTTAATAACGTTAACCTGCACGTTCCTGAAGGGGAAATGTGCGTGCTGTTAGGCCCTTCCGGCTGCGGTAAAACCACAACGTTAAAAATGGTCAACCGTCTGATCAAACCCACCAGCGGTCGCATTCTTATCGATGGTGAAGACACGTCGGGTATGGATACGGTTACCCTACGCCGCAACATTGGCTATGTGATCCAGCAAATTGGCCTGTTTCCCAACATGACGATTGAAGAAAACATCACCATTGTGCCCCGCATGCTGGGCTGGGACAGTAAGGCCTGCAAAGAGCGGGCTGCCGAACTGATGAACATGGTTGCCCTCGACCCTGGTCGCTTTTTGAAGCGCTATCCTAAAGAGATGTCCGGCGGTCAGCAGCAGCGCATCGGCGTGATCCGCGCGCTGGCCGCGGATCCTCCGGTTTTGCTGATGGATGAACCCTTTGGTGCTGTGGATCCTATTAACCGAGAGTCAATTCAAAACGAGTTTCAGGAAATGCAGCGTACGCTGAAAAAGACCGTCATGCTGGTAAGCCACGATATCGATGAGGCATTAAAGCTCGGTGACCGCATTGCCATCTTCCGCAAAGGGCAAATCGTTCAGTGCGCTACGCCAGATGAGCTGTTGGCCAAGCCGTCTGACGAATTTGTTGGCTCTTTTGTCGGGCAAGACCGTACGTTAAAGCGCCTGCTGCTGGTACAGGCTGGAGACGTGACCGACATGCAGGAAACGCTAACGGTTCGTCGTTCAACACCGCTGAGTGAAGCCTTCGCCATCATGGACGACAACGATATGCGCTCTATCGTTGTCGTAAACGATGATGAAAAGCCGCTGGGATTTGTTAAGCGCCGCGAGGCTCGAGGGGCTGACGGTGTGTGTGCAGAATTAACTCACCCGATCACCATAACCGCACGAGCAGAAGATAACCTGCGCATCGTGCTCTCTAAGCTTTATGAGCACAACCTTGTCTGGATGCCGATTGTGGATGAAGAAGGCCGCTACAGCGGTGAAATCTCTCAGGACTACATTGCTAACTACCTGAGCTCTGGGCGAACGCGCCGCAAAATTGCAACCCTTTCGTCATAATTAAGTGACGCGGTCACGTAATAAATGAAAAAGCGGCGCCTGTTTAGCGCCGCTTCAATTTTTCAGACTTAAAACGCCTGAGAGTTGGTGCACATCATCTCGTCTGTGTCGACCACGCCAAAACAGACAATGTCGTCTTTAAGCGGTAAAGGAAATCCATAAGTAGGCTTACCATTCAGCGTCGTTTCTTTAGTGTCGGGATCCATTTTGATCTCAACAACGTTACCGTTACTCCACTCCCACGTGCTAAAGAAGTAAGTATCGCTTGCAGCACAGGTCGTCACTTTACAGGCACTTTGGCTCTTCAGCTCGCCGCTTTTGTAATAGGAACACTGAGCCTGAACGTCTTCAGCACAGCCTGCCTTTGCAGCCGAGCTGAAAGTAAACAGAATAAGACCCCAAAAAATCGCTTTATGCATCGTTATTGATTCCATTCAGATGACAAATAGTCAACATGAAAACGGCGCTACAGCGCCGTTTATCTTCAACAGGTTAATCTAACTCTCAGGACGCCTTAACCACTTTCAACGGATTAAAGCTCTGCGTAACCGGCATCAGTTCAATTCGGTTAACATTAACGTGAGCTGGGAGAGTGGCAATCCAGAATACGCTTTCAGCAATGTCGTCCGCCGTAAGAGGATTAGCGCCGTCATATAGGCTAGCAGCCTTTTCGTCATCGCCTTTAAACCGCACATTAGAAAATTCCGTTGTGCCACACAGACCCGGCTCTACGTCGGTCACGCGAACGGCCGTTCCCGATAAATCAGCGCGCAGGTTTAGGCTAAACTGTTTTACAAACGCCTTGGTTGCTCCGTACACGTTACCGCCGGGGTACGGATAAGTACCTGCAATGGAGCCCAAATTAATGACGTGCCCGCGGTTGCGCTTAACCATCTGTGGCAAAATAGCGTGCGTGACGGAGGCCAGTGCGGTGACGTTCGTGTTAATCATTGTGGTCCAGTCCTGGAACTGTGCCTGATGCGCAGGCTCCAAACCTAGCGCCAGCCCTGCGTTGTTTACCAACAGGTCGATATCCTTGAACTCGTTGGGCAGTTGGCTCAACGTTTCCAGCAGCTTTTCCCGGTCACACACGTCAAGCTCAACCGGCAAAAAATGTTCACCCAGCTCAGTCTTAAGCTGCTGCAGGCGTTCAGCACGGCGCGCAACGCCAATCACGCGATGACCCTCTTTCACAAACCGCCTAACGATAGCTTGACCAAATCCGGCCGACGCACCGGTCACGAAAACAATCATGGCATCTCCTTTCATCTATTGAGCGCAGGGTTAACAGGAAAAATCACAACGATTTTTAGAGCGTACCACATTAATCAGGCTGGCACACCGTACACTAGTCGCACTGAATAAGGCTAAGATCGATAAAGCCGCTGAGGTCACGCTCTTCAGGGCGGGCAAGATAGGGTAACTCACCGATGCAGGGAGCAGAAATGTTCTGTTTTAACGCAGCGATAGTCTCTGCATAGTAGGCTAAGCCGGGGTTGATACGGTTAGCGACCCAACCGGCAATTTTCAGCCCGTCACGCTCTATGGCTTCGGCGGTTAAGATCGCATGGTTGATACACCCTAACTGAATGCCAACGACTAAAATCACCGGCATTTTTTCCTCAATCACCCATTCAGACAAAGGGCGCATGCCGTTAAGTAAAAAGCGCCATCCGCCAATACCTTCAACAATCACACAGTCGCTTTGAGCCTGTAACCGATGCAAACCCAGAGTCAGGTTTTCATAATCCAACGGGCTTTCGCCATAGGTTAATGCGGCATGGTGTTCGATAATGACGGGGTTGACATCTTTATAGGTAACGGCAACAGAAGACGAGGCCTGTAATACCAGCGCATCCTGGTTTCTCATGCCCTCTTCGGTTTCATGTGAGGCAATGGCTATGGGCTTATATCCGGCAACGCGCTTACCCTGTTTGATAAAAGCCTGTAACAGAGCGCGGGAAACAACAGTTTTACCCACTTCGGTACATGTCCCTGTTACAAAAAATCGATTTGGCATAAAGGCAGTCGCTCCGGAACCTACAATAAATAAATGGGCATCTGTAGATAGAGGTCTATCGAAAAAGGCGCCGCTAAACATCCTGCAGAACCGCCTTGAGCTGGCAGAGGCGTCACTGTATCAATGTCAAAAGTCTAGGCGATGCCCTGCTGCAATAGATTGCGTTAGCTCAATATTTAATGAATAAAGGGAAATTCATCGGGAAAACAAATCGTTGATAGCATCAAAGATCGCTATCCTTGAAGCAGCCCTAAAAGAAGAGAACCGTCATAGAGCGCCATTTTTACCAACGCAGAGGCAGGCATCGTACTGACGTTCACAAAGCGCGTCGGTTCAATGCGTAGAGAAAGGCTATAGTCCGGCATCGCGTGGTTTCGGATACTCTCTTCAAGAGCCGGATAAAGAATCGAAGAGGCTTTATTTAGCGGCGAGCCAATCAGGATTTTTTCCGGGTTAAACACATTAACCATCACAGCGGCAATTTTCCCTACGCGCAGCCCTACCTGCTGGACGATCTCTTTTGCCAGAGCGTCGTTCGCGTTGGCATAGCGACACAGGTTATCAATACTTAACGAGGAGAAGTTCAGCAGTGACTCAGGATGACTTTCCCGCAGCTCACCTGTGCGCGCTAGAATGCTGCCCATGCTGACCAGCGTCTCTAGGCATCCATGGTGGCCGCAGTAGCAGGCTTTATCGCAGCCCTCAACGCGCGTATGGCCGATTTCGATACGACGACTTGAGTCAGCGTGCAGAATGCGTCCACCGCTAATTACCGATGCACCAACCGTATCATCAATCACGATCTGAATAACGTTCTGGCAGTTCATGGCTGCGCCGTAAAGGGCTTCGCTCATTGTCCAGGCAACAATATCCTGCTGTACGTAAACAGGCAGTCCGGTTCGCTGGCTCAGGCTCGATGCCAAAGGCACTCTCTCTTCGTCATAAAACGGCAGTTTTTGCACCGTACCAGTCGCTGTATCAATCAGTCCCGGCACTGTGATAGCAATTGAGGTCAAACGCCCCAGCAGCGGCTGATGTCGCTCGAAGAAAGCCTCGATTTCAGCAGTAAAGCGCGTAAGCCAAGGTGCCGTTTTATCTACCGGAAAAGGGATCTGTTCTTCAATAACGAGATTGTTACTTAAGTCCTGAAGCGCCAGAGACAGGGAGCCGTAATGAATGCGCACACCGAGATAGTGCCAGCCTGAGGTATCCAACTCCACGCCGACAGCGGGTCGCCCTCGGCTGCCCGGTTCGCTCACTTCAGTTTCTTTGACCAGATGAGCATCCTGAAGCTCACGCACAATCTTGGTGATGCTGGCGGGTGCTAGTTGAGAGATCTTAGACAGCGAGATGCGTGAAATAGGGCCAAACATATCGATCAGACGATATACGGTTCCCGCATTCGCCTGCTTAATGTGGTCAATATGACCCGGTTGCCCTTCTCTATTCACTCTGCTGCCTCTTTTGAAATCCGCGAAATAATTGCTTTAGCTGCCGGAATTTATTCAACAAGCTATGTATAATTGTTGATATAAAAGCGCGAATCGTCGAATGTTGACTGCTGCAACACAAAGAATAACGCGGCTGGACTTTCAAGCCCAACGGCTGTGGATTATCGTTTAAGCCACTCCGTTTGTCATCCCTATCGGAGCTGAATTTCCCGCCGCAGGCCAATTTACTAAGGAACTGCCGTGGAACCCCGTGAGTCTGAATCTGAAGAAGATGCAGAGACAATGAGTGAATCTCAAATCAAGCAAGAGCCACCAGCCCAGACCACCACTAAAAACAGCCTCCGACGAACGCCCTTTATCGTGCGAGGAACGCCTGGGTTCGCCCGCGTTACCGCCGCGCTGTTCTCTGCAGGGCTTGCGACGTTTGCCCTGCTCTACTGCGTTCAGCCTATTCTGCCGATTTTATCCGCTGACTTTAACATCTCCCCCGCCAGCAGTAGCCTGTCGCTGTCTTTATCAACCGCGATGCTGGCCGTTGGCCTGTTGTTTACCGGCCCTATTTCGGATGCCGTTGGCCGCAAGCCGGTGATGGTAACGGCTCTGCTTTTAGCGGCGCTGTTTACTATCGCCAGTACGCTTACCACCAGCTGGCACGGCATCCTCATCACTCGCGCTCTAGTTGGCCTTTCGCTAAGCGGCGTGGCTGCTGTCGCTATGTCCTATCTGAGCGAGGAAATCGATCCGCAGTACGTTGCCTTTGCAATGGGGCTTTACATCAGCGGCAACTCTATTGGCGGCATGAGCGGTCGTCTTTTAACTGGCGTATTGACTGACCTATTCTCATGGCGCATTACTCTTGGCATTATCGGCGCTGTTGCACTGATTGCCGCGCTGGTTTTCTGGCGTATTCTGCCGCCGTCTAAGCACTTTCGTCCTTCTTCGCTTAGGCCTAAAACACTACTGCTTAACTTTCGCCTCCACTGGCACGACCGCGGCCTGCCTCTGCTATTTGCGGAAGGCTTTCTGCTAATGGGGAGCTTCGTCACTCTGTTTAACTACATTGGCTATCGTCTGATGGAAGCACCCTACTATATAAGCCAAACTTTTGTCGGCTTCCTGTCTCTGGTGTATATAACCGGGACTTACAGTTCGCCAAAAGCGGGGGCTCTGACGTTTAAATATGGTCGTGGTCCGGTCTTTATGGCATCTGTTGGCTTAATGCTGCTGGGGCTTGTTATCAGCCTTTTTTCACCAATCTGGCTGATCCTTATTGGGCTGCTGGCGTTTTCCTGTGGTTTTTTTGCTGCCCACTCTGTGGCAAGCAGCTGGATTGGGCAGCGTGCGAAGCGCGCCAAAGGTCAGGCGTCGGCGCTGTATCTGTTTTTCTACTATGCAGGCTCCAGCGTGGCGGGTACCTCAGGCGGCTTTGTTTGGTATCACTACGGCTGGTCCGGACTTGTGCTGTTTTTATCCCTGATGCTGGCCTGTGCGCTGTTTATCAGCCGCTGGCTGTCGCTTTTGCCCTCTGTCGGCAAAAAGAAAACTACCTGATGAGGGATACATAACATGCCTAGTAAGAACAATAAGCCAAGCCTACTCTCACGGATATTGAATGGGGTGGTTCAAAATGTGAGAGAGCACCTGATGATCTATCTGGTTATCTGGCTTATTGTGATGGCGCTGGATGTTTACTTTATCTGGTTCTATGAGTAGCGTCTGTATCCATTACACTAACAGATTTGAACCGTCATAAATGGCCAAGACCAGATCGTCCAAGAGTGGTTCATCGCCGATCTGATTGATAATCAAATCTTTGGCGTCCAAGGTATAACAGAATGCCAGCGTCGTAGTCTGCTGTGCTTTAGCCAGTGAGAACGCCACGCTATCGGATAAAAACTCAATGGCTGTCACCGTTGAGCCAACGATCTTAGCGCGGTCTTCATCTCCATCCTGAAAAGGCTTTCCGTTAAGTCGTGTATGCCTTTCACTGCTCCATAGACAAAAAATTATCCATGAGGGTGTTTCATCCTCATCACAATCCAGCTGAATGCCTAGAAATCCTGCCCCGCCCATTCCGTAAGTGCCAAAATAGGTTTCCAAACCGATAATTTTGCGACCCGTGTATTTCTCCTGCTCATCACACAAACGCAGCGGCATACCAATCAGGCTGATATCCCCTTCGTCAGCGCCGATCGTTGGAACAGCGTCACTGGAAATAAAGCCTCGTGCAGCCCAGCGCTGTTGCTCTTCTGCATTACTGACAAAAGTAAAATTGGCCTCTACGGTTCCCAGTTTCAGATCCTCTAAATTACGCTGCATCATCTTATTATTCTCCCTGACTGATACACTCAACTTCGACGAAAAAGGCGCCCGAGGGCGCCTTCATCATACCGCTTAAGGGCGTTTATTTCTTCATGCTGCCGACCATGTCTTCCGGACGAACCCACTCATCAAACTGGGCCTCCGTCAGATAGCCTAATGCCAATGCAGAAGCCTTCAGCGTCAGCCCTTCTTTGTGGGCCTTCTTGGCAATTTCTGCCGCTTTATCGTAGCCAATGTGAGTATTCAATGCAGTAACCAACATTAGAGACTCATTAAGCAGTTGATCGATGCGCTTTCTTACTGGCTCAATGCCGCTGGCACAGTGAACGTTAAAGCTATTCATGCCGTCAGCCAGCAGGCGTACGGACTGAAGGAAGTTATCAATAATCATTGGACGATAGACGTTCAACTCAAAGTTACCAGAGGCTCCGCCAATGTTAATAGCTACATCATTCCCCATCACCTGCGCGCACAGCATAGTCATGGCTTCGCACTGCGTTGGGTTCACTTTACCCGGCATAATGGAACTGCCCGGCTCGTTTTCCGGAATGGCAATTTCACCAATGCCGCAGCGAGGCCCAGAGGCCAGCCAGCGCACGTCGTTGGCAATCTTCATCAGAGATGCCGCCAGCCCTTTCAGAGCACCGTGACTGTGTACCAGTGCATCACAGGTCGCTAAAGCTTCGAACTTGTTAGGGGCCGTCACAAACGGCTGACCAGTTAGCGATGCAATCTCTTTCGCCACACGAACGGCATACTCTGGATGGGTATTGAGCCCGGTTCCCACCGCCGTCCCACCAAGCGCCAGTTCGCACAGGTGAGGCAACGAGTCTTCAATATGCTTCAGGTTATAGGCCAGCATTGCTGCCCAGCCAGAGATCTCCTGCCCCAGCGTTAGCGGTGTGGCGTCCTGTAGGTGAGTTCGGCCGATTTTAACAATGTCATGATAGGCAGAGGCCTTGTCTGCCAATACTTTATGCAGCGCTTTCAGTTCGGGGAGAAGGTGTTCACGAACGGCAATAACTGCCGCAACGTGCATTCCTGTAGGAAAGACGTCGTTAGAACTTTGGCTTTTATTCACATCGTCGTTGGGGTGAACCAGCCGGTCATTACCACGTTTTCCACCGAGGATCTCGCTGGCGCGGTTTGCCAGCACCTCATTCATGTTCATATTCGTCTGTGTACCGGAACCGGTTTGCCAGATAGCCAGAGGAAACTCGTTAGGGTGTTTATCCGCCAGCACCTCATCCGCCGCGCTGATAATCGCCTTGCCCTTTTTCTCATCCAGCAGCCCCAGCTGCATGTTAACCACTGCCGCAGAGCGTTTAACCTGAGCGAGGGCGTGAATAAGCGCTTTGGGCATTTTTTCCTGAGAAATGCGAAAATGCTCCAGTGAACGCTGGGTCTGAGCACCCCACAGGCTGTTCTCAGGAACCTCGATTGGGCCCATAGAGTCTTTTTCTGTACGCATAGCAACCATGACTTTCTCCTGATATCGATACAATAAGAACGGCGAGTTACGTTATACTTTACTCGCAGCGCTATACATCATCCCTTAACTATAGCGATGATTCTGTGACACTATCGCCGATAATGAGGATGAGACTCATTAATATCATTGAAGTAATACATTAGCCATTCTTATGTATTCTTCCCGACTGAGTCACAAAGCGCTTTTAACCCTAATTTTTGCCATTAGCCAGGCAGGCTTTGGTCATTCACTCAATAAACGATAAGGACTGCATCATGAAGAAATCGCTAGTTGCTATTGGAATACTGGCCGTTTTAGGGGGCGCCTGGGTTGGCGGTGCCTGGTATACGGGAAAACAAATCCAGTCTCAAATTGAAACTTCCATGGCTCAGGTGCAGACGCGGCTGGGAACATTAGACAGTCAGGTTGAGCTAAAGATGTCTGACTATCAGCGCGGTGTTTTCTCTTCTGTAGCCACTTACACCGTAACAGTAACAGAACGCGGTCAGCCCAGCACAATCTCTTTTTTACAAACCATCAGCCATGGCCCCTTCCCTTTGGACAAGTTTAGCCTGTCACCTAAGCTGGCCTATTCACAAATATCACTGATGGAGCAGGCTTCACTAAAAGAGTTGTTTACGCTCACAGAGGGCAAGTCTCCTATTACGGCAACCAGTTTGACCAGCTACAGCGGCGATAGCGATTTCAATATTTCTCTGCTCCCCCTGAAAGAAAAAAATGAAGGCGATATGGCATTTAGCGGCGCAACTTTTGACGGTCAGTTGCGCGTTGACGGTGGTAATAAAACCCTCACGTTCACTGGCTCACCTCTTGAACTCAGCGAGAACAACACCGCTTTCCGCTACGATGCACTAAAGCTCAATGTAGTGGTGGATAAAGACGATCGGTTTACCGTAGACGGAAGCTTGGGCAAAACTGTCATGACAGCGCCCAGTGACGATGAAGAGGCTTCTCAGGAACAGCTGCAGTGGGATGAGCTGACCATCAACAGTCAGGGCAAGTCCGGCTCTTTTGGTATGAATATGGGGCAAAGCGACGTTTCGCTGAAAAATATCAATATCAGTAGAAACGGCGAGCTCTATTCAACGTTGACGGGTTTAACGTTCAGCAGTAGCGCCCAAGAGAACGGTAAGTTTATTAACCAAACCGTGGATATAGCTCTTGATGCCCTTAGCGTTGAAGGCAAAAATCTAGGGTCTGGTTCAGCCAAAATCAAACTCGACAACTTTGATGGCAAGTCGCTGCAATACTTCAATCGCAACTCCAGCAACCTTATCTATATGATATATGGTGGAGGGACTAATCCAGTTCCCGTTCAGGAAATGAACGCAAATTTGATGTCCTTCTTAGGGGGCAATCCAACTATCAGTATCACTCCCTTTATCTGGAAAAACGATAAAGGCGAGAGCCAGCTGGATGCGTCAATTACGCTAATGACACCAAACGCCATCGATCCTGAGGCAGATCCTATTCAACAGTTTGTAGGACTCACTAAGTCATTCAGCAGTACCGTTACGCTTTCTGTCCCTATGATGATTGAACAAACTAGACTCACCAGCGAGCTTGAAGGCAACATTTCACAAGAAGATGCACAGGCTCAGGCATCTGAGTCTATTCAGCAGCTGATTAGTATGGGCGTAAGCCAGAAAATTCTGACCAAAACGGATGAAAATACTGCCACATTTTCATTCAACTACGCCGATGCGATGGTGGATTTAAACGGACAAAAGATGCCAATCAGGGACTTTCTTACCCTTTTCTTTGGCCCTGGTTCAAACTAGTTCATTCCGTAATCAAACGATGAAAAAATGAACGTTTCCGCTTGAAATAAATTGTTTCAAGCGGAAACGTGTCAGCATCTAAATATATTTAATTTTTTTAATTATTTTCAATTTAATATCAATGTATTAATTCAATAAACCTACCAGTTTACTCAAGAATTTTTGTTCAAATTCATAAGTTTCTTCAGCGTTTTTACTATTGTTTACCCTTCTTTCCTGTGATAAACACCATAACCATAATAAAAGTGATGGTTAACCCGATTGCAATAGCATTCCAGTCTAATGGAACATAACAGGAAGCGCTTATGAACCGCTTTGTCATTGCCGATGCGAAAGAGTGCATTGGATGCCGCGTTTGTGAAGTCGCCTGCGTGATGACTCACAACGGCGGAAAACATCCGGAAGTTCCGGAGCTTTATCTCCCCCGAATTAAAGTGATTAAGACCGCCGCCGTTAAAACGGCAGTCACCTGTCGACACTGCGAAGATGCACCCTGTGCACAAGTTTGCCCTAGCGGTGCGTTGGTTCAGGCCAACGACAGTATCCAGTTAAATAAAGATAAATGTATTGGCTGTAAAACCTGCGTTTTGGCCTGCCCCTTTGGCGCTATTGGTATGGTAGAAGAAAGCGTAACATTGACCAGCAGCGACTCAGGCCTTCGCACTACTGCGCACAAATGCGATCTCTGTATCGACGACGCAAAGAGCCCAGCCTGCGTAACGGCTTGCCCGGCGAAAGCCCTCAGGGTTGTCAGCGGTGAAACCATGCTGGAGCAGCAAAAGCAGAAGCTGAAGCTTGCCGCTATGCGTGAAGATCCAACAGGAGCCAAGCGTACTGTGGCTGTAGCACCCAGACCTTTGCTCGATCGACTATCAGGCCAAGTCACTGTCCCTCGCGGTGATGCGCATAAAATTGCACTGGCAGCGCGCAAGACAGAGTTTGTCGAAATCTATAAGCGTTTTACGCCGGAGCAGGTTGAAAGCCAGGGCGATCGCTGCATTTCCTGCGGTAATCACGCTTTCTGCGAATGGACGTGTCCGCTTCACAATCGAATCCCTCACTGGATTACTCTGGCTAAGCAGGGGCGAATTATTGAAGCCGCTGAGCTTTCTCACCAAACCAGCAGTCTGCCGGAAATTTGCGGTCGCGTATGCCCACAGGATCGCCTGTGTGAAGGCAGCTGTACGCTGAGCTCACTGGGTGGCGTCACCGTCGGCAATATTGAACGCTATATTACCGATACCGCTTTTGAAATGGGATGGCGGCCTAATCTCTCCCACGTTAAACCACTGGGTAAAAAAGTGGCCATTATTGGTGCCGGCCCCGCAGGCCTCGCCTGTGCTGACATTTTAGCGCGCAACGGTGTTGAAGCGGTGGTCTTTGACCGACACCCTGAAATCGGCGGTATGTTAACCTTCGGCATTCCTTCGTTTAAGCTTGATAAAGACGTTATGGTCAACCGTCGCCATATCTTCACTGAGATGGGCATCACCTTTCACCTCAATACAGAAATCGGTAAGGACGTCGAGTTTAGCCAGCTGGTTAACGACTATGACGCGGTGTTTGTTGGCGTTGGCACCTATCAGTTTATGCGCGCTGGATTAGATAACGAAGACTCACCCGGCGTTTATGACGCTCTACCGTTCCTGATCGCAAACACGAAAAAGGTTATGCGACTACCCGAGCTTAAAGAAGAACCCTATATCGATCTGTCTGGCAAACGAGTTGTAGTACTAGGCGGCGGCGACACAGCGATGGACTGCCTTCGCACTTCTGTGCGTCAGGGAGCCAGCGAAGTAACCTGTGCCTACCGTCGTGATGAAGCCAACATGCCGGGTTCAAAGAAAGAGGTTAAAAACGCGCGTGAAGAAGGCGTTGAGTTTATGTTCAACGTGCAGCCTATTGCCCTTGAGCTTGATGAAAACGGCTGCGTGTGCGGCGTTCGTCTGGTTAGAACTGAAATGGGCGAGCCTGACGCAGCGGGTCGTCGTCGGCCAAAAATCATCAACGGGTCTGAGTTTGTTCAGCCGACCGATGCTGTTATCAAAGCGTTCGGCTTTAAGCCTCATTCAATGCCTTGGCTAGCCGATGCTGATGTTGAAATTGACGACTATGGCGTTATCCTTGCGCCCCACTTAAAGCAGTTCGCCTGTCAAACCAGCAATCCGAAAGTGTTTGCCGGTGGAGACGTCGTTCGCGGTGCAGATCTGGTAGTAACGGCGATAGCCGACGGTAGGAAAGCGGCACGTAGCATTGTCAGCTACCTTACCGATGATGAGGAATGCCAGCAGGATCAAGTAGCGTAGTTAATTATCAAATTTCTACAAAATAAAACTCAATAAGGGCGCCAATGTTGACGCCCTTATTATTTTTACCGTTCGCCCCGACTTTCCAGAACGCGCTCAACGGTATCGACAATGGCCTGCGTTTGCGGGTCAATTTCAATGTTGACCGAATCACCCAGTCGCTTTGCGCCCAATGTCGTTCTCTCTAGCGTTTCCGGTATCAGGTGTACACAAAATCGCCCTTTCGACACTTCACCAATAGTCAGACTAATGCCGTCAATGCCGATAAATCCTTTGTAGAGTACATATTTCATCAGTGCGTCAGGCATCTTGAACCAGATCTGGCGGTTATTTTCCGATGTCAGAATTTTGACGATCTCCGCCTGACAGATGATATGGCCGGACATCAGGTGGCCGCCGATCTCATCACCAAAACTGGCTGCTCGTTCAATATTGACGCTGTCGCCGACCTTCAGATTGCCCAGATTTGTCACTCGCAGCGTTTCTTTCATCAGGTCAAAGCTAACGGTGTCTTTTTCTATTGCCGTAACCGTCAGACAGCAGCCGTTGTGGGCGACAGAAGCTCCGAGCTCAAGACCTGGAAGCAGCGCCTTCGGTAATTTCATTTTATGAACACGAAAGTTGGCTTTTTCTTCGATGGCGACAACGGACGCTGTCCCCTGAACAATACCGGTAAACATAAGCAAACCTCAGAACTAGAAAATAAACATGACATTGTCTTCAGGCAGTTTGACGCAAATTGTGTGAAAAACCAAATGCAGTTTTCACTCCTCTCCTGTTGGCTTTACCCAGCGTTGACAGGTAGAATCGTTATCCCACGCATTACGATGCCGCCGCAGAGTGACACTGTCGCGCCATTGATTCTTCGTTTTCAAAATATAGATAAGGTATATACGTGCAGAATTACATTAAAGAAGCGCGTAGTCTGTTGGTATTGGCTCTTCCCGTTATCGCGGCACAGTTCTCCCAAACGGCTATGGGCGTTGTTGACACCATTATGGCCGGCGACTACAGCGCCACCGACATGGCGGCCGTTGCTGTGGCTACCTCAATCTGGATCCCGGCAATTCTCTTTGGCCAAGGATTGTTAATGGCCCTGACGCCGATCGTCGCACAGCTAAACGGCAGCGGCCGGCGAGACAAAATAGCGCATCAGGTGCGGCAGTCTGTCTGGCTTGCGTTGTTTATCTCTTTATTGGTTATTGTGGTGCTGTATAACAGCCACTACATCATTGAGAACATGCATAACGTCGATCCGGCTTTGGCGAGTATTACGGTCAGATTCCTGCGCGTTATCATGTGGGGTGCTCCAGCCTACCTGCTGTTTCAGGTGTTCAGAAGCCAGTGTGACGGCTTATCAAAAACCAAGCCAAGTATGGTGATCGGATTTATTGGTCTAATGGTCAATATTCCTATTAACTACGTCATGATCCACGGTAAGTTCGGTTTTCCCGAGCTGGGTGGTGTTGGCTGTGCGGTGGCGACCGCATCGGTTTACTGGGTCATGTTTATTGGTCTGCGCCTGTACGTCTATACGGCGCGCTCACAGAAAGACATTAACGCCCATCGTAGGTTTGAGCTGCCCCGCTGGTCGACGTTAAAACGGCTGATAGGCCTTGGGCTTCCTGTCGCGCTGGCGCTATTTTTTGAGGTAACGCTGTTTGCCGTCGTGGCGCTGCTGGTCTCCCCCTTGGGTGTTGTGTCTGTCGCTGGTCACCAAATTGCGCTGAACTTCAGCAGCCTGGTTTTCGTTATTCCTCTGTCGCTGGGGGTTGCTACCTCTATTCGCATAGGTTTTAGTCTGGGGCAAAAAAAGGTGGATGAGGCTCAAACCGCTGCCTATACAGGGCTGGTTCTGGGACTTTTCTTCTCGGCTATCACAGCAATGTTGACGATTACTTTCCGTCACCCTATCGCCCTGTTGTATAACGACACACCTGCAGTTGTCATGATGGCTACCCAGCTTATGCTGCTGGCGGCGATCTATCAGTGTTCCGATGCGGTTCAGGTTATTGGCAGCGGTGTACTGCGTGGATATAAAGACACTCGCTCAATTTTCTTTATTACCTTTACCGCCTACTGGATTATTGGCCTCCCCATTGGCTATCTGCTGGCTCTTACAGATGTTGTCGTTCCCCGAATGGGGCCTGCCGGTTTCTGGACTGGCTTTATTATTGGCCTAACGGCCTCGGCGATTATGATGATGTCGCGCATGCGCTGGCTACAAAAGCAGCCTGAAGCCCTAATTTTAAAGCGCGTACAGAGATAGACAAATGACGGTGAACGCAGTGGCTTGAATAAAAAAACGGCGGACTGAACAGTAACTCATCAATTGAACGGGTTATTACAAGAAAATCGTTTTTTTCCCTTGCCAGTAAATGCGTTCACCGTTAATATTCGTCCGCACTGTTAGTGCAGCCCTTAAGAAGTTAGTTGTGCGTCCGTAGCTCAGTTGGTTAGAGCACCACCTTGACATGGTGGGGGTCGGTGGTTCGAGTCCACTCGGACGCACCAAATTAACTCATCTCATGATCCTCGTTTATCTCAATCATATTTCCAGTATCCTTATTTATTATTTAAATAACACATTTGCATCCCAATAAAAGACGTTCTTTTTACACCCTATTATTCCCAAAAAAGCCCATGTACTCAGCCTTTTAGACATTTCTACTAAATTCTTTCACTCTTTTCCTGATAATTTCGACATTTATCCATTTTCTTCCTGCATCATTCCCCTCTATAATAGGCAAATCCGTCAGGTGAAAGGTTTCAGCAAAACATCTAGAATCGGTTCCTGCTTCTCTGGAAGCCGCAGCAGAATGCGGATTTCTGGCAAAACGGGGGATGTTTCGCAATACTTAAGGTATTTCCAGCCGAAAGTGTCGGCCTTCACCATCTTCTCTCACAACCTATCGGTAGAAAGCGTCATTATGAAGAAAACTAAAATTGTCTGTACCATTGGCCCGAAAACTGAATCAGAAGAAGTGCTGGGTAAGCTCCTGAAGGCGGGAATGAACGTCATGCGCTTAAACTTCTCTCATGGTGATTATGAAGAGCACGGTCAGCGCATCAAAAATCTCCGTGCCGTTCAGGAAAAAACCGGCATGAAGGCAGCCATCCTACTGGACACGAAAGGTCCTGAAATTCGTACCGTTAAGCTGGAAGGCGGCAACGACGTTTCTCTGGTGGCGGGCCAAACCTTTACTTTTACCACTGACCTCAGCGTTATTGGTAACAAAGATCGCGTCGCGGTCACCTACAGCGGCTTTGCCGAAGACCTGAAGGTCGGAAATACTGTTCTGGTGGACGACGGCCTGATCGGTATGGAAGTTATCGAAATCAAAAAAGGCGAAGTTGTTTGTAAAGTGCTGAACAACGGCGACCTGGGCGAAAACAAAGGCGTTAACCTGCCGAACGTTTCTATCCAGCTTCCTGCCCTGTCTGAAAAAGACAAAAAAGATCTGGTTTTCGGCTGTGAACAAAACGTTGATTTCGTTGCCGCCTCTTTTATCCGTAAGCGCTCTGACGTACTGGACATCCGTGCCCACCTTAAGGCGCACGGCGGTGAACACATTCAGATCATCTCAAAGATTGAGAATCAGGAAGGCCTGAACAACTTTGATGAAATTCTGGAAGCGTCTGACGGCATCATGGTTGCTCGCGGTGACCTCGGTGTAGAAATTCCGGTTGAAGAAGTTATCTTCGCGCAGAAGATGATGATCGAAAAATGCGTCAAGGCGCGCAAAGTCGTTATCACTGCAACCCAGATGCTGGATTCCATGATCAAGAATCCGCGCCCTACCCGCGCGGAAGCCGGTGACGTTGCAAACGCCATTCTGGACGGCACCGATGCCGTTATGCTGTCAGGGGAAAGCGCCAAGGGTAAGTATCCGCTGGAAGCCGTTACCATTATGGCAACCATCTGCGATCGTACCGATCGCGTAATGCCTTGCCGCGTAGACGCGCTTACCACCACTGGCAAGCTGCGCATTACTGAAGCCGTTTGCCGCGGTGCTGTTGAAACGGCTGAAAAGCTAGACGCGACAGTCATCGTTGTGGCAACTGAAGGCGGTAAATCAGCTAAAGCCGTGCGTAAATACTTCCCGACTGCGCCAATTCTGGCTCTGACAACAAACGAAACAACGGCTCGTCAGCTGCTACTCAGCAAAGGCACTACGACGCAAATCGTTAGCCAAATCACTTCTACTGATGATTTCTATCGCATTGGTAAAGAAGCGGCTCTGGCCAGCGGTTTAGCGAAGAAAGGCGACGTGATTGTGATGGTTTCTGGCGCACTGGTACCAAGTGGCACAACCAACACCGCCTCAGTCCATACAATTTAACGTTTCAGACTGATTTATCTTACAAAGAGGCACCGCTTTTACGGTGCCTCTTTCATTTTGCACACTCATAAATCTTCATTTGTACCAATGGTGTAGCCTCTACCTGTTGTCATCATCAGCCTTCCCTATGCTTTTGTTAACATTAGGTAAGCACTTTCCCCATAGTATAAAATATTTTGCTCATTCTTTGACCAATCGAGCTAAATACTTTGCCATAAGTTAAAAATTTATTCTCATTCTAAAAAGGTTTGTGTAATACTTATGGGGCTACATGCAAAAAGTTAACTCAAATTGAGGGTGTAAATATGAACCGTACTAAAGTGGTACTGGGTGCAGTAATTTTAGGTGCTACTCTGTTAGCTGGCTGTGCAAAAAGCACTGATACCGCAACTAACAGCAAGCTGACTCAACTGATCAGCGATGTTGCTGCTTTACGTTCTGATGTACAAGTTGCTAAAGATGAAGCAGCTCGTGCTAACCAGCGTTTAGACAACATGACTCGCGGTTACAAGAAGTAATAGCTTCTCTGTAAGGAAAATGGCGCACTTAGGTGCGCCATTTTTTTTACCTTCATAGCGATCTTACCAATACTCCAATAAACCCTTATTTCCTCTCTTTCCATTCTTTATTTTTACCAACAAGAAATTAAAACGCTGTATAGACAACGCCTTCTTTTATTAAAAAATATAGGCAGGATGAGCCACCCAAATAGAAATGCCCGAGCTGGCGCTAAATGGAGCTTTGCCGCGTTTATTTGTAATGAACGCTTAGCGTGACGACTTAATGTAAAAACGCATTTAATCGCGTTCTAGGCAGTAAATATAAAAAAACGCGGCCACCATAAGCGACCGCGTTTTTTATTTTCTATTGCTGAGTGAAAGATTAACGATTCACTCTCAGAGGAAGCCCTGAACGGCGAGTAATCTCAGCGCGCATTTTCTCTGAATCCGTCCCGGCTTCATTCATAAATTCAGCGGCAGCAGAGTGCAAAACGATAGGCATGGTCTGCGGATCGTCCTGTTCCGATCTGGACAAAGGTTGGTGCACTTCAATATATCTTTTACCGTTGGGCTCAACAGTCACTTTAACCGGTTCATTGATGATTTGAACGCGAGTTCCGCTGGGAACAGTATTAAACAGCGCTTCAATATCATTAGGTCGCAGTCGGATACAGCCGGAGCTGACCCTCATACCAATACCAAAGTCAGCATTGGTACCGTGGATCAGATACGTACCTCCTGCAGCAGCCAAACGGAGGGCAAACAGCCCCATCGGGTTATCCGGCCCTGCCGGCACAACGCCCGGCAGAGTAATACCCTGAGCAGCATAGTGTTTACGAATATTTGCCGTTGGCGTCCAGGTTGGGTTAGCCCTTTTCTCTGTGATGGCAGTTACCATAACCGGCGTTTCGCGCCCCAATTGGCCAATGCCAATTGGGTAAACAATCACGGTATTGGTACCTTTCGGGTAATAGTAAAGGCGCAGCTCGGACAGGTTAATCACAATCCCTTCACGGGGAGTATCCGGCAGGATCATCTGTAAAGGAATAATCAGCTCTGAACCCGGCTTCGGTAGTAAGGGATCAACATCAGGATTTGCTTCCAGCATGGCAATGAGGCCGATCTGGTAGTCAGCGGCAATGCGCTCTAGAGAGCGGCCATCGTTCGGGACGATAAGCACTCGATTTTCGCCGATAATACGACTATTGGACGGCGGTAGAGGATACTCCATCGCCTGAGCAAGCGTTGCCTGCCCGATAAACACTAACGCCGCAATGGCTTTACATACTGCAAAAACACGGTTCATGCTTAGTTCCTAACCTTCTGCTTATTGATCGGTCACTGGCAGGTTCCCAATATTGGGCTGAATGAATAACCGCCGCAATTTACTATTATGTAGCAAAATAAGGCCGCTACCTAGTTCCAGTGCGGCGCAAACGATAAAAAAATGCGGTTATTATCTATTAGTGACCTGATTTTTAAAGAAAAATAAATCATCAATTTATCGTGATAAAAATCTATCTCAATGATAACGATAATATTGTGTTCAAAGGCTCGCCAATGGATTAAGATAAGGAAATGTTAATTAAAAGTAAAACATTCTGGAGAAAACCATGACTCAGACAGTCACCATGAAAGGCAACCCGGTCACCGTAGCAGGCCAACTGCCAAAAACCGGCGAACAGGCCAAGCCATTTACCCTAACAGCAAACGATCTTTCCGACGTCAGTCTCGATACCTATCGCGGCAAACGCAAAATCCTGAACGTCTTTCCAAGCATTGATACTGGCGTTTGCGCCACGTCAGTAAGAACCTTCAACAAGCTGGCTGCCGAAGCGAACAATACTGTTGTACTGTGCATTTCTGCCGATCTGCCTTTTGCACAAACCCGCTTTTGCGGCGCTGAAGGGCTTAACAACGTTGTCACCCTATCCGCTTTTCGCAGCGCTGACTTTAAGCAAGACTACGGCGTTGAAGTGCTTGATGGTCCACTGAAAAGCTTAACCGCTCGCGCGGTAATTGTGCTTGATGAGAACGATCGCGTCCTGCACAGTGAACTGGTAAAAGAAATCGCTACAGAGCCAGACTACGACGCCGCACTGGCTGCGTTAAAATAGTCGTTGTTCAAAATTAAAGAAAAAGAAAGAGAGGAAGCTCATAGCATCCTCTCTTCGTTTTTACCCTACCGCTCAGACTGTTTCGCCCTGAGCTATTCGCCTTCTGCCGACTTGGCCGGTTGGCTTAATCCATACTCTCTCAGCTTGTTGGCTATCGCCGTGTGCGATACTCCCAGTCGCTTCGCCAGCTTACGCGTACTCGGGTAACTGCCATAAAGCTGAGTCAATACAGCGCTCTCAAAGCGTTTACATATTTCATCCAATGAACCGTCCATGATGTCGTTATTGAGCATCATTTCTGCTGTCACTTCCGGCAAAACGACATCCTTAGCCTGTAGCTCATTCCCTTCCATCTGCGTTACCGCACGGTAGAGAACGTTCTTTAGCTGCCTGACGTTGCCTGGCCAGCCGTACTGAGTTAACAGTGGCGTCAAATCCGATGACAGGCGAGGCCGAGAGATCCCTAACTGATCGGCAAACAGCGTCACAAACTGCTCTGTCAGCGGCATAATATCGGGTACTCGCTCCCGCAACGGCGGTAGCGTAAGCGTCAGAACGTTTAAACGATAATAAAGATCTTCACGAAAGACGCCCTGACTCACCAGATTAAACAGGCTCTTTTGCGTTGCGCAGATAACGCGAACATCAACGTGAACCTCTTTATCTTCACCAACCCGACGGAAAGTACCGTCGTTAAGAAATCGCAGCAGCTTGCTCTGCATCTTTGGTGACATTTCGCTGATGTTGTCCAGCAGAACCGTTCCACCACTCGCCTGTTCAAAAAAGCCCTTTTTCGCCTCCTGCTGAGCGCTTCCTGCATGACCGTACAGCTCACTTTCAACGACATCATCAGGCAGTGAAGCACAGCTCAAGGCCAAGAAAGGTTTATCGCGCCGCCCACTGCGTATGTGACACGCCTGCGCCAAGACGTCTTTTCCGGTTCCGGTATCGCCGATAATTAACAGCGGCGCATCCAATACCGCTAAGCGATTAGCCTGCTCAACCAGCGTTTTCATTTTACTGCTGACAGACACCATATGACTGAATGCCTGATTATCCACCACATTCTTGTTTTGCAGCTGTCGACCAATCTTAACCGCAGACTTTAATACCACAACGGCACCGGTAGGCGTTTTCTCTGGCTCATCCTCATCGCTTTGATAAAGCGGCATGATGTCCATCAGGTAGTCCTGACCGCGAATAATCACTCGTTCAGAGTGCGGAGAAATACACTCTTCTTCTAAATAGCGCAGGAAAGGATAGCCGTTAACCAGCGTTGAAGCGGGCTGTGCCACGACTTTCTCTTCACTTTGACCAAACAGCGCCAGAGCGGCCGGATTGATTAAATCAATGCGCCCTTTTAAATCGAGGGACATCACGGGCTCCGGCAGCGAGTCAAACAGCGCCTTCAGGGCTCTTAACCGCTGTTCAGAAGGCATATAGGAGACGGTGCGCACGTCGATAACGCCCTTAATACGCCGAATGCTGACCATCAGTGCGCTAAAAACGTCAAAATCAATGGAGGAAAAATTCAGATAAATCTTACCGCTGAGATCAAGCTCAATGCCGCGAAGATCGAGATGACGTTCAACCAGCAGATCGAGAAGCTCACGGGTTAATCCCAGTCTGTCTTCACAAAGGACTTCAAGACGCATGATAAAAGCCTTCTACTGTGGACGCTGTAATCGGATGAAGCGCTATCATACTCGCAGAAGGCGGCCAAATGAAGATAAGTGTCACAAAAAGTTGACAGACCTAACATCCTACAGCTCGCTGGACAAAATTACAGCTCTTCTCGCTTATTGATTTCACGGCCAGAGTAAAACGAATTTTTAGTTCCCTTTCGATGAAAACAGTGATTAATTAACGTTTCCATAATAAATAACTCATTGAGACACAGCATGAAAGACGCAACGCTTGCCCTACATCACGGATTCCAATGCGATCCTGTCACCAAGTCTGTCGCCGTTCCGGTTTATCAAACCGTGGCTTACGAGTTTGATAACGCTCAGCACGGCGCTGACCTATTTAATCTGGCGGTTCCGGGCAATATCTATACCCGCATAATGAACCCCACTAACGACATTCTGGAAAAGCGCCTAGCGGCCCTTGAAGGCGGTATCGCCGGGCTGGTGGTTTCCGCCGGCAGTGCGGCAATTACTTACGCTATTCAGACGCTGGCTTCTGCGGGGGACAACATTGTCAGTACACCACAGCTTTACGGTGGCACTTATACCCTTTTTGCTCACATGCTGCCGGGTTTCGGCGTTAAAGTGAAATTTGCTCGCGACGACTCACCGCAGGCTATTGCTGAACTGATCGATGAAAATACCAAGGCCGTTTACTGTGAGAGTATCGGCAACCCGGCGGGTAATATTGTCGATATTGAAGGTCTCGCTAACGTTGCTCATGAGCACGGTGTACCGCTGATTGTCGACAACACAGTCGCCTCTCCAGTGCTCTGTAAGCCCATTCAATTCGGTGCTGATATCGTCGTTCATTCAATTACTAAATACGTTGGCGGGCACGGTAACTCCCTCGGCGGCGTGATTATCGATTCCGGAAAATTCCCATGGACAGAGCATAAGGACCGTTTCCCTATGTTTAGCACGCCAGAGGCCGCCTATCACGGTGTGGTTTACTGCGAATCTTTTGGCCCTGCAGCCTTTATTGCCCGAGCTCGCACTGTACCTCTGCGCAACTGCGGTGCCGCTCTCTCCCCGATGAACGCTTTCCTGCTGTTACAAGGACTAGAAACGCTGTCGCTACGAATGGAACGTCACGTTGAAAACGCGCGCCGCGTCGCCGAATACCTTCGCGATCACGACAAAGTTGCCTGGGTCAGCTACGCAGGTCTGCCGGATCACCCTCACTATGCGCTAGCGCAAAAGTATATGAACGGTACGCCGTCAGCAATCCTCTCCTTTGGGCTGAAAGGCGGATACGAGGCTGGAGTACGCTTTTACGATGCGCTGAAAATATTCAAGCGCCTAGTGAATATTGGTGACGCCAAATCGCTGGCCTGTCATCCGGCTTCAACAACTCACCGTCAGATGTCTGAAGAGGAACAGCGCCAGGCTGGTGTGAAGCCGGAAATGATCCGCCTTTCTATCGGTATTGAGGCAATTGAAGACATCATTGAGGATCTGAATCAAGCATTGAGCGCCTGAGGATAGTCTGAAACCAACAAGAAAAAGGCCGCGCTTGCGGCCTTTTTGCTATTTTTCCGTTCCCCCTACTTTCGACAGCTTGCTTTTAAGCTGGCCGATAAGCTGAGTTCGAAAATCCCCCAAACGGGGCTTATCCCCATCCAACCAGGGCAGTGGTCGGCACAGCTCCATAGCTTTAATGCCGAGGCGCGCGGTCAACAGCCCCGCCCCGATGCCCTGAGCGGCTCGGGTAGACAGTCGTGCCGTAATGTCCTGAGATAGCCAGTCCATACCTACTTCACGGATAAGCTCACTGGCGCCCGCAAAGGCAATATTCAACAAAACCAGCTTAAACAGGCGAATACGGCTAAAGTAGCCAAGCTCAATGCCGTAGATATTGGCAATACGGTTAATCAGGCGAATATTGCGCCAGGCGATAAACGCCATATCCACTAGCGCCAGCGGACTAACGGCAATCATCAGCGCCGATTCCGCCGCTGAGCTGCTGATCTCCCGACGCGCCTGCTGATCCAGTACCGGCTGTACTAGCCCAGCGTAGAGCGTTATCACTTCCCGATCGTTTTGCGTTTCATGCAGGGAAGCCTGCCAGCGACGCAGAGCCGGATGATTGTTATCCAGCCCCGCCTGTTTGGCTAAGGTTTCACAAAACGCCCGACCTTTGCCAAGTCCGTGACTTTGCAGCAGCTCCCGCGCCGTATCCCGTTCCTGTGCCCGCTCCCTTAAGCGATAGAGCCGTCGCCACTCAGTGGCCACAGAGCCCACGCCCGCAATGACAATAATCGCGCCTGCACCGTAAGCACCCAACGTAATCCATTCCTGCTGGGCAATAGCGTCGGAAATGCGATAAATCCCCTGAGCTACGGCACTAATCCCAAACAGCCCAAGCCCCAGAGTCACCAGCCTGCGCCACAGGCTCTTCTTGGGTCGGAGAGCATTCGCAACGAGCCCTTCCGCTTCACCTTCTATATCTTCAGCTTCAATCTCGGGGGAAGTGGGATAAAAGCGCTCCGCCAGTTCGTCATCAAACTGTTGATGATGGCGCAGTTCGGGCTCTTTTTCGTCAACCAAAGGCCTGTCGAATTCGATTCGCCCCTTTATGGGTTGGTTCATCTTAGTTTGTCTCCTAACAGGAACTCCATGACCGCATCCAAACGAATGTGTGGCAGTGGCGTATCAACGCTCATTGGTTTAGGTCGGAACGCATCAAAATGGAAGCCTTGCGTTTGCCAGAAAGAGGGATCCGGCAGCCGAGCTGGAACCTCTCCCGGATAAACGGTCAGAAGCTGTCCGTCGTCTAATCGATACCCTTTCAAAGCGGGAATTTGGCTTCCCTGATGCTCAATCATACCGCTGTCAGTTGCCTGTACCGAAGCCAGCCCCACGCAGTCCATAGAAATGCCTTCAAAAGCCGCGTTTTGCCAAGCTTCCTGAACCAACTGCTGAAGCAGAGAAACCAGATTAGCGTGCTGATCCGGCGTGATGTGATCCGCCTTGCTGGCGGCAAACATCAGTCGGTCAATGCAGGGAGAGAACAGCCGACGAAACAGCGAACGCTGCCCGTAGTGAAAACTCTGCATCAGTTGCGACATCGCCAGGCGCATGTCGTTAAAGGCCTGTGGCCCGCTGTTTAGCGGCTGCAGGCAGTCCACCAGCACGATCTGACGGTCGAAGTTCAGAAAGTGATCTTTATAGAACCCCTTCACAACGTGCTGGCAGTAGTACTCATAACGCGCTTTCAGCATGCCAAAATTGGTATGCTTATCGGCCTGTGCCAGCCGAGGCTCATTTCTCTCGTCAATTTCAGGCCAGGGAAAAAATTGCAACACCGGTGCGCCCGCCAGTTCTCCGGGCAAAACAAATCGTCCCGGCTGAATAAAGTGCAGCCCTTCCTGTTTGCACTTTTGCAAATAGACCGCGTAGGCCTCAGAAATTTCCGCCAGCAGGTTCTCATCGACAGGACCCAGCGGATCGCATTTGCGACACAGCGCCAGCCAGGGTTCTGCCCATTCGGCTCTCTCCCCTTGGCGAACGTCGTTCATTTGTCGGCTCCAGTCCAGATAGCTTTGCTCAAGCATCGGTAGGTCTAACAGCCATTCCCCCGGATAGTCAACAATCTCTAAATAGAGCGTCGAATGAGTAGTGAAATGGCGCATCAGGGAGTCATTGGAGCGAAAGCGCAGCGCCAGACGAATTTCACTTACGCCTCGAGTAGGTACAGGCCAGGTCGGGGGTGTACCGTAAAGGGACGCCAGCCCTTCATCGTAGGCAAAGCGAGAAATACCGAAGTCTCTTTGAGGAATACGCTTAACGCCGAGAAGCCGCTCTTCGCGTACAGCAGAAAACAGCGGCAGCCTGGCACCGTTGTTAACATTAAGAAGTTGATTGACAAACGCGGTAATAAACGCCGTTTTGCCACTTCGGCTAAGCCCTGTAACCGCTAGCCTTAGGTGGCGATCCAGCCCCCGGTTAACCAGCGATTGAATTTCATTCTTCAGTCGTTTCATTAGACGCCTTCTTCATACGGCGAGCTGCCAGCGACATGCCTTTTCTCAGCAAAGGCTCGCCGAACAGAACCAGCGCGGCTCTCGCTGGCCGCCACATTTTTCGTTTCAATAAGAATGATAACACGAACGCGGGCCCATAGGATTTCCCCAAAAAGAACAGGATCCCCGCCAGCGCCTGAACGACCGCCTGACGTTTAAAAGTATGCGTCATTATTTATCTTCCTGAAAAGAACCGTGCCGGTGTCGCACAGTGAGCTAACCGGCACAGAGTAATGAAGCGCCGCCGGAAAGCTACAGGCGACGGAAACGGCTTTCGACTTGAAACGTCTCAGAGGTCATATAGCGCTCAAGCTCACGCAGACGGCGCTCGCTGGCCTCCAATTCTAAGGTAGCCTGATGGATACGCTGCCTGACTGGAATACGACTGTGCAGCGAAGCCTCAGCTACCGGCGCGCTGTCTAAAAAGAACACCATCGTAAAGTACACTACGACAGTAATGAAGAAGAAGCCAAAAAACAGCGCTAGTACCGCTAAAATGCGGACAACGACAACCGGAATGCCCAGATAGCGGGCAATCCCCGCGCAAACGCCGCTAATCATGCCCTCTTCAGGAATACGATATAGCTTATTGTTCATTAACGCTGCCTCCAGTTTGGATGGTCTTCGTCTAAAATGGATTCCAACGCCGCAATGCGTTCTTTCATGCGCTGCGCCTGTTCACTCAGCGCCATGAGGCGTTGCATATCCTGCGAGTTAAGCTGTCCGCCGTTACTCTGCTTATTGCGATAGTGCAGCCAAAGCCAGATCGGGACAATAAACAGAATAAACAGCGTCAACGGTACGGCAAGTAAACCCATTAGCCAGCTCATTGAAAATCCTTACGTTTAGTTGAAACAGTGGTCGCTTATCCTCATTAAGATAAGCGACCCAATCACCCGACTATCAGGCTTGGTTATCTTTGTTCATTTTGGCTTTCAGAGCAGCCAGTTCATTGTCAATCGCCTCATTAACCTTCAGTTCAGTAAACTGCTGGTTCAGGCTCTTCTCTTTGCCAAAGCCTACGCTCTGCGCTTCTGCTTCCATATGGTCGATACGGCGCTCAAACTGCTCAAAGCGAGCCATAGCGGCGTCGACTTTACCGCTGTCTAACTGACGGCGAACGTCGCGAGATGATGCAGCTGCCTGATGGCGCAGAGTCATCGCCTGCTGACGAGCGCGGGTTTCACTGAGTTTAGCTTCAAGCTCAGTAATATCACTGCGCATACGCTCCAGCGTTTCATTAACCAGCGTCAGCTCTGACTCCAGTACGGCAACCAGATCGGCCACTTTTTGCTTTTCAATCAGGGCAGCGCGCGCCAGATCTTCTTTATCCTTACGCAGAGCCAGTTCCGCTTTTTCCTGCCACTCAGCCATTTGCGCAGTAGCCTGCTCAATGCGGCGAGTCAGCTGCTTCTTCTCAGCCAGCGCTCTGGCGGAGGTTGAGCGAATTTCTACTAGCGTGTCTTCCATTTCCTGAATCATCAGGCGAACCATTTTTTCTGGATCTTCCGCTTTCTCCAACAGGCTGCTGATGTTGGCGTTTACGATGTCTGCAAAGCGAGAAAAAATACCCATGATTGTGTTCCTCTCTGTTTACGGTCATTAATTTCAGTATTGGCACTATGCCTTCCCTATGGCTATATCAAGAAGCGTGCCAAGTTTTCATTTCTTCATAATACATTGATTTTTAATTAAATATATTTTCACTTGCTATTGAGGCATAAAAAATGGTTTGATGAAAAAAACCAACTAATGGCGAATTTAACCATGGAAAACGGTATTGATAACCTTATCGGCCAATCCAACAGCTTTATTGAAGTGTTGGAGCAGGCCTCACAGGTCGCTCCGCTCACTAAGCCCGTTCTTATCATCGGAGAGCGCGGTACCGGTAAGGAGCTTATTGCCCATCGCCTGCACTACCTGTCTAAACGGTGGCAAGGTCCTTTTATTTCCCTAAACTGCGCCGCGCTGAGCGATACCCTGCTGGATTCAGAACTGTTCGGCCACGAAGCTGGCGCCTTTACTGGCGCACAAAAGCGACATCTTGGACGATTTGAACGCGCCGATGGCGGAACCCTGTTTCTCGACGAACTGGCAAACGCGCCGATGCTGGTGCAGGAAAAGCTGCTGCGCGTGATCGAATACGGTCAGTTAGAGCGTGTTGGCGGCACCCAGCCGCTGCAAGTCGATGTGCGCTTAGTCTGCGCAACCAATGAAAACCTTCCAGAGCTGGCGCGGCAGGGTAAATTCCGCGCTGACCTGCTGGACAGACTGGCGTTTGATGTCGTCAACCTGCCTCCGTTGCGAGAGCGCCGTCCTGACATCATGCTGCTAGCCGAGCACTTCGCCATTCAGATGTGCCGTGAGCTTGAACGCCCCTTCTTTCCCGGCTTTACGCCTCAGGCAGTAGACATTCTGATGAACTACCGATGGCCGGGAAACGTGCGCGAACTGAAAAACGTCGTTGAGCGTTCCGTTTATCGCCATGGCGCAACTGACGAACCTTTGGACACTATTATTATCGATCCTTTTAATCAGTCAGTCATTCCGCTGGAATCTCAGCCGACTTTAGAGCACTCTTCGGCTGAATCGATGCTCCCTGACCTGCCCGTTGACTTAAAGCAGTGGCTATCGCAGCAAGAGCAGGCGCTGGTGGATCAGGCGCTAGTTAAAACCCAGTACAACCAGCGGCAGGCCGCCCGACTGTTGTCTCTCAGCTATGATCAGCTTCGCGGCATTTTACGTAAGCGAGAGCTTTCTAAAGAAGAGCCGTTGGATTAAAAGTCAGCCAGAAAGCGTGTGCCTTCCTGTTAAGGATTGGGATGGCGGCTATACTCTTGTATAATTATCCACTAACTTCCATAAACCAAGATCTTCTAAGATATGCGTGGGTTAAAATTAGGGGCACTGATTTGTGCCAGCACAGCACTGTTCGTTCAGGCTGCGCCAAATGACATATCTCCACAGGAAAAGGCGCCGACGGTCGATATTCGTCAAAGCGGCTTCGTTTACTGCGTCAACGGCGTTATCGACAGCTTTAACCCGCAGATCGCCAACGGCGGCGTCTTGGTGGATACTATTGCCGCGCAGCTCTATGACCGGCTGCTCGATGTCGATCCCTACACCTATCGCTTAACCCCTGAACTGGCCGATCGTTGGGAAACGCTAAATAACGGCTCAGTTTACCGTTTTCATCTTCGCAAAGACGTCGCTTTTCAAACCACCCCCTGGTTTACGCCGACTCGGAAAATGAATGCCGATGACGTGGTTTTCAGCTTTAATCGGATCTTTAACCCAGAATCGCCTTACCATGCCGTTAACGGCGGTCGCTACCCCTATTTTGACAGTATGCAGTTTTCAAATACGGTCAGCGAAATCCGAAAGATCGATCCCTATACGGTTGAAATCCGGCTTAACCAGCCCGACGCTTCCTTTTTATGGCATTTAGCAACCCACTATGCTCCTGTTCTCTCTGAGGAGTATTCCCGTAACCTGCTGAAAATTGGCAAGCAGGAGCGCATTGACCGGCTGCCTGTCGGCACTGGGCCGTTTCTCTTAAACGAATATCATCCCGGCCAGTTTGTACGTCTACAGCGCAACCAAAACTATTGGCGGGGCCTTCCCCTGATGCCACAGGTGGTGATTGACTTGGGCGCAGGCGGAACCGGGCGCCTGTCTAAATTGTTGACCGGTCAGTGCGACGTTCTGGCCTATCCGGCAGCCAGTCAGCTGTCTATTTTGCGTGACGATCCGCGCCTGAGAATCTCTTTGCGTACTGGCATGAACGTAGCCTATTTAGCCTTCAACACCAGTAAACCACCGCTGAATGACAAGCGCGTGCGCCACGCTATTGCGCTATCTATTAATAATCCCCGATTGATGCAGTCTATTTATTACGGCACGGCAGAAACCGCGTCATCCATTCTGCCGCGCACTTCCTGGGCCTATGACAGCGAATCGGAAATTACCGAGTACAACATCGAAAAGGCCAAACAGCTGTTAAAAGAGGCTGGCGTAGACGACTTGCGGCTTCATCTCTGGGTTTCTACCGCTTCTCAGGCCTATAACCCCAGCCCGCTGAAAACCGCGGAGCTACTGCAGGCGGATCTGGCGCGTATTAATATTAAAGTGACGATTGTGCCTGTCGAGGGGCGGTTTCAGGAAAATCTCCTGAGCGATGAAAACCACGATCTGACACTAGCAGGTTGGGCAACCGACAGTAATGACCCAGACAGCTTTTTCCGGCCGCTGCTCAGCTGTGCCGGTATCGATTCACAGACAAACTATGCTCGCTGGTGCCACCCTGAATTCGACAGACTGCTCAGTCAGGGCGTTATGGAACAAGATCTCTCCGCGCGCATGGCCATTTATCGTCAGGCACAGAAAACGCTAGCAGAAGAAATGCCGGTTCTACCGTTAGCCTCATCTCTGCGCATTCAGGCCTATCGTTACGATCTCAAGGGTCTAGTTCTCAGCCCTTTGGGCAACGTCTCTTTTGCTGGCGTGTACCGTGAACCCACGCATAAGGAGCAGAAATGATTATTTATCTGCTTCGTCGACTGCTGCTGTCGCTGATCACACTGATGATTCTGGTGGTCGTTGGGTTTAGCGTTTCTTACTATACCCCGCATGCTCCTCTGGCTAGTGAAGGAGTATTTACTGCCTTTATTCACTATGTGAGCGCCCTTTTACGAGGCGACTTTGGCGTTTCCGCCATTAACGGTCAGTCAATTGGTGAACAGCTAAAGTTTGTTTTCCCTGCCACCCTTGAACTGTGCGTACTGGCCTTTGCCATTTCGTTAGGCTTAGGTATCCCATTGGGCATTACGGCGACAGTGTTTAAACACAAGTGGCCGGACAACATCATCACCACAATCTCTCTGTTTGGGTTTTCCATTCCGACGTTTTGGCTGGCTTTACTGCTTACACTACTGTTTTCTTTGAACCTTGGGCTACTGCCCGCATCCGGGCGTTACGATCTTCTCTATCAAATACCGCCAGTGACTGGCGTAGCCTTAATTGACGCCTGGATATCCGATTCACCCTACCGAGAACAAACGATCGTCAGCGTGCTAACCCATCTGATTCTTCCAGTGATCACGCTCTCGGTAGCGCCGACGACAGAGGTTATTCGACTCATGCGGCAAAGCGTACTGCAGATTATTGGTCAAAACTACATTAAGGCCGCCGCAACGCGTGGGCTTTCGCGCGTTACGATTATTCGTCGCCATGTGCTTCACAACGCCCTGCCAATTATCTTACCCAAACTGAGCCTTCAGTTTTCCACCATGCTTGCTCTGGCGATCGTTACAGAATCCGTCTTTAGCTGGCCGGGGCTGGGACGATGGCTGATTATTGCAATCCGACAGCAGGACTTCGCTGTCATCTCTGCAGGCATCATTATTATGGGAACTTTGGCCATTGTCGTTAACCTGCTGGCAGACGTTTTTAGCGCCATGACAAACCCTTTGAAAAATAAGGAGTGGTATGCTTTCCGATAACGTATACCGCGAAAAAAAGATGCCCAGCGCACTGAGCTACGTTTGGCACCATATTCATCGCGACCTTCTGGCAACCCTTGGCCTGTACGGCATGCTGCTATCAGTTGCCCTGTGCCTGTTTGGCAATACCCTATCACCCTATCAGCTCGATCAGCAGTTTCTCGGCTATCAGCTATTGCCGCCGTCTTGGTCTCGCCACGGTGATGTATCTTTCTTCTTGGGTACTGACGATTTGGGTCGAGACGTACTTAGCCGCCTACTAAACGGTGCGGCTCCAACGGTGGGCTCGGCGATTCTGGTCACGCTTGCAGCAGCGCTAGTTGGTACATTCATGGGCGTTCTAGCTGGTGTGAGCCGCGGAATTCGCTCGGCATTCCTCAATCACATTTTTGATATTCTGCTGGCGATCCCTTCACTGCTGATCGCCATTGTAGTGGTGGCATTTTTTGGCCCACGGCTGGAACACGCCATGTTTGCCGTTTGGCTGGCGCTGCTGCCGCGCATTGTTCATACCATCTACCGTGCCGTGCACGACGAACTGGAAAAAGAGTACGTCATCGCCTCCCGTCTGGATGGTGCATCAACGGGCTATATCTTATGGAACGGCATGCTGCCGAACATTGCGCCAGTTTTAGTGACTGAATTTACCCGCGCGCTCTCCATGGCCATCATGGACATTGCCGCGCTGGGATTCCTAGGCCTTGGCGCTCAACTGCCATCAACTGAATGGGGAACGATGCTGGGTGATTCACTTGAGTTGGTTTACGTCGCTCCTTGGTGCGTTATGCTTCCCGGCGTTGCGATTATGACAAGCGTGTTGCTGGTTAACCTGCTCGGTGAAGGGATCTACCGCGCAATCACAACGGGTGATGAATAATGCCGCTTCTCGATATCCGCAACCTAACCATTGAGATTGTGACACCGGAAGGCCCGGTAAAGGCCGTTGACCGCGTCAGTCTAACTCTGACTGAAGGAGAAATTCGCGGCCTCGTAGGCGAGTCTGGATCGGGGAAAAGCCTTATCGCCAAGGCCATTTGCGGCCTTAGCAAAGACAGCTGGCACATTACCGCCGATCGTTTTCGCCTTAACGACATTGATCTGTTGAAGCTATCCCCTCGCCAGCGTAGAAAGCTTGTAGGTCACAACGTATCAATGATCTTCCAAGAGCCGCAGTCCTGTCTCGATCCAATGGAAAAAGTCGGCAGACAAATCATTCAAGCCATTCCCGGCTGGACCTACCGAGGAAAATGGTGGCAGCGCTTTAACTGGCGAAAACACCGTGCCATTGAGCTGCTTCATCGTGTGGGTATCAAAGACCATAAGGACATCATGAACAGCTATCCTTATGAAATTACCGAAGGCGAATGCCAGAAAGTCATGATCGCCATTGCGCTAGCCAATCAGCCCCGACTCCTGATTGCCGATGAGCCGACCAACGCGATGGAGTCCACTACGCAGGCGCAGATTTTCCGCCTGCTGGCAGCCATGAACCAAAACAGCAATACCACTATTTTGCTTATCAGCCACGACTTACAGATGATGAGCAAGTGGGCAACTCGCATTAACGTAATGTACTGTGGTCAAACGGTAGAAAGCGCCCCCTGTGAAGAGCTGCTGACGGCGCCTCACCACCCCTATACTCAGGCGCTGATCCGCGCCATGCCGGACTTTGAGCGCGCTTTGCCTCATAAAAGCCGACTGAATACGCTTCCCGGCGTAATCCCGTCGCTGGAGCATCTTCCTATTGGCTGCCGCCTTGGCCCACGCTGCCCCTATGCGCAGAAAAAGTGCATTGAAACGCCGCGCCTTCGCGACGTCAAAGGTCACAAGTTTGCCTGCCACTTCCCCCTTAACTATGAGGAACCGTCCTGATGGATACGCTGCTTGAAGTTCGCAACCTGTCCAAAACGTTCCGCTACCGAACCGGGCTTTTTCGTCCTCACGAACTGGAGGCGGTAAAACCCATCAGCTTTACGCTGAAAGAAAGGCAAACACTGGCCATCATTGGTGAAAACGGCTCAGGTAAGTCAACGCTGGCGAAAATGATTTCTGGCATGATAAAGCCCACGTCTGGCGACATCATGATTGGCGACCACAAGCTGGAGTTCGGCGATTATCGCTATCGCAGTCAGCACATTCGCATGATTTTTCAGGATCCCAATACCTCATTTAATCCACGTCAGCGGATTGGGCAGCTGTTGGACATCCCCCTACGTTTGAACACTGAGCTGGAAGCCTCCGAGCGGGAAAGACGTATTAACCTGACGCTGCGTCAGGTTGGTCTCCTGCCTGAACATGCCTATTACTATCCGCAAATGCTGGCCTCAGGGCAAAAGCAGCGAGTTGCTTTGGCTCGAGCCCTGATCCTTCAGCCTAAAATCATCGTTGCCGATGAGGCTCTGGCGTCGCTGGATATGTCACTGCGTTCACAGTTAATCAACTTAATGATGGAACTTCAGGAAAAACACGGTATATCCTACATCTACGTCAGCCAGCATCTTGGCATGGTGAAACACGTTAGCGATCAGCTAATGGTTATGCAGCACGGTGAAGTGGTTGAACGCGGCAATACAGCGGAGGTTATCGCCTCTCCGCTGCACGACATTACTCGAAGAATGATCAACAGCCACTTTACTGAAGCACTGACTGCTGACCACTGGCGTAAAGACGTCACTCATCTTTAACCGTTTGTGCGGTCTTTTACCCTCGCTGAACACGCCAAGCAAACGCTGTGGGTAAGCGACTGCACGGCGAGGCGTGACAAAGGCGCGCAATTTTTGCAACAGGCGTGATAGAATCGCATCGTTTTATTAACAGAGATCGTATCGGACACACTCCGTCGGTCTATATTGACTACAAGGATCATAGCTATGGGTTTTCTAACCGGTAAACGTATTCTGGTAACCGGCGTTGCCAGTAACCGTTCAATCGCCTTTGGTATTGCGCAGGCAATGAAACGTGAAGGCGCTGAGCTGGCTTTGACATATCAGAATGACAGGCTGAAATCACGCGTGGAAGAGTTTGCTGCTGAGCTAGGCGCAAGCCTCGTTCTACCCTGCGACGTTGCAGAAGACGACAGCATCACTGCCCTGTTTTCTGAATTAGCAAAATCCTGGCCAAAGTTTGACGGTTTTGTTCACTCTATCGGCTATGCACCGGGCGACCAGCTTGACGGTGACTATGTCAACGCCGTGACTCGTGAAGGTTTTAAAATCGCCCACGACATCAGCTCTTACAGCTTTGTCGCTATGGCAAAAGCCTGCCGTGAAATGCTGAACCCTGGCGCGGCACTGCTGACGCTGTCCTACCTTGGCGCTGAGCGCGCAATCCCTAACTACAACGTTATGGGGCTAGCCAAAGCCTCTCTGGAAGCCAACGTTCGCTATATGGCTAACGCTATGGGCCCAGAAGGCGTTCGCGTCAACGCGATTTCCGCAGGCCCTATCCGCACACTTGCTGCTTCCGGCATCAAGGATTTCAAAAAGATGCTGTCCCATTGCGAAGCCGTTACGCCAATTCGCCGTACAGTGACCATTGAAGACGTCGGCAACTCAGCCGCCTTCCTGTGCTCTGACCTTTCTGCCGGTATTAGCGGCGAAGTGGTACACGTTGACGGCGGCTTTAACATTGCCGCGATGAACGAGTTAGAATTGAAATAATTGACGATCGGTCATCGAAAAAGCGGGCTTGTTTAAGCCCGCTTTTTTTTGACTTACAGATAGCGGCAAAGATAGGCCGTCGACTCACAAACCTGAACGGTAAACTCACTCTTTCCAGGAACGAGGAACGAATCACCCACGCCAAACACAACCCATTCAGTCGCCCCCGGCAGCATCACGTTCAATGAACCTGCAATCACTGTCATTTCCTCTGGCTGTGCGGTGCTGAAGTTATATTCCCCTGCTTCCATCACGCCAACGCTGGAACGACCAAGGCTGCCGTTCTCAAAGCCAATGGATTTTACTTTTCCTGCAAAATACTCGTTTACGCTCAGCATATTTTTACGGTCCATTCTCAAGGCCTGCGCTTGTTCTTCCGCCGTCTAAACGGGGAAACGTGCAAACCGGGTTAATTATTAATAAAGCAGCCTTTACGTTCAGCCTCCGCTGAGACGCACTTCACTTGTAGCATATTTTGCACCGTAGCTCACTCATCAATTTATTCAATTAGCTTGCCCCCACGCGGCCTTTTGTGTAAAAAAGGCCATCATTAAATGCCCATTCACTTATCGCGAAAAATATGTTTCAAAATAACCCGCTGCTTGCCCAGCTTAAACAGCAACTCCACGCTACTGCGCCTCGTGTAGAAGGCACCGTTAAGGCTACGGAGAAAGGCTTTGGCTTTCTAGAGGTCGACAACCAGAAAAGCTACTTTATTCCCCCTCCGCAGATGAAAAAAGTCACCCACGGGGACCGTATTGTTGCCACGCTGCACACGCAAAATGGTAAAGAGCAAGCTGAGCCGGAATCGCTGATCGAACCCTTTCTGAGCCGTTTTGTCGCCCGGGTTCAGAAAAAAGGCGAGCGTCTTTTTGTACAGTCCGATCATCCGATGCTAAAAGAAGCGTTTCCCGCCAAAGTGAAGAGCAGCATTGAAACGCCGCTTAACGAAGGTGACTGGGTGGTGGCGGAAATGAATGGTCATCCCCTTAACGGCGAACGCGGGTTTAGCGCACTAATTACAGAATTTATTACCTTTGCAGACGATCACTATGCGCCATGGTGGGTGACACTATCACGACACCAGCTTGAGCGAGATGCACCTCAATGGACACCTGAAGAGATTCAGGACAACGGCATCGTTCGGCGCGATATCAGCCAGCTGCACTTTGTTACTATCGACGGTGAGTCTACTCAGGATATGGACGACGCCCTTTTCGTCGAGCGTTTAGACGGTGATTCACTCAAGCTGTTTATCGCCATTGCCGATCCGACTGCCTACCTTAGCGTTGGCAGCGAATTAGACAAAATTGCCCAAACGCGCGCGTTTACCCACTACCTGCCCGGGTTTAACATCCCCATGCTGCCAAGGGATCTGTCAGACAATCTCTGTTCTCTTCACCCCAATGAGCGCCGCCCAGCGTTAGTCTGTCAGGTATCCATTTTAGCCGACGGCAGCCTGGGTGAAGACATTGAGTTCTTTAGCGCCTGGGTAACTTCGAAGGACAAGCTGGATTACGATCGCGTTTCCGACTGGCTAGAAGAAAAAAGTGGTTGGCAGCCTCAGAGCGAAGCTTCTGCCGAACAGATCAAACTGCTTCATCAGGTCGCTCTCCGACGCATTGCGTGGCGTACGCAACACGCACTCGTATTTAAAGACCGCCCCGACTATCGCTTTATTCTGGGAGAAAACGGTGCCGTTTTAGACATTATCACTGAGCATCGCCGCATGGCTAACCGCATTGTTGAAGAGTCCATGATTACGGCAAACATTTGTGCAGCCCAAGTGCTAAAGCAGAAGTTAGGCTACGGCATTTTCAATACCCACGCAGGTTTTGATCCCGCACAGGTTGAACAGGCTGTAGAGGTTTTAAAAAATAACAATGTTGTCTTTGATAAAGACGAACTGTTAACGCTGGACGGTTTTTGTCGTCTACGGCGCATTCTTGACGAACGGCCAACCTCCTATCTAGACAGTCGAATCAGGAAGTACCAAACCTACGCAGAAGTGAGCACAGAGCCCGCACCTCACTTTGGTCTGGGATTAGATGCCTATGCAACCTGGACATCCCCAATCAGAAAATATGGCGATATCATTAACCATCGTTTGCTGAAGGCGCTTATTCACGGCCAACCTTCCAGCGCTCCTGATAGCAGCGTTATGCAGCCGCTTGTCGATCGCCGACGCGCTAACCGCCTGTCTGAACGCGATGTCAGCGACTGGCTATACGCGCGCTTTCTTCAGGATAAAGCGGGAAGCGGTGTTTGCTATCAGGCAGAGATTATCGATATTTCACGCGGCGGAATGCGCGTAAAACTGTTAGAAAACGGTGCCGTTGCCTTTATTCCTGCCCCCTTTATTCATTCTGTGCGCGATGAGCTGATCTGTAGTCCTGAAAATGGCACCATTCAGCTAAAAGGTGAGCCGCTTTATCAGCAGGGAGATACCATTAGCGTTACCATTGAAGAGGTTCGCATCGAAACACGCTCAGTCATCGCCCGTCCAGCGCCATCGTTAGCCTAACAGCATCTAGCAACAACATGTCGCCGCTCTTGCCTATTCACTTAGGCTCGAACGGTGATTAACAGACAATAAAAAACCCGCGTCAAGCGGGTTTTTGGCTGCTGCAGAATGATCTCTTACAGTGCAACAACGTCTGCGGCAGACGGGCCACGTGGGCTGTCTTGGATAGAGAATTCAACGTGCTGGCCTTCTGCCAGAGTTTTGAATCCTTCAGCTGCGATAGCAGAAAAGTGAACAAACACATCCTTGCTACCATCAGTCGGGGTGATGAATCCAAAACCTTTGCTTTCGTTGAACCACTTAACGTGACCAGTTTTCTTAGACATTACGGAAATTCCTATTGATATTTAACCTGCCAAAAAAGGCATAAGCGACCAATTTAGACCGACTGTAAGGATAAAAAACGCTCGGCACTCACTATCGCTATTCGTACTATTTGCTCTAGTGAAACCGAATATGATTACCTAAAGTGGCTCTCATTAATGGGTCAATTTCATTACCTCACATCTATTAATTTTAGGCAAGGTGTTTTCAACCACACAATTAAAAATTAGATCGAGAGCACAGAAATTATGCAGACTTTTTTCTCGAAACGGTTAAGCAAAGATTACTTCATTTCATCTCCTCTCATATCGCTTCATTGGTGAGTAAATAGCTTTGTGATAAGAAATAAGCTCACCGTGCGCGCCGGTTTTTCTCGTGGTAAAATAGCCCCGACTTCCGCAAAGCGATATATGAATTCATGAGTGAGTTACAATATTTAAACGGCTATCCCGAAGCGATTCAACAACAGGTTTACGCACTGATAAGAAGAGAAAAACTGGGCGCCCACTTGTTAAAACGTTACCCTGAGCCTCATGGTTACACGACAGATAAGTCGTTATATCAGTATGCGACTTTAATAAAAAATGAATATATGAGAAATTCGTTGCCTTTGAACAAAGTCTGCTATGACAATAAAATCCACGTAATTAAACATGCATTGGGGATGCACACTTCGATATCTCGCGTTCAGGGAAATAAATTAAAGGCAAAATCTGAGATTAGAATATCAAATATTTTTAAGCAGGCTTCTGAGTCCTTATTAAAGATGATCGTAGTTCATGAATTAGCACACTTAAAAGAAAAGTCACACAACAAAGACTTTTACCAATTATGCTGCCATATGGAACCTGAGTATCATCAGCTAGAATTTGATGCAAGACTCTATTTAACCTATCTGGACAAGTTCGGCCCCCTTTATTGAATTATCAGTAAAGGCGTTAGCCGTTCATCATTCCTCATCCCAGAAAGCGGCGCGCCCTTTGCCTGAGTGCTTCTCCCTAATTTCCTGAGCAACCCGAGCAATAGCCTCCCCACTTCCAACACCCTCAGACATAAGCTGCTGGATTTTCTCAACTGCCTTTTGCTGCTCTTCATGGCTTAACGCCGGAAAATCTGCTGAAAACATAACCGCCCTTTTTACTATGACATTCTTGTTACTATTACACTAAAAGCTCACCGCGCCGGTTTGCCCAGTAAGTCCGATAAAATCAATACGCACCTGACGTGAAGACGATTATACTCTCCTTTTTGCATTTACGGCGATCCTTCTGGCAATGAGACCATGAATAACGACATTCTCAACCTTTTTATACAGCGCTTTCAACTGCGTGCTCTTCCTGAGCCACTTTCCGGTCGGCAAACCCGACAGGCGGCGGTATTGATCCCGATTGTTCGAAAAGAAAATCCATCTATCTTACTGACGCGCCGCTCAAGCTCGCTTCGCCACCATCCCGGGCAGATCGCTTTCCCCGGTGGAGCCGCAGATATTAGCGATCTAAGCCTTAGTACAACAGCACTAAGAGAGGCCAATGAAGAGATCGGCCTTAATCCGAAAGACGTCAGCATTCTTGGTCAACTCTCCCCTCAGGACAGCATTAGCGGTTATCGCGTTACGCCGATTATTGGCCTTCTTCCCAGTGGGCTACAGTTTAAACAAAATAGTGATGAAGTTGATTCGCTCTTTGAAGTTCCACTCACTCATATTCTACGTCTGCAGAATTACCGAACGCTCAGCGTCTATCGACGTGGTAAAGAAAGTAATATTTACGCAGTTCCCTATGAAGAACACTTTATTTGGGGGCTTACTGCCTCGATTCTTCGACAGTTGGCTATTCAGACTGAGTTTCCCGCCTAAAATAGTCCATTTTCCAGCAGCGCACGTCATGTAAATGAGAAGAAAACGATTGCTTTAGTAATCGTCTATTTATATAGCCAATTCCACACCAAAAAGACTATAATTAGCGCATATTGTAAAACTAAATTTCAGCCATATCTTTATACTTAGGTCAATTACCTAATTTGATGATATGCATCATGCCACTTTTTATTTAACTTTATAGCTGGTTAAAGCTGGCTTTATTGAGGAATCCCGCGTGATTAGCGTTTTCGACATGTTCAAAATTGGTATTGGCCCTTCCAGTTCACATACGGTTGGCCCAATGAAAGCGGGCAAAGAGTTTGTCGACGACCTCTGTCAGAACGGTATGCTAGGCAACGTAAATCGGATCGTGGTTGACGTTTACGGCTCGCTCTCTTTGACCGGTAAAGGGCACCATACCGATATTGCCATCATTCTGGGACTGACGGGAAACCGCCCAGATACAGTAGACATTGACAGTATTCCTCATTTTATTCAGCGAGTGAATGAAACAGAGCGCCTATCGCTGGCAAACGGCCAGCACGAGGTCGACTTTCCTCGCGAAGGCGGTATGGTTTTTCACAGTGAAAACCTTCCCCGTCATGAAAACGGCATGAAAATTACGGCTTTTGCCGGTAGCCGTGCGGTGTATTCCAAAATTTATTACTCCATCGGCGGCGGCTTTATTGTCGATGATGAGCATTTTGGTCAAAAAGATAAAAGCGAAATCAGCGTCCCTTATCCCTTTACTTCAGCTGAAGCACTGCTGACGCACTGCAAAAACTATGGTCTCTCTATCTCTGGTCTGGTTATGCAAAACGAGCTCGCCATACACAGCGTGCAGGAGATTCAGGACTACTTTGCTGCCGTGTGGCAAACAATGCAGGCCTGTATTGAGCGCGGAATGAATACCGAAGGCGTTTTGCCCGGTCCACTACAGGTACCTCGCCGCGCCGCTCCCCTTCGTAGAATGCTGCTTTCGTCAGACAAGCTCTCCAACGACCCAATGAACATTGTAGACTGGGTCAATATGTTCGCTCTGGCCGTCAATGAAGAAAACGCCGCAGGAGGTCGCGTCGTTACAGCGCCAACAAACGGCGCCTGTGGAATAGTTCCAGCCGTACTGGCCTATTACGACCGTTTCATTCAGCAGGTTACCCCTGAAGCCTACACTCGCTACTTTATGGCGGCCGGCGCCATTGGCACGCTGTATAAAATGAATGCCTCTATTTCCGGTGCGGAAGTTGGCTGTCAGGGAGAAGTTGGCGTAGCTTGCTCAATGGCAGCTGCGGGTCTCACCGAGCTACTGGGAGGCAGTCCCCAACAGGTTTGCGATGCAGCAGAGATCGGCATGGAGCATAACCTCGGACTAACGTGCGATCCTGTCGCGGGCCAAGTTCAAGTTCCCTGTATTGAACGAAACGCTATTGCGTCAGTAAAAGCGATTAACGCTTCTCGCATGGCGCTTCGCCGCACCAGTGAACCAAGGGTATCGCTGGATAAGGTAATAGAGACCATGTATGAAACCGGCAAGGACATGAACTCGAAATATCGCGAGACGTCGCGCGGGGGTTTGGCGATTAAGGTCGTCTCCTGCGATTAATCAGGTAATAACTGAATCGACCGATACTGAAACGGCGCTAAAGCGCCGTTTTTCTTTTTAGGTTTTTTTAAGCTTTTCGATAAAGCCGAATGTAAAAATCAGCCTCACACTCAAAAACCACTTTGCTTTTCAAATCGGCTATCAGCGCTTCACTTGCGCGCCAGGCAAAGGGCGTCATCAGTAGAAGATCTGCCGCATCCACTCCTGTTAACGTCATGAAATAGTGTATTCGTTGCTGGCTGACAAAGTCGAACCCGTTAATCTCTTCTTGTACATCATCGTGCGGCTTCGCTTCGCGATATATCACCTCTTTGAGCTGAAAAAGATGACGCGGTGCGGGAACCGCCGTAACAATGATACCCTGCTCTTTAACGGTTCTTTGCAGTTCCTCATCGTTACAGGGAGCGTAAATACGCAGTACGCCGTCAATATCACCGTCAGTAAACGGCAGGCGATAGCTGGACGCCACAGAAAAATGTATTCCCCTATAGCGCTTTGCAGCGGCCCGTATTGCCTCTTTTGAGATATCTAATCCATAGACAGACATCTCTCGATGAGCGCTTAGCGCCTCTGCGATAAAGTGGGTGTAATACCCTTCGCCACAGCCAATATCCAACAAAGATATCGAGCCTTCTTTAGGTAACGCCTCGTCTAATTGCCTCATAGCTGCTTCGCGTAAAGGCTGATAGTGTCCGCTGTCTAAAAAACGCCGTCTGGCTTGCATCATCATTGCATTATCACCAGGCAGTTTAGACTTCTTATGCTGTACGGGCATCAGGTTGACATAGCCTTCTTTAGCGCAGTCAAACTGATGGCGATTCTCGCACAGCCATACTCTGCCGTTCAGCCGAAGGGGCAAACGACAAAGAGGACACTGATAGTGCATAGGGTTCCCTAATAAGCGAATAAAAATAAATGCGTGTCGTATAACAAACAAGAAGGAAGTATACCATTAACGCGGCGTCAGACCGATGATGCGTTAACGTATCTCTTCCTTCATTGTGCTACACGTCAATTGACGAATTAAAACGCAATAACGTCTGCAGCCGATGGGCCTCTTGAGCTTTGTTGCGTGGAAAATTCAACGTGCTGGCCTTCAAGGAGTAGCTTCGTTGTCGTTGCTATTGCATGTCGATCAACGTAAACGTCTGAAGAGCCGTCCAGGGGGGAAATTAAACCAAAACCATGGTCTTTATCAAACCACTTAACATATCCAGTTCTTAAAGTCATTGTGATACCTCTTACTTCAAAATTAGTTTCAAATAGTTGCGTTCCTTTTACAGTGAGTTCTAAAAACGTCTGTACATGGAGTCACAGGCAGTTATTAATGTCAAAAAGCGCTACATAAAAAAAACCCGCATCATGATGCGGGCTTCTCGTGATAACGAAGTGGCTAATTACAGCGCAACAACGTCACCAGCGGCTGGACCGCGTGGGCTATCCTGAATGGTATATTCCACTTTCTGGCCTTCAGCCAGAGTTTTGAAACCTTCACTCATGATTGCAGAAAAATGTACGAATACGTCTTTACCACCATCATCTTGCTCAATAAAACCAAAACCTTTGCTTTCATTGAACCATTTAACTTTGCCAGTTTTCTTGGACATCTTTAACTTACCTTTAATTTAGTTAACCTGCCATACATCATAGGGTATAGGCATTACGGCCAGATTCTCAGAGTTTACTTATGGAGGCACTAAGAAGATGTTCATCTAACAAGCGAAATCAAACGATAACGGCTTTTAAGAGGGAACTAGCTTTACTCTAATGTCGTACACATAAATAGGTCTGCAACACAGGCCGATTCACATTTACTCATAATGCCCACCATAACGCAAGCCTTTTCTTGTCTCTTTTAAAGAAAAGGAATGTTGCTACCATTTCAATAAATTAATACAGGGACACTTCGCCAGCCGGGCGCGTTTTAAAACGTCGATGCAGCCACATATACAGCTCCGGCGCTTTGAGTATCTCGTTCTCAACCACTTTGTTCATAAACGCTGCGGCTTCAGTTGTGTCATCCATTGGAAAGCCCTCTGGAGGCTCTGTCACTAAAACAGTATACCCACTGCCGTCAGCGTGTCGTTTTGGTGTAAAAGGCAGGATAGCCGGGTTCGCCCGCCGCATCAGAATGCTGGTCCCAACAGTCGTTGCTGCATGAGGAACGGCAAAGAAAGGTGCGAACACACTATTACGAGGGCCGTAGTCATGATCGGGGGCATACCACAATATTTCCCCTTTCTTTAAAACAGACACCATTCCCTTCACGTCGCGCCGATCGATAAACGCTTTATTGGAGCGACTGCGCCCACGAAACTGAACCCAGTCCATCAGCTTATTGTTATGCGGCCGATAAACGCCAATTCCTGGATTGTACATACCATAAATGCGACCACCCAGTTCCAGCGTCAAGAAATGGATCCCAACAAGAAGAACGCCTCGTCCGCCCTCCCGGATCCTTGACATAATCTCGAGATTATCGACCTTACACCACTTCTTGATTCGACGATCTGACCAAAACCAGGCCATACCGGTTTCAAACAGCCCCATCCCGAGAGACTCAAAGTTTTCAACCAGCATTTTCTCTTTTTCTTTTTCGCTTAGCGCCGGGAAGCAAAGCTCAATATTTCGCCGAGCGATATAGCGGCGCCGCGAAAGAAATCGCATAGACAGCCGACCAATGCGGGTACCAATAAAATAAATAACCGGATAAGGCAGCTGTACAAGAAGATAGAGTGTCGTTAATCCAAACCATATATGCCAATATTTGGGCATTAAGAATGAATAATGAAAACGAGGAGGCTTAATCACTGACATATATTTGCTCAACAAACACCACAACGGAAACAGACTGATAAACCATTGTTCAAAGAGCGATTAATGGGCCAGTAAACATCAGCGAATTAAAATGCCATTGATACAACGCTATTTGTCCCCATTATGACAGATAAAAAAAATAAAAGTTCTTTTATTCGCACTTAACGCCAATCGCACTCACCTGCATTTTCGGCGCCCATGCTTACTATAACCTATTAATATTCAATAAACTACAGTGGTCAAACCACTGGGACAGCATGCCGAATGACACAGCATTACAGAAAGATAATCCAGAGGCAGTGGTGAAGATTCACCCGCTGCTTTTCCAATCCGCAAAGAATGTTCGCTATTTGCTCTTAATTCAAAATAGTCTCAACAATTTATCTCTGATGTAATATGCAACGAAAATAACGCTTGCGCACTATTATCCTTCCCCTTCATCAACAATGATTTACTGAAGGTCGTTAACACATAGACTATCAGTAAAAGTGCCACTCTGTCCGTTTTATTCTGACGTCTTTTTGTACAGTATTCTGATAATAATCCTGATTAAACAGTATGCCTCCCGCTATTACCGCAAATCACACGACTCAACCAGTGAATGATACAAAAGGTAGCTGATGTCTCTGAATGATCGCCCTTTCTTACTCAACTCCCCCATAATTTTTGTCAAGAAAACGATATCGTTTGCTTTTTTCCATCTGTCTTTATGACATAATTCACTCTTTGCGCTATACGCCTCGCCTCACATGATGAACAGACAGGATCGTAAAAAGAATGGCATCTAAACCCTCATTACAACCAATCAGCGATATCGCTTTGCGCTATGGCATTTCCGCCGAGCACCTTATTTCTTACGGCAGTGACGCCGCCAAAGTCAGTCTGGCCCTTTTAAACAGCCGTCCCACCAAGGGAAAGTTGATTCTAGTTTCCAGCATTACGCCAACACCGCTGGGAGAAGGCAAAACGGTGACCACTATTGGCCTAAGCCAAGGGCTTAACGCCATTGGGCGCGATGCCATTGCCTGTATTCGTCAGCCGAGTTTAGGCCCGGTTTTCGGTGTCAAGGGCGGTGCTGCGGGCGGCGGCAACTCGCAGGTTTTCCCGATGGAAAAGCTGAATCTCCACCTCACAGGAGACATTCACGCTATTACGGCTGCACATAATCTTGCGGCTGCGGCCTTGGATGCACGGCTGTACCATGAACAGCGATTAGGCGATGCCTTCACAGAACAAACCGGCCTGCCCCGTTTGAATATCGACGTTAACCATATTCTGTGGAAGCGCGTTGTTGACCACAACGACCGCGCTCTTCGTCACATTGAAGTCGGCGTTGGCGGCGGCGTTAACGGCGTTGAGCGTTCAGACGGCTACGATATTACCGCGGCTTCGGAGCTGATGGCGATTCTTGCTCTATCTGAAAACCTACAGGATATGCGCCAGCGTATTGGCCGAGTAATTTTAGCGCATAACACTCAGGGAATGCCGATTACTGCAGAAGCGCTGGAAGTAGCCGGTGCGATGACTGTTCTCATGAAGGACGCCATTCAGCCAACGCTAATGCAGACAGGTGAAAATACACCTGTTTTAATTCACGCTGGTCCATTCGCCAATATCGCTCACGGCAATTCGTCTGTCATAGCTGACCGCATTGCGCTGCAGTTTGCCGACTATGTGGTAACCGAGGCTGGTTTCGGCTCTGACATGGGAATGGAAAAGTTCTTTAACATTAAGTATCGACAGTCCGGCATCAAGCCGTCCTGTGTGGTACTGGTCGCAACGCTGCGCAGCCTGAAGGCCAATAGCGGTAAATACGACATCAAACCCGGTCAGCCTCTGCCGCCGGAAATTGCCGAGAGCAACGTTGAACTACTGGCTCTAGGCTGTAAAAACCTCGGCTGGCACATCAACAATGCTAAACGCTACGGCTTACCCGTCGTTATCGCCATTAACCGTTTCCCCACTGACTCAGTGCAAGAGTTGGACTACCTGCGAGAATTCGCCCTTTCCTGCGGTGCCGCTGGCGTTGAAATCAGTAAAGCATTCGCTGAGGGCGGCCAGGGAACGGCTGAACTGGCTCGCGCGGTTGTCGCTGCCAGCCAGAATGCAGACGATGTCAATCTGCTCTATCCGAATGAAGCGTCTCTTCGTGAAAAGCTTCAGGCTCTCGTTAATACCTATGGCGCTGACGACTTGAATCTGACCGCACAGGCAGAGGCCGAACTGGCTGAGCTAGAAAAGCAAGGCTTTGGCCATCTCCCACTGTGTATTGCCAAAACTCCGCTCTCGATCAGCGCCGACCCATCGCTGAAAAATGTGCCAACAGGCTTTTCCGTCACGATTTCCTCTCTGAGGGTCTCCGCCGGCGCAGGCTTTATCCGTGCCTACGCCGGCAATATTATGACCATGCCGGGGCTCGGAACCCTACCCGCATACCGCAATATTGATATCAACGACGCTGGAGAAACGGTTGGATTAAGCTAAAATATCGAACAGCCTTTAATCAATAGAAGGCTGTTTCGAATAACCCTACTCTTACTATGTTGTGATTAAGCCGCCAATTACCGATAATACAGCGGCTTTTTTTCTTTTAGGCATCAAGATGAGCGACTATTTGCTACTTTTTGTCGGCGCCGTTCTTGTCAATAACTTTGTTTTGGTTAAGTTTCTTGGCCTGTGCCCCTTTATGGGAGTCTCCAAAAAGCTGGAAACCGCAATTGGCATGGGGCTGGCAACCACCTTTGTCCTGACGTTAGCCTCAATCTGCGCATGGATGGTGGAAAACTACATTCTTTCCCCTCTGGGGATGGGGTACCTGCGCACGCTAGCCTTTATCTTTGTTATTGCGGTTGTTGTGCAGTTTACTGAACTGGTAGTTCGTAAAACCAGTCCGATACTCTATCGGCTGCTGGGCATCTTTTTGCCGCTAATTACGACAAACTGCGCCGTGCTGGGCGTTGCCCTGCTCAACGTTAATCAGTCTCACGGCTTTATGCAGTCAACTATTTACGGCTTTGGCGCTGCTGTTGGATTCTCTTTCGTTATGGTGCTGTTTGCAGCGCTGCGGGAGCGTTTAGCGCTGGCTGACGTCCCTGCTCCGTTTAAAGGCTCCTCCATCGCTCTGATTACCGCAGGGCTGATGTCGTTGGCGTTTATGGGCTTTACCGGTCTGGTGCGACTCTGATGGCTTCACTGTGGTCTAGTATTATAGCTCTGACGCTGCTAGCTCTGGTGTGCGGTGCCATATTGGGCTTTGCCGCGCGTCGATTCCGCGTAGAAGCCGATCCTATTGTCGATAACGTGGAAGCCTTGCTTCCCCAAAGCCAATGTGGTCAGTGCGGTTATCCCGGCTGTCGCCCGTATGCCGAAGCCGTTGCCAATCAGGGAGAAGCTATCAACAAGTGCGCTCCCGGTGGCGAAAGCGTTATGCTAAAGCTGGCCGATACGCTAGGTATCGAACCACAGCCCCTAGATCCCGATCAGGTAGAGCTCAACCCCGCGCGTAAAATCGCCATTATTGATGAAGATAACTGTATTGGCTGCACCAAGTGCATTCAGGCCTGCCCGGTTGATGCCATTGTCGGCTCAACGCGCGCCATGCACACCGTAATAACCGATCTGTGTACGGGCTGCGAACTCTGCATTGCCCCCTGTCCAACAGACTGCATTGCTATGCGCTCGCTTCCCGAAACGCCCGCCAACTGGAAGTGGAACTTGCAGTCGATACCCGTCAAGATCGTTGAGATACATTCACATGTTTGATCTGTTTGCCCGATTAAAAAAAGATGCCCTGTGGGATTTTAAGGGCGGCATTCATCCACCAGAGATGAAGGATCAAACACGCCACATTCCTGTTCGACGGCTACCGCTTCCAGACAGGCTTTGTATTCCTCTCCAGCAGCACGCGGGACCAGGGGGGGAACTGCTTGTCAAAGAGGGTGACTATGTTCTTAAGGGCCAGCCGCTGACCACGGGTAAAGGCCGCACTCTTCCTGTACACGCTTCAACGTCAGGCACGGTGACTAATATTGGGCTATATCCCAGCACTCATCCTTCCGCGCTCCCCGAGCGAAGCATTCTGCTGTCGCCAGATGGTCTAGACAAATGGGGCGATCGCTCTTCGCTGGTTAACTACCGCGACTGTTCACCGGAACAGCTCATTGCCCATATTCATCAGGCAGGCGTTGCCGGTCTTGGCGGCGCGGTCTTTCCGACGGCCAACAAAATCGGCGGCGGCCTGAATAAAACCCGCACGCTAATTATTAATGGCGCAGAGTGTGAACCTTATATCACCGCAGACGATCGTCTGATGCAAGAATATGCTGACGAACTGATTCAGGGATGTGAAATCCTGCGGCATATTCTACAGCCAGAAGTCATCCTGATTGCCGTAGAAGACAACAAGCCAGAGGCCATTAGCGCATTAAAAAATGCGTTACAGCGTCACCAAAATAGCGATACTGTTGTTCGTACAGTGCCCACCAAGTACCCTTCTGGTGGCGCACGTCAGCTGACAAAGATCCTGACAGGAAAAGAGGTGCCTCATCACGGGCGATCGTCTGACATAGGCGTGCTGATGCAAAACGTAGGCACGGTCTACGCTATCAAGCGCGCAGTAATTAACGGTGAACCTCTATTAGAAAGAATTATTACCCTTAGCGGCGATGCGATGTCACAGTGCGGTAACGTCTGGGCGCTGTTAGGTACACCTATATCCTTCCTGCTCCAGCAGGGAGGATATACCCTACAAACGCCACCGCGCGTTATTATGGGCGGGCCGCTGATGGGTTTTACCCTGCCCGACCTCAGCGTGCCAGTGACAAAAATGAGCAACTGCCTGATAGCGCCTACGCAAGAGGAAATGGCCTTACCGGAGCCAGAACAGGCCTGTATCCGCTGCAGCCAGTGTGCAGACGCATGCCCCGCAGGTCTATTGCCTCAGCAGCTTTACTGGTTTAGCCGCGGTAAAGAACATGAAAAGGCCCGCACTTATAACCTGTTTGACTGCATTGAGTGCGGCGCCTGTGCCTACGTGTGCCCAAGCCATATCCCTTTAGTGCAATACTATCGTCAGGAAAAAGCTGAAATCCGAGATTTGGACGAACAGGCCGAGCTTGCTAAGCAGGCAAAAATTCGTTTTGAAGCTAGGCAGGCTCGCCTTGAAAGAGAAAAACAGGCGCGTCTTCTGCGTCATAAGCAGGCGGAAACCAAGCCCAGCAAGCGCGATAGTGAACTGATTCAATCGGCTTTGGCTCGCGTGAAGAAGCGTCAAGAGGCCGCACAGGTGCCAACCTCTCTGGTTATTACCTCGATTCGTCAGGATGACCTATCGGATAATACGCGAAACAGCACACAGCACAGCGTTCTACACAACAAAAGCATCATTGCGGCCAAAAGCCTCAAAAAAGCCTCTTATAGCACGGCTGAAACGTCGACTCCTGCTAAAAGTGAGAAAGTCGATACTCAGACAGACGATCGTCAAGCCGCTTTAGCAGCGGCCATTGCCAGAGCGAAAGCCAAGAAGGCTCAGTTAGCTTCAGCAACAGCGACTGAATCCACAGCTGAACCTCAAACGTCGATACCTGAAAAGCCGCAGAACGACAGGCAGGCGGCGGTGGCGGCAGCTATTGCCCGAGCCCGTGCAAAGAAGGCTGCTCTTTCTGAGGCGAGTTCCAGTCTCGAGCCGACTCAGGAAAATACCGCTCCTCAGGAGCCAGAAATCGATGAACGAAAAGCCGCCGTCGCTGAGGCAATAGCCAGAGTGAAGGCGCGTAAAGCACAGCAGGCCGCCGCATTGACAACAGCGAGTGAAAAATAGATGTCGTTTCGTATCTCCAGCTCCCCCTTTTCCCATACTCAGCAGTCCACACAGCGGCTGATGATGTGGGTTGTTCTAGCCTGCCTGCCGGGCATTGCGGCACAGTGGTATTTCTTTGGCTATGGGACGCTGATCCAAATCGCACTGGCTATTCTGGTGGCCCTGTTGTCTGAAGGTTTGGTATTAAAATTGCGCCACCAGCCGGTTAAAGAGCGGCTTGCCGATAACTCTGCGCTACTCACTGCGCTGCTGTTGGCCATAAGTATTCCTCCTCTCGCTCCCTGGTGGATTATTACCATCGGCACGCTATCGGCCATTATCATAGCCAAACAGCTCTACGGCGGTCTGGGGCAAAATCCGTTTAACCCGGCCATGGTGGGCTATGTCATTCTGTTGATTTCATTTCCCGTTCAAATGAGCAGTTGGCTGCCACCTCAGCCGCTTCAGGCAACAACCGTCACTTTTATGGATACTCTAAGCCTGATTTTCACCGCTCATACGCCGGGCGGTAGCGATATATTCAGCCTAATGTTGGGCGTTGACGGCGTCAGTCAGGCAACACCGCTGGATACGTTAAAAACCGGGCTTCGCGGCGGCCAGTCAGCCAGTGACATTATGCAACTGCCCATCTATGACCTTTTGGGCGGTGTCGGATGGCAGTGGGTCAACGCGGGTTTTCTCTTCGGCGGCCTGATCCTTTTGGCTAAAAAAGTTATCCGCTGGCACCTGCCCGTTAGTTTCTTATGCGCTTTGGGTATCGCTTCATTACTGGGCTGGCTTATCGATCCCAGCCATAATGCCTCCCCCTGGTTTCACCTGTTTAGCGGTGCCACCATGCTGTGCGCATTCTTTATTATTACTGACCCAGTTACCGCCTCTACAACCAATAAGGGCCGAATAATTTTTGGGTTACTGGTTGGCGTGCTGGTGTGGCTGATTCGCAGCTATGGCGGCTACCCTGACGGCGTTGCCTTCTCGGTGCTGTTAGTCAACATGGCGGTTCCTCTTATCGATCACTATACCCAACCCCGCGTCTATGGGCATCGGTGAGGTTACGCTATGCTGAATACGATGAAAAAACACGGACTCACGCTGGCGCTTTACGCAGCACTGTCGACAGCGTTAACGTCAGGTGTTTACTTGCTGACAAAAAACATCATTGATGAACAGGCCGCACAACAGCAAAAAGCGCTGTTTGACGACCTGCTTCCGCCATCGATTTACGATAATACGCCACAAAGTGAATGTTACATTGTCACCAATGAAGTCTTAGGTAATACAACCCCTCATCGGCTCTATCTGGCCAGTAAAGACGGAATACCCGTCGCTGCGATAGCTGAAGCAACCGCACCGGATGGCTACTCCGGCGCCATCCGACTGATTGTCGCCGCTGACTTTAACGGTACGGTTTTAGGCGTTCGCACGCTGGAACATCACGAAACGCCAGGGCTAGGCGATAAGATAGAGCTGAGGATTTCTGATTGGATCACTCGCTTCTCTGGCCAAGTCGTAAACGGAGAGCAAGATCCCCGCTGGGCAGTACGTAAAGACGGCGGCGAATTCGATCAGTTTACAGGGGCAACCATTACCCCCCGAGCCGTTGTTAAGGCCGTGAAGCAAACTGCTCTGTACATCCAGCAGCACCACGTTCAGTTTAACGCCTTGCCTCATTGCGAGATGAAAAAATGAGTGAAATAAGAAATCTGTTGAGCCAAGGGCTTTGGAAAAACAACTCTGCTCTGGTTCAGCTGTTGGGGCTTTGCCCGCTGCTGGCCGTGTCCTCTACGGCAACCAACGCGCTGGGGCTTGGGCTGGCAACAACGCTAGTGCTGATCTGTACTAACGTCTCCGTATCTGCCCTACGCCGCTGGGTGCCTCAGGAAATACGTATACCCATTTATGTCATGATCATCGCCTCTGTCGTGACGGTTGTTGAACTACTAATTAACGCTTACGCCTATGGACTTTATCAGTCTCTGGGCATCTTTATTCCGCTTATCACGACTAACTGCATCGTTATTGGGCGCGCTGAAGCATTTGCAGCCCAAAACCCCGTCTCTCTTTCTGCAGTTGACGGCTTTGCCATGGGAATGGGCGCTACCGGCGCACTGTTTATTCTCGGCGCTGTGCGTGAAATCCTCGGCAACGGCACCTTGTTTGATGGTGCAGACGCCCTGCTTGGCAGTTGGGCAAAGGCGTTGCGCATTGAGGTTATTCATTTGGATAACGCCTTTCTTTTGGCTATTTTGCCTCCAGGGGCGTTTTTAGGGCTCGGTTTTCTTTTGGCTCTGAAATATGTTATTGATACCAAAGTTAAAGCCTATAAAAGAAAAGCCATTGCAGCACCTGCGCTGCAGGTTTCTTCACAGGAAGGCCACCACCCCGTTCAGTAAGGACACAAGGTTTGAATCAGGCAAAACGCATAGAGATCCTCACCCGCCTTCGGGACAACAACCCTAGGCCAACGACGGAGCTGAATTTTTCAAGCCCGTTTGAACTGCTTATTTCCGTTCTGCTGTCTGCACAGGCAACGGACGTTAGCGTTAACAAAGCAACGGCTAAACTCTATCCTATTGCCAATACCCCTGAGGCAATACTGGCGCTTGGCGTCGATGGCGTAAAAGAGTATATAAAGACGATCGGGCTATTTAACAGCAAAGCGGAAAACGTGATCAAAACCTGCCGCCTGCTGATCGAAAAACACGGTAGCCAGGTGCCAGAAGACCGAGAAGCCCTTGAAGCCCTCCCCGGTGTAGGTAGAAAAACCGCCAACGTTGTGCTGAACACAGCCTTCGGCTGGCCAACAATTGCCGTAGACACCCATATTTTTCGCGTTTGTAATCGCACCCGCTTTGCGCCGGGAAAAACCGTTGAGCTCGTGGAAGAAAAGCTGCTTAAAGTGGTTCCTGCCGAGTTTAAAGTTGACTGCCACCACTGGCTTATTCTTCACGGTCGCTATACATGTATTGCCCGTAAACCTCGATGTGGCTCCTGTCTGATAGAAGATCTATGCGAATACAAAGAAAAAACAGAGGACTAGCATTTTCAATGCCAATGAAGCGTTCTCTTCGCTGCCCCTAATGAGCGGCTTCACTACAGCAGGTTTTTATTTTCGACAAAATAGGTCACATCAGCACGATATGCAATCGCCTCTGCACAATATTGCCTGAAGGATATAGATAACATCATTGGCTCTTTATCCGCTTAATGAAGGCACTATTATGAATAAGTTTTTGGGGTTTATTGCTCTTAGTCTGATATCCCTATCCGTTCACGCTCAAGAATTTCGCTTAACCAGCCCAGACGTTAAAAGCGGCGTTCAACTCTCTCCGGCAGAGATTTTTCAAGGGTTCGGTTGTGAAGGTGGAAACCGCTCTCCGGTACTCACCTGGTCCGGCGCGCCAGAAGGCACTAAGAGTTTTGCAGTCACCGTTTACGATCCAGATGCCCCAACGGGCAGCGGCTGGTGGCACTGGACATTAGTCAATATCCCTGCGACGGTAAACACGCTTGAAGCTGATGCCGGAAACAAAAGCGGCTCACACCTCCCTCCCGGCGCAGTGCAGGGCAGAAATGACTATGGCGATGCGGCTTTTGGCGGGGCCTGCCCGCCAGAAGGAGACAAGCCGCATCGGTACTATTTTAAAGTATGGGCGCTAAAAACTGACAGCCTGCCTATCGATGCAAATGCAAGCGGCGCACTGGTTGGCTTTATGCTCAACGCCAATAAGCTGGCAACCGCGGAAATGGTTCCCGTATATAGCCGCTAACTCAAGGAGAAAAAAGCCGTGCAGGTTGACGATTTGGACATTTCCCATTTGCGTTTACACATCATTCGCGCCTATCAGGTGCAAGATCTTCGCGGTATTAAGATGATGATGCCTGCACTGTGCCGAATTCGACGCGGAACCAAAGTCGTTCAATGGGGGGAGCATATCGAAAGTGCCGACATTGAGCAGCTGATCCTCTTTCCTAGCGGCTATGATTTGCGCGTCGCCAATCTTCCGGTGGGCGGCCGCTATCTTGCTGAGATTATCTACTTGCCGCCGGATCTCATTGAACGCTTTAAACAGCGCTATCCCTCAGCGGCGACAGAGGCTAAAGAAGCCCGCTTCTGCGTTCCATTAAACGCCGAGCTGCTCTACTGCTGGGAACATATGTCCTCTGCGATTCAACAAAAGCTCTCCCCACCGCTGTTAGAACACGCCATTCAGGGCGTATTACTGTCGCTCAAAAACGCTGGCTGGATCGACATTCTCTTACAGGAACGTTTCGATTCCACATTAAGCCGGTGCCAAAAGCTGCTGATGCTCGATCCCGCAGCCTCTTGGACGGCAGAAAAAGCCGCCCAAAAACTGCATGTCGCAGCGTCAACTCTACGCCGACGGCTGGCCGCAGAGAAAAGCAGTTTCAGAGAAATTCTTGATGATATTCGGCTAGGCAACGCCCTTAACGCCATTCAGACGACTAACGCTCCCATAGGGGAAATAGCCCGTGAAAACGGCTATCTTTGCCCTTCTCGATTTACTGCTCGCTTTCATAAGCGATTTCACATTACGCCAAGAGCGCTACGGCAAACCATGAAGAACTCTCAGCCAAAAGCTGAAGTAATAATGGAGTAACCAGAAAATCTGGTCTTTTCAGTTTCACAACAAATATCAAACATTTTACCAACCAAGTGGCTTATACTGATAAAGCTGACTTCGTTTACTGTGACGTTCAAAGTCGATACCTATCTAGGCGACCAACATGGTAATCACCGAGCGTCAGCGCGAACTCTCTCACTAACGGATCGTGGAGTATCACAATGAAGCTATTTTATAAACCGGGCGCCTGTTCCCTGTCTCCGCACATTATTCTGAACGAAATAGGCTTGAACTATTCCGTTGAGAAGGTCGATCTGGCCACCAAAAAGACCGAGCACGGAGATGACTTCCTTCAGGTTAACCCTAAGGGGCAGGTGCCGACGCTTCAGCTCAACGACGGCAGTATCCTCACGGAAGGCGTCGCTATCGTACAATATTTAGCACATCGGGCGCCGGCCAAGCACCTGCTGCCGACCGTAGACACCATGGACTATTATCACGCTATTGAGTGGTTGAACTACATTTCAACAGAGCTTCATAAAGGATTTAGCCCACTGTTTAATCCACAAACCCCAGAAGATTTTAAGCTGGTGACCAAAGACAGGCTGTTCAAACAGTTTAGCTACGTCAACAGCGTGCTGGAAAAGCGTCCACATATTTTGGGAGCAACATTTAGCGTAGCCGATGCCTATCTGTTTACTGTCACTCGCTGGGCTGCGGCGGTAAAACTGGATCTGAGCAGTCTTAAAGCACTGACTGACTACATGACTCGGATCTCAGAACGCCCTGCCGTCAAGGCAGCGCTGAAGGCTGAAGGCCTGAAGTAAGCAAGCCGATCACCGCGTAAAAAAAACGGGCCTCTGAGGCTAATGCCAGTCAGTTAAGCAACTGACTGGCAGTTTTTCTCCAGGCTTTACTGTATTTTTTTGGCCTTTCCTTTACCACTCTCGGGAAGGCTCGTTCTCTTCTCACTGGTAGCCTTACCAGTTGCCCCATGCTTTCAAGATCACGCATTAGCTCTGGGATACGCCCCGGCGAAGCGCCCTGTAGTGTCATCAGCATCCTCATCACCATTCCGCATGACTCCGAGAAGCTCAGTTGATTTGGCCAGTAACCTTTCAGGCTTCCTGCCATTTTAATCATCTGATATCTCACAAGATTATAGGCCAGCAACACACCCCACAGCTCCTGCTCCACAAGCTCTGGCTTTTTACTTCTCAGCGTTAGCCTGCTCAGTTGCATCGTCTGTTTTATCTCCCGGTAACCCAGTTCGATTTCCCACCGATGGCTGTACAGGTCTGCCATCTCTCCACCCGGGAAGCGCATTGCATCCGTCATTGATGTCAGGAGATAGCAGGTTTTTCCTTTGCGGGTGAACGTCAGCAGTCGGGCCGTCATTTCTTCTCCCAGCTCCGGCCATTTTTTTCGTGCCTGTGGACTGGTTTTCAACCTTACCAGATGGTCGCCTTTACCCAACTTTCTCACTTCTTCGTATTGCGCACCCTTTCTCAGCGGTATCATCCAGTGCCGGTGCTCTCCCGCCTGATTCCAGGCATTCAACAGGCCAAGCGAGTAATAGCCTTTATCAAGCAGGGTCAGCGTATTATCGCCGGTCTGCTCTATCAGTTGCTCTGCGAGGACATTTTCACTCTCTTTCATCGTGCCGAAGGCGGCAGCAGTAAGCAGATGGCTGGTCAGTTCCATCTGGCAGACCATTTTTACCTGAGGATACATCCCCGGTTGTCCCGCAAAAGTCTGACGCGGGAAGGCGATATCATTTTCGGGTGTATCCTGCGTTCGCCAGACCACGCCATCCAGGGCTAGCAGAGTTAGACCGCACCAGTGCGGGTGTGTCGTGGCTCCATGCCAGAGCTGCGCGGTTTGTGTGAACACACGGCGAACAGCCTCGCTTCCCAGGCGCTGGCGGGCCTGGATTACGGCACTGGGGGCGACAAAGGGACGGTTGCCCGGCAGCATGATATCCAGCCGATTGACGATTTGGTGAAGCGGTTCTTTGCGTTCGAGAGCCATACCGACAATGCACCAGACCATCATTTCGAGCGGGAGACGACGTTTGCGCAGAGTGACGGAGCCAGATTCGGCAAGGCAGCGGGAAATCAGTTCGGGGTCCAGAAAGTCACCCAGTGAAGTCATAGGGTTACGCAAAGAGTCGTAACGAGATACCAAATCAAGAGCCTGTCCGATGTGCATAAAAAATCCGGAAACGAGTGAACATTTCCGGATTCTTACACAACTACTGGAGCGGTCAATCGATCCTTAACTGATCAGCATTAGCCTCTGAGGCCCGTTTTCGTAAAGATAACCCTACACGCGTTAAAGGTGAACGGCCTGAAAACGATGTTCAGGGGCTACGATTTTGTCCTGTGCCGCGACGATTTGCAGTTCGTACTCCCCTCTGCGCTGGGTTTCCAACATAATTTCATAAACGGCAGCGGTTACGTGTTCAAGAGCCTGTGGCAGAGGCGTTTCCTGCAAGAGATTCACCAGCATCAGGCCGCTGGTAATATCACCGACGCCTACCGGCTGACGCGGTCCAAAATCTACCAGAGGTCGGCTAATATGCCAGGCATCGTCTGCGGTCACCAGCGCCATCTCAAAGCAGTCGGCACGATAGCCAGCGCGACTGAGGTGCTTAACCAAAACAACCTTGGGCCCTTTTGCACACAGTTCGCGGGCAGCAGCAACCACTTCCTCAACGCTGGTTATCGTTTTTCCGCTAAGCTGCTCCAACTCCAGCAGGTTCGGTGCCATCATATCGCTGACGGGCAGCGCTTCTGCGCAGAAAAACTCCGCAACGCCCGGCGCGACGATACAGCCTTTTTCAGGATGCCCCATGACCGGATCGCAAAAATACCAGGCGTCTGGATTAACGGCCTTCACCTTTGCGACAACCTCAAGAATTGTCTTTCCCTGCTCTGGAGAGCCAATGTAGCCACTCAAAACAGCATTACAGCGAGCAAGCTGATGGATTTCATCAATACCGCGCGCAATTTCTGCTATGTGTGCGGCTGGCATCACACATCCGGTCCATTGGCGGTACTGTGTGTGGTTAGAAAACTGTACCGTATTCAGAGGCCAAACGTTCACGCCCATTCTACGCATAGGAAACTCAGCGGCAGCGTTTCCCGCATGGCCATAAACAACGTGAGACTGGATAGAAAGAATATTTTTCATAGTTAAAACGCATATATGAGTGAAAACGCAATGGGATCATTGTGTCAGAAATTGCTACTGCAACGCTATGTATCTGGCTAAAAAATTCGGCCGCTAGGCGGCCGAAAAAATGGAACAGATTGTTGCCGGTTATTTCCACACAATCAGGCAATAGTATTTTTTGCCTCTGCGCAGCAGCGTGTAGCGGTTGTACAGTCGATCGCTGTCGCCAAAAGCGTATTCAGGATTAGACTGTTTCTCACCGTTGATCGTCACGGCATTGGAGCTAATCATCGTTCTTGCCTGGCCGCGAGACGGTACCAGCTCTGCGCTCACCAGCGCCTGTTGCAGATCGGCACCTTTTTCCAGCTCAATCACAGGCATACCGTCCTGCGCGAGTTGAGCAAAGTCTTGCTCTGTCAGATCCGCAAGGTTACCGGAGAACAGACTGTCAGTAATGCGCTGTGCAGCCTGAAGCCCAGCTTCGCCGTGAACCAGCTTGGTCACTTTTTCTGCCAGAACATACTGAGCGCGAGGCGCTTTACCGCTATTCTTATCCTCTTCCTCTAGAGCATCAATCTCTTCCAGACTCATAAAGGTGAAGAATTTCAGGAAGCGATAAACGTCCGCATCGGCGGTGTTAATCCAGAACTGATAAAACTTATAGGGGCTGGTTTTGTTCGCATCAAGCCATACCGCGCCGCCTTCTGTCTTACCGAACTTGGTGCCGTCAGATTTGGTGATCAGCGGAACAGTAAAGCCATAGGCCTGCTTTTGGTGCAGACGACGAGTCAGATCGATACCGGAAGTAATATTGCCCCACTGGTCTGAACCACCAATTTGCAGCTCAACCCCTAACGACTCGTTCAGGCAGGCAAAATCGTAGGCTTGAAGCAGGTTATAGGAAAACTCGGTAAAAGAGATCCCGCTGTCGTCACGGTTCAGGCGCTGCTTAACAGCCTCTTTATTGATCATGGCATTCACAGAGAAGTGCTTGCCGATATCGCGCAGGAAAGTCAGCACTTTCATGCCGCCAAACCAGTCATAGTTGTTGGCCATTGCTGCGCTGTTTTCACCGCAGTCAAAATCCAAGAACGGCGAAACCTGTTGGCGGATCTTTTCTACCCACTCGGCGACGGTCTCTTCCGTATTGAGTTTGCGTTCTGCAGCCTTAAAGCTAGGGTCACCAATCAGACCGGTCGCTCCGCCAACCAGAGCAACTGGTCTGTGACCTGCCAGTTGGAAGCGCTTTAAGCACAGCAGCGGAACCAAGTGACCCAAATGCAAGCTATCGGCTGTCGGATCGAAGCCGCAATAGAGAGTAATTGGCCCTTGCGCCAACCGCTCCGCCAGCGCCTCTTCGTCCGTAAGCTGGGCAACCAGCCCACGCTCTTGCAGTTGTTCAATCAGGTTTTTCGCCATCGATAGATAACTCCGTTGTTATAGTCTTCTCGGCCTCTGGCCGCGTTGGTAATGACACCTATTTTGTGGAATGGGATAGCATAAACGTCGTCACGAATAATGACCAGCACTTAAGGCGCTAAACGGTCGATATTCCAATGCGTTTGCGTCCTTTGATATAAAAAGCGGTCGTGAAGCCGGTTTATTCGCCCCTGCCAAAATTCAATTTCTTCAATACTGACGCGAAATCCGCCCCAGAAGCTGGGCAGCGGTACTTCACCCTGCAAAAACTTCTGCTTAAGCTCAAGAAACTTGCCTTCCAGCACGCTGCGAGCAGAAATGCGGGATGACTGCTCAGATACCCAAGCGGCAATCTGGCTCTCTTTGGGGCGCGAATGGAAGTATTTCACAACTTCGGTTGGTGACAGTCGCTCTGCTTTGCCGGAGACAATGACCTGCCGTTCAAACATATGCCATGGGAATAAGAGACTTACCTGATTATTTTGAGTAATTTCTCTCGCCTTTCGGCTGCCCAAGTTGGTATAGAAAACAAATCCCTTCTCATCGTAGTGCTTAAGCAAGACGATGCGCTGGGAAGGTCGCCCATGGGCGTCTACCGTCGCGACGCACATAGCCGTAGGATCGGAGAGCTGTGCCTCACAGGCCTGCTTAAGCCAAAGTTCAAAAAGGGAAAGCGGATCTTCAGGCAGATCCTTTCTGCGTAAGCCGCTCAGCGCATATTCTCGACGCAAATCGGCGATATCGTGTGAAGTAGGCATGATCAAAAGGCCTGTCAGAGTGTGAAGTAAAGCCCTATCTTGCACCCACTCAAACAGGATTTCAAACGCCTGCAGGAAAAAGCAGTGCGCTAATAGATATTAACAATGGCAATTGAGCGCATACGGAGAAAACGCCCAGACTCAGATGCATTTATTTACTGATAATGTGTTCATAAAAATGAACGCCTTTATGCGGCGCAAAAAAATCCCGCCGGAGTGTGGCCTGTGCCGCTCCGGCGGGATGCAAAAACGTCACGCGCTCTTCTACTGATTACTTAATCAAACTGCACTCTCTCAGCTGGATCTCTTCTCCACGCATCACAATAGCGCCATCCCCTTTAGACCAAAAGGTGTATTCTCCATCGCTATATTTGGCGCCCGAAGCTGAAATGACCTGTACTAGGTGACGAGCTTGTCCATCCATCATCAGCACAACAGAATCACCACCGTTGTTCAAAGCAACTGACAGCGTCTTGGTTTCACACTGGTATTCCAGCGTTTGCTCTGCATTGTCCTGATTTGTTGATGAAGCACTGCATCCGGCCATCAGCGCAGCCGCTGCCATCACCATCATAATTCTTCTATTCATTGCATTTACCCTCGTTAAAAGCGTTTTTTAAACATAGTCGCTAAATCACGGGGTGTAAACGGCACCTAAAACAGTTTGTTGGGAAGCGCCCGTAACTTCAGGAAGATTTCCCGGTTCACCTGACAGCGTTCTCGCAGCCAGCCAGGCAAATGCAATCGCCTCCATATCATCGCCGCTGATGCCATAGCTGTCTGTTGTATCAATTATCGATTCTGGCAAAAGCGTTGCCAAGCGTTCCATAATTAATGGATTACGCGCCCCGCCTCCGCAAACCAATAGCCGATGACATGCTCCTGCGGCAACTACCTGCTCAGCAATCGTTTGTACGGTAAACTCCACCAGCGTTGCCTGTATATCCTGAGGCATTAGAGAAGGGAAAGCCGAAATCTGCTCATGTAGCCACTGAAGGTTAAAGCGCTCTCTGCCAGTACTTTTCGGAGGGGGAAGTTGAAAATAACGATCGGACATCAGTTTGGCCAACAGCACCTGATTAACTTGCCCTTCTTTAGCCCAGCGGGCATCTTTATCAAACGACAGCCCTTTCTGTTCCTGAATCCAGGCGTCCAGCAGCATGTTACCAGGGCCTGTGTCAAAACCGCTTACCGGTCTGCCGGGAATGAGTAAAGACAGGTTAGCGATCCCGCCAATATTCAAAATAAATCGCCGTTCTTTTTCATTCGCCAGCACGGCCTGATGAAACGCGGGCACCAGAGGAGCCCCTTGCCCACCATATGCCATGTCTTTACGTCGAAAGTCACCCACGGTGACAACACCAGTCATCGCGGCAATGCGGTTATTGTCACCCAACTGCATGGTGAACGGTAGTTCACCTTCTGGCTCATGCCAGACAGTTTGACCATGGCAGCCTATAGCGACGATCTCTTTTGGTGAAATACCCTGCTGGCACATCAGCCCTAATGCGGCATCAGCAAACAAAATGCCCAGACGTAAGTCTAAGCGTCCTAAGTGAGAAAGCGTGACGTCTTGCCCCTGACAGACAGACAAAACGTTTTGTCGTATGTCATCAGGCATAGGATGGAAATAGCTGGCTTTTTGAATCACAGCCCCATCAGAAATTGACACTAGCGCGACGTCAACACCGTCAAGACTGGTTCCTGACATAATCCCGATATAGTCACCCGCTCTCATAGGCTTACTCCTGCACGCTTTTGCCAACATAATGGCACTATTAAAGCAAAAACGAGCCAGAAATTACCATATAAAAGAGCGGAAAGAGTAAAACACTACTACATTTTAGCTGTTTGACATATCAGCGATGTTTTTCTCAAATTTTCGGATAATTTCGGCAAACAGCGCCAGTTCACTAGCGGGAATATCTCGCTCAATGCCCTTGCGTACTCCGTCCACAACAGTATTGACCTGTTCCAAAATCGGCTTGGCCTGCTCTGTCAGATTTATCTGCTTAGCGCGACGGTCACAAGGGCACGGCTCTCTTTTTACATAGCCCATGCCTTCCAGCTGATCCAGTGTACGGACCAGTGACGGTTGCTCAATACCAATCGCTTTTGCCAACTGAATTTGTGACTGATTTGGCGGCAACCCATTTAAATAATAAAGCGTTACCCAATGCGTTTGAGTCAGTCCTATTGGCTTAAGCTGAAGGTCAATAATGCTGCGCCAGCTGCGAACTAAACGCGCAATATCGGCCCCCAAGGTATAATCATTCTTCGGATTCATAAGATAACCTGATAGATAGTATAAAACATCGATAACATTAATACGTTTACAATTATTACGTTTTTATGGGAAAAGGGCTAATAATTAAATCATCATTTTACGATTAATCGTTGCTAATATGAATTAATTTACAATCAAAGCGGCATTAAATAAAGAAAAAAATGACACAAAATGCCTCTTTACTTGAAATGATATTTTAATGTATTAATTAAACTACATTTAATGTTAATTAATAAGAAATCTAAATAAGTGCCAGCGCCGAGCGTTGGCACTTATTTTAAAACCAAATACTAAAGCGTTTTATTTACTTTATCACTCCACATGCAGCCCTAGCACCACCGCCGCCAAGAGCCTGAGGGTGATCGCTATGGTTGTCACCACCGGCGTGAACCATCAGCGCAAGCCCCTTGATTTGCTCAATGGACTTCAAGCGAGGAGCCAGTACTGGATAGGTTGCTTTACCTTCGCTATCGACAAACAGGGCAGGTAAATCCCCCAAGTGGCCTGTCGCATCAAACGGCCCCATGTGCTTACCGGTTTTTTCTGGATCGAAATGGCCACCAGCGGCTAGCGCAGCTACCGATTTGCCGTCTTTCATTCCAGCATCGCAGCTGCCTTTTTCATGAACGTGGAATCCGTGTACGCCCGTAGGTAAGGACGCCAGGCTTGGCGTAAATAGCAAGCCATATTCCGTTTCCGTAATTGTAATGTGACCAACAGATTGCCCGACTCCCTCAGGGGAAACACTATTCACAGGAACATCTACTGTGGCGGCCTGAACGCCAGCGCAGGCTACAAGTGCAGCTAAAGCGGTTAAATAACGTTTCATTACCTTATCCTTTTAAAAGTGCTTAATCATATAAGCATTTCTATTATGGTTGATTTACTGCCCTTCGTGCAGTTTTCCTATTGGATAAAGTGATCCACATCACCCTAGTTCTTTGTATAGTAAGAAATTTATTAGAAAATAAGATATAAGCATCCAGAGATGATTAGAAAAGAGAAGGCTGATTTTGTGGGTTATCGTCTTTTTCTGGCGCTCTTCTGTTTTTTAAAGCGTTTCTTTGCCTACACAAACGTAGAACATTTCTTTTTTCATCATCGGCCATACTTGTCCATCGAAATCGCTCTTCTCTACTTCTAAGACAGCCCAAACAATACCCTCGACTGTCTGACTGACAGATCCCACGACATGGAGAGGGAATTGTAAAAAACTCTAACTGTTGTGGCATAGCGATCCGTATAAAAACATGAATAATTAAACAAGTGATTATTGTAAGTTAATAGAGGCTGCTTGACTAAAAAGCAAGCAGTTTATTGATATTTATTCTTATCATTAATACACATCGTCTATTAACAACAAGAATAATCGTTCATTTAGATGGGCTCTCGGGTATACTTCATTACGGCTATTATTATTGCATTTTTTGTATTACGAGGACTGCACATGCGTTTACTTCACACCATGATCCGCGTAGGTAACCTACAGCGCTCTATCGATTTTTATACTCAGGTTTTGGGCATGCGCCTGCTGCGCAGCAGTGAAAATACCGAATACAAATACTCTCTCGCCTTTGTAGGCTACAGCGACGAAAGCCAAGGCTCAGTCATCGAGCTCACCTATAACTGGGGTGTCGAAAGCTATGACATGGGCTCCGCGTTTGGTCACATCGCGCTAGGCGTCGACAACGTTGCACAGACCTGCGAGCAAATCCGCAGCGCCGGGGGCAAAGTCACTCGCGAAGCCGGTCCGGTAAAAGGCGGCACAACGATTATCGCCTTTGTTGAAGACCCCGACGGCTATAAGATCGAGCTGATAGAAAACAAACAGGCCAGCAGTGCCTTAGGTAACTGATCGCTATTGAATGCACCTCAACTATCAGGCGTTTAGCGCCTGATAGTTTCTTTATCCCTTCTACAGCGCTTAGCAAGTACTACACAACGAACGCTGACAAAGAGATTACCGAGCAACCTGCACCATTTTTTGGCATAATGCCCCTTTTTCATCGTCCGTAAAAACAGGAAAGTATGGCTGAGACAAAAAGACAAAACGGCTTAAGTGAACGCTTTCGCGGTTTCTATCCCGTCGTTATTGATGTAGAAACAGCGGGGTTTGACCCTCATACCAATGCCCTGCTGGAAATCGCCGCCTTTACCTTAAAAATGGATGAACAGGGCTGGTTAATGCCCGATCAGAGTCTGCACTTTCACGTAGAGCCTTTTGAAGGGGCAGTTCTTTCCCCTGAAGCCTTAGCCTTCAACGGGATCGACCCAAGCAATCCGCTTCGCGGTGCCGTCAGTGAATACGATGCACTACACGCCATTTTCAAGATGGTGCGTAAAGGCGTAAAAGATAGAGAATGCAATCGTGCAATCGTAGTCGCCCATAACGCAGCGTTTGATCACGGATTTCTAATGGCCGCAGCCGAGCGGGCCGGGTTGAAGCGCAATCCTTTCCACCCTTTTGCCACTTTTGATACCGCTGCGCTTAGTGGTCTGGTTCTGGGGCAAACGGTCTTGGCAAAGGCATGTATTACCGCCGGCATTCCCTTTGACAGCAAGCAGGCACACTCAGCCCTTTATGACACAGAAAGAACCACCCAACTTTTCTGTGAGCTAGTCAACCGTTGGAAAAAGCTGGGCGGATGGCCTCTGCCTCAAGAATAGGAAAAGACCAGTAACAGGCAATAAAAATGCCGACCTTCTAATAAGAGGGTCGGCGTTTTTATTTAGCGCGTTTAAGCGTTATTACGCGTTATCACTGCTGTCTTTAGCAGCTTCCTTCAATAGAGTCTGCAGTTCACCGCGCTGGTACATCTCAAGAATGATGTCACATCCGCCAATCAGCTCTCCGTTAACCCACAGCTGCGGGAACGTTGGCCAGTTGGCGTACTTGGGCAGCTCTGCGCGAATATCCGGATTCTGTAAAATATCGACATAGGCAAAGCGCTCACCGCACGCGGAAAGTGCCTGTACAGCCTGGGCGCTAAAACCGCAGCTTGGCAGTTTCGGTGAGCCTTTCATATAGAGCAGGATCGGATTTTCCGCGATTTGAGCCTGAATTTTTTCAACTGTGGTCATGATTTGCTTCCTTAAGCAGACATTGCGCATTGACGACTGAACTATTGTAGCCTTGAACACGATGGGAAAAAACACTACTTTTCACAGGGTTTATCCCTCCCTGCCGGATGTTGCCGCTTCTTATGCGACTGTTGCTCGTTTTCCTTCCAACACATCCTCAGTGCTTTTTCATTTTTTCTCTTTTAATATAAGAAAAAGTTGATAGAATTACGCATTATAACAAAGTTACAACATTTTATTTTCAAGTGAGTCATGATTTTTTGGCCTTCAGCTCATTGGGTCATTCAATCAATGAACTCTACTTTTACAAAAAGGAGCAAATAATGTCGTTTGAATTACCCGCACTTCCTTATGCTAAAAATGCCCTAGAACCCCATATCTCTGAAGAAACGCTGGAGTTTCACTACGGTAAACACCATAACACCTACGTTGTTAACCTCAACAATCTGGTGAAGGGCAGCGAGTTTGAAGGTAAATCACTGGAAGAGATCGTCATGAAATCCTCTGGCGGCGTGTTTAACAACGCGGCTCAGGTCTGGAACCATACCTTCTACTGGAACTGCCTAGCGCCGAATGCCGGTGGCGAACCAACGGGTGCGCTAGCTGACGCTATCAACAAAAACTTCGGCTCTTTTGCTGCTTTCAAAGAGCAGTTCACTGACAGCGCAGTGAAAAATTTCGGCGCTGGCTGGACTTGGCTGGTGAAAAAAGCCGACGGCAAGCTGGCCATCGTTAACACCTCAAACGCCGCTAACCCAATGACTGAAGGCGACAAGCCTCTTTTAACGGCAGACGTTTGGGAACACGCTTACTACATTGACTACCGCAACGCGCGTCCTAAGTATATGGAAAACTTCTGGGCGCTGGTTAACTGGGCGTTCGTCGCTAAAAACCTGGGCTAAATTGCCCTGCGTTAACGCATAAAACAAACGCAAGAAAGCTGAAACCGCCCGATTTAAAACGGGCGGTTTTTTTATTTGTCATCCGTAAAGTAGACAACCTCATGTGCCTCATAGGATGCAGGCACCTCCAGCTTATCCAGCATTCGGGTTAAAACAGGCTCCGCTACGGGATATTGACGATCTGCATTCTGCATTTTCCAGCGGACAAAAGGCACTTCGATATAGACAATCTTGACCCTTGCCCGATAGGCAGTAAACAGCGATATCAGCTGCTGACGGAGGGACTGCGTTAGGTTTGTCGCATTCCAGATAAACGCCCGATTCTGCCGAAGCAGCTGTCTTGCCTGCTCTTTTGCCTGCTGAACAACCCATCCGTTAGACGTCTTGTCTCCGGGATCAATTCGATGCTGACGGCGAATGTCGTCTAGACTGACCACCGGTAAATCACTGCCGTGCTGTTTTAGGTAGCAGTCCTTTCCCATTCCGGGAAGGCCACAAAGCAGCGTGACGTCACTTCCATAATCACCATAAGGCTGATAGTCAGGCTGCCCACCTTCTTTTGAGAAGTAGACGAATCGAGCCTCCGTTGACGGAAACGATCTAGCCTGCTGCCAGCACTCTTGCTCATGGCAGTACAACTCAAAGAGTTCGGTACGCTCCAGCAACGATGCTCGATCGCGACACTCTCGTCCTAACACGTCGGCTTTAGCCAACATCGTCAAAAGTACGGTATCGCAGCGCAATGAGGCAGCAAACAGCGCTTTCTGAGGATCCGGCTTATCCATAATCCACAGGGGTAATCCATGATAGCGAACCAGCGCCGCGATTTCCTCGCGCAGGGTAAACGGCGTGGGTACATCCTGAAACAGGATTTTTCTCGCACTCAGTTCCCCTTTTCTTGCATGACCCGGAGAAACAAAACGACCGTTTTCATCACGCCGAGTAGTGCTTCTTTTCTCAACGTCGTGCAGTGCAGCGGCTGTCCAAACAGTCTCTTGGCGCAGCGGAGAAAGCGTCTGATACTCCGGTAGCGATACCAGTGCGTTAAGCACACGCTGAGTGTGCTCAGCCACGTCTCCTTCCGCGTGATGCTCAGGATCCTGCATCACTCCGTGCATATCAGCAAAAAAAGGGAAATGCTGGGTCAAAAATAGCCACGACCTGTCTTCACTAAATCGCCAGTTCATGTTCCCCTCCCTGTGACTGACGCTCATAGTAAAGCGGTGCCCGTTTCCAGTTTCGCTTCCAGTGTACGTCTGTCTTAACGTGATTTTTTCTCACATATTTAAAAACGTTATTCATAAACGCATCTACGGGATATTCATCCCGATTGCGGCTAACGATCCCTTCCATCGAACAGAGGAGATTCATCTGCGTATCCCACGACAAAAAACGACTCGGCTCACTGGCCTTTTCAACAATCAATTGACCAAATTCCGCCTTACTATCGGTCGTGGCTATCTCTAGCTCAGGTACCAGAGGGAAATCAAACAGTGCAGCATAAAACTTCACTTCTTCCCAGCTCAGCCAGCAATCTTTACAACGCACGGCAAAAACGAAAAAGTCATGCTCCAAGTGACGATATTCAATGGAATGAATGGCGTATAAATTCTCGCCAAAAAATCTCAATATCGTTCAGATCATTTTTGATTAATGCCCAGCGCTGACGTATTTTTTGCGTCCAGGCCGACTGTGTCGGCGCCGCGTGGGAACGGGCAAAAACCCCGTATCTGTTCAAACAGTTATTTTCACCATCTAGCTTTTCGGTATGCACCAGTCCCTCTATGAGGGAAACGTCGCTCCACCACTGGTCATTAATTCGGTCGTCACTGGTTGTACCGGGTGAAAACGGATAGTGATAAGTTCTGCCATATTTTCTTGATTGTCCATTCATCGCGTTGACTCCTATGTCAAACACGTGCGGTTTCTCTATGCGACAACAGCGCCCGATGAGTAATGGTCAAAAAAGGCGGTCGAACCTGAAACAGGCGCACGTTTTATCTAATAGGTGAAAAAAGCGTAAAAATGGAGGAAATTAAACGCGGTATTGGTGAAGGCGCGCGCATATTAACAGGATTGGCGCAAGATTGACAAGAGAGGAAAGCGAACGCTCTCCTCTCTTTTTTCGTTTATGGCAGCTCGACGTGAAAGAGCTGACGAAAGTTATTCGTGGTTATTTCAGCCAGCGTTTCAAGCTCAACGCGCTTTAAAACGGCCAGATATTCAGCCACGTCCCTGACATAGGCAGGTCGATTCTCTTTTCCCCTGTGGGGCACCGGAGCCAGATAAGGAGAGTCAGTTTCAATCAGCATACGGTCTAACGGGACATAGCGAGCGGCTTCCCGTAGGGCATCCGCATTGCGAAACGTCACGATCCCAGAGAATGAAATATAAAAGCCAATATCCAACAGCTGCTTTGCCGTTTCGCAGTCTTCTGTAAAACAGTGCAGCACACCGCCACAGTCCCTAGCCCCTTCTTCTTTCAGAATGGCTAGCGTATCTTTACGAGCGTCACGAGTATGTACAATAACCGGTTTGTTCAGAACGTTGCCAACCTGAATATGCTGGCGAAAGCTGGCCTGCTGCTGAGGCAGGTTGTCCTGCTGATAGTAGTAGTCCAGCCCCGTTTCTCCCAGAGCAACAACGCGCGGATCCTCTGCGAGCGCTTTAAGCTGCTCTACCTTATACGCTTCCTTAAGGTCGAGCGGATGAACGCCACAGGAAAGAAAAACGTTAGGATAGTGGGCAACCCGTTCACGGAGTGCCTGAAAGCCGGAAAGCGTTGTAGAAACCGCCAGAAACGCATGAACATCGCGCTGTGCAGCTCCGGCCAGAACGCCATCCAAATCAGTGCCCTGCTTGTCAAAATCCAGAGCATCAAGATGGCAGTGTGAATCAACTAAATACATAAGAAAGGTAACTCGAGAAAACTGATCCTAAGCCGCTTCGCGTTCCGTTTGGCTTAGCATATTGGTTAATAAAAGCTCACGATTGATGCCTGCCACAGTCATTAACTGATATCGGCAGTCAAGCCAGCGCTGTACTGTCAGATTAATCAATAAAGGCGACATGATGGCAGACAGGCGCTGAATAGCCTCCAGTGCATCCTGATTGACCACAAAAGCGCTGGCTCCCTGCTGCTGCTTCATAACGTCCAACAGCAGCGACACCGCCCAATGGATACGTTCTTCAGCATTATCCTGATTAAGCAGCGGCAATAACGCTAGCAAGTCTCGGCGCTCAAAAGATAAAGCTAGCTCTTTACATAGTTCCGCACGCGCAGCCCAGTCTCCAGAAGCCAGCATTGCCTGAGCAACGGGCGGTGCACCGTTGCTTAAGCGAAGCGCGGTACGTAAAACGTTTACCTCTGAAGGTACATTCCCCTGCCTGCGCAGCCATTCAATACCAAAGGCTTCATCTGGGCAGGAAAGCTGCCAGTGCAGGCATCGACTGCGGACAGTCGGCAGCAGCGGTGCAGAATCAGGGCAGGACAAAAGAAAGTAAGTCTGCTTGGGAGGCTCTTCGAGAGTTTTTAGCAGCGCATTCGCCGCCGCCTCACTCAGCCGCTCAGCGCCGCGGATCCATGCGACCTTCGAACCACCCTGCTGAGACATGTTATAGAGCGTTTCAGTCAGCTGACGCACGGCTTCAACACCAATCGTAGCCTTCCCCTTTTCTGGTTCAACGACGTGCCAGTCAGGATGAGTTTCCGCCTTCATCATATGACAGCTGTGGCAGACTCCACAGGTTTTTTCTCCCTGAGGATTTTCACACATCAGCCAGTATCCTAACGCCTGGATCAGGGATTCATCCCCGCATCCAGGTACAGACTGCAGCAACAGAGCGTGATGGCGACGCTCTGATGTGTACTGGGCAACAAGCTGCCTATAGGCAGGCGTCAGCCACGGATACCAAATCACGCCTGACTCTCCAGCCACTTCGTTACTGCTAAACGAATATCGGCGGTTACTTTGTCCAACGGCTGAGAAGCATTAATAGTGACGATCGAGTTATCCTGCTGCGCCAACGCTAAATAGCGCGCCCGAGTGCGTTCAAAAAATGCTAAAGACTCTTTTTCAATGCGATCGAGCTCGCCCCGCGCTCGTGCCCGAGCCAAGCCCTGCTCTGGGGGAATATCCAGATACAGCGTTAAATCGGGTCGAAAATCGCCCAGCACCGCGTCTCTTAGCGTGGTCATCAGTCCGGCATCAATACCTCGCCCTCCTCCCTGGTAGGCTTGAGACGAAAGATCGTGGCGATCGCCAATAACCCACTCCCCACGCGCTAGCGCAGGTTTAATGACATTCTCAACCAGCTGGATCCGCGATGTATACATAATAAGCAGTTCAGCTTTATCCGTAATGGGCTCGTCATGAACACCCTCTTTAACCAGAGTGCGGAGCTTCTCTGCCAGAGGCGTTCCCCCAGGCTCGCGGGTAAATCGAACGTTTTCAATCCCCCAGCGCTTCAGTTCATCAACAACAGTGTCCCGTGCTGTTGTTTTACCCGCACCTTCAAGCCCTTCAATAACAATGAATTTCCCCGATTTCATTACTGTTTTCCCGCCCGCAAGGTTTGCAAATACTGGCGCACAGCCTGATTGTGACTCTGCAGATTAGTGGTAAATGTATGCCCGCCTTTACCGTCGGCAACAAAATAGAGATAGTTAGTTTTTGCCGGATGCGCGGCAGCCTTCAGCGATGCCTGACCAGGCATGGCGATCGGCGTAGGCGGCAAGCCGTCAATGGTATAGGTGTTATAGGCCGTTGGCGTTGTTAAATCTTTACGGGTGATATTGCCGTTATACTGGCTGCCCATTCCGTAAATAACTGTTGGGTCAGTTTGTAGCTTCATACCGATACGCATTCGGTTAACAAACACTGAAGCCACCTTGTCCCGCTCCGAATCCAACGCGGTCTCTTTTTCAATAATAGACGCCATGATCATCATTTCGTACGGCGTTTTATACGGAAGATTCTCTTCGCGCCCGTTCCAAACTTCATCAACGGTTTTCTTCATTTTCTCGTGGGCGCGTTTTAGTAATGCTCGATCGGTAGTTCCTGCCGTATAGTTGTAGGTGTCCGGATACAGCCATCCTTCCGGATGTGCCGGATCGTTAATCGCTAATACCTCGGCGACCTTCTCTTCACTGGCTCCTTCTAGCGTATGTTTTACATAAGGCGCCTGTGCCAACAGCGGGATCCAGTCCTGCATGCGGGTTCCTTCAATAAAACGGATCGAGAACTGCGCTTCTTTGCCTGATCGAAACAGCAGCAGCATGGCCTTAATATCCATCTCCGGCGTTAGCTGATAAGTTCCTGCTTTAAAACCGCCAAGATCGGGCTGAAGACGCAATAGCCACGGTAGCGCTTTAACGTCACTAACAACGCCTTTTTCTACCAGAAGATTACCCAATGCAGCCTGCCCCGTTCCTGAGGGCAGCGTAAAATAGATGGGTTCTTTTAGGCTTAGCGGCCTTTGTGCATAATTTTGCAGCCACTGATACCCGGCAAAGGCTCCGGCGGCTCCGGCCAGAACTGCAACAGCTAAAATCCCTATAAGTTTCTTTTTCATTGCCACGGTCGCTTTATCGAGATGTCATTTAAAAATGCGGTTACTGTATGACAGTATGGTGCCAAATTCTATAAGCAAAACGGCCCGGTGAATATACCGGGCCGCTCTCATTGTTACTCTAGCGCCACCAACTAGGCGGCTCACTCACTTATATTTTACGAAACAAAACCGAGCCGTTTGTTCCACCAAAGCCAAATGAGTTACACAGCGCGTATTCCATGCCTTTCACCTGACGAGCTTCGTGAGGCACAAAGTCTAGATCGCAGCCTTCGTCAGGATTATCCAGATTGATCGTAGGTGGAATAGCCTGATCGCGCAGCGCAAGGATAGAGAAAATAGACTCTACCGCACCAGCAGCGCCCAGAAGGTGACCCGTCATGGACTTAGTTGAGCTCACCATCACGCGTTTAGCATCTTCTTTAAAAATGCTTTTAACTGCCTGAGCCTCTGCTTTATCGCCCGCATTCGTTGACGTACCGTGCGCATTAACATAGCCAACCTGTGACGGTGTCACGCCTGCATCACGCAGCGCATTTTCCATCGCCAAGGCCGCGCCCGCACCGTCTTCCGGCGGTGACGTCATGTGGTAAGCGTCGCTACTCATGCCAAAGCCAACAACTTCAGCATAAATTTTAGCGCCGCGCTTCTTGGCGTGGTCGTATTCTTCCAGCACCAGAATGCCTGCACCGTCACCCAGCACAAAACCGTCACGGTCTTTATCCCAAGGGCGACTGGCCGCCTGAGGCGCATCATTACGGGTAGACAGAGCGCGCGCAGCGCCAAAGCCGCCAACGCCTAATGGCGTGCTCGCCTTCTCACCGCCGCCCGCAACCATCACATCGGCATCACCATAGGCAATGATGCGCGCCGCGTGACCAATGTTGTGGACACCAGATGTACAGGCCGTAGCAATGGAAATGCTTGGGCCTCTGAAGCCGAACATGATAGACAAGTGGCCTGCGATCATATTTACGATTGTCGAAGGCACAAAGAATGGGCTTACCTTACGCGGGCCGCCTGTCATTAATGCGCCGTGGTTCTCTTCAATCAGACCAAGACCACCAATGCCAGAACCGATAGCGGCACCGATACGCGGTGCGTTTTCCGGCGTGATCTCAATGCCTGAATCGGCAATGGCCTGCATGCCGGCAACAATGCCGTATTGGATAAAGGGATCCATTTTTCTCGCGTCTTTACGCGAGATAAACTCATCAGAGTTAAAACCTTTTACTAAGCCCGCAAAACGCGTAGCAAAACCGCTGGTATCGAAATGGTCAATAAGGCTGATACCGCTCTGCCCGGCAAGAAGAGCCTGCCATGTAGTCTCTACAGTGTTGCCGACAGGGGATAACATGCCCATTCCGGTCACTACAACTCGACGCTTAGACACGTTGAATCCTCCAGAGGGGGGAATGACTTGTTATTAGAAATGAGAAAACTTAGGCGGTCGAATGACCGCCTAGATAGATATGTCTGATTACGCGTTAGCAGCCGTGATGTAATCAATTGCCGCTTGAACAGTGGTAATCTTCTCTGCTTCTTCGTCTGGAATCTCAGTATCAAACTCTTCTTCCAGAGCCATAACCAGCTCAACAGTGTCAAGAGAGTCAGCGCCCAGGTCTTCTACGAAAGAAGCGCTGTTCTTAACTTCGTCTTCTTTAACACCCAGTTGCTCAATGATAATTTTCTTAACACGTTCTTCGATAGTGCTCATACTCTTAAATTTCCTATCAAAACTCGCTAACGCGATGGTTTTCGTAGTTTATTCAATGTTGAAAAAGATGCAACCAAATATAGGCTGGCGGAACAAAAATTTTGAACTATTTTGCTAAATTTAGCGCAAATCGAACAAAATTTCAGCGTTCCTTTACAGCATATACATGCCACCATTCACATGTAAGGTTTCACCCGTAATGTATCCAGCTTCATCAGAGGCTAAAAAAGCAGCAGCGCTGGCAATCTCTTTTGCGTCACCCAAACGGTTTGCGGGGACCTGTGACAAAATGCCTGACCGTTGTTCATCTGTCAATGCACGCGTCATGTCAGTCTCGATAAAACCGGGGGCGATGACGTTAACCGTAATACCTCTTGAAGCAACCTCACGCGCCAGCGATTTACTAAAGCCTATCACGCCAGCTTTAGCTGCGGCGTAGTTAGCCTGCCCTGCGTTACCCATTGTACCAACAACTGAGCCAATAGTAATTATGCGACCACAACGTTTTTTCATCATTGCGCGCATAACAGCTTTTGACAGACGGAAAATAGAGGTCAGATTGGTATCGATAATGTCTTGCCACTCTTCATCTTTCATCCGCATCAGCAGGTTATCACGCGTAATGCCTGCGTTGTTGATAAGGATATCAATATCGCCAAACTCCGCACGAATTGCTTCAAGCGCTGTTTCAATCGATGCAGAATCCGTGACGTTCAGCGCCATACCTTTGCCCTGCTCGCCCAAGTATTCGCTAATAGACTGGGCGCCGCTTTCCGACGTTGCTGTACCGATGACGCGAGCGCCTTCAGCAGCCAGCTTTTGTGCGATAGCCTTGCCGATACCACGGCTAGCGCCGGTAACAAGAGCGATTTTTCCTTCTAACTTCATGCAGTTCCCCTTTAGGATAAATTTGGTTTTGCTTACCCTTCAAGCGCGGCCTGTAAGCTGGCAGGATCGTTAACCGCTGCAGCGGTCAGACTGTCTACAATGCGCTTGGTCAAACCGGTCAATACTTTGCCCGGGCCCATTTCCAATAGGTGCGTCACGCCCTGCGAAGCCATAAATTCGACGCTTTCTGTCCAGCGGACAGGGTTGTAGAGCTGGCGGATCAGCGCGTCGCGAATCGCATCGCCGCTGGTTTCTGCCTTTACATCTACATTGTTGATTACTGCGATTTCAGGCGCACTGAACGTAATGTCTTTTAATGCCTGAGCCAGTCTGTCAGCGGCGGGCTTCATTAACGCACAGTGGGACGGAACGCTGACAGACAGCGGCAGCGCCCGCTTGGCACCTGCGGCTTTACAGGCTGCACCCGCGCGCTCAACGGCTTCTTTATTGCCCGCAATGACAACCTGCCCCGGAGAGTTGAAGTTCACTGGTGCAACAACCTGCCCCTGCGCAGACTCTTCACACGCCTTGGCGATTTCATCGTTACCGAGGCCGATAATCGCGTACATGGCTCCAGTGCCTTCAGGCACCGCATCCTGCATCAGCTTACCGCGCAGCTCAACTAGACGAACCGCATCTTTAAATGCCAGTACGCCTGCGCATACCAGCGCAGAATATTCTCCCAGACTGTGTCCCGCCAACATGGCAGGCGCTTTACCACCCTTCTGCTGCCATACGCGCCAGACAGCCACCGACGCCGTCAACAGCGCTGGCTGGGTTTGCCACGTTTTGTTCAATTCGGCTTCTGGCCCCTGCTGAACCAGCTGCCACAGATCGTAGCCAAGCGCTTCTGACGCTTCTGCAAACGTTTCTTTTACCAGAGGAAACTCTTCTGCCAGTGCGGCAAGCATGCCGACAGATTGAGAACCCTGTCCCGGAAAGACAACGGCAAATTGACTCATAGTTTTATTATTCCTAATGCTATTAGAATCGAATTAACGCTGAGCCCCAGGTGAAACCACCGCCGAAGGCCTCAAGTAGAATTAGCTGACCGCGCTGAATACGCCCATCCCTCACCGCCTCGTCCAGTGCGGACGGCACCGACGCAGCAGATGTGTTACCGTGGCGGTCGAGAGTGATAACCACTTTTTCCAGGCCCATACCCAGCTTTTTGGCGGTCGCAGAAATAATGCGAAGATTCGCCTGATGGGGAACTAGCCAGTCCAGCTCTGATTTATCGATACCGTTCGCTTCAAGCGTTTCATCAACAATGTGAGCCAGCTCGGTAACGGCGACTTTAAAGACGTCATTGCCTTTCATTGTCAGAAAATCTGGTTTGTTGGGATCGACGCGGTCGTGATTAGGTAGCGTCAGCAGTTCGCCATAGCGGCCGTCAGCGTGAAGATGGGTCGAAATGATGCCCGGCTCTTCAGAAGCGCCAATCACCATCGCACCAGCGCCGTCGCCAAACAGAATAATCGTCCCGCGATCGGTCGGATCCAGCGTACGGCTCAATGCGTCAGAACCAATAACCAGCGCCGTTTTTACAAAGCCGGTTTTAATAAACTGATCGGCGACGCTCAGAGCGTAGGCAAAGCCGGCACAGGCTGCCGCAACGTCAAATGCGGCGGCGTCCTTAATGCCCAAATAGTTCTGAATTTCGCAGGCCGCGCTGGGAAATGCGTTGCTTGACGAGGTAGTGGCAACAATAATCAGGCCAATATCATTTTTGTCGATACCCGCCATTTCAATCGCTCTGTCCGCAGCGTGACAGCCCATTGTTGCTACCGTTTCATCCGGCGCGGCGATGTGGCGCTGGCGAATGCCCGTGCGTGACACGATCCATTCGTCGCTCGTTTCCACGATTTTCTCTAAATCAGCATTGGTACGCACATGTACCGGCAGGTAGCTGCCGGTACCGAGAATTTTTGTATACATGAAATGTCATTCACTCTTTGGTAATACCGCCTGAAGACGAGCGGCAATTTGCATGGGAACGCTGCGTTCCACGGTCTGTATGGCCTGTTCTATGGCAACGGCAAACGCCTGTTGATTTGCCGCACCGTGACTTTTAATCACCGTACCGCGTAATCCTAACAGACAAGCCCCGTTATATCGATCGGGATTTAGATGACCGAAACGTTTAGATAAGCGTTTTTTAAACCAATAGCTAAAAAGCTTCATCCACCAGGTAGGTTTCCGCTTTCCTGAGGACAAGAGCGACAGGAAAACGCGAATCACTCCTTCCAGCGTCTTTAAGGTGACGTTACCAACAAAGCCGTCGCACACCAGCACGTCCGTCTTTCCAGTTAACAGGTCATTCCCCTCAAGATAGCCAATATAGTTTATTTGCTGAATATTCTTAAGAATAGAGGCAGCAGCTTGAATATTATCAAGCCCCTTCGTCTCTTCCTCACCAATATTCAGCAGCGCAACTCGTGGATTCGCCACCTGTAAAACTTCTTCCGCCATGACGGCACCCATGACAGCAAACTGCACCAGCATGTCACCATCGCACTCTACGTTCGCCCCAAGATCCAGAACGAGGGTTGCTCCCCCCTGCTGATTTGGGATTGCTGACACCAGCGCCGGGCGGTTTATTCCGTCAAGGGGCTTTAGCGTCAGCTTTGCTAGTCCCATCAGCGCCCCCGTATTTCCTGCGCTCACACATGCCATTGCCGAACCGTTTTTCACCAGTTCCAGCGCAATACGCATTGAAGTGCCGCGGCTATTGCGGATAGCTTGAGATGGCTTAGCGTCGTTTGCAATAACGAGGTCTGCGGGAACAATTTCAAGACGCGAGAGAATATCGGAAGAAGCGGATTTGAGCAGAGGCTCAATTTCAGAAGGTAAACCCACCAGTTTGATAGAAAGAGTTGGGTTAGAATCCAGCGCCTGCAGAGATGCAGGCACTGTGACGCAGGGACCGAAGTCCCCGCCCATAGCATCTAACGCAATGGTTAGACTTGCCAAGGTATCACCTAAAATTACTTAGCGATTACCTTGCGGCCACGATAGTAACCGTTCGCGGTAACGTGGTGACGCAGATGGGTTTCACCTGATGCTTTATCCACAGATACTGCAGCGGTAGTCAGTGCATCGTGAGAACGACGCATGCCACGTCTTGAACGGGTACTTTTGTTCTGTTGTACGGCCATCGACCTTACTCCTCGGTTACTTTTGCTTTAAACTGGCTAATACGGCAAATGGATTTGGCTTTTCCGCCTCAGGAGGCAGTTCGCCAAACGTCATGTCCGCGTCGGACACTTCACAGTGTTCATGTTCATGCACCGGCACGAGCGGCAAAGACAGAATGAGTTCATCCTCTGTCAGCGCCAGCAGATCGATTTCGCCAAACTCGTCGACGTCGACCGGCTCGTAACCTGCCGGTAATGCCTCTGCCTGCTCATCATTTTTGACCGGGCTGAAACAATACGTTGCCTGAACGGTGTATGCATAGGGCTGATTGCAGCGCTGGCAGAGGAGCGTCACGGGAACCGTTGCCTCTCCGCGCAGAACGACCAAGCGCTGGTTGTCGATAAAAAACGACAGCTCAGCCTCAATGTCACCATCCACGCTCGCTACCGACTCAGCCAAACGCGTAGCCTGCTCTGCGGTGTAAACACCGACATAGTCTAGACTTTTTTGCGCCGCGCGAAGCGAGTCGATAGTTAAGGGTAATTTTACCTTTTGCATAGGGCGCGCATATTATCGCTGTCACGGCTTTTAGTCAAAGGAAAAGCGTGCAGTAAACATGCTTTTTAACATATTAGGCTCTTTATATGACGCACAGTTTAAAATAGCCGCCAATATTTCTCCACGACTATTACTTCGTGGCTATTAATAGAAAGGCCTTTTTCTTTATACAAACGGAATCATCTAAATAGCCTATTTTATTTTTGGGCCTGATAAAATAAACCGAGTACACTGCCGTTTTACCTTTGTTTCGGAATCCCTATGGCCTCGCTTATCCTTGCCTCTACGTCCCCCTATCGTCAGTCTTTGCTGGCTAAACTGTCGCTCCCCTTCACAGCAATGGCGCCCGATGTTGACGAAACTCCCCTTCCCGGAGAGTCCGCAGAGAATTTAGTGGTAAGACTATCGAAACTCAAAGCTCAGGATATTGCGCGTCAGCATTCCCAATCGCTGGTCATTGGTTCAGATCAGGTGTGTGTTCTGAATGGGCGCATCACGGGCAAGCCCCTGACGCGTGAAAACGCAGTTGCTCAGCTGACTCAGGCTAGTGGAAGCGCGGTAACCTTCTATACAGGGCTTTGCCTTTATATACCGCAAACAAACGTCTACCGTACTCTTTGTGAAACCTTCATTGTTCACTTTCGTCTTCTTAGCCAGTCTGAAATAGTGGCCTATATAGAAAAAGAGCAGCCGCTGTATTGTGCAGGCAGTTTCAAGTCTGAGGGTTTAGGCATTACTCTATTTGACCGCTTGGAAGGTCGCGATCCCAATACTCTCGTTGGACTACCGTTGATTGCTCTCAATGAACTGCTAAGAGAGGCCGGAGTTAATCCTCTGCTTGAACATAAGTGACATTGTCACCTATATCTACCTTGGATAGAAAACGTAAGCAAAAAATAAGGCCGCATATCAGTCAGCGGCCTTTTTCATTAAAAATCATCTAGGTTATTTTGCGTTTCGCAACACAGATAAACAGTGGCGTAACGTCTCGTCCAGCGGTGCTTCAACACGCACTGTCTCTCCTGTCGACGGGTGTTCAAAACGCAGCGCCGCCGCGTGCAGAAATAGCCTATTCAATCCCGTGCCGGCTAACGTTGCATCAAACTCTCGATCGCCATAGCGGTCATCAAACGCAATAGGATGGCCCGCGTGCAGCGTATGAACACGAATTTGGTGAGTCCTTCCCGTCACCGGGCTGGCTTTAATCAGCGTCGCTAAAGCAAAACGTTCTTCAACCTTAAAGCGCGTTTCTGAAGGCTTACCTTCGGCGTCAACGCGAACAATACGCTCGCCGCTTTGCAGCACGTTTTTAAGCAGCGGTGCCTGCACCACTTTGCAGTGAGACTGCCACTGGCCGCGCACTAGCGCCAGATAGTCTTTTTGCATAGTTTTCAGTCTGAGCTGCTCATGGAGTGAGCGCAGCGCAGAGCGCTTTTTCGCGACTAAAAGTACCCCAGACGTTTCTCTGTCAAGGCGATGAACCAATTCAAGAAAGCGGGCATCTGGCCGCAGAGCTCGAAGACCTTCAATAGCGCCAAAACTTAGGCCGCTTCCACCGTGCACAGCAGTTCCTGAAGGCTTATTCAGCACGAGCAGGTGCTCATCCTCAAAAATAATGCAGTGTTCCAATGCTGCCACCTTCTCCAGTTTGGCAGAAACAGCGTTTTCAGCCCTTTCTGCCACTCTGACCGGAGGAATGCGCAACATGTCCCCCGCCTCCAGCTTATATTCTGGCTTAACGCGCTTTTTATTCACGCGCACTTCACCTTTACGCAGGATTCGATAAATCATACTTTTTGGCACGCCTTTTAGCTGTGCAATCAAAAAGTTATCCACGCGCTGACCGGCCGTGTCGGCTTCAATGGTGACGATTTGTACTGTAGCTTGATGTGTTTTCATGGCGTCGATTCTAGCACGATCGCTTTTTGCTAAAAACGCCCCTATAAAATTGTTTTATGACTACACTTAAACATGACCCTGTTTACGCCATAAAACGAACTGAATTTTGTTGTGGACAAAAAATATCCCCCGGCGCAGATCGTAATCTGCGCGCGGTTTTCAACATCTTTTCCACAACTTTATGCTTAAGTGCAAAAGTCACCTTGCCATAATGCCTTGGGCAGTTAATAATGTGGCTGATTTTCTGCCCTGCCTCCTCTAAATTGAGAATGACGGGCAAAAAATGATATTTGCAGATAGCTCAAACGGTGCGGCAATGGCGTAAGACACGGTGAGTATCAGGCAATAAGCGAGCTGCGACGAGCGGCTTGGATGGTTATAGCGAAAATCGGTTGGGTTCAAGACAGTCTAGCGTCAGCCGCCGTTTTTCCTGATAAAAAGCGCCGTTTTTTGCAAAGCAGAAACGGGCTTACCGAGATAATGCGCCCCTGTGCAGGCGACAGCCGTGAGGTTGACGATCCTGCGATAAGACTCGGGGCCGTCGGTTCACGCCATCTCTTGACACCTCTCTCGCAGACTCAGTGGACAATAGAACAATGAGTATCTTTTAATGAAAAGAATGTTGATTAACGCAACTCAACAGGAAGAGTTGCGCGTTGCTTTAGTTGATGGACAGCGTTTATATGACTTAGATATTGAAAGTCCTGGCCATGAACAAAAAAAGGCAAACATCTACAAAGGAAAAATTACCCGCGTAGAGCAGAGTCTCGAAGCTGCCTTCGTTGACTATGGTGCAGAGCGTCACGGTTTCCTCCCCTTCAAAGAAATTTCTCGCGAATACTTTTCATCCGGCGTCGGCGGCCGTCCTAATATCAAGGATGCCGTTCACGTAGGCCAAGAGGTGATCGTACAGGTAGACAAAGAAGAGCGTGGCAACAAAGGCGCGGCACTGACAACCTTTATTAGTCTGGCGGGCAGCTATCTGGTGCTCATGCCGAACAACCCGCGCGCTGGCGGCATCTCTCGCAGAATTGAAGGGGACGATCGCCAAGAGCTTAAAGAAGCGCTGGATTCTCTAGAAGTGCCTGACGGCATGGGGCTTATCGTTCGCACCGCGGGCGTTGGCAAATCTGCCGAAGCGCTACAGTGGGATCTGTCTTTCCGCTTAAAACACTGGGAAGCCATTAAAAAAGCTGCTGAAAGCCGCCCTGCTCCGTTCCTTATTCATCAAGAAAGCAACGTTATCGTTCGCGCCTTCCGCGACTATCTCCGCCCTGATATTGGCGAGATCTTGATTGACAACATCAAGATTCTTGACCTAGCCAAAGAGCACATCGCTGCGCTGGGTCGTCCGGACTTTAGCAGCAAGATTAAAGCCTATTCAGGCGAAGTTCCGCTGTTTAGCCACTATCAAATCGAATCTCAAATTGAATCAGCCTTCCAGCGCGAAGTTCGCCTGCCTTCCGGCGGTTCAATCGTTATCGATACGACCGAAGCGTTAACCGCCATCGACATCAACTCCGCCCGCTCAACTCGCGGCGGTGACATTGAAGAAACGGCGTTTAACACCAACCTGGAAGCGGCAGATGAAATTGCTCGCCAGCTTCGCTTGCGCGACTTGGGCGGCCTGATTGTCATCGACTACATCGATATGACACCGGTTCGCCATCAGCGCGAAGTTGAGAATCGCCTGCGTGAAGCCGTTCGTCAGGATCGCGCCCGTATCCAAATCGGCCGCATTTCCCGCTTTGGCCTGTTAGAAATGTCTCGGCAGCGTCTTAGCCCATCTCTGGGCGAGTCCAGCCACCATATCTGCCCGCGCTGTAGCGGTACAGGAACTATCCGCGACAACGAGTCTCTGTCTCTGTCTATCCTTCGCCTGATTGAAGAAGAAGCGCTGAAGGACAACACCAGAGAAGTTGACGCCATAGTTCCCGTTCAAATCGCCTCTTACCTGCTTAACGAGAAGCGCGAGTCCATCAACGCTATTGAACGCCGTTCCGGCGGCAAAGTGCGCGTTGTTGTTGTACCTAACGACAATATGGAAACACCGCACTACGAAGTTATTCGCAAAAAACCTGGCGAAGAAAGTCAGGTGCTCAGCTATATGCTGCCACAGCTTCACGAAAGCGAAATCGAATCTGAAGAAGAAACCTATTTGGAGCGTAAAGCTCCTGAGCAGCCAGCCTTAGCCAGTTTCTCTATGCCAGCTGTCAGCGCGCCTCCGGTAGAAACCAAGGCACCACAGGTACCTGCTAGCGCCCCTGCGACTCCTGGGCTGTTCAGCCGTCTGGTAAGCGGATTGAAAAACCTGCTCGCCTCTCCAGAACCGGAAAAACCGGCTGCTGAAGTAACAAAAGAAAAGTCCTCTTCTGACCGCCCCGATCGTCGCAACGGACGTCGCAATAACGGTCGTAAAGAACGCAGTGAGCGTGGAGAGCGCAGCGATCGCGGTGACCGTAACTCAGAGCGCCCAGCACGCGATTCAAATCAGGACACGCGCCGTAATAATCGTCAGTCTACGGCTCAGGATTCTGAAACCGAGAACACCGAAAACCGTCGCGAGACTCGCGCCGAGCGTCAGCGTCGTCGTAATGAAGAGAAACGTCAACAGCAGGCCCTGAATCAGCAGAACGACTCTGTTTCAGAAAGCACAGCTGAAGACGCAACCTCCGAAGAAGAAAGACCAGCAGCGCCAACTCAGCGTCGCCAGCGCCGTCAAATGTCACAGAAGGTTCGTACTTCTACGACAGAGCGCAGCGCAGACGTCAGTGAAAGCGCACCGAGTCAGCCGTCTTCCGGTGAAGAGATCAAGCTGCTTCCTCAGCCAAGCAAGGCCGAGCGGGAAAATGATGCTGCGTCCGAAGGTACAGAGAAAAACACCTTCAACAACGGCGCTGATAACAACGGCATGCCTCGCCGCTCACGTCGTTCACCTCGTCACCTGCGCGTCAGCGGTCAGCGCCGCCGTCGCTATCGTGATGAGAAATACCCTACCGCTTCACCAATGCCTTTAGCTGCCGCAGCCGCGTCACCTGAACTGGCGTCAGGTAAGGTCTTTATCAACTACGCTGCACTTATCGCTCAGCAAGAAGCTGCCGCTCAGGCCGAAGATCGTGAACAGCAGGCTATTACCCCTGTTGACATTACAGCGCCTGTAGAACAGACAGCTCCTGCTGTAGAGGTCGTTGCTGCCCCTATTGCTCAGGCCGTCACGACTGCCGTAGAGAGCGTAGAGGTAGAAGTACCGTCTCAGGTATCTTTCGCTAAAGTGGAAGTCGTTGAGCCAGCCGCTGAAATAGCAAATGCTGAACCTGCCTCTGTAGAAGCAGAACCTGCCATTGAGAAAAAGACGGACGTTCTTACCTCAATTTCCACGCCAGAACCTATTCGCGTACCTAGCGGCATAGAAACTCTGCAAAGCGAAAGCTATAGCAGCGCGTCAGCCCCTGCAGCATCTCCGGCTCCGGTGGTACAGGAAGAAAAGCCTACGCCAGTAGCTGTCGCTCAAGTGGAAACCAAGACAGAAGATGCACCTGTTCAGGAATTCGCTAGCCGTGCGCAAAACGTTGCAAGCGCTCCGGCCTTCAAGCCTGCTGCGGTGCCAATGGAGGATTATTCGCCAGCACCTGTAGCGCAAGCGCATGTGGCTTCCCCTGCCGTCGTTGAGGCTGACGAACAGAGTTCTAAAGCTTCTGCTGGCGGCCATGCAGCTACCAACCGCGCTGCTGCACCAGCGGCAAGGCCTGCGCCTATCGACGACTAATCGTCAAGCGTGATACAAAAAACCCGCCAGTTGGCGGGTTTTTTATTACTTATTTGCTTTGCTAGTTAAACGACGTTATTCAGCCAGCGGCATCGGCTTTTACACCTCAGGCAAACTTAGTGCACTTTATGCATCAAGTTAATAACCAGTGATTCCACCTTACCTTTAGTGAACTGAGCAAAAGAAGTAAAGTGTTCAGACTGATTGTGCAGATCCAGCGCTTCCTGTGAAGCCCAGCGCTCGATAAAGACATATACCATCGGATTGCGATTGTCCTGGTGCAGATCGTACTGATAGCAGCCCTCTTCGGCTCTGCTGCTGTCTACAATCTTTTTCAGCGCTTCCAACAGAGGAGCCTGAAAATCGCTCTTAATTGTCAGCGTAGCCACAATCGTAATTTCGCTCATTATAAGATTTCCTTTACCGTAAAAGTGAACTCTAGCCTATTTTCACTCCTAATGAACTTTTTAGCCAGCGCCTTCTCTTTCCTTCACCCATGAATTTTATTCTCCCTGCATAAAGTCATTGACACATCGCTTCCGATCCAGTTAACTAGTTCACAAATACTTGGAGGCAATCTATGATTTCAGCAACGTTACGCACTCAGTGTGCAGCAACATTAGTGTGGTGGCCCGATACGCTTTAGCGGGTCACTCGGCTTTCTGCTGTTATCAAGACGACAAAAAGAATGCCTAAAGCCCGCACCTCAGCGGGCTTTTTAGTGCCCGTCGTTTAGTGAAAAATGAAACAACTACGGTGACAAACGCAATGCCTACACAGAAACCTTTTTTACAGCTTATGACGGTCGACGCGCCTTACCGAAGCGATCCTACCGCCATTTTTAGTCAGCTTTGCCATCAGCGCCCGGCGACACTGCTGCTTGAATCAGCAGAAATAGACAGTAAACAGAATCTGAAAAGCCTACTGGTTATCGATAGCGCCATGCGCATCACAGCTGAAGGCCAGCGCGTTACGCTCCAAGCATTGACAGAAAACGGCGACCGACTGCTCACGCTGTTAGACGCTCAGCTGCATAGTGACATCGTTAAAAATCGCTCACCGCGCCTCAGAGAATTAGTTTATCCTCGCCCCGATCCTGTACAGGATGAAGACGCTCGCTTAAAAGCTCTTTCCGTTTTTGACGCGCTTCGCCAGCTTTTATCTCTGGTTCAGTCTCCCTCTGAATCGAAGGAGGCCATGCTGCTCGGCGGCCTGTTTGCTTACGATCTGGTTGCCGGATTTGAAGATTTACCACAGCTCGACTGCGATCGCCGCTGCCCTGACTACTGTTTTTATCTGGCGGAAACGCTGCTGATCCTCGATCACCAAAACCGGGCTTCTCGTCTACAGGCCAGCCTGTTTGTGCCACACATCGATGATGCAGAAAAAGAGCGCCTACAGCAGCGACTGGATGAGCTTCAGATACAGCTGCGTGAACCGCCGTCTGATATCCACGCTGTAGCCCTTGATAGCATGCAGCTTAACTGCGATCGCAGCGATGAAGCCTACGGCCAAATCGTTAGGGAACTCCAGCAGTCCATCCGGCAGGGCGACATTTTTCAGGTTGTCCCTTCCCGACGATTCACGCTTCCCTGTCCCTCACCGCTGGCCGCCTATCAGACGCTGAAAGAAAACAATCCTAGCCCCTACATGTTTTTTATGCAGGATAACGACTTTACGCTGTTTGGCGCCTCTCCTGAAAGCGCCCTGAAGTATGACGCAGACAGCCGTCAGATCGAAATCTATCCTATCGCTGGCACTCGCCCCCGCGGTCGCTTTCCCGACGGCTCGCTGGACAGCGATCTGGACAGTCGCTACGAGCTTGATATGCGTACCGACGGTAAAGAGCTGGCAGAACACATTATGCTGGTGGATCTGGCGCGAAACGATCTGGCACGCATCTGTGAACCGGGCAGCCGCTATGTCGCCGATCTGACCAAGGTCGATCGCTACTCTTTCGTCATGCACCTTGTTTCTCGGGTGGTTGGTACGCTTAGGCAAGATCTGGACGCCCTGCACGCCTATCAGGCCTGTATGAACATGGGCACTCTAAGCGGAGCGCCAAAGGTAAAGGCGATGCAGCTTATCGCACAGTATGAAGGGGTGCGACGCGGCAGCTACGGCGGCGCGGTAGGCTATTTCACCTCCCACGGCACGTTGGATACCTGTATTGTCATTCGCTCCGCCTATGTGGAAGACGGCATCGCCACCATACAGGCTGGTGCCGGAGTAGTGTTGGATTCTCATCCCCAATCTGAAGCCGATGAAACACGCAATAAAGCCAGAGCCGTACTGCGCGCTATCGCCAGCGCGCACCAGGTTAAGGAGATGTTCTAATGACCGATATCTTACTTCTCGACAACGTCGACTCATTTACCTACAACCTCGTCGACCAGCTTCGCGTTAGCGGTAATCGGGTGAGCATTTACAGAAACAGTCTGTCTGTCGACTTTATCCTTCAGCAAATAGGCCGGATGAGCCAGCCTATTCTGATGCTGTCTCCCGGGCCGGGAAAACCTTCCGAGGCGGGATGTATGCCCGCGCTGCTGCGACAGCTCAAGGGAAAGGTTCCTATTATCGGCATTTGCCTCGGCCATCAGGCTATTGTCGAAGCCTACGGCGGTAAGGTCGGGCAGTCAGGAGAAATACTGCACGGTAAATCGTCCCCCATTACTCACGATGAGCTAGCCATGTTTTCCGGCCTTCCCTCACCGCTGCCCGTTGCCCGCTATCACTCGCTGGTAGGCAGTGAGCTACCCGATGAGCTTATTGTCAACGCACACTACCGTCAGGCGGTTATGGCCGTTCGCCACGATGTACACAGAGTCTGCGGCTTTCAGTTTCATCCTGAGTCCATTTTAACGACGCAAGGCGCAAAACTGCTGGATCAAACTCTCGCTTGGGCAAAGGCGTGAGCCTATTCACCATAAAAACAAACTTTTCCTGATAAAAAGATTGACAACATCACTTTAAACTAGTTTACTAGTACAAAGAGACGCGATACTAGATTTCGCAATAACATTGAAGGTACTTATGATGACAGCACACACTTTACTGACTCGTTGGTGGCGACCTCTCCCTTAGCGGGCGGTCTATTTGCACCTGTTTGTCATCAAATAACGCAATAGCCAAAAAGCCCGCTCTCAGCGGGCTTTTTTGTGGGTGCTTCCCACAGTACGGTAGAAAACATAACCTAGAGCGGCGAAAGAACATGGAAACACAAGATACCAAGCAGTCAATCCTTAATAAGCTTTATCGCGCACAGGCGCTGACTCAGCAAGAAAGTCAGGCTTTGTTCAGCGCTATCGCCAGAGGCGAGTTAGAGTCTTCACAGCTGGCTGCTGCGCTGATCAGTATGAAAGTCCGTGGGGAGACGCCGGATGAAATCGCAGGCGCCGCCTCGGCCTTTCTCGCAGACGCTCAGCCTTTTCCCCGCCCCGACTATGACTTTGCCGACATTGTCGGTACCGGAGGCGACGGCACTAACAGTATCAATATTTCTACCGCTAGCGCCTTTGTCGCTGCATCTTGTGGAATAAAAATTGCTAAACACGGCAACCGCAGCGTCTCAAGCCGTTCAGGCTCTTCTGATCTGCTGGCGGCCATGGGTATCAAATTGGACTTACCGGCAGAAACCTCTCGCAAGGCGCTGGATGACCTCGGCGTTTGCTTTCTGTTTGCCCCTCAGTATCACTCAGGGTTTCGCCATGCGATGCCCGTTCGCCAGCAGCTAAAAACCCGCACACTGTTTAACGTGCTTGGCCCGCTCATCAATCCGGCTCGTCCGAAAAAAGCGCTGATTGGCGTCTATAGCCCTGAGCTAGTGCTTCCCATTGCAGAAACCCTTCGCGTGCTGGGCTACGAACAGGCTGCCGTTGTACACGGCGGCGGCATGGACGAAGTAGCCATCCACGCGCCGACAGAAGTCGCTGAACTGCGCGATGGTGAAATTAATCTGTACCGTTTAAGCCATCGCGATTTTGGCCTAGAACAGCACGCTCTGTCCGATCTGGAGGGCGGTACACCAGAAGAAAACCGTGACATTCTGTCTCGCCTGCTGCAGGGTAAAGGAAAAATGGCTCACGCCAGCGCAGTTGCCGCTAACGTTGCGGTTCTGATGCGACTGTTTGGGCAAGAGTGCTTAAAAGAAAACGCCGAAAAGGCCATGGACATCATTCACAGCGGCGTCGCCTATGACCGCGTTCAAGCGCTGGCAGCGAGAGGATAAATCATGCAGGAAACCGTATTAACGCGCATCGTAAACGATAAACACCAGTGGGTTGCTGAACGACGCCAAAAGCAGCCGCTGGAAAGCTTCCGGCATAAAATAGAGCCCAGCAGCCGCAGCTTTTATCAGGCGCTAACCGACAACAAGGCGGTGTTTATTCTGGAGTGCAAAAAGGCTTCCCCCTCAAAAGGGCTTATCCGTGAGCACTTCGATCCTCGAGCCATTGCCGAAAGCTACCGCCCCTTTGCATCCGCCATTTCAGTATTGACTGACGAGAAGTACTTTCAGGGCAGCTTCGACTACCTCACCTTAGTCAGCCGTCAGGTACATCAGCCCGTGCTGTGTAAAGACTTTATCATTGATGAATATCAGATTTATCTGGCGCGCTTTTACCGCGCAGATGCCATTCTGCTAATGCTGTCAGTGCTCGATGATAAACAGTACAAGCAGCTGTCCGCTGTCGCACATTCGCTCAATATGGGCGTTTTGACGGAGGTGAGTAATGAAGAGGAGCGCGTTCGCGCCGTTGCCCTTGAGGCTCGCGTCGTCGGCATCAACAACCGTGACTTACGCGATCTCTCTATCGACCTTAATCGCACGCGTACTATGGCGCCGAAGCTGCCGTCGTCCACTATTGTTATCAGCGAGTCCGGTATTCACACCTATCAGCAGGTGCGAGAGCTAAGCCAGTACGCTAACGGCTTCCTTATCGGCAGCGCGCTGATGTCTGAACCCGATTTGGATCTGGCCGTTCGCCGTGTGATCCTCGGCGCCAATAAAGTTTGCGGCTTAACTCGCCCAGAAGATGCCGAAGCCGCTTATCGCGCCGGAGCCGTTTACGGTGGGCTGATCTTTGTAGGTAAATCTCCCCGCTACGTCGATCTGGCGCAGGCTAATAAAATCGTTCAGGCGGCGCCGCTACAGTGGGTTGGCGTATTCAGCAACGCTAAACAGGAGAGCGTCCTGCTGGCCGTTGAACGCCTGGGGCTCAGCGCCGTTCAGCTTCACGGCCAAGAGGACGATAATTATATCGCCCTGTTGCGCCAAAGCCTGCCTTCAGGCTGCCAAATTTGGCGCGCCAAAAGCGTCAGCGGCTCGCTTCCCTCTTTGGCCGCACCCCACGTTGACCGTATCTTGCTGGATAACGGTGCGGGCGGCACTGGGCAAACGTTCGACTGGGCACTGCTAGCCGACCTACCGCTAGACAACGTCATGCTAGCCGGAGGGCTCACCCCCGATAACGCAGCTAAAGCGGCCGCACTAGGCTGTAGAGGGCTGGATTTTAATTCTGGTGTAGAAAGCGCTCCGGGGGAAAAGAGCGGCGATCGGATCCACGCAGCGTTTTCTGCCCTGCGTCATTACTAAACGTATTTTATTGATAACCTAATAGATTATAACGATTCGAGACGTCCCTGATGTCGACAACAAAAGGATATAGCATGACATTACTTAACCCTTATTTCGGCGAATTTGGCGGCATGTACGTTCCGCAAATTCTTATGCCGGCGCTACAGCAGCTTGAAGACGCCTTTGTTAAAGCACAAAGCGATCCTGAGTTTCAGGCAGAGTTTCACGACCTGTTAACCAACTATGCCGGTCGCCCTACGCCGTTAACCCTGTGCCGTAACCTGACCGCAGGCACTAAAACCAAGCTGTATCTTAAACGAGAAGACCTGCTTCACGGCGGCGCGCACAAGACAAACCAAGTGCTCGGACAGGCTTTGTTGGCTAAAAGAATGGGCAAAACGGAGATTATCGCAGAAACCGGTGCCGGCCAGCACGGCGTTGCCGCCGCACTTGCCAGCGCGCTACTCGGCCTGAAGTGCCGAGTATATATGGGTGCTAAAGACGTTCAGCGTCAGTCCCCTAACGTCTTCAGAATGCGTTTGATGGGCGCGGAAGTGATCCCTGTGCACAGCGGTTCTTCCACGCTGAAAGACGCCTGTAATGAGGCGCTGAGAGACTGGTCTGCCAACTATGATAAAGCACACTACCTGCTCGGTACCGCTGCGGGGCCGCATCCGTTTCCAACTATTGTCCGCGAGTTCCAGCGCATGATTGGCGAAGAAACCAAAGCGCAGATGAAAGAAAAAGAAGACTGCCTGCCCGATGCGGTGCTGGCCTGTATCGGCGGCGGCTCTAACGCTATCGGCATGTTCGCTGACTTTATCGACGAACCGAGCGTTAGGCTTATTGGCGTAGAGCCTGCCGGACTCGGTATTGAATCTGGGCAGCACGGCGCACCGCTGAAACACGGCCGCGTCGGCATCTACTTCGGCATGAAGTCACCGATGATGCAGACCGAAGAAGGTCAAATCGAAGAGTCTTACTCTATCTCTGCCGGGTTGGACTTTCCGTCCGTTGGGCCTCAGCACGCCTATCTGAACAGCATTGGGCGCGCAGAGTACGTTTCCATTACCGATGACGAAGCGCTCGACGCGTTCAAACAGCTTTCACGTCATGAAGGCATTATTCCCGCGCTGGAATCCTCCCACGCGCTGGCCTACGCGCTAAAAATGATTGCAGCAGAGCCTGAAAAAGAGCAAATCCTGGTGGTCAACCTGTCCGGCCGGGGAGATAAAGACATATTTACCGTTCACGACATTTTAAAAGCGCGGGGAGAAATCTGATGGAACGCTATCAACAACTGTTTAGTCAGCTGAAAAGCAAAGGAGAAGGCGCTTTTGTTCCCTTCGTCACGCTGGGCGATCCCTCCCCAGAGCTGTCGCTAAAAATTATCGACACACTGATCGAAGCAGGTGCCGACGCTCTAGAGCTTGGCATCCCGTTCTCCGACCCGCTGGCAGACGGCCCGACGATTCAGAGCGCGACGCTGCGCGCCTTTGCCTCTGGAGTGACGCCGTCACTTTGCTTTGACCTGCTGGCGCAGATCCGTGCACGCCATCCTGATATTCCTATTGGCCTGCTGATGTACGCCAATCTGGTGTTTACCCGCGGCATTGACGCCTTCTACGCGCGCTGTGCTGAGGTTGGCGTTGACTCAGTGTTAGTGGCCGACGTGCCGTTCGAAGAGTCTGAACCGTTTCGAACCGCTGCAATGTGTCACGGCATCGCGCCGATCTTTATCTGCCCTCCTAACGCCAGCGATGAATTGCTGCGTCAAATCGCTACACACGGGCGAGGCTACACTTATCTGCTTTCCCGTGCTGGGGTAACAGGTGCAGAAAACAAAGCCCATCAGCCCCTTGAACACCTGATTCAGGCTTTAAACGAATACCATGCCGCACCGGCGATTCAAGGCTTTGGTATCTCTGAAGCCGCTCAGGTCAAAGCGGCACTCGACAGCGGCGCTGCGGGGGCAATATCCGGCTCGGCCATTGTCAAAATCATTGAAGAGTACCACTCTCAGCCGGATGAGATGCTGCGCAGACTGGCTGACTTTGTCGCTCGACTGAAGGCAGCGACAAAAAAGTAATGAGTGCATAAGCTATATAAGTGCATACAGAAACGGGCGCATCAGCGCCCGTTCTTTCTTCTTTCTTCTTTCTTCATCCCTATACTTCTACGCCGTTCTATACATCTCTACGCCTTCTCTTGCACACTCACGACCGCAGCAGTAGGTATCACGAAGCTAAACTCACTGCCTTTACCGAGCTGGCTTTCGATTTCCAGTCGAGAGTCGTGGTGGTTAAGTGCGTGTTTTACAATAGCCAGTCCTAGGCCGCTACCGCCAGTCTGCCGAGAACGGGAAGCATCCACGCGGTAAAACCGCTCTGTTAAGTGAGAGATATGCTGTGGTTCAATGCCTGGCCCGCTGTCTTTCACGCTAAACCGTGCGCCTTTTGGCGTCAGCAGCCAGTCAACCTGAATCGCAGTGCCTTCCGGCGTGTGGTTTACCGCGTTATACACTAGGTTAGACATAGCGCTATAGAGCTGTTCCTGATTGCCATAAACACAGAGCCCCGGAGCAATATTAAAGCGAAACGACTGTCGACCTGCGCTTAACACTTCGGCCTCGCGCGCCAGCGTCTCCAGCATGGCCGGCACGTTGATCTTTTCCTTAGAGACACCGCGCGGCGCGGCTTCAATTCGAGACAGGGTCAGCAGTTGATTAACCAGAAGATCCATTCGCTCTGACTGCCCTTTCATGCTGGCCACCGCGCGCTGGCGAATTTCAGGACGCGTGTCCTCATCGTCCAGCATTTCTAAATATCCTCGAAGGACAGTCAGCGGCGTTTTCAGCTCATGGCTGGCGTTAGTAAAGAACTTCCGTCTAACTTCTTCCAACTGCCTCACCTGTGAAACGTCACGGGCGGAAATCAACATCTGCCCTTCGTCATAAGGCACAATGCGAAATTCAATGTAGCTACCGTTGTTAAATTGAAGCGTTAACGGCTGGTCAAACTGCCGTTGATTAACAAAGTCAGTAAACTGCGGATAGCGAATTAAATTGAGAATATGCTGACCGTTATCCTCCGGCCAGCGAAAGCCCAGTATGCTTTGCGCCAGACGGTTACACCAAAAAATATGCCCGCTCTCGGTGCTGAGGATAACCGCATCCGGCAGAGACTCCGCACCGCTGCGAAAGCGCTTAATGAGCGACGTCAGCTCTCGTCGACGCTGTCGATTTCGATGCTGCATTTGATAAAGCCCGTAAAACAGCGGTTCCCAGCTGCCTCTGCCGGACGGCGGCATAATGCTGCGATCCAACCACAGCCAGTGGGAAAGCTTCAGCAAATTATAAAAATGCCAGCAAAGAGCAAGGCTGACGGAAATCAGCAACAGCAGCGTCAAGTGACCAAAAAAAATGCTGAGTAACAGCGCAGGAAGGCAGAAAAGAAACAGCTCTACGATGATTTTTTTCCACGACAGGCGTTCTAGCACAGGCGGTGTCCTAATTAAAAGCGCGTTGAAAAACGATAGCCAGAGCCGCGAACGGTTTGCAGCATTTTGTCGTAGCCGCCGCTTTCCAGCGTTTTACGCAGCCGCCGGATAAACACGTCCACGGTTCTGTCCTCGACGTAAACATTAGTGCCCCACACGTGATTTAGCAGCTGTTCGCGACTATAAACTCGCTCAGGGTGGCTCATAAAAAAGTGGAGCAGTTTATATTCGGTGGGTCCCATATCGAGCGGAACTTCATCTACCATAACTCGATGGGAGGACGGATCGAGTACCAGTCCGTTAAACGCCAGCGGTTCATGCTCTGTCACCGGGGACGTTCTTCTCATGACGGCCTTGATGCGGGCAATCAACTCTTTAGGTGAAAACGGCTTAGTGACATAGTCGTCAGCGCCGGACTCCAGCCCCTGAACGCGGTCGTCCTCTTCCACTCGGGCGGTTAACATAATGATGGGGATACTGCGCGTTAGTGCTTCTCGCTTCATTGCCTTAATCAGCTGTATTCCCGAGCCTCCGGGCAGCATCCAGTCAAGAAGCACCAGATCGGGAAACGGCTCTTTTAGCTGAGCCTGTGCACTGGCTAAATCAGCGGCTTCAACCGTCTGGTAATCGTGCTGTTCCAGCACGAGAGAAATCATTTCCCTGATTGGCGCTTCGTCCTCTACAACCAGTATGCGTTTCATCATAGGGCGTTGTGCTCTTTCGCTGTTCGCTGTCATAAGCACCGTGCGGCGCTCAGGTTCATCATTGCACATCAGTATGATACAGATATATGACAGTTTTATGACGTTAACAACCGCCAGCGTCAGAATTCACCTGAAATAAGTGAAAAAGACCGCCATTTAACCCTTGGCTGCGTATAATGGCGCAGCAACGTGACTGATACTGAGAGGATTCATGCGCATTATTCACACGTCTGACTGGCATTTAGGGCAGTACTTCTTTACGAAAAGCCGAGCCGCAGAACATGAAGCCTTCTTAGACTGGCTGATTGAACGCGTTCTTATCCACTCTGTCGACGCCATTATCGTTGCCGGAGACGTGTTCGATACCGCATCGCCCCCCAGCTACGCCCGTGAACTTTATAATCAGTTTATCGTCAAACTTCAGCCTACAGGCTGTCGTCTGGTGGTGCTGGGTGGGAATCACGACGCCGTCGCCGTGCTTAACGAATCCCGATCGCTGCTGGCCTGCCTCAACGTTGACGTTATTGCTGGCGTAGCGGAAGATCCATCTCAGTCACTTTTAGTTCTCACTAACAGTGCCGATGAACCTTCCGCTCTACTGTGTGCCGTTCCGTTTATTCGTCAGCGTGACATTGTCACTAGTCAAGCCGGGCAGTCTGCGGAAGAAAAACAGCAGGGAATGCGTGCAGCAATTGCAGCCTACTATCAGCACCTCTACGAGCTAGCGCTAGAAAAAAGAGAGGCAATCGGCCGCCCTTTACCCATTATTCTCACTGGCCACTTAACGACGGTTGGCGCATCAACGTCGGATTCCGTCAGGGAGATCTATATCGGTACCCTTGATGCCTTTCCCGCACAGGATTTCCCCCCTGCTGACTATATTGCTCTGGGCCACATTCACCGACCGCAAAAGGTGGCGAACAGCGAGTATATTCGCTATTCGGGATCTCCGATCCCCCTTAGCTTCGACGAAGCTGGTCAGGAAAAAAGCGTCGTTTTGGTGGAGTTTACGCCCAACGAGTCGACCAGCATCGAGCTGCTGCCCGTTCCGGAATTTCAGCCGATGCGCTTAATCAGTGGTGATATCGATACCGTACTCAATCAGCTATCATCATTCGACTCTCATCGTGAAGAGCTGCCTACCTGGCTGGACATTGAGGTCGATACCGCCCTTTACCTAAGCGATCTGCAAAAGCGCATTCAGCTAATGGCTGACACTCTGCCAGTCGATGTACTACTGCTGCGGCGCAGTAAGTCGATGGCTCACCGCCATTTGGTGCGGCAGGAAAAAGAAACGCTGTCTGAGCTGACGGCAAGTGACGTTTTCGAGCGCAGGCTGGCGCAGGAACAGGCACAGTCTCCCGATGAAAACGCTGCGCTGCGCTATCCTCGGTTGAGGGAGATGTTTAACGGTATTCTAGAAGACGTCAGGCTCGAACGCGAACAGCGCGCCAAGGAGGAGATCAAGTGAAAATTCTCAGCCTGCGCCTCAAAAATATTAATTCCCTCAAGGGCGAGTGGAAAATCGACTTTACCCGCCCGCCCTTTTGCGACAACGCGCTGTTTGCCATTACGGGCCCAACCGGCGCAGGTAAAACCACCCTGCTGGACGCTATTTGTCTAGCTCTTTACCACAAAACGCCTCGGCTTACCGTTAGCCCAACGCAAAACGATTTGATGACAAACTACACGGCCGAGTCGCTGGCCGAAGTCGAATTCGACGTTCAGGGCGTTGGCTATCGCGCATTTTGGAGCCAGCGTCGAGCCAAAGGCCTAGCTGACGGCAACCTGCAGGCACCCAAAGTAGAGCTGGCCTACCTGAGCGACGGAAAAATCATTACTGATAAAGTTCGCGACAAGATTGACGCTATCGCGCAAATCACTGGTCTTGATTTTGGTCGCTTCACGAAGTCCATGATGCTCTCTCAGGGAGAGTTCGCCGCCTTTCTGAATGCTGAACCCAACGAACGAGCCGAGCTTTTAGAAGAGCTCACCGGTACAGAGATATATGGGCAGATATCCGAGCGGGTCTTTCTTCGCCATAAAGAAGCCAAAAGCGAGCTGGATACGCTGTACGCGCGATTTGACGGCGTTCGCACGCTGAATGACGACGAACTAAGCCAGCTACACCAGCAGGAACAGCACCTGCGCCATCAGGAAAAAACGCTAAGCCAAGATATCCAGCGCCTAACTAACGACACTCAATGGCTAGCTCAACACGATGACAACCAGCAGCAGTTAACCTCAGCACAGCAGCGGCTTACTGCCGCTCAAGAGGCACTCCGGCATCACACAGCAGAGCTAACCCGGCTACAGCACAGCGAGCCAGCAGAAAAGCTGATGCCGCTTTATCGTGAACGCCAGCGGCTTCGCGATGAAACCCTTACACTCACTCATAGTGTGGCTCAGCTGAAAACAGAAGCCGCCAGTCTTCACCAAGTCGCTGAGCAGAGCCAGCAGGCCTATGAACAAGAAGAAAAGGCGCTGGCTACCCTTCTTGCTGACCATGAGCAAACCCGGGCACTGATTGATGAGAGGGTTACTCCACTTGATCTGCGTATCTCAACTCGACGCCAAGAGCTAGAACAGTGGACGGCTCAAAAGACAGATTTAACTGTTCAGCATCAAAATGCCGTTTCCGCCCATGGGGCATTGATCTCGCGATGTGCGACCGTAGAGCAGCGGCAGCGCGAGCTGAACGACTACTTTACCCAATACAGCACCTACGCCCAGTGGGGTGAAAATCTCCCTCTCTGGCAAAGCCAGCTAGAAGATTTGGCTCAGCAGAGCGCCGAACAGGATCGACTCCATCAGGATATTCACCAACGCCGCCAAGAGCTGGCTACCGTAGAGCAATCCCTGACTCAGGCGGCAGAGGAGCAGCACCTTGAACAAGAACGCCTCATTGCTCAGCAGAGCGCCCTTGAAAGCCTACAGCAGCAGTATCAGGCCTTAACGCTTGATGACGACCTGCCCTCACTTCGACAACAGCGACTCGCTTTAGCCAGCGCGCGAGAAAAGGTTCGCGAGCTATCCCAGCTACAGCTTCGACATTCGGAAACACAGGCAAGACGCATCAGCCTTTGTGAGCGAAAGGCCCAGTTAGCAGCCAGTATCGAACAGCAAAGGGCTCAGCAGCAAACCTGTCAGCGAGCCCTTGACGATAAACAGGCTCATCTGGCAGATCTCGATACCCTTCACCAGCAGGAAAGCCTGCTGGCTCGCTTCGCTCAGGAGAGAGCCCAGCTTCAGTCTGGGAGCCCTTGCCCCCTTTGTGGCGCAACGGAACATCCTCTTGGTGCAGAAAGCGATCCGCTCGTTCACAGCAACAGCACAGAGCGGCTCGCCGTATTAAAAGCAGAAGTACAGCAGTTACATGACGACGCTATCCGCTTAATCAGCCAGATCCACGCGCAGGAAGAAGAGGCTCAAAGGCTACATGTTGAAACCGCCTCTCTGGACAGCCTTCTTGCCGATCTCCAGAACCAGTGGCTCACCCTCAGCCAAGAGTCAGAGGCAGCATTCAGCATTGATGATGAGCACGGCCTGATTGAAAGCCTTAACACACTACAACAGCGCGAACAGCTCCTCGATGAGCGCCTTCAGGCGCTGGAGCGGGGAGAAAAGGCGCTTCAACAGCACCAGTCACTGTTAAGCCAGCAAACTGCCAGCCTGAAAGAGGCTCAGCTGCGTGTAACGCTGCTGACGCAGGACGTTGCCCACAGCAAACAGCAGTGCCAGCAGTCGGAAGATCTATTCAAAGCATTAGAACACACCTACCAGCATCGACTGACACAGCTCCGCCAGCAGCTGGAAACATTTACACTGTCCCTGCCTTCTGCCGAAAATGCGACCTCATGGCTTACATTACGCAGAAACGAGTGGCAACAGTGGCAGACAAACCGTGCAGAATTCACTGCGGTGGAACAGCAGGCAGCAGCGATAAATGCCGAAATAAGCGGGCTACAGAGCCAGCTATCGCTTATAGCAACGCGCCTGCATGACGTCGAAGCTCAATACTGTACCTGCCGTGATAACGTTGAGCGCCTCATTCAAGAACGCCAGCAGATATTTGGCGAGCAATCAGTAACTCAAGCCTTACGCCAGATGGCTGAAGCGCGTTCTGAACGTGAACAGTCCTTAACGCAGCGCCGTCAACTCGCCCAGCGCAGTCACAGTGAGCGTCAGTCCCTTATTGGGCGACTGTCGGCTCTCGAACAGCAGTTCCAACAGCACCAAGAGCTGCAACAGCGGCAGGAACAGCATTTTCATCAAGCTATTGTAGACAGCGCGTTTAGCGATGAGTCCGCCTTTTTAGCAGCTTGCCTCAGCGATGAAGAACGGCAGTCACTCAGTTTGTTAAAAGAACGCCTGACAACGGAGCTCACTCAAGCCTCCGCCCTCGCTCAGTCAGCCGAACAGCGTCTTCAGCAGCATCTAACGGCTCGCCCGGCGCATCTTGCTCAGGATGAAACGCGTCAGGAACTTGCTCAGCGCATTACTCTACTTTCTCAAGAGCTTCGCGCTAACGGGGTTCTTCAGGGGGAAGTAAAGCAAAAACTGGCTGAAGATATTCTCTCCCGCGAACGTCAGGGAGAACTACAGAAGCTTATCGCCCACCATCAGCAATCCTTGGACGATTGGGCGATGCTCAATGCGCTTATTGGTGCCAGCGACGGTGCCAAGTTTCGCCGCTTTGCTCAGGGGTTAACGCTTGATCATCTGATATATCTGGCTAACCGCCAGCTCGACAGGCTTCACGGGCGCTATCAGCTTCAGCGAAAAGAGGACGGCGCACTGGAAATGCAGGTGATTGACACTTGGCAGGCAGACAGCGTGCGCGATACTCGCACCCTCTCTGGCGGGGAAAGCTTTCTAGTCAGTCTGGCTCTGGCGCTGGCGCTCTCCGATCTGGTTAGTCATAAAACCCGCATCGACTCACTGTTTCTTGACGAAGGATTTGGCACGCTGGACAGCGAAACCTTGGACATCGCGCTGGACGCGCTGGACAACCTCAATGCCAGTGGAAAAACCATAGGCGTCATTAGCCATGTTGATGCCATGAAAGAGCGGATCCCAGTACAAATCAACGTGAAGAAGATAAATGGACTCGGCGTCAGTAAATTGGATGACAGGTTCAAAAATTAGCGGATTACGCCAAACTCAACGGTAAAAGTGCGGCACCGCACGCCACGATTGGGTATGATGGTAACCATGTTTATACAGAGCGCTGCTCTCTTTGAAGAAAATGGAAATAAGTATGTTGTGGTTTAAAAACGTTATGATTTATCGCCTCAGCCGTGATGTGTCTCTGTCAGCGGATGAGATGGAAAAGCAGCTCAAACCGTTAACCTTCACCCCCTGCGGCAGCCAGGATATGGCAAAAACGGGATGGGTTTCTCCTTTGGGTTCAGACAGCGACGCTCTGACACACACCGCCGGTAACCAAATTCTTATCGTCGCTCGCAAAGAAGAAAAGATTCTGCCTGCGCCGGTCATTAAGCAGGCGCTTAACGCAAAAATTGCCCAGCTTGAAGCAGAACAGCACCGCAAGCTGAAAAAGACAGAAAAAGATGCTCTGAAAGACGAAGTCTTGCACACTCTCCTGCCTCGCGCCTTTAGCCGCTTTAACCAGACCAGCCTGTGGATCGATACGGTAAACGGCCTGATCATGATCGACGCCGCCAGTGCCAAGCGCGCTGAAGATACGCTAGCGCTGCTGCGCAAGAGCCTTGGCTCACTGCCGGTTGTCCCACTCACGATGGAAAGCCCGATCGAACTGACGCTAACTGAATGGGTCCGTTCAGGATCGCTACCTGCTGGATTTACGCTACAGGATGAAGCCGAACTCAAAGCACTGCTTGAAGGCGGCGGCGTGATCCGCTGCAAAGCACAGGAGCTGGTCAGTGATGAAATCGCCGCCCACATTGAAGCGGGCAAATTGGTCACCAAACTGGCTTTGGACTGGCGCGAGCGCATCGAATTTATGCTGGCTGACGACGGCAGCCTGAAGCGCATCAAGTTTACTGAAACGGTCAAAGAGCAAAATCAGGACATTGATAAAGACGATCGCGCAGCCCGCTTTGACGCCGACTTCTCCCTTATGACGGGTGAAACTATGTCATTAATTAATGAACTCATTGAAGCATTAGGCGGAGAGCGTAAAGAATAACCGTATTTTTAAAATGGATTTAACACACTATGTTAACGCCGTTAAAAAATGCAATCAGTTAAAAATGGCAGGATAAATATATTTCTATCGCCGGCAGGAGTGGTAAACTACCCTCTTGCCGGTGTTGCATTATAATCAACATAATATGACATGCTTGTTCTAATATTACCGGTAGCTAAAATTTTTAAATGACTTAAATATAGTTTAAAAACCAATTTAAAAAGAGTGAGCGGGGTGAGCGTTTGCATAATTATATCATTAACGACCGGGTTCTTTTTAATACCCACACCGGTACGTTAAGCCGCCTTGACGACCCGCGGCAGATAAGCACGCTCGATAACCATACCAAGCGCCTGTTTCTGCACCTGATAGACAGTGGCTATCAGATTATTCCTTTCGAACAGCTGGCACAGGATATTCATCGCCAGCCTTCAGCTGAAACGACAGCGCTTCTGGTACATATGTTGGAAGGCATTTCCGAATCGTTTCAACACATTAACGAAATGGAACCCGTGCTCACGGCATACTCTTATGGAGCACAGCTTTCAACTGACGTTGAACTCAAGGTTGTAGCCAGCTACAGAACCTTTAATAATGATAGTCAGGAAAAGCCCTATATTGCAAAAAGGCCGTTAATTAATGCCACGCTGCTGTCAGAAAATACCAGCGTAAAAACAACGCCTAAAAATACCGTTGACCGCATCCTTTGGTACTACATCCGCGCGGCTCTACTAGTATCACTGTTTATTCTCCTGCTTTACGGCGCGCTGTCGCTGTTTACCAGCAAACCCAACTACTACGCTGACTATCACTATCAGGGCGACTACCGCAGCTGCCGCGTATTTATCCATAACCAAAAGCCGACGGATCTGGAACATCTTAAGATGCGCATCGATGAACTAGATATCGACTGTAGTTCGCCTAAAAACGTCTACTCCAGCTTCCCTGCTGACGACAGGCGAGAATCCTTTCAGGTTTGTCATGGCGATCCAGATAAAGATCGTACTCCCTGTCTTAACTACTATGTGGTGAAGGTAAAATGAAGCGTCGTTTAATCTTAACGCTCTCCGCTGCGTTCGGTGCAACGCTGGTGCTAGCAGCCTGCATTTATCTATTTTATGTTCGTCAACAGGAGTCGTTTAGCTGTGCCTCTCACACTACCTATCTTTTTGAGAAGTCAGATAAAAGCAACGAAGCGCTGATGATCTCCAGCATGAAATTTCGCTTTAAAAATGGCAAAGGCAAAAACGTCATGACTGGATATATAGAAACAAACGGCCAGCGATACACTATCGATAGAACAATTTCATTTGATTACTATAGAAATAAAAATAACGACTTCACGTTAAATACTACTAATGTTCTGCGCACCTCTCACGATACGCTGCCAAAAGATTTAGGAGAGCGTTATCTCTACCGTTTCAGCACAGAACTCCATGAATCTACCTATTTGCATATGATAGAAATGAGCAGTGGTAAAAGGCTTTTTTCCAGCGGAACGCTGCCCTATTTTATTTGTGAATAAGAAACAAAAGAGTAGTATTTTTAACGCGTAAAGAAAGTTAACGGAAAATTAACTTTTCATGACACAAGCTCCATATTTCTTTCATTCTTTTTATTAGCCTACGCTTTATACTAAGCGGCATTTCTCTCAGTGACGATGCGTCGCTGAAAATTGCTTTCCGTCATTCAGACGTTAAGCTACGGAGAATAGCTCACCGGACAGAGCTATTATGGTGAAGATTCCACATGACAAAATCCTCTATCAGTCTATCGCGCCCTTTAATTGTTACGATCGTTGTAGTCTGTACCGTTGGCGCGTTCTTTTTTTTCAAGCCCTTTTCCAGTGGTGAAGCCCCTGCGGTGACAAAATCTGGCAGCGCAAAAGCGCCAGCGCCTACCGGGCGACGTAATATGCCCATGCCGCCAGTTCAGGCGGCTACCGCATCGATACAGGACGTTCCTCGCTACCTGAGCGGCCTCGGCACTGTCACCGCGTCTAATACCGTTGTGGTTCGCAACCGAGTAGATGGTCAAATAATCGCAATTCACTTTACTGAGGGTCAGAACGTCAATGAAGGAGACCTGCTGGTTGAAATAGACCCGCGTCCTTTCGACATCCAGCGCGTTCAGGCTGAAGGCCAACTGCAAACGCTGCAGGCCACCTTGGCAAACGCCAAGCGCGATCTGGCGCGCTATCAGTCTCTGATAAAAACCAACATGATTTCGCGACAGCAGCTGGATGAACAGTCCTCACTGGTTAAGCAAACAGAAGGCAGCATCAAGGCCGCCCAAGGCACTTTGGACAACGCCAACCTTCAGCTTACCTACAGCAAAGTAACTGCGCCGATTTCAGGCCGCGTAGGTCTGCGTCAGGTTGACGTCGGCAACTATGTCTCCAGTGGAGACAGTACTGGTTTGGTCGTTATTACCCAAACAAAGCCTATCGACGTTTTATTCTCACTTCCAGAAGCCTCCCTCGACAATATCCTCCCCGCATATCGAGATGGCAAAGTACTGACCGTCGAGTCTTGGGATCGAGAAAATAAACGTCTTATTGCCACGGGAACACTCCTCAGTCTAGATAACCAAATTGATACCGCCACAGGTACCCTGCGCCTGAAAGCACGCTTTGATAACCAAGATGAACGCCTGTTTCCCAACCAGTTTGTCAATACAAAGATCCAGGTCGACACGCTGAAAGATGCGCTGATTATTCCCGCAGCGGCCGTACAAACCGGCAACGGGGAGAATTTTGTCTGGGTTCTCAGCGACGAAAATAAAGTGAAAAAACAAACCGTGACCATCGGCCTTCGCTACGGCGAACTGAGCGTTATTAACAGCGGCCTGTCGTCAGGGCAGCGAGTAGTGACTGACGGTGTCGATCGCCTTAAAGAAGACGTTCAGGTTGAGATTGTTACACCGGGAACGCCTAAAGAGAGTTCTCGCCGCGGGCAGAAGGCCAAATGAACGCAGAGCGCGCTCTTCCTTCAGGCGGAGGCCCGTCTCGCCTCTTTATTTTACGACCGGTGGCGACCACGCTACTGATGGTTGCCGTGCTGCTGGCGGGCATTTTGGGCTATCAAAAGCTGCCCGTTTCAGCACTGCCTGAAGTTGACTACCCTACCATTCAGGTCATTACCCTCTACCCCGGAGCTGGTCCTGACGTTACAACATCGGCCATTACTGCGCCGCTAGAGCAGCAGCTTGGGCAAATGTCTGGCTTAAAGCAGATGTCTTCACAGAGCTCGGGTGGGGCATCGGTTATTACCCTACAGTTTCAGCTCGATTTAGCGCTGGACGTCGCAGAACAGGAAGTTCAGGCCGCTATCAACGCGGCCACCAACCTGCTGCCTAACGATCTGCCCTATCCGCCGATTTATAGCAAGGTTAACCCTGCCGATGCCCCTATCCTGACGCTTGCTGTGACGTCAGATGCGGTTCCGATGTCGCAGGTGCGCGATATGGTAGAAACGCGCGTTGCACAAAAGATTTCTCAGGTGTCCGGCGTCGGGCTAGTGAGCCTGTCCGGCGGTGAACGCCCCGCCGTCAGGGTTAAGCTCAACCCACAGGCAATAGCGGCCTACGGTCTGGACAGCGAAACCGTTAGAAGCGCCATTACCAGTGCCAACGTTAACTCAGCAAAGGGCAGCCTCGACGGCCCAACCCGTTCTGCAACACTGTCCGCTAACGATCAGATGTGCTCGCCAGAGGACTACCGTCAGCTCATTGTCTTCTATAAAGACGGCTCACCCATTCGGCTAAAAGACATCGCTACTGTTGAAGACGGCGCGGAAAATACCCAACTGGCCGCCTGGGCGAATCAAAAACAGGCCATTATCCTTAACATCCAGCGTCAGCCGGGTGCTAACGTGATTACCGCTGCTGATAACATTCGCCAGCTGCTGCCCCAGCTAACAGACAGCCTGCCGCACTCCGTTAACGTTCAGATCTTGACCGACAGAACCGTTACCATTCGCACGTCCATTAACGACGTTCAACTGGAGCTTTTGCTGGCTGTTGCTCTGGTAGTGATGGTGATCTATCTGTTTTTACGTAATTTGCCGGCAACGATCATTCCCAGCGTCGCAGTGCCTCTTTCCCTGATAGGCACCTTTGCCGTTATCTACTTTCTCGGTTTTTCCATTAATAACCTGACGCTGATGGCGCTGATCATTGCCGCAGGCTTTGTCGTTGATGACGCCATTGTGGTGATCGAAAACGTTTCTCGCTATATCGAGCAGGGGGAAAAACCTCTTAATGCAGCGCTCAAAGGGGCAGGAGAAATAGGCTTTACGATTATTTCTCTTACTGTCTCACTGATAGCCGTGCTTATCCCACTGCTGTTTATGGGAGACGTGGTCGGCAGGCTGTTTCACGAGTTTGCCTTAACGCTGGCGATAGCGATCCTGATTTCCGGCGTTGTCTCCCTAACCCTGACGCCAATGATGTGCGCTCGCCTGCTAAGCCATGAGTCACTTCGCAAGCAAAACCGCTTTTCTCTGGCCTCAGAGCGCTTTTTTAACCGAGTTGTTGAAGGCTACGGACGCTACCTGACCGTAGTATTAAAACATCCAATAACGACCCTTGGCGTCGCAATAGGCACTCTAGCGCTGACCGTGGTTCTTTATCTAGCGATTCCTAAAGGCTTTTTCCCCCTACAGGACAACGGCCTGATACAGGGAACAGTAGAAGCGCCTCAGTCTATTTCGTTTACCGCCATGGCCAAGCGCCAGCAGGAAGTCACCGCGCTTTTGCTGAACGATCCTGACGTTGAGAGCGTCTCCTCATTTATCGGCGTGGACGGGAACAACGCCACCCTCAACAGCGGCAGGCTACAAATAAACCTAACGCCGCTGAGCCAGCGTGACGCACGCGCGCCGGAAATTATTGAACGCCTGTTAAATAAAGCAGCCACCGTCCCCGGTATTACTCTCTATCTACAGCCAGTACAGGACTTAACCATTGAAGACCGAGTGAGCAGAACGCAGTATCAGTTCACTCTTCAGGCCATGTCGCAAGAGCAGTTGACACAGTGGGTGCCAATTTTGCTTGAACGACTTAAGCAGGTGCCTGAACTGGCAGACGTCACCAGCGACTGGCAGGATCGCGGCCTGATGGCCTACGTCAACGTTAATCGCGATGATGCCAGCCGACTGGGCATTGACATGAGTGCTATCGACAACGCGCTGTATAACGCCTTTGGCCAGCGCCTGATTTCAACGATCTACACCCAGTCCAACCAGTACCGCGTCGTACTGGAACAGCAAGTCGATAAATCTCGCGTCATGGAGGCGTTTAACGATATCTACATCAAGAACGCCAGCGGGCAACCCATTCGATTAACCAATATCGCCACCGTTGAAGAGCGCTTTGCCCCTCTTTCCGTTAACCGAATTGCCCAGTTCCCGGCAGCTACCGTCTCGTTTAACCTTTCTCCCGGTATCTCACTGGGTGAAGCGACTCGCGCTATTACTGAGGCCGAGCAAGATCTTGACTTTCCAAGTGACATTGTCACTCAATTTCAAGGCGCTACCCTCGCGTTTCAGGCCTCGTTGATCAGCACGCTGTGGCTGATCCTTGCGGCAATAGTCACAATGTATATCGTATTGGGAGTGCTGTACGAAAGCTTTATTCATCCGGTGACTATCCTCTCCACGCTGCCCAGTGCGGGGGTTGGTGCCCTGCTGGCGCTGATGCTGTTTGGTCAGGAGCTGGATATTATCGCCATCATCGGCATTATTTTGCTGATAGGCATCGTCAAGAAAAACGCCATCATGATGATTGACTTCGCGCTGGCTGCTGAGCGAGAAGAAGGCAAAACCCCCTATGAAGCTATCTATCAGGCATGCCTGCTGCGCTTTCGGCCTATCCTGATGACCACCATGGCGGCTCTGCTCGGCGCTTTGCCACTGATGCTCAGTCAGGGCATCGGCGCTGAACTCAGGCAGCCGCTGGGCATCTGTATGGTGGGCGGCCTGCTGGTCAGTCAGGTTCTGACGCTGTTTACTACGCCGGTCATTTACCTTCTGTTTGACCGCCTGAGCCGAAATAATCGCCGTTCGATAACCGCCCGTCGTGAACCAGACGAGGTGGTATCGTGAGGTTTTATGCCCTGTTTATTCAGCGGCCGGTGGCAACCACCCTGCTAACGCTGGCTATTGTGCTCAGCGGGCTGCTGGGCTTTCGGCTATTACCAGTCTCTCCTCTACCACAAATAGACTTTCCGGTTATTTCCGTCAGCGCTTCACTGCCGGGCGCCTCACCGGAAACGATGGCAACCTCAGTAGCAACACCGCTGGAAAGGGCTCTAGGCTCTATTTCCGGCGTGAATGAAATGACCTCCAGCAGCTCACTGGGCAGCACCCGCATTATTTTGCAGTTCGATATGGATCGCGATATCAACGGCGCGGCCAGAGACGTACAGGCCGCTATCAACGCCGCCCAAAGCCTGCTTCCCAGCGGTATGCCTTCACGCCCCACCTACCGTAAGGCGAATCCGTCTGACGCCCCTATTGTCATTCTAACGCTCACCTCAGACGTCTATTCTCCCGGTGAGCTGTATGACTACGCTTCCACACAGCTGGCCCAGAAGATTTCACAGCTTGAGGGTGTGGGCGACGTCAGCGTCGGCGGCAGTTCTTTGCCCGCAGTCAGGGTAGAACTCAACCCGCAGGCGCTGTTTAATCAGGGGGTATCTCTGGATGACGTCAGAACCGCCATCAGTAAAGCTAACGTTCGCCGCCCACAGGGATTTTTAAACCTTGATGCACAGAACTGGCAAATTCAAACCAACGATGAGATCAAGGTTGCCGAAGGCTACCGCTCGCTGATTATTCACTATCAAAACGGGACGCCCGTTAGGCTACAGGACGTTGCCGACGTCGCTGACTCCGTACAGGACGTGCGCACCGCCGGGATGGCCAACGGTGTGCCCGCTATTCTGATCATGGTTCGCCGAGCGGCAGACGCCAACATTATCGAAACCGTCGATCGCATACGGGCAGAACTGCCGGAGCTTCAGTCCGCTCTTCCCAGCGCCATTACGCTATCGATTGCCCAAGACCGCTCCCCTACAATCCGCGCTTCTCTCAGTGAAGTAGAGCGCGCACTGGCGATTTCTATCGCTCTGGTGATCCTCGTCGTGCTGCTGTTCCTGCGGGAAGGCCGCGCTACGCTTATCCCTGCCGTCGCCGTGCCCGTTTCGCTTATTGGCACCTGCGCCGCTATGTACCTGCTGGGATTCAGCCTGAATAACCTGTCGCTGATGGCCTTGACTATCGCCACCGGCTTTGTCGTCGACGACGCCATTGTGGTACTTGAAAACGTCTCACGTCATATTGAAAACGGCCTGAAGCCCTTTGATGCCGCCCTCAAAGGCGTTAGCGAAGTGGGCTTTACTGTTCTGTCCATGAGCCTGTCTCTCGTTGCGGTGTTTATCCCTCTGCTGTTTATGAGCGGCCTGCCCGGGCGGTTGTTTAGCGAATTCGCCGTCTCGCTGTCAGTCGCTATTGGCATTTCGCTGGTTGTCTCCCTAACGCTAACGCCCATGATGTGCGCCCGCTTACTGAAAGCCCGCTCGCCTCAGCGCGAACGCGGATTCGGACGCTTTCTACGCGCGATTCAGGTGGGTTACGCGCGCTCTCTGGTGTGGATGCTCAACCGCGCTCCGCTGGTGCTGACGCTGTTTATCGCCACCGTGGCTCTGAACGTTTGGCTGTATATGAACGTGCCAAAAACCTTTTTCCCCGAACAGGACACAGGGCGCCTGATGGGCTTCGTTCAGGCTGACCAAAGCATCTCCTTTCAGGCGATGAAGCAAAAAATGAGCACTTTTATGAAAATTGTCAGCAGCGATCCAGACGTTGACAACGTGACGGGATTTACCGGCGGTTCACGCACAAACAGCGGCTCAATGTTTATTTCCTTAAAGCCCCTCGGCGAGCGCAAAGCCAGTGCCCAACAAACCATCGCCCGCCTACGGGGCAAGCTGTCGCAAGAGCCGGGAGCCAGCCTGTTTTTGATGGCTGTTCAGGACGTTCGCGTTGGCGGCAGGCAGGCTAACGCCAGCTATCAGTACACGCTGCTGTCCGACGATCTTTCTTCGCTCCGCCAGTGGGAATCCCGCATTCGCACGGCGCTGTCACAGTTGCCGGAGCTGGCGGACGTTAACTCAGACCAACAGGACAAAGGCGCCGAAATCGCACTGACCTATAATCGGGAAACCCTGTCGCGGCTCGATATTGACGTCTCATCGGTAAACTCCCTGCTGAATAACGCCTTCGGCCAGCGGCAAATCTCAACCATTTACCAGCCCCTGAACCAGTACAAAGTGGTCATGGAAGTTGCGCCTCAGTACGCGCAGGATCCCAGCGCGCTGGATAAAATGTTCGTGATTAACAGCGAAGGCAAGGCCATTCCCCTGTCCTACTTCGCCCAGTGGTATCCTTCTAACGCACCGCTATCCGTTAACCATCAGGGGCTTTCAGCCGCCTCGACTGTCTCTTTTAACCTCGCGGACGGCTATTCTCTCTCAGAGGCGACAGCCGCTATCGAGCGGGCAATGACCACGCTGGGCGTACCGCCGACCGTTCGCGGCTCTTTTGCCGGCACGGCACAGGTGTTTAAAGAGCTGCTGATGTCGCAGATTTTTCTTATTCTCGCCGCGGTAATCACCGTCTATATCGTGCTCGGCGTACTGTATGAGAGCTATATTCACCCGCTGACCATTCTTTCCACTCTGCCTTCGGCGGGCGTCGGCGCAATCCTCGCGCTAGAGCTGTTTAATACACCGTTTAGCCTTATTGCCCTAATCGGCGTTATGCTGCTCATTGGGCTAGTGAAGAAAAATGCCATCATGATGGTCGATTTTGCGCTAACCGCTGAGCGTGAAGGCCGACTGACGCCTAGAGAGGCTATCTATCAGGCCTGCCTGCTGCGTTTTCGTCCTATTCTGATGACGACACTGGCAGCAATCCTCGGGGCCGTGCCTCTGGCTTTAGGCAGCGGAGACGGTGCAGAGCTGCGCCAGCCGCTGGGTATTACCATTGTCGGTGGCCTTATCGTCAGCCAGCTGCTGACGCTGTACACTACGCCTGTAATCTATCTCTATTTTGACCGACTAAGCCGCTGGCTTGAGCGCCGCAAAGCGTCCCGCCGTGCGTACAGGTTACCGACTTAGGCTGGAGCGTCGAGCTATGACCAATAACGCTACGCACATTCGCTGGCAGCTGTGGATTGTCGCACTGGGCTTTTTTATGCAGTCGTTGGATACAACGATCTTGAATACTGCTCTGCCCACCATGGCCCATAGCCTTAATGAAAGCCCTCTGCGCATGCAGTCAGTGATCGTTTCTTACGTGCTGACAGTTGCCATTGGCCTACCTGCCAGCGGCTGGCTGGCCGATCGCATTGGCGTTAAGCGCGTCTTTCTCGCCGCCATTCTGCTATTTACCTTTGGCTCACTGCTGTGTGCACAGGCAGAAACCCTGTCTGAACTGGTTCGCGCCCGCATCGTCCAGGGAATTGGCGGCGCCATGATGGTGCCCGTAGGCCGCCTAACTGTGATGAAAATAGTCCCCCGAGAGCAGTACATGGCAGCCATGACTTTTGTCACACTGCCGGGGCAAATCGGCCCTCTAGTCGGCCCGGCTCTGGGCGGTTTTCTGGTTGAATACGCCAGCTGGCACTGGATCTTTCTCATTAACCTTCCCGTTGGTCTGATTGGCGCGCTGGCGACCTTTATCCTGATGCCGAACTACAAGATGCCGCCGCGCCGCTTTGACATTATTGGCTTTCTTTTGCTGGCAGTGGCTATGGCAACGCTTACTCTATCGCTGGACGGCCACAGCGGCCTAGGGCTTACCAGTGCGACGATCGCCCTGCTCTGTGCCTGCGGGCTCTCGGCTCTTGGAATTTACTGGCTGTACGCCCGCCGAGCCGAATCGCCCATTTTTAACCTGTCGATGTTCCGCATTCCTACTTTCTCTATCGGCCTGTCGGGCAGCCTGATTGCACGAATCGGCAGCGGAATGCTGCCCTTTATGACACCGCTATTTCTTCAGGTCGGTCTGGGATTCTCGCCCCTTCACGCCGGGCTAATGATGATCCCGCTGATTATCGGCAGCATGAGCGTCAAACGGCTGGTGGTTCGCATCGTTAACCGCTTCGGCTACCGTCAGGTACTTTGCCTGGCAACGCTGGCGCTGCCGATGCTCACTCTGCTTATCGCTACCTGTGGTATTCAGGGCTGGTTTTGGGCACTGCCGTTTATTCTTTACCTGCTTGGCGTTGCCAATGCGGTGCGCTTTTCCACCATGAATACTCTAACGCTGAAGGATCTTCCCGATGAGTTCGCCAGCGGCGGCAACAGCATGCTGTCGATGGTCATGCAGCTTTCCATGAGCCTTGGCGTCAGCATTGCCGGCATTCTGTTAGGGGTGTTTTCCGGCCACCAGTCAACTGTCGGCACACCGGAAATGCAGCAGGCGTTTTTATACACCTATTTTGGTGTGGCGCTGATCATGACCCTGCCAACCCTTATTTTTATGCGCGTGCCCCTTGATAATGCACCCAACGCCCAGCTAGCGCCCAAAAAGCGGCGCTAGTCGCCAAGGAGACCTTGAAGAATGAGAATCGGCATTACCGGCAAACTGTTCCTCGCGATCCTGGCGACCTGTATGCTCGTCCTTGTGACCATGAACTGGGGTGGCCGTCTGAGCTTTGAACGCGGGTTTACTGACTATATTCGCCAAGCCAATGAGCAGCGCTTTAACCTGCTGGCTACGTCACTGGCAGAACGCTACCGTTCCGAAGGCAGCTGGAACTTTTTACGCCACAACGAAAAGCAGCTCTATCGCCTACTGCTCTCCTTTGAACAGAAAGACAACGGTGAAGAAAAGTTGCCTCCTCAGGGCTGGCGCGTTCCCTTTTGGGTGTTTAATGCTGACAATCAACGAATTGCCGGATCGTCTCACCCCGTGCCGCGCGAAGCTACCCGCACCGCCATTACGTTGGATGGTAAAGTCATCGGTTGGATCGTCGCCGTTCCCAGTGAAAAACTGACGCGCCAGGCCGACATTAACTTTGCCCGCCAGCAAAGCCGTACCAGTTGGATTTTGGTGGCGCTTTCTATTCTTCTTGCGGCAGTGGCAACAATGCTGGTGTCTCGCGGTTTGCTTTCTCGCGTAAAAACGCTGGTGGGCGCGACCCACAAGCTGGCTGCCGGGGATTTCAGCGCCAGAGTGACGGTCACCCATAGGGACGAGCTGGGCACGCTGGCGAACGACTTTAACCAGCTGGCTCGCACGCTGGAGAAAAACGAGTCCATGCGCCGCGCCTTTATTGCTGACGTTTCTCACGAATTAAGAACGCCTCTGGCGGTACTGCAAGGCGAGCTGGAGGCGATGGAAGACGGCGTTCGACAGCTCACGCCTACCGCCCTTCAGTCTCTTAAGGCGGAAGTGCTTGCCTTAACCAAACTGGTTAACGATCTCCACCAGCTTTCACTCTCCGATCTCGGCGCGCTCAGCTACAAAAAGTCGTCAATAAACGCTCTTAGCGTATTGGAGCAGTCTATTGCCGTCTATCGAAGCCGCTTTGAACAAAAGGGACTGCATCTGACAGCAGAACTGCCCTCAGCCGCGCTGGTTTTCGGCGATCCCGACCGTCTTTCTCAACTGTTTAATAACCTGCTGGAAAACAGCCTTCGCTATACAGACGCCGACTCTGATGGGCTGCTTAAGGTGTCTGCCGTGGTGGATAAAGAAAATCTAACAGTGCGCTGGCAGGACTCGGCTCCCGGCGTCACGGATGAACAGATGGCGCGAATATTCGAACGTTTCTACCGCACAGAACTCTCGCGCAATCGCGCCAGAGGCGGCTCAGGCCTTGGCCTGTCTATCTGCTGGAATATTGTCAACGAGCACGGTGGACACATGAGCGCCCGTCATTCCCCTTTAGGCGGACTGGAAATTACGGTAACCTTACCCCTTATTTCTTCAGGCACAGCAGCGGTAGGATGACAGAACACAGTGAATTAATCGCAGGCGAGCTCTCGCCCATCCTGATCGTTGAGGATGAGCCCAAGCTGGGTCAACTGCTGGCAGACTATCTACAGGCTGCTGGCTACCAAACTGCGCTGCTCACTCAGGGAAATGACGTAGTTGAATACGTTCGCCGCACTCAGCCATCGCTTATCCTTCTCGATCTGATGCTGCCCGGCACCGACGGCATGGCTATTTGCCGCGAGGTTCGCCTGTTCTCTGATATTCCTATCATTATGATGACCGCAAAAACCGAAGAGCAGGACAGACTATCGGGTCTGGAAATTGGCGCTGACGACTATGTGTGTAAGCCCTATAGCCCCAGAGAAGTTGTCGCCCGTGTCAAAGCCCTGCTTAAGCGCAGCTACACCACGCCTCGAACGCCCCCCGCTTGGGAAGACGCGCTGCGACTTGATGAGTCCCAGCTCTGCGTTCACTATCGAGAAAAGCAGTTAGACCTCACCGCCGCTGAGTTTCGCCTGCTCAAAGTGCTGATGGCAAATGCCGGACGCGTTTTGACCCGTGAATCCCTACTCGACAACCTGTATGATGACTACCGCATTGTGACCGATCGCACTGTCGACAGTCATATTAAAAACCTGCGCCGTAAACTGGAAACGCTGGATGCCGAGCGAGTTTTTATTCGCTCCGTTTATGGATTGGGATACCGTTTTGAAGGGTAGCCTCTTACTTAGCATATGGAAAACGACAATGGAGTCTGCCGCTTAATGAAACTTCAGCTTAAGGGTGTGGCCGCCGCGATGGCGCTTTTCGCCGCGCTCTATGGGCATAATGCCGCCGCCGCTCCGGACGAATGCCGCGTTAGCGCTGCCGTCAACGCCAATAATCACCTTATTCTTTTAAGTTACCCCTACACGACGCCCGTTCGTCGGGTAGAAACCTTCACTGAGCGCGACAACACCGGCTCGGTGTTTTATTCAATCTTCAACTACGATCGCTGCGGGCAAGTTCTCGACATGCACTACCAGCTAGTGAAAAACGAGCGGCGTTTTGTTCTCGACTCGGAGTACGGCCTGACCCGTATGGATGACGGCTGGTTGAATAATTACAGTGTCACAATGTATAACACGACTGCCGCCAAGCAGCAGACGCTAACCTTCGCTCGCGAGGGCACAACCCGCTACCGAACTGACGCCAGCGGGCTTATCACAGGCTCAATAGAAAACTTTATTGCCGGAAGCAAAGAAAAAATAGACCGTGGAGAAACCCGCGGAAGCTACCTTCTGGACGGGAACCAGCGCATCACTAACGTCACCCTTCTTGGTACAGACACCGGAGAGAATCACTTTTTCTATCACGACAACGGCATGCCGCTCTCTTTCATCAGCCCCAGCACCCACATAATCTATCTGTATGACCAGCAGGGACGCCAGCACAGCTCATTGGAAATCGGCATGTCGTCTTTCTATCTTGGCAGTAAAAAGACGGACTGTATCGAGTGGAACAGCCACAACGACTGCACTCGAGCGACATCGGATGAGATAGAGCTGTTCCCTGGCTTCGCCATCTCCCGCAAAAGCGCCTTTCGCTCGACCTTTAGCTACTGGGACAAAGCACCGCAGGAGAACGCAAAACGATGATCGGGTATACATATAAAACCATTGCCCTCGGCGCTCTGCTCTTTTCTGGCATTGCCGCTGCGACTGAGTCCGAGTGCGATGACGCTGTCGTAAAATATAGCCAGTTAAACGCCAATATTTTAGGGACATCGCTTCCTTATGGACGGCCAAAGTCAGTCGAAACAAAAACAGTTGTCAGCGACTCAGGGATTTTTCTTTCTGCTCATATGACGTTTGATACCTGCGGCCAGCTTGAAAAACTGACAGAACGCTATCAGGAAGTTAACGAGCGTATAAAACTAGACACCCGCGGCGCCTCTCAGCTCTCACGAACGTCATCGGGCTGGGAGCAGCAGTATGACTTAACCATCACGAAAACCGACTCTGATACGCCCGTGGTTGTACAGGATGCAAAAGGAACCACTCGGTTTACGCTTAACCGTGAGGGTTGGATCGGCCGTTCAGAAAACACCTTAGCCACATTGGAAGATCCCAAAGGAACCGTTTCAACCACCCAATACCACCTGAATAAACTTGGCAAACTGGCTTTCACCAATACCAACGCCGGCCCAGAGAAAGGCGCAAAGCGCTATACCTATAACGCCAACGACAAGCTCGCGTTTCTGATTACGCCAACACAGCAGGATAGCTATATTTATGACGCAAATAACCGTCTCATCAGGTTTATTCGGTTCACTGTCTATCCTTGGAACATCAGTACGACAAAATTTATCTGTAAAACCTGGGACAGCCGCGATAACTGCACGCTCGTTGAATCAACAGAAACCAATCTGGGAAAATACGGCCAGCCATCAGAGAAATTTAGCGTACTGAGCCTGACGTATCGATATTGGGATGAGGGTTAACTCTTCGCGATCGTAAAGACTGCCATAGAAAAAACATGGCAAAAATAGCCGATTGGCTGCCGACAGCGCATCATCGCGTTGCCATCCCACATATGACAGTCTACAATCCCCGCCTTGGGAAAACGTTCCCAACGCCGCGCTAGCTGCGCGGCGCTGACCTGCGATCAGACAATACAGAGATAAATTATGTCAAAACCGGAACTCCTTTCTCCGGCCGGTACGCTGAAAAACATGCGCTACGCCTTTGCCTATGGTGCAGACGCAGTGTATGCCGGCCAGCCGCGCTACAGCCTTCGGGTGCGCAATAACGAATTTAACCACCAGAATCTACAGCTGGGCATCAATGAAGCCCACGCGCTGGGTAAAAAGTTTTACGTTGTGGTCAACATTGCCCCTCATAACGCCAAGCTGAAAACCTTTATTCGCGATCTTCAGCCTGTGGTTGATATGGGGCCTGACGCCCTGATTATGTCTGACCCCGGCCTTATTATGCTGGTGCGCGAAGCCTTTCCTCAGATGGATATTCACCTGTCTGTACAGGCCAATGCCGTCAACTGGGCGACGGTCAAGTTTTGGAAACAGATGGGGCTGACTCGCGTTATTCTTTCCCGCGAGCTCTCTTTAGATGAAATTGCTGAGATCCGCCAGCAGGTTCCTGAAATTGAGTTGGAAGTATTCGTTCACGGCGCACTGTGCATGGCCTATTCCGGTCGCTGCCTGCTTTCTGGCTACATCAACAAGCGCGATCCCAATCAGGGCACCTGCACTAACGCCTGCCGCTGGGAATATAAAGTTCAGGAAGGCAAAGAGGACGACACTGGCAATATTGTTCACATCCACGAGCCTATTGCAGTCAAAAACCTCGAGCCGACGCTGGGAGCAGGCGAGCCAACGGACAAGGTCTTTATGCTGGAAGAGTCCATGCGCCCCGGCGAATACATGAGCGCCTTTGAAGACGAACACGGCACCTACATTATGAACTCCAAAGACCTGCGCGCTATCCAGCACGTTCCGCGTCTGAGCGAGCTGGGGGTTCACTCTCTGAAAATAGAGGGCCGCACCAAGTCGTTTTATTACTGCGCCCGCACAGCGCAGGTATACCGCCGAGCAATAGACGATGCCGCTGCCGGCAAGCCGTTTGACGAATCTCTGCTGACAACGCTGGAATCTCTGGCTCACCGCGGCTATACCGAAGGCTTCCTGCGCCGTCACGTTCATGATGAATATCAGAACTATGACTACGGCTACTCTGTTTCCGATCGCCAGCAGTTTGTTGGTGAATTTACCGGAGAGTATCGCGACGGCATGGCTGCCGTTGATGTGAAAAACCGCTTCTCGGTAGGTGACAGCGTTGAAATGATGACGCCGCAGGGCAACGTTCACTTTGTGATCAAAGAGATGCGCAATCGCAAAGGGGAAGCCACTGACGTAGCGCCGGGCAATGGGCACGTGGTGTATCTGCCGGTTCCTGAAGACGTCAGTCTAGAATATGCCCTTCTCATGCGTAACCTTGGCGATGGAAACAGCACGCGTAATCCGCACAATGCATAATTTTCCTTTTTCGCCAGTTTAGTAGGTAATAAAACGTCATGATGTGTAAATTTTTAGAAACCGATCACATCTCTTAGGGAATAAATAGACTAACATCGCAGTCCTAAAGATTAATAACTAGTTGTGTTCCTATTATCTGTTTAATAGAAACCACCTCCTTACCAGTCCAATCTCCCTTGGGCTGGTTTCTTTTTTTATGCGTCCCCTAAATATCCCTCAACACTCTAAGCAGACATCCGGCTCATCTTTTTAAGAAACCAACGCTTGATATAAAATCCCTGTTTATTGGGCATAAAAAAGGCGGCTGTCTTGCACACGCCGCCCTGACTTCCCAACGAGAGAGTTACTTACTCTGCGCCATCTCTTCATGCATAGTACTTTGCATCTTCTGCCAGATAACACCACTGGCCTTGCCATAGTGACGCACACATTCCATAACCTGATCGTGTAGCCTTTCACGGCTAATGTGGGATAGGCGATGGTAGAAGTTCATCGCCAGCTGGCGAGCTTCCGGGTTTGAAAAATAGTAGCGCCCCACTCTCATATACAGCCCTTTAATACCATTCAAAATCAGGCCATAGATAGGGTTGCCAGAGGCGAACGCCAGCCCGCGGAAAATGCTGTAGTCTAGTTCTGTAAAGTTCTCTGGCCGATCTTCTATCAAATCAGCCTGAGCCAGAACTTCCTGTGCCTTTTCGGGGTTTTGGCGCACAGCGGCGCGAATAAATATGGCAGCAATATTGGTTCTTACCGCCAGCAGGTTGTCCATCAGCTGAGGCACGCTGCCGTGGTCTAAACGCGCCAGCGTTTCCAGCAGGCTTAAGCTCGACGTTTCCCAAAAGTTGTTTACTCGGGTCGGTTTGCCGTGCTGAATGGTCAGCCAGCCGTCTCTGGCCAAGCGTTGAAGCACCTCTCGCAGCGTCGTCCGAGTAACGCCAATCAGCTCAGAAAGCTCACGTTCCGCGGGAAGGATCGATCCAGGGGGAAAACGATTATTCCAGATGCTTTCAATCAGATACTCTTCCGCAAATCCAGCCGGACTCTGCGCCTTAATGACCATAGAAACGTTATTCCATTAGGAAACTCATTGATGAGTCGCATCATATCAGATGCGTATAGCCTGACATAGCAGCAATGCGCAGACTTTGAGATAAACTGTGGATTACGTTTAAAGAATGTGTCTTTTAAACGCTAACACACAAGAATAACGCGTCAGAAAGAATAGTTTCATTCAGTAGCGGTATTTCTTTATCAGAAATCGCATCGGGGAGATGGCTTTAACACAAAACTGGTTTAAACTAGCCCGATCAACAATAGCAGAATGCGTTAAAGTGGATGAATTATGTTATCTTTTCTTAATGGCTGTTCCAAGGGACGTGGTGCATGGCTGTTACTGGCGCTGAGCGTTATTATCTTTGAGGGCGTAGCCCTTTATTTTCAGCACGTCATGCTGCTTAATCCCTGCGTTCTCTGTATCTATGAGCGATGTGCGCTATTTGGCATCCTCGGCGCCGCGCTTATTGGCCTGATTGCACCATCATCAAGACCTTTACGCTATCTGGCCATCATTGTTTGGATTTATAGCTCTATCGAAGGCGTTCTGCTGACGTGGAAACACACTATGATCCAGCTTTACCCCTCACCGATGAACGTCTGTGACATTTTCGTCAATTTCCCGTCATGGCTGCCTCTGGATAAATGGGTTCCAGCCGTGTTTGTCGCCAACGGCGACTGTTCTGAAAAGCAGTGGTCTTTCCTGTCGATGGAAATGCCACAGTGGCTGCTAATTATTTTCGGCGTTTATCTCCTGATTGCCCTGCTGGTTGTGGTGGCGCAGTTCGTTAAGCCAAAGAGACGCTTCTTCTCTTAATTCTCCAACTATATTCTCTTCGACGGCGCCTTTTTGGCGCCGTTATGTTTTCCCCTTAACAATTCAAAATGAGACTGTTTCTATTTTCTCAGGGAGATGTTTATCTGCATTTTTATCCCCCTTGTCGAATAAACGGTCATAGGTAAGCTAATAGGTAAGACATCCGGCATGTTTTTACGTATTGATACATTTTAAGTGCTGTTTAAGCTAAGCCCTTGTCCTGATTTGCCGGGCAATTTCGTCTACACTTCGTGGAAAAATTTATCCGTCAGCCGTTTTGTTACGGCTATCGGCGTTTATTTTTTATGGCACTCGTTTAAGACAAGGGAAACACCATGTCCTGGCATGAATTTAAGCAACAGTACTTAATCAAATTTTGGGCTCCTCTACCGGCGGTGATTGCTGCGGGGATCCTCTCTACGTACTACTTTGGCATCACCGGCACATTTTGGGCCGTTACTGGGGAATTTACCCGCTGGGGCGGGCATCTCATGCAGATGTTTGGCGCCACCCCGGAAGAATGGGGATATTTTAAAGTCATCGGCCTACAGGGCACACCGTTGGATCGCATCGACGGCATGATGATTATCGGCATGTTTGGCGGCTGTATGGCCGCTGCGCTGTGGGCTAACAACGTCAAGCTAAGGATGCCCCAGCACCGCATTCGCATCGTACAGGCTGTTCTGGGCGGTATTATCGCGGGCTTTGGTGCTCGACTGGCAATGGGCTGCAATCTGGCGGCTTTCTTTACCGGTATTCCTCAGTTTTCACTTCACGCATGGTTTTTCGCGTTGGCTACCGCAGTGGGATCCTACTTTGGCGCCCGTTTTACCCTGCTTCCTATCTTTCGTATTCCAGTCAAGCTGAAGAAAGTCAGCGCCGCGTCACCGTTAACCCAAAAGCCCGAACAGGCTCGACGTCGCTTTAGACTTGGAATGATCGTCTTTTTAGCCGTTGTCGCCTGGGGAGCCTTTACGGTAATGGATGCACCCAAGCTGGGGCTGGCCATGCTGTTTGGCGTAGGCTTTGGCCTACTGATCGAGCGGGCGCAAATCTGTTTCACTTCAGCGTTTCGCGACCTGTGGATCACCGGACGAACCCATATGGCAAAGGCTATCATTTTGGGGATGGCTGTGAGCGCTATCGGCATTTTCAGCTACGTCCAAATGGGCGCTACGCCTAAAATCATGTGGGCTGGCCCCAATGCCGTACTCGGCGGCCTGCTGTTCGGCTTTGGCATTGTGCTGGCGGGCGGCTGTGAAACCGGATGGATGTATCGCGCCGTTGAAGGTCAGGTGCACTACTGGTGGGTAGGTTTAGGCAACGTCATCGGTTCAACTATTCTGGCCTACTATTGGGACGATCTGGCTCCGTCGCTGGCCGTCTCTTATGACAAGATCAACCTGCTGGATACCTTTGGCCCTTACGGCGGTTTACTTGTCACTTACTTACTGCTGCTGGCCGCATTCTTACTGGTGGTTATGTGGGAAAAGCGGTTTTTCCGCCCCAAGGCACAGCCCGTTATTCCCGTTAAGGAGAGCGTATAATGAACAAGCAAGAGATTATTCCCGACTACAGACTGGATATGGTGGGTGAACCCTGCCCCTATCCTGCTGTTGCCACACTGGAAGCCATGCCGTCATTAAAGCCGGGAGAGATCCTCGAAGTCGTCAGCGACTGCCCGCAGTCCATTAATAACATCCCGCTGGATGCCAAAAACCACGGCTACACTGTTCTGGATATTCAACAGGACGGGCCCACTATTCGGTATTTAATTCAGCGTTAATACCCCACCTTCCTCTATTTTAAAACAAATAGAGGAAGGATTATTTCCAAACATAAAAATCTTAACAAATCCTTATTTGAATAAAATTATTCATGAAGCAAAAATTTTAATAAAAAATAGTAATTTCAAAAGAAACAAATAGAAAGACAAAGATCACATTCAATTAATTACAAAGAAAAAAAGGCTGACGCCACTTATAAACCCTGTTATTATTTCAACACATTAACCTATGGATTATTTATCCCGATATAGTAAAATGGAATTTTAATGAAGAAATGTAATACAAAAACTAAGTCTCTTATTTTATTTGTCTTTATTATTTTAATCGGCTTTATATTTAAAGATAACATGATATATGCCTATAGAGCCGCCCTGAAAATGGGCGATCCGGCAAATAGTTTAATGCTTGAGAATTATCAAGCTGATATAGAAGCCAAGAAAATTTCCGGCATTGAAAAAAACATATCATCATTAACTTATTCAGCGAGTAGTGACACATTTTTCAGTACAACTAACTACCCTCCTACTATTGTAGAATTAAGCAAAAGCGGTGACTTAATCAGAACCATACCCTTAACGTTTATGAGAGATGCAGAGAGTATCGAACACATTGGGGGAAATACTTTCGTTCTGGCTGATGAAAAAGACTACACCATCTACCAGATCGAATTAAACGATACGTCAAACGTTACTGTGCTCAAAAAGTTAAAATTATCCTTGCAGGATTCGCCGACCAACAGCGGATTTGAAGGCCTCGCCTATTCACCAAACGAACAGGCACTTTATGTCTTCAAAGAAAAAAATCCAATTGCTATCTATAAAGTAAAAGGCTTTTTCAGCATAGGCAACCTGCACATTATTGATGATAAGTCGCTTCACAGTAGCTTAACGATAAAAGACATTTCTGCCGGTGACTTTTATGCGCCAAACAACACATTACTTATCGCCTCTCATGAGTCAAAGGTCATTAAAGAGGTCTCCCTATCGGGAACGATTATTGACAGAATGTATTTACGGAAAGGATGGCACGGTCTGAAAGAGGACATTAAGCAGGCGGAAGGTATCGCTACGGACGATAAAGGCGACCTGTACATCGTTGGAGAGCCGAATCTGTTCTATAAGTTCGTTAAGCAAGGCCGCTAACGTTCTCGTCCAATGAGCATTGACGCGGCCTGAAGCGCTTTAGGGGTAACCCTGATGTTTCTTTTAATCCAGCCACTCAGGCCGATTTAAAATATGATCCTGCCAGTCAATCACTTCGCTTTCAGGAACCGCCATATGGCGCACGGAAATGCGGGCGGCGTGCATTGCTGAATGTGAGCCTGCAAGCAGAGGGTGCCAAGACGCCAGAGGCTTTCCTTCATTCAGCATGCGGTAAGCACAGGTAGCCGGTAGCCATTCAAACGTCAGCAGGTTTTCACGCGTCAGCTTAATACACTCTTCTTCCAGATCGAAGCGGCGCTCATACTGGCGGCAGCGACAGGTTTTTATATTCAGCTGGTTACAGGCTACATTGGTGAAATAAACCTCATCGGTATCTTCATCCATTAGTTTATGTAAACAGCACTGACCGCACCCGTCACACAGGGATTCCCATTCTTCATCGTTCATTTCCGACAGCGTTTTAGCCTGCCAAAAAGGGAGCTGTTGATTCATATACCTGTTTCTCTGTCTGCAAAAACCTGAAAATAAAAAACAGCCGCCCGTAACTCACGCTACGGGCGGTATCTTAATGCATCTGAATGGATTATAGCACGCGGCTGTGAATTTCTTTACCGTTAAGCGCAACGGTGAAGCTATCGCCGTGATTCAGTGCCCCAACGCCAGAAGGCGTTCCCGTAAGCACGATATCACCGGGGCGCAGCGTAAAGAAGCGGCTCATATAGGAAATCAGCGGCAGAATAGGCAGGATCATGTCCCGCGTATTTCCGTTCTGGCGAACTTCATCGTTAACGATTAATGAAAGAGAAGCTTCTTGCGCATTGCCGAATTGGTTAACGGGGATAAAACCGGAAATAGGACAGGCGCCGTCAAAACCTTTAGCCTTTTCCCACGGTTCCCCTGCTTTTTTACATTCGGCCTGCAAGTCTCTAAGGGTCAGATCCAGCGCAATACCGTAACCGGCAATGGCGTTAACAACTCGACTTTCCTCGGCGTTTTTTAGCGGCAGACCAATCAGCACAGCCAACTCTACTTCGTGATGTACAGACCCCAGCCCGTCAGGAATGGCTACCGGTTGGCTGATATCGCACAGTGACGTTTCCGGCTTGATAAACAGCAGCGGCTGCTGTGGCGCAATTCCGCCCATCTCTTTAATGTGCTCAGAGTAGTTCTTGCCTACACAGACTACTTTACTTACCGGCAGTTCAAGCAGGTCGCCCTGCCAGTCGCGATGTTGATACATATTTCTGCTACCTCTTTAGCGCGTCCTCAGTCGGTGCGCCTGTTTTATCAGATGTTGTCGCTTATCAACCTGACTCTGCGTCGGCTGAACTGTTTTTATCGGTGAAGATACGGATAATAACACTATGTCGGTAACAAAAATCTAGGACAAGACTCGCAATTTTCCAAATCTATTCAACAAATAAAAGAAACAAACGCCTTCATCGACTTTTGGAGCGTTTCTAACACTATTTGACCGTTGAACTCAAAGCCGTAGACAAGCGCCTCCCTCTGCCAGACATTTATTTTTGCACAATGCTGTCTGCCAGCATGCCGACGTTAACGCCAAAGTAGGTTGAACGGTTCCAGTGCATCAGCGTGCGGAAGTTATTAAACACCATAAAGGTGCGCCCTTCTGCATCATCCGGCTGGATAATCCAGCCCTGCTGACCGTCAGGCAGCTTTACGGCAGTAACCGGTTTGATACCCAGCTTTTTCCACTGGCCGACGCTTTTTCCATGGGCGTCGGTTAATCCGACCCAGTCAGCCTGAACGCCGTTGGTCGCTGTAACTTCCACGCCCCAGCCTTCTTTCGCGTTCCAGCCCTCCGTCGCAAGGTAGTTAGCAATGGACGCGAATACGTCGTCCGTATTTTGCCAAATGTCGATCTTGCCGTCGCCGTCACCGTCTGCGCCGTACTTCAGAAACGAGGTCGGCATAAACTGGCTTTGTCCCATAGCGCCAGCCCACGAGCCCTTAAAACGATCCTGAGTAATATGCCCCTGCTGTAAAATTAGCAGTGCAGCCATTAGCTGTTCGGTAAAAAACGCTTCCCGTCGCCCCTCAAAGGCTAACGTACTGAGAGCCGATATAATGTCTTCTTTTCCCTGATAGCGCCCAAACCCGCTTTCCGATCCCCAAAGAGCCACAATGTAGTTAGCCGGTACGCCGCTGCGCTTGCTGGCGGCCGCCAGCTGTTTCCCATAGTCACGGTATGCAGTGCGAGCCTGTTTCACCTTTTTAGCTGACAGAGAACGACGCAGGTAGTCATCCAGAGTGAGCTTTTTTTCCGGCTGATTTTGATCTGCGGTAACCACGCGTTTGAGGTAATAGACATTGGTAAAAGCCTGCTCGGCCGTTTGCGGTGAAATACCCTGCGCCAGCGCCTTCGCTTTTAGTGTCTCTACATAGGCACTAAACCGCGCTTCCTCTTCAGCCTCTACAGATGAAGGCGGCTGCGCCCACGCGCAGCCTAACGCAGCGATGGTCAACAGCATTCCGGCGGCAGCCTGCCGCGCTCCCGATAGCTTCATGATCCCTTACCCTGAATGTTGTTTTTTAATCAAAGTGCCGTCCCAAGGGGCACTAGCCCCTCAGCAGCATTTACAGCTCGGTTTTTAACAGGCTTTCTACCGGCGGCGGCACCTGTAGATAAAACCCCTGCTCGGACAAAGCCTGTTTGACGCGTTCAATATTTGCCAAGGCCAGTTTCTCTTTTTTAGCGAGATCCAGCCGCATGGCCAACACAGGTTTACCGAAGGCCTGCAACAGCTCGTCCGGCACCCGTGAAAAGTCGTCCAGGGATTCAATGTAGAGATAGGTACTGTCTTTTTTACTGCTTCGATAAATGACGCACTGCATGCGTAATCTTCCAAATGATATTTAATTGATTATAGGGAGGCGCACGCGTTCAACTTTTTGAAAACACAGCCCAGGCCAATAAGCAAAATGCATTATTTAAACCTATCAACGCGCTACTCTTTCGATACGCGACGGGAATATGCTCAATTAATTCTTACAGCGGCTTGCCTAGATATGCCGCTAACTATAACATGCAGCCATGTATTCGTGTATTTTACAGACACGGCTCGCGAAACCACGTTTTCTTGAGCCTAAATTGAGTCAGAATAGATGTCACAATCGCCCGTTGAATTAAAAGGCAGCAGCTTCACGCTGTCTGTTATCCATTTACACCACTCTGAGCCCGACGTTATTCGCAACGCGCTGGCAGAAAAGGTAAAGCAGGCGCCCGCATTTCTCCAGAATGCGCCTGTGGTGCTAAACGTCGCAACGCTTGAACCCACTGCTGACTGGCTTGAGCTTCAGCGCGCAGTAAGCGATGCGGGGCTTCGCGTTGTGGGTATTAGCGGCTATAGGGACGATGAGCAAAAGCGTGCCATTCAACTGGCCGGCCTTCCCCTTCTGACTGAGGGGAAAAGCCCCAAGGCAGCGAAAGCCGCGCCTGCACCAGCTCCGGTTCAGCCTACGGCAAAAACGATGATTGTTGATAAGCCTATTCGCACCGGGCAGCAAATCTACGCCCGCGACAGCGACTTAATCGTTATCAGTCACGTCAGTGCCGGTGCTGAACTGATCGCTGACGGCAATATCCATATTTACGGCACGATGCGCGGCCGAGCTCTGGCGGGTGCCAGCGGCGATGCAAACTGCCAGATTTTCTGTACTCAGCTCGCAGCGGAACTGGTTTCTGTCGCGGGTCAGTACTGGCTCAGTGAACAGATCCCGAAAGAGTTCTATGAGCGCAGCAGCCGACTTTTTTTAAAATCCAATATACTCACCATTGAACCACTAAACTAAAGCCCTTTTACAAGGAACACGCTATGGCACGTATTATTGTTGTTACTTCCGGTAAGGGTGGCGTTGGTAAGACTACCTCCAGCGCGGCCATTGCTACCGGTTTAGCACAAAGAGGTAAGAAGACCGTCGTTATCGATTTCGATATCGGACTTCGTAATCTTGATTTGATCATGGGATGTGAACGCCGTGTCGTGTATGACTTTGTCAACGTAATTCAAGGGGACGCCACGCTGAATCAGGCGCTCATCAAGGACAAGCGTACTGAAAACCTGTACATCCTGCCCGCGTCTCAAACGCGCGATAAAGATGCATTGACCCGCGAAGGCGTAGAAAAAGTCTTGGCCGAGCTGGATGAAATGGGCTATGACTTTATCGTCTGTGACTCTCCTGCCGGCATCGAAAGCGGCGCGCTGATGGCGCTCTACTTCGCCGATGAAGCGGTTATTACCACGAACCCTGAAGTGTCTTCCGTACGCGACTCTGACCGTATTCTGGGCATTCTGGCCTCTAAGTCTCGCCGCGCAGAGAACGGTCAAGATCCGATTAAAGAGCATCTGCTGCTGACTCGCTATAACCCAGGTCGCGTTACCCGCGGTGATATGCTGAGTGTAGAAGACGTGGTAGAAATCCTGCGTATTCCTCTGCTGGGCGTCATTCCTGAAAGCCAGTCAGTTCTGCGGGCGTCAAACCAGGGTGAACCGGTTATTCTAGACGGTGAATCTGATGCGGGTCAGGCCTATTCTGACACTATCGACCGCCTGCTGGGTGAAGAAAAACCCTTCCGCTTTTTAACCGAAGAGAAGAAAGGTTTCTTAAAGCGTCTGTTTGGAGGGAACTAAAAGATGGCACTGTTAGATTTTTTCCTGTCGCGTAAAAAGCAGACCGCTAATATTGCTAAAGAGCGCCTGCAAATTATCGTTGCCGAACGTCGCCGCGGCGACAGCGAGCCGCACTATTTGCCGCAGCTTAAGCGCGATATTCTCGAAGTTATCTGTAAATACGTGCAGATCGACCCTGAAATGGTCAACGTGCAGCTGGAACAAAAAGGCGACGATATTTCGGTGCTGGAGCTGAACGTCACGCTGCCGGAAGCAGACGACAAGCGCAGCTAGTCTTCATTCTAAGCGCAGTCACAAAGATAAAGGGCGGTGAATTACCGCCCTTTTCTATTTTGAAGTCTGCTTTGAATGATGTTTAGAATTACCGGATTTACTCAGCCGTTGCCGCTGTGGTTTCCTTCGCCATAAACGACCTCAGTCTGTCGCCCATCAGCTCACCGCGCCACCCCGTTAGCAGCTCAGACTGGCTGGTACCTTTGCTCGGTTGCCAGTAAGACTTCAGCAGCTGATTAATCTGCCGCCGAGAGGCCAGCAGCTCAGCGTTAAGGCCGCACTCTGCGGACACTGACTGGATCAGCGTTTTGATGTCTTTAAAAATCCGCTTGTAGCTTGGGAAGTCGACGATGCGCACGATTTTTTCCGGCAGAGTTACGACATCTAATGCAGCACCTTCCGCTACCAGTTTCAACAGCGTACGCCCGTGAAAGCGGATCTCCGGGCCGCTTAGCCCCAGCGCTTCCAGCTCTCCCATTGACGACGGCTGGTATCGCGCCACCTGCCAAAGGCTCTCTTCTCTAACGACAAAGTTAACCGCCATATCTCGCTCGCGCGCATAGTTCAAGCGCCACGCCGCCAGTAGCTTCAACACGCCCAGCTGGCGTTCATTCAGCTGCCAGGCATTGTTAATTTCGAAATAGGCATCATCGGGGTTTAACGTTTCACGACGGCGGTTCCCCATCATAACGCACTCGTCTTTAGCGGCATCCAGCCAGCCGCGCTCTTGAGTTTCCTGCTGAATTTTCTCAGCGATAGGCAGCAGGTAATACACGTCAGCAGCAGCGTAAATACACTGTTTTTCAGTCAAAGGCCTAGCCAGCCAGTCCGTGCGGGATTCACTTTTGTCCAGCTCAACGCCGAGGTACTCCGCCACCAGCGTGGCAAATCCGGTAGACAAAGGCCGCTGATTAAAGGCGGCCAGAGCCTGAGTATCAATCATCGGTGTTGGGATTGTATTGAACTCGTGCAGAAACACCTCCAGATCTTCACTGCAGGCGTGGAGGTATTTTATCACCTGAGGATGGGTCAAAAGTGCAACAAACGGCGACCAGTCCTTGATATTCAGGGGATCAACTAAGGTGACATTGTCACCATCGTACATTTGTATCAGCCCAAGCTGGGGATAATAGGTTCGCGTGCGGACAAACTCGGTATCCAGCGCAATAAGGGATTTCTGTGCTGCCGCATCGCAGGCGGACTTTAACTGTTCATCGGTCGTTATCAGTTGGTAATTCAAATGGGTTCTCTTTCTACGGTGTCTTAACAGCAGCGCCGGATAAACCGGCGCGTTATAAATAGATGACTAAGCTGACTCATTTATGACTCAGCCTTGCCCGATGGCTTAACGACTTCATCCCGCAGCGCCTTGCGCAGGATTTTTCCCACGTTGGACTTCGGCAACGACTCGCGAAACTCGATAATTTTCGGCACTTTATAGCCAGTCAGCTCTTCACGGCAGTGCGCCAGCAGCTCTTCACGCGTCAGGGACGGATCTTTTGCCACAACGCATATTTTCACTGTCTCGCCGGACGACTCGTGAGGCACTCCGATAGCCGCCACTTCCAGCACTTTAGGATGATGGGCAACCACGTCCTCGATTTCATTCGGATAAACGTTAAACCCGGATACTAATATCATGTCTTTTTTACGATCGACGATCTTCATAAAGCCCTGATCGTCCATCATAACGATGTCGCCGGTTGCCAGCCAGCCGTCTTTCAGCACTTCTCGGGTTGCTTCCGGGCGCTGCCAGTAGCCTTGCATCACCTGTGGCCCCTTAACCCATAGCTCCCCGGCTTCCCCTTTAGGAACATCGTCACCGTTTTCATCCACCAAGCGTACGTCGGTAGAGGCTACAGGCAGGCCGATATTGCCGTCGTGCTCTTTTATGTCATAAGGGTTACCCGCTACCAGAGGTGAACACTCCGTCAGGCCATAGCCTTCCAGCAGGTGAGTTCCCGTCAGCTTGTGCCAGCGCTCAGCAACGCTGCGCTGTACAGACATGCCGCCGCCAACAGAGATGTGCATACGGCTAAAGTCCAGCTCGCGGAAATCCTCATCGTTAAGCAATGCATTGAACAGCGTATTAACCCCCGTTAGCGCCGTGAACGGATAGCGGGAGATTTCTTTTATCATGCCTTTGAGATCTCGCGGGTTAGTAATCAGCAGGCTGCATCCGCCAATCTCCATAAACAGCAGGCAGTTCACCGTTAGCGCGAAGATGTGATACAGCGGCAGCGCGGTGATCACCATCTCACCGCCGACAGTTAGCAGTGGGCCATAGTTAGCGCATGCCTGAGCCATGTTGGCCAGCAGGTTTTTATGGGTCAGCATCGCACCTTTAGCCACGCCGGTGGTGCCCCCTGTATACTGCAACAGCGCCAGATCGTCATGGGTCAACGGCGGCTTAACGTACTGCTGATAGCGACCCGCACGCAGCGCACGGCGAAAAGACACCGCGCCCGGCAGGCTGTATTTAGGCACCAGCCGCTTGATGTATTTCACGACAAAGTTGGTTATCGAACGCTTGCCCACGGCCAGCTGGTCACCCAAGCTGGTCAAAATAACGTGCTCGATCGCCGTGTTTTTCACCACTTTATCCAGTGTGTGGGCAAAGTTAGACACGATAACAATGGCTTTAGCACCGCAGTCATTCAGCTGATGTTCAAGCTCTCGCGGCGTATAGAGCGGGTTGACGTTAACCACCACCATCCCCGCTCGCAGTACCCCAAACAGCGCAACAGGATACTGCAGCACGTTAGGCATCATCAGCGCCACTCGGTCGCCCTTTTTCAGCCCCAGCGAGTTTTGCAAATAGGCCGCAAACGCTCGGCTCTTTTCCTCCAGGCGGCGGAACGTCATCACTTTGCCAAAGTTAATGTAGGCTGGCTGATCGGCAAAACGCCTGACCGAATTTTCAAACATGTCTGCCAGTGAGTTGTACTTGCTCAGGTCAATTTCCGCTGGAACGTCCTTGGGGTAGCGAGAAAGCCATATTTTATCCAATTCTTAACTCCTTCTTGGCTACGCCTCTTTACCTCTTTCCCGTTGTCGTTATCATCAAAGAGAAAAAAGAGTGCGTGACCTCATTGCGTTGTTTTCCTAGGAAAGCGGTAGTCACCGCCCTCTGCTGTGTTTACGGTACTGTGTTTACAATTCTGTTTCTACGGTAAAACTATTCACGCCCCGGCAGCTTTTTCCAAGCCACCTCATTACGTAAATAAACCGGTTCGATGTGCTCTGCGGACTGCACTTGCCCTTTTTTCCAGCGAGTGAGCGCCAGAGGCAGCATGTCCTGCGCCCGAGGGAACAGCACCTTTCCATCCCTCAATGCGACAGCGCTGCCGTCTCCCATAGTAGGGTAAGTTTGCCAGCCGGTGCCGACAGTGGCCCATTCGCCGCTCAGTGTATGAAGGAGTTCGCTAACGCGCTGTGGCGGCAGCACTTGTTCACTGCCAACAGCACCCCACTCGCCCTGCTCACTGCGCTCGTAGCAGCCCCAGTACACTTCACTCATTCGGGCATCAATGGCAGCCAGCACGCGGGTTTCACCCGCAGTACGGTAGGCGCCCTGCGCCATCACTTCGAGAGTAGAAAGACCTATCACCGGCAGCCCAGTGCCTAAAGCCAATCCTTGAATCGTTCCGATGGCAATGCGCACACCGGTAAAGCTACCGGGACCGTGGCCAAACGCCAATGCGTCGAGGTCTTGCAGGGTCAGTCCCGACTCATCAAGCACCTGCTGCACCATAGGCAGCAAGCGTTGAGCGTGCTCGCGCGGGCATTCCGCGTAAACAGAGTGCACTTCGCCGTCGTTCCAAACGGCGACGGAACAGGCTTCGGTAGCGGCATCAATGGCCAGAATTCGTGTAGACATAGAAAACCTTAGGCGGGACCTTCTTGTTGAACATGATTCAAGTGGGGGATAGTACCATATCGAGGATAACTGCACTCCCCCTCGCCTTTATTTATCCTCATTCAGCGGAGCTCCTTTGAGAAAGTCCATCGCCTTGTTGAGATCGCGTGTGCGCGGTGCAGGCGGCAGGCTGTTGAGAAAAATTTCACCGTAGGGGCGCATGACCAAACGGTTATCGCAAATAACAATCACGCCGCGATCCGTTGTGTCTCGAATCAGCCGCCCGACGCCCTGTTTCAGGGTAATCACCGCGTCAGGGAGCTGAACTTCCTGAAACGGATCGCCGCCGCGCAGCTGGCAGTCCTCTATACGCGCCTTCAGCAGCGGATCGTCCGGTGCGGTAAACGGCAGCTTATCGATAATCACGCAGGACAGCGCATCGCCGCGAACGTCAACCCCTTCCCAGAAGCTGTTCGTTGCCACCAGCAGCGCATTGCCTGAAGCAACAAACTCTGACAGCAGCTTGGCTTTACTGGTTTCCCCCTGCATCAACACCGGCAGTGTCATGGTTTCGCGAAACACTTCCGTCAGATCGCGCATCATCTTGTGCGAGGTGCAGAGAAAGAAACAGCGACCGTCGTTAGCCTCAATCAGCGGCCGAAGCATGTTTGCCAGCTGTTTGGCACCGCCGTATTGATTAGGAGACGGTAAGAACCGCGGCACGCACAGCAGCGCCTGATTGGCATAGTCGAAGGGGCTGGCCAGCAGCAGAGTCTCTGCTTTTGTCAGGCCAAGCCGCTGGTTGAAATGTTCCAAAGATTCATTAACGGACAGCGTCGCTGAGGTAAATATCCAGCTGCCCTTTTTGTCCTTCATCACTTCCTGAAACTTTTCCGCCACTGACAGCGGCGTCAGCGCCAGTATAAAGTGGCGAGCGGTACACTCATACCAGTAGCTGTAGCCGGGAATTGAGACGTCCTTCAGGCGAGTCAGCCTTGAACGATAGAGGGTCGCGCGCTCAAAGGCGGCGTCCAGCAGAGCCGAGCGCCCCAGCGCCATCTTGATAACGTCGTAGCACAGCGTCAGCGCGTCGTCGACCAGCAGCAGCGCCCGCTGAACCGACGCCTGTTCCAATAAGTCGCGCAGGTTGCCGCGAAAGCCCGGATCGCCGAGCGCTAATCGGAAATCCTGTGTGCTTTGCGTTAGGCGGTCGGCACTCTTTTGTAACTGCGCCATATCGCGCACTTCCGTGCGGTAGGCAATGGTGATGTCTTTTGCCAAATCCATCAGCTGTCGGCTGGAAAGCTGCTGACCAAAGTACTGGCTGGCAATATCCGGCAGCTGGTGCGCTTCGTCAAAAATCATCACGTCGGCATCGGGAATAAGCTCAGCAAAACCGGTTTCTTTAACAACGACGTCGGCCAAAAACAAATGGTGGTTCACCACCACCAAGTCGGCGTCCATCGCCTTGCGCCGCGCCTTAACGACGAAGCACTCTTTGTAGTTGGGGCAGTCGCCTCCCAGGCAGTTGTCGTTGGTACTGGTCACCAGCGGCCAGATAAAGCTGTCTTCCGCCACCTGCGTACAGGTGCTGATATCGCCGTCCACCGTACTGGACGACCAGCGTCTAAGCTTGACTAAGTCCTTAAGCGACGCGTCAGACAGTTCACCGCCGGTCATACTCTGCTGCTCCATGCGCTCCAGACACAGGTAGTTAGAACGCCCCTTTAGCAGCGCCAGCCTGCCGGTAAACTCCAGTGCGGTGGCGACCGTCGGCAGGTCGCGAGCAAACAGCTGATCCTGTAGCGCTTTGGAGCCGGTCGAGACAATCACTTTCTTTTTGGAGCGCAGAGCGGGAACCAAATAAGCATAGGTTTTGCCGGTGCCGGTACCGGCTTCAACCACTAGTTCCTGACCTTTTTTAATCGCGGCAGTAATGGCCTTAGCCATAACGCGCTGAGGCTCACGCGGCTTAAAGCCGTCAATCGCTTTTGCCAGCGCGCCTTTAGGAGAAAAATCGTCCGTCAAATCGGTTGTCCATCAGTGTGGCCGCCATCGTCTGACGGAAATAGAAAAACAAAACTGCGGCTATTATGCCAATCCTGCCCGCTCATCACCACTCGGATTTCTACTCGCCTCTCAGTGGGGCAGAATGTATTCCACTGGGAGGTTGTGTTACCCTTTTTGCCCTACAGGTTTTCTCTTAGTGTTAAACATTCCTTCAGGAGTTCCCTATGACGATCGAACGCATCAATCCCGCCAAGCGCTGGTCGGACGCCGTGGTTTATAACGAGACGATTTACTACACCAGCGTGCCGGAAAATCTAGACGCCAACGCCACTGAGCAGACCGCCAACGTGCTGGCCGATATCGACAGAATGCTGGCGCAGCTCGGTTCAGACAAAACCCGCATTCTTGATGCGACCATCTTTCTGGCCGATCGCCGCGACTTCGCCGCCATGAACGCTGCCTGGGACGCCTGGGTTATTGACGGCAAAGCACCAGTGCGCTGCACCGTTGAAGCGGCGCTGATGAATCAGAAATATAAAGTGGAAATCAAGATTATTGCGGCGAAGTAAGCATCAATCAACGCTGTACGATTCCGTACACCGATGATTAAGCAAGAAGCTGAAGAGTAGATGCGCCTCTAAGTAAAGAGGCGCTTTTTCATTCAGTCAATTGATAAGTCTAGGCACTGAATCAGGGACTGGATATTTTCCCGTAGAAATATCAAATGGAACAATCGCCCTTTCATTGATGATTTTCCCCTGCCAAACGCCAAAAGAGTGAATATACATTTTGGGATAGCTGCCTGATGATTCATCTTCATTTTCATAGGCAAATTCAACGTCCGAGTCTAGATAGTTGACAACGCAGTCTCTGTCTTCTACGCATCCCGGTTTATTGTCATAGTGGGCCATGATTGCGGCTATTTTCTTTACTCGATGCCTTTCGGCGGGAAGATAAAAGTCCTGAAAAACAATATCCTCACCCATTTTGGTAATGATAGACTCGGTAACAATGCCCCGATGTTTGCCAAGATATACAGTATCTGCAATCCCCGAAGTACCATATATCCCATGACTCTCTACAGTTTCTGCGCTGACTATCTTACCGTTGTTCAAGAACCAAAGGTCAAAATAGCCTATGGAAGCGCCACCCGTTGCCCTATCCGACTCACCGTCAGCGCACATCACTACAATATGCTCTTTTGCATCCGTTGGGCTATCCAAACAGAGGCGATAAATATAGCCTGGATTGTCTTTGCGCAACCAGACAGGCTGTTTTTCACTATCCACTGTAGGCTGATAATATGCTTCCAATACTGACGGTAAACTGCCCGCTGAAAATACCGGCAGGCTCATGCTAGCAATCGTAGCGAACAAGCTAATTCTTTTAATAAACGACATAAGTATTCCTCTTCCATAAGCGGCGAAATGCCGGCATCCTTTTCCTTTACGTTGTAGAAATAGCTTTCTATTTGATAAAACTTACATTGGATCCTGTATAAAGTGGGGAATATTGTATCGATTGTTTTTCCGATCGAACAAGACGACTTGCGTTACGTTAACGTCTTTACCTGCCAATATTCCAACGGAATGAATAAGCATGTTGGGGTAATCATCATTCGTATTCTCCTCAAACACGACCTGCGTATTTAACTCATCCCGTAAACAGTCCACATCGACATCGCAGGTTGCTTTGTTATCTAAATGGACCAATAGCCACGCAACTTCTGAGACTTTATTGCTTTTCGCTGGCAGATAAAAATGCCGATAGCGTATTTTAGCGCCCTGCCCGTCGGTACCGGACTCTGTAACAATCCCCCAACGCTTGCCGATTTTTACGACATATGCCGAACCTGACTCACCGTAGCGACCTTCACTTTTTACTCTCTCGGAGCTAACAACGCGATCTAACTTAAGAAACCAGAGATCAAAATAGCCGCTTTGAAAACCCGCATCGTTGCCGTTCACGCCATCACCACACATAGCAACAATACGCTCTTCTGGCCCTGTCCACTTATCTAAACAGAGGTTGTAGATAACATTGGGTTGCCCTTTTCGCTGCCAAGCAGGATAAGTACCTTCAATACCTGTAGGCTGATAGTATTCCTCTAATGCCAGCGGTAGGCTACTTTGTGCAAATACAGGCAAACTTAAGCAGCTGAAGAATAAAAAAGACATTTTTTTCTCATACTTCACCCTGTACCTCGTTCCACAGCACAATCGAACGAATAAAAATATCAATCCATTCAAAGCAATCCCCTAAAAAGCGTCAAAATAGTCCTCACCACCGTCATATATTAGTTTATATTCTAAATAAACCAACAACCACGCAAATTCTCTAGATATTTTTACCCGGTGAGATGATCAAGAGTAAATGAGTTATTCTTAATAATAAAACGAATGACATTAACAATATCCACACTGTTTGCGAACTTAAACAGTATAGCTATTTCAAGTAGAATATTGGTAGAATATTTCTATAGCAAAGGAGAAATAAATGGGCATAGCTACGTTAGTTATAATCATCACCTTAATATATGGATTATTTATGGCTGCTGCTATCTGGCTTTGTTTCAAAAGAGTAAATACTATCAGACGTTTTTTTCTAGTCTGGCTATTATCCAGTGTAATAATCCTGCTTTTTATCTTCTAATAATCCCTTTATGTAGAGAAGCGAAAAAACATTGCCTTTCGTGCAATCAATGCACATAGCCACACTACGATATTCCAATCCTGTCTACATATCTAAACAGAAATTACAACTTACGTTAAGTTGCTCTTTTTACGAAAAAATAGCCGAAGAATAAGGAAAGGTATTTTTTCTCCTATTTCGCTCTATTCGCCGCCTTTTTCACTTAACAGTTGTCTCCCTAATAATCTCCCGCTAGTCACGCTCTTCCTCTCCCAATAAAAACGGGCTCAGCGGCGAATGCTGCTTATAGTTTTCTGTCGCCAAAACGTGATTCGACGTTGCATAACAATATTTACAGCCGTGCAGGCAGGTATTGTAGGCGCCGATATCGACGCTTTTTATGCAGCCGCAGGCTTCGCGCTGTCCGCGATCTTTAGCGCTGCTGACGTCGATAGCAAACAGCTGCTTTAACAGCACGTCGTCAATGCACTTGCCGTGAGTAATGCCAAAAGCGGTTAAATCCATCGACTCAGCGCAGCTAGAGATCGCCATATTGTTGGCTCGGGCAATTTCGGCAAGCTCTCGCGCCAGCGACTGACAGAGGCTGACGTCCTTAGCAATATCGCTATAAATCAGTGAAGGCGTCTGCTTCAGGTTTCGAGCCGTTTTGGCATAAATATCGGCAAAGCTAATCACAACGCGCTCGCAGCAGCCGTTCAGGCTTGCGGCCAGTTTGCCAAACAGCCTCAGGTGTTCGTCATACGGCAGCAGGTTGGAGAGAAGAATGGGATCGTAACGCCAAATCACCTTTTCTCGCCCTATTTGGTCTGAAAGGCGTTGAAACACCTCAAGGCTTTTTAAGGGATGTAGCGTTTTGGCTTCCAGTTCGCGCGGGTAGCCAGTCAGCGTATATTGGAAATAGTAGCGGTAGCCGCGCTCATCCAATTCCGACAGGTAAGGCATCAGGCGTGCTGGGTTACGCGTCCAAAAGACGATAGCGTCGACGTCTGCCGGCATGAGAGAGATTCGACTAATCTGACGGGGATTAAACGGATTTCTATTCAATAAAAACCCCGCCCTGACGCGCTGGATAAACCAGTCGGCGTAAAAGGCGGGAATGTCCGTTCGGCGGCTTGCGCTGATAATCATGTCGGCTTCCTGTAAACTTACTGAAACCTTCAGCTATCCGGTAGCCGTGGCAGTAAAGCGAAAACGTCAGATAGCCACTTTAAGCATAATCATTCCGGCAAGCAACAGTATCAGCCCTGCCCAGCCCTTGCGGTTTAGCCGCTGACCAAACATGATCCAGCCAGCGGCCACAGTAGCAGCGATGCCAAATCCGCCCCACAGCGCGTAGGCAATGGCAAGATCCATTCCTTTTACCGCCTGAGCCAGAGCGCTAAAGGCACCCAGTACACAGACGAGGGAGAGCAACCCCATCCCCATACGCTTAAATCCGTTGGACAACTTCAAAAACACGTTAGCCACAATTTCTAATACAATCGCCAGCGCCAGAAACGCGATGTGATATATCTCAAGCTGCTGCATGGAGCACCTCTTCTTTTTCAACATCACTTTTTACTACTCGAGTCCCCTGTTTAATAAGAATAATACCCACCAGCAGTGTTGTCAGTCCCAGAGCCTTCATCATCGAAATAGCTTCGCCAAAAATCAGGGCACTAAATAACGTAATCAACAGTACGCCAATGCCTTCCCATAGAGCATAGGCCACGCCCAGCGCCACGCGCTTAACGGATATTGACAGTAAAATATAAGAAAGCGTTATCATCACATACATTGCGATATGGCCGTAAATATGCCCAGTTTCGCTGGCATATTTCATCGACAGCGTGCCGATTACTTCGGTAATAATGGCCATAAATAAAAATAACCAGTATTTCATTTTAATTTCTCCGTTTAATTTTTATATGCGCCGCTTTAATACAAAAAATTGACATGTTTATTTTTAAAAAATAAACAAAGGCCAATCGCTTTTGCGATAAAAAACGGACGTTGAATTATGAGTCTGCTAACAGACTACGGAGAAAGACGCTAACGCTTGGCGCTCCAGTTGAGCTCGCTGGCAAGGACAGAGGATATAAAGAAAACGAAGGTAGATGTACGTAATAAAAAACGTTGAATAGACGTCATAATGAATTGGTTGTCAGTCGTGTCAAAAACCACGATTTGCGCTTACCCCTCCTGTAATATGGTTCACGGTTCTATTTCTACCATAGGGAAATAGCGAAATCAAATAAAGAAGCGTTATTTATTTTAAAAACAACACATACTCACAAGGTAAATTTAATAAAAAACCTATTTTTATGCATAAAAAAACCGCCTAACATCAGCACAGGCGGTTTTCACTGAATAGAGAAGTGCCTATTAGCCTTTAGCGTGCGCTACGGCCTCGCTGGCAAGCTCGGTAATGCGCGCAAAGTCGCCTTTGGCGATGACGTCACCGGGAACAAACCAAGAGCCGCCGACGCACAGTACGCTAGGCAGAGCAAGGTAATCGCGGCAGTTGCCAAGAGTAATTCCTCCAGTTGGGCAGAAGCGGACCTGAGAAATCGCGCTGCTGATAGCCTGCAGTGCTTTAACACCGCCGTTGGCTTCGGCTGGGAAAAACTTGAATTCACGCAGACCATAGTCCATACCGAGCATCAGCTCAGAAACGCTGCTCACACCGGGGATTAGAGGAATATCGCCGTCAACCGCCGCCTGCAGTAGAGGCTCCGTCAAACCGGGGCTGATAGCAAACTGACCGCCAGCCGCCGCAACCTCTGCCAGCTGCTGAGGATTCAGCACAGTACCTGCACCAACAATAGCTTCAGGCACTTCTTTAGCAATAGCGCGGATAGCGTCCAGAGCACAGGCAGTACGCAGAGTCACTTCAAGAACGCGCACGCCGCCGGCAACCAGCGCCTTGGCTAAAGGAACAGCGTCCTTCAGTTCTTTAATAACGATGACGGGCACGACCGGCCCGGTGGACAAAATGCTTTCTGCGCTGGTTTTCCAGTTTTTCATTCGCTTCATTCTCCTGGTTGCCGGTCGATACCTCAGTATGCCGCGGCGATTAAAAGTAGCGCACAGCGAAACCGCCGCACGCGGGGTTTATGCATCAGGCCGACCAGAATACGTCGACCGATGCCTTGGTTTGGTGCAGCACGGCGCGAACCGGCATCTCCTGCACGTCGTCGCCACTTTGTGCCTGCTGGTAAACCGTGCGCTTATTCTCCCCGACCAAATGAAGGAAAATCTGGCGAGCGTTGAGCAGCGCAGGCAGCGTCAGCGTCAGTCGGTCAAGAGGAGCAGTTAGCGGGGTCATGCCAAAAACCAGGCGGTGTGATGACATATCCAACGCGGCTGAAAGATTTGTCGCACCGGGGAACAGTGAAGCCGTGTGGCCATCGTCTCCCATACCAAGAATAACGGCATCAAACGGCTTCGCTATTGCGTCAATCGCCTGTTCAACGTCCTCTACGCCATCAAACGGCGTAGCGCTGGCGTTTTTTAACGGTACAAAGTTTGCCGCTGCGGCAGCGCCACACAGCAGATTTTCGCGCACCAGCCTTTCATTGCTGGAGGGATCGTCCGCGTTTATCCAGCGCTCGTCGGCCAGCGTTACGGTCACCCGCGCCCAGTCCAGCGGCTGCTGGCTCAGCAACTTAAACAGCCCAAGCGGCGTTTTGCCGCCGGAAACGACCAGGCTTGCCTGCCCTTTTTCCGCTATGCCCTGCTGTAAGGCCGCGACAATACGCTGCGCCAGTCGGCGGTTAAGCTCCTCGGCGGAGGGAAAGCTAATGAAGTTTGCCACAGTGTTCACCCTTCTCTTTTTCTCTTCTCATTCACCGGATGCCGATAGCCTTTTGGCTACCGGCGCTTAACGCTACTCGAACTCACTCCATGAACGCCCGTCTCGAGTGATCATCGCCACGGAGGCAACCGGCCCCCAGGTTCCTGCCTGATAGGGCTTCGGCGGCTCATTGTCCGCAGCCCAAGCGTTCATGATTGAATCAACCCATTTCCACGCCTCCTCCACTTCATCGCGGCGTACAAACAGCGCCTGAATGCCGCGCATCGTTTCCAACAGCAGTCGTTCATAGGCATCGGCAACCCGCTGCTCGTGGAAGGTGTCAGAGAAGCTCAGGTCAAGCTTGGTGGTTTGCAGGCGGTGTTTATGATCGAGCCCCGGCACTTTGTTAAGGATCTGCACTTCGACGCCTTCATCCGGCTGTAGTCGAATGGTAAGCGTATTCGGCGGCAGCGACTGGTAGGAGTCTCTAAACAGGTTCATCGGTGGGTTTTTAAAGTAGATAACCACTTCTGTGCACTTAGTGGGCAGGCGTTTGCCGGTTCTCAGGTAGAACGGCACACCGGCCCAGCGCCAGTTGTCGATATCAACGCGAATAGAAACAAAAGTTTCCGTGTTACTGCGCTTATTGGCGCCCTCTTCGTCCAAATAGCCGGGTACTTTCTGCCCTTGAACAAAGCCTGCGGTGTACTGGCCGCGAACGGTCATTTCACGAACGTTGGTGTGATCGATACGTCTGAGAGAGCGTAATACTTTTACTTTTTCATCGCGAATGCGGTCTGCACTGAGATCTACCGGAGGCGACATGGCAATCATGGTCAAAATTTGCAGCAGGTGGTTTTGCACCATGTCTCGCATTTGACCAGCCTTGTCGAAATAGCCCCACCGGCCTTCGATCCCCACTTCTTCAGAAACGGTGATTTGAACATGATCGATAGCGGTGTTATCCCACTTGGCGGCAAACAGCGAGTTGGCAAAGCGCAGCGCCAGCAGGTTAAGCACGGTTTCTTTGCCCAGATAGTGGTCAATACGGTAAACCTGCGACTCGTCAAAATACTGCGCAACCTGATCGTTGATTTCCTGAGAGGACTTCAGATCTGTACCGGAGGGGCTTTTCCATCACCACTCGGCTAGGGAATTTACTCAACCCGGCCTCGCCAAGCCCACGACACACTGCACCAAAGGTACTCGGCGGCATAGCGAAATAGTTAATGGTGATTCGGTTTTCCTGATCGAGCATTTTACCCAGACGGATAAAGCCCTCTGCTTCATTAACGTCCAGATTGCAAAAATCCAGACGCTGGCTTAATCGCTGCCAAACCTCGGCGTCAACCGCATCCTTCATAAAGGTTTTCAGGGCAGTTTCAACCACCTCGGTATAGGCCGCCTTGTCCCACTCCGCTCGCCCAACGCCAATAATGCGAGTATCCGGATGAATATGCCCCGCTTTCTCTAGCTGATAAAGGGAAGGAATAAGCTTGCGTCGGGCCAGATCGCCCTTAGCGCCAAAAATAACCAAGTCACATGCCTGAGCGATTGAATCATCCACCATGACAGTCTCCTCAATGAACCGCATTTTCTTTTTTTGCGGTCTAAACGTTCATGTAATTTTATTACATAAGTAATGTACTCTTTTACTTTCGCGCCGTAAACAGCCAAAAGGAAAAGCGTCACTTATAAAATAAAACGCCGTTTCATTTGACTTAATTCGCTAAAACTACGGGAGTTTTGCCAAATATTCGTCGTATTTCTCATCGCCGCCCCGCTAAAATCAGACGTCGATCAAAGTTCATGAAAAAAAATTACAAAAAAGCGCGTTTAACGCGACGGGCGCTTTTGCGCCATAGTATATTTCCATAAAACCAAGATTGGTTTCTCCTTTAAATGTAATAGGCAAAAGAGCGCGAGGCATAAAAACGATGCTGGAAAGAATTCACCAATGTCGGAACTCCCTGAGTAAATCAGAGCAAAAAGTCGCTGATGCCATCCTCGCGGCGCCGCAAACGGCTATTCACTCCAGCATCGCCACGCTGGCAAAAATCGCTAACGTCAGCGAACCTACCGTTAATCGCTTTTGTCGACGGCTTAACACCAAAGGGTTTCCAGACTTTAAGCTGGCGCTGGCTCAAAGCCTTGCCAACGGAACCCCCTACGTTAACCGCAACGTCAATGAAAACGACGCCACGGATGCCTTTACCTATAAAATTTTCGACTCCGCCGTCATCAGTCTTAATATGGCGAAAAATAGCCTCGATATTGCCGCCATCAACCGCGCTGTTAATCTCTTAATTGATGCAAAAAAAATCTCGTTTTTTGGCTACGGCGCCTCTTCCGTTGTGGCTCACGACGCGATGAACAAATTCTTTCGCTTTAACGTTCCCGTTATCTACTTTGATGACATTGTACTGCAGCAGATGAGCTGCATGAACGCCAATTCCGGTGACGTAGTGGTGTTAATCTCCCACAGTGGGAGAACCAAAAATCTGGTTGAACTGGCGGAAATCGCTAGTAAAAATGGCGCGACTGTCATTGCCATCACCTCACAGGGCACGCCGCTGGCCAAGGCGGCTGACCTCTCTATTCTGCTCGACGTTCCGGAAGACACCGACGTCTATATGCCTATGGTCTCTCGGCTGGCTCAGCTCACCATTATTGACGTGCTGGCCACCGGATTTACGCTGCGAAATACTCAAGCCAAAGAAAGCCTTAAGCGAGTGAAAAATGCGCTTAAAGAGTCGCGCTTCGATAAAAAATAGCTTCTTTATGACACTCTGCATGACTTTATCCATGCGCCGTGAAACGAGACAGCCTCTGTTTGAGATGTCCGAGAGATAGTGGTATAAAGCCAGTCAGTAATTACATAGAGCCTATTTTAATAGGCCTGCATGTGACAAAAAGCAACAGCCTCAGGTATTACCCCTACCTGATTTTCTACCAACAGCTAGAAAATGGCGGTCGAAATCGATTCGGCCGTATAAATGGAGTTACTCATGTCCAGAAGGCTTAGAAGAACCAAAATTGTTACCACGTTGGGCCCTGCCACTGACCGCGACAATAACCTAGAAAAAATTATTGCAGCCGGCGCTAACGTTGTCCGTCTCAATTTCTCCCACGGCTCCGCCGAAGACCACCAGCTCCGCGCCAATAAAGTTCGAGAAATCGCCGCCAAGCTGGGCAAACACGTTGCCATTCTCGGCGACCTTCAAGGCCCCAAAATCCGCGTCTCCACCTTTAAAGAAGGAAAAGTATTTCTCAACGTCGGCGACCGTTTCCTGCTTGACGCCAACCTCTCTCTTGGCGACGGCGATAAAGAAAAAGTCGGCATCGACTATAAAGGCCTGCCTTCTGACGTTGTTCCCGGCGATATTCTGCTGCTGGACGATGGCCGCGTTCAGCTGAAAGTGCTGGAAGTTCAGGGCGTGAAAGTGTTTACCGAAGTGACCGTCGGAGGCCCGCTTTCCAACAATAAAGGCATTAACAAACTGGGCGGAGGCCTGTCCGCCGAAGCACTGACAGAAAAAGACAAAGCCGATATTGCTACCGCGGCCAAAATTAACGTCGATTATCTGGCGGTTTCTTTCCCTCGCACGGGGGAAGATCTCAACTACGCTCGCCGTCTGGCCCGCGACGCTGGCTGTAACGCCAAAATTGTTGCCAAAGTTGAACGCGCTGAAGCGGTCGCAACCGATGAAGCCATTGACGACATTATTCTAGCCTCCGACTCCATTATGGTTGCTCGAGGCGATCTGGGTGTTGAAATCGGCGATCCCGAGCTGGTTGCCGTACAGAAAAAGCTTATCCTTCGCGCCCGTCAGCTAAACAGAACCGTGATCACCGCAACCCAGATGATGGAATCAATGATCACTAACCCGATGCCTACGCGTGCAGAGGTGATGGACGTCGCTAACGCCGTGCTCGACGGTACTGACGCCGTTATGCTGTCAGCGGAAACCGCAGCAGGCCAGTATCCGGCAGAAACCGTAGCTGCCATGGCGCGCGTGTGTATCGGTGCTGAAAAAATGCCGCGTCTTAACGTTTCTAAGCACCGTCTTGACGTTCAGTTCGACAATATCGAGGACACCATTGCGCTGTCCACCATGTACGCAGCGAACCACCTGAAAGGTATTAGCGCAATCATTGCCATGACAGAATCGGGTCGTACGGCACTGATGATGTCCCGCATCAGCTCTGGCCTGCCGATTTTTGCTATGTCGCGTCACGAGCAGACGCTAAACCTGTGCGCTCTTTACCGAGGCGTCACGCCGGTGCTGTTTACCGGTGATTGTGATGGTTTGACCGCAGCAGTGGCCGCCACCAATCAGCTGAGAGATAAAGGCTTCTTGATGTCCGGCGATTTGGTGATTATTACTCAGGGCGACGTCATGGCTCTGGTTGGCAGCACCAATACCTGCCGCATTTTACGGGTTGAGTAAACCCAGACCGTGTCATAACGTACGCAGTAAAAAAGGGCCTTTATGGCCCTTTTCTTTCACCTGTTAATACCCTTTTCAGATATCCGTTTCGCTCACTACTTTTTCTTGCGCGGCCACAGATCTTTTCTCTTATAGGGCTGGATCTCGCCGTTGCGACGTGTCTTGATAAACTTCAGGATCCAGACGTACTGTTCACGGTTGGGCATCACCAGTTTTTCCAACTCTTCATTCATGCGGCGGGCGATCGTCTCATTGTCCGCTTCGGCTATGTCGTCCATAGGAGGATGGATGTAAACGTCCAAAATGCCCTCTTTGGCGCGATAAACGGGAAACAGCGGAACAATCGCCGCGTGGCAAACCTTCATCAGCCGCCCTACTGCGGGCATTGTTGCCTTGTAGGTGCCAAAAAAGTCCACAAACTCGCTGTGTTCGGCACCATGATCCTGATCAGGTAAGTAATAGCCCCAATAGCCCTGACGAACCGAGCTGATAAACGGCTTAATGCCGTCGTCTCGGGCATGCATCCGGCCACCAAAGCGGCGGCGGGCTGCGTTCCACATCCAGTCAACCAGCTCATTTTTTTGGTTATGGAACATTGCCGCCATTTTTTGCCCTTTGGCAGCCAACAGCATGGCGGGAACGTCAACGCTCCAGCCGTGGGGCACCATAAAAATCACGTTGCGGCCTTCAGCACGCATTGCTTCAATAATCTCTTCGCCGTGCCAGCGGGTTCTTTTCAGCAGAAACTCAGGGCTGCGCACCGCCTGTTCAACCATCAGCATCATAGACTGCGAGGCCGTAGCAAACATTTCGTCAATCAGCTCTTCACGCTCGCGCTCTTCCATTTCAGGAAAGCAGTAATAGAGGTTGATTCGCGCCCTGCGGCGAGCGTCTCCGGCATATTTACCGACCCATTTCCCCAGCAAGCCCAAGAATGGATTTCTGATCTTTGCAGGCACATAGGCCAGCAACAGCATAGCGCCAACGCCTAGCCAAACGCCCCAGTACTTGGGGTAAAAAAACGAGGCCTTAAAAACCGGAATAAACTCAATGTTTGAACGAGGTTGTTTCTTCTGCATGCCTAAGCTCATTTAGTTAACGAACGCGCATTCATCATTATTTAAAGGGGTATAGCGCACAAAAGAAAACGCTGCCAGAACCATTAGCAGCGTTTTCTCTTTTTGTGAGCGTTAGAACGTCAGCTGCGGTACGACGTCTTTCACCAGAGCAATATATTCGGAGCGATCTTTACCCGCCAGGCCGTCGGAACGCGGCAGCGTGGCCGTCAAAGGGTTAACCGCCTGCTCGTTGACCCACAGTTCATAGTGCAGGTGCGGGCCTGTTGAACGACCGGTATTCCCAGACAGGCCAATTCGATCGCCACGCTTCACTTTCTGACCGGGCTTAACCAGGATTTTATTCATGTGCATATAGCGTGTGCTGTACTGACGCCCGTGGCGAACGGCAACATAGTTACCCGCTGCGCCGCTAAACTTGGCCACCACCACTTCCCATCGCCGACTGCCAGCACTGGCGAACCAATAGGCATGGCGAAGTCAACGCCCTTGTGAGGTGCAACACGCCCGGTAATCGGGTGAAGGCGACGCGGATTAAACTGTGATGAAATCTTATACTGTTTCGTGGTTGGGTAGCGCAGGAAGCCTTTTGCCAGCCCTGCCCCCTCACGGTTATAGAATTTGCCGTCCGTAGAGCGGATCGCATAGTAGTCTTTACCGCCGCTTTGCATTCTGACGCCCAGCAGCTGACTCTTTTCGTTTTTCCCGTTGAGCTTCTCTCTGGAGAACAGTGCAGAAAAACGATCGCCCTTGCGCAGCTTGCGGAAATCCAGCTGCCACTGCAGCGCTTTCGTCACGGCGTTAATTTCACCGTTGGTCAAACCGGCTGCGCGAGCACTGGCAACAAAACTGCCGTCAAGCGTGCCGACTACCACATCGTTCTTCCATTCGCCCTTCAGCACGTTTACGGTTTCTTTAAATACGCCGTCGATGCGCTCATAGATCCGGGTTTCGCGGCGAGAAACGATCCAGGTCATAGTCTGAAGATCGCCTTCTTCGTTTAGCGTCCAGCTCAGCTGTTGACCAATTTTGAGGTTAGCCAGCGCGCTGTTTTTATTCGTCAGGAGATAAACGTCGGAAGAGTCGATACCAAACTGGGTAAGAATGCTGCTTAACGTATCGCCGTTAGAAACGACGTACTCGCTGGGCGCACCTGCGTCATCCAGTTCGTCTTTGGGAATTTCATCGTCCGGAGTGGGCTGATCCATAGGCTCAGAGTTATCCACGATAGACGGATCGGCAGACGCTCCATTAGGAATAGGGATCGTCGGCAATGGAATAAAGGTCTCGTTATCGGCATCAGGCTTATAATTCGCGGCCTGCCAGACCAGTGTACTCCAAGTGAGAAATAGAAGAGCCCCAAGAGTCAGCTTATGGGGCGTGGGCAAATTGTTATACTTCAGCGCAATCGAACGAGCTACTTGCAGCACTACGAAATTTCCTCATTGTTTCATTCCAGGCAGCTCGCAAACTGTTGGGATAGCTGAGTTAGAAGTTGTAAGTAGCTATCTTTACCTAACGTTATATTGCTGCCGAGCGGATCAAGCACGCCAATTCGGACATCAGTCCCTTTAGCGACAGCGTTGACGACGGCTGGCTGGAATTGTGGCTCAGCAAAAACGCATACCGCTTTATGCTCAACCAACTGTGTTCTTATACTATGTAAACGTTGCGCACCAGGCTGGATTTCCGGATTAATAGTAAAATGACCCGACTGGGTTAATCCGAATGCTTTCTCAAAGTAGCCATAGGCGTCATGAAAGACGAAGTATCCCTTACCCCGCAACGGTTGCATTATATTAGCAATATTTTCTTTTGTCTTCCCCAGTTCTTTTTCAAACTGTGCCAGATTAGCATCTAGTTTGTCTTTATTTTGGGGCATAAGTTCCAATAATTTGTCATGAATGATCACCGCTGAGCGCTGCGCAATCTCTGGTGACATCCAAATATGCATATCAACACCGCCATGATGATGCCCGTCGTCGTCGTCATGCTCTTTATTATCAATAGATTGAGTAACATGCTCATGCTCATGCTCGCGATCGTGGCTGTCTTCACCTCCTGACAGCAGAGGCTTAATAGTTTTCCATTCAGCCAGAGCAATTTTTCTTGATTCGTCTACCTGAGCCAGTGGTTTAGATAAAAAAGCTTCCATATCGGGCCCTACCCATACAACCAGTGAGGCAGATCGTATTTTCTGGACATCTGACGGGCGAAGCGCATAATCATGCGGCGAAGCGCCATCGGGAAGCAGCACTTCTGTTTGCGTCACTCCGTCCGTAATGGCGGCAGCAATAAATCCCAGCGGCTTCGTCGACGTTAATACAGTCGCCGAGGCGGCAAAACTCACGCCCGCAGTGCACAGCACGCCAGTGAGAAAAAGACGACGTAGCTTGCTGACTGTTGAAATTCGCTGCATGTGCTGCATAGGTAATACCCCACGGTAGGTTTCTGTTGTTTCTGCTATTGGTGAGTGACATTCAATCTTGATATGTTATAATATAACAAAATGAGCATTGTGCAAGAAAAATGAACTATGTCCAGTTTGCTTAAATTAGATCGCATCTCCGTCGTTTTCGGCCACCGCAAAGTCCTGTCTAATGTCTCCCTGAATCTGGACGCTGGGCGAATTTTGACGCTGTTAGGCCCCAATGGCGCAGGGAAATCAACGCTAGTGCGCGTTGTCCTTGACTTAATCAAGCCGACCTCCGGTACTGTCAACCGCAGTAAAAACCTGCGCATTGGCTATGTACCGCAGAAGCTGCACCTCGACCCTACCCTACCTTTGACAGTGTCTCGCTTTATGACCCTACGCCCCGGCGTAAAAAAGGACGATATTCTCCCCGCACTGGCGCGCGTACAGGCAGAACACTTAGTGTCTATGCCGATGCAAAAGCTTTCCGGTGGTGAAACTCAGCGCGTGCTGCTGGCCAGAGCGCTGTTGAACAAACCCCAGTTGCTTGTTTTAGACGAGCCCACGCAGGGCGTTGACGTTAACGGGCAACTGGCGCTTTACGATCTGATCGCTCATCTGAGAACCGAACTGAACTGCGCTGTTCTTATGGTTTCTCACGACCTGCATCTGGTTATGGCGAAAACCGATGAAGTCCTGTGCCTGAACCAGCATATCTGCTGCTCCGGAGCGCCAGAGGCGGTTTCTCATCACCCTGAGTTTATTGCCATGTTTGGCCAGCGCGGCGCTGAACGGCTGGCTATTTATCACCACCATCACAATCATCATCATGACCTAAAGGGTCGCATTGTGCTTAAGACAGGTCAGAATAAACATGATTGAGCTGCTCTTTCCCGGCTGGATGGCGGGCGTACTTCTGGCGCTGGCTGCGGGCCCTTTGGGATCGTTTGTCGTCTGGCGAAGGATGTCCTACTTTGGCGATACTCTAGCGCACTCCTCGCTGCTTGGTGTCGCTTTTGGCCTACTGCTGAACGTCAATCCTTTCTACGCCGTGATCGTCATTACTCTGCTGCTGGCTATTGGGCTGGTTTGGCTAGAGCGTCGGCCTCAGTTTGCCGTCGATACTCTACTGGGCATTTTGGCGCACAGCGCCCTTTCTCTTGGCCTTGTGACCATCAGCCTGATGTCTAACGTGCGGGTTGACCTAATGGCTTACCTGTTTGGCGATCTGCTTTCCGTGACTGGAGAAGACCTGTGGGCGATCGGCGCGGGGGTTGCTGTTGTTTTAGCTACGCTCTTCTGGCAGTGGCGCAGCCTTCTGTCCGTGACTATCAATGCGGAGCTGGCTCACGTTGACGGCATTAATCCAGAACGTACTCGGCTGCTGCTGATGCTGATTACTGCTTTAACAATTGGCGTCGCTATGAAGTTTGTCGGCGCGCTGATTATTACCTCACTGCTGATTATTCCCGCCGCTACAGCGCGTCGGTTCTCCAAAACGCCAGAGCAAATGGCGGGAACCGCTGTCCTCATCGGCATTATCGCCGTCAGCATGGGGTTGGCTCTTTCCGCCAACTACGATACCCCTGCCGGGCCGTCGGTAGTGTTGTGCTCCTGCTGTTTGTTCTTACTCAGTCTGATTAAAAAGCAGAGTGGGGATCTGTAGCAAATAAGAGATATAAAAGATCGCGCAGCACAAAGAAACAGGGCGTCAATATGTTGGCGCCCTGTTTTCTTATGTCATATTAATATCAGGCAAATTATGCCAAGCCAATAAAGAAGCCGGCTATCGTGGCACTCATTAGGTTAGACAGCGTAGCCGCTACCAGCGCTCTCAGCCCCAGTTTGGCAATTTCAGGCGTACGGTGTGGGGCAACGGCCGAAAATGCACCCACAACGACACCTATCGAGCCGAAGTTAGCGTAGCCACAGAGTGCAAACGATACGATGGCGATAGTCTTTCCATCCAGCGCGCCTGCCGTCTGCAAATAGGGAGAAAGGCTGAGATAGGCGACAAATTCGTTAACCGCCAGCTTTTGCCCCATCAGGCTTCCAGCAAACGACGCATCGCTCCAGTCTACGCCCATCAGCCAGGCCAGCGGAGCCAGAAGGTAGCCAAAAATCCCTTCCAGCGTAGCGCCATCAAAACCAAACCAGCCGCCAACGCCACCGATAATCCCGTTAATAAGCGCAATCATAGCAACAAAGGCCAGAACGACCGTTGCGACGCCTACCGCAATTTTCATCCCGGTTGTCGCGCCGCTGGCTACCGCTTCAATAGCGCTTTTCGGCGGCGTTTCGGTAAACGACAGGTTATCGAAAGTCACCTGGCTCTCTTCCATCGCCGGGCTCAGCATTCGGGCAAACAGAATCCCCCCAGGGATCGCCATAAATGACGCAGCCAAAAGATAGTCGATGGGTACGCCCAGTGCAGCATAGCCAATCATCGTTGAACCGCCGATGGACGCCATTCCGCTACAGATAGCAGTAAACAGCTCATTGCGATTTAAACGAGTGACAAATGGCTTCAAAATCGCCGGAATTTCGTTTTGCCCAAGGAAAATAGTCGTCACGGCAACAAAGGATTCAATTTTGCTAATATTGAGCGCTTTTTGAAAAATCCCACCGAGAATGCGGATAAGCACTCCCATGACGCCAATGTAATAAAGCAGGCTCACCAGTGCGGTAATAAAAATAATGGCGGGCAATACGCGAAAGGCAAAAATGAATCCAGCACCGTCAAACAGCTGTTCCATTTTTGGCCCGACGAGGGAACCAAAAAGAAACGCGCTTCCCGCGTCGCTGTAGGTCATCACCTTATGTACACCCAAGGCCGCCTGCTCCGCCAGCCACTTTCCCGGAGGGAAATAGAGCATCACGCCGCCAATGGCGATTTGTAATATCAGCGCGGCGCCAACAGTGCGCAGACTGATGCTTTTTTTATTCACTGACAGCAAGAAAGCGATGGTCAATAGCACCATCATACCCAGAACACTTCTCATTATATCCATAATGAAGATCTCGTTATGCCAGGCCTGATCCTATGAAGGGCACCTCTCTCTGCCCATCAAGCATGCGGCGACAGCGTCTCGCTCTCCCGCATGATCTAGACAGCGCGCAGCTATGTGAAGGATCAGATATACATCCGCACGCACTCTTCCACGAGGTTCCAAAACCACTTGGTGTCAATGGTAATGCCCACTTTCGCATTGGCCGGTTTTCCAAGAACGCCCAGCTCGTCGCACACGGTACGTCCATAGCACGGGCCGCTGTTCACATCGATTTCAACGTACATATCCTTCGTAGTGATGCCCTGTGGATGAATGAGGTATCCGATGCAGGTAGCATCGTGTACTGGGCCGCCCGCCAGACCATAGTTTTCGTATTGCGTTTTGAGGGTAAAATTCATGATGTCGCTGAATAACTGACCGGCGGGGCCGCCCGCCCTTTCCATTCGAGCGATAACGTCAGCAGTACAGACGGTTTGGTTGGTCAAATCTAATCCCATCATCACCAGCGGCACACCGGAGGTAAAGACAACGCGAGCCGCTTCAGGGTCAGCATAGATATTGAATTCTGCAGAAGGCGTAAAGTTGCCCGTACCGTAGGCTCCTCCCATCAGTACGATTTCACGAATCTTTGGTAAAATGGCGGGCTGCATGCGCATCGCAACGGCAATATTGGTCAGCGGGCCGACGGGCACCAGAGTAATATCACCGTCGCTTGCCATCAGCGTATCAATAATATATTTAACCGCGTGAGTACTTTCCGCTTCACGAGTGAGTGGCGCAAATACTGGGCCATCCAATCCTGATTCACCGTGAATATTATCCGCCACTATCTGCTGTCTCATGATGGGCTGCGGCATCCCGGCATAAACCGGCACATCAATATTCAACGTTTGGCACACGTTTAATCCATTGACTAAGGTTTTATCCAACGTTTGATTTCCAGCAACAATGGTGATCCCTAATAGGTCAATAGACGGGTGTTTTGCCGCCAACATGATGGCAATTGCATCATCATGACCCGGATCGCAATCCAGAATAATCTTTCTCTTTTCCATTTTTTATTTCCTCTGCTAGCTGTTACGTTATTTTCGTCTTATCAAAGAAAACTTAATCAGGTCGACGGTCGCAGCATAACAACAGAAAACCGATGCTAAATATGAGAAATCTCATATCAGGAAATGAACATGAAAGAAGTCCAAGATGACGTTCTCAAGCAGCAATTGATTAACGACTCTGGTTATAAAGCCCAGTTTTCTGTAGACGTTGTGCGTAATACTCGGCTGTTCTACATCGCAGCTGGAGACTACATCGTGAAGGAGGGAAGCCAGCCGTCCTATCTGTTTTACCTTGCTCGCGGCCGAGCCAAGCTTTACGCCACATTACCGAATGGCCGGATTTCCCTAATCGACTTTTTTTGCGCCCCCTGTTTTATTGGCGAGATAGAATTAGTGAATAAAGACCACGCCCCGAGAGCCGTTCAGTCTATTGAAGAATGCTGGTGTCTGGCGCTGCCCATGAAGCCGTTTCGGCCTCAGCTATTAAACGATGCAACTTTTCTGCGCAATCTTTGTGTCGCCTTGAGCCACAAGAACTACCGTAATATTGTCTCACTCACACAGAATCAGTCGTTTCCTTTAGTGAATCGACTGGCGGCCTTTATTTTGCTTACTCAGCACAGTGACCAATATCGCGAAAAACACACTCAGGCGGCGGAATATATGGGAGTTTCATATCGCCACCTGCTGTACGTTATCGCCCAATTCACGCGAGATGGCCTGCTGCTAAAGCAAAAAAGCGGCTATGCCATTATCAATAAACCCATGCTCACGGCGCTCGCCCTTGAGATGGATCCAGAGAATAACTTCACCGACCTGTTGTATCGCGTCACGCTCTAGTTGCCCTTATAGGGCAACTCTGAGGCTAATTCGTTGACTTTTTGTAAGGCTGCTCACACAAATTTCATCTCTTTTTTTTGTTATTGTTGCGAGTTCATCAAAACGCATATTTCAGGATGAATAGTGGCGCAATAAGATCTAAAATAGCCCCCTACGGTGAAAAACGTCTTGCTCCAGCCCGATAAAGACTCAGAGCAAGACGCTTTTTTATAGCGATGCTGTAAAATATTTCACTATTTAACCGCTGCGGACAACGTTGAAGTCAACACTGTGAATATCGATATTATTGGCCTGTTAAACAGCAACTACATATTGCTGCTGTTCGTCGTACTGGCTCTTGGCCTGTGTTTGGGAAAAATCCGTTTAGGAAGCGTTCAGCTCGGAAACTCTATCGGCGTACTGGTAGTGTCTTTGCTGCTCGGGTACTACCACTTTTCCATTAATACAGAAGCGCTGAACCTCGGCTTTATGCTGTTTATCTTCTGCGTCGGCGTCGAAGCGGGGCCGAACTTCTTTGCCATCTTCTTCAGAGACGGTAAAAACTACTTTATGCTGGCGTTGGTCATGGTCGCCAGCGCCCTGTTTATTGCTCTTGGACTGGGTAAGCTGCTCAAGTGGGATATTGGCCTGACGGCGGGTATGCTGGCTGGTTCAATGACGTCAACCCCAGTGCTGGTAGGTGCCGGCGATACGCTCCGACATACCGCCACCGACGCGGCAACGCTGGCCCAGGCGCAAGATCATCTGAGCCTTGGATATGCCCTTACCTACCTGCTAGGCCTTGTTAGCCTGATTTTCGCCGCTCGCTATTTACCGAAACTGCAACATCAGGATTTGCCAACCTGTGCTCAGCAGATTGCCCGAGAGCGCGGTCTGGATCATGACAGTCAGCGTAAAGTCTATTTGCCGGTGATCCGCGCCTATCGCGTAGGCCCTGAACTGGTTGCATGGGCTGCCGGAAAGAACCTTCGGGAATTGGGTATCTACCGTCAAACGGGCTGCTATATTGAAAAAATTCGCCGTAACGGCATTATCGCCAACCCCGACGGCGACGCTGTGCTTCAGCTTAATGATGAAATTTCTCTGGTCGGCTACCCTGACGCCCATGCACGCCTCGACCCAAGCTTTCGCAACGGTAAAGAGGTCTTTGAGCGCGACCTTCTCGACATGCGCATTGTCACTGAAGAAATCGTGGTGAAAAACAACAATGCGGTGGGCAAACGCCTAAGCCAGATTAACCTGACTGACCACGGCTGCTTCCTAAACCGCGTGATCCGCAGCCAGATAGAGATGCCTATTGACGACAACATTGTGTTGAACAAAGGCGACGTTTTGCACGTCAGCGGCGACGCTCACCGCGTTAAAAGCGTCGCTGATCGTATCGGGTTTATCTCTATTCACAGCCAGCTGACCGATCTGCTGGCGTTCTGTGCTTTCTTTGTCCTGGGACTGATGATTGGGCAAATTACCTTTCAATTCAGCAACTTTTCCTTTGGCATCGGCAACGCTGCTGGGCTGCTGTTCTCCGGTATTATGCTGGGCTTTATGCGAGCCAACCACCCTACCTTCGGCTATATTCCTCGCGGAGCGCTCAATATGGTCAAAGAGTTTGGACTGATGGTGTTTATGGCAGGCGTTGGCCTTAGTGCAGGCAGCGGCATTGGCAACAACCTTGGCATCGTTGGCGGGCAAATGCTGGGCGCTGCGCTTATTGTCAGTCTGGTGCCGGTGGTGATTTGCTTCCTGTTTGGCGCTTATGTGCTCAAAATGAACCGAGCGTTGCTGTTTGGCGCCATCATGGGAGCGCGTACCTGTGCACCCGCCATGGAGATTATCAGCGACACTTCGCGCAGCAATATTCCCGCGCTGGGCTATGCCGGAACCTACGCCATTGCCAACGTATTGCTCACACTGGCGGGCTCGCTGATTGTCATCATTTGGCCAAGTATTTTTTAATTTAATAAAAATCAATCTGATAGGAAATTTTTTAAAAAAAGTACCAAAAATCTATATTTATAGTGAACTATTTAAACTGTCCGGCGTCTTAACTAGTGCCACTGCTTTACTTTCAATCTTCCCTCATTGAGGTTGGCCCGATAAGCTCTTAATACGTTTCATGCTTATCGGGCTTTTTATTGCCCGTAATTTACCCAAAACACTTTTTCTTTAGGCATGCTTTCTCACAATATCATACAATAGAGAAATACCGCGTCCGGCTTGTGCCGTTAAACCTCATAGGGAAGCGTGACGTTATGTCATTAATCAAGAAAATCTTTATTGGCTATCTAGTCTGTTTTGCCATCGGAACTGGGCTGCTTTGCAGCTACTATCTTCCTTCCAGCCACATCGTAAAAATCACCGGTTCAGAAGTGAAGCGGGTTGATAACGACGGCCCTATTTCGGCTGAAAACCCCGCTGACGGCCCAACTCGCGACGTGTACTACATTTACACCATTGATGAAAACAAGAAGATCGTCGTTTACAGCAACGAAGATACTGGATGGAGCTTCCCTTGGTACTTCAAGTTCAACAGTGCTGACATTCAGGCTCAGGCCCAGGCCGCCAATGACGCAGGCCAAGTCACTCGCATTGTTTACTACGGCTGGCGTTTCAACATGCTCAACCTGTTTAAGAACATTGTTTCCGTTAAGCAGGTTGAGAGCTATGAGTCATCCACCTTTTCGTTTTATACCGTAATGAAAGGGCTGGGCTGGTTTGTCTGGCTGCTGCTGATCGTTCTTCAGGCGGCAATCCCTTCCCTATATACCAGTTGGCGGGAGCGGAAAGACTTCCGTCGCCCAGACGGTTCAGTTGTCAAATAACGCGTAACATCAGGTTTCAAACGGCGGCTTCGGTCGCCGCTTTTGTCTTCATCCCCCTACGCCCTTGTCTGTAACTCCGCTATCCCTTTGTGCTAAAATCCGCGCAGTTTTCCTTAATGAGTAAAAGATTTCATGAGTAACGCCCCGACTATCGGCTTTGTTTCCCTCGGCTGCCCCAAAAACCTCGTTGATTCTGAACGCATTCTGACGGAGCTTCGCGCCGACGGATATCAGATCGTTCCCCGCTATGACGGCGCCGATCTGGTGATTGTTAACACCTGCGGCTTTATTGAAGGCGCCGTTCAGGAATCACTAGAAGCCATAGGTGAGGCGCTGGCAGAGAACGGTAAAGTGATCGTTACCGGCTGTCTGGGCGCAAAAGAAAACCAAATTCGCGAAGTGCATCCCAAGGTTTTGGAGATAACCGGCCCCCACAGCTATGAGCAGGTGCTGGCTCACGTTCATACCTATGCGCCAAAGCCGGAATACCACCCGTTTACTAGCTTGGTTCCCGCTCAGGGCGTCAAGCTTACGCCGAAACACTATGCCTATCTAAAAATTTCCGAAGGCTGTAACCACCGCTGCACGTTCTGCATTATTCCTTCAATGCGTGGCGATCTGGACAGCCGCCCTATCGGCTCAGTGCTGGATGAAGCCAAACGCCTGGCGGATGCGGGTGTCAAAGAGCTGCTAGTAATCTCTCAAGACACTTCTGCCTACGGCGTTGATGTTAAACACCGCACTGGCTTCTGGAACGGGCAACCGGTCAAAACGGATATGGTCAGCCTGTGCGAACAGCTGGCGTCACTGGGCGTTTGGGTTCGACTACACTACGTTTATCCCTATCCGCACGTTGACGATGTAATTCCTTTGATGGCTGCTGGAAAAGTGCTCCCCTATCTGGATATTCCACTACAGCACGCCAGTCCTAAAGTGCTGAAGGCCATGAAGCGCCCCGGATCCGTGGAGCGCACGCTAGAGCGCATCAAGCGCTGGCGGGAAATTTGCCCACAGCTCACGCTGCGCTCAACGTTTATCGTCGGCTTCCCTGGTGAAACAGAAGAAGACTTTGAGATGCTGCTGGAGTTTTTAAAAGAGGCGCGTCTCGACAGGGTTGGCTGCTTTAAGTACAGCCCAGTTGAAGGGGCTGCCGCCAACGAGCTGGACGATCAGGTTCCCGAAGAGGTGAAGGAAGAGCGTTTCCACCGCTTTATGCAGTTACAGCAGCGCATTTCCACCGAACGCCTACAGGAAAAAGTGGGTCAGACACTTCCCGTTATTATTGACGAAGTGGATGAAGAAGGCGCTATCGGCAGAAGCATGGCCGACGCTCCTGAAATTGACGGTGTGGTTTATCTTAACGAAGAGCGCGGCGTAAAGCCCGGCGACGTTGTGATGGTGTTGATTGAAAACGCCGATGAGTACGATCTTTGGGGAAGTGTCGTTCGCTAACGTTCCCCCCACTACATGTGTTCTCAGATGTAAACTAACGCCCGGTAGCCTTTATCGCACCGGGCGTTTTTTATGTATCTGTTTAAGCCGATACGCTAGTGGCTATTTCTTTTCACGACAAAAGAAATTTTACTTGCTTCTCGATGACATTTGACTATATATTCATTTTATTCGATTTTTTAGTCAAAATATCTATATCTATCTGGAGCCTTCGTCATGAAAAAAGTTTTAGCCACCCTGTTATTCGCTAGCGTCGCACTGTCCGCACAGGCTGCTGAGACTATCCGCTTTGCATCGTCCGCCACCTATCCTCCTTTTGAGTATATCGATAAGGATAACCAGATCGCTGGCTTTGACATCGACCTTGCTAAAGCGCTCTGTCAGGAAATGAAGGCCGAATGTACCTATTCAAACCACCCGTTTGATAGCCTGATCCCCGCATTGAAATTCCGTCGTTATGACGCCGTGATTTCCGGCATGGATATTACCGCTGAGCGCAGCAAGCAGGTATTGTTTAGCCAGCCTTACTACGCTAACTCGGCTGTGCTTATTGTGCGTAAAGGCACCGTCACTTCCCCAGATCAAATGAAGGGGAAGAAAGTGGGCATGGAAAACGGCTCTACTCATCAAAAATATATGAATGAAAAGCACCCAGAAGTGAATACTGTTCCCTATGACAGCTACCAAACGGCGGTTATCGACCTGAAGAACGGCCGTTTAGATGCCGTATTCGGTGACACAGCGGCGGTCAACGAGTGGTTAAAAACCAACCCTGACCTTGAAACGCTGGGTGAGCATATCGCCGATCCGGCCTACTTTGGCTCTGGATTAGGCATAGCCGTTCGTCAGGACAACGCTGCGCTAATGGAAAAAATCAACGGTGCGCTGGACGCCCTGAAAGCCAACGGTGTCTATAAGCAAATTAACGATAAATGGTTCCCTAACTGAACCCATACGACAGACAAAACGGCCTCATCTTGAGGCCGTTTCTGTTTTCTGAGCGGCAGTGATAGGATAGTCACCTCGCCTTTTTGACAAGGATCTCCGTCATGTACCATGCCCTCTACGCGTCTCCCGTAGGTAAACTGCGCATTGTCGCCGATGACATCGCCCTAAAGCAGCTCTGGCTGCCGAATGAGGTTGAACGTCGCGCGCCGGATGCCGACTGGATTGAAAGCGTAACCCACCCGATTATCGCTTCGGTGATGCATATATTGACGGAATACTTCGCAGGTAACGCTGTGGACTTCAATACGATCCCCTGTGAGCCGGAAGGTTCAGAATTTCAACAGGCCGTTTGGCAACAGCTAAGGGATATCGGCTATGCTGACGTCGTCAACTACGGCACGATCGCCACCGCAGTAGGCCGCCCTAGAGGAGCACAGGCCGTCGGCGGTGCGGTTGGCGCTAACCCTATCGCTATCATTCTGCCCTGCCACCGCGTGTTGGGCAAAGACGGTTCGTTAACCGGCTACGCTGGCGGGTTAGACGTAAAAAAAGCGCTGCTGGCGCTGGAAGGCATTCCCTATAAAGAGAGCTATCAGGAGAAAATCTTAGAGCTGCCGCTGTAGCAATGTCAGCGTTTCATAGTGAGCGGTGTGTGGGAACATATCAAACAGCCGCGTCTTGACTATGCGATAATCAGTCAGCCAGCGGATATCCTGAGCCATGGTCACTGCGTTACAGCTGGAATACATAATATAGCGCGGAGCAGCTTCGCTGAGATAGTCACAAAGGGGTTTGCCAATTCCTCTTCTGGGCGGATTAACCAGCACCAGATCGGGCACCTTGAGGTTACTTTCTGCAAACGATGTAGAGTCCAGCGCGTCAAAGCGTATATCCCTTAATCCGATTGCTTTGGCTGAAAGCTGTGCGCACTCAATCGCCTGAGCGCTGATTTCTATGCCCGTCAGCGCTATCGTCTTTCCCGGTACCGACGCACAGTGAAGACCAAAACCGCCTACGCCGCAGAACAGATCCCACATGCTGTGAACATCAAGTTCCCCTACCCATCGCTGCGCTTCGGCATACAGCGCTTCACCAATATCAGGATTGGTCTGGAAAAAGCTTTGCGGACGAATAAACAGCGGGATCCCATTAAACCGCTCTTCCAGCGTTTGGCTTTCAGTCAGTGGGATCTCTTTTTCCCCTTCAAGAATGGCCATATGCACGGGCTGAATATTGGCAGACACGACGCGAAGCTGCGGCAACGCTACCAGAAGATCGGGCAAAGCCCGACGCAGCTGGGCCAGCTTATCCTCAGAGCGAAGGACAAAGCGCAGCATAATGCTTCCGTCAAACTGGCTTTGGGTGAGAAGAATAAACTTCAGCTCGCCTCGGCGGCGCGCCACGTTATAGGGAACCAGCCCCGCCGTAGCGATAAAGCGCTTAAGGTGTGAAAACAGCGGGCTAAACGATGACGGATAAAGCGGACAGCCACAAAGGTCGACAGCTTCCCCATCCTTTACCGGCAGCCCCAAAATAGGCCGTTCCACGCTGCCGCTGACAACCATCTTGGCTTTGTTTCTAAAACCCAACGTTTTACTAACAACAGTAGGCAGCGAATTGCCCACCGGTAGCCCTTCCAGCAGCCGATCCAGCTCGTGACGTTTATCCTGTAATTGCTGCTCATAGGAGCGATCGAGCCACTGACACGATCGACACCGTCCTGCGTCGTAAAGCTCACAGAGCGTCGGTTCTGTCGCGGTCATGTACAGTGGGGATCCTTGGAAAAGCGCCTACGCTTAGTGCAGCGTATGCGTGATGGTATGAACGGTTTGAATGTCCTCTTCAACCTCGCGCTCGCCTTCCGTGCCGGTTAGCAGCTCATTGGCTCGCGCTTCAAAAATGATTTGCGAGGTCTGCTCTTCGGCTTCTTGCAGTAAAAGCTGAAATTGTTCAATGGAGATCCCTGCACCAACGCTTAGTGACTGACAGATGACTATCTTGGGCAGATTATCATCCTGTACGTCAACAAACACCTTAGTGGTTAACGACGAGGCGTTGATTTGGCTAAGGTCAGCCACCAGAGGGATCAGCGCTACCGGGCGAATTTCTGCAACGGCAGAAAACAGGATCACACTGTCGAGCAGGTCGACTTTAGCGTCAAAAATCCCGCTGATATTTTGCAAGTGCGGCAAATGCAGCGCCTGGCAGGCGTCGCATTCAAAGAAAGAGATACCCAGTTGTCCTAGCCAATCGCGCATTACCGCTAAATCAGGGACACAAAGCTTAGCCATTATGGTATTTCCTCGATAGAATCAACAGATCGTGCAAATGCGCTGAGCATATTACCCTATTTCTGGCGCATTGCGGAAAGTTATTAGCAATTCTTGCAAGAGGCAGGAGAAATACATGCCGCTAAGCCGTTTCTCAACGATGGATCCCAATATGTTGCTGAGCATCGTCAATATGAAACTCAGAGACCAGTTCGACTCTCTCAATGAACTGGCCCTTAGCTATGACATTGATGCTGACGCGCTAAGCCAAAAGCTGCAGGAAGCGGGATATTACTATCAAGCAGCCAATAACCAGTTTGTCCAGATTTAGCGCTTAATCCAGCCCTGTTTATGCAGGTAGTCAAGCATAAACGGGCGGCTCTCTTTGCTCAGCGTTGCTGCAATCTGCCCACTCCAGTTCGCCTGCTTTTTGTTGTCGTTGCGCAAGGCGTAATAGTCCGCCATTTCCCTGTCGTAGGTTGCCAGTGCCTGTTTATCTAACAGGTGGTAGGCATTTTCATGAACGGTGATTTCTAAAGGCAGCCTGGGTTTACGTTCCGGATTCTGCGCAGCATATCCTAAACACAGACCAAACAGCGGGATCACCTGCTCAGGCAGCGCCAGAATCGTCGTTACGTCAGCAATGTGGTTGCGCAGCCCACCAATATACACACCGCCTAAACCAAGGGACTCTGCCGCAACGAGGGCATTTTGCGCCATAATGGCGGTATCGATACTGCCGAGCAGCAGCTGTTCTGCATAGCCAAGCTGCGCCTGAGGATACACTTCCTGATTGCGGTGAAAGTCCGCACAGAACACCCAAAACTCAGCGGCCTGAGCAACATAGGCCTGGCCTCCACTGCACGCAACCAGCTTTTGGCGCAACAGAGGATCGGTCACCCGAATAACGGATGAACACTGTAAAAAGCTAGAGCTTGATGCGCTTTGAGCGGCGCGAAGAATAGCGCCTCTCTGCTCTTCACTGATCGGCTGTTTCGTAAAGGCGCGGATAGAGCGGTGGGCGCATAAGAGATCGATAGTTGGGGTCATAGCATTTCCTCTTTTCTATGTCAGGCAGTAGCTCTCTATATCGCCATAGCGCATTGCTGCCCTTTCCTTAAATCAGATACTGGCGTCTATATTAGTCGCCCTTTCGTGTCGATGTGATAAAAATCGCTCGCGGAGTTCGCTAGCCGGACAAAATATTTGCACGGAGAAAATCGCTTTTTTGATCGCCTAGCGCTTCTCATCTTGTCTGTTGAAGAATAAAGATTCTCTTCCCTTTAGCCGTTGCGGATAGGCTCTATTTATTAAACCAACAGGCAAATCCTGCTTTTTTTTATCGCTGATTGCGGGCATAGTAACGGAAATTTTTCTTTATCATACGGCTAACGGCAATCCTGCCCATCGCTAAGGAGATTCCATGTTTGTAGTCATTTTCGGACGTCCCGGCTGCCCTTACTGTGTTCGTGCAAAAGAGCTGGCTGAAAAACTGAGCCAAGAGCGCGACGACTTCAGCTATAACTACGTTGATATTCACGCCGAAGGCATCACTAAGGCCGATCTGGAAAAAACCGTCGGTAAACCGGTAGAAACCGTTCCGCAAATCTTTATCGACCAGAAGCACATCGGCGGCTGCACTGACTTTGAAGCCTACGCCAAAGAGCATCTGGGGCTATTTACCAACTCTTAAGAGCGGGTAAACGACACAACAACGGCGCCTTTTGGCGCCGTTTCTCGTTTTTACTCTTCTTACAGTACTTCTACGTCTACTCTTCCCGGCTGATGCCAAAGTGACGATAGGCGTGCTGTGTCGCCATTCTTCCCCTCGGCGTGCGCTGAATAAAGCCCTGCTGGATCAGATAAGGTTCGATAACGTCTTCGATAGTCTCCCGCTCTTCGCCAATGGCTGCCGCGAGGTTGTCCAGCCCGACCGGGCCGCCCATAAACTTATCGATAATTGCCAGCAGCAGCTTGCGGTCCATAAAGTCGAACCCTTCGGCGTCAACGTCCAGCATGTCTAACGCGCGGGTCGCAACTTCTGCGTTCAGCAGCCCGTCAGCGCGCACTTCTGCAAAGTCACGAACGCGGCGCAGCAGCCTATTGGCGATACGCGGTGTACCGCGAGCGCGGCGGGCAATATGGTTTGCCCCTTCCGGCGACAGGTCCAGCGCTAGGCACTGTGCGCTGCGTGACACAATAGAAGCCAAGTCCTTCACCTGATAAAACTCCAGGCGCTGCACAATACCGAAGCGATCGCGCAGTGGAGAAGTCAGTGAACCGGCGCGAGTTGTCGCACCAATAAGCGTAAAGGGGGGAAGGTCTATCTTGATTGAGCGAGCAGCGGGGCCCTCACCGATCATAATATCCAGCTGGTAGTCTTCCATCGCCGGATAGAGAATCTCTTCCACCACTGGGGACAGGCGGTGAATTTCATCGATAAACAGAACGTCGTGGGGTTCTAGGTTCGTCAGCATAGCCGCCAGATCCCCGGCCTTTTCCAACACAGGTCCCGACGTGGTTCTCAGATTGACGCCCATTTCGTTGGCAACAATATTGGCCAACGTCGTTTTTCCCAGTCCCGGCGGCCCAAAGATCAGCAAGTGGTCAAGCGCATCGCCGCGCAGCTTGGCAGCCTTAATGAAAATCTCCATCTGTTCGCACACGTGAGGCTGACCTACGTACTCGCTGAGCAGCTTGGGGCGCATGGCGCGATCGATAGAGTCCTCTTCAGAGAACTGCTCGACGGGGGATATTAAACGATCCGCTTCAATCATGTTTTATCTCTTTCAACGAACGTCGGTCACTAAAATCTGTGTATAGCTATTATGGCAGCTACGGCATGACAGCTACAGCGCAGCACGCAGCGCCTCGCGGATCAGGGTTTCAGAACCGCTGCCCGCTTTAGCCACTTTACTGACCAGCCGGCTGGCTTCCTGTGGCTTATAGCCCAGCGCCACCAGTGCAGAAACGGCCTCGGCTTCCGCATCGACGTCTGCATTTTTTGCCGTCACGGTTGGCGGTAGTGTGCTGCCGCTAAACAGATCGCCATTAAGCCCTTTAAAGCGGTCTTTCATTTCGACAACCAGCCGTTCAGCCGTTTTCTTCCCCACACCCGGCAATTTCACCAGAATGCTAACCTGCTCCTGCTCAACGGCCTGCACAAACTGCTGAGCCGACATGCCGGACAGGATCGCCAAAGCCAGCTTAGGGCCTACGCCGTTGACTTTAATCAGCTCACGGAACAGCGCTCTTTCCTGTTTATCGTTAAAACCGTACAGTAGCTGAGCGTCCTCACGCACGATAAACTGAGTAAAAATCGTTGCTTCCTGACCGCGATCCGGCAGCTCGTAAAAGCAGCTCATCGGCATAAAAACTTCATAGCCAACGCCGTTAACTTCAATCAGCACTTCCGGCGGCTGTTTTTCCAGAATAATACCGCGTAAACGACCAATCACGATCTGAACTCCTTATTAGCCCGTCAGGGAAAATAGCGCGCTGCCTTGTTGAGAATATCCAATTCATAGCGTGTAGCGCACACTGTTATTTGCCTATTACAAACAAAAGCTGGATAAATATCCAGATAAATATCTCAGTTTGACGTTTTGTTTATATTTATCTGCATGCCCTTGCCCAAAATAGTGACGCTAGCAGCGCGCTTGGTTGAAAAACTACTCGGCTACGCGACCACGTGCCAGCGTTAATCGGCCGTTGCCCATACGCAAGGTATTTTGAAACAGGTGACAGTGGGTAATGGCGATCGCTAGGGCATCGGCGGCATCAGCCTGTGGGTTAGCGGGCAGCTTAAGCAGCGTTTTAACCATGTGCTGCACCTGCGACTTTTCAGCAGCGCCCGTACCAACCACGGTTTGTTTCACCTGCCTTGCCGCATACTCAAATACCGGCAAATCAACATTAACTGCCGCAACAATAGCCGCGCCGCGAGCCTGCCCCAGCTTAAGGGCTGAGTCAGCGTTGCGCGCCATAAATACGCGCTCGATGGCAAAATAGTCTGGCTGAAACTGGGTGATTATCTCGCTTACGCCGGCATAAACCAGCTTAAGGCGAGTGGGAAGATCGTCGACAGAGGTGCGAATGCATCCGCTGCCGAGATAGGTCAGGATTCGCCCCTGCTGGCGGATCACGCCATAGCCTGTGATCCGCGAGCCCGGGTCAATGCCAAGAATAATGGCCATTACAGCGTTGCCGCCACCTCGTCAGAGATTTCACCGTTGTGGTAAACCTCTTGAACGTCGTCAGAGTCTTCCAGCATGTCGATAAGGCGCAGCAGCTTAGGCGCAGTTTCAGCATCCAGTTCGGCTTTGGTAGACGGAATCATAGACACTTCTGCCGCTTCGGCAACCAGGCCGGCAGCATCCAGAGCGTCCTTAACGTCGCCAAAGCTTTCCGGTGTGGTAAATACGTCGATAGCGCCGTCTTCATAGGTCACAACATCATCTGCACCGGCTTCCAACGCTGCATCCATAACAGTGTCTTCACTGGTGCCGCTCGGATAGGAAATGACACCCTTTTTGGTAAAAAGATAAGAAACGGAGCCATCAGTCCCCAGATTGCCGCCGGTTTTCGTAAAAGCATGGCGAACCTCAGAGACGGTACGGTTGCGGTTGTCACTCAGACACTCAACCATCACAGCAGTGCCGCCCGGGCCGTAGCCTTCATAGATGATGGTTTCCATATTATCATCATCGTCACCGCCAACGCCGCGGGCAATAGCGCGGTTAAGCGTATCGCGCGTCATGTTATTGGACAGCGCTTTATCAATAGCCGCGCGTAGGCGCGGGTTAGAGCCAGGATCGCCGCCGCCAAGCTTGGCAGCGGTTACTAATTCGCGAATGATTTTAGTAAAAATTTTACCGCGCTTGGCATCCTGTGCTGCTTTACGGTGCTTCGTGTTGGCCCATTTACTATGACCTGCCATAAAAAATCTCCAATAGAAAGCTCTGTGGCTTCATCACTTAATCAACAACAAAATTCCTCAATCGCCTGCCGGTTGCTCCATGACTTAGTCATTGAAGCCGCCAGCCGCGCGTCCACCCATCGGTAAGCATCATGCTCTGACAGCACTATCTGACGCTCTGTCGGCAGCGCCAAACAGAACCAGTGCTCCAGATTTTGCGTCGTTCCCGGCGTATAGCGATGGCGAAATTGGGTAAAAATCTCAAACGTCACGCTACGCTGACAGTTGTGCAGCGTCAGTCGTTCCGCATCGATATCAATACCGGTCTCTTCCTTGACCTCACGACGCGCCGTTTGTTCCACGGATTCCCCGTCTTCTAGGCTTCCGGTAACCGACTGCCAAAAGTCAGGATCGTCGTGACGTTGTAACATAATCACCCGCCCCGTATTGTTGCAGTAGATAACAACAAGCACAGATTCCGGGCGCTTATAGACTCTCACACTACTTGTCCTGCTGAGGGATCACGCTGATAGCCAGCTCCTGCAGCGCAGCAGGGTTAGCAAAGCTCGGCGCATCCGTTAGCGGACAAGCCGCCGCAGTCGTTTTCGGGAAAGCGATAACGTCGCGAATGTTCTCTGTTCCGGTCATCAGCATTACCAGGCGGTCTAATCCAAATGCAATGCCCGCGTGAGGAGGCGTACCGAACTTCAGTGCGTCAAGCAGGAAGCCAAACTTCTCGCGCTGCTCCTGCTCATTGATGCCCAGAATGCCAAACACTACCTGCTGCATTGTCGAGTTGTGAATACGTACGGAACCACCACCCACTTCATAGCCGTTAAGCACCATGTCGTAAGCGTTAGCTACGGCAGACTCTGGATCGCTCTTAAGCTGCTCTGGCGTAAAGTCTTTCGCTGATGTGAACGGATGGTGCATCGCTGTCAAGCCGCCCTCACCGTCGTCTTCAAACATGGGGAAGTCAATCACCCACAGCGGCGCCCAGGTTTGTTCTTTTGTAATGCCTAAGTCACGTCCCACTTTCAGGCGCAGTGCGCCCATTGCGTCGGTGGCAATCTTTTTACTGTCCGCACCAAACAGCAGAATATCGCCATTCTTAGCGCCGGTACGCTCCAGCATGGCGCTCACTATTTCCGGTGTCAGGAACTTGGCGATAGGGCTCTGTACGCCTTCAATTCCAGCCTGAACGTCATTAATTTTCGCCCACGCCAGCCCTTTCGCGCCGTAGATAGACACAAACTGAGTGTACTCATCGATTTGCTTGCGGGTCAGCTCTGCTCCACCGGGTACTGCCATAGCAATCACGCGCCCTTTAGGGTCGTTTGCCGGGCCGGAGAATACCTTAAAGTCAACGTCTTTAACCAAATCGGCGACATCTACCAGTTCAATGGGGTTACGCAGATCGGGCTTGTCGGAACCGTAGCGACGCATGGCTTCAGCAAAGGTCATCACTGGGAAATCGCCCAGCTCAATGCCCTTTATCTCCAGCCACATTTCACGCACCATTTTCTCCATAACGGCACGTACCTGATCGGCAGTCATGAAAGAGGTTTCTACGTCAATCTGAGTGAATTCAGGCTGGCGATCGGCACGAAGGTCTTCATCGCGGAAGCATTTAACGATTTGATAGTAGCGGTCGAAGCCAGACATCATCAAAAGCTGTTTAAACAGCTGAGGTGACTGTGGCAGCGCATAGAACTTGCCCTTATGAACGCGGCTAGGAACCAGATAGTCTCGCGCTCCTTCCGGAGTAGCTTTGGTCAGCATTGGCGTTTCGATATCTAGGAAGCCGTTGCTGTCCATATAGCGACGCACAAAAGCCGTCATGCGGGCGCGCATTTTCAAACGAGCAGCCATTTCAGGACGGCGCAAATCCAGATAGCGGTACTTCAGACGCTGTTCTTCACTGTTGTTCTGATTAGCGTCAAGGGGAAGCGGCTCTGAGCGGTTAATGATATTCAGCGTTTGCGCAAAAATTTCGACACCGCCGGTGGCCATATCTTTATTTACTTGGCTATCCGGACGGGCACGCACAGTACCGGTAATTTGAATGCAGTATTCGTTGCGCAGTTCAGACGCCTGCTCAAACGCCGCCTTGCAGTCCGGATCGAAGAACACCTGCACGATACCGTCACGGTCGCGCATATCGATAAATATCAAACCGCCCAAGTCGCGACGACGGTTAACCCAACCGCACAGAGTAACTTCCTGCCCAACGTGAGACGTGTTGAGCTGACCACAATAGTGAGTACGCATAACGCTATCCTTTTATTCAGCCGAACCGGCCGCCGGGCAGTTGGCTCGGCAAACTTCGGCACAACGGGTATCTGATGGACTATTCTTACGGCGTTGCGGAGCATCACTCGCATACCAGCCGGAACCTTTTAGCTGAAAGCCTCCGGGGGAAATCAGTTTTTTTAATGCGGCTTCACCGCACTGTGGGCACTCTACCAGCGGCGCATCGGAAAACTTCTGTAGTTTATCCATGCGATGGCGGCAGACGCCACATTCATATTCATAAATCGGCATAATTATCGTTTTGAACGCAGATTATTGACGATCTGTCTAGGCGAACTGTTCAAAATCCAGCCTAAATCTTACCCAAAAGCCCGTTATTATAATAGAAATAATGACCGCAGATAAGAGTACATCGCCGCGTTGACGCAAGATGCGTTGCATTTCGTGATTAAATGAACAAAAAAACGCCACCTTTTGAGAAAACAAGGTGTTTCACTGCTTAATTCGCATTTTATCATCGAGAAAAAACGATAAAGCAAAGCGTTACAGACTGGCAAGCATTATGTTTTTTGTTTTATAAAACAAAAAATAACTCACTATCTTCGTTTTATAGCGGAAAAATTCCCTATTGAGGGTTATGATTCTATTGTAAAAATAGCGTTTAGTGAGGTAAACAGATGGTTAGCGCACTGTATGCAGTACTGAGTGCACTCCTCTTGTTCAAGCTGTCTCTGAATGTCGTCAAGCTGCGTACTCAGTACCGCGTTCCCTTTGGCGACGGCGGATTTTATGAATTGCAAACCGCTATTCGCCTGCACGGCAACGCCGTCGAAAATCTGCCGATCGCGCTGATCATGATGGTCATCATGGAGATGAATGGCGCTAACGTTTGGCTGGTGCACGTCAGCGGTATTATTCTGATGCTTGGTCGCGCTGCGCACTATTACGGCCTACACCATCACGACTGGCGCTGGCGTCGTTCCGGAATGAGCGCTACCTATATATCAATGACTATCATGGCGCTCGCCAACCTGTACTACCTGCCCTGGGAGCAGCTTTTTATCCTCTATTAATAACGTTATTAATAGCTTTCTGTTAAAAACAAACCGTGTTTGTTTTTTTCATTTCAGCGCCTGTGCCCAACGCTCGCGCTTTACAGACATTAGCCCCTCGCTCTGATAAACTATCGCCCCTGATTACTTTCTATCAACGCCATCACCGATATGCCAAACAGAGATACACTCTTTTCCGCCCCTATAGACAAACTGGGCGACTGGACCTTTGACGAGCGAGTCGCCGAAGTTTTTCCCGATATGATTCAGCGCTCCGTGCCCGGCTACTCCAATATTATCTCTATGATAGGCATGCTAACGGAGCGCTTCGCTCGCGCTGACAGCACCCTGTACGATCTTGGATGCTCTCTCGGCGCCGCTACGCTTTCTATGCGCCGCGGCGTCCGCGTGGAGAATTGCCGCATTGTGGCTGTAGACAACTCCCCAGCGATGGTCGAGCGCTGCCGCCGCCACATTGACGCCTTTCGCGCTACAACACCGGTAGACGTCATTGAAGCCGACATTCGCGACGTCGCCATTGAAAATGCGTCGATGGTTGTCCTCAACTTTACGCTCCAGTTTCTGGAGCCTGACGATCGACAAACGCTGCTTAACCGCGTTTATCAAGGGCTCTTGCCCGGCGGAGTATTGGTGCTATCAGAAAAATTCTCTTTTGAAGACCGCCCTATCGGCGAGCTGCTGTTTGATATGCACCACGACTTTAAGCGCGCCAACGGCTACAGCGAGCTGGAAATCAGCCAGAAACGCAGCATGCTGGAAAACGTCATGCTGACTGACAGTGTAGAAGCCCACAAGGCTCGACTGCACCGCGCCGGTTTTTCCCATGCAGAGACCTGGTTCCAGTGCTTTAACTTCGGTTCTCTTATCGCCGTCAAAGACGAGGCTGCACATGATTGACTTCGGTGACTTCTATCGGCTGATTGCCAAAAGTCCCTTAAGCCACTGGCTAGAAACCCTGCCGTCTCAGCTAGCCTCGTGGCAAAAAGAATCCCTACACGGTCAGTTCAAGCAGTGGATTAACGCCGTTGAATATATGCCGCAGGTCTCTCCGGAGCGACTGGATTTACTGCACAGCGTCACCGCACAAGCGGCTTCAGGAGCACTCAGCGAAGGCCAAATACAGGGTATCACCACTCACCTTCGCGCTCTGATGCCCTGGCGCAAGGGGCCGTTTCACCTCTACGGCATTCATATCGATACAGAATGGCGTTCAGACTGGAAATGGCAGCGAGTTGCGCCTCACCTTTCCTCACTGGTAGGCCGAACCGTTCTAGACGTCGGCTGCGGCAGTGGCTACCACATGTGGCGCATGGTCGGCGCTGGTGCACATCTGGCCGTTGGAATTGATCCTACCCAGCTGTTTTTATGTCAGTTCGAAGCGGTGCGCAAACTGCTCGGCGGCGACCAGCGCGCGCACCTTCTGCCGCTAGGCATTGAGCAGCTTCCCGCGCTAGGTGCGTTTGATACGGTGTTCTCCATGGGCGTGCTGTATCACCGCCGCTCTCCCCTTGACCACCTTTACCAGCTTAAAAGCCAGCTGGTCAGCGGCGGCGAACTGGTGCTGGAAACGCTGGTTGTTCACGGCGATGCACAAACGGTTCTGTTGCCGGGCGAGCGCTACGCTCAAATGAGAAACGTCTACTTCATTCCCTCTACGGAAGCGTTAGTTCGCTGGCTAGAAAAGTGTGGTTTTGTCGACGTTCGCGTGGTAGACATATGTCCAACGACCGTAGATGAACAGCGCCGAACCGAGTGGATGACCAGTGAATCACTGGCTGACTTTTTAGATCCTCGTGACGAAACCAAAACCTGCGAAGGCTACCCAGCCCCCGTCAGAGCCGTTCTTATTGCTAAAAGGCCTTAATCCAAAAGGACAAGGGAATGATCAAGACTCTGTTTGTTGGTGCAGCCCTGCTCTTTGTCAGCGGCTGTACGGTACAGGTTTCAAACCCGCAGGAAGATGTCTCCGCTCAGGGAAATAGCCTCCCCGTAGACATTCAGCTCCAGCGTATTCACTCCTACCCTGAAGGCGGTAGCCGGGTTATTCCAGCGTCACACATGAAAGCGGGTGATATTCTGCTGACATCCCCCTACGGGCCTACGTCTCTCGGTATTCGCCTGTTTAGTGGTTCTACCGTCAGCCACGCGGCTATTTACCTTGGTAATGACAAAGTGGTTGAAGCCGTCGGCGGCAGCGGCGTTCAAATCGTTACGCTGGAACAGGCGCTCAATCACAATTCAAAGATCGTCGTTATGCGCGTCCCTGGGTTGACAGAAGAACAGGCGCTTCTGATTCAAAGCTTCTCGGAAGAAAAGTTGGGGAAACACTACAACTATAACGGTGTTGCGCTGATGGCGCCGTTTATGATGACTCGACAGCTGTGCAGTTTGAACCCTTTTTCCGCAGAGTTTCGCAACGACTGTATCTCCATGATGGCTAAAATTCAGCTAGGCAATGACGATGACGCCAAAGGTAACTACTTCTGCTCTCAGTTTGTTATTGAAGCATACAACCGTGCCGGATTGCCGATAACCGAGTCTGCCCCCGTTTGGATTAGCCCGGTTGACCTTCTGCACATGCGTGAAGGCGATGTGGCCTTTTTCACGCCTAACGTCCCATTACAATACGTAGGGCATCTTAAGCGAGGGATGGTAGAAAGCACCACATTAGCTGTGCGGCAGTTTTTTCAAATAGATTAACCCTATAGCCTATTAGACATTAAAAAGCCGGAACGCACTGTTCCGGCTCTTTACATAAAGACCGCTCTTTTTATCGCAACGTTATACTCTAACGCCATACAGCGGAGAGCGAACTATCTCAGGGGCAAACATTGCCTTCATCGCCGCCACCATATCGCCGTCAACCTGAAAGCGTTCAAACTCGTCGCCTTCCCCGCCCAATCCAATATTTACACCCGCTTTGCGATAGCGCATGGGGGAAGCGACCACCAGTCCCGCAGAGGTATGCACTTCCCGTGCGCCCGCTCCGATAAACTTGTGAATATTAGTAAGCCGCACGCCGCCGCCGGGAACGATAACCGGCTTCTGGCTCTGCTGAATAAGGCGGCAGATAAGCGGCAAGCCAACCTCAGCCGTTTGCTGCTGACCCGAGGTCAAAATGCGGTCGACGCCCATGTCCGTTAACTGTGCTAACGCCAGAAGAGGATTGACGCACATATCAAAGGCTCGGTGAAACGTTACCGACATTCCCTGCGTCAATGACAGGATCTGCTGCATTCTCTCCCTGTCGATAGCGCCGTCTTCCGTCAACATGCCGATAGCGATGCCAGAAAAACCAAGCTCGCGAATGCGCGCGATATCGCTTTTCATAATACTGAATTCGCTGTTTGAATAGCAGAAGTCACCGCCTCTGGGGCGCACAATCGGATGTACTGGGATCGCGATATTCTGTGCAACCCACTCCAGCACACCGATACTCGGCGTTATTCCACCTTCGGTTTTACTGGCGCACAGCTCTATGCGATCCGCGCCTGCTCGCTCCGCTACCGCCGCACAGTCAGCGCTGTAGCAACACACTTCCAGCTTTGGCATCACCCCCTCCTAATCACCGAAAATCAAAACACCGCTTGAGCAAGTCGACGCATCTGACGTAGTCTACTGAAGACAAACTGCAATAACGGTGGATTAAGGATTTAAGTATGGCATCGAATTTTGATTTATATGTGGAGAGGCGTCACACAGATAGTGATAAGTGGCACAAATATGAAAATAAGGAGATTATTCCGCTATGGGTCGCAGATAGCGATTTCAAATCGCCCGATGCCGTTATTGATGCTCTACAGCGCCGAGTTGCTCACGGCGTGTTTGGCTATGGCTATCCGTCCCCCGAACTGATAGAGGTTTTCATCTCTCGGATGAAGTCCCTCTATAACTGGGACGTAAAGCCTGAGTGGCTGGTATTTCTGCCGGGGCTGGTTAGCGGATTAAACCTTTGCGTTCGCGCACTCACCACACCGGAACAGGCAACCATCGCACCGCATCCTATTTATCCGCCGTTTATGAAATCCGCTCGTTTGGCTAATCGTCAGCAAATTTCCGCCCCGGTGAAGCTTCAAGGCAAGCGCTGGGTGCTAGATCTTGATGCCGCAGAGCCACAGTTGACCGGTAGCGAAAAGCTATTGATGCTCTGTAACCCACAAAATCCCGGCGGCACTGTCTATCGTCGCCCCGAGCTGTTGGCTCAGCTTGATTTCGCACAGCGCCACAACCTGATAGTCTGCTCAGACGAAATCCACTGCGACCTTCTGCTGGAAGAAGGACTAGAACATATTCCCTTCTGCACCTTAAGTGAAGATGCTGCACAGCGCTCCATTACGCTAATGGCTCCGTCCAAAACCTTTAACATTGCCGGTCTGGGGGCCTCTATTGCGGTGATCCCTAACGCCGTGCTGCGTAACCGCTTTATTGAAGCGCGCACGGGTATTGTGCCAAGCGTCGATATCTTAGCCTATGTGGCGGCCACAGCGGCCTATCAGGGAGGAAGTGAATGGTTGGCAGAACAGCTGGTTTATCTGCGCGCTAACCGCGATCTGCTGCTGGAAAGGATTAACGCTATTCCCGGCCTGAAGCTGATGCCGATTGAGGCGACCTATCTGGCCTGGATTGACGCATCCGGGCTGCCGGTCAGCAACCCGCACGCCTTCTTTGAAGAAGCCGGCGTTGGCCTTTCTCCGGGAAGTGATTTCGGCAATCCTCACTTTATCCGCCTGAATTTCGGCTGCCGTCGGGAGCTGCTGCTTGAAGCGCTTGAGCGTATGGAGAAAGCCGTCGCTGCGCTGCCGATAGAAGCCTAGTAGACTCTTACGCCGTTGGGTGGTTTTGTCACTTAACGGCGTCGTCTTTTTCTGAATCAACTACGTCTCGAATACTGTAAGGATGCAGTTTTATCGTCACGCCATTGTCTGTGACTGCCAGCGTCGGATTCGGCAGCCTTTCTCCCTCCCCCGCCGGATTGTTGAATTTAAGCTTCAGTTGAGGCATCAGCAGCACTTCATCAGAAAATAGCCCAAGAGCCGTTTGATGAAAATCATCCTCGTTGGCGCAGGGTACCACCCACTCCACATGCTCCCAGCCTTCATGTGGATATAGCTTGCTTCCTGGATATGGTAACTCAACGCAGTCAATGTCCCACTCACCAACTTGCAGCGGCTCATGCAGGCTAAACAGGCAGATAGGCCGTCCATTAATCTCTTTTTCTGATATCAGCGTAGCGCACTGCATAAAGCCACTGCGCCACCTTTCTGCTGTAGCCTGCTGGAAACAGCGAACTGAGACATGATCCGCATGATAGTTGATTAAAGAAAGATCTAAACGAGTCAGTAATTCCTGAAGCCTTTGCTGAAAAGCCGGCAGATCCTGCTGAAGGTCCTGTAGCTCGGCAACCTGATGAAATGAAAGCACAGCGTTCTCCCGAATGCGATTGTTCAAGTCGGCCTAAAGTTGGCGGCGCTATTATTCACCATAAGTGCGCTGCGGCAAAGTGGCGCCTCTCTTTTTGTTCCGCTTTCAGCGCTACCGAACGAATGAAAAATCCAATGGGGGATTAGAATCGCTAAGACGACAAAATCAGCAGTACGTTTCAATCGTTGAGGATGATGTAAAAACACAAAGGCTCGGAAAACCGAGCCTTTTAGATACTGAATAGGTCGTGCATTAAAAGATATCTGTTAGCAGGTCAGAAAATATTAAAACGGTTGCTACCTTAAGCCCACTTCACGTTATAGATTCAATACAGTATCACCTAAGAACGCAAGAAGGCGTATTTCTGATTTATCGTTATCATACTTTTATTACAACAGATGCCATTATGTTAAGCGACAGAAATATTTCCAGTAACTCGACTCTGTAAAGTACTCTTAAGATAAATCATATCTCAAAATGTTTTTAGGATTCTGCAACTGCCGGTTCAGCTTCTTTGTAATAGGCTGAATAGACGTATTTCACCTGAAATGTCCGACTACAGTTCACGCAATAAAAGCGCTGATAACCTGCCCGCCCTTTTCCGTGTTTTCTTACAGACTGAGTATCATGACAATACCGACAGGGCGTTCTTTTCTTGAACATAATGATGACTCCTTAAAAATAAATACCACTGAGTAAACGGTTGACATAAATTAATCCATGTTATTGCTATCGTGTTATCCGAAAAGCGAAAAAGTTCCTAAAAAACTAGGCATTGGATTATTATTAACGTCTCATCGTCTAAAAAAACAAATGAAATAGGCTGTAATGCCTTAAAAAAATAATTAGATCCGATGAAAAAACTAAAGCTCTCCTCAGAAAAAGATCGTTGAATGAATCTTTCACTTATCTATCGCACGAACGTCCCGATCTCTATGTTGATTTCTCGCCAGCGTATGGCTGGGATATTCCCCAAATGTCTTACGATACTGTTCAGAAAAACGCGATAAGTGCTGAAATCCCCACCTTGTTGCAATACTCGACACAGAGCCATCAGTAGAAGCATTAAGCAGATCGCGAAGCGCTCCGTTTAGACGCAGATTGAGAAACCACTTTCCCGGCGGCATCCCGACTGAGTGACGAAAAATCAGCTCCAGCGCTCTTAGGCTATACCCAGTACGTTCGGCAATATTGATAAGCTTTATACTGGCAAATTCTCTTGCCATAACCAGACGTTCACTATCACCGATCAGATTGTTATGTCGTTGGGAAATAGCACTTTTCTTCTCTTCACCGCTTAAAACTACCTGACGGCACAGCATAGACACATAGTGATTGAACAACCGATTGTTAAGAGTATGAAAGGCACTTGCTTCTCGGGTGTGTGCTTCTGAGCCGCTATCCTGATCCTGAATGGCAGTAAAGTATTTGTCTGTCAGCCCTATCAACTCATCAAGTGCACTCTTTCCTACATAGAGTGAAACAATGCGATCTTGTGATAACGGCAGCGGCTTTCCACTATATGCGATAGCGGCCTGTTGTAGAACGTCACGCTCAACGCTGTACACTACCCATCGTGTGGGGCCTGACGTGTGATAAAGCAGCTCACACCCTTCAGGGTAAATCTGTACCTCGTCGTATGCGAGAGGCACAGTATTATATCTCGCCGCCTCGCTCCCATAGGCCATAAAACCGATGCAAAGTCGATTAAACGGCATTCTGCCTCGAACAATAACGGGAAAACTGTAGTTACTGGTTTCTAGGCTAGCGCCTTTCATCATCACTTTTTGGTGATAAAGGCTGAGTTGAGAAGAAGAGAGCAGACGATGTTCGAAATAGCCACCCGCGACGATATTCATCGCTTTAGCAACGTCTAATCCAAAATACACACGGCATTGATAAACGGGAAAAGATACCATTCAGAATAATGCTCTTATATCCATATTTCGTTTTTGGGATAACCAAAAAGTGAAAAATAAATTCTATATGATGAAATAGATGATGTGATTAACGATTCAGTGCTCATTGAAAGCCAAATTCGAAAGAGAATCCCTGAATAAAAAAGGATTAGCACCGAGAGCAGGTTCCATTAGCTGGGGTAAATCTCAGTCATAAGCAAGGTATCATTCGTTTAACATCTATTTTTTAAGAATTAGCACTATTACGTAGTGCTAAATAAATCCAGATCACATTAGCTGACTTTTAGAAAATGCGTTATCCAGAAAACGAAAAAATAGCCATAAAGACTGTATTTTTATAAAAAAATTGGAAATCGATTCCATTCAATTTAAAAAGTAGCCTCAATAAAATAATGAGAATAAACTCTCATTATTTCACAATACCAATAAACACTTCCGCTTCACTTAAAAAATTCATCATACATTTAAATTAAGTACTCTTTTAAATAAATGCATTAACGCATCGAATACGATAGATACTTCTTGATAATAAATAATCGAAAATATAAAAACCTTCTTTATGAAAAATGTGTTCTCCCATAGTTCTGTATAGAACTGCCCTTGTTTTTAAAATATCTCTAGAACCGACGTCATCCAATGATAAAAGTCCGCTTTCGGACATTCTTTCCATTTTTCATAAACAGGGTGCCATAAAAAAGGGCTCATCGCTTTTGATGGCCCCTTATGCGTATTTATTCGTCACTTACTTATCGCTTAACCGTCGTCCCGCCACTTTAACGTAACGGAGTCCCCTTCCGTTTGGTATACCGCACTCACCTGTTCATTCACCAGAGATGAGAATTCCAGCCCCTTCGCCAGTGAGAACGTTACGGCCATGCCGCAGTCTGCCGTCAACGCACGCGGCGCATCTATTACGCAATAGACAATGTCCCTTTCGGTAAGCGCCTTCTTCAATCGGATAACCCCCAGAGGCGTATGAAAAAGAAACAGATAATCCTGCTGCATTCTCTATTCCTCACCCAGTTCGGCTTCCAGCTCTTTTCTTGCCATCAGTGTATAAATCAGTCCAATGAGGAAGACAATTGTCAGCCCGGCAATCACCATTATTCTTCCGTTCTCAGTGGGGCCGGCGGGGCTAGAGGCCATCGCGAAGTTATGGGCAATAGCAGCACCAGTTAGCATGCCCAGCACGCTAACTGCGGCATCAGAACTTCCTTGCCCTGCACTCACCAGTTGACGCAGTGGACAACCGGTAATAAAAACACCGCAAAGTCCCACCAACGCCATAGACAGGAAATTCCACACGCCGTCAGAATGCGCAATAGGCTGGTTGTCAAAGCCGAGGGTGAATTTGCCAAGGTAGAGATTGCCCGCAGCCACTAGCAGAGTCAGAGCCAGAACCCCTAGAGCCATATTAAAATTTCGCGACATAAAGACGTTTTTCGCCATGCCGATAAAGCAAAAACGAGTTCTCTGAACGATAACGCCAATAATCAAACCACCAGCGATGGAGAGCCACACTGGCGCATGGCTGGCTCCAGGCCCTTTTTCACTGGCGCGGAACAGGCCGCTGTCCCATAAAAACAGCAGCAACAGACCTAGGCACAGAATGGGAAACAGCGCCCCTTCTATAGAAGACTGTCGATAGTTACGCGGCAAAGAAAAGCCGCGCTTAAGAAATAGGCTGCCTATACCAATTCCCACCACTAATCCCACCAGCCCCACAGCGGCATTGAGATCCCCTGCGCCGAGTCGAAGCACCATTCTTAGCGGGCAGCCTAAAAAAACCAGACATCCCAGCATCATGAAAAAACCCAAAGTAAATCGTACCAGTGGCGCAGAACCGGCCTTGGCTTTAAATTCTTTAAACAAAAGTGCTGCCGCAAACGCGCCAATCACAAAACCGACGATTTCAGGCCTGAAGTACTGCACCGTTGGGTTACTGTGTAGCCCCATGCTACCCGCGCTGTCGCGAATAAAGCAGGCAACGCAAACCCCCATATTTGGCGGATTGCCCGCCGTTCCCAGGATAAGCGCAAGCGCACCGATAACAATGCCGGAAATAACCAGTATCCACGTTCTGGACATATTTTGAGTTCCTCTGATGGCGGGATAAATCCCTACTAATAGACCTATTAAGTAACAGCAGATATTACCTACTGCGCGCCGTCATATCTCTGCCCATGGTCACAATGCTATGTGTTTATAAAGATTATTTTGGGTTAATCCTATTAAACCGATTTACAATTTATCTGTCGCTGCAGCATTAAAAAGGGTTCGGATTTTATGTTAAGGGGAGTATGTTAAAGGGGACTTTTCACTTCTTCTGATGGCTTTTAACCTTGCGGCTTTTACGCTTAAAATAACTTTATCGTGCGTTGTTGTGGACAGGCTGACTAACGTGAACAATGGATTTTTTAATCAGGGCCTTGCACTACCAGACCTGATCTTCGGTTCCTCTCTTTATTTTCCTCCCGTATTCAAAGCGCTGTTCTTTGGTTTGATTCTCTGGCTGCTGGTTCATCGTCTGCTGCGGGACTGGCTCTATTCTGGGGAGGTTTGGCACCCGACGCTGATGGCGCTATCCCTTTTTATTCTCTGCGTTTGCGGCTCACTGTGGGTGCTCACCCATTGGTACATATAGAATGAAGCATAATACGTTAAAATATTTCTCTACGGTCATCGTCTTCGCCATTGCTATCGTTTCCGGCTGGTGGCTTTGGAACTACTACATGCAGTCCCCTTGGACGCGAGACGGCAAAATTCGAGCGGAAGTCGTCAACGTCACGCCGGAAGTTTCAGGCCGGCTGGTTCAAATTCACGCCAAAGACAATCAGAGCGTCAAAAAAGGCGACCTGCTGTTTGCTATTGACCCAAGCGCCTACAAAATCGCCGTCGATAAAGCAGAAGGCGATCTGGCTAAGGCGCAGTCCGATCTGAATAAGGCCACTCACGAAGCAAACCGCCGCCGAGGGCTTGCCGCCAATATCATCTCTAAAGAAGAGTTAGACGACGCGAATCTCGCAGTAGAAGCCATGCAGGCTAACTACCGCGCCGCTCAGGCAACGCTTGAACAGGCGAAATGGAATCTCGAACACACCAACATCTATGCGCCAACCGACGGCTACCTCACCAACCTTCAGGCGCGGATCGGCAGCTATGCTTCAGCCGGAACGCCGCTGGTGGCGCTGGTCGATACCCATTCGTTTTACGTCATGGGCTATTTTGAAGAAACCAAGCTGGGTAACATTCGCCCCGGATTGAAAGCCAACATTACGCTCTACAGCGGCGGTATTGCCCTGAGCGGTGAAGTTGAAAGCATTGGTCGGGCTATTTATGACCAAAGCGTCGATCCGGAAAGCGGCATGCTGATGAACGTTAAGCCCAACGTGCCCTGGGTACGTCTAGCGCAGCGCGTCCCTGTAAGGATCCAGATTACACAGGTTCCCGACAACGCGCTGCTGATTGCCGGTACCACCTGTACTGTTTCTATTCAGCCGTAAGATCGCCGTGAACATTGCCTGGCTGGAATGGAAAAACACCCCGTGGGGAAAAGCTACTGCTGGCCAGTGGCGCTATGCGCTGCGCAACGCGCTGGCCATGTGCCTATCGCTGGGCATCGCCTTCTGGCTAAATCTCGATGAGCCCTACTGGGCAATGACCTCTGCCGCCGTGGTCAGTTTTCCCACTATCGGTGGCGTTATCAGCAAAAGCATTGGTCGCATACTGGGTAGCCTCTTAGGGGCACTGGCCTCCATGCTTATTGCGGGTGCCTGCCTGAACGACCCTTGGCTGTTTACCTTTTTTATTGCCGGATGGTTGGCACTGTGCACCTATATTTCTAATCACTATCAAAACAACGTCGCGTACGCGTTTGCTCTCGCAGGCTATACCGCCGCCATTATCGCCTTCCCGCTGATCGACAGCACCGACTCGCTGGATATCTTTAACGTAGCGCAAGCGAGAGTCTGCGAAGTGGTGACCGGCATTCTGTGCGGCGCCATGATGATGATGATCCTGCCTAGCACTTCAGATGGTCACGCCATGCTCGACTCGCTAAAGCGCATGCACGTCAAGCTGCTTGAGCACGCACAGCTGCTGTGGCAAGCGGGCACCTCTCCTCAGATGCGCACGGCTCATGAAGGGGTAATCAGCCAAATCCTGACGATGAACGTGCTGCGGATTCAGGCGGTTTGGAGTCACTATCGCCTAAGGCGCCGCAACAATATCCTGAACTATATGCTGCACCAGCAGCTTCGCCTAACCGGCATTATTTCCGGCATTCGCCGCATGATGGTGAACTGGCCTGAACGCCCTGAAGCGTTGACCGACGGCCTGCAAAGGCTGCTGGATGAGCTGCGCCAGCCGGACACCAACAAATACCGCTTGGCCAAAGTGCTCAAAGATCTCTACCCCACTGACGTTAACGACTATCGCCATATGGCCTTTTGGCTACGGCTTCGCCACTTTTGCTGGATGTATTTGCAATCCAGCCGCTGGCTCCGCCAGCTGGACGAGGCAGCTCCAGAAACGACGTTTCAGCCCCCAAAAGTCAATACGCTGGCGCAGCATACCGACACCGTTGAAGCGCTGTATAACGCCCTGCGCACTTTTTTATGCATCGTTATCGGCTGTGCCTACTGGATTAACACCCAATGGGACGCAGGAGCCTCAGCCCTCACGCTGGCGGCGATCAGCTGTGTGCTCTATTCCTCCACTGCGTCTCCCATTAACAGTATCGTCACGCTCAGCAAGGCGGTTGTTCTGCTGTCTATTGGCTGCTTCGTGGTGAAGTTTGCCCTGATGATCCAAATTTCAGACCTGTGGCTGTTTTGCCTGTTTTTGTTTCCCGTTTTGCTCACTATGCAGATGCTCAAGCTTCAGCACCCAAGCTACGCATCCTTGTGGGGGCAGCTGATCGTTTTTATGGGCTCTTTTCTCACCATAACCAACCCGCCGTCTTATGATTTTGACCTCTATATCAATGACGACTTCGGCAAGCTGACGGGTGTACTGCTGGCGGGGCTAGCGTTTCAAATCCTCCGCCCCAGTTCAGACAAGATTAAAAGCCACCGTTTGATTCGCGCGTTGCGGCGTGACTTTATGGATCAGCTCAGCGCCCGCCCCCTGCAAAGCGAAGAATGGTTTGAGTCCGTGGTCTACCATCGCGTTAGCCAACTGATAAAAAGTAAAGATGAGATTTCCCGCCTGTGGGTGCTTCGCTGGGGGGTGGTTTTGCTCAACTGTAGTCACGTCGTATGGCGGCTGCGAGACTGGCAAACGCGTTCTGACCCGCTTTCCGTAGTGCGCGAAGTGTGTATTCGATGCCTTAAGGGCATTATGACGGAGAAAGGCATCCAGCACCGCTCTCTGGAAGCTTCCCTTAACGAACTGCTGAGGATCTGCAACGCCCTTTCACGCCACCACGATCCGGCTGCCAAAGAGCTGGCGGGGCTTATCTGGCGACTGCACTGCTCTCTGTCTCCACTGCAAACTGCACCGGTTCCTCTCGAGGAGACAAAGCCCGCGCAGTAAAAACGGCCTCTCGCCGATAAACAGCGAAAGGCCGTAAGCTATAACTTACACATCTATAAAGGCTATTTGCCTTCTGACACAATGTCCTTCTTCAGCATCATGATAGCCAGCGCGCCCACAAGAGTCAGCACAGCCAACGTGAGAAGACCCGCCATCGAATTATTCATCACGCTTTCAGCCTTCACGCGGATAAGCGGTGCCAAGAAGCCACCAATGGCGCCAAACATGTTCACAAATCCGATGCCCGCCGCTAAAGCCACTCCAGACAGAATACCGGTTGGCATTGTCCAATAGATTGGCTGTACGGCAATAAAGCCCGCTGCGGCAAAGCACAGTGCAATAATAGCAATAACCGGAGAAGCAAAGGCAGAAACGCCAATACCGATCCCGGCTATCGCCAGAGTTAGCGCAGCCAGATTGCGACGATTACCCGTTTTGTCAGAATAGCGGGGAATGTAGTACGTACCGAACATGGCGGCAATCCATGGAATTGCGGCAACCAGCGATGCCTTAAAGCCTACGTTGGTGCCAATCAGTGCGGCAACCTGTGTCGGCAGGAAGAAAATAAGCCCGTAGACGCTGATTTGGATCAACATATAGATGATGGCCAAGTGCCAAACCTGCACGTTGGTCACCGCATCCATCAGACGTGAAGTTTGCTTCTGTAACTCTTCGCTGGAAATTTGGTCAATCAGCGCCCGGCGCTCTTCCGGCGTCAGAAAGCGCGCGTTTTCCAAGTTATCGTCCAGATACATGAAGGTCCATACACCGGCCATCACAGCCAGCGCGCCTTCAATCATAAACATCCAGAACCAACCGGGATGGCCGCCAAAACCGTGCATTTCCAACAGCGCCCCAGACAGCGGAGAGCCTAACGTCAGGGCCAGCGGCGCTCCCATATAGAAAAGCCCCATTACGCTGCCCCGAGTACGCTGTGGGAACCACTGAGAGGTCAGGTAAATCATACCCGGAAAGAAGCCCGCTTCCGCTGCACCTAATAGAGTACGAACTGCCAGAAACTTCCATTCTGTATCACAAAATGCCATCGCAGAAGACAGTACACCCCAGCACAGAGTGGTCAATCCAATCCACTTTCTGGCGCCAAACTTTTTCATCAGCAGGTTAGCCGGTGCCCCTAGGCAGGCATAGGCGATGAAGAAAATCCCCGCGCCTAGCGCATAAGCCTCGTTACTCAGGCCGGTATCTAACTGATAGGACTCTTTGGCAAAGCCGATATTGGCGCGATCGAGAAACGCTAAAATGTACAACGTCAGCATAAACGGCACCAGCCGCCAGCGTGTTTTAGTTACAGCCGTATTGAGAACCGTAGTCATGACTAGATCCTTATCGTATTTATCGTTTTTATGGAGCCCGCGCCGGGCGGGCTCCTATGATGAAACTAACGTGATGAACTCACGACGCAGTGTTAATGCGTATAAGGGCGCGTTAACTGGCACTCAGGGTTCAATTCCACGCCAAAGCCCGGCTTGTCCAGCACGGATTTGTGCATGCGTCCGTTAACCGGTACAGGTTCATCAAGCAGGACGGGGTCAAACTGAGGACGCATCGTCGAGCAGTCTGGGCTAGTCATCAGGAACTCACTGAACGGCGTATTGGTAAAGGTGATCACCGCGTGGTGAGAATAAACAGAGGAACCGTGAGGCACTACCAGCTGGCCGCGGGATTTAGCGATAGCCGCGATTTCCAGCAGCGTTGTCAGGCCGCCACACCAGCCGACGTCTGGCTGCATAATATCAATACCGGTTTCAGACAGGGTGCGGAACGACTGCACAGTACCGTGGTGCTCGCCAGACGTCACCATCATTCCCGGAGGTGCATTGCGCTTCAGCTCAGCGTAGCCTTCATACTGCTGAGGCGGTAAACACTCTTCGATCCACTTGAGGTTGTAAGGCGCGCAGGCGTGAGCCAGCTTGGTCGCGTAGTTGACGTCCTGGCTCATCCAGCAATCGAGCATCAGCCAGAAGTCTGGGCCGCACTTTTCACGCATGTCGGCGACCATTGCCGCATCCTTACGGATACCCGCATCACCGTCGTGCGGCCCCCAATGGGTTGGCATTTTACCGCCGATAAAGCCCATGCCTTTTGCCAGATCCGGACGCGCGCCGGTGGCGTAAAACTGAATTTCATCGCGAACAGCGCCGCCTAGCAGCTTGTATACCGGCAGGTCGACCACTTTACCAAACAGATCCCACAGCGCCAGATCGACACAGGAAATGGTGTTCATCACCAAACCACCGGAACCGGAATAGTACATAGTGCCGTTCATCATCTGATCGTGGATAAGCTTAATATCAGAAACGCATTTGCCTTCAATAAAACGGTTAAGGTGCTTTTCAACGATAAAGCAGCCCATTTCCCCGCCGGTCGATACAGCAAAGCCCTTCACGCCGTTATCTGCCTCAACCTCAACAATCAGCGTTCCCAGCACGTTAATGCCGAAAGACTGGCGAGACTGCTCGTACTCTTTGTACTTGCTCATCGGCGTAGCGATGTGGTCGTCAATCCAGTGGCTATTGCCCTGATCGTGGTAGTCTGCGCCGCCCGCCCCTTTCTTGGCGGTTGCGCCCCCCATAAAATACGCTCTGACCTGTTTGATTTTAGGTAGTTTCATGGTTATCCTCTGTTTCGCTTAGTTGGCAATCGTTAGAAGTTGTTGCAAGGCTTTCTCTAGTTTGTTTTTTATGGAGTTAGCCTTCTCTTTTACTGCATCAATCTGCGGGAACGGTGATTCCCCCATACTGAATCCTCTTATTTCCATTCCGAGCTTGTAGCCCATCGGGAAAGGCAGTGAAGCCATCATCATCATGACCGGCAGTGCAGCCATTTGTAGTGCCAGCGCCTCTTCGTCACGCCCGGCCTGAGTCAACTGGTAAATTTTGACCATCACTTCCGGCAGCACGCCTGACGTCGCCGTCATGCAGCCTTTTCCACCCGCTTTCAGTGAAGGGTAAAGAAACTCCTCTCTGCCCGTCAGGACACAAAACTGCGGATCGGCCTCCTTGCACAGTGAAAGCATCTGCATAAACTCCACAGCGTTACCGCCGGAGTCTTTAATGCCTACTACGTTCGGTAAACGGGCCAGCTCGGCAACCATCGCTGGCGTCAGGGCGTCGGCAAAGAACGGGATGTTGTAAAGGCTGACGGGCAGCGTCGTGCTCTCAATAATGGCTTTCATCGTCGCGACAATAACGTCCGGCGCGTGGCGATAGAACGTCGGCGGCATCAGCACCAGCCCCGTAGCTCCCTGCTCTTTGGCAAATTTCCCCAGCGCAATGCTCTCCTGTGCACAGCTAGAGGGAATGCCGCACCAGACGGGAACGCGCCCGGCAGCCTGATGAATAACGGTTTCCATCAGCGAGCACTTTTGTTCAAACGACATCAGCCCAGACTCACCGACAGAGCTGACCGGAAATAGCCCGCTAAGCCCGGCGTCAATCTGAAAGTCGACGATCTTTCTCAGCTCGTCTAAGTCGGGCTGCCCGTTCTTCCACGGCGTCAACATGGCGCTGTAGATACCTAAGGGTCGAATCATGCGTGTTTCACTCCTTCTCTTTATTAACGTGTAACGATACTCTGGGCTGCATTTCGCACCCCATTTCTCTGGAAATCAGCGCGGCGGCGTGCATCACTCTTTCCGCCAGCGCCTGCAGATTGCTTTCATTAACCTGCAGCGTAGTTCCTACCGCAGAAATAGCGGCAACCAGCCTGTTTGATGAGTCAAATACCGGAGCTGAAATACACTGTATATTCAGCAAATCTTCCTGATTGTCGAAACTCCAGCCACGCTGCTTAATCAGAGTCAGCTCGCGGATCAGATCCTCTTCACAGGAAAGGGTATAGGGCGTCATCACCTTAAATTCGATAGCTGACATCAGCTCTCTTTGGCGCTGAGGGCTTATCCACGCCAGCAGGCACTTGCCCAGCGCCGAACTGTAGAGAGAGACTCTCTTGCCCTCCCAAGAGCGCACCTGAATAGTGCTCTGAGAGTCAATTTTGAGTAAATAGATGGGGTCGTCACCGTCAAGGATCCCAAGATGGCATACCAGACCGGTATCCAGCATCAGGCGGGTAAGATGATCTTTAGCGATTTTTCTCAGGTCGAGCTGCTCCACCGAGCGGCTGCCTAGCTCCATCAGCTTCAGCCCTAGCCGCAGGCTACCGTCATCGCTTTGCGCCAACAGACGCAGACGCTTTAGCTCGTCGATCATTAGGTAAAGAGAGCTTTTTGGCAGCATCAGGCTTACTGCCACGTCGGTAATAAAACAGTGCCCGTTTTCTGCTACGAAGTTAAGAATGTCAATCGCTCTGGACAGCGCCGGAACTTTCGATTTTTTGTTATTTTCCATTATATTGGAATCCATTCTTTTATATTAGAAGCTATTTCTACCACTGTCGCAGCGATGAAAAAAACATCGATATCTCCAATCTGTGACCGTTCTCTCACGGCATCTGCGTTATCGCCTCCTGTTTCCAATCGGGTGGAAAAAAGCGCTTAAAAAGCAGAGAGATCTTGCAGTAAAGACAGGGCTATTTGGCGGGATTTACAACATCGTTTGCCAGCGTTGACGCAAAAAAACGGACGGTGATTAACCGTCCGTTTTAAGTCAGCGAAATGCTAGTAGTTGTTTAGAAGCTAAAGCGATAGCCACCGTTGACTTGGCGCTGATCGAACCGGTTGCCGGTTGAACTGTCCACTTCCAGATAGAGGGTGTGGGCCTTGTTGATCTGTGCACTGACGCCAAGACCGTTATTCCACCAGTTACCTTTGAAGCTGTGCTTCTCTTTAGAACCGTTCAGACGGTAGCTGGTATCACCGTCAAACTCCCTGACCAGACCGGTTTTCAGGTAAACGTTAACCTGGCTATTGCCCGCTGTTGTCTCATAGCCGAACAGCGCACTGGCGCGGCCCATCATCGAGCTGTAGCTGCCAAGGTCGATTTTCAGACCGTTACTGGCGTTAACGTGTGCCGCATCCTGATAGCCATAGGTAAACTGCGCCTGCGGCTCAATGTAGAAGCCGTTGCCCGGCTGATTCAGGCTGAACTTCTGCCCAACTTCCAGTGAAGCGCTAACTCCTGTTGAACTACCGTTTCCGCTCACGCCGTTGTTCTGGCTGTCAAGAACGCTGAACTTGTTCTTCAGGCGAGACAGCTTAGCGATGCTGTCCACGTAGAAGCCGCTGTCGGCCATATAGGTCGCGTACAGTCCCAGATGGTGCGACTGAACCGTACCGTCTCCGTGACGATAGTCCGGCGAACCGCGCGTCATGCCCATAAAAGTACCGATATACAGCGGTGTCTCGGGGGTAATACGCTTATCAAAACCGAGTTGAGTGCCGCTATAGCTCATGTCGAACCCACTCAATTTGCCGCCTGAGAAGGAGTCAAATTTACCGCCGAACCCTCTGATCCAAGCGTTGCCCTGCTCGCTGCTCTGGCGCAGATCGCCCATGCGCTGCATCAGCGTCTGCATTTCCGCGTAGTTCAGCAGGTAGCCGACGTTGAGGAAGTTACCACCGGCGTCAGCCGTACTGGTAATAGGCGGCTTGGGCTTCCCGCCTGGATTAGGATTCGGATCGGGGTCTGGATTCGGTTCTGGATCCGGATCTGGCGTTACCGGTGGCACATAGATGCCAGAGGAATAAAGCTCCCAGTCGTTACCGTTCTTACGCACGTTATACAGATAGCCGCCCAACTCTACTTCTGAGGTAGCAGAGAACGTCGCTGCACCGTCGGCGGTTTCGACTACCGTCAGAACTTCATTACCGGTTGTCGCTAGGCTGCCGCGGTTCATAATGGTTAACAGATGGCTACCGGCGCTTGTACCGGTTACCACCAGCTTGTCGCCAATATTGTTTACCCCATCGCCGTCACCAACGATATCGGTACGTAGAATGAAGGTACCGTTACCGCTCAGCTCAGCAACGCTCAGCGTTGAATAGTCGGCAGGAGTCAGTGCCTGAGACAGGTCGACAGTAGTATTGTTCAACACCAGCTTATCCAGATTGGAGTTGTCCGTTACGTTCCAACGACCATTGTTCATGGTGACGTTTAACAGCCCGCCGTTAACGTTGTCGCTGTAGGCGTCCCCTGTCCATAAAGAGCCGGAGGCCATGTCTAAATTAATCAATCCGCCCTTTGACCACACAGCGCCGTTAATCAGCATTTTGCCCGTTGCGTTAATTCGGCTGGCGGCGTATCCGTCATTGTGCTGGGTCGCAATGGCAATCTCATTAGCTGTCGCCATATTCACCGTCAAATCGCCCGTCAGATCGATTTGACTATTAGTCATCGCATAAACGCCGCGCGTTCCTGCACCGCCGGTAATAGTCAGGTTTTCACCGGTCATCACACCGCCGCCAAGAGCCCACATGCCTAGCGCCAGTGAACCGCCGCGGTCGATAGCAATATCAGTATTCTTCAGATTGATTTTTGCACCGGTAAACTGGGCTGATGCGCCGTAAGAGCCTCCAGCAGAAACCTTATTACGGTTGCTCGCTGTCCCAATATAGTTGATGGTTGCACTGTTCCCATTGGTGACCAGCGCACCACCCAGAGCCGCAGAAACTGAGCTGCCGGCACCGATATCTGCTGTTCCTTCGCGTATCTCAAGACCGTTGGCGCTATTGCCATGAACGTCTATTGTTAGCGCGTTTGCCTTAATTTTGCCAAAGCTCCAGATACCTGTAGAACCACTGCCTTCGGTCGTGATTTTGCTTCCAGTACCCAGATCAACCTCAGTATTTTTCTGAATGTCGATACCGTATGAGTTAATGCCCTTGGTCTCAATCGTCAAGTCGGTCGCAGTAAATTTTGCCACACCGTTAGCAGCAACGCCGTTCAGGCCAGCAACATATACGCCAAAGGCCTGACTGCCGTCAGTAGTGATTTTACTGCCGCTGCCCAAGTCTGCAGTAGAGCCGTAGTCATCAACTCGCAGGCCGATAGCGCTACTGCCCTTGGTTTCAATGGTCAAACGATCGGCTAATAGCGTTGAGGCGTTACCTAAATCAATGCCTGTCGCTAAGCCGGTGCCCGTTCCTTCAACTTTAATGACACTGCCTGAGCCCAAGTCTGCCTTGATTTTGTTATTGTTGAGATCTATCCCAACCGCGCTTTTTCCAAGCACTTCTACGTTCAGCCCGGTGGCAGTAAGAATGCTGTTTGCCCCCTGAATAACAATGCCTTTGGCATAGTGAGTCGGATCCGTCACGCTGACAGAAACGCCGCTGCCCAAGTTGACAGTTCCCGTATTGTTATAGGGATTCAGAACGCCGTAGAGACCACCGCCGCTGTCGGCAGTATCAGCAATGATTTTGTCCCCGTTATTAACGGTGATATTTGCTCCACTTTGACTACCGAGATCGGCTGCCTGCGCAGGCTGTAGAAAAGCGACCGCACTCAGGCTAAGAAGCCCTGCAACCGCCAGCTGGCACTGGAGAGAACGTTTGGAAAATTGAGAGAGACGAGTTCCCTGAAATTCCCTATTGTGCAGATTCATGTCCATAACATTCCTTTCAACTACACGATAACAACAACAATTCCTTTAGGCTTTAACCTAAAACCTTGAGCTAAAATAAAAAACCCCACAGATGAAAGAGTGCCATTCTTTGGCAATTATCATTAAAATTAAATTAAAATCGAAAATAATAGGTATTGAATAATAATAATCTTCGAGCATGTTGAATGTAATATGAACGATTACAAACAACAAATTGTTCCTTCCTTATAAAACACGCATTTTAATAGAAAGCACAGATTAAATAAATCAAATCGATCGAGAAAGATGATGTTAAAAGTAGAGAACACTCTATGCTCGACCCTCTTCTGACCAGAGAGGACAACTGCAACCAATTGATAGAATTGCAATAAAAATAATTCAACATTTATATATACTGCAATAATTCGTCAGTGAATTGGCAGCCCTCTTCCCACAACCTCGCTGCGACACTCGAACGAAGAAAATCAAAAAATAGTTTAAAAATGTAACAGCTAATTACTCTATTTATAAGCACGCTAACTAATCACATTAGATTTTACTCAATGTGTTTTTATTATCAATTTTTAAAAACCCAATAAGTTGTAAAAAAGCTCAGGGTGAGGCTGTGAATTATAAGAAGCATTTTCATTGGATACTCATGTATGCCACGTTGGTCAGAATCACCGGTTAACGCGTTTCCCCAGCGAATCATAGGTCATTGATAGCGGGTAAAAATTAGCCATAGGCTTGCGGACGATCAAAGAATTTGTGATATCTACCACCGAATTGCTTCATTCTATGCGAAGAAGAGTGGCTTCTTATTTTATACTTAGACTTTCCTTACACAAAAAACCGACCAAACAGCATAACGACAATGAAAGAGATGATGACAGCGGTAGTCATGGCGCTTGTTCTGTTCATGCAGGCACCCGCTCACGCGGAAAACTCTACCGAAAGCGGCGCCAGTGCGTACCACTTTGATGGGCACGATAGCTTTGTCGTCTTTTGGCAAGACCTCCAGCTCGCCGTTCAAAACGGCGACAGACACGCTGTTGCAAAAATGATGCTTTTCCCGTTCAGTGACTATGAACACTCCCCGGTCATTTTTCAAAATGAAGAAGAGTTTATCGCCCACTATGAAGAGCTTTTCGATCGAGAAATGGTTGAGCTTATCAAAAACAATCGCTATCGCCCCGGCGATCCCGATCCTCAGAATGACGTTATGGACGCCGCATCACCAGACGGCTATGTGATAGAGCATGAGAACAGTGACCTTGGCTATAATCTGGTAATAGAGAAAGTAGACGGCGTCTATAAAATCGTCCGAATCGCCTTTTACTCTTAGAGCGAAGCCCGCTCGCCGTTTGCGGCAGTCAATCTGAACATACTGCCGCGCACTCTTTTCCCCCTTCCTTCTCTTATTGCCTCTCTTGTAGATTGCTGAACCGCTTCATCTCATGATTTAAATCAACGTTCCTCCGCCGTAATGCCTTCATTTCGCCGAAGGTATCACAATTTTAATATGCGCTTTCTTTATGATAGGCGAACTCATCAGTATCGATACAAGAAAGTCGTTGAACAGCAGCTGGTTAAACAGCACCAGCAGGTTTTCAGCAAAACGGGATAGAAACAATGAGTGACGTGGCATTAACCGTAAGCCTTCTAGCGCTAGTCGCCGTTCTTGGTTTATGGATCGGTAACTGGAAAATACGCGGCGTAGGACTGGGGATTGGGGGCGTGCTGTTTGGTGGAATACTCGTCGGTCACTTCAGCCACGTCTACCAGATTTCACTGGATGCAAACATGCTTCACTTTATCCAGGAATTTGGCCTGATCCTCTTCGTGTATTCCATTGGTATTCAGGTTGGCCCCGGATTTTTTTCCTCTTTGCGCCGCTCAGGCATGAAGCTTAATGCGTTTGCCTGCCTGATGATTATTCTGAGCGGGTTAGTCACAGCCGCGCTGCACAAAGCTTTCGATATTCCCCTGCCGATCATTCTGGGCATCTTCTCTGGCGCCGTTACCAATACGCCGTCTCTCGGCGCCGGGCAACAGGTTCTGTCCGACCTGAGCGCACCCGCCGAACTGGTAAATCAAATGGGAATGGCCTACGCCATGGCCTACCCGTTCGGCATCTGCGGTATCCTGCTCGCCATGTGGACGATCCGCCTGCTGTTTCGCGTCAATATTGATAAAGAGGCTAAAGCGTTCGATAGGCTTTCCGGTGCCGAAGCGGATAATTTGCAAACCATGAACATTCAGGTTTGCAATACTAACCTTGTTGGCCTGCAGCTGCAGGATATCCCCATCGTTAAAGAAGAAGGCGTCGTTTGTTCACGACTAAAGCGGGGAAACCTGCTAATGGTGCCGTCCTCTACGACGCTCGTCGAACTGGGAGACCTTCTTCATCTGGTTGGCGATCGCCAGTTGCTCAATCAGGCCAAGCTGCTGATTGGCACAGAGGTCGACGTTGCGTTATCCACTCGCACCCGAGATCTGAAAATGGCTCGCGTGGTGGTGACCAGTGAAAAAGTCATGGGAAAAAAGATTGCAGAGCTTAACCTCCATCGCCACGACGTCGTTATCACTCGACTAAACCGTGCAGGGGTAGAGCTTGTGGCGAACAGAAGCCTTTCTCTACATTTTGGCGATATTCTTAATCTGGTAGGAAAACCAGAGGCGATCGACACTGTCGCTGATTTAGTCGGTAACGCCCAGCAGAGGCTTCAGCAGGTACAGATGCTGCCGGTCTTTATTGGCATTGCGCTGGGTGTGCTGCTCGGCTCAATTCCTCTGTATATTCCCGGCTTCCCCGCCGCACTCCGTCTGGGATTGGCGGGCGGGCCGCTGGTCGTCGCGTTAATCTTAGGGCGCATCGGCACGCTGGGTAAAATGCACTGGTTTATGCCGCCAAGCGCAAACCTGGCGCTGCGGGAGTTGGGTATCGTGTTGTTTCTATCCGTTGTCGGCTTTAAGTCGGGCGCAAGCTTTATTGATACGTTACTTAATGGTGACGGTGTCACGTGGATGGGATACGGTATTCTGATTACCATTGTACCGCTGCTGGTCGTCGGGATAGTCGCCTACGCTGTAACCAAAATGAACTATCTTATCCTCTGCGGACTGCTGGCTGGCTCAATGACCGATCCACCGGCACTGGCTTTCGCCAACGGTATGCATCCAACCAGCGGTGCTGCTGCGCTCTCTTATGCGACGGTTTATCCTTTAGCTATGTTCCTTCGCATTATGTCACCGCAGCTGCTGGCACTGATTTTCTGGGTTTAGTTACCCGCGCCGGTGGCGCTGTTGCGTCACTCGGCGAGCTTCTTCTGCCAAAAGACCGCCTGCCCCATTTCCGGATCCAGCTCATAGCCGCTAAAGCCAAATTTTCGATAGCTGCTTTGTGCGGTAAGATTGCCCTGTAGCACTTCCAAAGTCATCTTGCAGCAGCCCTTTTCTTTGGCTATCTCCTCAACTTTGTTCAGCATGTGCTGAGCAATCCCCTGACCGCGGAAGTCTGAACTTACCGCCACGTCGTGAATGTTGACCAGCGGGCGTGCAGCAAAGGTTGAGAATCCCAGAAAGCAGTTGACGAGCCCTGCCGCCTTTCCATCGGCATAGGCAATCACGCTAAAGGCATGGGGTAGCTTGGATAACTCTGCCACAAGGCGAGTCTTGTTTTCAGTCTCCAAAGCCTCTCCACCTCCCATAGGGTCTCTGGCATAGCCGTCCAGCAACTCCACTAGATCGTGAGCCTGTTTCTCATTGGTATAGTCAACTACAGCAACCTCTATCTTCATCGTCCCTTCCTGCCTGAATGCGCTATGAATACACTGAATTCGTAAAACTACGTTTCGTAATAAGGAGCCACTATAGCGTTTTGCGAATAGTGCGCCAAGGCTGGCGTTGTGATGCACACACCTTTCTTCTGGCAGGATAAATAAGGATAATGCACTCATAGAAGCCCTCCACATTCAGGCGTTAGCAATAGACATGCTCTTTCATCAAGCCCGTTCAAGCCAAACAGAGCTGCTCTCATGCAGGATGAGGCATCTGCCGTGGTGATAACTCTAACACTGTTAACCCAACTGCTTACTGGAGCAGTGCTAGGCTTGATAATCAGCACGACCGGCGTTGGCGGCGGTATTCTCATTTTACCGGTTCTAACCTGGATGTTCGGTATGGATGCCCTAAGCGCCGTGGCGACCGCCAACCTGATGTCAATGCTGATGAAGCTCTCTTCCAGCTGGATGCACTTTCGGCTGGGAAATATTCCGATAAAGCTTTCACTAATCGTTCTATTCATCATGCTGCCAAGCACTCTGCTGGCAAGCTATGGCATTACTCTTTTGTCCAGCGTTGATGGGTGGCATGACCGCGTGCAGTGGGGAATTAACGGACTGGTCGTTATCGCGATAGCCCTTTCTCTGTTTATCTTTTGCACCCGAATGTTTCACCCTGACAGGGTTGCGGCGCAAAATGTAAACCAAAAGCGAAGTTTGGCCGCCTTTATCGTGCCCGGTACCTGTGCAGGTATAACGATTGGCGCGACCGGCGTTGGCGGCGGTGTGGTTATGCTCCCCCTTCTAATGAAGTACGCCAATATGAACATCAAGCATGCCATTGGCACCTCCGTTTTTGTGACCATGCTGCTTTCCGGCGCGTCAGCCTTTGCCTATGGACAAGGGGGATATACTGACGTCAGGCTGGCGCTGCTTCTCAGCGCAGGCTCTATTCTTAGCCTCCCGCTGGCGCGCTATTTGCTGCGCACGGTATCAGAGCAGGCTTTTCAGCGCCTCACCTTTGGGTTTATTGTTGTCAGTGCAGTAATGATGCTCTATCGGATGGTTTGACGAGATAAAAAAGAGCGGAAGAATCGTTTCTCCTCTTCTGTCTTCTCTCCCTATTTTACGCTTTTATGCGCCAACCTTTACACGACCTGAACAACGCCACGTGGAATCCAACGCTTTATCCACCTATAATAACGGTCGTTATCTACCCGTAAAAGGAAAGAAGAGATGAATAAACGACTTCCGGCCATCGCCCTGATGTTAAGCATCGCCAGCCCCTTGGCCCTTGCGGCGTCAAAAACGCCCGCGCTGAGCGAAGTTGCGCCTTACCCTGACGCGGAGAAAGGTCAGACCCGCTACGCTATTTTTCTTCCAGAAATGAAAAATGAAGACAGCCTGAAGGTTGAGCTGTTAATCGGTAAAGAAATGGACGTTGACTGCAATCGCCACATGCTTGGCGGCAAGCTTGAGTCAAAAGACCTCAAGGGATGGGGATACAACTATTACGTTGTCAACGAGATCAAGGGCCCTGCGGCAACCATGATGGCCTGCCCGGGCGGGGAAAAGAGCAAAGCCTTTGTCACTCTTCCACTGCAAAACGATCTGGTGCGCTATAACAGCAAGCTGCCTATCGTCGTCTATACCCCTAAAGACGTCGAAGTTCGCTACCGCGTCTGGTCCGCTGAAGTGGCCGTTACGCCTGCTGAAGTCAAATAGTTCCCCTGCGGCGATCCGTCGATCGCCGCTGTTTTCTTTGCTCTCTTACGATCGTTAGCCCATCAAGTTCAACCTGTTTTCCCGCTCTGCACCGCTCTAGAGCGATTCACTAGTACGCGCTTGGCAATATATTTAAAAGCACACTGTCGCCCATCTACTTTCTCTAAGTGAAATTAAAAAGCAGTAAGTTAAATAGACGTTATCGTATTTAAATAGATTCAAAACGCTGCGACATTTATACGAAAGAATTAGTGCTTTATTTCCTGAAGGCTTTTATCAAACCATCAGAATTTTCTTTTAAATACACCTTTTAAAAAATGTTAAAACGGTGAGTTATCTTATCCCTTATGAAATCGTTTCCCCAACCAAGGCTGGCAAGGCCGCTCTGACAGGAGATTCAAGAATAAATTGATATATCACCATGCAATAAACTATTAAAGAGAGTATGGTATCGGGGTGAAATTACGACGGGTGATAAAGAGTCTATTTCGATCGATTCTGAGTCCCGCCATTTTTTATTTTATGAGATGGTTAGGTTATTCCCACATGAAAACGCATGGAGTGAACGGCGTTCGACCGTTTAGTGCAATCATTGACGCCTGCTGGCGCGATCCCTATACAGTTCAACGTTTTTTAAAAGACGTTATTGCCGGTATTACCGTCGGCATTATCGCTATTCCCCTCGCAATGGCATTGGCTATTGCCAGCGGCGTTCCGCCGCAGTATGGCCTCTATACTTCCGCCGTTGCTGGGATCGTTATTGCCGTCACTGGCGGTTCTCGCTTTAGCGTCTCGGGGCCTACAGCTGCCTTTGTCGTTATTCTTTATCCTGTTTCCCAGCAGTTTGGCCTCTCAGGGCTGCTTATCGCCACTCTGATGTCGGGCGTTTTTCTGATCCTGATGGGCTTGGCGCGCGTTGGTCGTCTGATTGAATATATTCCGATTTCTGTCACGCTGGGCTTTACGTCCGGTATCGGTATCACCATCGCCACGATGCAAATTAAAGACTTCTTCGGGCTAACGGTAGACGTTCCTGAGCACTATATAGATAAAGTTGCCGCTCTTGCCAACGCGCTCCCCACTATCAGTTGGGCAGATACGCTTATTGCCAGCGTGACGCTGGCAGTTCTGATCCTCTGGCCTCGCCTCGGTCTGCGGCTTCCGGGGCACCTTCCCGCCCTTTTGGCCGGTACTGCTGTTATGGCGGCGCTTTCATGGGCGGGCTATTCTGTAGCAACTATCGGTTCCAAGTTTCACTACCTGATGCCGGACGGCAGCTCTGGGCAGGGCATTCCCCCTATTCTTCCCCAGTTCGTACTGCCCTGGAACTTCCCCGACGCGTCCGGTCAGCCTTTTGTTTTAAACTGGTCAACAATTTCTGCCCTGCTGCCTGCAGCCTTCTCTATGGCAATGCTTGGCGCTATTGAGTCACTGCTCTGTGCCGTAGTGCTCGACGGCATGACCGGCAGAAAGCACCATTCTAACAGTGAACTTCTCGGTCAGGGGCTAGGCAACCTTGCCGCACCGTTCTTCGGTGGCATTACGGCAACAGCGGCAATTGCCCGCTCTGCGGCTAACGTGCGCGCAGGTGCAACATCCCCAGTCTCGGCAATTATTCACTCTATACTGGTTATTCTGGCGTTACTGGTACTGGCACCCGCGCTCTCTTACTTACCGCTGGCCGCCATGTCGTCCCTGCTGCTTTTAGTGGCTTGGAACATGAGCGAGGCGCACAAAGTGGTTGATATCCTCCGGCGGGCGCCAAAAGACGACATCATTGTGATGCTGCTGTGTATGTCGCTTACAGTGCTGTTCGATATGGTGATTGCCATTACGGTAGGGATTGTGCTGGCTTCGCTGCTGTTTATGCGGCGTATTGCCCGCATGACTCGGCTCACAGACATTGCCAATAGCAGTAACGATAGCGACAGCTGTCTAGCCCTGCGAATCAGCGGCCCTCTGTTCTTTGCCGCTGCGGAACGCATTTTTAATGAGCTCACTCATCGCATAACCGGCAAAACCGTCATCGTATTGCAGTGGGATGCTGTACCGGTCTTGGATGCCGGTGGCCTCAGCGCGCTACAGAGATTTATCGATACGCTGCCAGAGGGCGTTGAAGTGATTAACTGTGATATTCAATATCAGCCGCTGAAGACGCTGGCCAGAGCAAAAATCAAGCCCGTTGCCGGTCGCCTCTCATTTTATTCAACGCTGGACGAGGCTCTGGCTGCGGCCAAGCGCTAGCCGGTTTACGTTTCATGCCATAAAAAAACCCTGTCGCCAGACAGGGTTGATAACAAGAGCTCGACAGTCTATTCGCCCCGTTTGCCTTGCGGGGCTTTTTATTTACAGTAGGCTCAGCGCTTCATCCAGCTCTGCCTGGGCCTCTTCAAGCTTACGGGTTTTCTGAGCAATCTTTTTCTGCTTGCCCGTTGACTCAGCCTTCGCTAGTTCAGCTCGGCGTTCAGCGACTTTACGTTCTTTATTCGCCACTTTTTCTTCGAGGTCTGCACGGTAGCTACCGTTAGTGCAGTTTGCTTCGACGTTTCGCAGGGCGCGCTCCAATCCAGCTAGGCGGTGAGGATTATTGTACTTCTTCGCGTACTCTATCTGTTCAGCGATTTTTTCTTTCTTGATCTGGCAGTGGTCTTTGCCTTCATAGCTGTTTCCTGCCATCACTGCGGGTGAAACAACAAGCGGCAGGATAAGTGCGATTTTTTTAAACATCAGTGCTCTCCCTAAGCATTATTTCCAATATCATTACTAATAACTATGGCTATGAGGCTGGCATGTTAGCACGAAAAAACACCCACACAATCGCGGGAAACATTAGGTAACATATCCTGAAGCATTCCTAATGATATCAAGAGAAAACAGACAAATAGCGTAAATATAACGCCTGTCTCTATTCCACAGTAAACCATTCTGGGGGCTTTTAGGCAGGCAAAAAACAAACGGGGGAGCCACTTAGTGATTCCCCCGCATTTTCCAACTTACCGGAAAGTATTAACGCTCGGTATCAAGCTCGGTAAAGCTCTTGACCAGATCGTCAATCGCTTTTATCTGCATCAGGAACGGCTCCAGCTTGTCCAACGGCAGCGCAGACGGGCCGTCGCACTTGGCGCTATTAGGATCGGGGTGGGCTTCAATAAATAGCCCAGCCAGACCCACAGCCATACCGGCACGAGCCAGTTCAGTCACCTGGCCGCGACGACCGCCAGAAGCGGCACCAAACGGATCGCGGCACTGTAGCGCATGGGTAACGTCAAAGATAACCGGGCTACCGCCGCTCACTTTTTTCATAACGTTAAAGCCGAGCATGTCGACAACCAGATTGTCATAACCAAAGTTGCTTCCGCGATCGCACAGGATAACCTTGTCGTTACCGCCTTCTTTAAACTTGTCGACGATATTTCCCATCTGCCCCGGGCTGATAAACTGTGGCTTCTTCACGTTGATCACTGCACCGGTGCGCGCCATTGCCTCAACGAGATCCGTCTGGCGGGCAAGAAACGCGGGCAGTTGAATCACGTCAACGACCTCTGACACAGGCTGTGCCTGAGCCGCTTCGTGAACGTCAGTAATAGTTTTTACGCCAAAGGTCTGCTTAAGCTCTTGAAAAATCCGCATGCCCTCTTCCAGACCCGGCCCGCGGTAAGAGTGAATCGATGAACGGTTAGCCTTATCAAAAGAGGCTTTAAATACATAGGGAATACCCAGCTTTTGTGTGACGGTGACGTAGTGTTCACAGATACGCATCGCCAAGTCACGCGACTCAAGAACGTTCATACCGCCAAACAGGACGAACGGTAAATCGTTCGCTACCTTGATTTCACCAATATTCACTACTTTCTGATTCATTCGGTTGGTTCCTTTGTAGTCATCAACGCAGTTTCGCGCCGTCTGTCAGTGCAGCGTAATGCTGCCGCTGTCTGTCTGCTCAATGTTGTTTAGCTGCATCTTAATCACCTCAGTAACCGGATCCTCTGGGCACTGTTCGATGAAATAGTTCAAGTCTCGCGCAGCGATGTGATTGCAGTCCAGCTGTGCATAAATAAGGCCGCGATCGCGAATTTCATAGGGGTCTTCCGGATCGAAACTCAGCGCAAGCTCACTGGCTCTGAGAGCCATCTCTGGCCTTTTTTCCTGCATCAGAGAGCCTTTAAGCGTGCCGAGCAGCTTAATGATAATCTGACTGTTTTCTGTGTCGTTCAAATCGTCGTAGGTCAGCTTAGCGTTAATGCCAAGGTGCCCCTTTAGCCAAATGTCTAAAACATGACAGGTTAAGGTTTCACCGTTAAGTGGATTAATGACCCAGCTGTCACCGTCAAGCCAGTCGGCCTTAACCAACAGCTGCGTTGGGAACATAACCGGATAAAGCGGGATCCCAAGGCGGTCTGCAATATAAATTAAAATGGTGCCTAATGAAGAAGGCGCACCGGTGTGCGTCTTCAGCACGTTATCCAGCCACAGCGTTTCAGACAGGTTGTAAACACCGTCGGCTGAACCAAATTTCCAAGTGTGGTAAAACAGCTCAAGCAGGCGCTCAAGCTGTAAATCAGCCCCCAGATCTTCTGGTATACGGCTGCGAGCCTGCGCGGCCAAGGTATCGAGTTCACTGCGCACGTCACTTTCAGAAAAGTCATCACGAATAAGCCGAGTGATGAGACAGATACCGTCCAACAGAGAGTGACTATTAAACTCAAAGTTGCTAATGCTATCGCGACTCATGCATACCCCATAATGAACGGCAGTTTAGTTACGGCTACTGTAACAATAAAATAGAAAACGAGCAGCGCAGCCATAAAGGCTGTCACGCGCAGCATTTGACTTATTGTACGACGACTCATGGCCAGATGTCCCAGCCCTATATAAAGCACGACGCCAACCAGCTTCTCTGTCATCCACGCCCCTTGTGGGGTCAAGGGGTAAAAATGTGTCATAAAAATCAGCGAAACGCCGGTAATAAACAGCAGCGTATCGTTAACATGTGGGAAAACCTTAACCACTGGGTGTTGAACCCAGGCGGCTCCTCGCCAGCGCCCTAAAAATCGGGCAATAAACAGCGTAATGCTGATAACAGCTGTTGCAATGTGCAGCCACTTAAACCACAAATACATAGAAACCTTCCCATCAATTAGGCACTAAACGGCCTTGGAGTATGCTAGTGGGTAAACCAGCGGCCAATCGTCACGCGATCGTTACCGCCGTAATCCTGATGGGTAGCAATCAGGTCAAAACCGCGCTGTTTAAACAGCACTCTGACCAACTCTCCCTGCTCCCAACCGTGTTCAACCAGCAGCCATCCGCCCTGTTTCAAATAGTCAGGTGAGTGCTGAACAATCCACTGTAAATCCGCCAGTCCGTTCTGTTCCGCCACCAGAGCGCTGTTTGGCTCGTAGCGAACGTCCCCTTGCCGTAAGTGCGGATCGTTCTTGTCAATATAGGGGGGATTGCTGACAATGACGTCAAAATAGCATTCGCTCAAGGGTTCAAACCAGTTTCCCTGAACAAAATGAACGTTGTCGATTCCCAACCGTTCTGCGTTGTCCTGCGCGAGTGCAACAGCGGCCGGCTGGAGGTCAATACCGGTGACGGAGCTATCCGGGCGCTCGCAGCCCAGCGCAAGGGCTATGGCTCCGGTTCCCGTTCCCAGATCAAGAATGTCACACTCAACCGTAGGCAGATGTTCCAGCGCCAGTTCAACCAGCCTTTCCGTGTCAGGGCGAGGAATAAGCGTTGCAGGAGAAACGTTAAGCATCAGCGACCAAAACTCTCGCTGCCCCACCAGATAGGCAATAGGCTCCCCCTTTTCTCTGCGAGCCAGTAGGCTTTCCAACTGAGCAAGCGCCGACGGTTCCAGCGGTGTTTCGCTGAACGCCATCAAGAAGGTTCTCGTCTTTCCGGTAACGAACCCAAGAAGAATTTCTGCATCGCGCTTGGGGCTATCACCGCCCTTTAAGCGGGCGATAGCCTGTTCCAACCACTGGTTAAAGGTCATCACGAAATCAGGCATCCTGTTCAGAAAGCGCGGCAAGCTGGTCAGCCTGATATTCCTGAACAATCGGCTGGATAAGCATATCCAGTTTGCCTTCCATTGCCTCGTCCAAGCGGTAAAGGGTCAGGTTAATTCGGTGATCGGTCACCCGTCCCTGAGGGAAGTTATAGGTGCGAATGCGATCGGAACGATCTCCCGAGCCCAACAGGTTACGGCGAGTCGAGGCCTCTTCCGATTGACGTTTTTGCATTTCTGCCTGGCGAATTCTCGCCCCCAGCACTGACATGGCCTTCGCTTTGTTCTTATGCTGTGAACGTTCGTCCTGACATTCAACCACAATGCCGGTCGGCAAGTGAGTAATACGAATGGCCGAGTCGGTGGTGTTTACGTGCTGTCCACCGGCGCCGGAAGAGCGAAAAGTGTCGATTTTTAAATCGGCAGGGTTAATTTCTGGCAGTTCAGCTTCAGGCACTTCTGGCATGATAGCGACTGTGCAGGCAGAGGTGTGGATGCGCCCCTGAGATTCTGTTTCCGGCACTCGCTGAACGCGGTGGCCGCCTGATTCAAACTTCAGCTGGCCGTATACACCCTCGCCAGAAATCTTGGCAATAACTTCTTTATAGCCACCGTGTTCACCGTCGTTAGCGCTCATCACCTCAACGCGCCAGCGTCGGGCTTCTGCATAGCGGCTATACATTCTGAACAGGTCACCGGCAAAAATAGCCGCTTCATCACCGCCCGTTCCCGCACGCACTTCAAGGAAGCAGTTGCGTTCGTCGTCAGGATCTTTCGGCAACAGCAGAACCTGAAGCTGCTGCTCTAACTCTTCCGCGCGGCGCTGCCCTTCGTCAATTTCTTCCTGTGCCATCTCTTTCATTTCAGGATCCGCCAGCATCAGCTGTGCGGCTTCGAGATCGTCCTGAACCTGCCGCCACTGGCGAAAGCAGGCAGTCACGTCGCCAAGCTGAGCATATTCGCGAGAAAGCGCACGAAACCGCTCCTGATCGGCGATAACAGTCGCATCGCCTAAATGCGCCTGCACTTCTTCATGGCGCTCCTGCAAAGCTTCTAGTTTGGCAACTATAGAAGGTTTCATTCGTGGCTAAACCCTATGATAAATAAGAAGATCACTAATACTGGTCCAGCCCTAGGCTGTCGCGCAATACGTTTAACTGTTCCAGATCGCCGCTGCTGGCGGCCTTCTGAAGCGATTTGGTTGGTGCGTGGATAAGTCGATTGGTTAAGCGATGGGAAAGCGCTGAGATCGTACTTTCTACGTCTGCGCCTTGGGCAATAGCGTCTAAAGCCTTTTTCACCAGCTCGTCGCGAACGTCCTCAGCCATGGCTCGATAGTCTTTTATCGCCGAAACCGCTGACTGAGAGCGCATCCAGGTCATAAAATTGGCGCTTTCCTGGCGCACAATGTCTTCCGCTTGAACTGCCGCAGCGCGGCGCTGGGAAAGATTATGCTCAATGATGGAGTGCAGATCGTCAACGGTATACAGGTACACGTTCGACAAGTCACCGACTTCGGGTTCAATGTCCCGAGGTACGGCTATGTCGATAAACAGCATCGGCTGGTTGCGACGGGCTTTCAGTGAGCGTTCCACCATGCCTTTACCAATAATAGGCAATGGGCTAGCGGTGGAGCTTATTACGATATCTGCCTTATATAAGGATGCATCGATTTCAGGCAGCGTAATCACGTCGGCGCCGACTTCATCTGCCAGAAGCTGAGCCCTTTCCCGTGTCCGGTTGGCAATAGTCATGGTCTTGACCTGATGCTCTCGCAAATAGCGAGCAACCAGCTCAATAGTCTCACCGGCACCAACCAACAGCACGTTAACGTTACTCATGGATTCGAAAATCTGGCGCGCAAGCGTACAGGCGGCAAAGGCAACGGAAACGGCGCTAGAGCCAATTTCAGTTTCGGTTCTAACCCGCTTAGCGACGGAAAACGACTTTTGGAACAGACGCTCAAGTTCGGTATTTAGCTTCTGACACTCTTGAGATTCAGCAAAGGCTTTCTTCACCTGCCCCAAAATTTGCGGCTCTCCCAGCACCAGAGAGTCCAACCCACAGGCTACGCGCATCAGGTGGTTAACAGCGTCAGAATCGCTGTGCCAGTAGAGGCTATCCGCCAGTTCTTCTTTCGACAGGTGATGGTATTGGCACAGCCAGTTAATAAGCTGCGCCCGCGCGCTGTCGTCAGACTCTACGCTTAAATACAGTTCGGTTCGGTTACACGTAGACAGCACTACGCCGCTTTGCACCAACGGCTGTTGGTGCAAACTGTTCAGCGCCTCACCTAGCGTATCCGGAGAAAACGAAATGCGCTCTCTTAAGGATACCGGTGCGGTTTTGTGGTTGATTCCAAGTGCAAGAAGCGTCATGAACTGCCGTTTTTATTATAAATCGACGGTTGAACCGTTATCTTAATGGCATATTCTACTTGATGCAGCCTGTCAATTAAAGTCGCGTATTGTCGGGGAGGCGCATCGAAAAACATCGCTTAAAAATTCATCACTCGTCGACGGGTTCTATACTGTGAGATAAGATCGTCGTTGACGTTTCGCGTTTCGCCTATTAGCGTTACAACACTCTACCGCAGAGAGGCGGTTATTCACCATCGACAGGATTTGACGATACCATGAAGAAATTCTTACGGCCCACCTCGTTCATTACGCTGCTTCCGCTAGCAAGCGTGCTGCTTACCGCCTGTACGATAACGGATAAACCAGGTCAGACTGGCACCACTCCCGAGTGGAAAACTCATGAACAGCAGGTTAAAGCGCTGGCTCAGTACGAAACGCGCGGCGCGTTTGCCTACCTGACAGACAGCCAAAAGCTTTACGCTCGCTTCTATTGGCAGCAGCAAAATCCTGAGCAGTATCGTCTGGTGTTGACTAACCCGTTAGGCAATACGGTGATGGAGCTTAACGTTCAGCCCGGCATGGTGCAGCTGGTTGATGACAAAGGGCAACGCTACGTCAGCGATAACGCTGAAAAAATGATCCACCAGTTAACCGGCATGACCATCCCTCTAGAGAATATGCGCCAGTGGATGATAGGGCTTCCGGCCAACGCGGAAGACTTTACCCTGACGCCAGAAGGTCGCCTGAAGAAAATCACGCTTGAGCAAAACGGCCAGCAGTGGACAGTGGAGTACCGAAATTACGACACTGAAGCGCAGCCGGTCCTTCCTAGTCTGGTTGAAATTACTCACGGTGACGAGCGCATTAAGCTGAAAATGGACAACTGGACGCGGCAATAATGAACGACTGGCCTTCCCCGCCAAGCTGAACCTGTTTTTGTACATTACTGGCCGTCGACCTGACGGCTACCATACACTACAAACACTGTTTCAGTTTTTAGACTACGGCGACACGCTGAACTTTCACGTCCGTCAGGACAATGACATATGCCTGCTGACGCCTATAGACGGCGTTCCCAATGAGCAAAACCTGATTGTCCGCGCTGCCCGTCTTCTTCAGCAACATACGGGCTGCCTTCTCGGTGCAGATATTACCCTCAATAAACGCCTGCCGATGGGCGGCGGGCTGGGCGGAGGTTCCTCAAATGCTGCCACGGTCTTAGTTGCCCTTAACCATCTGTGGCATTGCGGGCTTTCACAGGAAGCGCTTTGCGAACTGGGGCTGACACTCGGCGCTGATGTACCGGTTTTTATTTATGGCCACTCCGCGTTTGCCGAAGGCGTTGGTGAACGCTTTATTCCGGTTAAACCCGAGGAAAAATGGTTTCTGGTTGCCCACCCGGGCGTAACTATTCCAACCGTGACTATTTTTACCGATCCAGATCTGCAAAGAAATACCCCTGAAAGAAAGCTCGATGCGCTGTTATCTTCACCTTTTTCCAACGATTGTGAACCAATCGCAAGAAAAAGGTACCCCGAGGTTGAACAGCTTATTTCTTGGCTGTTAGAATATGCTCCGTCACGTCTTACGGGTACGGGTGCCTGTGTATTTGCTGAATTCAATACCGAGTCCGCTGCTCAACGTGTGTTACAACAAGCCCCTGAATGGTTACATGGCTTTATTGCGCGAGGCGTTAACGTTTCGCCGCTGAAAACATTCCTAACAGGGCAAGAGTGAGCGCCGCGCTAACGCGGTAAGCAGCGCTATTCTGGAGTCAGCGATGCTTACTGTATTTTGCGGTCTCAAATTTATCGTATGCCGCCCCCTTTCCACATCGGCGGCATCTTTCTGGATGCAAGCCTGAGGTTCTTCTCGTGCCTGACATGAAGCTCTTTGCTGGTAACGCCACGCCGGAACTAGCACAACGTGTAGCCAATCGTCTTTATACTTCTCTGGGTGACGCCGCTGTAGGCCGTTTTAGCGACGGTGAAGTGAGTGTTCAAATTAACGAAAACGTCCGCGGTGGTGATATTTTTATTATCCAATCCACCTGTGCGCCGACAAACGATAACCTGATGGAACTGGTTGTTATGGTCGACGCGCTGCGTCGCGCTTCAGCCGGGCGTATTACCGCAGTTATCCCCTACTTTGGCTATGCCCGTCAGGATCGTCGCGTACGTTCTGCTCGCGTGCCGATTACGGCCAAAGTCGTTGCTGACTTTCTTTCCAGCGTCGGCGTTGACCGCGTATTAACCGTCGATCTTCATGCTGAACAGATCCAGGGATTCTTTGATGTCCCGGTTGATAACGTTTTCGGTAGCCCTATCCTGCTGGAAGACATGCTGCAGCAGAATCTGGAAAGCCCTATTGTTGTGTCTCCAGACATTGGCGGCGTCGTTCGCGCGCGCGCTATCGCCAAACTGCTCAACGATACCGATATGGCTATCATCGACAAGCGTCGCCCTCGCGCTAACGTTTCTCAAGTCATGCATATTATTGGTGACGTAAACGGTCGCGACTGCATTCTGGTTGATGACATGATCGATACCGGTGGAACACTGTGTAAAGCGGCTGAAGCTCTGAAAGAGCGCGGTGCTAAACGCGTGTTTGCTTACGCAACGCACCCAATTTTCTCCGGCAACGCGGTCGACAACATCAAGAACTCCGTTATTGATGAAGTCATCGTTTGTGACACGATCCCTCTGTCGGCAGAAATCAAAGCTATCAACAAAGTTCGCTCTCTGACCCTTTCCGGTATGCTGGCTGAGGCTATTCGCCGCATCAGCAACGAAGAGTCCATTTCTGCGATGTTTGAACACTAAGCTTCACGTTTCAAATCGCCTGAAATGTAAAACCCCGAAAGCCAAGCTTTCGGGGTTTTCTTTTATCTTACGAGAATATCTTACAGGCAAAATTCAGAAGACGTCTCCCTTAAGCAGAAATATTTCCGCCTTCGTCTTACCTCCTGCCGTCACTCTTGCTGGGATCTACAGGTGTTTATGGCGATAGCGACGATTGTCGTAATGTTTAATCCACCAGTAGCGATCGGCAACCTTGTCACGTCCGCTGATACGCGCCCCAACTAGCCAAACAAAGGCACCGATGAAAATACCGGCTATCGGTAAGTTGGCCAAGTCGCCCGGCAGCATAACAACGTCCTTAACGTGAGAAATAATCGTCAGCCCTGCTCCGCAGATCATAAAGACGAGTCCCAGCACCATAAGAATGTTGCCCAGAATAACGAAGGTTTTCCGTTTCATAAGCACCTCCACATATTGCTTGCCAAAGTAATTATTAAGTCGCTTACCTTTGATATGAGTATAGGCAGCGATGCTGGGTAAATGTGTGGTTACGATCACAGGATGGACATTAATCCTTACAGTTTCCTTACACTCCCGACTCAGACACGGCTAATCCCCTCTTTTTTTTACGTTTAGGCTCTTTACACAAGTTTAAATATGCCGTTTTGTGATTTAGCCTATCGAAGGTTAGAATAGTCGCCTGTTTTTTTACTACGGACATCGCCTCTCCTGTCCGAGATCTCTCAATCTGGAAACCGTTCGTGAGCAGCATTAAACTGATTGTCGGTTTAGCGAATCCCGGAGCTGAATACGCACAGACCCGCCATAACGCAGGCGCTTGGTTTGTTGACCTATTGGCCGAACGCTATCATCAACCGCTGAAAGAAGAGCCTAAATTTTTTGGCTACACCTCTCGGCTCAACGTTGACGGTCAGGACATCCGCCTTCTGGTTCCTACCACTTTTATGAACCTCAGCGGCAAGGCCGTCGTTGCTATGGCAGGATTTTTCCGCATATCTCCCGAAGAGATTCTGGTCGCTCACGATGAGCTTGATCTTCCCCCTGGCGTAGCCAAGCTCAAGCTCGGCGGCGGTAACGGTGGTCATAACGGGCTGAAAGACATTGCTAACAAGCTGGGCAATAACCCTAACTTCTATCGATTGCGTATTGGCATCGGCCACCCGGGTGATAAAAATAAAGTCACGGGATTCGTTTTGGGTAAGCCGCCAGCCTCTGAACAAAAGCTGATCGATGACGCCATCGATGAAGCGGTACGCTGTACAGACATTCTTATAAAAGAGGATGTGACCAAGGCGATGAATCGGCTTCATGCGTTTAAAGCAAGTGCCTAACACAGCTCGTTGAAAGATAAAGAAAGAAAGAACCGCCGGTAAGCACCGGCGGTTACCGTAGATGGAAACTACCCCTTAATCTTACGGTATATAAACAGCACCAGCAGCGCGCCCAGAATCGCGATAGCCAGGCTGCCAATATTAAAGCCGTCTACCGTCCCCATACCCAGACGGGAACTGATAAATCCGCCAACCAGCGCGCCTATGACACCGAGAATCGTTGTCATAATGAACCCACCGCCGTCTTTACCCGGCATAATCCACTTGGCTAATATGCCAACGATAAGGCCCAGTACAACCCAAGAGATGATCCCCATATTTCCTCCTAAATACTTCTGTTAACAATGTCATCTTCATTTGAATTCAAGCCACCGGTATGAAGATGATGCGATCAGATCATAGAAGCCAAACCGCTATTACGCTATTTTTCCCAATTCTATGGCTCAAAAGATAAACAGCTTACCGTTAACCTCATGAAAAGATTAACATTGATAATTTTTTGTAAATAACTGAAAGATATTCCCTCCCGTTATAAACCCTTTTATTACCTCAAAATAATTAAAATGTCTTTAAAGATAAGCTATAACGATAAAAGGATATTTATTCAATCGTTGCTTTAAAAAACAATGAGAAACGCTTTTAATGCAAACAATAAATATACATTTTTACCCTCTTTCCCTTTAATACAAAAACACTTCTTCAACTTTACCCTCAACGCTTTTCATTTTTGTAAATGAATCCACAACGGAATCGTGTAAAGCACAAAGGCAAAAAAAGCGCATGGCACCAACATGAAAAAAATTCAAAAAAAATAAATAATATCAATAAATTAAATTAAACAAACGTACAAATAAACACCATGATAATAATCCCATAGCTAACATATAAAAGATGTTACCAAAGCCGTATTGAACGACACAGCTGCTATTATTAACGGCAATGACCGCAAAAATCACATCGTATTAAGCCGATTGTTTTATACACAATCAGCTAACTTAACATACTGACTTTATTGTCACTCGCGGTGAGTCATACTATTAGCGTTATGGCATAATTTGCTACTATTTTTCACTTTTCAGGCATTGTGTATTAAGGCCTATTGCGGTAAGCTGTGGAAAGTAAATCTATAATGGATGATAGATGAATATGCACTCGCACAATGATGAAGTGCATAAATCGAAAGGTGCACATGTGTGCAGTGATTTATGCCACTTAACTAAGATATCATTAAAACACGCTCACAATATGAAAAAGGTTGAAGCCCAATCATATTGGCGTCGTTGTGTGCTTTTTCTTTGCGCAAGTGCCGTTGTCACCCTCTTCTTTGGCATCGTTTTCTTTACTACCCCTACGCTTATTTCCTATGTAATTGAAATGGTTATTTCCATTATGGGGATTACTATCTCTCATGCTTGGTATCGCGTCACAGTGAATAATATTCACTGGCACAAAAGCTGGTATAAACACGTTAGCGGTCTGGAGAAGCAGCTTGCCGACTGTCCGAAAAACTCAGTCAGAATGATAACTGGGTTGCAATCGCCGCAGAGACTGAGTGATGCATTCATTCTCAATCGAACGCTTAACATCGTCTTTTTTCTGTTTTGGTGCACGCTTCCGGTTATTTCACTACTCAAGTTTTTCTATTACTTTGTTTACGTCAACGGTGTCTCGCTTTCCTTGGCCAATACCCTCTTCCTTTGCATTCCATTCCTCGTGATGATCTTTCTCTCTATCGCGCTTAACGTTTTCATGTGCATGTTCTCATCAAAAGACGATGCCGAAATTGATAACAGAGAGCTCGACATTACTCTTCAGTATAAAAACACCCCAAATCAGCAAGGCTAAGTTAAAACTCCTTTTTACCTCCCCCTTTTCTAACAACGGCTAGCAAATGCGATATTCTCAACAGTCGCACGCATGAAAGCTGACTCAGTGACCATTATCGGGTATTATTCTGCGGTTTCTTTTTTATCGTGAAACAGGCGCGTTCATTTCATACTGAATATGCGGCCTCGTTTCCATCGCAGCATACAACGAATAGTCTATTCTCGCTGGTGCAGTGATAAACCATATGACGCTGTTATAAGGTAATTCGGTGAATATACAGGCTCTCTTATCAGACAAAATTACTCAGGCTATGATTGCCGCAGGTGCGCAGGAAGACTGTGAGGCTCAAGTCCGCCAGTCTGCAAAATCCCAATTTGGGGACTATCAGGCCAATGGCATAATGGCTGTCGCAAAGCGACTGGGTCTTCCTCCTCGCCAACTCGCCGAACAGGTTTTATCCCATCTCGATCTTTCCGGCATTGCCAGCAAAGTTGAAATGGCTGGGCCAGGATTTATTAACATTTTCCTAGATACCCAGTGGCTGGAAAAGAATGCAGAAACTGCGCTGCAAAGCGACAGATTAAACGTCACGCTGGCTGAAAAGCAGACCATCGTTGTCGACTATTCTGCTCCTAACGTGGCAAAAGAGATGCACGTTGGTCACCTGCGCTCAACCATTATCGGCGACGCCGTGGTGCGCACGCTGGAGTTTTTAGGCCATAAAGTGATTCGCGCCAACCACGTTGGCGACTGGGGAACCCAGTTCGGTATGCTTATTGCCTATCTGGAAAAGATGGAAAACGAACACGCGGACAACATGTCCCTTTCTGACCTCGAGTCCTTCTACCGTTCCGCCAAGCAGCACTACGATAGCGATCCCGTCTTTGCCGAGCGAGCCCGAGAGTACGTCGTGAAGCTTCAGAGCGGCGATGAATACTGCCGCACCATGTGGCGTAAGCTGGTTGACGTCACCATGCAGCAGAATCTTGAAACCTATCAGCGTCTGAACGTGACGCTGACCGTCGACGACGTGATGGGTGAAAGCATTTACAACGCCATGCTGCCGGGCATCGTTGCTGACCTAAAGGCTAAAGGTCTGGCGGTAGAAAGCGATGGCGCAATCGTGGTTTATCTGGACGAGTTCAAAAATAAAGACGGCGACCCGATGGGCGTTATCATCCAGAAAAACGACGGTGGCTACCTCTACACAACAACAGACATTGCCTGCGCCAAGTATCGTTATGAAACACTGGGCGCCGATCGCGTTCTTTACTACATCGACTCTCGCCAACATCAGCACCTAATGCAGGCCTGGACGATTGTTCGCAAAGCCGGTTATGTACCTGATAGCGTACCTCTTGAGCACCACATGTTCGGTATGATGTTGGGCAAAGACGGTAAGCCGTTTAAAACTCGCTCAGGCGGAACTATTAAGCTATCCGATCTGCTGGATGAAGCCGTTGAAAATGCTGACGGCAAACTGCGGACACTGATCCTTGAAAAGAACCCGGACATGTCAGAAACCGAACTGCAAAACGTCATCGACACCGTCGGTATTGGCGCAGTGAAGTACGCTGACCTGTCCAAGAACCGCACAACGGACTATATCTTTGACTGGGATATCATGCTGGCGCTGGAAGGCAATACGGCTCCCTATATGCAGTACGCCTATACCCGCACCGCCTCTATCTTCAAGCGTGCAGGCATTAGCGAAAGCGCCCTTGCAGGCAGCCTAACCATTGGCGATGACCGCGAGAAGGCGCTGGCGGTTCGACTGCTCCAGCTTGAAGAAACCCTGTACAGCGTCGCCAAAGAAGGTACGCCTCACGTGATGTGTGCCTACCTTTACGACGTCGCGGTACTGTATTCAAGCTTCTATGAAAACTGCCCAATCTTAAACGCCGATAGTGATGCAGTGCGTCAGAGTCGTCTGAAGCTGGCTGCCCTCACCGCCCGCACTCTGAAGCTGGGACTAGATACTTTAGGTATTAAGACGGTTGAGCGCATGTAGTCCGCTGCGTGAATCGTTGCTGTTCTGCAAAAAAGGCGCCTTCTAGGCGCCTTTTACATTCACTTGGTCTCTCTACGTGATATAGCCAGACGGCTAAACGCCTCTGCGGGCAAAGTCGCGAATGCGGAAGCCCATCGCGGCCAGCGAGCCAAAATAGGCAACAACACCAGTAATCACGACCGCTAGCAGCCTTAAAATACGCATCAGCATGTTACCTTCATCCCATGCGGGCATCAGATATACCATCCCCAGCAGCGCCGCTGTCATCACTAAAAGCGCGATAATGAGTTTGATAAAGAAGGTTCGCCATCCCGCCTTCGGCTGGAAGTGGTTGCGTTTACGCAGCTGCCAGTACAGCAATCCGGCATTAATACAGGCCGCAAGGCCGATAGAAAGAGACAGCCCAGCGTGCTTCATCGGCCCAATAAACGCTAGGTTCATTAACTGAGTCGCACACAGAGTAAAGATAGCGATCCTGACTGGTGTCTTGATGTCCTGTCGAGAATAAAAGCCCGGTGCCAACACTTTCACCAAGATAAAGCCCATCAGGCCAACGGAGTAGGCAACCAGTGCCTGTCGCGTCATCATCGAGTCGTGAGCGCTAAACTCCCCGTATTGGAACAGGGATTTAATCAGCGGCTCTGACAGTACGCCCAGTGCCACCGCACAGGGTAAGGCTAAAAGGAAGCAGAGGCGCAGCCCCCAGTCCATCAATCCTGAATAGGCTTCTTTATCACCGCTGGAAAAGCTTTTTGCCAAAGACGGCAGAAGAATCGTTCCCAGCGCCACGCCCAGCACGCCAGACGGCAGCTCCATCAGGCGATCGGCGTAATACATCCATGAAACGGATCCCGATGCCAGAAACGAAGCAAAGATAGTATTGATGATCATCGAAATCTGCCCTACCGACACACCGAAAATCGCCGGTCCCATCTGTCTAAGAACCCGCCACACGCCGCTGTCTTTCAGGTTGACTTTCGGCAACACCAGCATGCCGATTTTTTTAAGATGGGGAAGCTGATAAACCAGCTGCAACACACCACCCACGACGACAGCCCAGGCCAGTGCCACGATCGGCGGGTCAAAGTATGGCGCGCCGAATAGCGCAAAGCCAATCATGCTGATGTTTAACAGCGTCGGCGCAAACGCCGGTACGGAAAAGCGGTTCCAAGTATTAAGAATAGCTCCAGCCAGCGACGCTAGCGAAATGAGCAAAATATAGGGGAACGTAATCTGTAGCAGCTGGATAGTAAGGGCATATTTGTCAGCATCGCGGGTAAAACCGGGAGCCGTCGCCCAAAGCACCCAAGGTGCGGCGAATATGCCAAGCAGCGTCACCAGCGCCAGCACCAGCGTCAGCAGGCCGGACACATAGGCGATAAACGTCCGGGTTGCCTCGTCTCCCTGCTGGGTTTTGTATTCTGCAAGAATCGGCACAAAGGCCTGAGAGAATGCGCCCTCTGCAAAGATCCGACGCAGCAGGTTCGGCAGCTTGAACGCCACAAAGAAGGCGTCGGTCGCCACGCCAGCGCCGAATGCGCGAGCAACGATCGCATCGCGGGCAAACCCCAGCACTCGGGAAACCATCGTCATTGAGCTGACGGCGGCCAGCGATTTTAGTAGGTTCATAATGTTAAAAGGCTTTGTATTTATCGTATTGCATTTATCGTATTGCCCACAGCGGCAATACAGAACTGGGCGTAGTTTACGTTGAGTCGGTGGAATCACCAATCGAAATGCGTATAAAAATGTGTATTCCCGCCGCGCCAAGGCTCTTCAGGGCGCAGCGGGATAGTATAAAACAGCTTAAAAATGTGACATTGTCACCAAGCTAGCCAATAAGATCGTCTAACGTTGTGTTGAGCTTCTCGACCAATGCTTTAAGCTGAGCGACCTCTTCCTCCAAGCATTCAACGCGCTCGGCTAAATCACCACTCGCCTGTGAACCAACAGCTGCGGCGCTGGCTGCTATCGAGCTGTCAACAGAACCACTGAACAGATGAGCGTAGCGAAGCTCTCTCTTCCCTGGCTCACGCGGCATTCTGACAACGAACGGGCCGTCCTCACGCTCGATCAGCCCCTCTAGCGCGTTTTCCACTTCTTCAACGTCATTAAACTCAAATAGCCGATTGGAGCGAGTACGCAGTTCCCCGGGCGTTTGCGGGCCTCTCAACAGCAGCAGACAAACAATTGCCAGCTCAGCCGCCGTCAGCTTCAGGTCACCGAATTCGGTGTTACAAAAGCGGTGAACATATTTAGCAACTCGGCTTCCTGTACCGCTAGAGGGGCGAACCAAATGCTTTTTCTGTAGTGTATCCAGCGTATCCTGTACGTCGCCCTCACTGAGCGACATGACCGGTTCACGGCTGGTTTTCTGGTTGCAGGCCAGCGTGAGGGCATTAAGAGACAGAGGATACTGCTCAGGCGTGGTAACCTCTTTTTCCAGCATGCAGCCAATAACGCGCACTTCTTTTTCATTTAAAACGTATTTCATTACCTGCGGTTCCTTACGCTAAAGGTTTCCAATCTGGATTTATCAACGCCATCATCACGTGATCTCGCCACTCGCCGTTAATGCGCAAATAGTGCTTTGCGTAACCCTCTCGCTCAAAGCCAAGCCTCGTTAGCAGATTGCCGCTGCGGTGATTATGGGGCATATAGTTAGCCATAACGCGGTGCATTCTCTGCTGTTGAAACATGTACCGTAGCGTGGGACGCAGCGCTTCGTACATCATGCCCTGTCCCTGCCACTTTTCCCCTAGGGAGTAGCCTAAAATGCAGGCATAAAAATCCCCTCGGATAACGTTGCTAAAGTTTGCAACGCCTCTAACTTCTTTCTCTTCTTCATCAAGCAGTAAAAAATAGAATGCGCTTCCCTGCTTGTGCAATTCATTAATGACATTCAGGCGAATCTGCCAGCCAGAAGGATAACAGTAGCTTTGGTCTCTGACAGGCTCCCAGGGACGCAAAAAATCCCGGTTCTCAGTGTAGTAATCTGCTAGTCGATAAGCATCGCGATCGCTGGCCAGTCGAACGACTAATCGATCTGTCGTTAAAGAGACTCTGGGTATATTTGAACGATAGCCAAACATTTCCCCCCCAAAAATTAATCTAGCGCATTAAAAGGCAAAGATAGTCTACTAAAATAGTATCTCTATTACGTAAATAAGTTCAGAATAGTCAAAAAAATCCTACTACTACTTATTTTTTCGCTTACGGTGAAAACATGCCTCGGGTATCGCACGTCAGGAATTTGGGTAAATACTTTTTGCTCTTGGATAACCTGCTGGTCGTTCTCGGTTTCTTTGTCGTATTTCCTCTCATATCCATTCGCTTTGTCGACCAATTGGGCTGGGCAGCGCTCTCCGTTGGGCTAGCGCTCGGTCTGCGCCAGTTTCTCCAACAGGGGCTGGGCATTTTCGGCGGTGCGCTAGCTGACCGATTCGGTGCAAAACCATTGATCGTCATGGGGATGCTGATGCGAGCCGCGGGCTTTGCCTCAATGGCTCTGGCAGACGCGCCGTGGATCCTGATGCTATCCTGCATGCTTTCTGCCTTCGGTGGGACACTGTTTGACCCACCTCGCATTGCTCTGGTTATCAAACTCACTCGTCCTCATGAACGAGGCCGCTTTTACTCCCTGCTCATGATGCAGGATAGCGCAGGCGTCGTTATTGGCGCACTGTTGGGAAGCTGGCTGCTTCAATATGACTTTCAGTGGGTATGTTGGTCCGGCGCGGGCTTCTTTATTCTAGCTGCCGCTCTTAACGCTTTCGTGCTGCCCTCTTATCGCGTATCCACCTCGGTGCGCGCCCCCATTATGAACGGCATCAAGGCTGCTGTTCGCGACCGCTTTTTCTGCCGCTATGTGCTGACGCTCACGGGTTACTACGTGCTATCGATTCAGGTCATGCTGATGCTGCCGCTCCTGATCAACGAAATTTCCGGCAAGCCAGAGACCATTCGCTGGATGTACCTGATTCAGGCCATACTATCTCTTACTCTGCTTTATCCCATTGCTCGCTGGAGCGAAAAGCGCTTCAAACTGGAAAGTCGCGTGATGACAGGGCTTCTGCTGATGACGTTTAGCCTGATGCCGCTGGGCTTTGTTAACTCTCTTTCCCTAGCTCTTGGGCTAATTTTCTTCTTCTATCTGGGGCTGATTATCGCCGAGCCTGCCCGTGAAACGCTAAGCGCCTCGCTTTCCGCCCCGCAGGCTCGCGCTAGCTATATGGGATTCAGTAAGCTCGGTCTGGCACTGGGCGGTGCCATTGGCTACACAGGCGGTGGCTGGCTGTATGACATTGGTCACCAGTTTAATCTGCCTCAGATACCCTGGGTGCTATTGGGCGTTACGGGGATCGTTACCGCACTGGCGCTCCATCGGCAGTTTATGCCTCACCAGATGAGGCCCAAAAAAGCCGCAATGTCGTAGCATGATGAAACTATTGCCTACCGACGCGGCGGCTTGTACCCTACGCAAAGAATCTCTCGTTTATTATTATCAAAGGTCAGCATGTTGAAACACATTCCACGCCTCGTTTTTTGCCTGTTCGTCGCTTTTCTGTTTGGCTGTAGCCAAATGTCACAGTATTCCTTAAGCGAGCAGGACATTAATAAGTACCTCAGCAAAAATACCGAGAAGGCTAGCCGCAGCTTTAGCCTAAGCGGTCTGGCTCAGGCCGACCTTTCACTGAACAACTTAAACGCTCAGATTGGTCGTTCAACACCAAACAAGATAACGCTTTCCGGTAATGCCTTGTTCTCCGTCTCTTCTCTACTCGGCAAACAGGATGCCAACCTTCAGTTGACCCTTAATGCCCGCCCTGAGTTTGACCCGGTGAAAAGCGCAGTCTATCTCAAGGATTTAGAACTGGTGGACTACGACCTAAAAACCAGTCAGGGAAAAGTGAAAAACGTCAAAACCTTTATCCCACTGCTCAACAGCGCGCTGCAGATGTACTTTAACGATCAGCCGGTTTATGTGCTGAATCCGGGCAATAGCGCTCTGGAGGCCTCAGCGCAAAAGCTGGCAAAAGGCATTCAGGTAAAAGAAGGTAAACTGGTCTTCGAATTTATCAAGTAGCTTACGCAGTGACCTAAAAAAAACAGGGCGCCAAGGCGCCCTGTTTTACGTTTCGAGAGCAGTTTATTCAGCCCTTCCTGATTTCACTGAACGCAACACAACAAACTTGCTGTTAGACGCCAAAAGCTCACAGTGGCCAAACAGCTTTTTCAGCTTCTGATGATACCCTAAATGGCGATTGCCAATAACCCGCAGCTCACCGCCGCCTTCCAGACATCGGCGCGCGTCGATAAACATCTGCCAGGCAATATCGTCAGTAATCACCTGCTGCTGGTGAAACGGCGGATTACAGATAACCGCGCTCAGGCTCCCATCTACAATCCCCATCAGTGAATGTCCCGCTTCAAAGCAACTGCGCGAGAGCGCCTGAGGCACGTTTTTCTCTACGTTCAACTGGCTAGAAGCCACCGCCATAAAAGACTCATCGCGAAATATCACGCTTGCTTGCGGATTTTGCGCCAGAAGCCTAAGCCCCAGAACGCCATTGCCGCACCCTAGATCGACCATATTTCCCGTTAAGTTTGACGGCAGGAAGTCAGAGAAAAAGCGTGCACCAATATCCAACGAGGAGCGGGAAAATACGCTGGGGTGGTTATAGAGAGTATAGGGAGTCCCTTCCAGCGGCCACGAAGCCAGCTCATTAAGGGGAGCCACGTCAGGCTTCTCTACTCGACAGAAAATCAGCCGAGCCTTTTTCCATGCCAGACTGGTGCGAGTTGGCCCCAGAATGTTCTCAAACAGGCGCAGCGTGGAGGTGTGCACGTCGCGAGCTTTTGCCGCAGCGATAATCTGCGTATCGGGCGTCACAACGTTTCGCAGCGCGTGCAGCTGTGATTCTAGCAGCGCCAGCGTCTTTGGCACTTTGATAAGAACCACCGACGGCGAGGCAGGAAACGGCGTCAGGCAGTCAATCAAAGTGACAGCGTCACCATCAAGACCATTGCGTGCAAGATTGCTTCGCGTTGCATACTGGCTGATAAAAGAGTCACCGCTGCAAACCGGATGATACTCTGCCAGAGCACAGGCTAGCGCGCCAAAGGCGTCATTGATGATAACCAACGGCCCACCGCTCAGGTTTGAACGGTCTAGCTCGTTGAGCAAATACTCGTCTGCTGCCTCCCACGCCCGCAGCGGGCTTTCGCGGCCGGGGTCAGGAAAGCGCTTTAGAGAAAGGAGAGACAGCGTTCGTTCTCCCAGCGATATCTGCGCCTCGTTTTGATCAGTCATTCTGCGCCGTCGACTCCGCCAGCTCATCGCGCATCGCCTGCAGCGCTTCACGGGTCACTATCGCCAAAGTGCGGTAAAACGCCGTTGTTGCATGGGATTCCACTCGGCCTAAAAAGCGCCCGCACCAGGAAAAAAGGTAGTCGTCAAATAGCGCCAGCTGTGCCTGAGTTTCGTCAGCATCAGTCTGATTATCTTCAATCCAGGAAGCAGCCAGCAGCAGTTGACCAAAGCCGTTGGCCGGTGCAGAAGACAAAGGCACACCGCGTTCAGTTAAAAACGCTCTGGTCTCTTCTTCGCCCGGCCCTTCATAACCAGACGCCAGCGGTGAAACGCTGCCGTCTGTACCGAACATGCTGAAATAGTCTTCCGCCAGCGTCTGGCGATTGACATCACTCCCCATGCGCTCTAGCAGCTCGTCCTGCTCCAGCGGCCAGTGCTGCTTTAGCTTACCCTCACTCAAAAGCCCAAACAGCGGATCCAGCACCGCATCGTCCGGAGAGCGGGAAAACAAAGAGCCTAATATTCGACAAACAATTGAAAATTCATTCATGGCGTTCACTCACTCATTCACACTATAGGCCCTGCACACGACCATCTTTTGGATACTTCACCGTATAGGAAAGGCCAAGCGTGCGGGACTCGTTGGGAGCCAAATTCAAAGACCACTGAACCTCGCCCTTCTCTTTATCAAACGTTGCGCCGTCATAGCTGACATTATCGACTACCACGTCGCTGCTGCGGCTCATCGGTACCTGATCGATAACCGTCAGGGCGATGGGTTCGCTGCGCGTATTCTTCATTTCCATTTTATAGGCATAGCGGCGCTGGCTGGCATTGCCGAAGAACTCTGCCTTTTCCGTTGTCTTGACGTCATTGTCGCGGCTCACCAACACTTTTCTATCCCGACCAAGGGAGATATCCAGCGTCTTTTGAATACGCCACGGATCGATAGTTCCCTGACCGACAAAAGCGCCCTCATAAAACACACTGGAGCGCCCCGGCAGCAGATTCAGGCTTTCCCATTCCTTCAGCTGCACCTGTAAGAAAGCCTCCCGCTCTATTTTCGGCACGGCAACATAGCGATAGTCGCCCTGAACATCAAGCTGTTTTATCACAACCGAGTGCCCCTTTCCGTCAGCCGCAATGCGATAAGGTAAAGAGATACTAAACCGCGCGTTCAGCCCGCCGGAGTCGGTCACAACATAGTTTGACATCGACTTTTTGGCAAAAGCCGCACCGCCGGACTTCTCTCTCTCGCTCTCATCCTTCATTTCCATGAGTGGTGCAGGAGGCGCAGCGTCTAATACCTCGGTTCTAACTTCAGCTCGACTACTCACCTTGCCGGAAAAGGATGATGGGCGATACAGATCGATATACCACGGCGACACGGTTGGAGCCTGAGCTCCCCGGCTTGGGTTGCCGGTCGATAGGGTAAGCTTGACGTTGTCCCAGTCAATACCGCTGTTTTGATAGACGCTGGCTTTATAGGTCAGCTGTACCGGCTGAGAAATGCTGTCCACTCTGACATCATAGGTAGGAACCCATCCGGCATCGACAACCGCGTAGGACAGGCTAACGTTACTGGTGATAGCTTTAGGGGTATAAAACTTCACTACTAGCTGATTGACTGCCCGCTCATCTTTTTGCTGTGCGTCCGCTAGTTGCTGATTGAGCTTCGCAATATTCTTCTCAATCTCTTCAGCGCGCTCTTTCAGGGTGATATCAGCCATCAGCGCTTCATTCATCTTGTCACTCACCAGCTGTAGCATCTGGTTGACCTGATCGACAGTCGCCCCTTCCCGTTCCCCGCCCACACTGCGGTTACTTTCCAACACCGCCAGCTGTGCCTGAATAACCTGACGGCGGGCGTTAATCCGGTTTTGCTCACGCAGTTCTGTTTCCAACTGTTTTTTCAGCGTCTCAACCTGAGTAGAAATGCGCTCGTTCAGGTAGTCACGGCGAACGCTAAACGACTTGATAACTGCACCGCCACTAGCCTCTAATTGGAGGCTCTGTTCATTAAGCCCGTTAGCGATATTGGTAAATACTACTTCGCTCTCGCCTGCGGGCAGCGACACACTATTGGCGTTAAACAGCTCCGCTCCACGCAAAAAAACCGTCACGTCGTGCAGGCTCGCTTTTTCCATCGGCGGATTGGCCAGAGCCGATGCAGAAAAGGCTAAAGCCATGGCGCTGCACAGCAGCGAAGAAGAGAAAGGAAAGGCATATTTCATCGTTTTATCCTTAAAATCGTCATGAGATGCCGCGCGTTTGCGCGTTAAAGATTGGCGAATTCCGCAATGTGCGGCTTTCCGTGAGACTCAAGAAAGTCGAGAACCCGGCGAGGCGTCACGTTGAGAATGCGTGCTTCAGGGAAATCGACCTGTTGTAATGCTTCCATTGCCTTTTCAAAGCCGCCCAGCGAATGAGCGAAATGAGAATCCGAACCAAGTGCCACCCAACCGCCCGCATCGCGAACCGCTCTGGCAACCTCAACACAGTTTTTCTCACTGCCTGCGCGAGAATGCAAAAAAGAGGAATTATTGATTTCTAGCGCAACGCGATGTTTAGCGGCAGCTTCAGCAACCGCCTGAACGTCAATTGGGTACTTGGGATTGCCCGGATGGCTTATCATCTGAACTTTACCGCTGGCGATAGTCGCGATCATCGCCTGTGTGTTTTCCGCTTTGCTCATTGGAGCAAGCACCGGCTCGTGAAAGCCTGCAATCACTAAGTCCAGTCCTTTGGCTATTTGCTCATCGCAGTCCGTTTCGCCCTGAATATTTTTAATGTTAGCCTCAATACCGTACAGCAGGCCAACACCGTCAATCACGCGGGGGATCACTGCCATATTCATAAAGTGCCAACGGTGCGGCGCATCCACCATTCCCGGCCCGTGATCGGTGATAGCAAACAGCGTAATGCCTTTTTGTTTGGCTATGGCAAAATAGTCACTGACCGTGCTGTAAGCGTGGGTACTGGCAACAGTATGAGCGTGTAGATCGACCGGATACATAGCTGACTTCCTTTTTTAATACCAAAACACGATGCCTCAGGATAGTTACAGCACTTCCCCCTTCTCCGCTAGGGTTTAGCCCTTTCCTGACGCAGCTGAACAACAGTATACCTTGAGTTATTCGCATTCCGGATAATTACTTTCCCGCGCGCTTTTATCTTGAAGTTGCTGATAGCTTGAGCAAACGGATAAAGAACGCGAATTTATGCTTGACCGAATCAGGTCTTCTCCCTATAGTAGCGCCCCGTTGGCCTTTGTTATAAAGGCAACAGCAAAATACGGTGAGATGTCCGAGTGGCTGAAGGAGCACGCCTGGAAAGTGTGTATACGGCAACGTATCGAGGGTTCGAATCCCTCTCTCACCGCCATATTTTAAGACTCGCTCTATAGCGGGTCTTTTTTATTTCAGCAGACATCCTCTGCATTTTTGCTTCCACTATCCATCTCTATTTCGTCTATAAAAAGCCAGTTTATTTATTTCATTTGATGCAATAACACGCTTTACGCCGCTTTCAAAATTCAAATAACGCGACATTTTTCAACATTATCTGTAGAAATGCGAAGCAGATCGCCAACGCTTATTAAATCACCGATATAATAAGGTGACTTATCATTTCTAACGGTAGCGCCTATCGTGGAAAAAATGAATTTCGATCTGCACCAGCTTCGCGCCTTCGTGACCGTTGTCGAAACCGGGTCTTTTAGCGCAGCGGCTAACAGACTAAACCAGACCCAGTCGGCGGTATCCCAACTGATTCTGAACCTCGAACAGGCGCTAGGGCAAAAGCTTATAGACAGAAGCACGCGGCCGGTAAAGTCGACGCCAGCGGGCGCTGAGTGCTATAAGTTCAGCATAAAGATCCTCTCTCAGTGCCAACAAATGCTCAGTTGGCTACGCCGTTCAGACAGCAAAAGACTAGCTACGCTTAAGATCGGACTGGTTGATTCAGTGGTCGCGACAGTCGGAATTCAGCTACTAAAATGCCTACAGCCTAGAGTAGAACGGGTAACTCAGATCACGGGAACGCCCCCTGAGCTACTGTCCGCCCTGCAAAACGGCTCATTGGATCTGGCTGTGGCGTTAACCTATGATGAGATCCCCGACGGCATAACAAGCTACCCGCTGCTCACTGAACGCTTTTTCTCAGTCATGCCCAGTCAGTGGCCTATGCAGACCATAGAACAGCTTTGCCAAGATCACAGCATGATTGCCTATGCTCAGGGAATGCCAACCGGCAAACTCACCCAGCGCTGGCTTGAACAGCACCAGCTGCGCCCTACCATTCAGTTTGAGCTAACGCGCTCCGATCACGTGCTCTATCTCGTCGCCGCAGGCCACGGCTGGCGCTAACCGCTCCAATGTTTTTAGCCAATGACCTGAGCCTGATGCCGTCCCTCAACTGCTGCCCTATTCCTGCCCCAGGGCTTACCCGTGAGATTGCTATCTTTTGTCGAACTGGAGAGTTTGAAGACATTGTTCCCTCTTTAGCGAACGACGTCAGAAGGCTTTTGGATGCCTCTATCTATCAGCACCTGTCAGAACGCTGGCCGTGGATCAGCGTAGAGAGTGCGGAGAGTGCGGAGAGTGCAGTAACAGAATAGACCTGCCGATCGCCCATAAAAAAACGGCTCCCGATGATAAGGAAGCCGTTTTTTATGTATTACTGCTTGCACGATGTGTTGTGCAAGCAGCTAATCCGCTTAGAAGCTATAGCGAACGCCAAGATGGCCGCCGTAAGGCATTTCTACGTGGCTACCCTCAGCATAGTTAAATTCCGCGTAAGTTGACCACTTGCTGTCCAACTGAGCCGTAAAGCCTACGCCGTATTTACCTACAGTACCGGACATATCGTTAGAGAAACGCTCGGTGCTGTTGATAGTTACGTCGTTATCCTTCTTGAACTCATGACTTACAGCCAGTCGCACATAAGGCTTAATCAGCGCACCATTTTCCAGCAGGAATGACTTGCCAAAGGTCGTACCGACTTCACCCTTCATAGACTCCGCCGAGTCGGCCTTCACCTTCATGCCGCTGCTGAAGCGATATCCGGTTTTTTCACCGCGGAACACGGAGCCCAGCACGTAAGGCTCAATAAAGTAGCTGTCCACTTTAATGTGCTTGCCCGCTTCAAGTGAGAAGCCGATGCCGTTGCTGTTGTCCTTCGCCGTCGTTTTACCGTCGTTAAATCTGGCGCTGTTTTCCGTTCTGAAGTGGTTAGCCTTCAGCACGCCGTCCAGATAGAAGCCGCTGTCGTGCATCCAAGTGGTATACAGACCCAGCGCATAGCTATCTACTTTACCGTCACTGCTGCTCGCATCCAGTTCAGAGTGGGTATATGAGAACATGCCGCCGATCAGCAGGCGAGCGTTGTCCAGCGCAATCGCGTGGTCACCACCCAGCATGACACCGTTCATGTCCTGCTTATAGCCAACGTTGTCGGTAGAAATGCGATAGCGGTTAGTAATGTATTTACCCCATGCGCCATCCTGTGCGCTTTGGTTATCTCGCAGATCGCCCAGACGCGTTCTCAGAGTAGAGAGTTCACCGTCCCAAATAGTCGGCGTCACGTTAGCCATCGCAATGGCGTTTTTACCGCCTTCGGAGATTTCAGGCTTCGGATTTGGGTTAGGCCCTGGATTTGGGTTCGGATCGGGATCTGGATTCGGGTTTGGATTTGGATCCGCAGCCTTCGGAGACAAATACCAGTTATCGCTGTCTGTGCCAGTGCCCTGTACTAGGTAGTACTTATAGGCACCCAGATCGACACTGCCGTTCACCAGCGTAAAGTTGCTGCTGTCGCTGCCGTTGGCGAAAATCAGGTGATGAGGATTAACCCCAGCGCGGCTTCTTAACTCGCTGCCGGAATCCATGACCTTGACGTTAAACGCACCGTCGATACTGTTGCTGACATTCAGGAAGTCGCCCAGTCCGCCGTTGATGTTGGTGTTCATCACGAAAGTACCTGAACCTTTCAGATCCTGAACCTCCAGACGACTGTATACACCAGCGTCTCCTCCGTCCTTACGCCCGAAGACCACGGTGCCGTTGTTAGTCAGCGTTTCAACCGTAGCTTCAGATTCAGCCGTATTTCCATTGTGCTGAACGTACATGAACGCCGTGGGGCTAGTCAGGTTGACTTGTGTAGCATAAGCGCCTTTACCACCCAGATCTCCCGTCCACGAGTGAAGGTCACCGCCTTCCATTGTCAGAGAACCGTCGTTGACGTCCAGCGTACCGGTAGAGTATGCACCGTAGGCGATCGTCGACTCACCGCCGTTTTGAATCGTGGTGTTCGAAATGTGGCCAAGCTCGTTAACCTGCTGCTTGCCGCCATCAACCAGCGTTTTATCCGCATCTGCATAGAATTCGACGCGCTGTACGCCGCCCTGATGAATAACAGAGTCGGTAGCAATCTGCGTTTGACCAAGCACGTTCTCACCAACCCAAACGCCCTGCCCGGTCCATTCACCGTTAGCCCAGCCGCCTTTTTCACCGCTGACGATTTGTAGACCATACACCTGAGTTCCGATCGCTTCGCCGGTTTGAAGACGCTGTACACCACCGGCATACACCGTCGCACCTTTCACCGTTTGGCCATCAACGCGCATGTTAGCGTCAGAGGTCCACACGCCGTTCTCCCACGAGCCGTCAACGCCGCTGATGACCTGAATACCGTAAACCTGAGCACCTTCGGAAACACCGCGAGTGACGAGCTGAGTTGCGCCACTGAGTACGGTGGTATTTTTATCTGCCGTCCAGTCTTTACCTGCACCAGAGTAAACCTGCTGGATAGCGCCGTCATACAGCACAGTATCAATAGCCAAACCGCTGGTCATCTGGTGGCTGCCGCTGCCAATATGGGTATTGGTGGCCGTCCCGCCGTAAATGACGTGCTTACCGCCGTTGATGACTAAAGTATCTTTGGTATTGGATGTGCTGGTTACCGACTGTTCCAGATAGCCGCCGTCAATCAGGTTAGCCTGTGCGTAACCCCGGGTGCCAACAACCATTCTGCCACCGGTGTTAACCACTGTATTATAGGCTTTGGCGTCGTTACCCAGACTGATGCTGCCGAGATTTCCAACCACTGTGTCATAGGCAATAGAGTCTTCCATCATAGAGAGGAAGCCACTGTAAATTTTGTTCGGATCGGTTGGACTAACAATGCCGCCTTTCACCTCGTTGCCAATTGCAACGCTCCCGCTTCTAAACGTCAGCTGTAAAGAATCTACTTTGTTGTTCAGACTATAGGAATTATTTTCAACATAGAGAAACTGTTCAGGGAACCAGGTTCTGGTAAACGTTTCACCATTGATATACTGATTACCAGTAATAATTGACTGATATTTAGCATCCCACTTTCCCTTTGCCGTCGGCCAGCCGTCAGTCGCTGTGCTGAGGATGTTATTTATATCCGGCGTAGCAACTTCGGAAGGAAACGGTTTTGGGGGAACAGGGGCATCTGAGCCGTAAGCTGCAAAAGAGGCTGAAAACAGTGCAGGCAATGCCAACACTAGCTTATTAAGCTTCATATATAAGTCCTTTTTAAAAAGATAAATTCCTATATCAACTTAAATGATAACGATACCTGTTTAACTTCATATCCATGCGCGCTTTGATGAGAGCTTCCAGCTTAGATTGAGTAACGTCCATTAAAGTCTCTATAGGGATGACGCATATAATAAATATGTTGTTTTCATATTTCAATGAAATAAAAAATTATTATAAAATCACAATTTAAAGAGTTGTATTTTTTGTTTTATAATGGAAAATTTCTTTAAAAACAAAATGATATGAAATTTTAATCAATTACTTAATGGGGTGTAAAATATATATCCCCATAGAAAAAATGCAAATAATAAGAAAATGAATATTACCCCATTAAAACCATTTTAAAAAATAATGAAATAAATAATTTTCTTTATAAATCAGCATGATTCGGCTATTTCTTGAAGAAACCCAATCTGTTTTTACCCAACTAAAATATTTATCTATCGTTTAAATAGATATAGCCTATCTTATATTGCTTTTTGTCATATTAACAATAGTGAAAAAGACTAGAACAGGAAGGCTGATAAAGAAAAAGCGGCATTCATTTATGCCGCTTTTTCTCTGACTACGCTCAGTCGTGCTGAGTCACTCGATGCTGGTCAGTCTTTTGTCGAATTTCCTGACAGGCTGCACCAGTTATTTTTCTCGTTAATTCCACCATCTGGAGACGTATAGCCAAGGCAGCCCATAATACTGTCATATAGCTCTACATGACGACGGGTGAGATCTTTATCTGCCTGCGCCTTCAGGCTTTCAAACATTTTTGCTTTCTCTGGCGACTCCAGATAGCTATCTGACATCCACACCAGCAGAGGAACCCTAAACTGCTCCGACGGCGCCATATTGCGCGGAGTGCCGTGCAGATGCTCCAAATCATTAATCGACTCACCGTGGTCGGCGGCGTAAAACACAATCGCTTTCTTGTCTCGCAGCAAATCAAACACGCTGCTGATGAAGTGATCGACATAGCTTACCGAGTTGTCATAAGAGTTAATCAACGACTCTTTATCGCACGGGCTGTCTTTTCCTATGCACTCTGGCTGCCACTGGGCAAAACTGCGCGGGTAGCGCTGAGTATAGTTATAGTGTGAGCCCTTAGTGTGAAGAACAATCAAGTGTTTCCCCTGTGGGTTCTCCCGCAGAGATCGACTCATTTCTTCCACCAGAACCATATCGTCTACGTGCTTGCCGCGGTTGCGAGGTTCAGCCCCAATCTGCTCGCGATAGGCAATGTTGTCCGCCATGGTGTTACTGTAAAACCACAGTTCGCTCTGCATAGCGTACAGCGATGAACTAAAGCCAAGCTGTTTAAGCACTGCAAATATATTTTGCTCTTTTAGCGTTCGCTGAGGATTTTCATCCGCACCGCCCTCTCTGACAAACATACACCGTAGAGACAGCTTGGTCGCCGTATCGCAGGCCTCGCCGCGAAAGGCGATAAGATTCTTTTCTTGCGCCAGCTTCGGCGTCGTGTTGCGTTCGTAGCCTAAAATGCCCATGTGATCCCAACGGGTCGTCTCTCCGATAATAAACACCACATAGGCGTCATCCAGATCGCTTGGCGCTCGATAGGTAAATTCCGTTGCCGGATTCAATAGAGAACGACTGTCGGAAGACTCATCAAACTGCGTCCAGGCAAACAGGCCCAGCGCTGACAGCCAGTTGGAAGGTAAATAAGAATTGGAGACAACACCACCGTAGCTGGGTAAGTCTACACCAGTGGTACGCTCCACTTTCTTTTGTTGAAGGTCTAACAGGCGAATCGGTCCCCAGACCAGCAGGCCAGACAGTAAAACAATAAGCAGGCTCTTCACCCGCAGGCCGCGCGTTTTCAGCTGCCATAAAAGGGTATCTCGACCACGGTTAATCCAAATCGCCCCTAGCGGAAGTGCACTAATTAGAATAACCCAGGCGACAAACTGCCACCCAACAACCTCTTTCGACAGATCGATATCCGTGGTCATGACTGATGCAATAATGCCGTAGCCGATCACCACGTTCAAAAATGTCATATAGTAGCTGGCTCCGGCGGAACACAGCACAATAAAAGAAGTCAGCAGACGCCAGACGCAATTGCCCAGCAGAGACAGCACTCTCAGCAGGAAAAATGTCGCCAGTACTGTAGCTGACAGCTCGACTATGGCTGCCGCCCCTTTCCACACGGTAAAGTCGTAAGAGTAACCAATGAATCGACGGTAAAGTACCGCACCGTTCATAAACAGCCCAATGTAAAGGGCCAACAAAAAACTCAGCTTCTGCTGCGTTATCGATCTTATATATTCCATGCAGGCTGCCTGGGAGAAGAAAAACATTACCGCGAATGTGCATATACCTTACGGCTAGGCGTCAAAGCGAATAAGCGCTCCTAAAGTTTTCTTAAAGAGCCTCTAAGTAGACCGCGAACAGTGAAAAAAGTGTCCTATTAAATCAGGAACCGTTCGCTTTTTTGCAATCCCGCGCTCTGAAAGCAAAAACGGGCAAAATCTGCCCGTACTGACGCGCCGTTATAAAGCATTTTCTACACGCTATCTACAAAAATAATTCTCCCAATAAATAGTTAGTCTATTTATTAACCAGCAAAGTGGCTCATTGCAGTTAGCTGACGACCTCAGACAGCCGGACAAACTCCTGCCACGCGGTTCGTTCATAAGTCAGTGGAGTAAGCGTAATGTATCCCTTTTCAACAGCAACAATTTCACCGTCTTCACGCGTCTCCGGCTCACCCTCTTGAATACGTATCCAGTAATAGGCCTCTCCATGAGGATCGAGGGTCTTTGTCGCGCTGAGTTTTTCAACGTTCCCCCTTCCCTGAGTCGTGACTTTTAAGCCTTTAACCTCTTCAGGCGCAACGGTTGGAAAATTCACACTCAGACAAACTTCGGAGTCCCAGCTAAGCTTCACTAGCTTTTGCAGCGTCTCGAGTAAATAGCGCTCGGTACACGACCAGTTCACAGTACCGTCCGCGCTATCGTTCTGGCTTAAGGCAATGGAAGGGACACCCATTAGCATTCCCGTCATCGCAGCGCCAACCGTGCCCGACAGCAGCGTTTCAAAACCAAGGTTTGACCCAGCATTCACCCCAGACAGCACCAAATCGGGGGGAGCGTCTTTCATGATTTGATTTATCGCTAGCGCTACACAGTCAGCCGGCGTGCCGTAAACGCCATAGCGACGTTCACCGCGAGAAACAGCGCGCAGCGGCTCCCTCAGGCTAATGGCGTTTGACACACCGCTTTTATCCAGCGCAGGGGCAACAATCCACACTTCCTCGGCAATCAGACTCGCTGCCCGTTCAAGCAGCGCCATTCCCGGCGCGTCAATACCATCGTCGTTAGTTAACAGGACGCGGCGTAGGCTTTTTTCCACCATTGTTCTTCTCCTTAGGGACGATCGCTTTATCAATGAAATCGTTTCAGCCTACCCAAAAATTCACTGAGGGAAAAGCCAAAACCCCCCTCAACAGAGTCGTCATGGAGATTAACGCGGCATAACGTGTATAATAGCGCATCGTTTTAGGCGAACTCTCGCTCATAAAATTAATAACCAATTGATATTAAAAGATTTAAGGTGATATAAACTATGGGATTCAAATGTGGCATCGTCGGGCTGCCTAACGTGGGTAAATCCACCCTGTTTAACGCATTAACCAAAGCGGGTATTGAAGCGGCTAACTTTCCGTTCTGCACTATCGAACCGAATACCGGCGTTGTTCCCATGCCAGATCCCCGCCTCGACAAACTGGCTGAAATCGTCAAGCCGCAGCGCGTTCTGCCTACAACTATGGAGTTCGTCGATATTGCTGGGCTGGTAAAAGGCGCTTCTAAAGGGGAAGGTCTTGGCAATCAGTTTCTCACCAACATTCGCGAAACCGAAGCCATTGGCCACGTTGTTCGCTGCTTTGAAAACGACAATATTATTCACGTTTCCGGCAAGGTAAACCCGATAGAAGATATCGACGTCATCAACACTGAGCTGGCACTGTCGGATCTGGAAGCCTGTGAGCGCGCGATTCATCGCGTACAGAAGAAAGCCAAAGGTGGAGATAAAGACGCCAAGGCCGAACTGGCCGCGCTGGAAAAGTGCCTGCCCCACTTGGAAAACGCGGGTATGCTGCGCGCGCTAGACCTTTCTGACGAAGAAAAGTCCGCCATTCGCTACCTGAGCTTTTTAACCCTGAAGCCGACTATGTACATCGCTAACGTCAACGAAGACGGCTTTGAGAACAACCCCTATCTGGATCAGGTAAAAGCCATTGCAGAAAAAGAAGGCTCCGTCGTGGTCGCCGTTTGTGCCGCTGTCGAATCCGACATTGCTGAGCTGGAAGATGACGAACGCGATGAGTTTATGGCAGAAATGGGCCTGACCGAGCCGGGCCTGAACCGCGTGATCCGCGCCGGTTACAGCCTGCTTAACCTGCAAACCTATTTCACCGCCGGTGTAAAAGAAGTGCGCGCCTGGACTATCCCTGTCGGCGCAACCGCACCTCAGGCGGCCGGGAAAATCCACACCGACTTTGAGAAAGGCTTTATCCGCGCCCAAACCATCGCCTTTGACGACTTCATCACCTATAAGGGTGAACAAGGCGCTAAAGAAGCGGGCAAAATGCGCTCTGAAGGTAAAGACTACATTGTCAAAGACGGCGATGTGATGAACTTCTTGTTCAACGTGTAATTAGTTTTTATTGCCTCATGAGGTTTCATTAAATCTCGCTGCAATCATAAAAACCCATAAAACCCATGCAATTGCATGGGTTTTTTCATTATCTAACAGTCGGCTAAGAGCAAGTCGCGGATATGGTCATCTAGACACTGTTTGACCTGATATACCGCCATCAGCGGTGAAAATAAGTCTTTAAACTCTACCGTATTTAAAAGCGTCAAAATGATTTTTCGCGAATGGTGAAATATTCTACCGGTTTAAGCTATTCCACCATCGAGAAATTTACTGAGATGTTACTGTGCCCAACGGTATTTTGCAGCGTATCAGACGCAATTATCCTACCGATTGACGTATAGCTGTAGGATGTCTGAAATGTCTGGTAAAAAAGCACCAGGGTTTGGCGACCGTATAGCATGAGCTCCCCCTCGTGAATGGTTCCAGGGCCGATCGGACTAATGGGTAACGTACTGGATAAGTCAGCAAATTTCTCATTTCCGTTAAGCTCCTGCATGGTCAGAGTCAGTGGGAGCCGTTTAATAAGTGCCTTTGTTGTCGGATTATCCTCAAGCTCAACGTCATAACTCTGCTGATGGATGGTCATCTTGATTTTTATCGGGTTCTCCTTGCCTGGCTGGGGCAAGTTATTAGCATGAACTGGAAACACGCCATTTGCGATCAGGCAAAATGATAGAAATAGCCGTTTTTTCAATCTGACTCCCTCCCAAAAATGTGCCACACCTTTACGGGTGTGGCTTTTATCATTATTTCAGGCCGGCTTTGAAGAATGATGTCAGCTTCTCAAAAGGAATTAGGTCAGTACGATCGTACAGATCGACATGGCCTGCACCAGGAACAACATACAGCTCCTTCGGTTGACCTGCACGCCTGTAAGCATCTTCGCTAAATTCTTTCGAATGCGCCTGGTCGCCAGTAATAAACAGCATTGGGCTCGGTGAAATCGTCTCAATATCATTGAACGGATAGAAATTCATAAATTTGCCGATGCTGCTCAACATGGGTTTGGTTGTTAGCTCTTCTTTCTCGCCCTGCGGAGTGTAGCCGCCTCGAGCAGTGCGATAGAAATCAAAAAACTCTCGCTGAATGGCCGGTGTTGATTCATCTAGCTGATTAACGGTTCCCGGAATATAGGCCTTATCTGCGCCTTTAAATTCTGCAAACCGCTGTTCAATGGCCGATTTAATAAAGGCTTTGCGCTGCTCTGGCGTCTGGGAATGGTTCAGACCATTTCGGAAAGCAGAGCCCATGTCATACATGCTGACGGTGGCGATCGCTTTCATTCGTGGGTCAATTTTAGCCGCGTTGATCACAAAGCTGCCGCTGCCGCAGATCCCCAGCACGCCGATATTCTGGGGATCAATATAGGGCTGCGTGCTGAGATAATCGACCGCGGCACTGAAGTCGTCAGAATAAATTTCTGGTGAAATCAGATGTCCCGGCTTGCCTTCACTTTCCCCCCAAAAAGAGAGGTCAATCGCCAGAGTCACAAAGCCCTGTTCTGCCAGTTTTTGTGCATACAGATTAGAGCTTTGTTCTTTTACCGCCCCCATCGGGTGTCCGACAATAACGGCCGGATTTTTAGCATTCCGATTCAGCGTGTTCGGGATGAACAGATTGCCCGCGACGTTCATCTGATACTGATTTTTAAACGTCACCTTTTGCCATGTAACCTTATCGCTTTTATAAAAGTTGTCCGCGCCTTTTGACATGTCCGCCGCGGTGGCGGCGAATGAGCTGATTAACAGCCCCAGCGCCAGAGTCATATTCTTCATGAAGTTCATCCTCTCGTGTGCGTGATATGTTTACGCGATGTCAGAAATGCCAGTCCTGCTGCGGCAATCAGGAGCCCTCCGCTCAGGATAAAAGTGCTCTGCCAGCCGGTGTGGTCGAATGCGAGACCGCCGAGCGTGGAGCCCAGCGCGATGGATAGCTGTATCACCGCGACCATTAAGCCGCCGCCTGTCTCGGCGTCATCTGGCAGCGTGCGTGCCACCCATGTCCACCATCCGGTTGGCGCAGCGGTTGCCATCAATCCCCAGAACCCCAGCAGCAGTGCCACAGCCCAGACGTTGTGACCCAACAGTATCAACGTCCCGGCAATGGCGGCCATCAGCAAAGGGATAACAGTCAGCGTAGGATAAAAGCCCGCTTTCAAAAAAACGCTAATCACCAACGTCCCGATAAAGCCCGCTACGCCGATGGTCAGCAAAATGAGCGTTAACGTGTCGATCTCCACCTGTGTGACGGTTTCAAGGAACGGGCGTACGTAAGTGAATAACGAGAACTGCCCCATAAAGAACAGCCCACAGGCCAGCAGACCAATCACGACAAGCGGGCTGGAGAGAAGGTGAAAAAACGAGCCGCGAGCTCGTGGGCTTTTATCAGCCATCATCATGGGCAGGCTGAAACACTGCCAGATGAAGGCCGCTATCGCCACCGGGACCAGGCACAAGAAGGCTCCGCGCCAGCCAATCACCGCACCGAGATAGCTGCCAAGCGGTGCCGCCACGACGGTAGCAAGGGCGTTTCCGCCATTGAAGATGGCCAATGCACGAGGCACCAGATGCTGCGGCACCAGCCGAAGGGCAGTGGCGGCAGACATCGACCAGAACCCGCCAATCGCAATACCAATCAGGGCTCGGCCCGCCATATAGATCATGTAGTTGGAAGACAGAGCGACAATCATTGCCGATATAGCCATTAACGCCGTCATGCTCAGCAGCAGATATTTACGATTCAGATTTCCAGCCAGAGTGGAAAGAGACAGGCTAGTTAGCACCGCCAACGCCCCAGAAATGGCAATCCCCTGCCCGGCCAGCCCTTCACTCACCCCCAGATCGGCTGCAATGGGTGTCAGCAGGCTCACCGGCATAAATTCCGATGCGATAAGCACAAAGATGCATAGCGTCATCGCCAATACGCCGCTCCAGTAGGCGCGATCCTTATCACGTGCTGTTTCGCAGGTCAGTGTGGACATTATCTACTACCTCTGAATTTTGGCCCGGCTAAATTCAGGCAAGCCATGGCCAAGCGCTATTCACGGGAATAACGACAAAAAGTGCATGAATAAAACGCGTTGTTCACGATTATCTCTTGCTGAAAGTTTTACATGAGAAGTGTAGGCTGACTAGCTAATGAATACTTAATGGGCTTATAAGTCTGACTTATTAATTGGGGATTCCTGCCGGATGAAACGCAATCTGAACGATCTTTTCTATTTTGTCACCGTTGCTCGTGAAGGAAGTTTTACTCGCGCGGCGGCTCATCTTGGCGTGACGCAGCCCGCGCTTAGCCAGGCAATTTCTGCACTGGAAGAACGTATGCAAATTCGTCTCCTCATGCGAACCACCCGCAGTGTGTCGCCAACCGCTGCCGGAGAACGCTTGTTACAGGGCATCGGCAACCGCATTGATGAGATTGAAGCCGAGCTGGATATGCTCACGGAGTTGCGTGATAAACCCGCAGGTACGGTGCGGATCACCTGTGGGCCGGACGTTTTACGTACCACGCTGTTACCCAAACTGACGCCGCTTCTGCACGAGCATCCGGATATCCATATTGAGTTCGACGCCAACCACGGTTTTCGCGATATTGTTGCGGACCGTTTTGACGCCGGTGTTCGCCTGGGGGACACCATTGATAAAGACATGATAGCCATACCAATTGGCCCAGAATTACGTATGGCAGCCGTGGCTTCGCCAGATTATTTCTCGCATCATCCCATTCCGCAAACGCCGCATGAACTGACGCAGCACTGCTGTATTAATCAGCGCATGGTCAAATCCGGCGGGCTGTACGTCTGGGATTTTGATCAGAATGGTGGCGATTTAAACGTGCGCGTTAGCGGGCAGGTAACGTTTAACACTTCAGAACACATTGTTTATGCTGCGCTGGCGGGTTTGGGTATCGCTTTTCTACCTGAGGAAGAATTTGGTACTCATATGAAAGAAGGCCGCCTAATCCGTGTGCTTGAACCATGGTGTCAGCCCTTTCCTGGATACTATTTGTATTACCCCAGCCGCAAGCAAGTCTCTCCCGCATTCTCACTGGTGCTCGATGCCCTGCGCGTTCACCGGAAACGACAACCGGTAAACACGGCAACTTTAGAGGGCAGGAACAACTAACTCATCGCACATAATCAAACAGATAGAGCACTCACCATCATACTGCATAGAAATGGCTCCCCACTTACATCACCCTTGGTACGCTCCTGGGTAAAACATTAATCAATGCATTGATAAATAAAAGAAATATTACTACCTATTCGGATGAACAAGAGTTGGTTGGAGCTGTGATAACTAACCCCAGTTAACAGCATCAACCAAAGTGAGTATAGGCGTGAGTATGAAAATATATTTAAATAATAAAAATGTTAAATATCAATATAATAAATAGAAAATCACGATTCAACGTCTAAATAGTTTTACTGATTTCAGGGCATCTCACGATGCCTTGCGGATAACATATTGATTGTGCGAAATATAGAGCTTACTATCGTTTGCTACACGAGTGCCAAAACGGCGGTTTTTACTTCAAGGAAAGCAAGACTATGATGAAGCATATTGTTTTTTTGCAGTTTAAAGAGTCTTTAACCAAGCAAGATATCCAGCTCGTTTTCGATCGGTTAGGCGAACTACGCGAACCCATTCCGCAGATCAAATCCTATAAGTATGGCAAGTATGACAGTAACGAGGGTGCTAATCAGGGGTTTGATTACGGTTTTGAAATGGAGTTCGACAACGCCGCAGATCGTGACATCTATCTTCACCATCCCGTTCACGTTGCGCTGGCCGGCACTATTATCCCCCAGTTGAAAGACGGCCTCAATTCTCTGCTGGCTTTTGACTACGATCCCACTAAAGGATTGTAATAAATTGCTATATAGATATTAAAAAATATCCTCCGACATAGCCGGAGGATACTTTTTAACGGTGCCATAATTTTCTTACTTAAGCAGACCCGCAAAATTAATCCTGACGCACTGCTTTCGGCTTGCCCTTTATTCGCTGTGTTAAACCCTTGAGAAAATTACGCAGCAGCTGATCGCCGCACTCTCGGTAATTTTTATGATCTGGCTTGCGGAAAATTGCCGTTATCTCCGGTTTGGAAATGCGAAAATCCACGCTTTGATAGATTGCCAACATGTCATCTTCCCTCAGGGCAAAAGCGACTCTCAGCTTTTTCAACATCACATTGTTAGTCACCTTCTTTTCCAGCGGCGGCGGTGGTAAATCATCGTTTTTGCCACGACGGAAGAAGATCAGTCCGTTTAAAAAATGCGCCATCACTCGATCGATACAGGGCTTAAACTCCGGCTCATCCTCTTTTTTCAGCCAGAAAGCCATGTCACCGCGGGTGACTTCACATCCCCCCAGTTTAATAATTTCGACCATCTGAGCGTCGCTTAGCCCCAGCATATAGCGTACGCTGCGCAGCACGGCGTTATTCATCATAATATTTGTTATCCGTTATTTCGTATTCCCCACATGCGATTGGCTCGCGGGGTTTAAACCTGAGTAAGAGGCATAATAAAGAGGAGTATCGATATTCTCAATTGTTATCACTGCAGGGATTGATGCATTCTAACCCTAAGTCATAGCGGCGTTTAGTGAGCGCTTAATAATTTGGCTATGGCTTCCAAAGCAACCTTTAATTCAACCTGACTTTTAGCCGCCGTTAAACTGATTCGAATGGCATTTAGCGGAGCCGTTCTCACAGCGAAAACGTCTGCTGGCACAGCGTTAATCCCCGCCTGAGAACATAGAGCGACCAGTTCAGGCTTCTCGAAAGGAGCCGTAAGCCACACGTGTGGGCTTGCACAATCAATATCCAGCATGTATTTCCCCACAAGCTTACGAGCCAAACGCCACCGCTGTGCCACTTCTTTGCTCTGCCAGTTTAGCCTTTTCTCAGCCGTTCCATCCTCAATCCACTGATTCGCTATCGCTAGACTTAGTGAAGATACTGCCCAATGTGTTAGCTGAGCATCCGGATCTATCCTGCTTAATATGGGGACGGAGGCCGCGATATATCCTAGCCGTAGCCCCGCCGCCACTGTTTTAGAAAAACTGCTGATAAAAACGCTACGATCCGGCACTAAGACGCTCAGCGGTGGCTGTTCAATCAATCCGCCATATACATCATCTTCAATCATAATAATTTGATATTTATTGATAATATCAGCAATCTCGCTACACCGCCGAGGCCCCATAATCGCCCCTGTCGGGTTTTGCAGTGACGGCGTTAAAACAACGACCCTAGCACCCGTAGTTCTAATCATTCGATCAAACTCGTCCGGAATGATGCCCTGCTCATCCAGCATAATTCCGTGCAGCGGTAAATGCAGCTGACGCGCTGCTGATTTAATCCCTGGAGCAGTTAACTCTTCAACCAGAATAGGGTCTCCCGCCTGACAAAGAGAAAGCAATACCGTTAGCAGTCCCTGCTGGGCTCCTGCGCATAGCTTAATATTTTCAGGTAAATAGCTAACTTTACGTAGTTTAAGCCATTCGGTAGCCCGTATTTTTCCTAACTGAATGGCATCCGGCGTTAAATAATTCTGCACGCCGTGCCATCCGTCAGACGTCGTTAACGCTATTAGTGTTGAAGCCATATCCTGATTATCCCGATCGATAGCGGGAAGATTAGTTGAAAGATCGATGTGCTCTTTTAACGGCTGTGGATTCTTTATCAAGAATAGTGATGCCTCTTTGCTCCCTTGCAGCACATAGGTTCCACGCCCCACTTCACCGCTAACCAGATGACGGCGAGCAGCCTCCTTATAGGCTAGCATCGTCGTACTCGGATTTAGTCCCAGCCTCCAGGCCAGCTGTCGCTGTGGCGGCAAACGCTCCCCCACTTTGAGTTCACCTTTTTCAATCGCCTCGGCAATAGCTTCAACCAACAGAATATATTTGGGCTGATTCGTCTCTTTTAATATTGGGATCCACATTATTGCCTGCCATACAATATAATAATTTACCCATACAATATCGATTGCTACTCTCTGAATCAATGAATAACAGCTATGGGAGGTCGGCCATGTTCGATCTAGACGAGTTACGCACCGCTGCCAATAAAGTTCACCGCATTATGCAGGCTACACCACAGTACCCCTGGCCGTTACTGGGTAAACGTTTACACTGCGAGGTATGGGTTAAACATGAAAACCATACGCCAACCGGCGCTTTTAAAATAAGGGGTGGAATTACCTTTATTGACCGTCTATTAAAACAGCAGCCCAACCTTAACGGCATCATTACTGCAACACGAGGGAACCATGGGCAAAGTCAGGCGTTAGCGGCAACAAAAGCCGGGTTGCCTTGTTACATTGTTGTGCCAAAGGGTAACTCACCTGAAAAAAATGCCGCCATGCAGGCTCTAGGTGGCCAAATCATCGAACACGGCGCTGATTTTGATGAGGCCCGAGTTAAAGCCGCTGAAATAGCCAAACAAAAAGGCCTCTACTTTGTTCCCGCTTTCCACAAAGATATTATCCTCGGGGTTGCAACCTACGCACTGGAGCTTTTTGACGCTGTAGCAGAGCTAGACACCGTTTACGTACCAATCGGAATGGGTTCTGGCATCTGTGGCTTAATAAAAACCCGGGATCTGCTTGGAATAAAAACAAAAATCGTTGGCGTCGTCTCTAGCCATGCTGACGCCTTTGCCCAAAGTTTTGAACAGGGGAAGATTATTACGACGGAAAGCGCCAATACCATTGCCGATGGCCTTGCCTGTCGTATGCCGCTGGCTGAATCATTTGCCATGATTAAAGCCGGTGCAGAACGCATTGTGAGAGTCACGGATGATGAGATCTGTCACGCTATTCGCATTTACCATGAAGACACTCACAGCATGGCTGAAGGCGCTGGAGCAGCAGGTCTGGCAGCATTAATAAAAGAACGCGCGTTACAGAAAGACAAAAAAGTGGCCGTCATTCTGAGCGGAGCCAATATCGATCGCCAGCTCTATGCCAGTATTTTGCAGTAACAGCGCGTTCTATTGAGATATAGGATTTTTTCCATCACCCTACTGACTAGCCCTTGAAATAGCCTATTCTTTGTTTTATGGTGTTTTTATATTTAGATAATTATCTAAATATAAAAACACCACGAGGGTCTTATGAAAGACGTATGGAACGCCCTGTCCGATCCCGTTCGACGCAAAATTTTGCAGCTGCTTAAAGATGACAATTTGAATGCAGGTGATATTGCTACACATTTTACAATATCAAAGCCGTCAATTAGCCATCACTTAGATGTGTTAAAGCAGGCAAAGCTGGTTTCTTCGGAAAAGAAAGGACAACAGATTGAATATTCAATTAACACAACGGTATTTCAAGATGTACTTGGGTTTATAGCGGAGTTCTATAAGGAAGGTAAGCATGAAAAAAATTAACCTGTTAACAGTACTGATTCTGTTATCTTCACTCATTGTCGTCTTCCTTGTCACGACGCTGCCAGACAGGGTTCCAATACACCTTGATATGAACGGCGCCGTAGATCAATACAGCTCAAAGTGGTTTGTTCTATTGGGCTCATGCCTCGCCTCTATTGCGACGCTTTTGGTACAGATTTACCTGCGCAAAACACACAATAAAGCACCTGAAGCGTTACAGGGAATGATGTCAATTCTTCTGGTTGTTGCTTTAACCATTTGCTGGCTACCCTATGTTATTGCCACTGAATTTGGTCAGCAAAATTTACTGCTATATATAGGTGTTTTTTTAGGCGGTCTATTTATTGTCATGGGAAACTCGATGGGATTATTGAAAATCAATTCTGTTGTTGGGTTCAGAGTAAAGTGGACCATGACCGATGAAGAGATATGGCGAAAAACCCATCGCTTTGGTGGCTATGTCATGGTCATTGCCGGAATACTCATCCTGATCTCAGCATTGATGGCTTTCTTATTTTTTAGCCCAACGTTCTTATTCATCGCTATTTTGGTCATTACATTATCTATGGTGTTAACAACGACACGTCACTCATACGTACTGTATAAACAAAAGCATAAAATTTAGCGTATCTGGCACCACCACAGCGCGGTCGAAAATGAATACCGGAGTGAGTATAATCCCACAACTTATTCAATGAGCTTAGAAACAAAAATGACAAAACTCACCTTACAAGAGCAGATGCTAAAAGCGGGACTAGTAACCAGCAAAAAAATGGCCAAAGTCCAAAGAACGGCTAAAAAATCACGCGTTCAGGCTCGTGAGGCAAGAGAAGCCGTAGAGGAAAATAAAAAAGCACAGATCGAACGCGACAGGCAGCTAAGCGAGCAGCAAAAGCAGGTGGCGCTAACTAAAGAGTATAAGGCTCAGGTAAAACAGCTCATTGAAATGAACAGAATCGCTATTTCAAAAGGCGATATCGGCTTTAACTTCACAGATGGCAATTTAATTAAAAAAATTGCGGTGGATCAGTTGACTCAGGCTCAGCTTATCAATGGTCGTCTCGCCATTGCTCGCTTGAGTACTGATAGCAGTGGTGAAAGCGAATACGCGATTATTCCCGCCAGCGTAGCCAATAAAATTGCGCAGCGAGATGCGAACAGCATTGTGTTACATAGCGCACTGAGCCAAGAAGAGCAGGATGAAGACGATCCGTATGCTGACTTTAAAGTGCCTGACGACCTGATGTGGTAATGAGCTAATACAGCTAATAATAAAAAACGATGACGTTTGATCGGGGAAAAGCGATAGACGCCTATCATAATCTGCCCTCACTGCTGTTCAATTGCAGCGTGGACATATTAAATCGAAGCGTGAAGACATTATTCTTTTCTCTCCTGCTTTCCCTTTTATACTCCACGCCGTTATCAGTACGGCGTGGAGTTTTACTTTATGGCTCCACTACTGATTGCCCCACCACATTCTCGCCTTTATTCCCCAGTAGCTAGTCCACCCAGTGGTGCTTGAAACCACCTTTCCCTTATCTATAATCACAAAAGTTGGCGTCACGCCGATGCCCCATTCAGCAGAAAGTCTCCCCTGTTCATCGTTAACTACGGGAAAAGTGAGCGCTTTCGCGCTCATACCCTGTATAAGGCGCCGATCGTCACCGGAACGAATAGCAATGCTCAGCACGTTAACCCCTTCCCTGCTCAACTCGTCAACCGTCGGAGAGGTTAGCTTACAGATGCCGCACCAGGTTGCCCAAAAGTAGACCAGCAGCGGCTTTTCAGCACTGAGGGCGACAAACGATACGGTTTGACCGCTAGTCAGTGTCATCTCTGGAAGCGTTGCTATCGCCGGAGGCTCTGGCCTACGCCACTGATCCATTCCCCAGATCAATGCCGCCAGTACCATCATAAAAACGGCCAGCTCCTTGGCCCATTTCTTCCAGCGCATTATGACGACTTCCGTGAGAGTTTGGCTTCAACCAGCTGCTCCAAATCTTCATAGCCAATCGCTCCGGGGATCAGCTTTTCACCAATCAGGGTCGCGGGGGTTCCCTGTACGCCAAGCGCCTCCGCCAGAGTCAGACTGCTGCGCAATTCATCAGCCGCTTTTTCATCGATCCTCAATGCATCGTTGTCTGTTGACTTTAGCGCGTTGGCAATACTGCTTTCGCTGTGATATCCCTTTTTTGACATCAGGCGCTGATGCAGCGCACCAAAGCGTGAAGGGTTCTGCTTCCATAAGGTCAGCGCGTACTCAGAGGCAATGTGTGACGTTTCACCTTTAAACGGCAGGAGCTTAATGACTACAGCAACGTCTGGATATTTGTTAACGATTTTTTCCACAAGAGGATCAAACTGCTTGCAGTACGGACAGTTATAGTCGGTAAACAGTACCAGCGTCAGCTTAGGGTTTTTAGCGCCTATTCTCGGGCTAGCTGCGTCACTAAACAGCGCCTGACTGTGCTGTTTTATCGCTGTGCTGAGCTGGGCACTGGCTCGTTCAGCGCTTTGCTGCTGCCAGGCGGTGACCGCATCCTCCAAAATCTGTGGGTTATTGACTAACGTTTCGCGAATAAGGTCACGCACCTGATTTTGCTGTTCCTGTGTCAATGGCGCCGCCGTGACAATAAAGCTCATTGAGGCCAAAGCCATAAGGCTGATTTTCAAAAAGGTTGAGAGTGAAAAGTTCATTCTGTTATTCCTTCGCGTGAGAAAGCGTATTCAATAGGGTTTGGCGGTCCAGCAGTGGGGACAGTACTTCTCCGCTGGGTAATCCAGGGCCATAGATTTGGTTAAACGGCACGGCAACTGCACCGCGCTTTTGCAAAAACTCGTTGATTTCAGTGGAAGGCTTTGTCCAGTCTCCGCGCAGCGCCACAACGTCTGGCTGACTGAGAGCCTGCTGTACGTCATCGTGCAGCAGCACGTTGTACTTATTGGCTTTACAGGTCACACACCAGTCTGCTGTCACATCGATAAACAGGCGCTTATTTTCACGCAGCGCCTGTACAATCGCCTGTTCGCTCAGCGGCTGCCACGCCACTCTATCGGTCATGGGAGAACGCCAGCCGTTAGCCGTTAACGCTCCAGCAGTTAAAGCCACACCGACAGTCAATAGCAGTACAGCACTCCACGTTAACATCGCTCTACGTCCATAATGTGCACCGGTCAATGTCAACATAACCAATAACAGGGCTACGGCTAATCCCACCACGGCTACTGTACCGATATGCACAAGCAACAGACTAAGCAGCCACAGGCAGGAGGCTAGCATCATCACGCCTAATACAGTGCGCAGGCGGTTCATCCATCTCCCAGGCTTAGGAAGCAAACGGGCAATGGCTGGAAATGCGGCTATCAGCAGCCAGGGAAGACTCATTCCAATCCCTAGTGCGCTAAAGACCAACCATAAGTCGGTTAACGGAGCCGCTAGGGCAAATGCCAGCGCCGTGCCAAGAAACGGTGCAGAACAGGGCGTTGCCAGCAGTGTAGCAAATGCACCTTGCCAAAAATGACTACTGTTTCCCTGTCCTCCAGCCGTGGCCAATTGCGTGGTTGCTCGACTGCCTAAATGGATAGAGAAAAAGCCAAACAGGTTGGCGCTAAAGACTGCCGTCACCAGTGCCATTAAGCCGATAAACCACGGGCTCTGGAACTGAATCCCCCACCCTACAGCTTGCTGGCTTAGGCGCAGAGTGGTCATTAATCCAGCCAGAGCCCAAAATGAAACGAGGATACCGCTGGCAGATACCAGAAATTGTCGCCTCACTACAGCGCACGCACGGTTTTCCATCTGGAGTACTGAACCCAGCTTCATCGCCAATACCGGCAGAACGCAGGGCATCAGGTTCAAAATAAATCCACCCATCAAGGCGAACAGCAATGCACTACCCAGACCTAACGATGAAGTAGAGTTTGGTATTGCATGACTTACACTGACGGCAGCCTGCTGCGACAGATCACCATCGCTAATCACTAGACTGAGGAGCTGCCCATTCATATCAGGAGCGCTTCCCTCCCATCCATCAGTCACCTGTACCGTGGCCAGCAGGCGTGTACCATCAACCCGTATTTGAGGTTTAGAAAAATTCGCGCCTTCAGGCACATCAAAAAAGATTTCCGGCTTCTGCCACCCTTCGGCACGAAGGGCACTCAGGCGCAGTTCACCGCCGAGATAGCCAGCCTGTAGTTCACTAAACACACCCTCTTCCAGCGGCAGAGAGCCCATAGCGCGGCTAAAGGCGTGATCGAAATTCTGAGGTGCAGGTTCAGTGAGATCGATATCGAAAGGAAAATCAGTAAGTACGCAAACGTTGCTACAGGTGGAGAGTGTCAACGTTCCACTCAGATGCGACTCGTTCTTAGGCAGCCGTAACGTAAGAGGAAAGACAGTATCGCCCTGATAACCCTGAGTTGAAATACTGGCAACGTCAAAGCGCTGAGGCGTCGGCCATCCCCAGTTCAAATATTCGACAGGGGTTTGCCACTGAATGGCCGGAGCAATTCCACCTTCTCCGGGAGATCGCCAGTAGGTCTTCCACCCTTTTGCCAGTCGTACGTCCAACAGCAGGCGCACGGTACCGCTTTCAGCAGATTCAGCGCTGAGCTGGACTTGAGCATGGTCATTTTGCGTACTGGTTAACCAGCCGCTGTCGGCAGCCCACGATGCGGGCAGCCCTAGGCACAGGCTGAACGCCAACGCCCTGATAAATAGGTACATATAAGTTCTCCAAAAATGAAGTCTCTACATCATCAATGACGACAGTGAGCTCTTATTCTTGGAACGTACACAGCCTGAGATGAACCCGCAAACGAGGTAAAGAAACGGCGCGCGGAGGCGGGATAAATAGACGAAGCTGGCGAGGGGGCTCAAACAGTAAGGCAACAAACAGCAGCAGCGCAAAAAACAGATGTTCAGCTGCGATACCGCTCACTGCCAGCAGTGACTTAGCGCTGAGCTCACAGGGCGAGTTTTGCGCTTGGCTTTCACCATAATCACTGCCCTGCACAACAGCGGTCGTTTCTGTCTCGATATATTGACTCAGCATATGCAGACTGGCCATGCGCTGCGCCGTACAGGTAAGCACAGCCAGACAGGCCAATATTAAAAACCACTTTGCGATACGCTGCCGTTTAGCCATAAGTCGTTAAGAAATGATACCTTTTCATCATAGTCGCTCAATCTTACTCAGTAACACTGGATAAGCAACTTATTAATATTATCTTTACATTATAGGCAGAAAGGCGCGCAGCCTAAACACACCCCCTCTCGGCGAGAAAGCGCCTTCACGAAGCGATTGTCCACGCCAGCCCAAGCCGGCTGAGTGCGCTCTTCTGTTACGCTCTTAATGTGATAGGATCGTTTTCGCTGTAGCCAAATACCACACTACAGCGAACTCGCTAGCCAATGAGACAGCTTTAGCCGACAAGCCTATCAACAAAACCCAACTATTTTTTACTGCTTATATGAATACTGTACGGCCTTGCTCTGTCAAAATCACGACCGCACAGCCTTTTCATTCATTTTGCTTGAAAAAGCTTTTATCTTAACTGATATATTTATCTTAATTACTTAATAGAATATCAATCATTATTATTTTCAGAAAAAATAATAAAAAAATCCCTTACCTATCTATTTAAAGAGGGAGGTTTTTATAAAAACCCATTAAAAACCACTTATTAAATGAAAACAAAATAGGTATAGTTACGGTATAAATAGCGAAAAAAAACTTAAATGCAGTATTTAAAACCAAAGGAAAGAGACAAGAACAGAGATCTATTAACATTGGAAGAAACAGTTATTAAACGATCTTCTATTGAGTAAATTCATCACCTAAAAGCGCCAGGCCGCCTCAAAAAAACACCAACAACATTCATAGATTAACCGATCAACATAAAAAAACAATATCATGTTTTCATTGGCATTTTGTAACAACAAAGATAAAATTCAATTATATTTAACGATCAATAAAAATATTACAATAGTTAAAATCTATTAATAATGAATTTTCGATCTGTAAAAACAATTTTATTAAGTCTACTGAGTTAACTATAATCCAAAAATACTAACGATAAATAGACCATTATAATAAAGCGGCAACATGCTTCTGAGACCACTTATGTCTAGCTATAAAGTTCCGTTACCTAAATGTCCTCTCTGTGAAAGCCATCAAGGCGTTATCCGCTATGGATACAGCAAAACCAAAGCACAACGCTATCGCTGTATGGCGTGCCAAAAGTCTTTTCAATTAAAATATATTTACTCTAGGGAAAAACACGAAGCCTATTGCTAGCCTTAAAAAATAATAAATAAAATCCACACGTTATCGACAATAGGCTATATATAAAACTCACTCAATGAGTACACATCAATAAAGAATCGGAGGGATATACCTGAAGAACACAGCCCCTCCGTTTGCTACGTCAATATCTACTTCAGCAGTCTGACTTTTACCCCTTTGCCTTTAATTTTTCCCTGCTGTAACTGCTTCCACGCGTGGCGTGCGACCGACTGTTTTACCGCGACATACGCGTGCATGGGGTGAATGGCAATCTTACCGATGTCTGCCCCTTCTAGCCCCAAGTCACCGGTTAAGGCGCCCAGAATATCCCCCGGACGCATTTTGGCTTTCTTTCCACCGTCGATACACAAGGTTGCCATCTCGGCTTCCAGTGGAGTAATACGCAAACCGGACGGCGGCGTCAGCCATGTAAGCTTTAGATTAAGTGCCTCTTCCAGCACGTTGGCGCGCGGAGCCTCTTCCGGCGCACAGAGGCTAATAGCCAGCCCGCTTTCACCGGCGCGGGCGGTACGGCCAATGCGGTGAACGTGCACTTCAGGATCCCACGACAGCTCGTAGTTAATCACCATTTCCAGCGCTTTGATATCCAGCCCGCGTGCGGCAACGTCAGTCGCGACCAGCACCCGACTGCTGCCGTTGGCAAAGCGCACCAGCGCCTGATCGCGATCGCGCTGTTCCATATCACCGTGCAGCGCCAGTGCGCTCTGCCCGCAGTCGTTCAGGGCATCGCATACGGTCTGGCAGTCTTTCTTGGTATTGCAAAACACCACACAGGAAGCGGGCTGTTCGCGACTTAGCAGCTTCTGTAACAGATCGATCTTGCCGCTGCGGGAAACCTCATAAAACTGTTGTTCAACAGCAGGAAGCTCGTCCACGGCATCAATTTCAATCGTCAAAGGAGCGCGCTGAATACGGTGGCTAATCGCGGCAATGGCCTCCGGCCAAGTCGCAGAAAACAGCAGCGTCTGGCGATTTACCGGAGCGTGGGAAATCACCTCATCAATATCATCGGCAAAGCCCATATCAAGCATGCGATCGGCTTCGTCCAGAACTAGAGTTCGCAGAGCATCCAGACTGACAGTCGCCTTTTGCAGGTGATCCAACAGACGGCCTGGCGTGGCGACAATAACGTGTGGAGCGTGGCTCAGCGAGTCGCGCTGGGCATTAAACGGAACGCCGCCGCAAAGGGTCAGCACCTTGATGTTTGGCACATAGCGAGCCAGACGGCGCAGCTCGTTTGCCACCTGCTCGGCTAGTTCACGAGTTGGGCAGAGCACCAGCGCCTGAGTGTTGAACTGCCCGGCCTCAATATGCTGTAACAGCCCCAGCCCGAAAGCGGCGGTTTTCCCACTGCCGGTTTTCGCCTGCGCGCGGACGTCTTTCCCTGCGAGAATTGCCGGTAACGCTTCGGCCTGTACTGGGGTCATGGTCAGATAGCCCAGCTCGTTAAGATTAACAAGCTGTTTGGCAGGAAGCGCGTTAAGTTCAGCAAATGAAGTCACAGAGAAAATTCCAGATAATATAAAAAGGCTCGTAGGCCGCAATATTAGCCTATTGTCGTCTATTAACCTATTGCCATTGACCTATTTTCATTGCTCTCTCGCCATTGACTGACTGCACAATACTCAAAAGGTACACCATAAAAAAACCCGCCTTTCGGCGGGCTTTGCATGGCCATTTGCGCTTAGTCTGCGTTAAAAACTGTACTTTATACCCAGTATTGCCTGAGTATCGCTATAGCCTTTACTCCCCACCTGCTGACCCACGTTACCCCACAGGGTAAGTCCAGTAGACATTTGCCCTTCCACGCCCAGCTTCAGTTCGCCGATATTCTTAGTACCGCTGATACCGTTGTGCTGACCGTTCATGGTTACGCCAAAGTCTTTAGTATTGTGGAGCCAGTTAGCTTCAATAAAGGGTTCAAAGGCACGGTTTTTGCCCTTATCAATATCACTATGGCCGTTGGCGAACGCGCGAAGGCCTAAACGGGTCTGGATATTGCCGCTGCCGTCAAAGGAAACGCGGGTACGACCTTTGGAGTCGTCCTCTACGTGGTCTTTCGACCGCACGCCCATCCAGGTCACCTGCGCCTTTGGCTGCAAATAGAAGGCTGCACCGTCCGCCTGCCGTTCTGCCAGCTTGAAGGTATAGCCGGACTCAACAGACGCCGTCACACCGCGTGACTTATACTTTTCAGTGCTGAGTCTATCGCCGCTCACTTCGTTATCAAACCAGTTGTACAGCGCCCAAGCGTCAACGTAGCTGCCGGTTTTTTCTTGCGTATTCGCATACCAAGTGCCGTAAAGCCCCGCGCTGTAGCCTTCAACAGAGCCTCTGGAGCGATCCGGTGAATATTTAGCTTCCGTATTGCTGTGCTGATTGGCGTAGCCGACCATCGCCCCTAAGTGCCAGCGGTCAAGGCCGTCAGAACTCCACTGCGCCAGATCTCCACCCATCTGCATCACATAGCGGTTGCTCTGCGTTCTAAGCTGACCGCTACTGTCGCGAGAGCGATTGTGCCCGCCAACGTGACGCATCCACATGCTGGTGACGCGCTTTTCACCGGTCAGCACGTCGGTATACTGGGTTTCTCCCAGTCGATCGTGCAGGCGCATTAGGAACAGCGTGTTCGCCGCCATGTGGTTTGCCATATAGCTGCCGGACTCTGGTCGATACTTATTGATAGTCTCTGGCGTCACTGTCGGAGGTGGCGTAATGCCCGGGTCGACAGGTGGAGTCACCGGCGGCGTTACCGGCTCAAGCTCGCTAGTGAGGTACCAGTTGCTGCCTTTTTTCACGATGTCATATTCGTAAAGTCCGGCAACAATGCGCGTATTGTCCATCTTCTTGAACACTGCGTCTGACGCTCCGCCGACGGTCACAATCTCAATACCCTGCTGTGTCAGGGCTCCGCTTCCACCCACCTGATTAATCAGCACGCTGGTTGTGCCCGCTTCAGTATTCCCTTCTACGATCAGCCTGTCCGTTGGCGAAGCGTCATCGTGAAGCACAGTGTTAAGCACTAGCTGGCCGCCGTCACCGCGATAGTTCCCGGTAATGGTTAAAGTATCTCCGGCTGCGCCGTTGTCCATAGCGATACGTCCGTTGTTCTCAACGCTGCCGTAGACGCTGCGAGCCGCCGCGGCAGTGCCGGACTGATGGATAAGACTGGATGAGCCGTCAATAACCAGCTGTCTGGCGCGGTCTAGTGTCGATTCAAACAGGCTATCTGATAGGGTCAGCGACGCACCGTTGTTTAGGCGAACGCTGTCCCAGTTCGCTACGTTTGTCCCTTCTCGGCTGTTGCCAGCCAAAGAGGTATAGCCAACGAAGCTCAGACCGTTAGCCTCAAGCGTGTTATTTTCTGCGTCGGTTTGGACATACATAGGGTCGTGGCCGTTGGCCTTTACCAATCCGGTAATATCAATGCCCTGGTTGAGGATCAGCGTATCGCTGCCGCGCCCCATAATAATTTCACCGTCAATCAGCCCGCTGTTGGCGGTTAAAACGTCATCACCCCGATCGAGGCTGATCACACCGTAAACGCTACCGCCGTCAATACTCACGTACTCAACGCCCGTTCCTTTCCCTTGAATCGCAGTGCCGTTACGCACATCTAGGGTTCCCTTGATGCTGATGTCGCTGATATCCGTCGTCGAGTTATTTACGCGAATACCGATGGCGTCGCTCTGAATATTAGTCAGGCTGGCGTTAGCCCCTACGTTAACGAGAGTTCGAGTGCGATTCGCCAACTGCTGGTCAATAACGCTTTGTGACTCACCCAAGACGATCGCGCCTTTGCTGCCCAGCTTGGTATTCACGTTCAAAATAACGTTCTTACCGCTGTCAACAACGGTCGTTCCGCTAGATGTCAGTGCGGCATCTTCATTGATGCTCACGTCCATACCGCCAGCGCCAAAGGAAGACATGTCCAGATCGCCGAAAGAAACCAGCGACGTGCCGTGCATCATTATCGATGTAGATGAATTCGACAGGTTCTCTATTGTCGTTTTGCCACGGAAAAACAGCTGAGAGTTTGTGCCAGAACCGGTCATGCCCGTCACAATGATGGCACCTCTTAGAGAGGGATCAAGAATTCTGAATATCGATTCCCCTTTTACCTCAACGGTACCGTTAAGCGCGGAGATAAACGAGTTATCGACTCGCCCCAGCATGGTCAGATTTTTTTCAATCGTGAGTGTACCGGGTGAGGACAGCAGAATACCGTAGTTTTGGCTAGGCGTACTGCCGTTAAGATTCACGTTCAGATCGCCGGCAAAGTTAAGCGTCCCGCCGTTTGTCAGGGAAATCGCCTTGCCGTTACTTCCGCTGTTACTGGTAATATTGACGCTGTCTGCTGAAAAAGACAGGCTAGTTCCGCTACCCGCAACACTCACCTGTGTAGCATCGGTAGTGCCCAGCGTGGCGTTTTCAACATAGCTGACATCAGTTGTACATTGACTGTTTGCTGTCGCTGCGATGGCGCTCGTTACGCCCCCCGGACCTCCAGTCTTAGTCGTACAGGCAGCCCAGCTTTGTGCGCTGACGCCAAAGGCTCCAATAAGCACTGCGGCAATTGAGTTGAGATAGAAACGTTTTCCATTACGGCGCGAGATGTCCATACTTCCTCCATGCATGAGTGGAACACTCATTAATATCCATTCTTTTAGCTTAAAAAAAACTTTTCACTATATACCTATGCATAATACAGCAACAAAATAAAAAACGAATCAAAAATAAACAAACACACAATAAATATAACTAAAATAAATATAATTCATTGTTTTAATTGTCATTTAATTAATAAAATAAAATTCATGTAATTCAATGAATTAATGAAACCCACTGAAATTTCAAAAAATTTTAATTTCAAAAAAATATTAAATAGCTTCAATTTGAATTAAATTATGGTGTTTTTATTATATTAGAATCGCTATATTAGATAGTTTCATAGGGAGTTCTAACTAACGGGAGGGAAACACCGTGAAAAAAATACTGGCTGTATCACTTTTACTGTTACTAACAGCATGCTCCAGCACGACGGCCACTGGCGTAGGAGCATCTGGCGGAACGTCCGGCGTAAGTATTGGTGTCGGCGGAGGGATAGGATTTTAACTCTTGAAACGCAAATCAGAGTGAAGCCCATGTTAATCGATAGAGCGTCGTTTTTATTCGATCTTTAAAGTAAGAAACCCTGATTTACTCAGGGTTTCTTGTTAAATACTTATTCTTCATGCAGCGCCAGCTTTGGCCTAGCCTGCCCTGTTTGGCGCTTCCTTAAATACATAAACCAAAAAGGCAGCCCCACCATCATCCCACCGATAATATTTCCAATCGTCACCGGCAGCAGATTTTTCAACAGAAAGCTTTCCACCGTCAGTTCCGCAAATTTCTCGGGGCCAAGATTAACCGCAAGCCAGAATTCTGGTGCTGCAAAATTTTTGATGACAATCCCCATGGGAATCATAAACATATTGGCAATACTGTGCTCAAAGCCGCTGGCAACGAACATACCAATAGGGAAAATGAGAATAAACATTTTATCCATGAGACTTTTGCCTGCATAGTTCATCCAAACGGCCAGACAGACCATAACGTTAGCCATGATCCCTAAAAAAACCGCCTCAATGAATCCGTGCTCAACCTTGTGCAGCGCTGTATTCAGCACGTTTAACCCCCACTGCCCGTTCGCCGCTGTGTGCTGACCGGCAAACCACATGATGGCCACCAGCGACAGCGCGCCGACGAAGTTCCCGACATAAACATTAATCCAGTTTGCAGCCATACTGCTTAGGTTAATCTTTCCACCGGCTCTTGCCACACAGGTCAAAATGGTTGAAGTAAACAGATCGACGCCGCAGGCAACGACCAGCATTAACCCTAAAGAAAAGCAGGCGCCACCGAGAAACTTTGACCAGCCAAAGGGAACGTCGGCCGTTCCCGTCGTCACTGTAATATAGAAAACAAAAGCAATGGAGATAAACGCTCCCGCCAGCAGGGCAGAAACATAGACGTGCGCCAAGGGCTTATTGGTTTTATAAACCCCGACGTCTTCTGCAACCTTAGCCATCTCAGGCGCCGACAGGCACCCTAGGCCTCTGCTATCGCTACTGTTCATACTGTGCTCTCTTAGTTTCAACAGCTACGTGACCTACAGAAGAAGCCACCAAAACAACATAGAATGCGCAGTCCATCCGCATGTCGTAGCCGTATATGTTGAATACATAGGTGAAGCCGCCGCCACAGACCGAATCCGTCAGTCCGCCCGGCGTCTATAAAAAGAAAAGCACGTTCCATGCCAAATCGCAGGAGAAATTAACTTGATGAAAAACAGTAAAAAGGACTTTCGTCAGTTTGCTATTCCTATTTTTTCAACATAAGTGTCGAACCTACTTTCGTCACTTATGCTGAAAAAATAGCTCGAATAAAGACACCCCTTAATCAAACAGACACTGTTAGAAAATAGCCTCTATTTATCCCTGAGACATTCCTTTTACCACACCGATTTTTTCATTGAAAAATTCCACCGATTTTAAATAAGGATTGGCAAAAAATTCCGAATAGAAAAAATTAAGAAACAGCCACCTTAATTATAGATGTCTCTAATATGATGTCATACCTATAAGATAAGCACACATTAAATACTTCCATTTGTTTAATTAACAAACGTTATATTTTCAAAATTCAACATTTTTTAATGAAATTATTCATTTAAAAATCATCGTCCTGAGTGAAATTATTTCATTTATAAAAAATCAAATTTATAGATCGGCATACACCAATAAAACAGAATTTAATTCTGTAAATTAAATTTTATTAAATCAATGATTCATTTGCATAGTATTTACGATCATAAATATTGACTTAAGCCAGTGGAGTGGCAAAATTAACCAAAATTTCATTTTTATATTTTTCTATTTTTCCGTAGGAAAAATCACAGTATAAATATCCAAACTAATAAAATAATGAAAATAACAACAACCCTTTTGTTATTTTCTCCTCCCAAAGTAAAGGACTTTACAGCATGATTAAAAAAGAATTTTATCGTGAGCAGCGTGCTCTAGCGGTAAAAGAGAAATATCCCATATTCTCTATATCGACTAAACATTTACTCAGTAAGCTTTTGCCTGTTTCTCTACTTATGCTGTCTGCCCCGGCGTTTTCAGCGGACTGTTCACCCGATGCGACGGGCTATGTCAGAATTCATGCTGACAGCTGTACAGTCATTACCTCTGATGCTAATGGGTATCAGAATGCGACCGGAAGATATCCAAACCCACGCGTTTGGTTAAGTGGACAGACGATTGACACCACTATCGACGGTAATTTTTCCGTCACCTTTGATACAGCAATTACCTTTGACGGCCTCCGCGTTTACGGCGTAAGCGTCAGCGACGTTCAGGCCGGAGAAGCCTCACGCCCTAAACTCATTACGAAAGACGTCTATTTTAAAGCCTCGGTAAGCGGCGATACGGCAGGAATCATCGGCAGTGCCGCCTATAGCGGTGGCTATATTAAGGGTGAAAATCACACCTATGATCTGTCGCTATCGACAACAGTATTAAACGGCGGCAATACGCCGCTATATGGCATTGTGGCTGGCAGCTCTGTGCCCTCAGGGGAAACGGACGCCGCCTATAACGGCATCTATTCCACCGTCGAGCTAGAGAATCTGACACTAAATCAGAATATACCCACTACAGGAGTTATTCCCCCGCTTAACACGGGCTTAAGAGCTATTCAGGGAGCCTATCAGAATTCTAATAACGGCTCGTCAGGCAGGATTGTTATTAATAACAAACTGGACATGAATCTTGCAGGCAAGCGGGTTGAGGGTATTTACATTTCTGGATCTGCCGTCGATGGAAGCGGTAAAGAAGCCACCAGCATTGTCGAACTCAACCACAGCGATATCGTGCTGTCGGGTACAACGTTAGCCTATGACAGCAGCGCCATCAAAATCGGCAAGTCGCGCTCCGTCGGCAGCGGCAAAGGAACGCTGATTTCCAAAGGGATAATGCGCATTGATGCCTCATCGCCCGCTAAGAGCGCCATTAAAATGGCCGTTTCTGGCTCAATTCTTGATGCATCCGCCGCTACAGCACAGACCGTTGTTCGCGCCAACAATACCGTGCTGAGAGTGGGCTTTGAAGACTGGGGCTCGTCCGTCAGCTCCGATGCCATTTCCGCCAGCTTCAATAACGCCACCTTTAGAACCGACTCAGACACGGCCTCGTTGATTCTGGTCGACAAAAACCAACGACAGGTCGAGCTGGACTTTACGGGAAATACCGTTTACAGCGCAACAGACTTTAACGTCTCTGGCGACACGGAAAATAACCTGCTGGCAGCGACAAACGGCTGGCTGGTTGATGTCAAAACGGGCAGTTCCGTCAATATGAATATTGCTGACGGCAAAATGAAAGGTATGACCAGCATCGAGGGCAGCGGTCAGCTTAACGTGTCGCTCAACAGCGGTGCGTCGTGGGAGCTTTCTGAAAAAGGTAGTGATACCACCACCACCCTCACCTCTTTAAGCCTGAGCGACTCAACGCTGGTTGCCCATAAAACGGCGTCAACTGCCCCCGCGGCTTACACTCTGGTCGGCGACGTCAGCAACCAACGTTCCACTATTACGCTCTCTAACGGAACGGCCGGAGACACATTCACCATCAACGGTAACTATAGCGGCAGTGCCGCTCTTGCTGATGCAGGGCGTATTGCTCTTGATACTGAACTGGGTGACGACGGCTCATTGAGCGATCGACTGATTATTAACGGCCTGGCAGACGGCTACACCAAAATCAGTATCAACAACGTTGGTGGCCTCGGAGACAAAGCGCTGGAAGGCATTGAAGTCGTCACTACTCAGGGCACTACCGCTGATGCGTTTTCTCAGGAAGGTCGCGTCGTCGCGGGGAGCTATGACTACTCGCTGGTCAACAAAGGCACTAACTGGTACCTGACCAGCCAATTTATCGATCCGACCGTTCCCACCGATCCCGATCCAGATCCGGGTACCGACCCTGACCCTGAGCCGGGTGAAAGCATTCGCGTTCTGCGCCCTGAAATCGGCAGCTATCTTGCCAACGCGGCAGCGGGCAACACCCTGTTTACCACCCGACTGCATGACCGCTTGGGGGAAACCCAGTATACCGACGCATTGACCGGCGAGAAGCTTGTTACCAGCATGTGGATGCGCAACGAAGGCGGACGTAACAGCTTCCGCGATGGCTCTGGTCAGCTAAAAACGACCGGTAACCGCTATGTGGTACAAATTGGCGGCGATCTGGCTCAGTGGAGCACTGACGGCCTTAACCGCTGGCACCTTGGCGCCATGGCGGGCTATGCCAACGCCGAGAGTAAAACTCACTCTCGCCTGAAGGGGCACGAGTCTAAAAGCAAGATTGACGGCTACAGCGCAGGCCTCTACGGCACCTGGTACGCCAACGCGCAGGACAAGAGCGGCGCCTACGTCGACAGCTGGGTGCTGTACAACTGGTTTGACAACGAAGTCAAAGGCGACGACCTGAAGGCAGACAACTATAAGTCTCGCGGCGTCACGGCCTCTCTGGAAACGGGTTACAGCTTCAGGCTCGGCGGCAGTGAAAATGCCAGCTACTGGCTGTCACCGCGAGCGCAGGCTGTCTGGATGGGCGTAGGCTCTGACAGCCACCGCGATGCCTACGGTACCCGCGTTCAGGACGGTGAAAGTAACAACCTGCTGACTCGCTTGGGCCTTAAGGCTTACGCCAGCGGCCGTGCGGATACCGACAGCGATAAGCAGCGCACTTTCCAGCCGTTTGTTGAAGTGAACTGGCTTCACTACATGAAAGACGTGTCGGTGAAGCTGGCTAACGACAGGCACTATCAGGACGGTGCGAAAAACATCGGCGAAGTGAAGCTGGGCGTTGAGGGGCAGCTGACTTCAAAACTGAACGTCTGGGGCAACGTGGCGCAGCAGGTGGGCGACAGCGGCTACCACGACTCGCAGGCGATGCTGGGCGTGAAGTACAGCTTCTGATAGCAAAGACGCGCGGCGGCTCGATATGTGAATCCGGGCTGCCGCGTTTTAAACGGAAAGTTGATAGTGATAATAAGGAAAAGACCAAAGTGCCCGTTTTGCAGCAGTGCCGCACACGTCAAAAAATTCGGCAAAAGCCGCAGCGGCCTTCAGCGATACCGGTGCAATAGCTGTGAGAAAACGTTTCAGGACAAGTATATCTACGACGCCTACAAACGATAATCGCTCACCTTTTCGTATGCTCATTCAGCAGCGCCGCACAGGCGGCGCTATTATCTATACCGTATGCCACTATCTTATTGCTATCTATTACGACTGGCGAAAAAAAGACAGAGGGTGACGCTGATGTGATTTCTCGTCAAAGTTGTCTTCCGCTAGCCAGCGCGTTAGCGCCTTTTTGTTTTCCGGCCACTCTTTATCCAACAGCGAAAGCCACGTCGTATCCCGCGTGCGCCCTTTATAAACGACCGCCTGGCGGAAAATGCCTTCAAACGTAAAGCCGAGTCGTTCAGCGGCGCGTCGAGACGGCGCGTTCAGGCTGTCACACTTCCACTCATAGCGGCGGTAGCCTAGCGTGTCAAAAACGTATTCCATTAGCAGATATTGTGCTTCTGTTGCCACTCTAGAACCTTTTAAACTCGGCGAATAGGCAACGTGTCCGACTTCGACGCTGCCGCTGGCCGGTGTCACGCGCATTAGGGCAAAGCTTCCTACCGGCTGCCCGGTTGCATTGTCAATAATCGCGTAGTGGAGCGGATCTTCGCTTTTTTCTATCAGGCGAGCGTAGTCAATGTAGTCCTGCTCTTTCATAAAAGGGCCAACGGGCATCCACGTCCAGTCCCTTCCGTCCGGCGCTTGAGAATAGGCTTTAAACAGCCCAGAAGCGTGCGCCTCTGCGCTATAGGGAATCAGCGTGCAATAGCGTCCAGTCAGCGTAACGCGAGCCGGTTTTGGCGGCGTGACCCAGTTATCTAGCGCATCGCCGATAGGTTGCCCATACTCATTCGTTCGTTGTGTCATAACTCCCTCCTGATAGCTTCTGTAGATGACGCGTTATCTCGCGCGCTTACTTATTTACAATCAATAGACTACCGGATTATCCGCCTCTGACTACTGAAAAAAATGTGTTTGAACAGAAAAAATGCAGAAAAGCAGAAGCGCTAAGACCTCAGCGCCTTCAACATGTGTTCATCAGCGGTAAAATTGAAAGGCAGAGCCCTCTTTTGATGATATTCTTACGCTCAAACGATTCATTCACGGCCTCGGTTTATTCTAAATAACAAGCATGAAAGACGAAAAGCAGCAGCCTACGTTCTACGTTCACGACTATGAAACTTTCGGCATTAGCCCGGCGTACGATCGCCCCGCACAGTTTGCGGGCATTCGAACCGATGAAGATTTCAACATCATTGCCGATCCCCAAGTCGTGTACTGCAAACCCGCTGACGACTACCTTCCCGACCCAGATGCCGTCATGATAACCGGCATTACACCGCAGGAAGCGCAAAGCAAAGGCGTCCCCGAAGCCGAATTTTCTCAACAGATCCACGAGCAGTTTAGCCACCCTAACACCTGTATTATCGGCTATAACAACGTGCGTTTTGATGACGAAGTCAGCCGCAATCTGTTTTATCGTAACTTTTTTGACCCCTACGCCTACAGCTGGCAGCAGGGCAACTCGCGCTGGGATCTGCTCGACGTAATGAGAGCCTGCTACGCCCTGCGTCCAGACGGCATCGAGTGGCCGCTGAACGAAGACGGGCTCCCCAGCTTTCGCTTAGAGCACCTGACCAAGGCTAACGGCGTCGAGCACAGCCACGCGCACGATGCGATGTCTGACGTCTACGCGACTATTGCTATGGCCAAGCTGGTGAAGCAGGCTCAGCCGAAGCTGTTTAACTATCTGTATCAGCATCGCGCTAAGCGAAAAATCGCTACCCTTATCGACATTGTCGACATGACGCCGCTAGTGCACGTGTCCGGTATGTTTGGCGCACAGCGGGGAAACACCAGCTGGGTTTCACCGCTGGCCTGGCACCCAGAAATGGACAGCGCTGTTATCGTCTGCGATCTGGCGGGAGATATGTCACCCCTGCTAGAGCTGGATGCAGACACGCTGCGCGAGCGGCTGTATACCCGCAAAGATGAGCTGCCCTCCGGTCAGTCCCCTATTCCGCTAAAGCTTATTCACACCAACAAGTGTCCCGTTCTGGCTCCAGCCAAAACGCTGCTGCCGGAAAACGCCGAACGGCTGAACATCGATCGCCGCCGCTGTCTGGAAAACCTCCAGCTATTAAAACAGCACCCAGAAGTCAGAGAAAAAGTCGTCGCAGTCTTTAGCCAGTCGAGGCCGTTTCCTCCGGTGTCTGACGTTGACGGCCGCCTGTACGACGGCTTCTTTAACGACGCCGACCGAGCCGCTATTCGTATTATCCGCCAGACCAAACCGGAAAACCTGCCCGCCCTGGATCTGAGCGTGAGCGACAGTCGTCTGGAACCTTTGCTGTTTCGCTTTCGAGCGCGGAACTATCCGCACACGCTGGACGACAGCGAACGCCGGCGCTGGCACGCACATCGACAGGAAGTGCTCACGCAGGATCGCCTGCAGCGCTATGCAGAAAAGATTGAAGCGCTGGCCCAGCAGCACGCCGACAGCGAAGAGAAGATCGCGCTGCTAAAACAGCTCTTTCTCTACGCCCAAAAGCTGGTTGGCTAGCGTTTAGCTAACGTTGATAGAAGGAAAGCGCGACAGCGCTGTTTTTAACATTACCGCGTCCTCTCGAATTACGGGACGCGTTTAAATCAGGTGACAGGGTGATTGCGTTGAGGTCCGGCGCTGCGCTGGCAGTCTTTTCATTCATACTTTGGGGCATTACGCCGCTTTACTATCGGCTGCTTCCCGGTGCCTATCCGCTTGAAATGCTGGCTCAGAGAGTGCTTTGGTCGGTGCCTCTGCTGCTGTTAGTCCGGCCGCTGTTTGTGCACCGAACCCGATGGAAAGAGGCCTGGCAAGATAAGCGATCGATTCTATTTTGCCTGCTCGCCACCGTCGTTATGGCCATTTCCTGGTGTACCTTTACCTACGCCTTAACGCACGACCAGGTGCTGGCCGCTAGCCTCGGCTATTTTATCAATCCTTTGTGTTCAGTCCTGCTGGGAACGCTGTTTCTTCGAGAACGAATGACCATTGCACAAAAGCTGGCGGTTGGCTTTGCTATCGCCGGAGTAGCCTATCAGCTTTTACAGTACGGCCAACTGCCCGGGCTGGCGCTCCTTATGGGTTGTGCGTTTGCTCTATACGGTCTGATCCGCAAGTTTATCCGCTTTGACATCATCACTGCCCTGACGATAGAAACCCTATGGCTAGTGCCGGTAGCGTTGGCTGTCGTAGTTATTCTACCGATGCGCGGTGAAAGCCAGCTGGTAGGAGCCGACCTGCAAACCCATATTTACTATGCGCTCACCGCACCTGTTACCCTATTACCGCTGATGTTCTTCGCCGCTGCTGTCAGGCGCACGACGCTCATCACCGTGGGGCTAGCGCAGTACATTGAGCCTACGCTACAGTTTTTACTGGCTATCTTTCTGTTCAACGAAGCGTTCGACAGCGTTAAAGGCGTCAGCTTCAGCCTGATTTGGATTGGCCTGCTGTTTTGCGTATCAAGCATGTTTAGCCAGTGGTTTAGGCAGTGGAGAAGCAAAAGGCAGGCTGTCTTGAGGTGAATTCAGCCCCCAGACAAGCGATACCCTGTGACGGCCTGGCTTTACTGATTGCTGGACAGCGGTGGCTATCATTAACGATAGCCACGGGGAAATGGCGTTTTTCTCACGCCGTTCAGCGGAGTTTACTGATGGCTGGCCATCTTGGCGACAAGATAATCGTAAAGCTGCTCGGCAAAGCACTCGGCGTGTTCTGTTTTCACTATCAAATTCAGGAAGTAGTGCTGATGCTCCAGCTCTTCAATCTGTGGATGAGAGCACATAAAGAACTCCACGTAAGAGAGATAGAGCCTTTTGATATCATTCGATACCGCCTCTATATCCATGGAGTAGTTAGTGACGTCGTAGAAAATACTCGCGTATTCCTTGTCGATACGACCAATTTTAATAAAAGGCGCGCGCATCTTTTCGCACTCTTGCCAATGAATAGCGCTATTTTTGCTATCGGTATAAATAAATTTTGTCATAATTTTTCTGAAAGCGATGTCTTACTTAGCAAAGCAAATACGCCATCCACGACCTGCGCCATGCGCAGATAGTTGAGGCGATCTGCCGAATCTCCTGCCTGATGATACTGATAGTTTCTATAAAACGCAGTATCCGTAATCATTACCGCGGGAATATCCCGCTTCCAGTAGTTAAAATGATCGGAAAAATCTACGCCCGTTACGCGCTCTGGCGCATTGAGTGAATAAACCGGTAACTCACTAACGGACAACAGCGCAGATTTTACCCGCCTAACTGAACCCATATCGCTGACCCGACCAACCACAGCGATAAAATCACCCTGACGGGGATAAATATAGCCTAGCACAGAAAAAGGGTAGCTCTGGCTGTCGGATTCAGAATTAAAGTAGCCAATCATTTCCAGCGCAATCATCAGAGAAACGGAGCGTTTAGACTGGCTAAATGATGCGGCGTGTACCGCACTTCCCATACTCTCGGTGCGAAAAAACGGAGGCTCTTCCAGAGTGTATGCAACCAACTCAACGCCCACGTTCAGAGGCGCATCTTTTAATAGACGTGCCAGTTCTAATATTCCTGCAATACCACTGGCGTTGTCATCCGCTCCCGGCGTGTGGCTCTCCGCCCCATAGCCCTTTTCATATTGCACGGCCAGGTCAACGTCAGCATGTGAGTCATAGTGTGCCCCTACCACAACTGTTTCTCCGATTTTCGAGCCGAAACGGGCAACAATATTGCGGTAGCGCTTTTGTTCTACATAGTATTCTTGTTCGAACACCTCAGCGCCGCTTTCTTGTAGCACCTGTTTGATATAGTCCGCCGCCGCATTTAAGTTTTCAGCTTGCTCAAAGCTGCGTGGGTACACTGTCTGTGATAGATAGCGCACATGGGCTTCCAAACGGGCGGGATCTGCCTGCCGTTTAGCCGATGGCTGAGGCGTCACGAAAGGCTGAGTAAGGATAAACAATACTGTCAACACAGCGACAGTTAACGCCAAAAGAAAGAGTAATGAAGCACGCTTCGTGGATATGGGCAGGGGCATAATTTCTACTAGTAAACGTCGTTTACGGTTTTCATCGGTATCTTACCTAACCTATCTCATCCTTTGAGTCTCATTCAATAGACAATCGCTATATGACAGCAATCGTACGATAAAAGAGCTGCCTCTTTAAAAAGAGGCAGCCCGTTCATATTTAACGCTAGTTCACCATATCCTGGCACTCTTTCGTCATGCCTGCTGTGTCACTACCGTAAAAATAGTTCCAGTAGGCACGCTTTGTCATAGCAATAGGCAATAAACCACTGCTTCTCATTCTCTCAAGGACATAGGCCTCTTTCGGGGAAAGATTGTCCTTTTCGATAAACATTACCGTTTCAAACTCGTTAAGTCCGACTTCACACGCCTGAGGTAGTGGATAGGAAGTCTTACCCTGTTGATAGTCACTCTTGTTCAGGCTATCGCCCTTTTGCCAAACGGATGCTGCATAGCTGCAATAGTTTGCTAGCGCTTTTTCACCCTTCAGGCTTTTCAGAGAGTAAAGGTCTTTGTCCATTTCCTGCGTCATGCCGCGCAGTTTGGACTCGTCGTTCATGCTAGCCGACATTTTTTTCTGAAACGACGTGCGATACTGTAAACACACCTGTGGCACCATACTCTCAATATGGGCTGTCAAAGCATCCTGATTCAGAGACATGGTGTCCTCACAGGATTCGCCGGTTTTGTTTTGAGCAATAAACTTTTGCTCCAGCAGCTTTCTCTGCGCCTGACGATCTTTCCCCTGCAGTTCTGCCGGCACTTTATCGCCAGCGGCCTGCATCAAACTGGGTTCAGTCATAAAGTCCACCATCACTCGGCAGCTCTGCGGCAGACGAGGATCGTAGCTATACTGTTCGGTTGAAACACAGGCAGAAATCAGCAGGGAAGACGCCGCAATGCTCCACAGGGCAATAATATTTTTCGTTTTCATAGAGATGAGTCCATTTCATCGTTAATAGCAATGGAATAAAGCACAGATCATAACAACCAATTTGCAATAAGAAAAAGCGTTAGCGCAAAAAGTGGGAAAATTAGCACATAAAACAGCACAGAAACCCGCGCAACGATAGACGCCGACAATATTTTGTTTATATCACTACTGCAAGATAGCTACCGTTTATGCACATATTCGCACCTGATACTGAAAGCCTTGCGTTTTTTACTACGTTTAACCTAGCGAGACTGTAGCAACATTCCCACTTTTACGCATTTATTTGCCAGCACCTCAGGATTTTTCTTAAAGAGGTAATTACTATGAACGCGCTTGACTACCATTTCAGCTATCGTGTTGACTCTTTTCTGTTGCTTACTTTCAGAAAGAGGCTCTTTTTCTATTTTGAATACCTGCGACTCTAACCGAACTAGGTTCTCTTCACAGGGCTGAGGCAAAGGATAGGCGGCTTTTAACTTACGGTACTCGTCTTCTGTTATGGGGGCATTTTCTTGCCAGACAGATATCGCATATTCGCAGAAGTTTTTTAGAACCGCTTCTCCTCTTACGCTCTTAAGCCGATAAAGATTGCTGTCCTCTTGTACAATACGATTCGCTGTATATCTCTCACCAAATCCTTTTGCATCCATTTTTTCTTTAAAAAGAGTGCGGTACTGTAAACAAATAGGGGGAATAAATTTATCTATCTTAAGTTTCTCTATCTCCCAGCCTAAAAACAGCAGGCAATCCTCCTCACTCTTGTGAGCGTTAAGCATCATTTCTTCCACCCACCTGCGTAGACCATCGCGTCCCTGCCCTTTTACCTCGTTAGGAATTTTATCCTCTCCGGCAGCAACAATGGCAGGCTCCGTCATGAACTCAGCAACAGCACGACAGCCCATTGGAAGTTTAGGATCGTAACTGTATTCTTTATTGCTACAGGCACTGCTCAATAACGCAAATAAAAACAGGGCAATGGGTATATATCGTTTCTTAATTAACATAGTAGTTGCATCCATTCTAAAAAGCGCCAGAGTCAAAAGTAAAAGACTAATGCCCCTGGGTAGGGAAAACATTAAATACCTGGCTTATCTTCCCACCATCTCAGCACATTCTTTAGCGATGGATTCACGATCGTCGCCGTAAAAATAGTTCCAATAGGCGCGCTTAACCATAACTTTCGGCAAAACCTTACTGCTTTTTATAAATCCCAACGCGAACGCATCATTAAACGAAAAAGAGTCTGGCTTCTTAAAAAAAGCCGCCTCCAGTTCAGACATTTTGTCTTCACACGCCTGAGGTAGCGGGTAGGCCTGCTGTCCTTTGCGATAGGTGTCTTGAGTAACAGACTCCTCATTTTGCCAAACGGAAAGAGCATAACTACAGTAGGCTTTCAGCGTCTTTTCCCCCTTCACGCTCTTGAGCAGATAGATGTCGCTGTCATTTTTTATCTGCTGACGCTTCGTTTTAGAGCTATCCCACTGACTTCCTTCCACTTTGTCTTTAAATAGTGAACGATATTGCGTACAGACAGGCGGCATTATCTGCGCCATGTCAATCTTCACAATGGCTCTCTCCAAAAGTCGATTGCAGTCCTCGGCACTCTTATCGGCACTGAGTATATTTTTCTCTACTAGCTGGCGCTGCTCGTGGCGAGTTTTTCCCCGAAGCTCCTCAGGTACAGAGTCACCACTGCTCTCAATCATTGAAGGCTCAGTTATTAATTCAACAACGCTGCGGCAGCTCATTGGGAGCTGAGGGTCGTAGCTATATTTTTCAGTCGAGGTACAGGCTGCAGTCAGCAAAACCAGAAAAGAGATGGAGCTAAAGGCGGACATTTTCTTCATAGACATGGTGATAAATCCTTTTAGTAGAGGCAGACATAGTTTAAGCAATATAATAAGTTAAACGAAAAAAGACTTCACTGGTTATAGTTTCACACGTGAAATAATTAGCAAAAAAAAACCGCAGCCCATTCAGCACTGCGGTTTTTTTCTGGTGCACGCCTATGTCTCTATTCCACTTTCAGCGGTTCCGGCAGCACTTCCTGCACAGGAGTTTTCCCCATATTAGCGCCCAGCGTCGGCACCGGACGGCGAAAAGCTCGGGTAATAAAGACCAGATAGAGAACCCCTAACCCGCCCCAGATCAGCCCCAGGCGCAGAGAGTCTACTTCCAGATTCAGCCAGAGGATGAATATCATCAGCGCGCCAACCAGCGGCATAATCAGAAAGCTGAACACATCTTTGGCGGTCTTGTTGCGCTTTTGGCGAATAAAGAAGAACCAAAATACTGAGATGTTTACAAAGCTAAACGCCACCAGCGCGCCAAAGTTAATCAGCGAGATGGCACTTTCCAGATCCAAAAACAGCGCTAACAGGGCAATCACACCAACGAGCAGAATGTTGCTGACCGGCGTTTTCCATTTTGGATGCACATAGCCAAAAACCTTTTCCGGCAGCACATTGTCGCGCCCCATAACGTACAGCAGGCGGGCAATACTCGCGTGAGAAGCCAGCCCAGAGGCCAGTGCGCCAACAACAGTACAGCACAGCAGAACGGACTGGAACAGCTTGCCGCCAACGTACAGCGCAATTTCCGGCGTGGCGTTATCCGGGTCGTTAATCAGCGTCAAATCAGGAAAGTAGAGCTGAATAAAGTAGGACACCGCCACGAAAATAATACCGCCGTACAGCGCAGTCAGAAAAATCGCCCGTGGAATAACTCGCTTGGGATCCGGCGTCTCTTCCGACAGGGTGCTAACCGCGTCAAATCCGAGAAAAGAAAAGCACAATACCGTCGCCCCGGCGATAATCGGCACCAGCTTCGCCTCGCTAGAGAACAGTGGCCGGGTCAAATCAACCGGATGCCCCGGCTGGCCCTGGCTAAGCCCTTCCCACACTAGGTAGATAAACACCACCAGAATCGCTACCTGAAAGAAAACCAGCACCATATTCAGGTTCGCTACCCAGTTCACGCCGCGCAGGTTAGTCAGGGTCATGATAGCAATACAGCCAACAACCCAGATCCACGTCGGCACGCCGGGGAACAGCGCCGTCAGGTAAATTTTTGCCAGCAGCACGTTGATCATAGGCAAAAACATATAGTCCAGCAGGGACAGCCAGCCCACCATAAACCCGACATAGGGGTTAATCGCCTTTTGCGAATAGGTATAGGCAGAGCCTGCCTCTGGGAACTGACGCACCAGCTTGCCGTAACTGATAGCGGTAAACAGCACCGCCGCCAGCGCGAGAATATAGGCGCTGGGTACGTGCCCTTCCGTCTTGCCGGAAACAATGACAAATGAGTCAAAGACGGTCATGGGCGTCAGGTACGCCAAACCGATGACAACGATTTGCCACATTTTCAGCGAACGCTTGAGCTGAACGCGATTAGTTACGGGTATGGATGTAGCGGATAAACTAATGGACATAGCCGCATTCCCCCGTGCTCTCAACTTTTTTACTTAATCGAACGTAAAGTAGAGAGGCCGCTGGGGAATGACGCATCGGGCGGCTAGTATAAGAAGAAGGGTAACATCGACTGGCAAAGAGCTGGACGTTCGGGGCGCCATAGTCACTGCGGCGGTATGACATACCGACGCAGAGAGGTGGTTTAAGGATGAATACGCTCATATTTATTCCTTATTCAATAAGTTACCGACTGAGCCGGTATATACGAATAATTATTAACCTCGGAATAAGCCCTATAACTCTTTATAATATAATGAGTTATAACCATTTTTCTCTGGCCGGATGCAAAAAAATAACCGACATTCTGTCATGCCGGTTATTCGTTGTTGGCTGCATTTTGCATCACATTTTTCCCCTTGCCAATAGGTGAAAAAAAATAATTTTTCTTTTTGCAAAAATATTTTATAAATACATTAAAAACAATAGGTTAAAATAGTAAAATTCGCTATGAATTTCTTCTTTTTCGTGGCTGTTTTCCCTTTATTTCGTCACAATCTTGCCCGGTTCTCAGAAAAATTTTGAAACCATTTATCCTGTGGTATATTTTTGTGATCGGTAGCACAATTCAATTTTTGATTTGTATGATGAATTAAAATGTAATGCAGAGGGTAATACCATGCTTCCCTTTTTGGGCTTTTGCTGGCAGTACGTTAGAGCCTTTGCGCTGATTTATCTTTGCCTGCTGGTAGGCAATCTGTGCGCAGACTTTATTCCATTTGAAATTCCCGGCAGCATCATTGGTATGCTGGTTCTGTTTGTGCTGCTGTCTTCGCAAATCCTTCCCGCAGCGTGGGTCAAACCCGGCTGCTATCTGTTTATTCGCCACATGGCGCTACTGTTTGTCCCGATTTGTGCGGGAGTAATGAAGTATTATCCTCAGTTGGTGAGCCAGCTCGGCCCACTGGCCGTTTCCTGCCTGATTAGCAGCCTTGTAACGATGGTAGTTGTAGGATACTCCTCCCATTTTCTACACGGGACAAAGCGCTCACGCGGCGAGAAGGAGTCTTCATAATGTGGTGGGCAATTCCTCTGACCATGATAGCGTTCTACGGCGCCCGTCAACTGGCTATCAAGCTTAAGATGCCGCTGTTGAACCCAATGCTTATCTCGCTGCTGATCATTATTCCCCTGCTACTGCTGACCCATACCAGCTACGACAGCTACTATGCGGGCAGCGCCCCCATGAACGCCCTACTCCAGCCCGCTGTTGTCGCGCTAGCCTTTCCGCTGTACGAACAGCTGCACCAGATCCGGGCGCGCTGGAAATCTCTGCTTCTTATTTGCTTAGTCGGGAGCGTGCTTGCTATGGTCAGCGGCGCTGCCGTTGTGCTATGGCTCGGCTCTTCGCCGGAAATCGCCGCGTCGGTATTGCCGAAGTCCGTCACGATGCCGATTGCCATGGCGACGTCCCACGCCATCGGTGGTATTCCCGCGGTCAGCGCTATCTGCGTGATGTTTGTTGGCATCTTCGGCGCCGTTTTTGGCTACCCCATCCTTAAACTCTTGAGAATTACGACGCCTGCCGCCCGAGGCCTGTCTATCGGTGCGACAGCCCACGCCCTCGGCACCGCCCGATGTGTAGAGGAAGACTATCAGGAAGGCGCCTACAGCTCGCTGGCGCTGGCTATCTGCGGCGTGATTACCTCGCTTTCTGCTCCACTGATATTCCCTATTTTGATCCAGCTATTTTCTTAATCGCTCAGGCCAAAGGCAGAATTGCCTTTGGCCTTACACTGTACAGCGCAAGTCTGTTGCAATTTATTACATCCCACTCGCAGCAAGCTGCAACGCATTCGACTATACTTGGCTCCCCAAGGGGATTGCCCCCGGCTATTCGCCAAAAGTGTCACACGGCTCTCAATAATCAACAAAACGTTTATCTTTTCATAACATTGACTGTACATTTGAGCCGAGTCTCTTAAAATAGCGAACGCCAATGGGCTTTGCCCGATGATTCTTTCAATTACCCGATACCGAAGAGCCAACCTCATGGAACTCGAATACGAAAGTAAACGTCCGCTGTATATCCCTTATTCCGGCCCCGCCCTTCTTGAAACGCCCCTGCTCAACAAAGGCAGCGCATTTACCGACGAAGAGCGAAGCAACTTCAACCTGCACGGTCTGCTGCCTGAAGCCATCGAAACCATAGAAGAACAGGCTGAACGCGCCTATAAGCAGTTTCTCGGCTTTAAAACCGACATTGACAGGCACATCTATCTTCGCAACATTCAGGACACCAACGAAACTCTGTTTTATCGACTGATCGACAGTCATCTGAGTGAGATAATGCCGGTCATCTATACGCCAACCGTTGGCGAAGCCTGCGAACACTTTTCTGATATCTACCGTCGCCACCGCGGCCTGTTCATCTCCTACCCTAATAAAGACAATATTGATGACATGCTGCAAAACGCCACCAAGCAAAACGTTAAGGTGATCGTGGTCACCGACGGCGAACGTATTCTGGGTCTTGGAGATCAGGGCATCGGCGGCATGGGTATTCCTATTGGCAAACTCTCTCTTTACTGCGCCTGTGGCGGTATCAGCCCGGCCTATACTCTTCCGGTCGTGCTTGACGTTGGTACTAACAACCAGCAGTGCCTGAACGATCCGCTCTATATGGGGTGGCGCCACCCTCGTATTACCGGCGACGAGTACTACGAGTTTGTCGACGCCTTTATCAACGCCGTTAAGCGCCGCTGGCCTAACGTGCTGCTACAGTTCGAAGACTTTGCGCAGAAGAACGCCATGCCGCTGTTGACTCGCTACCGCGACGAGCTGTGCTGCTTTAACGACGATATTCAAGGTACTGCCGCCGTCACGCTGGGCAGCCTTATCGCCGCCAGCCGGGCAGCTAACAGCCAGCTGAAAGATCAGACTGTCGCTTTCCTCGGCGCAGGTTCTGCAGGCTGCGGCATCGCCGAGCAGATTATTGCTCAGATGATCGCCGAAGGCCTCAGCGAAGCGGAAGCGCGCGAGCGTATCTTTATGGTTGACCGCTTTGGCCTGCTCACCGACCAAATGCCTACACTGCTGGATTTCCAGGCTAAGCTTGTGCAAAAGCATGATGCCCTCAGCCACTGGCATACTGACAGCGAAGCCATCTCTCTGATGGACGTTATGCGCAACGCGAAGCCAACAGTGCTTATCGGCGTTTCCGGCCAGGCAGGGCTGTTTACGGAAGAAGTTATCCGTGAAATGCATCGCCACTGTGCCCGCCCGATTGTTCTGCCGCTGTCTAACCCAACGTCGAGAGTAGAAGGCCGCCCGGAAGACATTATTAACTGGACCGACGGCGCAGCGCTGGTCGCAACCGGTAGCCCATTCTCGCCAGTGATGTATCAGGAAAAGGTATTCCCCATCGCCCAGTGTAACAACTCCTATATCTTCCCCGGCATCGGCCTTGGCGTTCTCGCAGCCAAAGCTACCCGCGTCACCGACGGCATGCTAATGGCAGCCAGCCGAGCGCTGGCTGACTGTTCACCGCTGGCTAAGTTTGGTGAGGGAGCCCTGCTGCCAGAAGTTGACGATATTCAGGACGTTTCCCGCTATATCGCCCTCAAGGTTGCGAAAATGGCGCAGCTGGAAGGCGTTGCGGTTGTGACCTCTGACGAAGCGCTGCAAAAGGAAATTGAAAACAACTTCTGGAAGCCGGAATACCGTCGCTATAGACGTACTTCGTTCTAACTGTTCTTTCCCAGCGCGGCGGAGAAACGCCGCCGCGCTTTTTTACTCCCGCTTTACTGTTGCATGACTAACGCGTTACTCCCGCAGCTTTCTCGCTAAACTTTTCACTTTCACTCTCTTGTGTTCGCGCGTGGCGTCGAGTAGCCTTGAAAATGTCTCTGCCCTAAACAGACTCAATAAGAATGCTGAAACGCCTGATTTATAGCCTGTTAGCGCTGCTTCTGCTCGCTCTCGGCACCGCCCTGCTGCTCGACCGCTGGATAAGCTGGCGCACGGCGCCCTATGTCTATGAAAACCTGACTGAGCTGCCGTCCAGTCAGGTAGGTGTTGTATTGGGCACGTCTAAATACGTACGTACTGGCGTCCTTAATCAGTATTATCAGTTTCGCATTCAGGGTGCGCTAAACCTGTACAACAGCAACAAGGTCAGCTACCTGCTGCTCAGCGGCGATAACGCCCTGATGAGCTATAACGAGCCCATCACCATGCGTAAGGATCTGATTCAGGCAGGGGTTCCCTCCGCAGATATCGTGCTGGACTATGCGGGCTTTCGCACTCTAGACTCCATCATCCGCACCCGTAAAGTATTTGACACCAACGAGTTCACCATTATTACGCAACGCTTTCACTGCGAGCGCGCGCTATTTATTGCCATGCACAGCGGGATTAAGGCTCAGTGCTACGCCGTCGCCTCACCCAAAAACATGTTTATGGTTCGCGCCAGAGAAGTAGGCGCACGGCTTGGCGCCCTGATTGATTTGTACATTTTGAAGAAAGAGCCGCGCTTTCTCGGCCCGCTGGTGCCAATCCCAACGCCCTATACTATTAAAAGCGACGAGTGGGGTTACCCTGCCGTTTCGCCAGACCAGCTGTCCAAGCAGGAAAACACGACAGCAGCCCCCGCACAGGCCTCCACAGGAACGCCCTCAACAGCACACTAGAGTCAGTTATCTTACTGGCACCACAGCATCAGTAACTCTGCGCCACAGCCACTCCACGGGCCCCTGACGAAAATACCTCAGCCACAGCAGCGAAAATGCCAGATTGATTGCCCAAACGGCGGGCACGATGGCCAGTAGAGAAAGCCTGTCGAAGTGACGATAGCCTCCCAGCCGGTAAAAAAGCGTAGTGCACACCAGCGTTTGTAGAAGATAGTTACTCAGAGTCATTCTACCCACCTTCGCCAAACAGCGGCCTACCGGCGCCAGCATGGCGCTTTGACCATAGCCGAACCACAGCGCCATATAGGCAAGACCCTGTAGAACAGAGCCCAGTTCTTTAACGGTTTGCAGATAGTAGCCCGCCGTAGCGAGCTGCCAGTCAAAGCGCCACTGAAGCGCCACAGCGCCGCCCTTAATTGCCAAAGCGATCAGCATCCACAGCCAGCCCTGACGTCGGTAATCGGCGATGCGCCATTCTCCTTTTAGCCAGCCGCACTCTGTCAGAGCGGCGCCAATGAGCATTGTTCCCATCAGCTGCCAGCCGTACTGAAGAAAAACGGAAAACAGCACAGAGAGAGTCATACTCAGGCGCTCTCCTCTGGCCACTTCGCCTCCGGTAAGTTTCCAGGCCGCTTCGCGATCAAGGTCTACGACAGAGGGCGTCCAGTCAGCGCTAGAGCTACTATCAACCAGTGTCCCCATCCATAACATCAGCAGCAGGCCAATGACAAACAAAACAATCCCGGTACGAAGCATTCCTCGAGGTGACGAGGAAGACCGCATAACGATGACCGCACCCATACCAACAGCGGCATAGGTCAACAGAATGTCCCCTTCCCACAGCCAGACGCCGTGAAAAAAGCCCAGCATCGCTAGCCATCCCAAACGAGACAGATTCCAGGTTGCGCTCCGCTGTCGTAGAAGCGCCAGTGACGCACCAAACAGCAGCGCAAACATAGCAAGAAAGGAGCCCTGCGCCGTCACGTTTAGCACTGACCATACTGCCGCATCAGAAAACGACGGCACCCCCAAATAGGTCGGGTTCATATAGCCAGCGCGCGGTAGCGCAAAACCGCTGATATTAAGAATGAGAATGCCAAGCAGCGCCATCCCGCGGACGCTATCTAACGCCTGAATTCGGGAAGCTTTTACCGTCTCTGCGGGCATATTGGTAGATTAGGGATGGTGAGGAGCGTGTCGAACCGAACGCAAAAATTCCTGACGCGTGCTCGGATTACTTTTAAACAGCCCGCCCAGCGACGTGGTGCTGGTCGAACTGGTGGCATCACACACGCCGCGGGACTTCACGCAGTAGTGGATAGCATCAATAGATACCGCCACGTTAGTGGTACCCAATAGCGTTTGTAGCGCAACCAGAATCTGCTGTGTTAGTCGCTCTTGCACCTGCGGGCGCTGTGAGAAGAACCTGACAATGCGGTTAATCTTCGACAGACCAATCACGTAATCTTTGGGAATGTAGGCCACTGTCGCCTTACCGTCGATGGTGACGAAGTGGTGTTCACAGGTGCTAGTCAGCGTAATGTCACGCACAGTCACCATCTCGTCTACACTCATCTTGTTTTCAATCAGCGTGATTTTGGGAAAGTTAGCGTAGTCCAATCCTGAGAAGATCTCATCCACGTACATTTTTGCAATTCGCGAAGGCGTTTCCGCCAGACTATCGTCCGTTAGATCCAGATTCAGCAGCCGCATAATAGCCGTCATGTGCTCTTCAATCTGCTGCTTGCTGGTCGCAGCATCCACGGGAGCCCCGCGCAGCGGCGTTTCAAGGCCTTTAGCCTCCAGCGCGGCGTGAACTAACATAGCTTCCTGGCTTAGCGACGACATGGTTTACCTCGTGGAATAAAATAGTTTGATAGGGATCACACACAGCACTGTAATTTAGGCCGCCTTCTTTATCCAGCCCTCTGTAGAAATTTTGTTAACACTGTGCCGCTTATCAATCAGCCAAAGCAAAACGGCGCCGTGCAAAACGAGTGTGCTCACCGAGAACAAATCGGGCATAATAGACGCCACTTTTTCGCTTAACCTTCGGGTTTGCCATGGAGCCGCCGGATGGACTGCTGTTCAACGAACTCATCGCTGCTTTCTTTAGAGCAGGCGTTAGAAAAACTGCTTTCTCAATCTTCTGCCATCGCGCAGACAGAGCAGATCCCACTTGCTCAGGCCGTCGGCCGCATTACCGCACGACCAGTGATTTCACCGCTTAACGTTCCACCTTTCGACAACTCAGCAATGGACGGCTACGCCGTACGCCTTGCCGACGTTACGCCGGATGCCGTGTTGCCCGTTGCGGGTAAAGCCTTCGCCGGGCAGCCGTTTCAGGGTGAATGGCCTGCAGGCAGCTGTATCCGCATTATGACCGGCGCACCGGTGCCAAAAGGAACCGAAGCGGTCATTATGCAAGAGCAGGCTGAAGTGTTGGAAAACGGCGTGCGTTTTACCCACTCGCCTAAAGCCGGACAAAACGTTCGCCTCGCAGGGGAAGACATTCGTCAGGACGCAGAAGTCCTGCCTGCCGGCTCTCGCCTGGGCGTAGCTCAGCTGCCAATTCTGGCCTCTCTCGGTATCTCTCAGGTAGAGGTTTATCGCCGCCTTAACGTAGCGCTGTTTTCTACCGGAGACGAACTACAGGCCGTTGGCCAGCCGCTTCAGGACGGGCAGATTTATGACACCAACCGCTTTACCGTTCGCCTGATGCTCGAACAAATCGGCTGTAACGTTATCGATCTCGGCATTATTCGCGATAACGAGCAGGCGCTGCGTCAGGCGTTTCACGAGGCGGATGCACAGGCGGACGTTGTTATCACCAGCGGCGGTGTTTCTGTAGGCGAAGCCGACTATACCAAGCAGATACTGGATGAACTGGGAAAAATCGCCTTCTGGAAGCTGGCCATTAAACCCGGCAAGCCTTTTGCCTTCGGTAAACTGAGTAATGCTCTGTTTTGCGGGCTACCGGGTAACCCTGTTTCTGCTGCCGTCACTTTTTATCAGCTCGTTCAGCCGTTACTGATGCAGCTCTCTGGCCACAGCCAGTGGCAGCCACCGCGCCGCTTTAAGGTAAAAACCACCTCATCTCTGAAGAAGACCCCCGGTCGCTTGGACTTCCAGCGCGGAGTATTAAGCACAGGCGCAAACGGTCAGCTAGAGGTCAGTTCCACAGGTCATCAGGGCTCTCACGTGTTTACCTCATTCAGCCAGGGTGACTGCTTTATCGTGCTTGAGCGCGAGCGCGGTGCCGTCGCGGCCGGAGAGTGGGTCACGGTCGAACCCTTTAATCATCTGCTGGAGCGTTAAACATGCTGCCGGAACTGAGCGATAGCGAAACGCTGCGCTATAACCGCCAGATTATTCTGCGTGGCTTTGACTTCGATGGGCAGGAGAAGCTGAAAGCCTCTTCTGCGCTGATTGTCGGGCTCGGCGGGCTCGGCTGCCCGGTAGCACAGTATCTAGCCGCAGCGGGCATCGGCTCCCTAACCCTGCTGGATTTTGATACCGTTGCCCTTTCAAACCTGCAGCGCCAAATCCTGCATCGCGATGACCGCATCGGCATGGCAAAAGTGGACTCCGCTGCGCTGGCACTGGCGGACATTAACCCCGCCGTCACGCTGAAGAAAGTCAACGCCCGCCCTGACGATAGCGAGCTGGCGACACTGGTTGAGTCTGTCGACATTGTTTTAGACTGCACCGACAATGTCGACACACGCAATCAGCTTAATCAAGTCTGCCATCGGCTGAAAAAACCGCTGGTGTCCGGTGCTGCTATTCGCATGGAAGGCCAGGTCAGCGTCTTTACCTATCGCCCTGAAGAACCCTGCTATCGCTGCCTTAGTCGGCTGTTCGGCAGCGAAGCGCTTACCTGTGTAGAAGCGGGCGTCATGTCGCCTCTGGTAGGGATGGTAGGCACTATACAGGCGATGGAAGCTATTAAGGTATTAACCCACTACGGCACGCCGTTAAGCGGCCGCCTGCTGATGATTGACGCCATGACCATGCAGTTTCGAGAAATGAAGCTGCCGAAAGACCCGCCTGCCCAGTCTGCTCAGGCAGCTAACAAGACTGACTGTAAAAGTTCGTCAGGCATTTTATGTGGCCTGACGAACTTTAAGTGACAATGTCACTAGCTTTCAATAAGCTAAATTCATCACCAGATAAATCAAAAAGAAACTATTTCTAAATGAAATTACTTTCCTGTAAATTAGGTGCTCTCTTGCAAAGTGGCAACGGGCCCCTGTTTATGGACCTCAAGACTAAAGGATATTGCTGCGATCGCTGTGGAAACTACATCGCTCATGATATGGCAGCGACGGAAGAAGAACAGGAGCGCGAAACGGGCAGAACCAAAATCAAGTATCAGGCGATGATCGCCCGCAAAACCGAGTACCACTGGCAGGGCACCAACTACAGCGGCACCCGCTTTCTCTGTCTATCCTGTACTCGAGCATTTCTCTCTTTTATGCGGGACACGTCACCCCTCTCTTCGCCGCCGTCTCCAGCCCCAAAAACTAAAGTACGTCGCCAAAAGGCAAAGACCAGCCACACTGCCGATTTCTAATCACTACCCTTGCTACGGCTAACCCGCGCGTGGCAAAATGCCCCCCTTTTCACTCTCCCGCTTTCGGTGCTCTATGCGCGTTATGCTGGCTCCTATGGAAGGCGTTCTAGACGCGTTCGTACGAGAGCTTCTCACGGACATCAACGACTACGATCTGTGCGTCACAGAGTTTGTGCGCGTGGTGAATACGTTGCTGCCGAAGAAAACCTTCTATCGCCTAAGCCCTGAGCTGTACCACGGGGGAAAAACCGCCTCCGGCACGCCGGTGCGCGTGCAGCTGCTCGGCAACTCTCCAGAATGGATGGCGGAAAACGCCGCGCGAGCCGTGGAAATGGGCTCAAGCGGCATCGACATCAACTGCGGCTGCCCGGCTAAGAACGTTGTCGGCAGCGACGGCGGCGCCAGTCTATTGCGAAGCCCTGAAACTATTTACCGAGTGACCCAGGCTGTTCGCACAGCCATGCCGTCCTCACAGCCGCTATCAGTGAAGATTCGCCTTGGCTGGGACACCATCGACCGCCGCTTTGAAATTGCCGATGCCGTGCAGAAAGGGGGAGCCAATGAAATTGTCATTCACGGTAGAACCAAAGAAGACGGCTACCGCGCCGAGCGCATTAACTGGCAGGCAATCGGCGACATACGCCAGCGCTTAACTATCCCTGTAATTGCCAACGGTGAAGTCTGGAATTACGAAGACGGCCAGCGCTGCCTTGCCGCTACTGGCTGTAGCGACTTGATGGTGGGACGCGGCGCGCTGAACGTGCCGAACTTAGGGAACGTGGTTAAACACCAGCAGGATCCTCTTCCCTGGCCGAAGGTCGTCGAGCTGCTAAAAAAGTACGTTCAAACAGACAACCCTCACGATACTGGCCACTATCACGTCGCCCGAACCAAGCAGTGGTTAGGCTACTTAAAAAAAGCCTATCCGCAGGCAGACAGTCTGTTTACTACTATCAGAACGATTAAAGACGCCCCCACGCTGGCAGAAATCATTTTGGCCTTCTAACGCCGTTTGGATAAATATTCTTAATTTATGAATTAACTTATCTATAGATTTTTTAAATTCACTCTTTCTCAAGTACTTTAGGCATTTTATTGGTTATTGGTTTTATTTTTATTGAAAAACGAAAAAACCATTAAATAACATAACAATAAGAAATCAGGCATGAATAAACCCCGGCATTTATTTGCATAAAACGCCTACTTATTTCTTTTATCATTACCGCAGATCCGGTCACATATTGCTTAACCGTTTAGTGAATTTATCGCCATATTATGCAATAATGCACCTCTTTAAATGAGAATTAAGGCGGGTTGCTTAATGGATGCTCAACTGGCTCTTTTCGAAAAAATAAAACAGCATCTGCTGACCCAGTCGAACAAGACGGGTAAAAAAATCGAAACAGAAACAGCGCTGGCTGAACACTTTGGCGTATCCCGCTATAAAATTCGCCAAGCGCTGACGGCTCTGTCACAAATGGGCTATCTCGATCGCGCGCCGAAGAAAGGCAGCGTCGTTCGTCGCCCTGATGCCGACGCTCTCAGCGATCAGATGAAGTTTCAGTTTGCCGTTGCGGGCTTCAATGCCGCCGAATTCGTTGAGGCACGCGTACTGATTGAAACCGCCATTCTTCCCCTTGCCGTTCGCCGCATGACCCCTTCCCTAATGACCCAGTTGGAATACGCTCTGGAACAGATAGAGGCCAATGCGGACAACCCTCTGGAGGCGGACAAACACGACCGCGACTTTCACCTGCTGCTGCTGCAGGCCTGCGGTAATCGCGTGCTGCAAACCTTTTCCGGCGTGCTGATCACCTATTTTGAGAAAACCACCAGCCTGCTGGCAACCTGCGACCGAAACTACTTTATCGACATCGCAGAAAAAGAGCGTGAGATCCTTCAGGCGATAAAAGACGACAAGCCCGAGTTAGCTGAACGCCTGTTAAAAGCTCACCTAATTGAAAAAGCCGCCCTGCCGGCAAAATAGGCCCTAACGATAAATCTAAAAAAGCCGCCGCAGATTTCCACTGCGGCGGCTTCATCTTCAGCTCGGGTCAGGAAAAGACGCCAACAGAATGCGGTGCTGTCGCCAACAGCTGTACCACGTCATCCATGTCGTTAAGGTCGTCGAGTCCGAGCGTTGTCTCCGCTAGCCGATTGGCTGTTTGTTCATCCCATACCATCAGTGCTAGGCTGCGGTATTTCGCCACCAAAGCTTCCTCCGAAACGGGGTGAGTTGGCGATCCTAAAGGCACGTCTACCCGCCTTACGTAGCGGCGTCCGGAGTGAACAACGAGCGTTACCGTAGGCTCTTCGTCAGCCGCCATAGCGTCATCTACTGACAGCTCAACCAGCTCCAGTACCCTCGCTATATCTGGGTGGTGACGCTGCTCTCGGCCGTAGGCCGTTAGCCCTACGTTTTCCCAAACAAGGCGCGCTGCGATAGCATAAGGAATGCTCATCTGAGTGCGAGACATGGGCTCCAGCTCACGCCCGCCGCACATCCCCTCAACAAAAGCATTGAGCCGAACCTCAACGCGGGCGATATCCTCGCTCTTCAGTTCATTTTCTTTCATCAGCTCGTCAACAGCGTCTACCGCCGCGTGAGTGCTTCGACACGACGCATAAGGTTTTATAGAAACCCGCTGCATCTTCCAGTTGCTGCCGAGCTCCCGCAGCCAGGCCTCGCGATCTTCGCTCTGTGGCGCAAAGGTACGGCTAAAGCCGCCCCACACAGGCTCAAATATTGCCCCTGGCCCCGTAAAGCCCTCTTTCGCCAACAGCGCTGCGGTAAGCCCGCCCTGCGCCGCGTTGCCCGCGTGCAGCCGCTTGCTCTGAGCGCCGTCGTGAATAAACGCCCACAGTCCACCGGAATAGCTGGCAGCTAGCCCAAGCGCCCATCGCATCTGCTCTTCGTTCAGGCCAAGGAGCCTACCCGCGGCGGCGGCGGCGCCAAAGGTGCCGCAGGTGGCGGTCGAATGCCATCCGGCTTCGTTGTGCGGTTCATAAGCGCCGCAGGCTTCCAAAGCGCGGCGCGCAACGTCGTACCCTAATACGACTGACGTAATAAACGTTTTGCCACTGATTGGCGCCTTGCACAGAGCAAGGGCTGCCATTGCCGCAGGGATTACCACTGCACCGGAGTGATCGCACCCACCGGTATCGTCTAGCTCAAAGGCATGGCAGGCAATACCGTTAGCCCAGGCCGCATAGCCGGGCATTGCCTGCCTCCCTGTTCCCCATAAAGGTACCTGACCACCGCCGTCCAGCAGCTTCAACACCTGCGCGGTTTTTACCGCTTCGTCTGAGCGCGCACCGGCCAGCCCGGCGCCAAAAGTATCGAGAATATGCCGTTTGGTTTTTATTACTATAGATGTAGGAATATCGTCAAAGCGCGTGTTAACAATAAAGTCGGCAAGGCGCGCTGAAATCGCTGATGTCATCATCACTCTCTCCGTCTTTCATGACGTCAAGGGCCCGCATTTGCGAGCCCTTTTCATCATCAAAACACTATGGTTGAAATACCGTATCCGGCAATGACGGCAGATATCACCATCACAAATCCCGGTCTCAGGTAGCTGTGGTTTATCACATAGCTGCCAAGCTTGGTGGTTCCCGTTCGGTCAAAGGAAACGCAGCCGATCTGACCCGCGCCAGGGACAATAAAGTCACCGCAGCAGGCTGGGTACAGCGCCACCAGCATCGGGGGCGGAATGCCCATGGATGCGCCTAGAGGCATTAGCGACGCAACGGTTGTTGACGGGCTGAAGATCACCGCAGAAAAGCAAAACAGTACGACACCAAACAGCATTGGCGTTGACTGCACCATGTGCTGGAACAGCTCGATAAACATCGGTTTATAGGCTTCAAAGAACGTACCAGTCATCCATGAAATACCGAATACGCCCACTACACCAATCAGGCCGGAGCGGAACACTGAGCCAGAGGCAAACTTATCGCTTGGCACCTTACTGAAGACGATGATCATCAACGCTGTCGCCAGCATGACCATTTGGATCAGTGACGGCGTTGACAGCGGCACCATTTTGCCACCCTCTTCCCACGCGGGAAGCAGCGACTTAAACGACCCCAGCGTAATCACCAGCGCCACGCCCAGACCAAAAATCAGCACCCCCAGCTTTTCGGCTTTGGACGGTTTGTAGGCCTCTTTTTCCGCCTTTTCGCCATGCAGGAACTGATATTCACCAGAAGCCACGCGCTGGCAGAACACCGGATCTTGCTCTAGCTCTTTACCCCGCTTGAATACGGCCAAACAGCCGCAGAACGTGCCGATAAGAAATGCCGGGATGCTGACCGCCAGAATTTCGAGGATCGAAACGTTATACATCGACAGCGCGGCAATCATGCCTGCAGTTGCGGCACTCATTGGGCTGGCAATCACTGCAATACCCGCCGCAATCACCGACATCGACATCGGCCTCTCCGGTCGGATTTTCGCCTCTGCCGCCACTTCGGCCACCACCGGATAAACCGCAAACGCCACATAGGCGGTGCCGCAGAACATCACGAAAATAGAGCACACCAGCGGCCCAACGAAAGTAATCGCCGTTGGCTTCTTGCGCAGCAGCTTTTCCGCTATCCGCACCAGAAAATCGAGGCCGCCAGCCCCTTGTAGCACGCTGGTACAGGCAATCACCGCGATGATGATCAGCAGTACGGTCACTGGCGGTGAAGCGGGCTTCATGCCGAACACCAGCACCAGAATACAGACCCCTAACCCCCCGCCGCACCAAGACCCACACCGCCAAATCGCCCGCCTATACCGATAGCGAGAACAACTACAGCCAGCTGTAGCCAAAATTGGATATCCATGCTCTCTCCTTCCTTCGTACGCATAACGCACGAAAGCCATAAAGTTCACGTTAACGATGATCGGGTGCCAAAATCGACACCCGTCAATAAAGAAAGGATTTATCCCTGTACGCGGATCAGGCTTTTCGCCTTCTCAATTTGCGCGCGGACAGTTTCAGGCGCAGTGCCGCCGTAGGACGTCCGTGCTGCCACGGAGGCCTCCAGCGTAATAGCCTGATAGATATCCTGTTCGATGTTGGCGTGGAAAGAGTGGAACTCATCCATTGTCAGCGCATCCAGCATTTTGCCGTGCTTCACACAGTAGTTAACGACGCTGCCGACCACGTGGTGAGCCTCACGGAACGGAATGCCTTTGCGAACCAGGTAGTCCGCCATATCTGTGGCGGTGGAGAAGCCCCTATGGGCGGCGTTGCGCGTCCTGTCGGCGTTGACCTTCATTTTCTCCAGCATCGGCGCCATGATTTTCAGGCCAGAAAGCAGCGTATCCATAGAGTCATACACCGCCTCTTTGTCTTCGCTCATATCAGTGTTATAGGCCAGGGGAATGCCTTTCATAATGGTCAGAATTGCCATCAGGTTGCCGTATACTCGGCCGCCCTTGCCGCGCATTTTTTCCGCCACATCAGGGTTTTTCTTCTGCGGCATAATGCTGGAACCGGTACAGAAGTCGTCAGACAGATCGATAAATTTGAAGTCCTGACTGGAGAACAGCACCAGCTCTTCCGACAGCCGAGTCAGGTGCATGAAGCACATCGCTGCGGCAGCGTTAAATTCAATCATATGGTCACGGTCACTGACGGAATCAATACTGTTTTCCGTTGGGCGATCGAAGCCAAGCTCTTTAGCGGTAAAGTGGCGATCGATAGGGAATGTAGTACCGGCCAGAGCGGCGGCACCCAGCGGGCACTCTTCCATGCGGCGATACAGATCGTCAAAGCGGGTAAAGTCGCGCTGCATCATCCAGAAATAGGCCATGATCCAGTGTGAAAACAGAATTGGCTGCCCGGTTTGCAGGTGAGTATACCCCGGCATAATAGCGTCAGTGTTGCCCTCAGCCTTGGCGATAAAGGCAGCCTGAAGCCCGCGAATGGCCTCTTTCACTTCCTCAATAGTGGCACGCATGTGCATTTTTGAGTCCAACGTCGTCTGGTCGTTTCGACTGCGGGCGGTATGCAGTTTGCCCCCAACCGGCCCGACGATCTCCGTCATGCGCTTCTCAATCGCCATGTGGATATCTTCATCTTCAGTTCGGAAGTCGAACTTACCCTCACGGATCTCATCAGCAACCTGTTTCAACCCGGCAATAATCGCATCGGCATCGGCCTGAGTGATAATCCCCTGCTTTGCCAGCATGGTGGCGTGCACAATACTGCCCTGAATATCAAACGGGCAAAGGCGTGTTTCAATAAGAATGGTAGCGTTGAACTCTTCGACCAGCTTATTTGTCGGCATATCAAATCTGCCGCCCCACAGTTTCGTACTCATAGCGATCCTCTTTTCATCTTGATTTTATTTTTAGTGACTTTGGTGACGTTTTTGGTTTGACGCTTTTACCCTATTTACCCAGCTTTCTTCGCCACGGCGAAAAGCGGGCCTGCCAATGTGTCGCCTTTGCGCCTTATGGCTGAGCAAAAACTGACCCACCAATTTGGCGACAAATAGAAATCATGTTCAACACAAATGATTTAGTAACATGAAATAAATCACATTTTTTAAAATTAATTTGTCGCCAAATGGATTTAAATGAAGAATTGAAAACAAGTCGTTAGTTTAATGTAAGAATCATTCAGTGAATGTTAAAACCAAAATTTCATGAACGCGTTTTAGCCAGAAAATGGTGTCGATAAGGTAGTTGCATAAGCCAATATCATGAGGAGAAATACATCGTTAATATAAAAGCGGTGGTCGATATTAAAAATAGCGCACACATCGACACCTCTTTTTTGATTAGAAAAGTCTCCTCGGAGATTCATAAATACAATTGTTTACAAATAAGCGTTATCTCCCTGTAAAAATAATCTTTAAAACCCTGTCAGTAATCCTTAAGCAAAATTATAATTTCTTTGGCTGAACGCTTCGTTCATAGTTATGTCCCTTAAATAAGTCATCTTATGCGCACAAAAATTCGTTTTACTTTATTAAGTCTGGCGCTGTTCGCGTCTGGGCTTGCGATGACAGCCTCCGCTGATACCAAAAGCACCAAGACGGCTTCAGGCCCTGGCCTTGCTTCCAAAAGCGCGCTGGTAGTGGACGTAAAAACCCGAAAAGTCATTTACTCCAACAATCCTGACAAAGTGGTTCCCATTGCCTCACTGACCAAATTGATGACGGCAATGGTGGTTCTTGACGCCAAACAGCCGATGACTCAGGTTATTCCCGTAAAAATTAATGAGACCAAAGAGCTTAGGGGCGTTTACTCTCGCGTTCAGGTCGGCAGTGAGATTACCCGCAAAGAAATGCTGCTGCTGGCGCTGATGTCATCAGAAAACCGCGCGGCCGCCAGTCTGGCTCACAGCTACCCCGGCGGTTACCGCGCCTTTATTAAAGCCATGAACGCCAAGGCCAAGTCGCTCGGCATGAAAAACACTCGTTATGTCGAACCGACCGGGCTTTCAGAGAAAAACGTCTCTACCGCCCGCGATCTGAGCCGATTAATTCTGGCAACGCAAAAATACCCCATGCTCAGCCAGCTCAGCACCACCCCCGGAAAAACCGTGACGTTCGATCATCCGAGATACACGCTGGAATTTCACAACACGAACCATTTGCTGCGCAACGAGGGTTGGGATATTCAGCTGACGAAAACTGGCTATACCGATGAAGCGGGGCGCTGCCTGACGATGCGAACCACCATCAACCACCGCCAAGTGGCGCTGGTCACGCTTGACGCCTACGGCAAATATACCCACTTTGCCGACGCCAACCGATTGAAAAGCTGGCTAGAAACGCAAAAAGCGCTGCCTCTGGCAGAAAACCAGAAAAGTCCACAGAAACAGAAAGCCAAGCGCGTCAAACAGGGATAATGCCGCCGTACGCGAACACACCTCATTATCCAGCACCCCGCTTAGCGGGGCGATAACACAGCGAAAAAAATCATGATGAAGACATCGTTTTACTCTAGTCTGTCGCTAGCCTGCCTACTGGGGTTTTGTGCAGGCTCCGCCCTTCTACCTTCAGCCGCCTACGCCGCACCGTCAACAATGCAGCGAAGCGCGCTACCGGAAATCGCTTCCGGCAGCGCACTGATAGTCGATACCAAAACAGAAAAGGTCATCTATACCCTGAACCCCGGCAAGCAGGTGCCTATTGCTTCTATCACCAAACTCATGACCGCCATGGTGACTCTGGATAAAAAGCTGCCGATGACAGAGGTTATCCCCGTTGCTATTGAGCACACCAAAGAGCTGGAAGGCGTTTACTCTCGCGTCAGAGTCGGCAGTAAAGCGAGCCGAGAGGACATGCTGCTGATGACCCTGATGGCGTCGGAAAACCGCGCTGCGGCCTCCTTGGCTCACAGCTATCCTGGCGGTTATGACGCGTTTATTAAAGCCATGAACGACAAAGCTAAAGCACTGGGCATGAATCACACTCGCTACATTGAACCAACCGGGCTGTCGGAGCAGAACGTGTCTACGGCAGAAGACCTAACCCGCTTACTCATGGCAACGAGACAGTATCCGCAGCTCAGCAAAGACTCCGTCGAACGGGAAAAACCGTCCACTTTCGCCAGCCGGACTACACGCTAGAGTTTCGCAACACCAACTATCTGGTGACCAAAGACGAGTGGAATATCCAGTTAACCAAAACCGGCTTTACCAATCAGGCTGGCCACTGCCTAGCGATGCGCAGCCGCATTGCAGGAAAAGACGTCACACTGGTCGTATTGGACGCCTTTGGCAAATACACCCACTTTGCTGACGCTAATCGCCTGCGCAAGTGGATGGAAACCGGAGAAGCGCCGCCGGTTCCTAAAGCGGCAAAAGAGTATCGTCGCCAGAAAGCCATAGAGACCACTCAAAACTGAAAATATTTTAACGGCGCGCTCAAAGCGCGCTTTTAAGCTCCCGATAAGCTTTTAGGCGTATCGTTGAAAAAACCTTTTACTTTGGAGAAAACACCTTGGCAGGAAGCAGCTTACTGGCCCTACTTGACGATATCGCCGCCGTACTTGACGACGTCGCGCTGATGACCAAAATGGCGGCAAAAAAGACCTCTGGCGTACTGGGGGACGATCTCGCTCTCAATGCTCAGCAGGTAACCGGCGTCAGAGCCGAGCGCGAGCTGCCCGTTGTTTGGGCAGTGGCAAAAGGCTCTTTTCTCAACAAGCTGATTCTGGTTCCTCTGGCGCTGGCCATCAGCGCCTTTATTCCCTGGGCGGTTACGCCACTTTTGATGCTCGGCGGCGCGTTTTTATGTTTCGAAGGGGTCGAAAAGCTGGCTCACCGCTTTCTCCATCGCGACGATCGTGCCAGCGAGGCGGGCAGCGAAGCTGACGTGAAAACGCCAGAAGAAATCGCTGCTTATGAAAAGCAGAAGATTAAAGGCGCAGTGCGTACCGACTTTATTCTGTCGGCTGAGATCGTCGCGATTACTCTGGGTACTGTTGCGGGCGCAACCCTGAGTCAGCAGCTGGCAGTGATGTCCAGCATTGCCATTCTCATGACCGTGGGCGTTTATGGCCTGGTGGCGGGTATCGTGAAGCTTGACGACGTTGGCTTTTACCTGAATCGGAAAAAGGCCGCCGTGCTGCGTGCTATTGGCGCGGGCCTGGTTAACGTTACTCCTTACCTGATGAAAACCCTTTCTGTCGTGGGTACGGCAGCCATGTTTATGGTGGGTGGCGGCATTCTTACTCACGGTATTCCCGTCGTTTCTGACGCCATTGAGCGCGCTGCTCACGCAACGCTGACGCTGATCCCCGGGCTTATTGGCCGGGTCGTCAATGCGCTGACACCAACGCTGTTGAATATGGCCTTCGGCGTTGTTGCGGGCGCTGTCGTTTTGCTGGTCGTTATCCTAATCGGTAAAGTGCGCTCGACAAAGAAAGCCTAAATAAAAAAAGACCCGCGTAGCATGTGGACTTAATTGCTCACCGTACGGCTTACCTCTCTTATCGCTGTGCCGAAACGCCTTCTTCTCTTTTCGGCACAGCGTTCACCGTACGTTTATTGTCCAATATCACAGCGCATTAGCCAACATAGTGCCTGTCAAATTTTTCAATAGATTAACGCCCTGTTTAAAGAACCGGCGAGTTTTTTAACAGCCTTTTTAAACACAGTAATATCTGTAACAGCATCCACACCTATAAATATAATTACCCGACCAGTTTCGCATAAAAAAAGCCACTCAATATATAATATTCAAATCTCATTTTTTATTTATGGAATGTCTCTGCCAGAAAAAAGAACTACTTCCGCATAATAAATAACGCGTTTCGCTAAGTGCCGCACCATGACGGGCTAAAACTGAGATTTGGATTTCAAATAGGCGATAAAAAAGCCGTTTACTAAGAAAAAAAGCGGCAGACTTAGCATATTGAGCGCTTGATTTAAAACGGAAGAATAATATAAGAAGCGCCTCACAGAATTCCTGTCCTAATTGCGTATTGTTAATCTTGTTACTTATTAATGTCGCTTCGTACTTTGCGAGGAGACGCTATTTATTTTTTTCGGCTATCCTATTTTGATGCCATAAAAAAGGGAGAGAGGGAATGTCGACGGCGCTCGAAGAAGACCTGATCCAACGATTAGTACAAGGAACCTGCGCAGACCCCTTTTCTCTCTTAGGGCCTCACGCCTCGCCGGAAGGGCTAATGATAAACGCCTTCCTGCCCGATGCTACCCGCGTTATCGTTCTGGATAAAGACAGCGGTTCTGGGCTGCTTACCCTGAAGCCAAGCCACTATGCGGGATTCTTTTCCGGTACCCTTCCCCCTAGAGAACAGCCCTATCGCTATCAGCTTGCCGTTGAGTGGGGGGACTATCGTCAGGTGATCGAAGATCCCTACCGATTTGGCCTTTTGCTGAGAGAAATGGACGGATGGCTGCTGTCAGAGGGCACTCACCTGCGCCCCTATGAACAGCTCGGCGCTCATCCGATGCGGCTGGACGACGTTGACGGTACCGCGTTTGCCGTATGGGCGCCTAACGCCCAGCGCGTTTCGGTGATCGGGGAATTCAACTACTGGGACGGCCGTTGCCATCCAATGCGCCTTCGAGCAGAAAGCGGCATCTGGGAGCTGTTTCTTCCCCACGTTGAGGAAGGCCGACTGTACAAATATGAAATTATTGACGCCGACGGTCAGACTCGTCTGAAAGCCGATCCCTACGCTTTTGACGGGGAAATACGCCCTGAAACCGCGTCCAGAACCGCCGTTCAGCCACCCTACACTGCCATGCCGTCTTGGCGGCAGCAGGCTAACGGCCTTTCTGCACCAATGTCGATTTATGAAGTTCATCTAGGCTCTTGGCAGCGCGGTGAAGGCGGTCAGTGGCTTAGCTATCGCGAACTGGCCGAGCGCCTTATCCCTTATGTGAAATGGATGGGCTTTACCCATATCGAGCTGCTGCCTATCCACGAGCACCCGTTCGACGGCTCTTGGGGCTATCAGCCCGTTGGCCTCTATGCGCCAACCCGCCGCTTTGGCTCTCCTGACGACTTTCGCTATTTGATCGACTGTGCACACAAAGAAGGAATCAACGTACTGCTGGACTGGGTCCCCGGTCACTTCCCCAATGATGAACACGGTCTGATCAGGTTTGACGGCACTGAGCTGTATGAGTACGCCGATCCCCGCGAGGGCTTCCATCAGGACTGGAATACGCTGATCTACAACTACGATCGCCATGAAGTTCATAACTATCTCACTGGCAACGCCCTGTACTGGCTGGAGCGCTTTGGCCTCGACGGCCTGCGCGTTGACGCTGTCGCCTCTATGCTCTATCGCGACTACAGCCGGGCTGCGGGAGAGTGGGTGCCGAACCGCTACGGTGGGCGAGAAAACCTTGAGGCCATTGAATTTCTTCGCACGACCAATAAAACCATCGGTGCGCAGCGGCCAGGTGCTGCCGTGATTGCAGAAGAGTCGACTGACTTTCCCGGCGTTACGCTGCCGCCGGAAGACGGCGGATTGGGCTTTCACTACAAGTGGAATCTCGGCTGGATGCACGACACTCTCGACTATATGTCCCTCGATCCCATTTACCGCAAGCACCACCACGGCCTGATGACCTTCGGCATGCTGTACGCCTATTCCGAAAACTTCGTCCTGCCCCTATCGCACGATGAGGTCGTCCACGGCAAGCGTTCACTGTTAGGCCGCATGCCGGGCGATACCTGGCAACAGTTTGCCAACCTGCGCGCCTACTACGCCTTTATGTGGGGCTATCCGGGGAAAAAGCTGCTGTTTATGGGGGGGGAATTTGCACAGGGAAGAGAGTGGAACCACGATTCAAGCCTCGACTGGCACCTGCTTGATGACGTCAACGACGGCTGGCACAGCGGCGTTCAGCAACTGTTGCGCGACTTGAACCACCACTATAAAAATCTGCCGCCTCTTTATCAGCTCGACTTCTGCCCAGAAGGCTTTGAATGGCACGTAGTAGACGACAGCGATAACTCGGTATTTGCCTTTCTTCGCCGCGATGAGCAGGGTAATGAAGTTTTGGTAGTCAGCAACTTTACCCCTGTCCTAAGGCAAGGCTATCGCATCGGTGTAGCGCATTCCGGCTTTTGGAAAGAGGTGCTGAATACCGACGCAGGCCTCTACCGAGGCGGTAATGCAGGCAACTTCGGCGGCGTTCACAGCGATGACATACCCGCTCATCAGAAGCCCTTCTCTCTGTCTCTGACGCTGCCGCCGCTGTCAACCCTCTACTTTGTCCGGGAGGGATAGCGTGACGGCAGCAATAGCAGCGGCTCTGGCGGCCGGAAGGCCCTATCCCTTTGGCTGTTACTACGACGGCCAGGGTGTCAACTTTGCAATCTACTCCGCTGACGCCCAGCGCGTAGAGCTGTGCCTGTTCGACGAACAGGGCAGCGAACAGCGTTTACCCCTTCCCTGTCGTAGTGGAGATGTCTGGCACGGCTACCTGCCGGGTGGTCTTCCCGGTCAGCGCTACGGCTATCGGCTTTATGGCCAGTGGGAGCCCTCACGTGGACTACGCTTTAACCCACAGAAGCTGACGATTGATCCCTATAGCCGCGCGCTAGACAGCAAAGTTCCTGACGCTCCGTCGCTGTACGATCGCGAACCGCCCCCTAATTCACAGGACAATGCGCAGTTTGTCCCAAAAAGCGTCGTCGTGCACGAATCCTACGACTGGCAGAACGACAGTCGCCCTTGCGTGCCCTGGTGTAACACCGTTATCTACGAAGCTCACGTTCGCGGCTTGACTAAAATGCATCCCGCTATTCCTGAGGCACTGCAGGGAACTTACGCGGGGCTCGCTCATCCCGCAGCAATCGCTCACTTGCTCAAGCTCGGGATCACCACGCTTGAACTGATGCCGATCCAGTTTCACGTTGACGAACCCCGGCTGCAAAGCATGGGGCTTAGCAACTACTGGGGCTATAACGTGCTGGCGCCGTTTGCCGTAGAGCCTCGATACTGGTCACAACGGCCCGGCTCGACGCCGCTGTCGGAATTTCGCGATCTGGTCAAAGCCCTGCATCTGGCTGGCATCGAAGTTATTTTGGACGTCGTCTTTAACCACACCGCCGAGCTGGATGAATTCGGCCCTACGCTCTCTCTGCGCGGTATTGACAACCGAAGCTACTACTGGTTGGAAGAAAACGGACAGTACGCCAACTGGAGCGGCTGCGGCAACGCCCTGCGGCTCAGTCATCCCGCGGGGATTCAGTACGCTCTCGACTGCCTGCGCTTTTGGGCAACCGAATGCCGCGTTGACGGCTTTCGGTTCGATCTCGGCGTTTCACTAGGCAGAACGCCGGATTTTTCGCCTTCGTCCCCCCTACTCGTGGCGCTACAAAACGATCCACTGCTGTCGACCCTTAAGCTCATCGCTGAACCTTGGGATCTCGGTCCCGGCGGCTATCGTCTGGGAGAATTTCCCCAGCCGTTTGGCGAATGGAACGATCGCTTTCGCGACACCGTGCGTCGCTTCTGGCTCAGAGGCGACGTCGGGCTTGGTGAATTCGCCCGTCGTCTAGCGGCTTCCAGCGATATTTTTGCACACCACGGACGTCAGCCCTGCGCATCGGTCAACCTCATTACCGCTCACGACGGCTTCACCCTCAGAGACTTAGTAAGCTTTGACCACAAGCATAATCAGGCTAATGGGGAAGATAACCGAGACGGACACGGCGAAAACTACAGCGCTAATCACGGTTATGAAGGGCTTGAGGCACCAGATGACATTTTACAGCACCGGCTCAGATCCACACGCTCGCTGCTGGCCACCCTGCTGCTGTCGCAGGGAACGCCGCAAATATTAGCGGGAGATGAACTGGGCAACAGTCAGGAAGGAAACAATAACGCCTACTGCCAGGACTCCCCCATAGCCTGGATTGACTGGTCATCGGCAGACGACTCTCTGACGGCGTTCGTGTCCGGCCTGATTTCTCTGCGTAAGCGCATCCCGGCGCTCACCTCACCGCTATGGTGGCAGGGAGACGCCAAAACGCAGGACGTCCAGTGGATAAATGCCGAAGGCAGTCCTATGACGCCTGAACAATGGGAACAGCCCGACCGGCGAACGCTGCTGGTAGTGCTTTCTGAAAAGTGGCTGGTGGTCATTAACGCCAGCAATATGTCGCAGCCTCTTAACCTGCGACAAACACAGTGGGAAATTGCCGCGCCCTTTTCCCACGACGATATCGACATTCAGGGCGAGCTGTACGCTGCGCGCCCCAACAGCATGACCGTATTGCATAAAAAACGTTAGCGACGCTGCGTTGCGTCTTTTTGTCATTTTTACTTTTTATAGGAACATTTGATGTCTGGAGGAAACATGGTTAGATCGGATGCCAATCACAAGCTGATGCTGGCAAGGCAACTCCCTAAACAGTCCGTCGCGCTGATCCTTGCCGGAGGTCGCGGCTCTCGCCTGAAGGACTTGACCTCCAAGCGGGCTAAGCCTGCGGTACACTTTGGCGGCAAGTTCCGCATCATCGACTTCGCGCTGTCTAACTGCATGAACTCAGGCATCCGCCGCATTGGCGTTTTAACACAGTATCACTCCCACTCGCTGGTACAGCACATCCAGCGCGGCTGGTCGTTTCTCAACGAAGAGATGAACGAATTTGTCGATCTGCTGCCCGCCCAGCAGCGTGAAGACCACGAAGAGTGGTATCGCGGCACCGCCGACGCCATCTACCAAAACCTGGACATCATTCGTCGCTACAGCGCCGAGTACGTGGTTATTCTTGCCGGTGACCATATCTACAAGATGGACTACTCCCGCATGCTGCTTGACCACGTAGAAAAAGGCAGCCAGTGTACCGTCGCCTGTATTGCCGTTCCTCGCTCTGAGGCCTCTGGCTTTGGCGTTATGGACATTACGGAAGATCACCGCATCGTCAACTTTTTGGAAAAGCCGGAGAATCCGCCCGCCATGCCCGGCGACCCAGACGTGTCGCTGGCCAGTATGGGGGTTTATGTGTTTAACGCTCAGTACCTGTATCAACTGCTGGAAGAAGAGAGCCTAAATCAGGACACTCATCACGACTTTGGTCAGGATCTTATTCCCAAAGCCGTCGCTCAGGGAGTCGCGTGGGCTCACCCATTCAACCTCTCCTGCGTCACCTCAGACGTCAACGCTCAGCCCTACTGGCGCGACGTCGGTACCATTGACGCCTACTGGAGCGCCAACCTCGATTTGGCCTCGGTAATGCCAGAGCTGGACATGTACGACACCACTTGGCCTATTCGTACCTACATGGAGCCTCTGCCTCCGGCCAAGTTTGTTCAGGATCGCTCCGGCAGTCACGGAATGACCATGAACTCGCTGATCGGCGCGGGCTGCATTATTTCCGGTTCTGTAGTGCTGAACTCCGTGCTGTTTCCCCGCGTTCGCGTGAACTCGTTTTGCACACTGGACTCTGCTGTGGTGCTGCCAGATGTTCACATCGGCCGCTCCTGTCGACTGCGGCGATGCATTATCGATCGCGCCTGTCACCTGCCGGAAGGGCTGGTCGTTGGAGAAAACGTGGAAGAAGACGAACGCCGTTTTTACCGCTCTTCGGGCGGTATCGTCCTGATAACCCGAGAAATGCTGGCAAAAATGGACAAATAGTCCTCTTTGGGTATCCAACCCTTCATTGGCGAGGGATGCCGAACAGTGCTTAGATTAACGTAGTGAGTATTTTTTAATCGGGAGTATGGATGCGAGTTTTACACGTCTGTTCAGAACTTTTCCCTCTGCTGAAAACCGGCGGCTTGGCTGACGTGCTTGGTGCACTGCCTCAGGCACAGATCGCCGCAGGCGCTGACGTTCGCCTGCTAATGCCGGGATTTCCCGCACTGATGCAGCAGATCCACCCCACCTCGGCGGTAGCAGAAATAGACACATTTGCGGGCAGAGTAACTCTGCGCTACGGCAGCTATAACGGCGTCGGCGTTTATCTGATTGACGCGCCACACCTTTATGACAGACCGGGTAGCCCCTATCACGACGCCTCGCAGCACGAGTATGCCGACAACTACAGGCGCTTTGGCCTGCTGGGCTGGATAGCCTGTGAGCTCGCCTGTGGGCTAGACGCCCTCTGGCGGCCTGAAGTGGTACACGGACACGACTGGCACGCCGGGCTGGCTAGCGCCTACCTGGCCGCACGCGGCTATCCGGCACGTTCGGTGTTCACCGTTCACAATCTGGCCTATCAGGGGCTGTTTTCTTCCCGCCATATGAACGAGCTGTATTTGCCATCGCACTTTCTACAGCCGGAGGGATTAGAGTTTTACGGGCAAATTTCCTACCTAAAGGCCGGCCTTTACTACTCTGATATGGTCACCGCCGTTAGCCCAACCTATGCCGAAGAGATAACCCAAGCGGAATACGGCTTTGGCATGGAAAATCTGCTCAAACAGCGGCAGGAGCACGGCAAGCTGGCAGGCATCCTCAACGGCGTGGACTACGAAGTTTGGAGCCCGGAGAAAGACGCTCTGCTGTCTTTCGACTACAGCAGCAGTAAGCTGGCGGATAAGGCCAAAAACAAAGCGCAGCTTCAGTCTAAAACAGGGCTGGATACGGTAACCGATGCCCCTCTGTTTGCCGTCGTTAGCCGCTTAAGCGCGCAAAAAGGTCTAGACCTGCTGCTGCAGGCACTGCCCGACCTTCTGGATCGCGGCGGGCAGTTAGTTCTGCTGGGCAGCGGCGATGAAGCGCTACAGGAAGCCTATCTGGACGCGGCTCGCCGTCACCCTAAACAAGTGGCGGTGAAAATCGGCTATGACGAAACGCTGGCTCACCACATTATTGGCAGTGCCGACGTGATTCTGGTACCCAGCCGGTTTGAGCCCTGCGGCTTGACCCAGCTTTACGGGCTTCGCTATGGCACTCTGCCGCTGGTGCGTCATACCGGAGGGCTGGCCGACACCGTCTCTGACTGCTCGCTGGAAAATCTGGCGGACAAAAGCGCAACCGGATTTGTCTTTCACGACAGCCGGGTAGAGGCTCTCAGCAGCGCTATTCGACGCGCTTTCGCTCTGTGGGCCGAACCGCCCCGCTGGCGCCGCGTACAAAAACAGGCCATGGCAATGGACTTTAGCTGGCACAACGCCGCACAAAAATATCTCGCGCTGTATCAAAAGCTGGGATAACGCACTTAGCGCCGAAGGCTAACCTTCGGCAAAAATGGATTTTTATCGCTTTACGGCGAGTCAACAAACGGGTGGAAAACAGAAACATGTCACAATTTAACTTTGAGTCACCCTCAGAGCGCATCATGAACCTGAAGACGTCTATTCAGGAAAAGTTAAAGTTTGTTATCGGTAAAGAGCCCGCGCTGGCCACCGAACACGACTGGCTCAACGCCGTCTCCTTTGTCGTACGCGACATGATGGTTGAACGCTGGCTGCGTTCGACTCGCGCCCACTTCTCTCAGTCCGGCCGTCGAGTGTCCTACCTGTCGATGGAGTTTCTTATTGGTCGCACCCTTTCCAACTCGCTGCTAAACCTCGGCATTTACGATGAGCTTTCAGAAGCACTGGGGGATATGGGGCTCAACATCGAACAGCTTATCGGTGAAGAAGACGATCCCGGACTCGGCAACGGCGGCCTGGGGCGACTGGCCGCCTGCTTCCTCGACTCACTGGCTACTCTTGGGCTACCTGCGCGTGGATACGGCCTGCGCTACGAATACGGGATGTTCAAACAAAACATTGTTGACGGCCAGCAGGCTGAATCACCGGACAACTGGCTAGAATACGGCAACGCGTGGGAATTCCCGCGCCACAACGTGCGACATAAGGTGTTTTTCGGCGGCCGAGTGCAAACCGAAGGTAAAATCTCCCGCTGGGTAGAAACGGAAGAAATTTTGGCCTGTGCCTACGACCAGATTATCCCCGGCTATGATACCGACGCGACCAACACACTGCGCCTGTGGTCGGCGCGCGCCAGTAATGAAATCAATCTCGGTAAGTTTAATCAGGGGGACTACTTTGCCGCCGTTGAGGATAAAAACAACTCTGAGAACGTTTCCCGCGTGCTCTACCCCAACGACGCTACCAGCTCAGGGCGCGAACTGCGCCTCAAGCAAGAGTACTTTCTGGTTTCCGCTACGCTACAGGACATTCTGTACAGCCACTGGCGCGCCTACGAAACTTACGACAACCTGCCGGAAAAGGTTGCTATCCACCTGAACGACACGCACCCGGTTCTGGCCATCCCTGAGCTGATGCGCCTACTGATTGACTACCACCGCTTCACGTGGGAAGACGCTTGGGAGATGACTATCCGCATCTTCTCCTACACCAACCACACTCTGATGAGCGAAGCGCTGGAAACATGGCCGGTGGACATGATGGGTAAAATCCTGCCGCGCCACTTGCAGATTATCTTTGAAATCAACGAGTACTTCCTGAAGATCGTGAAAGAGCAGTACCCGGACGATGCCGACCTGCTGAGGCGCGTGTCCCTGATCGACGAAACTAACGGTCGTCGAGTCAGAATGGCGTGGCTGGCAGTCATTGGCGGCCACAAGGTAAACGGCGTTTCGGCGCTGCACTCTGAGTTGATGGTCACGTCGCTGTTTGCTGACTTTGCCAAAATATTCCCGCATCACTTTTGCAATAAAACCAACGGCGTTACCCCTAGGCGCTGGCTGGGTCTTGCCAACAAGCCGCTGTCAGAGCTGCTGGATAACAGTATTGACCGCACTTGGCGCACCGATCTGAGCAAGCTGTCCGCGCTGAACGAGCTGGTGGACTACCCTTCGTTTATCGACCAAATCAAGAAGGCCAAATACACTAACAAAAAAGCGCTGGCGGAATATATTGCTACCCATCTGAATGTCGTCGTCAACCCTAATGCGCTGTTTGACGTGCAGATTAAACGCATTCATGAGTACAAGCGCCAGCTGCTTAACCTGCTTCAGGTTATTACGCGCTATAACCGTATTCTGAAAGCACCTAACGATCCGTGGGTGCCTAGAGTAGTGATATTCGCGGGTAAGGCCGCCTCTTCCTACGTAAACGCCAAGCTGATTATTCGGCTGATTAACGATGTCGCTAAAGTCATTAACAACGATGCTCGCGTACAAAACCGCCTGAAAGTGGTCTTTATCCCTAACTACAGTGTCAGCCTGGCACAGATGATTATTCCTGCAGCGGATCTGTCAGAACAGATTTCACTGGCGGGCACTGAGGCCTCCGGCACCAGCAACATGAAGTTTGCCCTCAACGGCGCGCTCACTATCGGCACGCTCGACGGCGCCAACGTGGAAATGCGTGAACACGTCGGTGAAGAAAATATCTTTATCTTCGGCAATACCACTGAGCAGGTCAGCGAATTGCGCAATAACGGCTACAACCCTCGCCAGATCTACGAGGAGGACGCCGAGCTACACCAAACTCTCAGCCAAATCGCTACCGGCGTCTTCAGCCCAGAAGAGCCCTACCGATACAGTGCGCTGTTTGATTCACTAGTGAACTTCGGTGACTACTATCAGCTGCTGGCTGACTACCGTTCCTACCTTAACGCACAGGAAAGCGTGGATAGGCTGTATCAAAAGCCGAATACCTGGGCGCGTAAGGCGGCGTTGAACATTGCCAACATGGGCTATTTTTCTTCTGACCGGACGATTCAAGAGTACGCGGAAGAAATCTGGGAAATCAAACCCACCAAGCTGTAGGCTGACGCCATGGAAAAAACGTTCCATACGGGTGCCGCCGAGTGCGAAGCGCGCGAGCGGCGCCGCTACGACAGTGCGGGCATTGCCCGCGACTACGTCAACGCAGCCGGAAAAAGAGAGTCTATTTCTGATGCATCGCGCCAAAAGCTTTATGAAGCGATGTCTCAGGAACGTCTTGACGGCGATGCGCTGTCGCCGGTTTACGTTTTTCGTCAGAGAGAAAGTTACAGCGTCACCATAAATAGCCCTGGCCTCTATCAGTGGCGCCTCAGGCCTGAGGACTATGCAGACCGTTCGGCCGACGGCGACGGGCGCTATGAAGGAGAACTTCTCGCACCAAGCCTAGCGCTTTCTCTTCCTGGCAGTCTGGCCTGCGGCTATTATCATCTTACCCTGCGGGCAGGCGCTCAATTCTGGCATTCGCGAATTGTGATTGCCCCTCATCGCTGTTTTGAACGTCCGCCCAATGAAAAGCTGTGGGGCATGTGCGTTCAGCTTTATACGCTGCGATCTGAAGAGGACTGGGGCATTGGTGACTTCAGTACGCTCAAGGACGCGCTGTACCAAACCGCTCGGCGCGGCGGCGCGTTTGTCGGCGTCAACCCGCTGCACGCTCTGTATCCGGCGGTACCGGAGAATGCCAGCCCTTATAGCCCCTCTTCACGCACCGCGCTTAACGTTATCTATATCGATGTGCTGTCAGTGCCCGAGTTTCGAGCCAGCGCTGCGGCTCAGCGCTGGTGGCAAGAAGAGGTAACGCAGTGCGAATGGCGTCGCCTGCGGAGCACCGATTCCGTCGACTATTCGGCGGTTGCAGCCCTTAAACTGCATGCCCTCCGGCTAGCGTGGCAAGCGTTTAGCGACACAGCGCGCCAGCAGGCCTTTCAGCGCTTTCAGGACGAACGCGGTGAATCACTTATCCGTCAGGCGGAATTTGACGCCCTGCACGAGCACCTAAAGCAACAGAACGCAAACGCATGGGGATGGCCCGTCTGGCCTGACGCGTATCGCCAACCGAACTCTGACGCAGTTCGCCAGTTTGTCAAAGCGCATCAGGACGACGTTCAGTTTTATGTCTGGCTACAGTGGTTAGCCCACCAGCAGCTTGGCGAGTGCTTTACCCTATCCCGAAGGCTGGGTATGGCCGTTGGCCTGTACGGTGACTTGGCGGTTGGCGTCGCCGAGGGCGGTGTGCAAACCTGGTGTGATCGCACGCTTTATCGCCTGAAAGCCTCCATTGGCGCGCCGCCCGACCCTCTTGGGCCACAGGGACAAAACTGGGGGCTGCCTCCGATGGATCCTCACGTTTTGCGGCAGCGCGCCTATAGCCCGTTTATCGACGTGCTGCGCGCTAACATGCGCTATTTTGGCGCTTTGCGCGTTGACCACGTAATGTCGCTACTGCGGCTATGGTGGATCCCCTACGGTGAAACTGCCAGCGCGGGCGGCTACGTGAACTATCCCCTTGACGACCTGCTGGCTATTTTGGCGCTGGAAAGCCAGCGCCACCGCTGCGCGATTATTGGAGAAGATCTGGGCATTGTGCCACCGGAGATTGTGCAAAAGCTGCGAGAGGCCGGAGTTCTGTCCTATAAGGTGCTCTATTTCGAACAGCAGAGTGATGGATTTCGCCCCCCCGAGCGCTATTTCCCTCAGTCACTGGCGACGCCAACTACCCACGATTTGCCTACGCTTATCGGCTACTGGCAAAAAGGCGATCTCATCCTTGGTGAATCACTGGGTATCTATCCGGATGCCGATGTTTTAACCTCTCTGCAACGGGCACGCGATGATGACAAGCGGGCACTGGCAAAGCTGCTGGTTGAGCGAGGCCTCTTGGCTGAACTCCCCTCGTTCGATACGATGACAGACGGGCTAAACACCGCCCTACACCGCTTTGTCGCTTCGACATCAAGCCAGATGGTCGGCATCCAGCCCGAAGACTGGCTGCGTGTAGCAACACCTGTTAACGTACCAGGAACGTCGGATCAGTACCCTAACTGGCGCAGAAGGCTACCGGCCTCCCTTGCCTACGCCTTTGAAAGTCCGCTGGGTCAAAAACTGTTGGAAGCCGTTCAGCAAGGCCGCGAAGGCTCGGTACCCGATGCTTGAAATTACTCAAGAACACCATAAGGAAACGCCGACGTGAACATCATCATAGAAACCCGAGACACTTTCACCGTTTATGGCATACGCCACTGTGGGCCGTATAGCGAAATCTATAAAGCGTTTGACGAGCTGTGGCGCTGGGCTCAGGCTGAAGGGCTAGAGTCGAGAGTTCTGTGCGCCCTTGCCGTTTATTACGATAACCCAACTACCAGAACCCCATCGCTGTGCCGTTCAGACGCCTGCTTACAGTTTGATGCACCGCTCGCCGATGAGCTGATGTCCGAGCTTATTCAACCCATCGACGTGCTCGGAGGCTGTTACGCCAAGTACCGGCACGTTGGCCCTTATGAAGCATTGGAATCTGTCTATAGCCATTTTTACCAAACGTGGCTGCCGCAAAGTGACTACCAGCGAACCGAGCTACCCTCGTTTGAAACGTATTTGAATAATCCGCGCACAACGGCGGTAGAAGCGCTGATTACCGAGGTCTATTTTCCTGTGGCGCCAAAGTAGTCTAATCGTATCGGTCTCTGGTCAACAATCTGGCGATACCTACAGCAGATTCATAGACCGAACAGGACAGGTCGATGTGAAGGATGGCTTAAGCATCGCCCTGTCTACCTCTCCTTCATATTGTTCACATTTCCCCTATCAGCGACCTAACACACATTTCACTCTACAGGATAAGTCTTCGTAAAAACGACGTGCTATATTTCCGTTTGCCTGCTGCTATCAAGGAAGGCTCGATAGCTTGCCACAGTCAAGTGCACTTAGCGTTCACCCTTTAGGGCTGAGCAGCAAAGTCCGCGCATCACACTTATCAAGGAGACACTAAAAGTGAACGTCACTATCGAAAACCGCCAGGAAGAAACTGTCTACGGCATCATCCATATTGGTCCCTATGAAGAACTCGGCGCCGCGTTTAACACAATGTGGCAGTGGGTAGTGGATAATGAACTACAGGCACGGACTCGGTCTTTCCTCGGTATTTACTACTGTAACCCGTGCGTAACGCCTGCTGCAGAGTGCCGCTCTGCGGCCTGTATTGGGTTTGATGCGCCGCTTACTGAGCCACTAAATGATGAAAGAGTTCAGACTATCAAGCTAGAAGCCGGACGCTATGCCCGCTACCGTCACGTCGGACCTTACGCCCAGCTTGGAGAAGCCTATGACAATGTCTATGGCAAATGGCTGCCCACCAGCGGCTATGAATGCCGAGAGCTGCCGCCGTTTGAAGTCTATCTCAACCATCCGGATGAAACGCCAGAGAGCGAGTTAATTACTGATATTTACGTTGCCCTCAAGGCATAGAAATACAAAGCGGGGGGAGATTTCCCCCCGCCAGTAAAAACAGCCAAATGAGAATGCGCTATTGAACACAGGTAGCAAATCCTGCTGTACCTGACGGACTTACCACATAGTTATCTGTGCCCGTCCCCTCTTCCATACCGCTGTAATAAGTGCCGCCGCTTTTGGTCTGCGACAGATAAACATAGCCTTTAGAAGAGAACGTTGATGGCCACCCTAATGTACTGAACACAGAATGCAGAGACTGCAGATCGCTGTACGTTGGCGCATTGCTTAGGCTTCCGCACTGAGCTGCAAAATCCCACTTGCTGGCGTCTACTGTGTGCGCCAGTGCCCAGATTTCATTATTCACCGTCGCAGCGGCTGGAACTGTAGCTCCCGACGGCAGCTCTGACTTCAGCAGTGGACGATGCAGCTGCTTACCGTTAATTGCCACTACGTCCTGCATATGCCCCCAGAAATAGGCGGTAGGCGCATTGGGGCTGGTGTTCACAGTAAAAATAGTCTCCAACGTTGATGTCACATTGGCATACTGATCCAACGTGACCGTCAAGGGCGTTTTATACCCCAGCGTATCATCCTGCCTGACAGTGAACGTGGCCGAGCCGTCGGCTCCCGTCATTCCCTGTAGTGAATTACCGCTCTCTGTCATTGTTACCGCACTGCCAGACGAAGGCTGTACCTTAAGATCGTCCATCGCATCCACATTGTCGTACAGCGTTGCCCCGCTGTTTCGCGGTGAAGCGGCGCCGCGCGTCAGTGTAAAGGCCACGTTTGGCACTGGGTTACCCATGCTGTCTTTCACTGTGACAGTAATAGGCATCGTGTCGCCTTTTTTCACCACAGCGGCCTGATAGTCCACATTAAAGTCTGTTGAGGTTAGCGTCACGCTAGATACCGTCGAGTGCGGGTTCACTAGGCAGGCCTGATATGCACGAGTCTTAGTATTTTCAACCACGCCATTGGTCAAGTCGATCGTCTGACACTTTCCTGTAGAGGTATGGGAGCACGCCGCATCGTTCGTCCACCATGCATAACCACCGCTTTTCACTGGCCAGCCAATCTCTGTTGCAATAGAGCCGTTAGGATAGCGGCCAATCAGCGAATTCAATTCGTCCAGCGAAGGATGACGGGCCTCCTCACACGGCGTCGTGCCGCTACCCACATTCTGTGCCCCTGTTGGTGTAGGCCAGCCTTCATTATTGAGTAATACCTTGGTTACCGAACCGCCCGCCGCTAATTCAGCCCACAGTTTCGGCCGTTCAAACACCGTACCGTCAGCCGCCGTCGCAGTCTCCGGCATATGCCCCCAGAAATTTGCCTTAGGCGTATCCGGGCTGGTCACCACGGTGAATATCGCGCTCAGCGTATTTGATGATAGTCCACTGCCGTCATCCGTTTGCGCCGTCAGAGGGATACGCGTCCCCATGCCTTTATTGGTTTGATGCAGGGTAAATTCCACCGTGCCATCCGGCCCCGTCCGGCTATAGTAGCGACTGGTATCATAAAAATATTCAGAGCTGTGACTGTAGCTGTCCTGCACAGAAACCTGCTTCGACATGGTGTCTATCGCAATCGTATTCGTGTTGCGGGCAACGGTCGTACCATGATTTAGCGTAAACGGCACGTTGCCCAGCGGCTGTCCTTGCGCGTCACGGGTTGTCACCTTTACCACTATGCTGTCCTTGCTGTTAACGTAGTCCGTTTTAGCTTTCACCCCATCATTGCCGTCATAGTTCGCCGTCTGCGCCGAGGTGAGCTCAATCGCGGCCACTTTAGGATTCGCAGTGGTTTGACAGGTTAAATAGTTCGCATCACTGGCCGCCTGTGTGCCACTGGTACCGTTGCTGAGCTGCACGCTTTTGTATTTACGGCTGTCCGTCGCCGCATCATCCGCCGTGCTGCTGACATAATTTTTTACCACCGGCCAGCCGTCTATCGCATGGCCTCCCCAGCCGCCGGACAGCGCGACCAGCGCATCCTGAGTTGGGATATAATCCGCACCGCAGCCGTTCAGATCTGTCGATTCCGCCTGAGCTTCGGTAAACAGCGCCCAGGTTTCATTATCCTCGACCTGACTTTTCCGCCCGCTGCTGCTGCCCAGCTCAGCAAGCAGCAGCGGGCGTTTAAACGTTATTCCTCCCGCCGTCAGCGTCTCCGGCATATGGCCCCACATTTTGGCTTTCTCGGTATCTGGGCTGGTGGGCACAGTGAAAATGGTGTCCATACTGGCTTTCTTCGTCGGATCTGAATACAGCGCCACCGTCAGCGCCGTTTTGGTACCGCGAGTGTCCGGTCGGGTAATATTGAGCATTTTACTGCCGCTGCTGTCGGTCATCGCTGTATAGGTGGCTGTCTTATCACTCAGTGTCATTTCGTCAGGCTGACCGCCGTCCACCACTACTGACGAAACCAGCGTACCACCGGCGCCTGCGATATATCTTTCAACGGGATAATGGGTATAGCCATCTCCGCGATTGAGGGTAAACGGCATGTCCGGCATCGGGTTGCCCTGCGCATCTTTCACCGTCACCTTGACCCGTAGCGTTTCGCCCTTTTTCAGCTTCGCCGCGTCTTCCGCTGCGTTCCACTGTGCCGGATCCACGACTTCCAGCGTAATGCTGGCGGCTGGCGCGTTTGCGGTAGTCAAACAGCTGACGTAAGTCGCAGATTCATTATTGTTCACCAGACTGCCGTCATTTAACCAGACCGTGTAGAGATGTGGTACTTTGTCCGCTGGAGAACTGCTCCAGTATGGCTGACGCTGCGTCGGCCAGCCGTGAACGGTTTGGACGGTGTTACCGCTGTTAGCGTTATATAAATCCATCAGCTGTGTCCGACGCGGCAGCATATTGGCGCCGCAGCCGCCTGCGCTGGTATTAGTCTGGCTCGCCTGCGCTACGCGTACCCAAATTTCGTTATTCTCAGTGATGGAACTCTGCGCATTCGCGACTTCTCTCGCCAGCTTGGGGCGGGTAAAGGTCAGGGAGCCAACAGTGATAGCGTCGTCCATATGCCCCCACATCTGTGCGCCCTCAACGTCAGGACTGGTGAGAGCAGTAAAGATCACACTGTAGTTAACGGTATTGGGTATTGAGGAACTAGCAGGGGCAATCGCCAGAGGCGTTTCCAACCCTACCCCCTGCGGCTGTTTAATGACTACGGTAGCGACACCCTGTGCATTCGTGGTGCCTGAATAGACCATTGAGGCTTGAGAAGCTCCAAAGAGAACACCGTTCATCTCCAGCGCTCCGTTAGTTGGATCGGTAAAGCCGGTGACCATTCCTTCCCGATTTCTGCTCGCTCCTTTTGTTATCGTAAACGCAGCATAAGGTACTGGTGAACCGTTAATGGCGTTGACAGTGTGCACCGTCATTGTAATGCTCTCACCCACTTTCACTTTTGCCTGTTTGGAACCGGGCGATGTCTCACTGTCAGTGTTTACCACAACCTGCATAACCGCTTCGTTGCCAGAACAGGTAAGATAGTTGGGCTTAAAGTTAGAATAACTGTCAACGCCGCCTCCGCCGAGATCAACGGATGAATAGGCGCCCGCCTGTTCCACTGCGGTCAGATAGTTATAGCTTTCTGTCGGCCAACCATATTCCGTACTGATAGCGTTTCCGGAGTGTGCGGTATAGAGACTTGACAGCGTGCTTTGGCGAGGAATATGCCCTACGCCGCACTCAGCCTGCATGCTGGTATTTTGATCGTACAGTGCCCAATCTTCATTGTTTTCGCGTACGGAACCTATCTCGTGGGTAGTTTCATCCGCCAGCAGTGGACGTTTAAACAGATTACCCGACTCCACAATTCCACGCGCCATATGCCCCCACATGCGGGCTTTGTCGCTGTCTGGGCTGGTGATAACGGTAAAGATAACGTCTTTGGCGTCTGTCGTAGAGAAATTGCTACGCATTCTCGCCGTGATATGTGTCTTAACGCCAGCACCCTCGGGTTGGCTCAGCGCCAGCGTTGCCTCGCCGTTAACATCCGTTATGCCTTCATAGGTGTGTGCATCCACGCGGTGCAGTCTAGTCCCTCCGGTAATCAGCACTGGATGCGTCTCCCATGAAGCATCAGTTTGGCCTTTACGATTAGTACCGCCATCAAGACTCAGTGAGAAGTAATAGTAGGCTAACGGCTGGTTGCCGTTCAATCTATCGGTAATGGACAGGCGCATAGTGGTGGTATCGCCCACCTTTACTTTCGTCGCATTCACTGACTCGTCAAGGCTTTCCGGTGTCAACACAATTACAGGATCAACATCAGGAGCGGCTTTATCCACGCAGCTAACCAGAAAAGTTGCGCTATCCGGTTTTTGTGCTTCGCTGCGGTTGGTCATATTTGCTGCATGGTGTAACCCTGTGCTCCCCTCCAGTGATGACCAGTAAAAGTCTCCCTGAATCGGCCACCCTAATTCGCTTTGTACCGAGGTAGAGATCACCGTCGCCAGTGCGCCAAACTGGCGCATTCCCGGCAGAATCGTACAGTGCCCATCCGCACCGCTCCAGGTAAACGTTGACCAGGTTTCATTATGGTCGACAACAGTCCCATTTTCATTGCCTACTTCAGCCGCCAGCTTCGGTCGACTAAAGGTATAGCCATGAGCCTCTTTCGTTTCCGACATGTGACCCCACATGTTGGCTTCCGGTACGTCAGGGCTTGTGAGAACGGTGAAAATCACCGCTGTTTCGCTGGTTTGAGAAATCCCCGGCAAGCCCGCAAACAGCGGCGTTTTTACGCCAAGGCCATTCGGCTGTGTCACCTCCACCGTAGCCACGCCGTTAGCATCAGTCGTACCGCGATACTCTGTCGCTGTTGTTGTCAGCTCAGTGGATCCCAACGCGACTGGAGCTGCATTATTCACAGCACCTTGACGATTCTTCGCATCTCCTCGTTTAATCACAAACGGAATATTGCCTGCTAGGTTGCCTTGGCAGTCCTTAGTCGTCACGGTTAACGTTATTTTACCACCCACCTTCGCTTTCGCCGCTGCCAGCGCCTCACTATAATCGCTGGTGCTAACGCTAACCAAGTCGCCCTGCGCTTCTGCGATCTTTAACGTTACTTTCTGATCAGTCAGTGAAACTACCCCTTCATTCGGCACTCCCGTCATCGTCAAGAGATACAGTAAAGGCACTGCCTCCTCCTGATTGACTTGCGGCCAGGCCACTAGCGTATGTCCGGCTAAGTTTTGAGAGCAAAATGAACGATTGCCAATGGGCTGTGGATTAAGCGGCGTTTCCGGTGTCGCAGCCTCAGCCCACACCAGCGAAACGCCGGGAGGCGTCTGGTTTTCCCAACGCAACATCGGCGGCGTAGCAAACAGATCGCCTTGAGCATCCTGAGGATTATTCAGCATCAGTTTTGTTGCCGCATCGTCAACGCTGAACTCACTCGGTTTAGCAAAGGCCTGAACGTCGTGAGTAACGCTAGGATCAAGCTGAACGCTACCCTGATAGATAGGAACACTAGCACTGTCAGCTGTCGGTACCGTACCGTTGATAGCACTGGTGCTGGAGGATGGGCTCTGCCACTCTTCCCCACTTTTTAACGCTGCCTGAGCGGATAGCGTAATAAGGGCTGACAGTATTCCAACCCCAGCAATTTTACTCAGTCTCGACATGCCGGACATAAAAGCCTCATCCGATTGATGTTTATATGCTTTTCAACACACTTTGCTTAACACTCTGCTAAGAAAAATACGCTGAAAACGCCATCCCCACAGGGAATGGCGTTTGTGATTTCAGAACTAGTTGTCGTTGCGCTTGTACTTGATGGATAAACCGTAACCCTGTACGCCATCGGCACCCGCGCCGTTGAAAATAGAGGTTGCTGCGGTATTAGTAGCCGGAATAACCAGATCGGCATTTTGGACACTAGAGTCTCCACCTGCTGTCCCCAGCTGCATACTGGTGCCGGTAAACACCCACTTATAGTCGTACTTGTTAGTAACGTCTTCGTCCCCGGTATTGAAGGTGTTGCTGTTATCCTTATCTTTGTACAGTCTTGCTTTGTAGGTGTGTTCTGTGTGCAGCTTAACGGTATTGCTGGCCAGCAGATCAACGGTAGGCTCTGTACTATCGTAGATCATGACCTTCACGCTATCGTCAACAACCGGGCCGGTTGGAATATCGTCACTGTCTGAACCACCGCCGTCGCTGCTGGACAGGTCAGTTAACACAAGCTGAGTGCCTGCATTTGGAGTACCGGTACTGGTAGTTGGGGTGATCTTAATCCCGATGTAGTAATCCGCATCCGCATCGGTAATAGTGTAAACGTCTTTACCCGTCGTACCGGAAATTTCCTGTGCGCCTGTGCCATCTTGTGATTTGGAACGAACCCAAACCACGGTACCTTTCGTCAATGCATTGACGTCTCCCGTGTTATTAGCGCCTTTATCTGTATCGCCCTGCTCGTCGCCAATCGCCCAGCTAACGGTAAGTTTATCGCCAATATGGAACTGTTTTCCGGCTGGGGTTGAGGGGTTCCTTGTGCCGTAATCAGATACTATTGTCACGTGATCCTTATCGGTAGGCCCCGTTGCCGTGGCAATCCACGGCACTGTCCCCTCAACATTTGCTGTTGAACCCGACACCTGCCATTCATTCGCCGCTCCTAGGTTTCCTCGCTCATCAGCAGCAATCGCTGCAGGAATTGAACAATACCCCGCAATCACCATCGCCAAAGCGACCTTCGTCAAGCGTTGCTTAACAACCCGTTTCATTTAGACTCTCCTTTTTCACTTAATCTTAACGATGACCCCTTGGTCATTGCTTTGGCTATGCCGTTTTTATTTTGATAACAGATTCGGTTTACTGCGTTTTCTTACGGTACTGCACCTGCAATCCATATCCCTGTACGCCGTCAGCACCTGCGTTGGGAAAAATTGAGGTTGCTTCCGCATTGGTTTTTGGAATTGCTAAATCAGCATTTAGCACGCTAGACTCGCCGCCCGCTTTGCGCAGCTGCTTGCTGGTACCGGTGAATTCCCACTTGTACTCATACTGTTCCATTTCTTCGTCAGTGAGCTTTTCTGCCGATTGGAACACGCCGTCCCTATTGCTATCTTTCCAGAGAGCAAAACGATAGGTTTGTCCTACAGACAGTTGCCCCTCTTTATTAATCAGGTTCCCCTCATTCTCTGCGTTGACCTGATAAATGATGGGTTTTAATTCAACAATGCCGTTATCAGTAAAAGTTACGTCAACATAGTTACTGTCGCCGTAGGGAGAGGCTTTAGCCTTCCAGCGGAAGGTGCCAGATAGCGTACTGGCAATGGTTACTGTGCCTTCGTCTTTATTGCGCTCAATGATAAACACACAAGGCTTGTCCGTTGTGCAGGGCTTAGTACTTAGAGATACTTTATTGTTATTCACGTCATACAGTTCAGGCAGCATCTTGTCGTCTTCCAGCGGTTTACCGCTGCTGTCTGCCGTATCTCCGTTGGCATAGCTCAGTGACAAACTCAGGTCTACCGCATCCTTGCCGTTAGCCAGCACACTAGCCTCGTGACTGTGAGCATCCGACTGTCCATCAGCAGCGTCCTTGGCCACCAGCTCGATCTTGCGATTTTGCTGTATTGATAGCTCAACAGGATCGGAATTAATACGGTTGCCTTTCTCGTCTTCCAGCGTGATACGCACCTGCCAGGTGTTTAAGTCTCTGCGCGCTTTCTCCGTCGCACCGTTTTCCCAAGTTGGCAGCTGCAGATTCCAGAGGTTGTTGTTGCCATCGGCTATTGCATTGGCCTTGATGACGGGCATCACCAGTATTCTATTGGCACGGCTTTTTGCCTGCCATTCGGCAGAAACAATCTTGTAACGGTTAGTCACCATGGCATTGATAGTCCAACGGCACTTCTCGAGCCCAGTACCGGCTTCCGGTGTATCTTTAATCACACACTCAGGCTGTTCGTTAGCCGAATCTGCTTTAAGCCACAGTGCAACCTCTAAAGGGTCCTTTTCCCTATATTCAAGAACGATAAAATTATTGCGATCGACAAAATCATGACGACTTCCCACCAGTGTGCGCTTAGCGCTCACTTTTTCAGGATCTAGCTGATTGCTTAGCGGTACGCCGAACTGATAGCTGAGCGTGGCATTAACGGTAAGATCGCTGTTGTCTCCCGTACCTGCCTTATAGTCTGATCCCACGGTCACCAGAGGTACCGGTGTGTAGTTAACTCCCACCGTTACCGCATGGGGATCTTTTTGCAGATTGTCTTTACCAAACAGCGCGACCTCGTCACCGTAGTACTGTTCGTACACCAGCTTACCGCCCAGCTGTGGGTAGAACGGCAGATAGGCTTCAGAGCGCATGTCCCACCCTCTTGCGGGACGCTCTTCGTAAAAGTCGAAGTCTTTGGAGTCCTTCCAGTCAGAAAGGGGATGGTAATAGTTGGCTGACAGCTTGAGATAGTCTGTCCAGGCTTCACCACCAATCCCTAACCTCTCGTGATCCCGAGACAGGTCGCGATCGTAGAACACGTTAGCTCCGAGCAGCCATTTCTCACCAACGTTCTGGCGACCGCCAAATCCGATATTGCTAATGGTGCGATCTTCTTTTCGTTGAATAGAAAACTGATTAAATAGCACTGTACGCTGGTTGTCGTACCAAGGAACAAAGTAGTCCAGCGAGCTGCCTTCCAAATTGCCTTTATCATCAATAGACAGGTTGGTTCGCACGCTGCCGTAGGGAGAGAGAAGCTCTTCTAAATAGGCCTGAGATGTCGACGTTGCTTTGTTCTTCACGTAGCCACGCGCTTGAGACTCAAGCGCCTCCGGCGTCAGGTTTTCAAATCCCTGTGTTGCCGAGCTGGTGAAATAATCGGAGGCCTGTTCTTTCAGGTCTTTTTCTGAGCTCTTTTTTAGATGTTTATCTGCACCGCTGCTTAATTCAGGCAAAGTATCCGCATAAGGAGAGTCATTTTTACTTGCAGCACTCTCCGTTGAACCGCTGGGTGCCGGTGCAGCCCAGACGTATCCATTTAACGATAAAGCAAATGCCACCAGCCATCCTCGCCGCACAACTTAGCTCCCACAGAAAAATAGATAGGAAATAATTTCAATACTTATAATTTCATATTGAAATATACTACAAGGAAATAAGATATCGCTCAATAACCTTATTCCAGAGCGGAAAAAGCACAGGGGAAGTCTATATCGGCATAAAGAGGCGTGGTTATCCGAAAAACGAAATCTCTGGAACACCGCACCAGAGAAGGAATATGGCAGGACGATGTGTGAAAAACTGCTCTAGCGAGGCATTATTCAGCCACTAACAATAAAATTTTATTTATCAATAGTATTACGATATTAAGAGATAGCAAAATCAAGAATAAAACGACAAATAAAAAAGAGGCGAAATAGTCATTTCGCCTCTTTTTTATATTTTCACGCTAAAGAGCGCGACTATTCTTTTTCGCTTAAGTACTCCGCCTCGGCCTCATCAAATCGGGTCAGCATTTTTTCACTCGGCTTACCGCCAATAAGGCTAAATAGCACAATCGCCGCAGAGCCAAATATAAACCCTGGGATGATTTCGTACAGATTAAACCAGCCGAACTGTTTCCAAATCAGCACAGTGGCCGCGCCGACCAGCATGCCCGCCAGCGCACCGTTGCGGGTCATACCGCGCCACAGCACAGAGAACAGGATCACTGGGCCAAACGCCGCACCAAATCCGGCCCAGGCGTAAGCCACTAGCCCAAGCACGCGGTTATCTGGATTGGACGCCAGCGCAATCGAAATAATCGCGACCAGCAGCACCATCAGCCTGCCAACCCACACCAGCTCTCGCTGGCTGGCGCTCTTGCGTAAGAACGCCTTATAAAAGTCCTCCGTCAGCGCGCTGGAACACACCAGCAGCTGACAGCTCAGCGTACTCATCACTGCCGCCAGAATGGCCGACAGCAGCACGCCGGCAATCCACGGATTAAACAGCAGCATGGAAAGCTCGATAAACACCCGTTCGCCGTTTTCGCTTACGCTACCCGCCAAGTGCGGATTATTGGCGAAGAAGGCAATACCGAAAAAGCCAACAGCTACCGCTCCAGCCAGGCAGAAAATCATCCAGGTCATACTGATGCGGCGAGCATTGTGGATCACGTGATGGGAATCCGCCGCCATAAAGCGGGCAAGAATGTGCGGCTGCCCAAAGTAGCCAAGTCCCCAGCCCAAAAGAGACACAATAGCGATCCAGTTCAGGCCTTTAAACATATCGAGATATTCGACGTTTTTTGCCTCAATGACGTCCATTGAGCTGCCGAATCCTCCGACAGCGATAATCACCATCACCGGAGTCAGGATCAGGGCGAAAATCATCAGTGATGCCTGTACGGTGTCCGTCCAACTGATGGCCAGAAAACCGCCGATAAAGGTATAGGCGATAGTCGCCGCTGCGCCAGCCCACAGCGCGGTGTGGTAATCCATGCCAAACGTGCTTTCAAACAGCCGGGCTCCCGCCACTACGCCAGAGGCGCAGTAGATAGTAAAGAAAATCAGGATCACCACAGCGGAGAAAATGCGCAGTACGCGACTCTTGTCTTCAAAGCGAGTGCTGAAGTAGTCCGGCAGCGTCAGCGCGTTGTGGTTAACTTCGGTATGCACTCGCAGGCGGCCGGCCACGATACGCCAGTTAAGGTAGGCTCCGACTGTCAGTCCGATGGCAATCCAGCTTTCGGAAATTCCCGACAGGAAAATAGCCCCCGGAAGCCCCATCAGCAGCCATCCGCTCATGTCGGATGCCCCAGCGGACAGAGCCGTCACGAAGCTCCCCAGACGGCGCCCCCCCAAAATGTAATCACCAAAGTTATTGGTCGCCCGATAGGCCGCTAGCCCAATTGCGATCATCCCCACAATGTAGACCACGAAGGTCACTAGCATTGGTATGCTTTCGGTCATGCAGCTCTCCACATCCACGTCTTGCCTCTATTCAGTCGCTGCCAGTGACGGAGCGATACCTTTCTCAGGTACAGCACTCCCACACAATCAAAAGAGCCTGACGGTGTCACGCTTTCCTATCCTGAATAGCAGAACTTCGATAACAAACTTAACAAAAGGGTAATTAAGTCGCGCTTTCTTATTAATATTGTTCCGATCGTCGGCGCGTATTTCCCGTAGGCGAACGGACAAAAAAGACGGAAATTATCGCCATCTTTCCACAAGATGACAAGCCAACGGGGGATATTTCAGTAAACCCAGCTTGTACAGCATGAATCACCACCTGTTGCGGGATCTACATCACAGGGTTCCCCCGTTTTCCCAGCATCTGTCATATTTAACACCGAATGATTTTACCCTCTTTATCGCGACTAACGCTGAGAACGAAGCCAACTGCGCGAAAATCCATCGTTATCCCCGTCATTTACCTACGGTTTTCCATCCTTTATCCCCTTTTTCAATTGTGGGGATTGTGGTTATACTATCAGCAACCTTGAACATCCCGCGATCCCTCGCGCCGGCCGTAACCCAGCGATTGCCATGAAAACGATCTCTACGTCAGTTCCCGCTCTTGATAAAGTTGTCCGCGTTTGTGACTTTTTGTCCGATAAAAACGGCGCTACGTTTAGCCAGATTTTTCAGGGCGTCGGTATGGCCAAAAGCAGCACTTCTTCACTACTTGGTGCAATGGTGGCTCACGGACTGCTGCGTCAGGATAACGACAAATACTATTTGGGCCTCCGGCTGTATGAGCTGGGCAACAAGGCCGTTGAACAGTATGACATCAAGAAAATCGCCCATCCGGTTTTGGCCGCTCTGCGCGATGACACCAATCTAACCTGCCACCTCGGCGTGCTGCAGGGCTCTTCGCCTATCTATCTCACCAAGCTGGAAAGCCCACAGGCAATCGTCATCCGCAGTTGGGAAGGCAAGCGTCTGTCCCTGCACAGTTCCGGCCTAGGTAAGGCAATAATGGCGTGGCTAAGCCCTGCTGAAGTAGACGACCTGCTCGGCGACGAGCAGCTGCCGCGCTTTACCGACACGACCATTACCGACGTTAACGAGCTTAAAAAGCAGCTTGAGCTGATTCGCCAGCGCGGCTGGGCCTATGATGACGAAGAAGACAGTCAGGGCGTGCGCTGTATCGCCGTTCCGGTGTTTAATCCACAGGGTCAGGTTATCGCCGCGATCAGTATTTCCGGCGTCGCGTTTCAAATTCCTGACGACAAGCGCGAGCAGTTGGCAGAGAGGGTGATGCTGGCAAGTAAAGAGCTGTTGGGGAGACTAAGGTAGGTAGCAAATCGACCGCCTTCTTCAAACGTTTAGACTATCAGTACTCAGAAAGAAGCCACTGGGCTTCTTTTTTGTTCTCTGCACACAGTAATCTCTAGTGCATTTCTCTAATGAATAAAGGTGACATTGTCATCATATTATTTTTCGTCTTACGCAGAGCAGCACAGTTGATGCGCCCGTGACTTATGAACTCCATGCATAAACCCTAGTAAATTATAGCCTCTAATCGGATAGATCTCTCTGCGCTATGCTTTCAGCCACAGCATACAGAGAGGGAATATCCAGTCGCGCAATGCGCCATGGCTACCTGACTCTTAACACTTAACTACGGGACATTTCATCATGCAAACGCGTATTCTCGGTCGGTCCGGTCTGAAAGTTAGCGCACTTGGCCTAGGCTGCATGGGGCTTAGCCACGGCTATGGCCCGGCAACCAGTACTCAGCAGGCTGTAGAACTCATTCGCGCCGCCGTTGAGCGCGGCGTTACTTTTTTTGATACCGCAGAAGTCTATGGCCCTTATCTAAATGAAGAGGTTGTTGGCGAAGCGCTAAAGCCGTTTCGCAATCGTGTAGTTATCGCGACCAAGTTTGGCTTTAACCTCGGTGAGAACAGCCAACAGCAGATGCTAAACAGCCGCCCTGAGCATATTCGTGAGGCCGTAGAGGGTTCTTTACGTCGTTTAAAAACGGACGTTATTGACCTTCTGTACCAGCACAGAGTCGATCCGGATGTACCCATTGAAGACGTAGCCGGTACCGTTAAAGACCTCATTTCAGAGGGTAAAGTAAAGCACTTTGGCCTGTCAGAAGCCGGAGCACAGACCATCCGCCGGGCGCACGCTGTTCAGCCGGTGGCTGCACTCCAAAGCGAATATTCCATGTGGTGGCGAGAGCCCGAGCAGGAAATCATGCCGCTATTGGAAGAGTTGGGCATTGGCTTTGTGCCGTTCAGCCCGCTGGGAAAAGGCTTTTTAACCGGCACCATTACCGCTACAACCTCATTTGGCGATAACGACTTTCGCAGTAAAGTACCGCGTTTCGCTACTGAAGCCCTTGAAGCGAATGAAAAGCTTATCGCTTTACTGGCTGAGTTGGCTTCAGAGAAAGGCGTAACCCCGGCACAAATTGCACTGGCCTGGCTACTGGCGCAAAAGCCGTGGATTGTGCCGATTCCGGGCACGACGAAACTGCATCGTTTAGAAGAGAATTTAGGCGCAGCCAGCACTATGCTCACTCAGGACGATTTACATAAGATTGCACAGGCGCTGGATACCGTGAAAATCGTCGGTGAGCGCTACCCAGCAGCCTTACAGGCGCTTATCGGTCGCTAGCGCTGTTTGAAGCAGGTGTACTTAAAAAGTGCACCTGCCCTTTTGTTCTCTAAAGCTCTCTATAGCGCAATGCCTCTATCAACAGTGCAAACGCCGGCGGATGACGCTTCCTGCTAGGATAGAAAAGATAGTAGCCGGGGTACGTTGGGCTCCACTCGTTGAGAATCTGCACGAGAGAACCTTCGGCTAGCGCCTCGCTTACCCTGTCTTCAGGAATACAGGCTAGGCCAAATCCCGACATCGCGGCGTCAATTCGCTCTGGCAACAGGCTCAGCGTTAGCTGTCCTTCAACTTTTACCCGCAGCGGCTTTCCGTCTTTCTCAAATTCCCAGTGGTACAACCCACCGGCTGTAGGGAGGCGCATGTTAATGCACCGATGCTGCTGAAGGTCGTGAGGCGTTTGCGGGATCCCGTGCGCATCAAAGTAGGACGGAGCCCCAACGACAACCATACGAATATCCGGCCCAATCCTTACCGCGACCATATCTTTTTCAACACTCTCCCCCAGACGCACTCCTGCATCGAAACGACCGTCGACAATGTCGACAAATCCGTTATCTATCACCAGCTCCACGTTAATCTCCGGATAGTCTTTGAGGAAAGGCTTTAGCTTTGGCCAAAGAAGGCTGCATGCCGCGTGTTCCCCTACAGAAAGCCGAATATTTCCCGATGCGGTGCCATTCATCTGGATAATAGATTCTAATTCATGTTCAAGATTTGTCAGGCTGGGTTCAAGACACTGAATGATCTTTTCTCCCGCTTCTGTTGGCGCCACGCTGCGGGTCGTCCTCGTGAGAAGCCGAACGTTTAAACGCTCTTCTAGTGCTTTTATTGCATGGCTGAGGGATGACTGAGAAACCCCAAGCTTACCTGCCGCTTTGGTAAAACTTCTTTCCTTTGCAACGGCAAGAAAGCTTTGAAACTCATTAAAGTTTTCTTTAAGCACTGTGCATATCCTTAACCAAGGCCGCCATTAGAGATACAGAGAGTACAACTTCCGTTCAGAGAACGCGTCATTTTATCGCGATTCAGGGGAGAATTAACAATCGATTTGGCTAGCTCTAGGCCAGAGCTAAAGAGTGTTCTCGGAAAAACATTATCAAAACAATAAAAATCAACACATTTTAAAATAACAAAATTAAATAATAATTTTTTTCATTATCTAGAACCCCCCATGTTTACACAATAATAATTGCATAAAAAAACTATACATAAAAAATCAACTAAAAAGAAAAAATATAAGCAGATACTGAAAATAGTGATATCAACCAAAGATAGATCCAATAGATCGTTTTGATGTCGCTCATTAGATCTAATATGAGATTATGATCCAATTTGTTAAAACAATTTAGAATATAACATCATTATTGTCGTTTTACACAAGATTATAGATCGTGTTTAATTCACTAAAGGATGGATAAGTCTCGTCAAGGATAGAATGCCTCATCCAGATCTGAGGGTATAAACACATATCCCAACACCTTGATAGACACCTTCATCAACTTTTTAAAATTCATCACGCACGTAAGTAAAAGTATCTTAAGTGTTAATGACCAAAAAACAAACAACGCATTTATTGATTGGTTTTTGGTAAAGAATTCTCATTCTACCTAAAAGTGGGAATGTTTATGCAAGCAAAAGTTAAAAAAGGGGCCAGTCGCCCTTTTAAGCCTATTGCTCGCACAGTGAGGGATATAGTTAGCCTAAAAGATATTTCATCTATCAGGGTTGATTATTCCAATTTAAATGACGATGTAAGATCAAAATGGAGTTTGTTATGAAGTTCAATAAGTTTCTTTTAGCTACCGCTATCACTGCATCCTTTGGCGTTACGGCTGTTCAAGCGGCGTCTAACGGTACCGTTAACTTTACCGGTGAAGTTATCGACAAGACCTGTGATATCACCATCGACGGAAACTCAAGCCCAGCGACAGTTGTTCTGGCTGCCGTTGACAAGAGCCAACTGGCGGCGGCTGGCGCCACAGCCAAACGTACTGGTTTCAACATTGAGCTAAGCAACTGCTCCGGCTCTGCTTCTGTTACTAACGCTGCGGCATTCTTTGAAAACGGCTCTACCGTTGATGCCATCGGCTACCGCCTGAACAACACCATTACTGGCGGCACTGAAGCAACTAACGTCCAGCTGCAGCTGGTTGACGCCGCCACTGGCAACGCCATCAAAGTGGGTAGCCCCGATCAGCACACTTCTTCTACCACCTATGACCTGACCTCAGGCTCTGCCACGCTGCCGTACGCCGTTGAGTACTACGCGACAGGCGCCTCTACCCCAGGTCTGGTTGCCAGCGCCGTTAACTTCACCATCAACTACTTCTAATCGTCCGCTTACCGATTAATCGTATTGATGAGCATTACACGGGGTGCGGCACTGTCGCGCCCCGCATCAGGGAGAAGTCTTCATGAACCACCGTACCGTCTATCGCAGCGCCGCAGCGCTTGCACTCTCTTTCATTCTGGCGACACCCGCGTTAGCAGGGATAGTCATTACCGGCACACGCGTTATCTACCCTGCCGGTGAACGCGAGGTGACGGTGAAAATCGATAACCGGGGAGATAAACCCGTTCTGGCTCAAAGCTGGGTAGACGACGGCGATCCAGATGCAACGCCGGAAACTGCCAAAGCGCCATTTACCATTACGCCACCGGTTAACCGCATCAACGCGGGAAAAGGCCAGACACTGCGCCTAATGTACACCGGCGAGCCGCTGCCAGCGGACAAAGAGTCTGTATTCTGGCTCAGCGTGCTGGAAGTCCCCCCGCTGAACAAAGAAAAACAAAACCAGCTCCAGATGGCGTTTCGTTCACGCATCAAGATTTTCTATCGTCCGGCCGGTCTGCCGGGCAATGCTAACCAGGCCGGACAGTCTGTCACCTGGAAAAAGGTTAAAGGCGGCGTAGAGGGCACTAACCCAACGCCCTACCACGTGTCGATGGCCAACATCGCAGAAGACAAAGAGGGTAAACGCCTTATCGGTGACGGCGGCATGATTGCCCCCGGAGGAAAAGAGTTTTTCCCACTGAAGAAGAGCCCAAGCACTATTTATCCTTCTTATATCAATGATTATGGCGGCATCAAGCCAACGCCGCAGCCAGTCACACCGTAAACACCGTGGACTGACACCACAAAGCGAGCGCCGCAGTATCGGCGCCAAAAGAAAAACTGCTTTGTCTTTATCGACTATCGCGCCGCCCCGTTACGGCGCTTTGAGTGAAAGGAATTCACATGCCCTCTTTTCATCGTTCCCTGTCACCGCTTGCTGCCGCCGTTCTGTTAGCCCTCCCCGGCTGGGCTGGCGCAGATGACGATATCGAATTTAATCCCTACTTTATGAGCCCAGGAAGCCAGCAGCGCATCGATCTGACGCGCTATAACCAAGATCTGGCGCCTGCCGGGACTCACAGCGCCGAACTTATCCTCAACGGTCGCCGCATTGGTCGGGATGAAGTCAAAGTTCAGGACATTACCGTAGACGGCAAGCGAGCGCCCAAAGTCGATATCTGCGTGAAGCCTTCAACACTCGCCGCGCTGGATATCAACGTCGAACGACTAACGCCAGAAGCGCAAAAAGAAATTGCCAGTCATAAAGAGGATCAGTGCCTGGCGCTGAACCGCCTGCTGCCCTCGGGCTCGGTGGCGTTTGACGCTAACGAGCAGTCCCTTAACCTGACCCTGCCGGAGATTTATATTGTCCGGCGCCCGCGCGGCTATGTGAACCCAGAACAGTGGGATACGGGTATTACTGCAGCAACGCTGGGCTACAACCTGAACGCCAGCCGCACAACGTTTAACGGCAAGGATAACGACACGCTCTATGGCAACTTTAACGGCGGCTTTAATCTAAAGGGCTGGTATTTTCGCCATAACGGGGTCTATACCAAAACCAGCGATGCCAGCAGCGACTACAACAACATCAATACCTATCTACAGCGGGATATCCCCGCAATTCAGGGACGACTGCTTGTAGGCGATGCCAACACCAAAGGAGAGCTGTTTGACACCCTGTCGTTTCGCGGCGCGCAGATAGCCAACGAAGAGCAGATGCTGCCTAACTCAGTCAAGGGCTATGCGCCAGTAGTGAGGGGGACGGCGCACACGGCAGCTAAAGTGATTATCCGTCAGGGGGGCTACGTCATTTACGAACGCACCGTCGCACCGGGGCCGTTTGAAATTACCGATCTGTACCCTACCGGCTACGGCGGCAATCTGGACGTCTCTATCGAAGAGGCGGACGGCTCACAGCAGAACTTCCAGATCCCCTACGCGGCCACCAGTAACCTGCTGCGCCCCGGAACGCATCACTACAGTTTGACCTACGGCAAACTGCGTTCAACCCAGCTAAGAAGCGAGCCGGTGGTAATGGAGGGCTCTTATCGGCGCGGTATCAATAACAGCCTGACGCTGTACAGCGGCCTACAGGGCAATAACCACTATCAGGCCGTGCAGGGCGGTGCCTCTATTGGTACACCGATTGGTGCCTTCTCGCTGGACGTCACTCACGCCCGTACCGAGTTGGGCAGCGCCTGGGGCGTCGATCGCGGCTCCATGTCGGGAGAAAGCTACCAGCTCAAGTACAGCCAAATCGTACAAAGCACCGGCAGTAACCTGTCAGTGGCGGCCTATCGCTTCTCCACCGACGGCTACATGGACTTTATGACCGCCATGTCGAATCGAGAATTCGACGCTCGCAACTACAACAGATCGCAGTTCAGACGAGCCAAAAACCGCCTGATGATCAGCGCCTCTCAGCCCATGCCGCAAGGCTGGGGGCAGTTCTACGTCAGCGCTTGGCAGCAGGCCTATTGGAACGATGAGCGCACCGATCGTCAGTATCAGTTCGGCTACAACAATCGCTTTAAGAAACTGAACTACAGCCTGAGCGTCAACCGCAATCAGGACGCCTTCGGCAAGTTTCAAAACACCTACATGCTAAACCTGATGCTCCCTCTGGATAGCCTGTTCGGCTTTAACCAGATGGGTACCACCGTGACTCGCGGGCCGGGCAACACCATGAACGAACAGCTGTTTGCTTCAGGAACGTCCGGTGACGAGCGTCAGTACAGCTACAACGTCACCGCAGGTCACAACCGTCAGGGCGGTGAGGGGCGCGGCAGCAGCTCCAGCATCGTGGCTAATGGCTCCGTGCGCACGCCGTATACCACGTTCAGCGCGCTGGCGGGTAGCGGTAAAAGCTATGAAACCTACTCAGCGGGGATGAGCGGAGCGATGGTGGCTCACTCTGGCGGCCTGACTCTGTCTCCCTACAGCGGAGATACCTATGCCCTGATCGAAGCCAGTGGAGCCAAAGGCGCTAAGATCGTCGGCTATCCCGGCATCAAGGTAGACGGTTTCGGCTATGCGCTAGTGCCGTATCTGACCGCCTATCAGCTTAACGAAGTGGAAATCAGCCCGAAAGGCCTCTCGAACAACGTCGAGCTGAATCTGACCAGTCAAAAAGTAGCGCCATACAGCGGCGCAGTGGTGAAAGTGAAGTACGACACCACCGTCGGCTACCCGGCGCTGATTAACGCCCCGATGGCTAACGGCCAGCCGCTGCCGTTCGGGGCAGAAGCCTTTGATGACAGCGGCCGCCGTATTGGCGTCGTCGGTCAGGGAGGCCGCCTGTTCGCTCGCGTTCCGTCAACGGAAGGAAGAGTACGGGTTGTGTGGGGTGACTCGCCGGATCGGCAGTGCTGGGTGCGCTACATGATGCCCGCCAATACAGATTTGGAAAACAACACCACCATTAAGTTTAACTCTCGCTGTGAGTAAAAGTGACGCCATGAGATCGCCAAACATATTCAATCCGCGCTGCCCCTACTGCCATGAAAACGGCAGAGTGACAAAGCACGGAAAAGGCACATCAGGACTGCCCCGCTACTACTGTAAAGGGTGCTGGAAGACGTTTCAAACCCAGTACTACTACCCGGGCAATCACCCTGTGGTCAATGAGCAGGTCAGTCAACTCATCGAGCAGGGCTGGACGCCAGGAAGAATTAGCGCCCACTTAAAAATCAGTGTTAACACGGTCAGCAGCCGATTAAAGCTTTATCAGCAGAATAAGGGAGATTGATGATGAACATAACCGCCCGCTTACTCTCACCGCAGAAGAGATCTCTCAGGCTGTTAGGTGGACTTTTATTTAGCACCTTCGCGCTGACGACCATGCAGTCGCAGGCCGCCTCCTGCGAGCCTTTTACCCCTACTTATTATGAAGATTTCTCAGTTCCTGTCATAGGCCCTGATATCGCAACCATTGGGGAAGATATAGCCGTTGGTGCCGTTATCTACAGCGGTCGCTATAACTTTGCCGTTGCCAATGAGAAGCGAATAGGATGGCGCTGTAAAGTGGAAGAGGCCGATCTTCCTGCCACCTTTGATACGTACATGAAGGCTGACGTTATCGCTATGCCGTCGGGTGCCCCTACGTTCTTTGGCAATAAAGCCGTTTATCCGACTAACGTTCCTGGGATTGGCGTCGCGATTAACGTCTGGTCAGCGGGTCAGAACACTTGGAAATACCCTGACTCTTGGTTTCAAGGATCTGTGCCGATAACCTATGCCTCAACGATACAAAACTTTGGCTATATGAATAGTATCGGCGTAGAGCTGATTAAAACCGGCCCTATTGCTGCAGCGGGAACTCAGCAGGTGCTGAGCGCTTCATTTCCGACCATCCAGCTCTCCGTCGGCGCTGTTGCGCCGGCTCTGTTCGAAAAGCCGTATATGACTATCAACTTTAACGGCGTGATGACGATGCACACGAAAACCTGTCAACTGGCAACGCCTGTCGTCGACGTCGAACTGGGTACGCATCAGGGCGCCGACTTTACCGGGGTCGGTAGCGGAACCGAATGGAAAGATTTTGAGATTGTTCTGAAAGACTGCCCGCCCTTTTATGGCTATTCCACCTCGGACGGTTCTGGATATGGATATAATTACACTGAACGTACAGGCTTAACCACGGGAAGAACCAAAGCCAACAGCGTATCTGCCACGTTTAACAGCGTTCATGGTACTTATAACGCAAGAACAGCTCTGTTGGAAAGCGGGCCGGACTCTGCGGAAGGCATTGGTATTGAAGTTGCCAGAAGAGGAGAATATACCTATAACATCAACCTCAACGGCCTAAGTTCCGCCGGCTTTCTCAACTTAGGTACTGATGATGGAGCAACCTATACCCTTCCGCTGAGAGCGCGATACGTTCAGTACGCGTCAAGCATAAAAGGCGGTAAGGCAAACGGGGCGCTGGTTTTTACAATAACCTATCTGTAAAACGGCAGCGATAGTCAAGGCACTCTCCGTCAATCAAAAGAGTGCCGGTTAAGAAAGAGATACAAAAAAGCCGGGATATTCCCGGCTTTTCTATTTCAGGTTCAGGCAATCTGCCGCAGCGGCGCTAAACCTTAATCCCCGCCCTTCTCATTACCTCAACCAGCTTCAGCGTCTTCTCGTTAGACAGTCGCTCAACCGGCGTCAGTACCTCGGTGGAGATATCCAGCCCGCTCAGGCGAATGGCCTGCTTGATCACGCCAAAGAACGGCGTTTCCAGGCTGTAGACCGTCGACAGCTGAGACAGCCTATTTTGCAGGCTAAACATGGTGTTAAAGTCTTTTGCCTTCCAGGCGCGATAAATACCGCAGGTGATCTCGGAGGCAAAGTTACACGTGGCCGGAATGCCGCCGTTGCCGCCCATGATCAGCGTGTCCATCATGTATTCATCAAAACCGGAGAACACCACAAAGTCCGAACGCACTGGGCGAACCTGATTAATGATTTCCCGCACGTGGCTGATGTTGTCTACCGTGTCTTTGATGCCGATGATATTCGGCTCATTTTCCGCCAGACGCTTAATCAGGCCAACGCTAATATCCTGCCCGGTTAGCGCGGGGAAGTTGTACAGGATCACCGGTGACTTCACTGCGCGGGCTACTCGGCTGAAGTGGTTATACATAAACTCTTCGCTGAGCAGCGCATAGTAGGGATTCAGTACCAGCACGGCATCTACGCCGAGCGAGTCAGCATGTAAGCCAAACTCAATCACCTCTTCCGTGCTCGGACTGCTGATGCCCAGCATGACTGGCACGCGCCCGGCGATATGCTTAACGGCAAACTCTGCCACCTCAAAACGACGCGCTTTCGGCATATGGCAAAACTCACCGCCGCTACCGAGGATCAGCATGCCGTCTACGCCTTCACCAATCAGCTTATCGATTAACTTGCCCATCCCGACGGTATCAAGGCGACCGTCCTGGTGAAATATGGTGGGAACCGGCGGATAGACGCCACAAAACTTGCTTAAGTCAGCCATTGTTTACCTTCTTTACCTGTCTTACTCCATGAAAACTTCGCTTACGGCGCACTGCCCCTTATCCGACAGCGCGCCGCGCTTTACCTGTTACTTCTTTACTGTTACGTCACTACGTTTAACTAGCTGGTATAGGCACCCGCCATCAGGGACGCTGCGCGCTCAGTAAACTGCTTATAGATACCGCGACGAGCCGAGTAGTCAGGGCGCACCCAGCGAGAGCGACGATCTGCCAGAATGGCGTCGATCTCTTCTGGCGTCTTGCGTTCACCCTTCACGCCAACGATGTTCAGGCGACGACCGGGGACGTCCATCTCGATCATGTCGTCATTTTCTACCAGCGCAATCGGTCCACCGTCTGCCGCTTCCGGCGAGACGTGACCTACGCACGGACCGCTAGTTGCACCGGAGAAACGACCATCGGTGATCAGCGCTACGCGACCGTCCAAACGGGCATCGTAAACGATGGCATCGGTGGTCATCAGCATTTCCGGTGCGCCTGAACCTTTCGGCCCTTCGTAGCGAATAAACAGCACATCGCCCGGCTCAACGCGGTTGTTGATGATCGCCTGCTGCGCATCTTCTTCTGAGTTAAACACTTTTGCAGGGCCGGTATGCTGGTGCATGTCTGCTCGGCAGGCTGCGTATTTGATAACCGCGCCGTCCGGAGCGATGTTGCCTTTCAGAATGGCAATTGAGCCAATCTTGGTGGCAGATTCCGGCTTTCTGATCACGTCTTCCGGAGCCACGCGATGGTTCGCCAGATAGCCGCGGTTACGCTCAAAGAAGCCAGACTGCTGCAGCATATCCAGGTTGTCACCCAGCGAGCGGCCTGTCACCGTCATCACGTCCAGATCCAGCTTGTCGCGCAGCAGCCACTGGATCATCGGCACGCCGCCGGCAAACCAGAACAGCTCGGTCACGTATTCGCCGCTCGGCTGAATGTTGGTCAGGTAAGGAATAGAGTTGTTGATGCGGTCAAAGGTCTCCGGCTTGAGTTCCCAGCCCAGCTCGTGAGCAATGGCAGGCAGGTGGATCAGCGCGTTGGTGCTGCCGCCGATAGCCGCGTGCACCTTGATGGCGTTTTCAAACGCCGCCGGCGTCAGGATTTTGCTGCTGGTGATACCCTTTTCCGCCAAATACATTGCCTGATGGCCCGCTGCGCGAGATACGCGACGGATCTCTGACATCGTAGACGGCATAATAGCGCTGCCCGGTAGAGCCATGCCTAAGGCTTCTGACATACACTGCATGGTGCTGGCGGTTCCCATAAACTGGCAGGCGCCCGCCGTTGGGCAACCGCACTGCTGATGAGCTTCAACCTGCTTAATGCCGATCTCCCCTTTCTTCAGCTTGGCGGTTAATCCTCCCAGATCGGAAGTACTCATGTTCGGCGCAGGGCGCATAGAACCGCCGGGAATGTGTACCAGCGGCATATCCAGACGCGCAGCGGCGATCAGGTGTGCCGGCACTGACTTGTCGCAGCTGGAGATCAGTACGGCAGCGTCATAAGGCACTACTGAAGCGTGAATTTCCACCATATTGGCAATGGCTTCACGGGAGGCCAGAATATAGTTCATCCCGTCGTGCCCCTGCCCCCAGCCGTCACAGATATCGGTCACGTGGTGGCGCACTGCGCGACCACCGCTTTCATGCACGCCCAGTACGGTTTCGTAACCCAGCTCCCCCAGATGGAAACTGCCGGGATGGCTTTCACCGTAGCAGTCATCAATCAGCACCTGCGGCTTTTTGGTATCTTCTTTACTGTAGTTCATGCCCATGCGTAGTGCGTCTAGCTGAGACCAAAGGTCGCGGGCGCCCTGACATTTTTGTTCCATTGCTCTATTCCTCGTGTTTCATTCAATCATGACAGTCATGACTGTATTTATTGGTCGACCGCTACTTCTTGGGCGGGCGTGCCGTAATGGCGGGTAAAGTAAACAGTAGCCCGGTAGCTATAAGCAGTGCAGCAACCAGTACAAACATGCCGGCATCCTGACTGACTGTCATTGTCAACAGACCAACCAGATACGGGCCAATGAAGCCGCCGAGGTTGCCCAGTGCGTTAATAGAGCCACGCACGCCGCCAAGAACGTTGGACGGGAACAGCAGCGGCGGCAGAGTCCAGAACGGACCGGCATAGGCCTGTAGGAAGAAGCCGCACAGCACCATGATGCCGTAGGAAACCCAGATACTGTCCTTCATCACCAGAGACAGCGTCAAACAGACGGCAAAGCCCACTAGTGGAATCGCCGTATACAGGCGGCGGTTCATGGTCTTGTCACACCATTTAGCGATGTAGTACTGACCGAAAATACACAGCACGTAAGGTGCGGCAGTCAATACGCCTACCATGGTCATGCCGCTGCCGGTCAGGTTTTTGATCAGATTCGGCATCCACAGGGCAAAGCCGTAGAATCCGACCTGAACGAAGAAGTAAATGCCGATCAGCTTCCACAGGTTAACGCTGCGCAGCACAGTGCTGATGCTGGCCTTGTCGTCAATAGTGCTATTGAGTTTATCTTCTTCCAGCTTGCGCTCAATCCACTCGCGCTCTTTCGGATCCAGCCACTTGGCCTGATGAGGGTGGTCAGACACCATCGGCATCCATACAAACAGCAGCGCCAGTGAAAGCACGCCTTCAATGATGAACATTTCACGCCAGCCGTGAAGTTCAATCAGCCAGCCGGACAGCGGACCGGTAATGATAGAGGCAACGGCCAGGTTCATCTGGAAGAAGGCGATGGCTCGGGCTCTCTCCTCATTAGGGAACCAGTGGCCAATCAGCGCCAGAATGGCTGGATAAACGCCCCCTTCGGCAACGCCGAGGATAAAGCGAATAATCAGCAGCTGAGTCTGGTTTTGAACAAAGCCGGTTAACAGCGCAAAACCGCCCCAGGCGACGATCGTCCAGGCGATAAACTTCTTGGCGCTGTAGCGTTCGGCGATTTGACCGCCGGGAATTTGCAGAAAGATGTAGCCGATAAAGAATATCCCGGCAACCAGACCGGCAAAAGAAGCCGTCATGCCAAGATCTTTATCCATGCCGCCGGCAATGCCGATCGCGATATTGGTACGATCCATGTAGGCGACGATATAGACGAGAATGGTAGCCGGGATGATATGCATCCAGCGTCCTTTCCCTACAGGCTTATTAGTTTCAGTACTCATTGGTTAGTGTTCCTTGGCTCAACCGCTTAATGTTTAACAGGGAAACGCTTTGTTTTACTCGTGTTCTTATCCCTTTCGAGATTTGTTCTATATATGGAACCAATGTTCTATATATAAAACAATATTCTCTTCATCTCACAAGCGTGTCAATCACTGAACATAAAAAAGTTAGATAACTGTGAGCCACTTCATACTCCCAGTGCTGAATCCATCCAACAGAATGGAATTACGCCAGCACAAAACCATAACACCATGATTTTATTTAAATATTATTCAATCAGATCAAAATGCACTTTCTGTCAAAAAATGGCGTTTTCCTATTGACGCCCCTCTATTAAGAGTGAAATATAGAACACAATACAGAACAATAGTTCTATATACAGAATTAAATCACTATTAAGGAGACAGTTATGATCACTACCGCCATTTTTCCCGGACGCTATGTACAGGGTGCTGGTGCAATAGAACATTCTTTAGCGGATGAGTTATTGAGATTGGGCAAGAAAGCGTTGGTCTTGCAGGATCCCGTCGTTAATCAAAAGCTGGGAAGCCACATTGACCAAGCGTTAAAGGGGAAAATCGACTATCAGGTTGAAGTGTTCAACAGCGAATGTTCTGATGAAGAGATTGAGCGCATCTCCACGCTGGCGCAGTCCTACGGCGCTGAGGTTATCGTCGGCATCGGCGGCGGCAAAACTCTCGATACCGCCAAAGCAACCGGTGCCGCCCTTAAGCACCCTATCGCCATCGTGCCGACTCTGGCCTCTACCGATGCGCCCTGTAGTTCACTGGTGGTTATCTATACCGCTCAGGGTCAGTTCAAGCGCTATCTGATGATCCCACGCAACCCTGACGTTGTGATCGTCGACTCTAGCGTAATTGCGCAGGCACCGGTGCGTTTTCTGGTGTCCGGAATTGGCGACGCGCTGGCAACCTGGTTTGAAGCCGAAGACTGCCGCATCAAAATGGCGGGCAACATGACCGGTCGCCCCGGCCCGATGTCGGCCTTCGGTCTCGCTCGCCTCTGCTATGACACTCTGCTGCAGTATGGCGTCCTGGCTAAGTCCGCCTGTGAGCAGCAGAAGGTGACTCCGGCGCTAGAGCATGTGATTGAAGCTAACACTCTGCTGTCCGGCCTTGGCTTTGAAAGCGGCGGTCTGGCGGCGGCACACGCTATTCACAACGGTCTGACGGTGCTGCCACAAACTCACAGCTACTGGCACGGCGAGAAAGTGGCCTTCGGCACGCTGGCTATGCTGATGCTGACCGACCGCGAACCTGATGTTATCGATACGGTTTACCGCTTCTGCCAGAGCGTTGGCCTGCCAACTACGCTTGCAGACATCGGGTTGGCCAACGTCAGCGACGACGACCTGCTGAAAGTGGCCGAAGCCGCCTGCCAACAGGGTGAAACCATGCACAACGAGCCGTACGAAGTGACCCCGGCTAACGTACTGGCTGCCCTGCGCGCTGCCGATGCGGAAGGAAGTCGGCGTAAAGCGGCCTGATAGGTAAAGCACAGCTGATCCAATATCGGCCCCTCTCCACGGGGCCGAATTTTTTCTACACAATGCTATCCAGCACCCGGCGTTCCCCTCCTCCTTTTATCTTCACGAACACAGCCTCATCCATTACTCTATGCTGGACGCACGATGCAGACGCCCTATTAAGGATAATCTTCAGGAGAAAGCCATGAGCAACAGTAGCGATATTTTCACCGCCGCCAGAGCGGGAGACCTACAGCGGGTAGATGCGCTTCTGCGCGCGGACGCTGATCCTGCCGCAGTCAACGACTATGGTTTTACCGCGCTTCACTGCGCTGCGATGGGCACCAACTCTGCTGAAGAGGCCGCTATTGCTTCAGTCATTCAACGTCTGATTGAGGCGAGAAGTCCGCTAGAGCAGCCCAGTAAAGATGGGCGTACTGCGCTGTATTTGGCCGCTGAATTTTCACCTTCCCTTGCTCCGGTTCAGCTGCTGGTTGAGTCTGGCGCAAAGGCCGATACTTATTACGGCACAGACCGCAGCGGCCCGCATATTGTGGTTAACGCCATGGCTCCCGAAGTACAGGAATATCTGTCAGCGCTTACCGGCTTCCCTATTCCTGAGCCCGAACCGGATATTCCGCCAGTAAAAATGACGGCTTCGCAGTGGAAAGAGGCTCGTCAACGCATCGAAAATGTCTTTATTGCCCTGCGGGAAAACGGACTGGTCGCTCTACACGATGCGGGCACGACTCAGGAAGACGGCTTTAGCGACTGCTCTGAAGACTATTTGGCGCAGGGAGGTGAGAAAGCCGGACTGACAGGATTCTGCTTTTATACTCGCCAAGACCTTAACCGCGCCAAGAGAACCAGCCAGCTGTCACTGGCCTTTTGGGCTGCCCCGAACGGAGCGAATAAAGATATGGAAAGCGTAGGTCAACAGATAGTTGATGCTTTCCGGCAGTTCGGCTTTACCGTTTACTGGGGCGGCTCGGCTTCTTTCCGACCTGTAATCTATCTTAGCCAGTAAGACGCTGGAGCCACCTATGCGGCGGTTAACCACCGCCTGCGTAATAGGCATATCGATGAACTTTTCTAAGCCGCCTATGCGGCGGTTAACGCAGCGTGTAGCGCTCAAACGTCCATTGTCTATTTCTAAGCCGCCTATACGGCGGTTAACTAAAAAACACAAGGGATTTAAAATCCCTTGGCTTTCTTACCGCTCCCAACTACAGCGATTTCAACGCCTGGCTCGCCTTATTTAACCAAGCCTTGTGCAGCTTGCGGTAGTGCGGCTTAGAGCGGCGGGCGATAAGCGCGATAGTTTCCAGCTGATGCTTAGCATCCGCAAAGTCTCCGCGATCTTTCAGCAGTTCGGCGTAGCGAAAGCGCGCCTCTGGCCCGGCGTAGTACTCAATCAAAGTGCGGTATTCGTCCTCGGCCTTATTGGTTTCACCCATCTCTTGAAGGGCTCGAGCGTACAGCAGATGGCCGTCGGGTGAGGTAAAGTCTGGATTGTGCTTAATGAGGTCATCGAGGGTATTTCGACAGGAGAGCGCATCGCGACTGGCCAGCTGGGCGTAAGCCAGTTTGAGCATAATATCCGGATCGGTAATAAAGATGCCGCTCAGCGCCTTCTGGTAGTGAATTGCGGCCTCTTCGTGCTGACCGATGCGCGTAAGCTCGTCCGCTAGGAGAACATGATTCTGGCTGGTTTCCGTAATCTCCAGCTCTTCACGCAGCATCCGCACGTGGCGCTCGGGGTCAACCTTATCGTGGGCGTGACGCACCAGCTTTCTGCCGTCTCGGCTGCCCAGCCAGTCGGGAACCATCACTGCCAGCGCATAAATAGCGCAGCCCAGCCCCGGCAGGCCGATGATCAAATAGAGCCAGTAGCGCTCCTGCCCGCTTCTTACGGCGTGAATACCGCACATCACCTGAATAAAAACGATCAACAACGCGGGCATCTTAGCGCTCCTTGCCAGAATAAAAAGATATCTACAGTCCAATGCAGAACGCTATTCTACGGGATAATCACTCATGCAGACAACCGCTCGGCGGCGGCATTGCGATAAAATGGAGTAAATCTCGAAAAGCGGGACATCCCATCTTTGGATGATGTCAAAAACCTGTCGACGCCAATATAGAAAGCCCACGCTTTACACGGCGTGGGCTTACCTTAATACACAAAATACACAACAGGCTGTGGTTTATTTTAATAAAAACAGCCGGCGCTCCATAATCCACTTCATGCCATCGTTATATTTTCTCTCTGGTTCTTCGTAGGCATTAATCGCATCGTTATCCAAACTGCGGCTTTTATAGCCACCAACGTCAGTTTCAACGTAAAAATCCTTTTTCGGGCACTCTTTTTTGGCGTTAGAGAAATCAATGTTGTGCATCTGCATGCCCTTTTTGATCTCTTCTCGCTCGGCATCGGATGTCTGTATCCCCTGTAGAGCGATTAGCCTGCGATTAACATCAAGAAAGTAGGCGTTAATCTGAGCACACTCGTGCAGCATGGTAAAAGACGGATAAAACAGAGGCAGATCCGAAAAGCGGCGACGAGGCTCTGGAGAGTTGTACGACTCAGGTAATACGTCAAACACCGCGGCAGCAAAGTCCCCCTCACGGAAAATCTTGCCCATAACTTTAATGGCAGAAGTAGAGGAAACAGCGTCGGAATAGTCCTGATCGACGTCAAAAAACCAGCTGTAGGTGTCTCCAAGCTTTTCAATCAGCAGGCTATCGTATTTTACGAAATGGCCGGTTATGCTTCTATCTAACACTGTCTGAGTATTTTCATAGCTTTTGAGCATCTGCTCAGCCATTTTATTGCCGTCATAGCCGTCGTTCGCCGTTTTATAAAACACGTAATTTACGTAGTAATTTGATAGCGTAGGGTTAATCAGCCCGCCTTTACTGCCCTTAAACAGGTAAAACGTCGCCGTTTCCCCGTCATAAGAAAGCGTGTGAATGCCGGACTTAAGCTCAACCTTCACGTTACTGGTTGCCGCAAGATCGTAATTCTTGTTGTCCAGACTCACCGTAATAGCTTTGCCTGTCGGATTATCCAGCGTGTAAGGGACGCCGCTTTCAAACAGATCGCACCCGGTTAAAACGAACGCCAGTACCAATAACGCCATATTCTTTATCATTTCATTCCCTCGATTTGTTATCTTACCCGAACTCTAAAATCCAAAAGCCCACGCTAGAGTGGGCTCTATTTTAGCTCTGCTTTAACTTAATTTTCCGTCGCTCTACGCGCCGCCTGAGGCTTACGGCGACGCTGCCCTTGCCCCTGACGCTGTTCGCCTTCCCTCTTTGGCGCAGGACCACGGCCTCTCGGTGACTGAGGGCGATCGCCGCCGCCGCTGCGCTGGCCTCGGTTTTGACGCCCGTTCACAATCGGTTCGGCCTTAATGCTTGGATCCGGCTCATAGCCCGGCAGCGCAAGGCGCGGAATTTCAAACTTCAGCAGGCGCTCAATGTCGCGCAGCAGCTTGTGTTCATCAACACAAACCAGCGACAGCGCTTCGCCGTTACACTCCGCCCGGCCGGTGCGCCCAATGCGGTGGACGTAGTCTTCCGGCACGTGGGGCAGCTCATAGTTTACAACGTGGGGCAGCTGTTCGATGTCCAAGCCGCGGGCGGCGATGTCCGTCGCCACCAGCACGCGAATATTGCCCTGCTTAAATCCTTCCAGAGCCCGCGTTCGCGCACCCTGGCTCTTATTGCCGTGGATAGCCATCGCGCTAATGCCGTCTTTATTCAGCTGCTCTGCCAAGTGGTTTGCACCGTGCTTAGTGCGGGTAAACACCAGCACTTGGCGCCACTGCCCCTGCCCAATCAGCTGTGACAGCAGCTCGCGCTTGCGCTTTTTATCTACGAAGTGCACTTTTTGATCCACCAGCTCGGACGGCGCATTGCGCCGAGCCACTTCAACCATAGCCGGATTATGCAGCAGCGTCGAAGCCAGCGCCTTGATGTCGTCAGAGAAGGTAGCGGAGAACAGCAGGTTTTGCCGCTTTGCGGGCAAACGCGCCAGCACGCGGCGAATATCGTGAATAAAGCCCATGTCCAGCATACGGTCGGCTTCATCCAGCACTAGAATTTCAACCTGAGAAAGATCCACCGCGTTTTGGTGCGCCAAATCCAGCAGGCGACCTGGCGTTGCCACCAGAACGTCTACACCACCGCGCAGCTTCATCATTTGTGGATTGATGCTGACGCCGCCAAACACCACCAGAGAGCGAATTTTCAAATAGCGGCTATAGTCGCGAACGTTTTCGCCTATCTGTGCGGCCAGCTCGCGGGTCGGCGTTAAAATCAGCGCGCGTACTGGGCGACGACCGCTTTTTGCCACCGCAGTGTCAGCCGTCAGGCGCTGTAGCAGCGGTAGCGTAAACCCGGCTGTTTTACCGGTTCCGGTTTGCGCACAGGCCATTAAGTCGCGACCAGTTAGCACCATAGGAATGGCCTGCTGCTGGATGGGCGTAGGCTGGCGATAGCCCATTTCTTCCACAGCGCGAAGAATATCGGCGCTCAGGCCAAGAGAATCAAAAGACATGAAAAAAGCTCCAGACTCGTCCGGCAGCCCGCCAAGAGTGGCGATGGCGCTGCTACGGCCCTGACGAGACATTCAAAAGGGGGATGTGGCAATCACAGGCGTAGACCGAAAGTACGCCGGACGCGAAAGGGTATACTAAACGAGAAGGCGTGTCACGAAAGAAGACGCGTCGCTAAAGCTAAATAGTAAGGGCGCGATAAACGCGCCCTTAACGAAATATACCGAGTCACTCTTAGCGACGGTCACCCAGAATACGCAGCAGCATCAGGAACAGGTTGATAAAGTCCAGATACAGCGTCAACGCACCCATAATAGAGTAGCGGCGATAGTTTTCGCGGTCGTCCATAGAAACTTCTTCACCAATCGCCTTCAGCTTCTGAGTATCGTAGGCGGTCAGGCCAACGAACACGATCACACCGATATAGGTGATAGCCCAGTAAAGCGGAGCGCTCTTTAAGAAGATGTTCACAATAGAGGCCAGCAGAATACCGATAAGCCCCATCACCATCAGGCTGCCTAACTTAGTCAGGTCGCGCTTGGTGGTGTAGCCGTATACGCTCATCGCGCCAAAAGTGCCCGCCGTGATAAAGAACGTGCTGGCAATAGACGCAGAGGTGTAAACAATAAACACGCTGGAAAGCGTTAGCCCCGTCAAGACGGAGTAGAGCATAAACAGCGTAGTCGCCATCGCGCCGCTAATGCGAGAAACCATGCCCGACAGGAAAAAGACCACGCCAAGCTGAGCAATGATCAGCCCGTAAAAGGTAATTTTGCTGGAGAAAATAAAATCCTGCAGCGCAGTGCCGGGCACCAGCCAGGCGGTAAAGCCAGTCAGCAGCAGCCCGCAGGTCATCCATCCGTAGACCTGAGCCATAAACGCCTGAAGACCGCTCTCAGCGCGCTGCGTGATAGTACCGTTATAACGAGGATCCATTAAGTCTGTCCTTCTTAATTTGAACCAAAACAAAAGGTGTAAAAACCACCACCGTCTTATTTAAGATTACCATATTTTAAGACCGCGAAGAGAAGAAATAATTTCCCTCCGGTAGTCACACACCCTACTGCCTCTGCCCCGCCCAACGCAGCGCCGTTTGCGCTACGCGCTGGCCGAACAGGCGCGCAGTTTCCAAATCTCCCGGCAGCGGCGCTTCTTCAACCGAGGCATCCGCCGGTGAAACCGTCATCAGGCCGGAGAAACCCGCAACATAGTTCACGTCGTTTCGGGTCGCCGCCTTGGTGTTAGACGGCAGCATTCCCATCCCCACCCAGACGCCGCCGTGCTCCTGAGAAAGGTGAAACAGGTAGTCGAGGGTGCTGAGCTTATCGCCGTTCATGCTGGCCGAATTGGTAAAACCGGCAAACAGCTTGTCTTTCCACTGCTGCGCCACCCACTGGCGGGACGACGCATCGGCAAACTTTTTAAACTGCCACGACGGCCCACTCATATAGGTAGGGGTGCCGAAAACGATAGCGTCCGCGGCTGCCAACGCGCTCCATCCCTGCTCGGAAAGGTTGCCGTCTGCGTCAATGGCGAACTTTTCAAACCTTACTCTGCCCGTTTCCTCTATTCCTCTGGCAACGGCATCTGCCGCCTTTGCCGTATGTCCATATCCACTATGAAAAACCATGACAACGTGCGTCATTACTATTAGAACCCCTTGAAAAACAAAAATCTATTTAGAAATGAAATAAATGCACTAGAAGAACAATAGTACCATTTTTGCTGCTGACACGGTTGCCAACGCGCGTAAAGATAAGTAATCCTGATGGTCCTTTAATGATAAAAGATAAAGCGAAGAAAATTACAGATGAAACTATTAAAATCGAATATATCTTTGAATATTCTACTGCGATACAGAGATATCGACGCGTAAATACATTGCAGGGAACGTTATGAAGAAAAAAATCGGTTCGTTCTTGCTTATTCTTATGGCCGTTGGCCTGTTCTGGCGTGAAGCGATCCAAGTCGTCAGCGACATTACTAGTAATAGGGAATTGGTAGAAATCTATGCCAAAAATATGCAGTACGCCTGCGGAGAGGACTACACTTACCGAGTTTTCAGAGTAGAGGATAATAAAGGCTCCGGTAAAAAGCTCAAAGACCAGAACACGCTATCGCGCAAAAAGTGGGATCGTGAAATAGATGACCGAATTATGGAACAAGACTTTGTTGTCAAGGAGGGTACGCTGCCGGGCAGAGAGTTTTACATCAAGTTTGAAGACCCCGTAGTAAGAGCCCTTTTTGAGCAGGACAGCGAGTGGCCAACCTGCCAGCTGTACTGGTTTAAAGGCTACCCTAAAACCAACTATATTCCCGATATGGAAGACTCAATTACTGACCACTTTATCGCCAGCGAATATAAAATTATCCGCGACCGGGAGTGCGAAATCGAACGGCAAAGGGAAACAGAGAAGATGCTTCAGGAAATAGCCGCCGAGCAAGCCGCAGCAGAATAAGAACCTCCTGCGGCCTATTTCACAGAACCTCGTAGAGCGAACTACCAGCGCTTCGCCGCCTGGTGGTCGCTGTCGCGGGACTCAACCCAACGGTCGCCTTCCTGTGTGGCTTCGCGCTTCCAAAACGGCGCTTTGGTCTTCAGGTAGTCCATGATGAACTCGGCGGCGTCAAAAGCCGAACCTCGGTGGGCGCTGGTTACGCCGACAAAGACAATCTCTTCGCCGGGAAACAGCTCTCCAACCCGGTGAATTACGCTGACTCTCTGCAAAGGCCAGCGTTCGCGGGCAGCGACGACGATCTCCGCCAGCGACTTTTCTGTCATGCCGGGATAGTGTTCCAGCGTAAGAGCGCTAACGCTGTCCCCCAGATTATGGTTGCGCACTTTGCCGGTAAAGGTCACTACCGCACCGTCGTCATCGCACTGCGACAACCACTGATATTCGTCACCGACAGAGAATTGCGCAGTACCAACGGTAATACGGGTGTTCTGATCTGACATCTTAGCCCCCTGTTACCGGCGGGAAAAACGCCACTTCATCACCGTCTGTTAGCGGATGATCCGCAGTGACCAGCGTCTGGTTAACCGCCATCAGCAGCTTTTCTGGATCCAGCGCCAGCGGCCACTTGTTACCGCGCTGGCAGAGTGCCTGACGCAGCGCTTCAACCGTTGCGTACTCCGCAGGCAGCGACAGCGTATCGGTACCCACTAGCTCTCTGACCTGTGCAAAAAAAACCACGTTAATCATGACGTCTTCGTTCCTTAAATGTCGCTAGCGTGAAAGTTGCCAGACTTCCCGCCGCTTTTCGCCAACAGCCTGACAGGGCCAATCACCATGTCTTTTTGTACTGCTTTGCACATATCGTAAATGGTCAGTGCCGCCACGGACGCAGCAGTCAACGCTTCCATTTCTACACCGGTTTTCCCAGTCAAACGGCAGCAGGACTCAATGCGAACCCGGTTATGTTCCGGCTGCGCTTCCAGCTGAACCTCAACTTTGCTCAGCAGCAGAGGGTGACACAGCGGGATCAGCTCCCATGTACGCTTGGCGGCCTGAATGCCGGCAATACGCGCCGTGGCAAACACGTCCCCTTTGTGGTGGCTACCTTCAACTATCATGGCCAGCGTCTGCGGGAGCATGGTAACAAAAGCCTCGGCGCGGGCTTCTCTGACGGTCTCCGTCTTAGCAGACACGTCGACCATATGGGCTTCACCGGCAGCGTTGATGTGGGTTAACTGTGACATGGATAAGCGAATCTCTATTTTTTACGCAAATGGGGAAGAAAGTTACACGGGCGATGGCGAGCATCCAACTGTTCGACAATGATGCGCTCCCACGCCATACGGCAGGCATTGGTCGAGCCGGGTACTGCGAAGACGATTGTCTGGTTGGCAATCCCGGCTACTGCGCGGGACTGAATCGTCGACGTACCGATGTCTTCATAGGAGAGCATGCGAAACAGCTCGCCGAAGCCTTCCACTTCGCGGTCGAACAGCGGCAACAGCGCCTCCGGCGTGTTGTCACGTGCGGTAAATCCGGTGCCGCCGGTAATGACGACGGCCTGTACGTTCTCGTCGGCAATCCAGTCTGAAACCACAGCGCGGATCTGATAGATATCGTCTTTAATAATTTTCTTATCGACAACCTTATGCCCTGCGGCCTGCGCCGCGTCCACCAAATAGTGCCCGGAGGTGTCTTCCGCTTCTCCGCGAGAATCGGAAACGGTCAGTACCGCAAGAGAAACCGGAATAAATTCACTGGCTGCGTGTCCCATGGAGGCTCCTTATCGTTATGAGTGCTTTACTCAGGCTCAAACAGAGCCCGAATACTGGCGTTTAGCCGCCGATAAATGACAGGTTTTGCGTGATGCCGCTGTTGCCCTGGTGCAGGAAGTGCGTCTGCTTTTTCATCAGCAGCTTTTCCTGTATGCGATCTTTTAAATCGCCTAGCTGAGCATCGTCAGCCAGCAGGTCGCGCAGCGTAATGCCCTGCTCACCGAACAGGCAAAGATGAAGGTTGCCGACGGCAGAAACGCGAAGGCGGTTACAGCTCAGGCAGAAATCCTGCTCATACGGCATGATGAGGCCGATTTCGCCCAGATAGTCGGGGTGGGTAAACACCTGAGCCGGGCCGTCGCTGCGGCTACGCTCAGCCTGCTGCCAGCCGCTAGCGAGCAGCTGACGGCGAATGACTTCCCCAGAAACGTGATGTTGACGAAACAGCGATGTGCCCTCTCCTGTTTCCATCAGTTCGATAAAGCGCAGTTGGATGGGACGAACGCGGATCCATTCAAGGAAGCTCGATAGCGCAATATCGTTGACGTTGCGCATCAGCACGGTGTTCACTTTGATTTTTTTGAAGCCGGCGGCAAAACCGGCGTCAATGCCGTCCATGACCTGGCGGAACTTGTCCTGACCGGTAATGGAGTGAAATTGACGGGCGTCCAGACTGTCGACGCTGACGTTAATCGACGTCAGCCCCGCCGCTTTCCAGCTCTCAACGTCTCTAGCCATGCGGTAGCCGTTGGTTGTCACCGCCAGAGTGCGGATTGCGGGATTTTCACGCAGGGCTGCAATCACGTCTACAAAGTCGCGACGAAGAGTTGGCTCACCGCCTGTTAGCCGGATTTTCTCCGTCCCAAGCTCAGCAAAAGCGCGCCCCACGCGGCGGATTTCATCCAGAGACAAAAAGCGTGTGTTGTCGTGCGGCTTATAGCCATCGGGCAAGCAGTAAGTGCAACGGAAGTTGCAGACGTCGGTAATCGATAGACGCAGATAGTAGAACTTGCGATCGAACGCGTCGGTCAGCTGAGATAGCATAAAACACCTTTCCAATTCGGGAGGCGCAGGCATTTCTACCTTACACCCTGGTGACTTAAAGCCACGGCTGCAGCACCATATCGGGTCGACTTAGGTCGGAGCAGCTCAGAGTTTCATTTTTCATTTAATAGAGGGCATAAGCCCGCCTATTTCACTAATACTAACGGCTAAAATAGCCTATTGCCAGAATATATTATCGTTATGCATTTATTTATATAGCGTTTATTCTTTACTATACCGTATGCACCATACTGAAAATTCTCCTCTTCAAGCTTGATACAGGTCAATCTTGATAAACATCACGCAACCCAACGGAGACTTCGCCTTTTGATAAAAAATCGGGTAACTTATGCCGCGAAATCCGGCTATGAAAAGGAATCCCATGCGTAACCGCACGTTAAACGATCTGGAACACGTTGTCGCCCTGGGCGGAGGACACGGCCTTGGCCGCGTTATGTCAGCGCTCTCTTCGCTCGGCTCTCGGCTTACCGGCATCGTCACCACGACCGACAACGGCGGCTCTACGGGAAGGATCCGCCAGGCTGAAGGCGGCATCGCCTGGGGCGATACCCGCAACTGTCTGAATCAGCTGATTACCGAACCCAGCATCGCCTCTACCATGTTTGAATATCGTTTTTCAGGCAACGGAGAACTGGCGGGGCACAATCTGGGAAACCTGATGCTTAAAGCGCTAGACAACCTGAGCGTCAGGCCGCTGGAAGCCATTAATCTTATCCGCAATTTGCTCAAAGTAGACGCCTACATTATTCCAATGTCTGAGCACCCCGTTGACCTTGCCGCTCGAGATGTTGAAGGCAATGTCGTATACGGTGAGGTCAGCGTTGACGGCCTACACCAGATGCCGGAGAAGCTCTGGCTAGAGCCGCAGGTAAGCGCCACCCGCGAAGCCATTGATGCGATTATCGAAGCAGAGTTAATCCTTGTCGGCCCGGGCAGCTTTATGACCAGCCTGCTGCCCCCTCTGCTGATGGCCGATCTTGCCGATGCCCTGCTCCACAGCAAGGCAAAAATCGTCTATATCGGCAATTTGGCTAAAGAGCTTAGCCCAGCAGCCGCCTCTTTGAGCTTAAAGCAAAAGATGCACGTCATTGAGCAAACGCTAGGCGGCAGGAAAATAGACGGCATTATTGTCGGGCCGCATACGCCCGTTGAAGGCATTGCCGATAAGGCCATCGTGCAACAGGCGTTAGAAGCAGACGATATTCCCTATCGCCACGACCGCGACATGCTGCGCAACGCGCTAGAATGTATGCTGCGCAGATTCAGTGCCGCGGCGAAGCCTTAAGAGAATCACTGTTCGTGTCGAACCACGCCGTTTTAGTGGCTACTTTTGCGCATCGGGCCGTGAATCAACAATCACCCGCGCCGGTTTTCCCTCAATCACCAGCACCCGCTGGCCGATCGCCAGAGGCTGCTCAATGCCCTGCGCAACGGTAATCAGGCCGCTGTTGTCAGTCTGAATCACGTACTCTATTGCCTGCTGTTTAGAGGCGCTCTTTTCTATAGACGATCCGGCAAGGCCGCCCAGCAGCGCACCGCCAATGGCTCCCAGAGCGTTAGCCCTGAAGCCGCCGCCAATAGCCGAACCCGCCACACCTCCCGCTGCCGACCCCACCAGCCCACCGATGCTGCTGTTGCCCTCAACCTCAACCACCCGAGAGCTAACGATAACCCCCGCCAGCGTTCTGCTCGCCTGCCCAACCTGCCCTTCTTTATAAGCATCTGACGAGAGATCGGATGAACATCCCACAAGCGACAGCGCCAGCCCCCCGGCTAGTGCGACGCGTAAACCGTACGATTTCATGTTCTTTCTCCTTCTAGCGCACGAGCGCATGCCGATAACAATAGTCTGAATGAAAATAAGTATAGCGCCGGGCGCAAGGTTAGAGAGGAAAGATGAGCTTAACAAAGCCGCACCTTGCGGTTTTGATTTTAGAAGGATAAGGCAGATAGCGGGTTAGGTCATTGATACAACGGTCAACCGACTCCGACGATGGGTTTCGACTTTGATTGGTTTCTTGTGGGAATAAGCGGAGTTGTGTTTGAAGAGGTGTTTTTTGGGTAATGTCATACTGAGTAAGATAATCATAGTCTGTAAACAAGATGGTATTTTACTCCCCCATCAACAGCTTACTCCCCCCACTTCCCCCACGGGTTGGCTTCGTTTTTTCCCTCTTCCATCAGCGATAGATAGAGATCTTCAACCTGCTGGCGCGCCCACGGGGTTCGGCGCAGGAACTTCAGGCTGGACTTTATGCTGGGGTCACTTTTAAAGCAGTTGATATTCACTCTCTGAGCCAAAAATGCCCAACCGTGCTGTTCAACCATGTCGGTCAACAGGCGTTCGAGCGTTACGCCGTGTAGGGGATCGTTAGCATGCATGAGTGATTAACCGCGAATATTGATGATGTTGAAAAGTCCAGTAAGGCAAGAGTAGCAAAATTGCGTCTCTGGGTCACTGACTGCCTGACTTGCATCTCTGGCTGTAGAGAAAAATCAAGGGCGGCCGCTGGTCGCCCTGTTTCGTATTTTATTGCCTGAGTACACGCTAAGACAGCGCAATAAACCGCTCGCGCAGACGCTGAAGCTCGTCTCGAAGCTGTGCGGCCTCTTCGAACTCCAAATTCTGAGCGTGCTGGTACATCTTGCCTTCCAGTTCGTGGATTTTTTTGTCCAGCGCCTGTGGGGAAAGTGCCTGATAGTCCACCGTCGGCTCCGCTGCCCGCTTTTTGCCGCGACCCTTGCTGTGTTTCAGAGTACCCAAACCCTGACCCAGTTCAAGAATGTCCTCAACTGACTTGTTCAGCCCCTGCGGCGTGATGCCATTGGCCTCGTTATAGGCCATTTGCTTCGCGCGGCGACGCTCTGTCTCTTCAATGGCCTTCGCCATGGAGTTGGTTATCCTGTCGCCGTACAAAATCGCCTTGCCGTGCAGGTTACGGGCAGCGCGGCCGATTGTCTGGATTAGGGAGCGCTCGGAGCGCAGGAAGCCTTCTTTGTCGGCATCCAATATGGCTACCAGCGAGACTTCCGGCATGTCTAGCCCCTCTCGCAGCAGGTTTATCCCCACCAGCACGTCGAACTCGCCTAGGCGCAAATCGCGAATGATTTCGACCCGCTCGACGGTATCAATATCCGAGTGCAGGTAGCGCACCCGCTCGCCGTGTTCTTCCAGATATTCGGTCAGGTCTTCCGCCATTCGCTTGGTCAGCGTCGTCACCAGTACCCGCTCGTTCTTCTCGGCGCGTATACGGATCTCCGACAGCAGGTCGTCTACCTGCGTCGCCACCGGACGCACCTCAATTTCAGGATCCAGCAGGCCAGTCGGCCTGACGACCTGATCAATCACTTCGCCGCAGGACTTCTCCAGCTCATAGTTACCCGGCGTGGCCGATACGTAAATCGTTTGCGGAGCCAGCTGTTCAAACTCTTCAAAGCGCATGGGGCGGTTATCCAGCGCTGACGGTAGGCGGAAGCCGTATTCAACCAGCGTTTCTTTGCGCGCTCGGTCGCCTCGGTACATGCCGCCGATCTGCGGCACGGTAACGTGGGATTCGTCAATCACCAGCAAGCCGTCTGCGGGCAAGTAGTCAAACAGCGTCGGGGGCGGTTCCCCTTCTTTACGCCCGGAGAGGTAGCGAGAGTAGTTTTCAATCCCCGAGCAGTAGCCCAGCTCGTTCATCATCTCAATGTCGAACTGAGTGCGCTGCGTCAGGCGCTGCTCTTCCACCAGCTTGTCGTTCGCCAGCAGCACTTTGCGGCGATCCACCAGCTCCTCTTTAATGCCTTCAATAGCCTCAAGAATACGCTCACGCGGCGTTACGTAGTGGCTTTTTGGGTAAACGGTAAAGCGCGGCACTACCTGTTGAACCTGACCTGTTAGCGGGTCAAACAGCGACAGACGCTCAACCTCTTCATCAAACAGCTCAATGCGCAGCGCGTATTCGTCCGATTCTGCCGGGAACACGTCAATCACCTCACCGCGCACGCGGAAAGTACTGCGCTGGAAGGCCTGATCGTTGCGCGTGTACTGAAGTTCAGACAGCCGCTGTAGGATAGCGCGCTGATCGATAATCATGCCGCGCGTTAAGTGCAGCATCATCTTTAAATAGGCGTCGGGATCCCCCAGACCATATATCGCCGAAACGGACGCAACCAGCACCACATCACGGCGCTCCAGCAGGGCTTTGGTCGCCGATAGCCGCATCTGTTCGATGTGTTCGTTAATGGAGGCGTCTTTCTCGATAAAAGTGTCGGAACTCGGCACATAGGCTTCTGGCTGGTAGTAGTCGTAGTAAGAGACAAAATACTCAACGGCGTTTTCCGGAAAGAAGGCTTTCATTTCGCCGTAAAGCTGAGCCGCCAGCGTTTTGTTGGGCGCCAGAATCATGGTCGGGCGCTCCAGCTGAGCAATCACATTAGCAATGGTGAACGTTTTACCGGAGCCGGTCACTCCCAGCAGCGTCTGATGCGCCAGACCGTCCTCCAGCCCTTCGGATAGTCGCCGAATGGCCTCAGGCTGATCGCCTGCGGGCTGAAAGGCTGAATGAAGCTTAAATGTTTTGCTCATGATTAAGACTACCTGCACTCATCGTTAATGGCCGACATGACGCCGTGAGAACGCGATCTCTTTAGTATGTAAAACGAGGGCTTTTTTACCACACACATTATACTGTATATTAAGCCAGTATAGAACCTTTGTCTGATAAGCGACTCATTGTTCAGCGTAAATTGAAGCCGACAAATAGGGTCACGCAGAACAGCATTCGTCAAGTAACAAAAATCGGTTTTATCCCCAGAAACTGATTGACATTTTATATTTCAGGCAATTCTCTCGCCATGGCAGAGTCGTTGTAAAACGTCGACGAATTCGGCCCCTTGATTTTGTTTAATTTATTGATATTAAATAGTTTTAAATTAATGACGAGAATCCAGACAAAAACAGAAAGAACCGCACTCCCACTAGGCTGACGTCATTTTTCTAACGTTAATACACAAGGTTATCCACAGGAATGGTGGATAAGTAAAATTTTCCTACTAATACTGCTACATTGCGAATGACCGGCGGCTCGCTCAAGCCGGAAAAACGTCGCTAATAAAAAAATTTTTGTGCTGTTTTCACAGAAAAGAATGCATAAAAAAATGGGTGAAATTCGTGACATATATCGAAAGAAAAACCAACGCGCCGCAAGCACAGTAACAGATTGGCGATTTATGCCGCAGATCTTTTGATCGCTCTATCATTTTATGGTCGAATGGAGGCTCTCTCCCAACACTTAACCCGGCGCCTCGCGATATACGATGAAATACCAGATTATTGCCCTTGATTTAGACGGCACGCTGCTGACGTCTCAAAAACAAATCTTACCCGAGTCCCTCAACGCCTTAGCACAGGCACGCCGTCAAGGCGTGAAAGTTGTTATCGCTACCGGACGTCACCACGTGGCTATTCATCCTTTCTATCAGGCGCTTGATTTGGATACGCCCGCCATTTGCTGTAACGGCACCTATGCCTACCACTATCAAAATCAGCGCGTACTTTCCGGATCGCCGTTGAGCAAAGAGCAGGCGCTTCATCTCGCCAAGAGGCTGCGAGAGCATCCTATTCGCAGCCTGCTGTATGTTGACGGTGCCATGCAGTATGAACGCCACGATGAGGCCATTGGGCGCTGGCAAGCATGGGCCTCGCGCCTCCCTGAACATCAGCGTCCGGTCATTGAGCAGGTCGAAAGCTATGAGGCCGCGATTGAACGAGCGGATAACGTCTGGAAGTTCGCTACCGTTTGTGATGACGCTGAGCTTCTGTCTCGCTTTAGCGACCAGATAGAACAGGAGTTGGGATTAACCTGCGAACGCTCATGGCACAACCAGATCGATATGGCGCAAAGGGGTAACAGTAAGGGAAGTCGATTGCAAGAATGGGTAATGTCGCTAGGGCTATCAATGGATAACGTCATTGCCTTTGGTGACAACCTCAACGACATTAGCATGCTGTCTCAGGCTGGGCTTGGCGTCGCGATGGGGAACAGTAGTGATGAAGTAAAAGCCGCTGCTGACATGGTGACAACAGAAAACGAGCATCCTGGTATTGCTGAGGTGATTAAACAGCACGTGCTGATGGGCTAACTGCCTATTTTCTCTCTTACAGCTTGGGAGGCGGCGAGTTAGCCAACTTCCCGGCTGATGGAAACACTCTTTATCTGCGCAAACAGCCGTTGGCCAACGGCAATATCCAGCTCGTCTCGCGCCCATGGTGAGATCCTCGCCCATAGCGTGTGCTGTTCAACGTTGAGCTTAACTTCGACGCGATCGTCATAATCTCGAACTTCAATGACTTCAGCAGGCAAAATATTGCGGATACTGCTCTGCTCCGGCAGGCTCAGCGCCAAAGACACATCGGCAGCGCTGATGCGCACTCTCACTCGATGGCCTATCGGCGTCTCCAAGCGGTTGACCCACAGGCGGCTTTCACCCAGCGCCAGCGCGCTCATGGGATAAACGTCGTGCTGATGTGACAGTGTGACGTTCCATACGCTGCTCTGCTCTTCCTGCTGGAGCCAAGGAATCATGGCATCGCTCGCCCAGACGGCTTCAAGCTCGCCTGAAGCCCGAACCTTTCCGGCATCCAGTACGATGACCTGCTCCGCCAGCCGTAGAATCTCTTCCATGCTGTGGGTGACGTAGAGAATGGGAATATTGACGTCTTTCGCCAGCCTTTCCAAATAGGGGATTAGCTCTCGCTTACGCGGCACGTCTAAAGACGCCAAAGGCTCATCCATTAACAGCAGCTCTGGCGACGTTAGCAGTGCACGACCAATAGCCACGCGCTGTTTTTCCCCACCTGAAAGGGTCATCGGAAAGCGCTTTAGTAAATGGCCAATGCCCAGCAGTTCAACAATGTCGTCAAACTGAGTGCGCATCTTTGCCTTCATGCCGTACTGAAGATTGCCCCGAATGCTGTAGTGAGGAAACAGCCGTGCTTCCTGAAAAACGTAGCCGATACGGCGCTTTTCAGGGGGTAAATAAAGGCCTTTGCTACAGTCCACCAGCGGGCGGTCGTTAAGCGTAATCACGCCGCTGTCCGGCTTTGTCAGGCCGCTTACTGCGTTGATGAGGGAGGTTTTCCCTGCGCCTGACAGGCCAAATACGGCGGTGATGCCGTTGGCAGGAACCTCAACGGAAACCGCTAGCCCCAGCGCACCCAGCTGCTGTTTAAAATCAAGTTTAAGCATTAGCCTCTCAGCCTCTTCTGGCTCCAGCGCGCCAGCCACTCTGACATCAGCAGCGACAGTAAAGAGAGCAAAATAGCGATAATGCACAGACGTGCCGCATCGCCTTCAGCCCCAGGCGTTTCAATCAGCGTATACATTGCCAGCGGGATAGTTCGCGTTTCACCGGGAATGTTTGAAACAAAGGTTATCGTTGCGCCGAACTCTCCCAGCGAACGGGCGAAGGCTAATACAACACCCGCCAAAAGGCCGGGAAACGCCAGCGGCAGCGTAACGGTAAAGAACACACGCCAAAAGCCCGCACCCAGCGTTCTTGCCGCCTGTTCCAGTCGAGTATCAACTGCTTCCAGAGCCAGCCGAATCGCCCTAACCATTAGAGGAAAAGCAATCACCGCTGACGCCAACACAGCGCCTCGCCAGCTAAACGTGAAGCTGAAGCCGAACCACTCATACAGCCACTGGCCGATAATGCCCCTTTTCCCCATGCCTATCAGCAGCAGATAGCCAATAACAACGGGAGGGAGCACAAGAGGAAGGTGAATAACGCTGTCAATCAGGGCTTTACCGGGAAAATTACAGCGAGCCAGCACCCAGGCGACCATGATGCCGATCGGAAGGCTAAAAGCCACTGCCACTGCAGCCACTTTCAGGCTCAGCAGCAGGGCTTCATACTCATAGGCAGAAAGCATTACTTCACGCGCGGGCTAAAGCCGTAACGGGTAAAGACTTCTGAAGCCTCAGGCGTAGCCAGATACTTGGAGAATGCCTCCACAACTGCGGTGGAATGCCCCTTAACAGTGGCCATCGGGTACTCTACCGGCAGGTGGCTTTCTTCAGGGAAGATACCGACCACTTTGACCTTCTTGCTGGCTACCGCGTCAGAGCCGTATACGATGCCTAAAGGCGCTTCTGCACGTTCAACCAGAGCCAGTGCAGCGCGGACGTTGTTAGCACGAGCCATTTTGGGAGAAAGCTGATCCCAAGAGCCCAGATAGGTTAACGCCTGCTTAGTATATATACCGGCTGGCACGTGATCCGGATCGCCCACTGCCAGCTTGCTGTCTTTCAGCAGCACTGACCAGTCAGTGACTTTATTAACGTTAACGTGCTTAAGCTCACTCTCCATTGGCGCTACCAGCACCAAATCGTTGCCCAGCAGCGTGACACGACTTTTCTCTTCAATCAGCTTCTTGTCTGCAACATAGTCCATCCACTGCTGATCGGCGGAAATAAACATATCTGCCGGAGCGCCCTGCTCAATTTGGCGAGCCAGCGTTGACGATGACGCATAGGACGCTTTAATTTCTACGCCAGATTCTTTCTGGTATTTAGCCGCAATTTCATCCAGCGCGTTGGTTAACGACGCAGCCGCAAATACGGTGATTTTCTCTGCCGCAATGGCTGTATTCAGTGCGCCAGCGGCCAGTAAGGCGATCAGCGCCGTCATTTTAAATGTCTTTTTCATTATTGCCTCGTTGTGATGATAGAACGCTCAGACAGGACCCTCTCGATATGTAAAACATAATATAACGAGTTCCGTTCTCTTTGTCATTGCCTCCAACAGGTTATAGGCGATAAATATTTGGCAATAAAAAGCCGGTGCAGACGTTTTAATCTGTACCGGCTTTTTAAACAGCGCCCATCGGGGAGCTGAAGCAAAAGTGTCGCTAGTCGCTGTGGCCGAAGCTGGAAATAAAGTTACACAGCTCACCGAATGCGTAAATCAGCCCCAAAATAATCGCCATCACGACGGGAACCATGCAGGCTGCAAACACTAGGCTTTTCAATAATTCAAACATCGTTCTTCCACCAGAATCCAGGGAAATGCTTTTTGCATTCCGCACTTATACTCACCGAATAGTAGCACAGTTTATTGCCTTTTCGCCGAGAAGTTTCAGCTATCCGTGCGGCGAATCAGCGCAGTCCGCGCACTCTTCACCACCATCTGGATACAATCCTCCATTTTCTTCATCAGCTTTCCTTGGCGTCGGTTCACTTGTTTGCGCCTCTCGCCTATGGCAAGGTAGTCAATTATCCCCTTAAATCTATACGGTCTTCGCCTCATGAATGCTGAATTATTATTGACCTTTAAGCTGCAGGGACAGCTGTTCGCCGACCCTAAACGCATTGCTCTTCTCAAACAAATCGATATCACAGGGTCAATAAGCCAAGGCGCCAAGCAGGCAGGCATTAGCTATAAGAGCGCCTGGGATGCGGTGAACGAAATGAATCAGTTGACCGATCGCCTGTTGGTGGAACGCGCTACCGGCGGAAAAGGCGGCGGCGGCGCACATTTAACCGCCTACGGCAAGCGCCTGCTTCAGCTTTATGGCCTGCTGGAGAAAATTCAGCAAAAGGCGTTTGATGCGCTGCACGATGACGATATTCCTCTAGATAGCCTGCTGGGCGCCATTGCTCGCTTCTCGCTGCAAACTAGCGCCCGCAACCAGTTCTTCAGCACTGTGCTACCGGCCGAATCTACCGTACCGCCGGGGTACATTCAGGTGCTGTTAGCCGATGGGAAAACGCGCCTGTATGCCTCCCTGACAAACCAGAGCATTAAAAGACTGGGTCTAGTACAGGGGAAAGAGGTGCTAGCGCTGATAAAAGCCCCACTGATTGAACTCCACAACGCTGAAGTCAAAGGCGAAGATAACTGTTTATCTGGGCGAGTTGCGTCAATTACGCCAAGCGAGCAGCGCGTGGAAGTGCTGCTCACCCTTGAAGGCGGTGAAACGCTGTGCTCTACCGTTACTCCTTCACAGGCAAAAGCGCTGGAGCTCACAGAAGGCCAAACACTCTGGGCCACGTTCCATGCAGAAAGCGTGATTATCGCCACGCTCTGTTAAACGGGCGCTCAGTAAAGCGCCCTTTCATTGTTCTCATTCAATCACTCCCTGAGCGCAGCACGTTATGTTGCTGCGTTTTCACAATGGGTTTGACATGATGAAAGATCTCTCTTTCTAAAAATTACACTTACAGTCATCACCGCACGGCGGCATCATCAGGAAAGGTCATATCATGAAGCAGCTCACTGTCTCAGAGGGGAACTTTCGGCTAAGCGACACCAAAACTCTGTCCTTACCGGCACTCGCAATTAACGAAGGGGAAAGCTGGGCGTTTGTCGGCAGTAACGGCAGCGGTAAATCGGCTCTGGCTCGCGCGCTTTCTGACGAACTTATTCAGCTCAACGGCTCTAGAGAAACTGACTTTAGCCGCATCGTTCGCCTTTCGTTTGAACAGCTGCAAAAGCTGCTCAACGAAGAGTGGCAGCGCAACAATACCGACCTGTTGAGCGAGGGTGAAGACGACACCGGTCGAACAACCGCTGACATCATTCAGATGCACCATCGTGATGACGCCGAATGCCAGAGACTTGCTGAAACGTTCGGCATTGCCCACCTGCTCAGTCGACGTTTTAAATACCTTTCCACTGGGGAAACGCGCAAAACGCTGCTGTGTCAGGCGCTGATCTCCTCGCCAGACCTCCTGATTCTGGATGAGCCTTTTGACGGACTGGACGTCGCCTCTCGCCATCAGCTGGCAGAACTTCTGGCGTCCCTGTCTGGTGAAGGAATTACTCTGATTCTGGTGCTTAACCGCTTTGATGAAATTCCTGACTTTGTCAGCCACGTCGGCATTCTGGCGGACTGTCATCTGGTACGTACCGGTTCCCGAGATGAAATTCTTGCCGAAGCGCTGGTTGAACAGCTGGCGCAAACCGAACGCCTTTCCGGCGTTTCGATTCCTCCTCCCGAGAGTAAAGAGACATCTCCGCTGATGGCCGACACGCCGCTGATTGTGCTTAATAACGGCGTTGTTACCTACAGCGATCGGCCGATTATTAACGGACTTAACTGGCGAGTACACCAAGGGGAGCACTGGCAGATTGTCGGCCCTAACGGCGCGGGCAAGTCAACGCTGCTTAGCCTGATCACAGGGGATCATCCGCAGGGGTACAGTAACGATTTGACGCTGTTTGGTCGCCGCCGCGGCAGCGGAGAAACCGTTTGGGATATTAAAAAACACATCGGCTATGTCAGCAGCAGTCTGCATCAGGACTATCGCGTCAGCACCAGCGTTCGTAATGTGATCCTATCTGGCTATCTTGACTCCATAGGCATCTATCAGGCCACGTCAGACGCACAGCAAAAGCTGACGCAGCAGTGGCTCACCCTACTGGGGTTTGACGCCATTGCCGACGGGCCGTTTCACGCCCTCTCTTGGGGGCAGCAGCGGCTAGCGCTGATCGCTCGGGCGCTGGTCAAACACCCTCATCTGCTGATTCTAGATGAACCTCTGCAAGGGCTCGACCCTCTTAACCGCCAGCTGGTGCGCCGCTGGATCGACGTGCTGATGCAGGGTGGAAAAAGCCAGCTGCTGTTTGTCTCTCACCATGCTGAAGACGCGCCCGCATGCATTACTCATCGTTTGAGTTTTATTCCAACGGGCAATAGCTATGCTTACGGCATTGAGCAACGGCAGAGCGGTGAACGTTAACCTATACTCAACGACGTTCCCCTTAACTGGCAGAGGATAAGATAATGAACAGTGCACTGATTGTGATTGACCTGATTAATGAAATTATCGGTGAAAACGGTCACTCAAACGCCAGCGCCGAACAAACCCGCCAGCGTGACGTTGTCGCAAAAGCCAACCTTGCTGCCGCCTGTGCGCGAGCCAAGGGTATTCCGGTGGTTTGGGTGAAAGTCGGCTTTGCCGACGACTACAGCGATATTCCGCCCTTTTCTCCAATGTTCAACGCCGCTAAACAAAACGGCGCTCTGCGCCTAAGCGAAGCGGGCTGCAACTGGGTCGCTGAACTTGAGGTTCTACCGCAGGATGAAGTGGTGGTGAAAAAGGCCGTATCGGCCTTTGCCGGTAACACGCTTAATCAGTGGTTACAGGACAGAGGCTACGACCATATTCTGCTAGCCGGCGTTAGCTCAGTGATGGCGATTCAGAGCACTGCCCGTCAGGCGCACGATCTGGGTTTTCGCGTCACAGTATTAGAAGATCTCTGCGCTGCGGCGACTCTCACACTTCACCAGCAGAGTATGGATATGTTAAAACCTATGGCAGAAATCACTACCAGTGATGCATGGTTTAGCCAATAGCTTTGCAATTAAGAAAGCCCGTGGGATTAGATGCGTTTTTTCCATGTGTATTTTGGCGCTTTCCATCAAGCTGCTACAATTGTTGCCGAACGCGTTAAGGAAAACCAAGCCTCTTAGTCAGTCAAGGTGACTACTGACGGTTCACTGCATGATTAAGACTTTGTCATTGGCTACTTTAAGGGATTAAACGTTTTCTATGTTTCCTATTAATACCATCTATATCATCTTCGGTTCTGTTGCCGCCGTTGTCGCTATTGCCCTGTTTATCGTTTTCCGCAAAAGCAATATGCTGAAAAAAGGCGCACCCGCACTGGCGCTGGCTGCTCTGGCGGGCGTTTACATGTTCTGCGTCAATCACGTTTATATCGTGACTGACGATAACAGCGTTGACGAATACGGCCTGATTATGTCCAGCGACTTTACCCTGGTAAACGGCTCTAGCATTCGACTGGTACCGGAAAAGAAAATCGATAAGTCATGGCTTGTAAACAACGGCAGCCGCCGTCTGGTTTTTGAAACGGTTATTTACGGCAATACCAGCAAAAACCCATACGACTTTGAGCTGGATGGCTACAAGGCAATTGGCCTTGATAATGCGATCGACTATCTGTTCGTGACCCCGCCCAACAGTATCAAGACCAAAAGCAAATCGGCTACCAAGGGCTGGCTGCACCGCTAACCGCCCTCAACGCCCGCTTCCTGCGGGCGTTTTCTTTTTGATATCTCATTGATTCCTCTGTCTATCACTCCAAACACCATATCGTGACTTTTTAATCTTCATCACTTTCCCTTTAGACGGCTGTGCTATGATTACGCCGATTTTACTTTTTGGAATGTTGATGAATGAACGTATTGATTACCGGCGGTTTGGGCTATATCGGCAGCCACACTTGTGTACAGTTGCTTGAGGCGGGACATACGCCCGTTATTATTGATAACCTGTGCAACAGCAAGCGAAGCGTGCTGCGGCGCATCGCTCAGCTAACAGGGAAAACGCCTGCCTTTTACCCAGGCGACGTGCGCGACCCGGCACTGCTGGACAGTGTTTTCGCCGCCCATTCCATTGACACCGTTATTCACTTTGCAGCCCTTAAGGCCGTCGGTGAGTCAGTGCAAAAGCCGTTGGAATACTATGAAAACAATATTCACGGCACACTTACTTTGGTTAGCGCCATGCGCCGCGCCGGGGTCAAGAATTTCATTTTCAGCTCGTCGGCGACGGTTTACGGCGAGCAGCCGACAGTACCCTATACTGAAGACATGCCCGCAGGTCAGCCCACCAGCCCCTACGGCCAAAGCAAGCTGATGGTGGAACAGTGCCTCAAAGACCTGCAAAAAGCAGAGCCGGACTGGAGTATCGCCCTGCTTCGCTATTTTAATCCGGTCGGTGCTCACCCCTCCGGCCTGATGGGGGAAGACCCTCAGGGCATTCCTAACAATCTGATGCCGTTTATCGCTCAAGTCGCCGTGGGTCGTCGAGAATACCTGTCCATTTTCGGCAACGACTACCCTACCCCCGATGGCACCTGCGTGCGCGACTACATACACGTTGTGGACGTCGCCGACGGTCATGTGGTTGCTCTTAACGCACTGAGCAATAAGCCGGGCACACACGTTTATAACCTTGGCGCCGGGAAAGGCTACAGCGTGCTGGACGTGGTTAACGCCTTTAGCCGCGCCTACGGCCAGCCAATCCCTTACCGTTTTGCACCTCGTCGCTCGGGCGATATCGCCTGTTTTTATGCCGATGCGGATAAAACCGCTACAGAGCTCGGCTGGCGGGTAAAACACACTCTGGATGAAATGTGCGCCGACACCTGGCGCTGGCAATCCACCAATCCACAGGGCTATCCCGATGAATGATGACGCAGAAGGCGAGTTTAAACCGCTGGACCACCCTCACCGCCGCTACAACCCGCTCATTGATCGGTGGGTTCTGGTATCTCCGCATCGGGCAAAGCGCCCGTGGCAGGGGCAACAGGAGCTAGCAGAGGTTCAACAGCGGCCGTCATACGATCCTTCTTGCTATCTGTGTGCGGGCAATACCCGCGTTACTGGGGACGTGAATCCCGACTATCGCGGCACCTACGTTTTCACCAACGACTTTGCCGCTCTGATGCCGGATACGCCCGCCTCTGGCGAGTCTAACGATCCCCTTTTCCGCGCTCAAAGCGTTCGCGGCACTAGCCGGGTGATCTGCTTTTCTCCCGATCACGGTAAAACGCTGCCGGAGCTTTCTCTTCCCGCACTGGAAGAGGTAATCACTACTTGGCAGCAGCAGATGACCGAGCTAGGTGCAAACTATCCCTGGATCCAGATTTTCGAAAATAAAGGTGCGGCGATGGGGTGTTCAAACCCTCACCCTCACGGGCAAATTTGGGCCAACGACTTTTTACCCAACGAAGCCGAGCAGGAAGACCGACAGCAGCGAGACTGGCTGACGCGCCACGGCTCGCCGATGCTGGTTGACTATGTTAGCCGCGAGCTAGCAGACGGTAGCCGCACCGTTGTTGAAACTGCCCACTGGCTAGCGGTTGTTCCCTACTGGGCGGCCTGGCCCTTTGAGACGCTGCTGTTACCAAAAAGCCACGTTCGCCAAATGACAGATCTGACGCCAGAACAAAGCCGCGATCTGGCTGTTGCGCTGAAAAAACTAACCAGCCGCTATGACAACCTGTTTACCTGCGCTTTCCCCTATTCAATGGGCTGGCACGGGGCTCCGTTTAACGGAGAAGATAACGAACACTGGCATCTGCATGCACACTTTTATCCTCCTCTGCTGCGCTCCGCCAGCGTGCGTAAGTTTATGGTGGGTTATGAAATGCTGGCAGAAACCCAGCGCGATCTGACGCCTGAACAGGCTGCCGAGCGCTTAAGAGCCGTAAGCGACGTTCACTATCACGAAGCCTGATGTCTGCTACGTTCCTGCCTTAGGGTCGGAACACACACTCTATCGATATAAATAGCCTCTCCTCCCCAAATGGGGTATGTTTTTTATTAAAGATGCATTTAAAATACATTTTATATTTTATAGAAAGAGGTATTAGCTATGGCTTTCCGCGATCGTCCCTTGGGTGAACTGGCACTGAGTATTCCCCGCGCTTCTGCGCTATTTCGCAAATACGGCCTCGACTTTTGCTGTGGCGGTAAACAAACGCTGCAGCGCGCCGCCACTAAGAAAGAGCTGGATCTCGATACTATTGAAGCGGAACTAACCGCTCTCTCCGTAGAAACGCCGGAAAAAGACTGGCAAACAGCACCGCTGGGGGAAATCATCGACCATATTATCATTCGCTATCACGATCGCCATCGCGAACAGCTCCCTGAGCTGATTTTGCAGGCCACTAAGGTTGAACGCGTTTATGCCGATAGCCCTAACGCACCGCGCGGGCTAGCCAAATACCTCACCATGCTCAACGACGAGTTGAGCAGCCACATGATGAAAGAAGAGCACATCCTGTTCCCGATGATCAAACAGGGCATGGGCAGCCAGGCCTCAGGCCCGATTTCCGTTATGGAAAGTGAACATGACGAAGCCGGAGAACTGCTGGAAGTCATCCGACACGTCACTCATAACGTGACGCCGCCGCAGGAAGCCTGCACCACGTGGAAAGCCCTTTATAACGGCATCAATGAGTTAACAGACGACCTGATGACCCATATCAGTCTGGAAAATAACGTACTCTTCCCGCGCGCGCTGGCGGGGTAATCTAGCACCTTACGTTAACCTTCTCGCAAAGCGGGCTCCTACGGCCCGCTTCTTATTCCACAGGCGTTTTCCCCTACATCTCAGCAAGATTTGCCCTGGTATTCCGTTAACTCAAGCAAAGAATGGCGTAATTTTTAATGATACACTGAGTGAACTATAGTGAATCTGGAGCCTTTCATGACCTCACTGCTTGCCCAAACCCAGTCCCTGTTTCAAAACACCTTCGGCAGTTCTCCCACCCTGAGCGTACAGGCACCCGGGCGTGTTAACCTTATTGGCGAGCATACTGACTACAACGGCGGCTTTGTGTTGCCCTGTGCTATCGACTACCAAACTGTTATCAGCGCAGCTGCCCGCAGTGACGGTACTGTTCGCGTTGTAGCGGTTGACTACCAAAACCAGCATGACAGCTTTTCTCTTCACCAGCCTATCGTGCCGCATGCCAACATGATGTGGGCGAACTACGTGCGCGGCGTTGTGCTCTACCTGCAAAAGCGATTTCCAGAGCTCGGCGGCGCCGACTTAGTGATCAGCGGTAACGTTCCACAAGGTGCCGGGCTTAGCTCGTCAGCCTCGCTGGAGATCGCTGTCGGCAAAGCTTTTCAGGCACTGTACCATCTTCCTCTTGACGGCACTGCGCTGGCGCTGAACGGCCAGCAGGCGGAAAACGAATTTGTCGGCTGCCAGTGCGGCATTATGGATCAGCTTATCTCGGCGCTCGGCCAAAAGGATCACGCGCTGCTTATTGACTGCCGAAGCCTGCAAACGCGGGCAGTGTCTATGCCGTCAGAAATGGCCGTGATGATTATCAACTCTAACGTCAAGCGTGGTCTGGTTGGCAGTGAATACAATCTACGCAGAGCCCAGTGCGAAACGGCAGCGCGCTTCTTCGGTGCTGATAGTCTGCGAGACGTCACATTAGAGCAGCTCATGCAGTCACAGGGCGAGCTGGATCCGCTGGCGTTTCGTCGCGCCCATCACGTCATCACCGAAAACACCAGAACGCTGGCTGCCGCTGACGCGCTGGAAAAAAGTGACTGGGTCACCTTAGGAAAACTGATGGCGGCATCCCACGCTTCCATGCGCGATGACTTTGAAATCACCGTTCCCCCCATTGATGCGCTGGTCGACATCATTCAGCCCGTCATTGGCGAGATCGGCGGCGTTCGCATGACGGGCGGAGGCTTCGGCGGCTGTGCTGTTGCGCTGGTTCCGGAACCCTGCATTGATGCCGTCAGGCGTGCCGTGAGCGAGCAGTACCACGCCCGCACCGGCATCAGCGAAACTGTTTATTTGTGCCGCGCTTCGGCAGGAGCCAGTCTATGTTAACCACGCACCCTTCTCTCGCTCCAGACGGCGCGCCTTTTACCGTTCTGACCCTCACTAATGCTCAGGGCATGCGGATTTCCCTCATGGACTGGGGAGCCACCTGGCTTTCCTGCGAGGTCCCTATGGGAGATGGGCAAATGAGAGAAACGCTGCTGGGCTGCCACTCCCCTCAGGACTATTTACGCCAGACGGCCTATTTAGGTGCGACAGTGGGGCGATATGCTAATCGCATCGCGTTTTCGCAGCTGACTCAGAGGAGTCATACCATCAAGCTAGTCCCCAATCAGGGCGAGCATCAGCTGCATGGCGGTGCCAATGGGCCAGATAGGCGGCGATGGGCGATAGTCGCTCGCGATGAGCAAAGCGTGACGTTCAGCCTCCGTTCTCCGGACGGCGATAACGGCTTTCCCGGCAATCTGGCGGTAAAAGTGACCTATACCCTGACCAACGAGGGACGGGTTGAGATTCGCTACGTCGCTGACGTCGATCGCCTCTGCCCCGTCAACTTTACTAATCACGCCTACTTTAATCTTGATGACAACAGCACCGATTGCCTGGATCACCGGCTCTTTATTAACGCCGAATCCTTTCTACCCGTTGACCGTGAAGGTATTCCCAATGCAGCGTTAACCCCTGTAAGCATCGGTGGTATGGATTTCCGCCAGCCCAAGCGAGTTGGCCAGGATCTTCTCTCTGACGATGGGCAGCGCTGCGTCGGCGGCTACGATCACGCCTATCTGCTGTCAGAACACTGTCGTGACGGTCAGTCCCCTGCCGCTACGCTGTGGTCTTCTGACGAACGCGTCATGATGAATGTCTACACCAGTAAGCCTGCCCTTCAGTTTTACAGCGGTAACTTTCTGGCAGGTACTCCATCACGAGACGGGGGAGAATACGGTCGCTTTGCCGGGCTGGCGCTAGAGAGCGAATTTCTACCGGATAGTCCTAATCACCCTGAATGGCCACAGCCAGACTGCTGGCTCACGCCGGGAGACACTTATCATTCAATGACTGCCTATCAGTTTACCGTTCTCAAATAGCTTTTTCCCGGCTCTTTCAGGAGCCGGGTTCCCCCCTCCCTCCTGATGATTTCGACTATCCTTAATCTGTCGGTTTGCATTTATGACCATTAGAGTATAATGATAATTATTATCAATAAGGCATTTCTGTAAGGAGCACACTATGGCGGTTAAGAAACTGGTTCTCGTCAGGCACGGTGAAAGCGAGTGGAATAAAGAAAACCGCTTTACCGGCTGGACTGACGTCGATTTGTCCGACAAGGGGCGCGATGAAGCGGCACAGGCTGGAGAGCTGCTAAAAGCAGAAGGCTTTGTATTCGACTTTGCCTATACCTCTGTCCTGAAGCGTGCCATCCACACCCTCTGGGGCATTCTGGACAAGATGGATACCCAATGGCTACCGGTAGAGAAATCCTGGAAGCTTAACGAGCGCCACTACGGTGCGCTTCAGGGACTGAATAAGGCCGAAACCGCCCAAAAGTACGGCGATGAACAGGTTAAGCTGTGGCGCCGCGGATTTGCCATTACCCCTCCTGAACTCACAAAAGAGGATGAACGCTATCCCGGGCACGATCGCCGCTATGCCTCTCTTTCCCCCTCAGAGCTGCCGGTAACAGAAAGCCTGGCCACCACCATTGAGCGCGTGATCCCCTACTGGAACGACGTTATTCTGCCGCGAATCACTACCGGAGAACGAGTGATTATCGCTGCCCACGGCAACTCGCTGCGCGCACTGGTGAAGTATCTGGATAACCTGAGTGAAGAAGAGATTCTGGAGCTCAATATTCCTACTGGCGTACCGCTGGTTTACGAATTTGATGACAGCATGAAGCCGATAAAACGCTACTATCTGGGCGACGCTGATGAGATTGCCGCCAAGGCAGCAGCTGTCGCCAATCAGGGCAAGGCAAAGTAGCCAATACTGTAAAAAAACGGGAGCGATATTCGCTCCCGTTCTCTTTTCTCATCGCGCTATGCTTACTCTTCGTGATGATTATCGCGGCGTGCCCGCACAGCATAAGCCAGATTTTGCAGCAGCAGTTCGGTATCTTCCCAACCAATACAGGCGTCGGTAACGCTCTGGCCGTATACCAGAGGGCTGTCGCCGTCGAGGTTTTGAGCCCCTTCCACCAGATGGCTTTCCACCATGACGCCGGTAATAGCTGTGTCTCCACCAGCGATTTGCTGACAGACGCTCTCACACACTTCCATCTGCTTGTGGAACTGCTTGCAGCTGTTAGCGTGGCTGAAATCGATCATAACGTTCTGCGGCAGCTTTGCCTTGTTTAGCGTCTCTTTTACTGCTGCAACGTCCGCAGCGCTGTAGTTCGGCTGTTTGCCGCCGCGCAGAATAATGTGACAGTCGTGGTTACCGCGAGTATTTACAATCGCAGAGTGGCCATACTTGGTAACAGACAGAAAACAGTGCGGTGAGCTCGCGGCGTTAATCGCATCGATAGCCACTTTAATAGTGCCGTCGGTACCGTTTTTAAATCCAACAGGGCAGGAAAGACCAGAGGCCAGCTCACGGTGAACTTGAGATTCCGTCGTGCGCGCACCGATTGCGCCCCAGCTCATCAGGTCAGCCATGTACTGAGGGGAGATCATGTCCAAAAACTCCCCCGCCGTTGGCAACCCGCCGTCGTTGATGTCCAACAGCAGCTTGCGGGCAATGCGCAGGCCGTCGTTAATCTGATAGCTGTGATTCAGGTATGGATCGTTAATCAGCCCTTTCCAGCCAACCGTTGTACGCGGCTTTTCAAAATAAACCCGCATCACGATTTCCAGATCTTTACTCAGGCGCTTACGCACTTCGTTCAGGCGACCTGCGTACTCTAACGCCGCGTCGATATCGTGAATTGAGCAGGGGCCGATAATCACCAGTAGGCGGTCGTCTTCCCCGGCAAGAATGTTATGAATCGACTCGCGCGCACTGGCTACTGTCGCTGCCGCTCTCTCTGTTGCGGGATATTTTTCCAACAGCGCTACCGGAGGCAATAGCTCATTAATCTCTTTAATTCTAACGTCGTCGTTCTGATAGTTCATGATTATCCTTCTTTGACCCCATCCGGTACGTTTGTTTACTTGTTCTTCGTTTCACGCGCAATTGTACAGCCTACAACAGGTAGATAGGGGGAAACAACCGGGAATAGCTGCCCTTCTCACCTTTTCATAGAAATCTTGTTCCCTTTTGCTTACAAGAACTCTTTACGCTCAGGAAGCGAATGCAGGTCACAAATTCAACATAATGTTGATTATTTGACACATTTCATTGGAAATCACGCTTTTCAAGGGCTATACATGTTAAATCGATGTGACACGCTATAAAGGAGCGTTCGGGATGGGACTTAGCGACAACGACTTCGTTAATTTTTCTGAGGACTATGAACTGGATTACCATTTACTCAAAGTGGATAAACAAAAGTCAGAAGTTAACCGTATGACCCTCAGGATAATGGGCAACGAGCTGAAAAAGCGTCTTGGTGTCACCCGAATTACACATAAGCAGATACATGATGATATCCTCGGGCAGTTGAACCGCCTCAGCTAAGCTGGCACCCTATTTTCCTACCGTGTAAATCCTATATAGCACTCTACTGAGTGTTATATGTTTTGATGGTTTTTCTTTTAATGAAACCAGACTGCCCGTTTGAGCTCCTACTTAAGCTCTCTGTTTAAACAGCATTAAGCCCGAGCCCTTTTCATAAATAATTACACAACTAGTTTCAAGTGATATTATTTATCTGTTATTTATCTATTATTTATCTATTATTTATCGATACTGAAAGGGACTGTTTTATGTTTAAAAAAGCGCTGGTTTTTATTGCTGCAATTGGCTTAGCAGGATGTTTTGGCGGCAGTAAAGAGTTCTCTATAGACAACCCGACAGATAAGCCACTGTCTGTTTCCATTGATAATAAAGAGTACACTGTTCCCGCCGGAGAAATGCAGAACGTAACGCTGAGCGCCGGTCCTCATAGCCTCACTTTATCAACTGGGGAAACCGTTAAATTCAGCGTGCTTTGCGCTTATGGTAATTCCGAACGCTCGGGAATTATTAATCCAACTCGAACCCGCTACGTTTATGTCGTACAGAAATATTTGGCCGATGGCACACAGCCCTTTACTGAAAACGGTGAAGTGCATGTATTAAAAATCAACGGTGAAGAATTTACCGGACCGTTTACCGACTTAGGCAATGAGCTGTTTATCGACAGCCATATTAAAAACTGGAGTTTTGGCCCAACGGAATCCCTGCCCGAAACCGTTTACGCTAGCAGCAAAGACACTTATAAAACAAAGCTTTTCAGGGTCAACGACTTTATCCATTACTACAATACCGACTTCTCGCCTTCCGAAGACTATAGCCGCCGCACGCACATTCGCGAATCCGCCTATAAAAAACCGGAACTGTCCTATAACGCTACCGAACCGGAACTTCAGCAGAATCTCTCCGATGCGTTAAAAATTTATCATCAGTTCATCCACGCAGATTCAGCCAGTAAGCAAAAGGACTTAATGGAGCAGTTTGAACAGCAAGAACGCGCTAAATGGAAAAATCCCAAAACAAAATCGGCTGAAAACGCCCGCTATTATGAAGTGATGAGCAATATTAACAGCGTGTTTTGGAGCTCTATCGTTGAATTAAGCGACTAGCGTTACGCCTCTGTCTGCTTTTCCCGTCGCCGCATAATCCCCCTAACTGCGGCGACGTTGTGCGTCTTTCGGCGAAGAATATCCAAGCGCCTTGCCCCAACTCTTCGGTCAGCCGCCCTGAGGATATTTATTAATCCCCATTTATCATGAATAAATTGTTTATTAAGCAGCTGCTCTTTAGGCGTATCGATGTATTCCCGTATAAGATTAGAAATATCATAAACGTCCGTCAGGTAGGGATAATAACGGCTCACTTCACCACCATAGTTTTTAATTATCCCGCCTTCAGTAACAAAGTCCTTTGGGTAGTCCCAGATAATTTCTTTATCCAGCGTAATCCAATAGCGCGGCAGACTGGTGCTACCGCTTTGGCTGCGCATGGGGTAAGCCGTGCAGTGGATTTGGAAATCGACGTCCGGTGAAATCAAGAGATAGAGCGCTTTTTGCAGTTTACTCCAGGGTTTTTGTTTCATTGATTTTCGATACCCCGTTTAACTGCACCCTTTTTCATGGAAATATTCATACGCGTAGGCTTCAATATTTCCACCGGTAATTTCGTTATTATCTTCATCATGAATTCGATATGAAATTTGGTGCTCACCAATATGCGTTTCGCCGTCAAGCCCCAGCAGTATGGTATAAAGTGTATCGGTTAATACTGCATCCAATACTTCTCTTAACTGCTGATGTTGAACATCAGTCAACCCCATATTCTCAACCAATCGTGACGTAAGCCGCTGGTTATTAAAATCCAATGCTCCATTAACGTCTGACTCTTTCAGCAGCCAAAACTCTTTTACAAACTCTTCAGCAGTCATTAATGGCTCCTTTTTTCATTAACTACCGAATCGCTACAATTTCAGCGACCAGCCTAGGGTAGGCTTTTTGCAGCTCGCTGCCCGTCATAGGTTCTCTGTCCATAACCCGCTCCATAGCGTCGTAGTTGATAACGTCCTTCATCTCGCCAACGGCATCGCGAATTTCGGAGTTGTCCTGATTATCGTTGTTTTCCGAATAGGCATCATCGGCGACGTAAAGCAGCCCTTCGGCCCATGAGTCACCGATATTAAAAGAGTACTTACCGTTGATAAAGGCGTTTATATCCTGAGAAATCTCGTCAAAAAAGCCCTTGCCTTTGAGCAGTAGCCAGCATCTGAAATAGATAAAACCGTCTTCGGAAATATAGTCGTCAAAGGTTATCGCCCCATCGTCTATTGTGAATCTGTTTTCTAAAATAATGCTGAGCTCGGCGATGTGCGCCGTATAGAGCCGATGGAGGTTAATTTGCAGATGACGCTCAAAAAGAATAAGCGACTCTTTACTCTTTTTGGCCAGCAGTGCAGTGAGGTTTTCAAGATGCTCGTCAATGTCGTATTCTGACCAATGGGCTTTCTTCCACTTGTTAGATCTATTGATGGCATCCCAGAAGAGAGCTTCCCCCTGCTCTTCTTCCGTTAATTCACGCTTTTCAGGCACTGCTTGAGCATTGGCAGCTTCCACATACCCTTTTCTTAGCTTTTGGGCAATCAGCTTTTCTGAGTCCATTTGGCAGCTTTCTGAGTCATCAAACTCTTTTTCTGCCATGCGGCCTTTGGTATCTATTCTGCCCCAGTGGATGGTTTGTATATGACCGTGAGTCTCAATATGCCAGAACTTATTGGTCGTTCCGTCCTGCTGGATAAGGTACTTGGTGATGTCCATTTCAGCCTTCCTGTAGAGTACTTATTTATTGAATATTTTCTGATAAATCATATCTGCATCTAGCTTCGCTGCTTTTTTGTCTTCGTCGCTCAGACGTTCAGCAAGCTTTTCTACCATCCCCTGATAGGTGAGGTCATAGCACTCCGGGGCGCTCCACTTGCAGGAAGTAAACCTCATAGACAGAACGCGGTTAGCGAGGAGATACCAAACATAGGCCTGCCTGTCATCCTTCTCTTGTTCATACTGGATAGCGTTAAACAGCATGCCTTGGGTATCCTTCTGCATTGCCATGGTTTCGTACCAGTAATGTTTGTCTTTTGAGGTAGGTGAGTAATAGGAATCGCTGAGTAAAAGCATCGCGTTAACGTTGCCCTGCTTCGCCGCCAGCCTTAACCACTTCTCTGCGGGATCTTTTTCACGGGAGGAGTACAGATTATGACCCAGCTGATACTGAGCCTCGGCATTGCCTTTCTCGGCTAGCGTCGTTAGCTCTTCGTTTGGCAGTTGAGCAATACGCTCGCTTGTTAAGCTGCCCTGAGACCAGACTGAAGTACAAAACAGAAACAGGAAGGAAAAGAGAAGTCCGTTGACGTTATACACGCTAAATATTTCCTATCGGGGCTAAAAGGCCATCAGCCTTTATTGAGAGTTCGAAAGCGCCTTAGTTAATTAAGACATAATTATACGCGGCTCCAATCGCTTAAGGCCAGACAGTGATTAAGGGGAACTGCGCAAAATGGGCCTGAGACTCTTTTTGCGCGCCTGACGAGACCTTATTTAGTGTTCTTATCTTCGTTATCCCATTCCCCAAAAGATGTCCCACAGCTTTTTTATATAAGACTTAAACCAGTGTCGCCATTTTGAAAAAGAGAACAGCAGATTGCGAATAAATGAAAGTGTGGCGATAAGAATC